>NZ_JAPCJG010000003.1:118219-486781 GCF_027707985.1 Aeromonas sp. QDB03 | reverse complement strand
TGTAAGCGCGGCGACGTGTTGAGCTAACCCATACTAATTACCCGTGAGGCTTAACCATACAACACCCAAGAAGTGTTCTAAGGCTTGTAGCAGATACCGAGAACGAACAATAAAATCAGCTTTCTTAGATTGAAGAATTTGCCTGGCGGCCATAGCGCCGTGGAACCACCTGAACCCATGCCGAACTCAGAAGTGAAACGCGGTAGCGCCGATGGTAGTGTGGCATTCGCCATGCGAGAGTAGGACACTGCCAGGCACCCAATTAAACGGTGATGTGAAAACACATGACTGGCTGCGAGGATGACACCTCAATGAAGCGGCAGACAATTTAGCAAAAAGCTAACCAGACAGCGGAGCGGTAGTTCAGTCGGTTAGAATACCGGCCTGTCACGCCGGGGGTCGCGGGTTCGAGTCCCGTCCGCTCCGCCACTACTTAAGAAGCCCAGTCTAACGACTGGGCTTTTTTTTGTTTCCGGCACCGCACTCATGTTCCCCGAATTGCCTCTTTTTTCCTTACTCGATTCAGTAAAACACGCAGAGCCAGACGGTGGTCATGTCGGGATGGGTCCATTCCACCCTGTGTTTCTGGTGTGTGGGAATGTTGCTGTGCGCGCCATGAGCCAGCTGTACACATGATTTGTGCTGGGAGCCTTCCTTGGTTGAAGCACTTTTAAGAAGGTCTGAGCGAATGCCGGGGAGCCTTGTGGGTGGCTGCAGTTAACCCAGAGCAACAGCGTTCACGAAGTGAATAGGATGTGAGAGAGGCGGGTATTCTGGCTGACAATGGGCACCCAGATTGAGGGGGGGCTCGATGTGCTGCGGCAGCGAATAGATTCCCATGTCATGTCATTGGCCCGTTCTGGTACAAAATGCACATAAAGAAAAGGGGACGGCGGCTGCCGTCCCCTCAAGTCATCTAGTCCAGTCCATGAACTGCAACGCTCCCTGCAATCCCTGACTTTATCCTGATCCTTCGGAATATCCCCTTCCCAATCCGTTGAGGTGTCCTGTGGCCATCCTAGCCTGGCAATCGCTCCTGATTGCTGCACTCTCTCCATCCTGGAGGTGTCCGTTACCACATCCCGTGGTGTTCCTTACGTCATCCTGACAGACAACCATCCGGGTTGTCTCGCTTCATCCTGAAGCTGTCCTGCTCGCCTCCGGCGAGGTCCATATTCTTCCTGAAGAGCAATCATCCTGTTTGCTCTGCCTCATCCCGAGGTGTCCGCAACCACGTCCCGTGGTGTCCTGTAATCCGTTTGATAACCATCCTAGTTACCGCCCTCATCCTGAGGTGTTCCTTGCCCACACCCTGTGGTTTATTCCCTACTTATGCGCTGTTTCTGCATCCTGCCGAACCAGCTCCGTCCTTGTGAAACCCATATTAAGGGAATCAGGGGGCGGAACAAGGGAGGTTCCGACGTTATTGGCGTGGCGAGAACGGATTAATGACCAATGCTATAGAGATAAGGTTATATAAATCATGGCATTAGTTTGTTTCATGGGAAAGAATGTGGATTCAAAGATGGCTTCGCGTACGGTTCGACACAGTGGCCTCTTACAGCTGCCATGGCGGATCTCTTACACGCAAAAACGGGGCGAAAACGATGGTACAAACAGGCTCAATTCGGTGAGCAAGACTTAAAAATTAGTTGAATAAATATGCTCAAAAAGAATACAAAAAGCCGGGCTTGGCCCGGCTTTTTTCTGCGGTGGTCAGCTGACGCGGCTACCCGGTGTCGGATATGCCTTGCGCAAGGATTCGGGCGCCAGCACTTCCAGATTCCCACTCATGTTGTTGAGCCAGGTGCGGAACTCGGGGGTGTCCTGCACCTCGGTTTCCACCACCACGCTGCGCTTGTCGTAGCGAGTCATGCGCGGATTGTGGCCGGGGATCTGCCCGTCGACCAGGGTCGGACAGTTGGCATCGATGCGACCGACGAAGCGGATCGGTCCGCTGACATCCTGATACCCCTGATCGCGGATCAGTTTCTGGATGTTGAAATCCTTCGGCTGGGTCGCGCTGAAGTTGGTCAGCTCCACATTCTTGATGTGATCGAACGGGATGCCGTAGACCTTGGGATCCAGCTCGGACAGGGTGCAGAGCAGGGTCGGCCCTTCCGCCTGGTTCAGGATGCCGAGCGGATTGATGCGGTCGTAGCAGAGCCATACTGTGCGCTCCTTGATGACCCGCTGGATCTCGGCACTGAACTTGCGGCCACGCCACAATGCATCGCGGATCAGGGTGCTGCGGCGGATCTCCGGGTTGCCGGCAAACGGACGCGGTGACTGGTGCACGCTCTCGAGCCAGCGTTCAGCCAGTTCGCTCTGGCTGTCGCGGATCACCTGGCTGGCCTTGTCGACCAAGGGGTTCAGTTCGGTCAGGACGCTGGCCGGCAACAGCTGGCTGGCCTGATCGCTCCAGGTTTTCAGCGCCACTGCCAAGGAGAGCGGCATGATGTTGGCAAAATCGTTGAGGCCATGGCGCTCGAAGCACCAACCGTGTGGTTTGCTGCGTTCATCCGAGGTGAGATCGAACAACCCCATGCCGGACATCTCTTCCAGGTCCCGTTGCACGGTACGCAGACTGACGTGGATGCCTTCTTCTTCCAGTTTTACCTGGAGTTGGCTGGCGGTCAGCTTGTAAGGGCGGTGCGGGATGCAACGCGCCAAGGTCAGTTGTCGTAACAGCTTCTTACTCATGGTGCATGCCTTCACTGGTTTAGCGTTGAGTGTATCCTAGCCATGCCTTGCGACAGTCTATGTCGCAAGTTTTGCTGCGACAACTGTCGCCATTTTCATACAAACCAAGCTAACCACATGATCCTAAACATAATTGCTATCATTTTGGGCAGCAATCGAGGCTTAAAAATGATGAAAAATCACCAAATGAAAGTGCTGTCTTACGGATTTGAGAGAGAGGAAAAAACAGAAATGACGGGGAAACGCAGAATATGATGTGGAGGGGATGGCTCCCCTCCGTCAGGCAGGTATTTTTTGGCAGGATCAGGCCAGCCAGGACAAGGCGGATTTGGTGATGGCGGCGCCCACCATGTAGCCAAATACCGCCAGGGCAGCGAGGCCGGCCACCAGCTTCTGGCCGCGCGCAGGGCGCTTGAGTGCCATGACGCCGAGGCCGATGTAGATCACCAGGGCAATCAGCTTGGCCATCAGCCAGGGTTGTTGGCCTGGGCTCATCTGCAGGGTCACCGCCAGCAGCACCCCGAACAGCAGCAGGAAGGTGTCGTTGACATGGGGCAGGATCTTCAGCCACTTCTGCTGCAGGCGGGCACTGCCCCCCAGGGCCAGCAGCCAGCGATAGAGGAACAGCAGCACGCTGACCAGCGCCAGCGTCATGTGCAGGTGTTTGAGCATGGGGTAATAGGTAATCATATTGCTTCCTTGTCGTTGTCGGGCAGACCGCTGTTCCAGTTGTGAGCGTGAATGCGCTCCTGTCCTTCCTGATCGTCTTGCAGCAGATCGGAGAGGATGTCCCGGTATTGCAGGCTCTTGTTGATATAGGTGTGTTCGTCGTCCAGGTAGTTGACCTGTTCCCGCAGCAGCCAGTTGTCGTGCTGCTTGAAGGTCTGGCCGGCCCGCCAGGCCTGGTTGGCCCGAAAGCCGAGCTGGGTCAGGGCTTCCACCCCCAGATCCACGGCAGAACCCAGGGTTTCCCGGTACACGCTGCCCACGCCCTGGCGCAGGATTTCGTGAGCGTGGGGACGATCCTGGGCTCGCGCCAGTATCTTAAGGTGCGGGAAGTGTTTCTTCACCATTTCAATCACTTCGAGTGACGTGGCCGGATCGTTGATGGAGAGCACCAGCAGCTTGGCCTTGTGGGCACCGGCGGCGTGCAGCAGGTCAAGCCGGCTGGCATCGCCGTAGAACACCTGATAGCCATACTTGCGCAGCATCTCGATCTGGCTGGCATCCTGCTCGAGAATGGTGGTGCCGATGCCGTGGCCGTGCAGCAGACGGCCCACGATCTGACCGAAACGGCCGAAGCCGGCGATGATGACCGGGTGCTCCACCAGCTCCGGCTGCTCGTGCTGCGGCAATTCACTCTGGTTGCGATAGTCGAACCAGGGCTGGATCACCCGATCGTTGAGGATCAACAGCAGCGGCGTCAGCGCCATGGAGAGTGCCACCACCAGGGTCAGCAGGGCGATGGTATCCCCCGGCAGCACCTTGTTCTGGGCGGCGAACGAGAACAGCACGAAGGCGAACTCCCCGCCCTGGGCCAGCGCCAGCCCAAAGGTCCAGCGCTGACTCGGCGAGATGCGAATGGCAAAGCCGAGCGCCATCAGTACCAGCCACTTGAGCACCATCAGGCCGACCACCAGAGCCGGGATCAGCAGCGGGTGTTCGGCAAAGAGCCCGAAGTTGATGCCGGCGCCCACCGACATGAAGAAGAGGCCGAGCAGCAGCCCCTTGAACGGCTCTATGTCTGCCTCCAGCTCATGGCGATATTCGCTGTCCGCCAGCACCACGCCAGCGAGGAAGGAGCCGAGGGCGGGGGAGAGGCCGACCGACTCCATCAGCACGGCGATGGCGATCACCAGCAGCAGGGCGGCGGCGACGAAGATCTCCCGCATGTGGGACTGGGCGATGGCGCGAAACACCGGTCGCATCAGGTAATGACCACCCAGCACTATGCCGGAGATGGCAGCCACCACCAGCAGGCCGTGTTGCCAGCCGGCCAGCTCCGAGCTGCCGCTGCTGGCTACCGGCGCGATGGCCAGCAGCGGCAGGATCGCCAGGATGGGGATGACGGCGATGTCCTGGAACAGCAGCACGGCGAAGGCGGAGCGGCCGCTCTCGCTCTGCATCAGTTTGCGCTCCTGCAGGCTCTGCAGCACGATGGCGGTGGAGGAGAGCGCCAGGATGAGGCCGATGGCCAGCCCCTGTTGCCACGGCAGGCCGATGAGGTGGGCCACACCGGTCAGGGCGGCCGTGGTGAGCAGCACCTGCAGCCCGCCGGTGCCGAGGATCGGTCCCTTCAACTGCCACAGCAGCGCCGGCCTGAGCTCCAGCCCGACCAGAAACAGCATCAGCACTACCCCGAACTCGGCGAAGTGCATCACATCCTTTTGTTCACCCACCAGCCCCAGCAGGAAGGGACCTATGATGATGCCCGCCAGCAGGTAACCGAGCACGGATCCCAGCCCCCAGCGTTTGGCCAGCGGCACCGCGATCACCGCGGCGGAGAGGTAGATGAAGGCATCGAACAGCAAACCATGTCCCATCAGCGGATCCTCCGTACAGTGGTGGAGACCAATGTCGGCAGGCCGGGCCATCGCCCGGATCGAGAGCGGGTCATGAGAGTACCTCCAGCAGATCGCGCAGATAGGGGCTGCCGGCAAGCTGGGCCGGGGTCAGTTGTTCGTCGCGCAGGGCACACAGCAGCTGGCGATAGTCCTGACCACAGCGGCGCAGTGCCTCCTGATCCCGGATCTTGTGAAAGGAGTGCAGCACGAATGGCGGCAACCAGCTCATGCCGCACAGCTGGGCCGTCTGCCGGAACGGCAGCAGAAAGTCGAGCAGCGGGCGCTGGTTGTAGCCTTCACTGCAATAAGACTCGGGGGCGCCACCGGTGGTGATGGCCGACAGCCACTGCTTGCCGTTGAGGGCGTGGGCTTCCGGGCCGTAGGCGTAGCCATACTCCAGCACCAGATCCATCCACTCCTTCATGATGGCCGGGCAGGAGTACCAGTAGAAGGGGTGCTGGAACACGATGATGTCGTGTTCAGAGAGCAGGGCCTGCTCCCGCT
This sequence comes from Aeromonas sp. QDB03, assembly GCF_027707985.1. NCBI lineage: Bacteria > Pseudomonadati > Pseudomonadota > Gammaproteobacteria > Aeromonadales > Aeromonadaceae > Aeromonas > Aeromonas sp. QDB03. Next base: position 481,010 of record NZ_JAPCJG010000003.1, on the reverse strand, counting down.
TCACGTTGATGAACATGTTGGGGTAGTGCTGGTAGAGGTCGTGCAGGGTGACGCCTTCCAGGCCGTCGATGGCCTGCAGCAGCTGTTTGTTGGCCCGGGAGCTCTGCAGCGCCGGGTGTGAAAAGATAACCAGAATGCGTTTCATGGGTTCCTGATCTGAAGAGGGGCCAAATACCGGTGCAAGCGACCGGCGAAAAAAAGATGCATTGAGCAGCGACGTTATCAAGAAGCGCCATGGCTCGCCAGTTCCGGGATCAGCTCGCGCAGCGCCGGATTGAGGGTCTGGTGGGCGGGATAGCAGAGGCCGATGCGCCGGAACATCCGTGGCCCGCGCACCGGCACGGTACACAGACCCGCTTCGTCCTCCACCAGCCCGTCTGGCAGAAAGCTGATGCCGACCCCGGCCAGCACCAGCGCCATCACCAGCCCCTTGCTCTCGGCCTTGGCCACCAGATTGAGGGTCAGTCGGTCACAGGCCAGCAGGCCTATGGTCTGCTGATGGGCTTCGCAGGGAGGGCACTCAATAAAATCATAATGTTGCAGCTCGGCCAACTCGAGTTGCTGGCGGCTGGCGAGGGGATGGTCGCGGGGCACGCACAAGACATAATCCTCCTCCCACAGCGGCAGGAAGATCTCGTCTTCGCGGCGCAGGGCATCCAGGGTCAGCCGACAGTCGGCAGGCGTCCCGTAATCGGAGAGGGTGAGATCCAGCTCGGGTAGCACAGCCTGCACCTGCTGCAGCAATCCCGCCACCCGCCGCCGGCTCAGGTCCGGCATGATGGCCATGTTGAGCCGCGCACGCGTCGCCTTCTGGCGAAACAGCGCCGGCAGGCGGCGCGCCTCTTCCACCAGCTTGACCGCGTGGGGATAGAGGTAATGGGCCTGATCCCTGGCCGCCACCCCCTTCTTGCCCCGAATGAACAGGCTGTCACCCAGGGTCTCTTCCAGCTGGCGCAGCCCCGCCGAGAGGGAGGGTTGGCTGACGTGGCAGCGTTCGGCCGCCGCCGTGATGTTCTTCTCTTCATAGATGGCGATGAAGAAGCGCAGCAGTCTCAAGTCCAGCATAAGCCCAACCATAGTTTTTTCAGATGATAACCAGCGGAAAACAATATTTATCACTGATGGATGCAGTGACTATAGTGATCCCGTTCCGTGCTGGCCAGCCGCTTGTTTGCTCAAACCGACTCTTGAATCAGAAGGAAAACATCATGTCCAAGCCTCTCGTCGTGATCACCGGCGCCTCCGCCGGGATCGGTGCCGCCATCGTTCGCGCCTTCTCCGCCGCCGGCCATCCGCTGCTGCTGCTGGCCCGCCGGGTCGAACCCATGCAGGCACTGGCGCTGCCCGATACCCTCTGCATCGGGGTTGATGTGACCGACACCGCCGCCATGAAGGCCGCCATCCAGCAGGCCGAGGCACAATTCGGCCCGGTTGGCTGTCTGGTCAACAATGCCGGCGTCATGCTGCTGGGACAGGCCGATGTGCAGGACCCGGCGGAGTGGCAGCAGATGCTCAACATCAACGTGATGGGGGTGTTGAACGGTGTTCACGCCGTGCTGGCCGGCATGAAGGCGCGCCGCAGCGGCACCATCATCAACATCAGCTCCATCGCTGGTCGCAAGACCTTCCCGAACCATGCCGCCTACTGCGCCACCAAGTTCGCGGTGCACGCCCTGACCGAGAACATCCGGGAAGAGGTGGCCGACGTCGGCGTGCGGATGGTGACCATGGCCCCGGGCGCGGTGGAAACCGAGCTGCTCAGCCACACCACGGACGAGAGCATCAAGGCCGGCTACCACGACTGGAAGGATCAGATGGGAGGCGTCATTGCGCCTGAGGTGATCGCCGACGCCGTGCTCTATGCATGGAGCCAGCCGGCCAATGTCTGCGTGCGCGAGATCGTGCTGGCGGCCACCCGTCAGCAACCTTGATGGCGGCTGACTGGAAGCGGGGGAGGGCTTGACCCTCCCCCTGGGCCAAGGGTTACCATAGGCCACCTTTCGTCAATGAGTCGTCTCATGGTTCTGACCCGTCGCCAACTCGCTCGCGCCCGCCGCTGGCTCCCCCTGTGGAGTCTGCTGATGGTGCTGATGTCGTTTGGCAGCCGGGCGGCGACCGATCTCTGCACCCTGACGCCCCATTGCAGCCAGAGCGAACGTACCCTGGAGAAGGCCATGCCCTGCGGCAGCTTCACCTCGGCGCTCGCCATGACGGTGCTCACCGGCGACAGCCTGACGGTTGCCATGCTGGAACCCGATACCCCGGATTTCATTTCCCCTTCCCAGTTCATGCCGGATGTTCCGACCGACCGGCTGGAGCGTCCACCCCGTCATCTCGGTTGAGTCGAGTCCCCCCGTTTTTTTGGGCATTTCTTCTTATCCGAGGTGAGTTATGTACAAGTCCCTGTTATTGGCCGTGCTGGCCGGTACCGTCAGTTTTTCTGCTCTGGCAACCGAGCAGATGACCGTCTACAAGTCCCAGTATTGCGGCTGCTGCAAGACCTGGATCAAGCACATGGAAGAGAACGGCTTTGAGGTCAAGGTCGTCGAAACCGAGCAGCTTGAACCGGTCAAGCAGCAGTACGGCATCACTCCGCAGCTGGCTTCCTGCCACACCGGGGTGGTGAACGGCTATGTGGTGGAGGGGCATGTACCCGCCGCCGACGTGCAGAAGCTGCTCAAGGAAAAACCGGCGATCCGCGGCCTGACCATTCCGGGCATGCCCCAGAGTGCGCCAGGCATGGATATTCCGGGTCAGCCCTATCAGGTGCTGAGCATCAGCAACGAGGGCGCGACCAAGGTCTGGTCGAGCTACCCCGGCTGATGAAAACTGGCCGTGAGCAGACACACTTCCATCATGTGAGGCACACCTGAGCGAGCCCGTGTCGCTCACGGTCAGGTATGGGGGCCGCCATCGCGAGATGGCGGCCCTTTTACATCAGGGCGCGGGAGAACTTGCAACTGAAGGCGACAAGGGGCAGATTGATCCCCTGTCCAAGGAGCCAAGGCTCAGGTCCGCCAACCCTTTTACAGCGCAAAGGATGCGACATGTTCACCTTTTCCCGAGGGCTTCTGCTGCTGGCTTGTCTGGCCGCCGTTCCCTGTTCATATGCCAATGATGAGTCCGCCATGCCCACAAGCGACACCCTGATCCAGCCTCCCGTGGCCGCCAAACACCCTCACGCCATCAAGAAACACGGGGATACCCGGGTCGACAACTACTACTGGCTGCGCGATGACGAGCGCCAGAAACCCGAGGTGCTGGCCTACCTCGAGGCTGAAAACGCCTACACCGACGCCATGCTCAAACCGATCAAGCCGCTGCGCGACCAGCTCTATCAGGAGATGGTGGCCCGCATTCCGCAGCAGGACGAGTCGGTGCCCTACGTGAAGAACGGCTATCGCTACCAGACCCGCTACGAGCCGGGCAAGGAGTACGCCATCTATTCGCGCAGCAAGCTGGGTGAAGAGGCTGCGAGCCTGCTGCTGGACGGCAACCAGCGTGCCGAAGGCCACGAGTTCTACGCCCTGGGGGCGCTCGAGGTGAGCCGCAACAACCGCTGGCTGGCGGTGGCGGAAGATTTCCTCTCCCGCCGTCAGTACCAGATCCAGTTCCTCGACCTGGAGAGCGGCAAATGGGCCGCCGACACGCTGGAGAACACCTCCGGCAATCTGGTGTGGGCCAACGACAGCAAGACGGTGTTCTACGTGCGCAAGCACCCCAAGACACTGCTGCCCTATCAGGTCTATCGCCACGAGCTGGGCACGGATCCGGCCAAGGATAAGCTGGTCTATGAGGAGAAGGACGACTCCTTCTATGTGAGCCTCTACGCCACCACCTCGGAAGATTTCATCGTCATCGCCCTCTCCAGCACCACCTCGGGCGAGGCGCGCCTCATCGATGCCAACGTGCCGACCCAGGCGCCGCGGCTGTTCCTGCCGCGCCAGGTGGATCACGAATACAGCCTGGATCACTACCGCGGCCGCTTCTATGTGCGCTCCAACAAGGACGGCAAGAACTTCGGCCTCTACGAGACCAAGGAGAGCCCGGTGGATCGCTGGAAGGCGGTGATTGCCCCCAATCCGGACGTGCTGCTGGAGAGCTATGCCCTGTTCAAGGAGTGGCTGGTGCTGGAGGAGCGCAGTCAGGGGCTGACCCGGCTGCGGCAGGTCAACTGGCAGAGCGGCGAGCAGAAGGAGATCGCCTTCGACGATCCGGCCTATGTCACCTGGCTCGCCTACAACCCGGAGCCGGATACCAGCGCCCTGCGCTATGGCTACTCCTCCATGACCACCCCCTCGTCCACCTACGAGCTCGATCTGGACAGCGGCAAGCGCACCCTGCTCAAGCAGCAGCCGGTGGCGGGCTTCAAGGCCGACCAGTATGCCAGCGAGCGGCTCTGGATCACCGCCCGTGACGGCGTGGCCGTGCCGGTGTCGCTGGTCTATCGCAAGGACAAGTTCAAGCAAGAGGGGGCCGGCTCGCACCCCAATCCGCTGCTGGTCTACGGCTACGGCTCCTACGGCGCCAGCATGGACCCGGACTTCAGCAGCGCCCGGTTGAGCCTGCTGGACCGCGGCTTCGTCTACGCCATCGCCCACATCCGTGGTGGCGAGGAGCTGGGCCGCCACTGGTATGAAGATGGCAAGCTGCTGAAAAAGCAGAATACCTTCAACGACTTCATCGACGTGACCGAGGCGCTGGTGGCACAGGGCTACGGCGCCAGGGATCAGGTCTACGCCATGGGCGGCAGCGCCGGCGGCCTGCTGATGGGGGCCGTCATCAATCAGGCGCCCCAGCTCTATCGCGGCGTGGTGGCCCAGGTGCCGTTCGTCGACGTGGTCACCACCATGCTGGACGAGTCCATTCCCCTCACCACCGGGGAGTACGACGAGTGGGGCAACCCGAACCAGAAGCGCTACTACGACTACATGAAGGCCTACAGCCCCTACGATCAGGTCAAGGCGCAGGCCTATCCCAACCTGCTGGTGACCACCGGGTTGCACGACTCCCAGGTGCAGTACTGGGAGCCGGCCAAGTGGGTGGCCAAGCTGCGCGAGCTGAAGACGGATGATAACAAGTTGTTGCTGAGCACCGACATGGACGCCGGTCACGGCGGCAAGTCGGGTCGCTTCAAAGCCTACGAGGACATCGCGCTGGAGTTCGCGTTTATTCTGGATCTGGCCAAGCCACAAGCATAAGTCACCACAGTTGCAGCCCTTGCCAGTCAAGGGCTGCAAAAGAATCTCCCTCATCCCATTCTGTCTGCCGACCGGTAGCACATTCAATTAATCTCTGATCAGCAAATTAATGATCGGCTTCAAATTTCTCGTCATCCATATCCATCATTTTGTGTTTTTGTTTGATTTATGTTGGCGCCGTGTGCTTAATCGAAGCCGTTATGACTCTTTAATTGGCCCCTTCGGGGCCAATTATCTTCGGTTGGCATGAAGCCGACTGTCTCACCACAGGATGCTGGTGGCTTTTTGGGGAACGTTCGCCGTTCACCCGATTCCTCATATCGAGGTCATGGGCAACCGCCGACGCAGAACGGTGGTTTGTCCGGCATTCGCCCGTGGAACGGGCGAGCTGAATCAATCAAAAAGGATGAACAACATGAAAGGATTATCCCTGGCGTGTGCCCTGTCGGCTGTCCTGGCCGGCGTCTCGTTTGGTGGCCCGGTGCAGGCGCAGGAGCGCTTCGTGACCATAGGCACCGGCGGTCAGACCGGTGTCTACTACGTGGCGGGCCAGTCCATCTGCCGCTTCCTCAATCGCGGCGCCGCCGATCACCAGATCAAGTGCAACGCCCCGGCCAGCGGTGGCGGGGTGGCCAACGTCAACGGCATCCGCAGCGGTGAATTCAACTTCGGCATCATGCAGTCCGACCATCAGTACAAGGCGATGAAGGGGCTGCCGCCGTTCCAGGCCGAGGGGGCCATGGACGACATGCGCGCCGTCTTCTCCCTGCAGAGCGAGGTGTTCACCATCCTGGCCCGCAAGGACGCCAAGATCGCCGGCTTCGACGATCTCAAGGGCAAGCGGGTCAACATCGGCAACCCTGGTTCCGGTCAGCGCGATACCTTCGAAGAGATCATGGCGGTGAAGGGCTGGAAGAAGGGTGATTTCGGCCTGGTCTCCGAGCTCAAGCCGGCCGAGCAGGCCTCAGCACTCGGCGACAACAACATCGACGCCATGAGCTACTTCGTCGGCCATCCGAACGGCGCCATCCAGGAAGCCTCCACCACCACCGACGCGGTGCTGGTCCCGGTCACCGGTGCCGACATCGACAAGCTGCTGGCCGAGAAGAGCTACTACAGCAAGGCCGAGATCCCGGGCGGCATCTACAAGGGCAGCGACCAGCCGACCCCGTCCATCGGCGGCAAGGCGGTACTCTCCACCAGTGCCAAGGCCGATCCGGAAGTGGTCTATCAACTGGTGAAGTCGGTGTTCGACAACCTGGATCGTTTCAAGCGCCTGCACCCGGCCTTCGCCGACCTGAAAGAGGCCGACATGATCAAGGTGGGTCTCTCCGCCCCGCTGCATGAAGGGGCTGCCCGCTACTACAAAGAGCGCGGCTGGCTCTGATAGCGGGCCCAAGGGCCGCTGTCACTCTCTTCGACACCCGCCTGCCGCAGCCCGTGGCAGCGGGTGTCGTGTCGTTGTACTCGTTGGCACAAGTTAACCCCTATGCAAGATAAACAACTCTCTACCGAGGAACTGATCGCACAGGATGTGGGGGCGCGTCTGCCGCTCGGCATCATGGGTGGGTGCATCACCACCCTGGCGCTCGCCTGGTCGCTGTTCCAGCTCTGGATCGCCTCGCCGCTGCCCTTCATGCTGGGCTTCGGCGTACTCAATGACACCGAGACCCGTGCCATTCACCTCACCTTCGCCCTGCTGCTGGCCTATCTGGTGTTCCCGGCCTTTCGCCGCTCGCCGCGCGACCGGGTGCCGCTCGGCGATCTGGCGCTCGGGCTGGTGGCCGCCGGCGCCGCTTCCTATCTGTTCGTGATGTACGAGGCGCTGGCCCAGCGGCCGGGCAACCTCACCACCGCCGATCTGGTGACTGCCTGCATCGGCATCCCGCTGCTGCTGGAGGCCGCCCGCCGCGCCTTGGGGCCGGCCCTGGCGGTGATCGCCCTGGTATTTCTCGCCTACAGCCTGGCGGGGCCCTGGATGCCGGGCCTGCTGGCCCACCGCGGGGTGAGCTTCACCGCGCTGGCCAACCACCAGTGGATCACTACTGAGGGGGTGTTCGGCATCGCCCTCGGCGTTTCCACCAGCTTCGTGTTCCTGTTCGTGCTGTTCGGTGCCCTGCTGGAGCGGGCCGGTGCCGGCCACTACTTCATCCAGCTCGCCTTCAGCCTGCTCGGCCACCTGCGCGGTGGCCCGGCCAAGGCGGCGGTGGTGGCCTCCGGCCTGACCGGCCTCATCTCCGGCTCCTCCATCGCCAACGTAGTGACCACCGGTACCTTTACCATTCCTATGATGAAGAAGGTGGGGTTCAGCTCGGAGAAGGCGGGGGCGGTGGAAGTGGCCTCCTCGGTTAACGGCCAGATCATGCCGCCGGTGATGGGGGCTGCGGCCTTTCTGATGGTGGAGTACGTGGGCATTCCCTACGTCGAGATCATCAAGCACGCCTTCCTGCCGGCGACCATCTCCTACATAGCGCTGCTCTACATCGTCCATCTGGAGGCGCTCAAGCTCGGCATGCAGCCCATCGGCGACCATCAGCCCAAGCCCTGGCTGCGCCGGTTGACCGGCTTTGCCTTTGGCGCCGCCCTGATCAGCGGGCTGTCGATGGCGGTCTACTACGGCCTGGGCTGGCTCAAGCCGGCGCTGGGCGACTATGCCCTGCCCGGTATCGCCCTGCTGCTGGCTGCCACCTATCTGGGGCTGCTGAAGATTGCCGCCAGCAATGAGCCGCTGGCGGCGGAGGATCCGGACAAGCCGCTGACCGAGCTGCCCAACACCCGTACCGTGCTGCTCTCCGGCCTGCACTTCCTGCTGCCGGTGGTGGTGCTGGTGTGGTGCCTGATGGTGGAACGGCTCTCGCCCGGGCTGTCGGCCTTCTGGGGCACCGTGATGCTGGTGATCATACTGCTGACCCAGCGCCCGCTGCTTAACTGGCTGCGCAGCGATGGCCGTCACGATTACGGCTCCCTGCAGGACGGCTTGATCGATCTGCGAGAGGGGCTGGTGGCCGGTGCCCGCAACATGATCGGCATCGGCATCGCCACTGCCACGGCGGGGATCATCGTCGGTGCTGTCTCCCAGACCGGGGTTGGTCTGGTGCTGGCGGATCTGGTGGAGATGCTCTCCATGGGCAACCTGCTGCTGATGCTGCTGCTGACCGCCTTGCTGAGCCTCATCCTCGGCATGGGGCTGCCCACCACCGCCAACTACATAGTGGTCTCGAGCCTGCTGGCGCCGGTGGTGGTGACGCTCGGGCAGCAGAACGGGCTGATCGTGCCGCTCATCGCGGTGCATCTGTTCGTGTTCTACTTCGGCATCATGGCCGATGTGACGCCGCCGGTGGGGCTCGCCTCGTTCGCGGCGGCGGCCGTCTCCAAGGGTGATCCCATCAAGACCGGCATCACCGCCTTCTACTACAGCCTGCGGACCGCGGCGCTGCCGTTCCTGTTCATCTTCAACACCGACCTGCTGCTGATCGACGTGGACTTTGCCCACGGGGTGCTGATCTTCATGGTGGCCACCGTTGCCATGCTGATCTTCGCCGCCGCCACCCAGGGTCATTTCCTGGTGAAGAGTCGCTGGTACGAGAGCGTGCTGCTGTTGCTGGTGGCCTTCACCCTGTTCCGCCCCGGTTTCTGGATGGACATGGTGCACGATCCCTATCGCGAGACGCCGCCGGCCCAGCTGGCCCAGACCCTGGGCGAAGTGGAGGCGGAGAGCACCCTGCGGCTGCGGATCCAGGGTGAGGATGCGGTGGGCAAGCTGCGTCAGTCGACCGTGCTGCTGGCGGTGCCGGCAGGGGAGGATGGGGAAGCCCGCCTCGCCAGCCTGGGGCTCGCGCTCTATGAGCAGGATGGCAAGACCCTGATCGACAGCGTCACCTTCGGCAGCCCGGCGGCGGCAGCCGGCATGGAGTTTGACCAGGAGATCCTGATGGTCAAGGCGCCTACCGAGCGCTGGCGCAAGGAGCTGATGTGGCTGCCCGGCTTCCTGCTGTTTGCGCTGATCGTCTGGCTGCAACGGCGCCGGGTGGTGCGAGCATAACCAGGGTCAATAAAAACGGCGCCATCATGGCGCCGTTTTCATGCTCCCCGCTGGGGGCTTATTCTTGCGGATCCTGCTCCTGCAGCAGGTTCAGGGTCTGTTGTTCCACCTGGCTCAGGCCAAGCTGCTCACAGGCTTGCTCGAAGCTGATGCCAAGGCGGCACATCATGATATCCATCACCGGGAGGGATTATTCCTGCGGATCCTGCTCCTGCAGCAGGCTCAGGGTCTGTTGTTCCACCTGGCTCAGGCCCAGCTGTTCACAGGCTTGCTCGAAGCTGATGCCAAGGTGGCACATCATGATATCGATAGCGGGCAGATAGTTTTTCATTGCGTCTTCCATGGTGATCCTCCGGACCCGTCCCTTATGCCCGAACAGGGTGGGCGGGACAATTAGACTTTAGGCGTAGACTGCTCGTTTGCTGAGCGCCCCTGCCACTGGGCGGGGGAATTTGTTACTCTGCTTGTCAGCAAGAAGATGTTGCCGTATGACTGCGAGCAACACGTGAGGAGCAGGGCATGTTATTGAGTTTCTTGATCATCGCATCGGGCTGGTGGCACATTCGTGCGGCCTATGGCTCAGACTCCCGTCAGTTCTACATCAGCAAGCCGTTGACCATGCTGCTCATCATAGCGCTGGCCTTCGGCTATCAGAGCTATGACCACGACGGTTCCCACGCCTGGATCCTGCTCGGTCTCTGCCTGTCGCTGGCCGGCGACGTGCTGCTGATGTTGCCGAGCGACCGCTTCATCCAGGGGTTGGCGGCGTTTTTTGTCGCGCACCTCTGCTACATCGTCGGCTTCGCCCAGGGGCCGCTGGTGCTGAATCTGGTGGATGGTCTGCTGTTGCTGCTGGTGGCCGGCATGGTGTTCGGCCTGCTGTGGGGCAAGCTCGGGGAGATGAAGGTGCCCGTGTTCTGCTACATGCTAGTGATCATCGGCATGGCCTGGGTCGCCGCCGGTGCCTGGCATGCCTCCCTCACCGCCGGCAGTGCCGCCGCCCTGGTGGGGGCGCTGATGTTCCTCTTCTCCGACAGCATGCTGGCGCTGGACCGCTTCCGCCGTCCCTTCCCCCATGCCACCGCCTGGGTGATGACCAGCTACTTCGCCGCCCAGTTTCTGATTGCCGCCTCGCTGGCGGGGTGATTGCGTCGGAGTTGTCCCCTCGCCAAGGGGCGTGTGCAGACAAGAAAACGGGCCCTCAGGCCCGTTTTGCTATTCCATTTTCATCGTTTTTCACGCCTCTAGCGGTTCGGCATCGGCTGCCCTGGGGGCGGGCTGCTTGAGCAGCAACATCAGGCCGCTGGCGAGCAGCAGGAAGATGCCCATCACGAAGAACACCTGGTTGTAGGCCATGATGGCCGCCTCCCGGCTGATGGTGTTCGACAGCATGGCCTGGGCCTGCTGGCGAGCCAGTTCGGGGCCGGAGCCCTGCGCCATCATGGTCTGGGCCAGCTGCAGCAGGTAGCTCTGCCCCTCTATGCTGCTGGCGGCCAGGGTGCTGCTGATCTGGCTGACGTGGATGCGGGTGTCGTTGTCGATCAGGGTGGCGATGATGGCGATGCCGAAGGCGCCGCCCAGGTTGCGCAGCACGTTGAGCAGGGTCGAGGAGGAGGGGATCTCGTCGTGGGTCAGGCTGGCAGTCGCCACCAGGGAGAGCGGTACCATGATGAAGGGCTGGCCCAGCGCCCGCACGATGAGCGACTGGATCAGCTGAGGCCCGGCGTAATCCGCGCTCATGTTCATGTTCATGAAGCAGCTGACGGCGAACACCAGAAAGCCGAAGCTCACCAGATAGCGCGGATCTATCTTGTGGGTCAGTCTGGGCACCAGCGGCAGCACCAACAACTGCGGCAGCCCCATCCACATCAGCACCTCACCGATTTCCAGCGCGTTGTAGTTGTGGATCTGGGTCATGTAGAGCGGCAGCACATAGATGGAACCCATCAGCGCCATGCCGAGCACCAGATAGGCGAAGCAGGCCAGCGCGAAGCGCGGGTTGTGCAGCAGCCGCAGGTTGACCAGCGGATGGCGCCGCAGCAGCTGGCTGATGACGAAAAACACCAGCGCCACCACCGAGATGACGGTGAGCCGCACGATGAAGCTGGAGCCGAACCAGTCCTCCCGGTTGCCCTCTTCCAGCACCACCTCCAACAGGCCCAGTCCCACCGCCATGGTGACGATGCCGATGAGATCCACCCGCTTGATCACCTCCCAGTCCACCGGCTTCTTGTCCAGCCCATGGGCCAGCATGGCCATCACCAACAGTCCCGGCGGCACGTTCATGTAGAAGATGTAGTGCCAGGACATCTGCTCGGTCAGCCAGCCGCCCAGGGTCGGCCCGATGGCGGGGGCGAAGGTGGCGCACAGGCCGAACAACGCCATGCCGGTGGCCCGCTTGTGCAGCGGCAGCAGACTGACGATGAGGGAGAAGGCCATCGGGATCAGCGCCCCGCCGGTGAAGCCCTGCAGCGCCCGAAAGACGATCATGCTGGTGAGGTTCCAGCTGAATGAGCAGAGCACGGAGGCGACGATGAAGGCGCCGGTGGTCCACAGCAGGTAGCGCCGCACGCTCAACCCCCGGCTCAGCCAGCCGCTCAGCGGGATGGCGATCATCTCCGCCACCAGATAGGAGGTGGAGATCCAGGAGCTTTCGCTCAAGGTGGCCGACAGGGCCCCCTGAATGTCCTTCAGGGAGGCGTTGGTGATCTGGATGTCGAGGATGGCCATGAAGGCGCCGATGAGGCCCCCCATGACCGCGATCCAGTTGCGACGCGGGATGGGTTCCATCAGTGGGCCGCAACCACGGGATCAGGGCTGCGGGTGTCGACAATCACCTCGGTGGAGAGGCCCGGCAACAGCTTGCCCGCCAGCGGCCCCGGCTCCGGGATGCGGATCTTGACCGGTACCCGTTGCACGATCTTGGTGAAGTTGCCGGTGGCGTTCTCCGGCGGCAGCAGGGCGAACTTGGCGCCGGTGGCGGGGGCCAGGCTGTCGATGATCCCCTCGACCGGCTGATCCGGATAGGCATCCAGGATCACTTCCACCTTCTGGCCGGGCTGCATGTGGAGCAGCTGGGTCTCCTTGAAGTTGGCTTCGACCCACACCTGCTGCAGCGGCACCAGACTGGCCACCTGCATGCCGGACTGGACGTAGAGCCCCGCCCGCAGACTGCGCTTGCCGATGATGCCGTCAGCTGGTGCCCGCAGTTCGGTATAGGCCAGCTCCAGCTTGGCCTGTTCCAGCTGGGCGGCGCTCAATGCCAGCTTGGCCTGGTTCTGCTTGGCCTCGGCATCCAGCACCAGCAGCCGCTCGCGGGCGGCCTGCAGAGCCGCTTTGGCCTCCTGCTCCAGGGCCTGATTGACCTGCAGACCGGCCCGTACTTCGTCCAGGCTGTCCTGGGAGCTGTAGTGCCGCTGGTTGAGCTGGCTGACGCGGCGTACCTGTTGCTGGGCCCGCACCTGTTCGGCATTGGCCGAGCTGACCTTGGCTTCAGCCTGGCGAATGAGGCTCAGCTGCTGGGTGCGGGTAGCGGCGAGATTTTCCGCCGTTGCCTGATTGAGGCGCAGGTCAGCTTCGGCCTCGGCCACCTTGGTTTTGTACTCCCGGTCGTCGAGGCGGGCGATGAGCTGGCCGGCCTTCACCGGCTGGTTGTCGGTCACCAGTACTTCGCTGATGTAGCCGGACAGCTTGGAACCGATGCCGGTGACCTCGCTCTGCAGGTAGGCGTTGTCGGTGCTCTCGAAGTAGCGGCCGTGCAGATACCAGTAACCGGCAAACAGCAGGCCGAGCAGGGCCAGGATCATGGCTGCCAGCAGGGGGATCTTCTTGTGTTGACTCATGTGGGGGATTCCTGAACTTAAGAGAGGCAGGCTAACACTGGCCAACTGTTTCGATTAGTATCCATTTATGAGATATACAGTTTCACTGGTGCAACAATGGATCTGAACGCTGCATTGATTCTAGTGCGGATCGTCGACAAGGGTTCCTTCACGGCGGCCGCTCAGGAGCTGGGCATGACCAAGGCGACGGTGAGCCGGCGCATCGCCGAGCTGGAACAGCGCCTCGGCGTGCGGCTGCTCTACCGTTCGACCCGCCAGCTCACCCTGACCGAGGCCGGCGAGCAGTACTATCTGCGCTGCAGCAAGGCGGTGGACGAGCTGGCCCAGGCCGAGCTGATGGTGAGCGCCAGCCAGCAGGAGGTGACCGGCACCCTCAAGCTGGCGGTACCCATCGAGGCGGGGCAGCTGGTGGTGGGCAGGCTGGTGGCGGAGTTTTTGCAAGCCTATCCCGGCCTGCAGGTGGAGCTGGAGCTGACCAATCGCATCGTGGATCCCATCAATGAGGGGCTGGATGCGATCGTGCGGATCGGCGACATGAGCGATTCGAACCTGGCGGCGCGGCGGCTGTGGAGCAACGCCCGCCTGATCTGTGCCAGTCCGGCGTACCTGGCGCGCAGCCCCGCCATCACCCATCCCGAGGATCTGGTGCATCATGAGCGGGTGGCGGTCACCAGCGGCTTTCTGGCGTCGCACTGGTGCTTTGAGCGGGATGACAGGGAGGTGCTGGTTGACCCTCCCTCCCGCTTTCGGGTTAATAATATAACCTGTGCCAGAGAGGCGGCGAAGGCCGGGCTGGGGCTCGCCTCCCTGCCCGCCATGCTCTGTCACGAGGAGCTGGCGAGCGGGAGCCTGGTGTCCGTGCTGCCCGAGTGGCAGCAGCCCAGGGTACCGATTTACCTGCTGTTTCCGGAGCGGCGACTGATGCCGCGAAAATTGCGGGTGTTCATCGACTTCATCGTGGCCAAGGGGGCTGACTACGGCATCGATACTCTGCTGTAGCCGGTCAGAGGCGGTGCCGTGGTCACGGCATCGTGAGTGGATCTGAGGGGGAAGACATGGATCACTGGATCAATCTGTATCGGGCTTCCCATTCGCTGGAGGCCCATGCCCTGAAAGGGGCGCTGGAAGTGGAGGGGGTGCCGGTGCGGCTCAATGGCGAGGCGCTGTCGGGCGCCCTGGGCGAACTGCCGGTGGACCTGCTGCAGGTGACCCTGATGGTGCGCGAACAGGATCGCAGCAAGGCAGGGCGGGTCATCGAGCGCTATCAGCAGCGCCAGGGCAACGGCTGGCTGTGTGGTCAATGCGGGGAGGAGAACGGCGCCAACTTCGATGTCTGCTGGCGCTGCCACCACGATCCCCACGAAAATTAATCGCTCGCCCTGCCTCAGCGCAGGGTGAAGTCGATGTCCTCGCCTGCGCTGGCGTCGTGATAGGTCGCCAGATCCAGCTCCCGCTCGCTGCGGGCAATCAACACGGATACCAGAATATCGCCGGAGACGTTGACCGTGGTGCGCGCCATGTCGAGGATCCGGTCGATCCCGGCGATCAGTGCCACCCCTTCCAGCGGCAGTCCCACCGCGGTCAGCGTCAGCGTCAGCAGCATCAGGCCGGTGCCTGGCGTACCCGCCGTACCGATGCTGGCCAGGGTCGCGATGCTGATGATGGTCAGGTAATCCACCATGTGCAGATCCACCCCGAAGGCCTGGGCCACGAACAGGGCCGTTACCCCCTGATAGAGCGCGGTGCCGTCCATGTTGATGGTGGCGCCGATGGGCAGCACCTTGGCGGTGATGGCAGGAGAGACCCCGAGCCGGCGCTCGGCGCAGGCCAGGCTGATGGGCAGGGTGCTGTTGCTGGAGCTGCTGGTGAAGGCCACCGCCTGGGCGTCGACGATGCTCTTGAAGTAGTGCAGAGGATTGAGGCGGGCCAGCAAGATCAGCAGGCTACTGTAGACGCCGAGCACGTGCAGCAGACAGCCGAGGTAGACGGCGCCGATCACCTTGAGCAGCGGCAGCAGCAGGCTCATGCCGTACTTGCCGGTCATCCAGGCCATCAGGGCGCAGACGCCGTAAGGGGCCAGTGCCATCACCATCTGGGTCAGCTTGAACATCCCCTCCGCCAGCGAGGTGAAGAACAGGATGGCGGGGCGGCCGCGCCGACCGGTGGCGTTGAGGGCGAGGGCGAGTGCCACCGCGAACACGATCACCTGCAGGATCTTGCCGTCCACCATGGCCTGTACCGGGTTGCGCGGCACCAGGTGGCTCAGCACGCTGGCCAGGGTGGGGGATTCCGCCATGCCGACCCGCTCATAGGGCCCCATGTTGGCGCCCATGCCGGGCTCCAGCAACCAGCCCATCATCAGGCCGATGCAGATGGCGACCGCGGTGGAGCAGAGGTAGAGGCCGATGGCCTTGCCGGCGATCCGATCGAGGGTCTTGCCCTTGAGCAGCGAGGTGAGGCCGGCGATGACCGAGCAGAAGATGAGGGGCACCATCAGCATCTGGATGGTGTTGACGAACAGCACGCCGATGGGCTTGAGCAGCAACGCCTGCTCGCTGAAACCGGCGCCGAGCCCGATCCCCGTCAGCATGCCGAGCAGGGTCTTCAACCAGAGCGGGCGGCGGGTCCAGATCCGCCAGGGCTTGAAAGCCAGTCCATGGAACAGCATGACGCCAATGTCCTTATATTCGGTCTGCGGTGGCAAAAAGGGGCGTTAGTGTAGCCATCCCCTGCTCAGGTTGCCACATTATCGACAAAGCCGCGGCCATCACCAGTACGGACGCAGGGAAATCGGCAATTTGTTGGCCTATATCAAGGTCGTCGGCAGTGGGGCAGGATTTAATAGGCATCAAATATGTCCATTCAAGAGGTTTGCAATGACTCAATCGGTACACGGTCACGAAGTGATGGAGATGATGCTGGCGCAAGGCGGTCAGTTTACCCGGGCCAGCCTCAAGCAGGCCATCGACGAGCGCTTCGGCGCCGAGGCCCGTTTCCACACCTGCAGCGCCAGCGAGATGGATGCCGAGGCGCTGATCGACTTCCTGGCCAAGCGCGGCAAATTCATCGAATCGGAGCAGGGTTTCCAGACTCACGCCGACAAGATCTGCAACCACGGTTGATCCCCGCCGGCGAGCGCCCGCCGCGCTCGCCGAATCCCGCCGCCTTTGTTATATTTCGCCCTCTTTCCCCCTCCTTTTGTTGAAGGCTTAGCCTGGGCGTTGTATGGACACTTTCTCCGCTGCCGTCATGTTGTTTCTGATCATGGATCCGCTGGGCAACCTGCCGGTCTTCCTGTCGATCCTGCGTCATATCGATCCCAAGCGGCGGCGCAAGGTGATGATGCGGGAGCTGCTGTTTTCACTGGTGATCATGATGGCCTTCCTGTTCGTCGGCCAGCAGATCCTCAATTTCCTCAACCTGCGGCAGGAGGCGGTTAGCATCGCCGGCGGCATCATCCTGTTCCTTATCGCCATCAAGATGATCTTCCCGAGTGAAGGCGGAGTAACCGGGCTGGCTGCGGGTGAGGAGCCCTTCCTGGTGCCTATGGCCATCCCCATGATTGCCGGTCCCTCGATCCTGGCGTCCTTGCTGCTGCTGGCCAACCAGGAGCCGACCCGGATGGCGGACTGGTCGCTGGCGTTGTTGATGGCCTGGGGCGCCAGCGCGGTGATCCTGATGTTCTACGAGGTATTCAACAAGCTGCTGGGTGAGCGAGGACTCACCGCGGTGGAGCGTCTGATGGGCATGCTGCTGGTGATGATCTCGGTGCAGATGCTGCTCGACGGGGTGCACCACTACCTGGCGGTAACCGGTCAGAACTGATCGGCCGACAGGCCAACAGAAAAGACACGGGGCTCGACGAGCCCCGTTTTTTTGCCTGAGATCCGGCGTGGTGACCGTCAGGGTCTTTCGGCCCGGTACTGATATCAGGACGGTTCGGCCGCAGTGGGCTCCAGCTTGCCCATGATGAGGGTCAGCAGGGTTTCCCGCAGCCAGCGGTGGCCCGGATCCTCCTCGTGACGCTGATGCCAGATCAGCAGGTGGGAGATGCTGTCGAGGGCGATGGGCAGCGGCAGCGGTACCAGCGGATAGACCTGGGTGGCGTGACGGGCGTAGAGCCGGGAGAGGGTCACTATCATGTCCGAGTGCATGCCCATCCGCAGCGCCGCCTCGAAGGAGGGCACGGTCGCCTCGATGCGACGATAGAGATCCTGCTCCGCCAGCTTGTGATCCAGCATCCAGCGATCGCGCCCTTCGCAATAGGTCTGCACGTGGGGATAGGCCAGGTAGCGGGTGAGATCCCACTCGGGTTCGTGCAGCGCGGGGTGGTCGTGCTGCACCAGGCAGGTCAGATCGTCGATGGCGAGCAGCCGCTGGCAGATGGCGTTGGGCAGGGTGTCGAGCCGAAAGTCCGAGTTGATGCAGTTCTCCCGCACCGTGAAGGCAATGTCCACCTGGCCCTGGCTCATCTCGGTCAGGCTGTTCTCGGTCCACTCCTCGTAGCGCAGCCGGATGCCGGGGGCCTGTCGTTTCAGCTCGCTCAGGTAGAGCGGGGCGAACAGGGTGAAGGCGCTGTCCATGCTGGCGATGACGAACTCCCGCTCGGTGGTGGTCGGGTCAAAATCCGGTGGCTGGATCAGGTTGTCGAGCGACAGCAGGATGGGCTGCAGTTGCTGCTGCAGGCTGAGAGCGCGGGCGGTGGGTTCCAGCCCGTAGGCCGAGCGCACGAACAGGGGGTCGTCGAAGGTTTCCCGCAGCCGGCCGAGCGCCTTGCTGACGGCAGATTGGCTCAGGTGCAGCCGACGGGCCGCCCGGCTGCCGTTTCGCTCTTCCAGCAATACTTGCAGGATAATCAATAGATTGAGGTCGATACGCCCCAACTGTTCCAGCAACATGATATGAATCCTCTTCAATTCTTAGATGAATTTATACCATTTGTTTTCATATCTAGGCGAATTTATGCTCGAAACGTCTCTCGCCTTCGATGGCGGCTGGTACAGGATGTAGTGGTTGAGGGGACAAGTAGCATCAAGCAATACGGCGACCCTGGGTCGCCGTATTTTTTTGAGTGATTTATTTGCAAACTTGCACCTGTCTTGATTTTGCCCAACAATCTTTGCGCCTTCTTTTGATACAAACAATCGGTATCTATCAGTCAGGAGTATCCCTATGGGACTCGGTGGAATTCATATCTGGCATTTGTTGATCCTGCTCGTCGTCGTGGTCGTGGTGTTTGGCAGCAAACGCCTGGCTGGCGCCGGGGAAGATCTGGGCACCGCCATCAGGGATTTTCGCAAAGCCTTGCGTGACGATGAATCACAGCCGAAATAAGTGGGAGTTGAATGATGTCCGTAGAAGAGAAAGTGGAATTGAACGAGACCTGTGACAGCTGCGGCTGTTTCGCCGAAATTGGTACCATCATCGGCGAAGGTGACGATGTGATGGAGCTGGTGATCGAGGCCGCTGCAGAAGCCGACGCTCGCGCCAAGCTGGCCGCCTACGAGGCGCTGGCCAAGCAGGTCACTGCCGAAGCAACAAGCAGCAGCGAACTGAGTCAGGGCGCCAACGGCGTGATCCTGAAAGCCCGCCTGCAATTCACCTGCACCGCCGAAAAACTCATTTTCGAGATGCGTGCCCGCTCTATCTGAGCCTGCTGATGACACGGCAGGCTTGCCTGCCGTGTTGACCCTTCTGCTGTGGGTCCGCGTTCTATAGTTAGTTATCCCACAGACGGTTTTGCCCGACGCGAGTCGGCCAACAGAAGGCGATCTCATCATGGTTCAGCGCTGGCTCTTCGCCATTTTCCCCACCTTTGTTCGCCACCCGTTTGACGGGATCCCGCTCGCTGCGAAGCAACCGCAGGCGCTTGCATCATGAGGCTGCGCTGGTGCTGGGGTCTGCTCGCTCTGTGTGCGCTGCCGCTGCTGGCGGCGGATCTCAAGCCGCAACGGCTGCCCCAGCCCGGGGATCTCGCCAGCATATTGCAAAAGAAAGAGCTCAGGGCCCTGGTGGTCTATGAGCGGGGCTTCTTCTTCTTCGACAAGGGGGCCCAACACGGCATCCTGGTCAACCAGCTGCAGGGGTTCGAGCGCTGGCTGAATCAGACCTACCTGGCCAAGGAGAAGATCAAACTCAAGATCATCTACATCCCGGTGCGCCAGGACAAGCTGCTGGACTACCTCACCGAGGGGCGGGGGGATCTGGTGGCCGCCAACATGACGGTGACGCCGACCCGGCGCGAACAGGTGACCTTCTCCAACCCGGTGATCGCCCCCATCGAAGAGTGGGTGGTGAGCCAGCACAGCCTGCCGACCTTCAACCGCATTACCCAGCTCTCCGGCCGGCGGGTCTGGGTGCGGGCCAGCTCCAGCTATTACGAGAGCCTGCGCCAGCTCAACTGGCTGTTTCGTGAGCTGGGGCTGCCGCCCATCTATATCGAGACGGTGCCTGAATATCTGCAGGACGGGGATCTGCTGGAGATGGTGGCGGCCGGCATCATACCGCTCACCGTGACCGACAGCTTCAAGGGGCGGATCTGGCTCGGCATGATCAGCGGGCTGCGAGCCCACAAGCTGATCCCGCTGCGAGACAACGGCCGCAGCGCCTGGGCCCTGCGCAACAACAGTCCCGAACTGCTCAAGGCGGTCAACGACTATCTGGCCGATGCCGGCAAGCGCACCCTTTACAGCGACATGGCTCTGCGCCGTCTGCTGGCGCGCAACGACCAGATGAGCAACATACTGGCACCGGATCCGCTGGGCAGGCTGTCGACCATCCGTAAGGTGCTGGAGCAGCAGGCCGACAAGTACCGGCTGGACTGGCTGATGCTGGCAGCGCTGGCCTACAAGGAGTCTGGCCTCAATGCCAATATCCGTTCCGAACGGGGGGCGGTGGGGATCATGCAGCTGTTGCCGAGCACCGGCGGCGAGGTGGGCATTCGCGGTGCCCGGCTTGCCAGTCTGGAGGGCAATGTGGAGGCGGCCTGCCGTTATATGCGGTTGATCCTCGACACCTATTTCAATGATCCCAAGCTGGATGTGCTCAACCGCCACCTGTTTGCGCTGGCGGCCTACAATGCCGGTCCGAACCGGGTGCAGGCGCTCAGGGCCAAGGCCGAGGCCGCCGGGCTGGATCCCAATGTCTGGTTCGGCAACGTGGAGCAGCTGGTGGCCAATGAGGTGGGCCAGGGGCCCATCAACTATGTGAGCACCATCTACAAGTACTATGTGGCCTACCGCTTCAGCCTGCCCCAGCTGGAGGGCAAGGCGGCCGCCATCGAGGCGGTAGCCCAGCCCTGACGTCCTGCTAGTGCGGTTGGGCGGGCGGGGCGAAGGGCTGCCAGGCCTGATCCCTGTGCTGCAGATACCAGGGGGCCAGCTGGCCGCTTGGCGAGGGATCCGGCTCACTGGCCTGCGGTCTGTGACTGATGGCGGGGCGATCCGTGAGTTCCATGGTAAATTCCTTCATCCTGTTGCTACGAGGCCCTTAGCCAGCGTTATGCCATTTCCTCATGACAGGCGGATGACGCCATGATCCCCGCTGAATTCGCCCTGATAGACCAGCCCGAGCTGGCACTCAAGTTGCGCTGCCAGCTGATCCGCGGCGCCAGAAGCCGGATCCAGGCCCAGTACTACAGCTGGGAGGAGGACAGCAGCGGCAAGCTGTTGCTGGCGGAGCTGCTGCATGCCGCCCGGCGCGGAGTGCGGGTGCAGCTGCTCATCGATGACCTCTATGCCGGCGACAACCGTTTCCTGGAGATGGTGGCCCATCAGCCGGGTATCGAGGTGCGCCTGTTCAATCCCTTCTGGTTGCGTGGCTGGCGGCCACTGACCCTGCTGCTGGAAGGGCTGCTCAGCTTTCGCCGCATCAATCACCGCATGCACAACAAGCTGTTGCTGGTGGATGGCAGCCAGGCGGTGATCGGCGGTCGCAACATCGGGGACCGTTACTTCGGGCTCGGTGGGGCGCCCCAGTTCGTCGATCTGGATCTCGCCTGTCGCGGCCTGCTCTGCCAGCAGGCCGAGCAGGGTTTCGATCAATTCTGGCGCAGCCGCTGGAGCCACCCGATCCGCCGTCTGCTGCGGCGCCCGTTGCAGCGGGCCGAGGTGCAGGTGGTGAACGACTTTCTGCTGACGATGAATGAGCCGCAGGTGGCGGCCGTCTACGACCTGCCCGCCAGCCTGTTCGATCCCGAACCCGTCCCCCTGCCCTGGCATGCCGGAGAGGCAGAAGTGTGGTTTGATCGACCCGGCAAGGGGCTGGTGTCTCGACCCACCACCGCACGCCTGCTCTGGCGCAAGCTGGCCGACAACCAAGGCACGCTGAGTCTGGTCACCCCTTATCTCATCCTGACCCGGGGGCTGCGCCGCCGGCTCAGGCAGCAGCGGCAGGCGGGGGTGAACATTGACATTCTGACCAACTCCCTGGCCAGCACGGATGTGCCGCTGGTGTACGGCGCCTATCGCCGTCACCGTCCCTGGCTGATACGGCAGGGTATCGCGCTGTCGGAGCTGGAGGGGGAGTCGCTCAGTCTGCACGCCAAGCTGATCCTGGTGGGGGAGGAGGAGGCGCTGCTCGGCAGCTTCAATCTGGATCCGCGCTCTCTGCTGCTCAACACCGAGCTGGTGCTGCATCTGGCCTGTCCCGCGTTGTGTGCCGAGTTGCAGCAGTGGCTGGCGACCTGGCAGCAGCGCTCTTCCCACTCGGTGGCGGCCCCGCCCTCCACCCTGCGCCGCCTGCTGGCCAGGGTCAGTGACTGGTTACCGCTGCAGCGCTGGTTGTGAGCGGGGCGAGCGTGTGCGAGATCTCGCAAAGCCTTGTGCGCCTTCGAGGATAACGTTTGCCATCCTATGGCGATGAACTGGTTTATCGTATTGTTTTTAATAGAATTGTTTTCTGACTGAAGTTCCATGAAGGGTTGCGACTTGCATACATGGGCGCATAAATCGGTTTTTTATTTTATTTATCTGCGTAATATTTCAACTGCAAGGACAACACGGTGGCTTGCCGCCGTGCGGAAGAGGGTCGTGAAGGGAACTGGCCGACTGGATTGCTCCAGCAGGCACCTGCTTCAGATGGGTAGCGGAAACTCAGGAAGCAGCAGCAGAACCCGACAGGACCGGATTCCAATATGGAACATGCTATTTGCGAGGGGGTGACATGCGAGTGTCACCCCATTTTTTATGGCTGGCTGGCTGCTCCGCGCCCAGAAAAAGACCGCCGATTGGCGGTCTTTTTCTTTGTTCAGCCCGACATTCCAGGGTCAGGCGATGCCTGCCAGCAGTCGGCTCCAGTTGCGTTTGGCGGCGATGAAGGCATCGTGCAGGTTGCGATACTCCAGCTGCAGCTTCAGTTGGTCGTAGCGGGCCAGCGCCTTGCGCTTGCGCTGCTCCAGCAGGCGTTTGCGGCTGGCGTAGTAGTGCTGCAACTGCTGGTTCAGCTTGTCGTACTCCTCCTGCAGCAGGGCCTGCCACAGCTCCCTGTCATCCTGCTTGCGCAGCTTGGCCTGGGCCCGTTTCAGCTGCATCTCCAGCCTGGCCTGTTCGATCCGCTCTTCCGGACAGGCGCGCAGATCCCGGGTCAGCCCGCACCAGGAGGCGCTGCGGATCAGCCACTTGGTGGGATCGAACTGCCACCAGTGGATGCCGTTGCGATAGTCGTTCTCGAACAGGTGATGAAAGTTGTGGTAACCCTCGCCGAAGGTGAAGAAGGCCAGAATGCCGTTGTCCCGTGCGCTGTTGCGGTCGGTGAAGGGCTGGCTGCCCCAGATGTGGGCCAGCGAGTTGATGAAGAAGGTGGTGTGATGAGTCATCACCATGCGCAGCACCCCGGCCAGCAGCAACATGCCGAGCAGATCGCCGTGGATGAGCCCCAGCAGCAGCGGGATGCCGATGTTGGTGGCCAGGGTCAGCGCCAGATAGTGCTTGTGCTGGAAAACGACGATGGGGTTGTTCTGCAGATCCCGCACGTTGCTGTAGTCGTGATAGGTGTCGCCCTGATATTCACGCAGCATCCAGCCGATGTGGGAGTACCAGAAACCGCGTCCTGCACTGTAGGGATCCTGCTGGTTGTCATCCACGTGTCGATGGTGGCGGCGATGGTCGGAAGACCAGTGCAGGGCCGAGTTTTGCAGGGCGAGGGCACCTCCGATGGCGAAGATCCACTGCAGGATCAGGTGGGCCTTGTAGGCCTTGTGGGACCAGAGCCGATGGTAGCCGGCGGTGATGGAGATGCCGCAATAGCAGAACAGCAGCAGGAAGCTGCCCCACTGCCAGAGGTCATAGCCATGGGTCATGCCGTACCAGGGCACGGCGATCAGTGCGGTCAGCCCGGAGAGGGCAAACAGCAGGGTGTTGGTCATGATGATCGGGGGGCGTTCCATCTCACTCGGTTCCTTTCAGCGAACAGCTGTGCGCCATTCTCCATGCAGCCAGAATTCGGGTCAATGGTAAAAAAGTAGGAGACAAACCTGATCCTGGCGCAGCCTTCGGGTTATCATTTGGCCTCGATAACCTGAAGGTGACTGTTTTCGTGGGTATTCGCGCGCAACAAAAAGAAAAAACCCGGCGTACTCTGATCGAGGCGGCGTTCAGCCAACTGTGCGCCAACCGCAGTTTTTCCAACCTCAGCCTGCGGGAAGTGGCGCGGGAGGCCGGCATCGCGCCCACCTCCTTCTATCGTCACTTTCGCGACATGGAGGAGCTGGGACTGACCCTGGTGGATGAAGGCGGCCTGACCCTGCGCCAGCTGATGCGCCAGGCGCGCCAGCGCATCGCCGGGGGCGGCAGCGTCATCAGCACCTCGGTGCAGACCTTCATGGAGTTCGTCGAGAACAATCCGAACATCTTCCGGCTGCTGCTGCGCGAGCGCTCCGGCACTTCGGCGGCATTCCGGCAGGCGGTGGCGCGGGAGATCCAGCACTTCATCGCCGAACTGACCGATTACCTCGAGGCCACCACGGGGGCACCGCGGGAAGAGGCCTACATCCAGGCCGAAGCCATGGTGACCATCGTCTTCAGCGCCGGTGCCGATGCCCTCGACATGACCAGCGAGGAGTGCCGGGCCCTGTCCGATCGCACCATCCGTCAGCTGCGCATGATCGCCATGGGCGCCGAGGTCCAGAACCAGAAGCGCCGTGAACCTCTCTCTTAAGTCAAAGGATGGACAGCTCCATGCATGATCAGAACCCGATCCCGAAGAAACCCCTGCTGCTGGCCCTGCTCATCGGCATCTGTGGTGATGCCTCTCTGACGGTCTTGTCGGAGTCGGTGGTGCCCTTCTCCTTCTTCCCGATGATCGCCCTGGTACTGGCTGCCTATCAGCTCTACCAGCACTACTGTCATGTCTCGCTGGAGGGCAACACACCCGTTTGCATGCTGCTCTGCTTCTTCATCGGCGTGTTCGGCCACTCGGCGCTGGTCAAGGTGCAGTACCCCGAGCTTGGCAGCAACTTCTTCTCGCTGATCATGATGTTGCTGCTGCTGGCGGTGCTCTCCATCAAGCTCGGCATCAGCGTGGGGAAAAAAGAGAAGGAGTGACCAGCACTCCTTCCTGAACCACCATGACAGAGCCGGGATCACCCGGCTTTGTTGTCTGTGCCGCGCTGTTTGGCATCGACGATGTCCTGCAGTCTGGCGCGGATCTCCACCATGCCGAACACCCCGAACACCAGCACTTGGGTGAACTCGAGCCGGCTCACCGCGAAGTAGGGCTTGCAGGCCGCCTTGACCATGCTGGCCTGCACCCAGTGCATCAGGGCCACGATCACGCCGCACACCGGCAGAAAGCCGTTGAGCTTGCCCGGCAGCGGGGCGATCAGGCTGACCAGCACGCCGAACCAGAAGAACAGGATCAGGCCCATCGCCAACAGATTAAACACCCGCTTCATCGTTTACCTCCCGCAGATAGAGTTGATAGCAGACCTGGATTTGATCGACCTGCTTGTCCTTGAGCCGTTGTCCAAATTGACGGGGAGGGGCACCGCGCCCATCTCCCCCCTTTAAACTGCAGCGTCATGCTTGGTGTCTCGCAGATAGAGCTGATAGCAGACCTGATTTGATCGGCCTGCTTGTCCTTGAGCCGTTGTCCAAATTGATGGGGAGGGGCGCCGCGCCCACCTCCCTCTTTTAAACAGCAGCGTCATGCTTGGTGTCTCGTAGATAGAGCTGATAGCAGACCTGGCCTGCCTGTTTGTCCTTGAGTAGTTGCCAGCTGGCCGGCAGCGGCAGATCGGCCATCTCCTTCTCCCGCTCCAGATAGATGAGGGCGTCCGGCGCCAGCCAGCCGCGCTGCTCAAGCAGCTCGCACACCTGAGGCAGCAGTTCGCGGCGAAAGGGGGGATCGAGAAACACCAGATCGAACGGTGTGGCCGGCCCCTGCAGCCAGCTGACGGCATCGGACTGGATCACCTGGCCCTGGCTGCTGCCGAGGGTGGTTAGGTTCTTCTTGATCTGGTCGGCGGCGCCCTTGTCCATCTCGATCAGGGTGACCTGCTCGGCATAGCGCGACAGCGCCTCCAGCCCCAGGCCGCCGCTGCCGGCGAACAGATCCAGACAGCGGGTGCCACGGACATGCGGAGCCAGCCAGTTGAAGATGGTCTCCTTGACGCGATCCGTAGTGGGTCTGAGTCCTTCCACATCCCTGACCGGCAGTTTGCGGCCTCGCCACTGACCGCTGATGATTCTTACAAAGCCCGATTTCCCCTGCGGGGCTGGGCTCTTGCTCGGGCCGTTACGGCTGGATTTCACTCTGGGCATCGCGTTTCGTCGTCAGAAAATAAAGTGGTAGTATAAGGCGGTTCATTTTTATGCCGACCCGCCGAGGGACGGCTATCTTAGCAGTCAGCCTTTGATGTGAGTATTTTTAGATGGCAAAAGGTTTGTTTTCCTGGCTGGGTTTCGGCCGCAAGAAAGAAGAGGCTGAGGCTGTCCAACCACAGACACCGCAAGCCACCCCGATTACCGCTGAGCCCGAGGTCGCTGCTGCCCCCGCTCCCGTTTCCGATCCTACGCCTGCCGTGGCGGCTGAAGTGCCCGCCAGCGCACAGAATTCTGTTTTGCACGATGATTGCTGCCCACCTGCCGAGCTGGACGACCATGGTCCGCTGGTGGTGGAGGAGTGTGCCTCCGATCTGGAGCCGGTGATCGTCAATGAAGCCCTGCTGGCCGAAGAGGAGCGTGCCGCTGCGAAAGCGCAGTCTCAAGAGGCTGCCCGTGTTGCTGCCGAGCTCAAGGCGGCGCAAGAAGTTCGTATTGCCGCCGAAGCCCGCGCTGCAGAAGAGACTCGCATTGCCGCCGAGGCTCGCGCCGTAGAAGAAGCGCGTATTGCCGCCGAGGCCCGTGCCGCAGAAGAGGCTCGCATTGCCGCCGAGGCCCGTGCCGCAGAAGAGGCTCGCATTGCTGCTGAAGCCCTTGCCGCAGAAGAGGCCCGTATTACCGCCGAAGCTCGCGCCGCAGAAGAAGCTCGTGTTGCTGCCGAGGCCCGTGCCGCAAAAGAGGCTCGTATTGCTGCTGAAGCTCAGGCTGCAGAGGAGGCCCGTATTGCCGCCGAAGCCCGTGCTGCGGAAGAGGCGCGTATTGCTGCCGAAGCCCGCGCTACGGAAGAGGCGCGCATTGCTGCCGAAGCCCGCGCTATGGAAGAGGCTCGCATTGCCGCAGAGGCCCGCGCCGCAGAAGAAGCGCGTATTGCTGCCGAGGCCCGTGCCGCAGAAGAAGCTCGTATTGCTGCCGAAGCCCGCGCCGCAGAAGAGGCGCGTATTGCCGCCGAAGCCCAGGCTGCCGAGGAAGTCCGTCTCGCCAAAGAGGCCCAGCGAGCGGAAGATCTGCGCCTGGTCGCCGCGATGGAGGCTGAGGCCGCTGCCCTGGCAGCCCTGCCGCTGGCCGCCAAGGTGGATGACGACACCCAGGAGAAGCCGCAACGGGAGGGTTTCTTCGCCCGCCTCAAGCGCAGTCTGGTGCGTACCCGGGAGAATATCGGCTCCGGTTTCTTCGGCCTGTTCCGTGGCAAGAAGATCGATGACGAGCTGTTTGAAGAGCTGGAGACCCAGCTGCTGACCGCCGATCTCGGCGTCGATACCACCAGCCGCATCATCGAGGGGCTGGTGCAGCATGCGGATCGCAAGCAGCTCAAGGATGCCGAGGCGCTCTACGGCCTGCTCAAGCAGGACATGGGCGAGATGCTGGCCAAGGTCGAGCAGCCACTGGTGATCGACACCAGCAAGAAACCCTACGTGATCCTGATGGTAGGCGTGAACGGTGTCGGCAAGACCACCACCATCGGCAAGCTGGCCAAGCAGTTCCAGGCCGAAGGCAAGAGTGTGATGCTGGCCGCCGGCGATACCTTCCGTGCCGCCGCCGTCGAGCAGCTGCAGGTGTGGGGTCAGCGCAACAACATTCCGGTGATTGCCCAGCACACCGGCGCCGACTCCGCCTCCGTCATTTATGACGCCATCGAGGCAGCCCGCTCCCGTGGCGCCGACGTATTGATCGCCGACACCGCCGGCCGCCTGCAGAACAAGAGCAACCTGATGGAAGAGCTCAAGAAGGTGGTGCGGGTGATGAAGAAGCTGGACGATGCGGCGCCCCACGAGATCATGCTGACTCTGGACGCCGGCACCGGCCAGAACGCCCTGAGCCAGGCCAAGCTGTTCAGCGAGGCGGTGGGCCTGACCGGCATCACCCTCACCAAGCTGGACGGTACTGCCAAGGGCGGTGTCATCTTCGCGGTGGCCGACAAGTTCCAGATCCCGATCCGCTACATCGGGGTGGGCGAGGGGATCGACGATCTGCGTCCGTTCGTCGCCAACGACTTCATCGAGGCGCTTTTCAGTCGCGAGGAGTGATCTCCTTCGCGATGAGCAAGCTCGGGCGCCGCGAGTCGTGCGCCCCCAACCCCGACCCAGGTCGGGGTTGGTCACTGTCAGGGAACCGTTATGATCCGTTTTGACAAGGTCAGCAAGGTCTACAGCGGCGGCCATCAGGCGCTGCAGAAGGTCAGTTTTCACCTGCGCAAGGGGGAGATGGCCTTCCTGACCGGGCACTCGGGTGCAGGCAAGAGTACCCTCCTCAAACTCATCAGCGTGATGGAACGGCCCACCGACGGCCGTGTTTTCTTTCATGGCGACGACGTCAGCCATATCAAGCGGGGGGAGATCCCCTACGTGCGCCGCCAGATCGGCATGATCTTCCAGGATCACCGGCTGCTGATGGACCGCACCGTGTTCGACAACGTGGCGTTGCCGCTGGTGATCGACGGCTACAGCCATGCGGACATCAACAAACGGGTAGCGGCGGCGCTCGACAAGGTCGGGTTGCTCGGCAAGGAACGCTACCAGCCGCGCATGCTCTCCGGCGGTGAACAGCAGCGGGTCGGCATCGCCCGCGCCATCGTCAACAAGCCGCCGCTGCTGCTGGCGGATGAGCCGACCGGCAACCTGGATCCCCAGCTCTCCATGGACATCATGCGACTGTTCGAAGAGTTCAACCGCTTCGGCGTTTCCGTGCTGATTGCCACCCACGATCTGGGGCTGATCGCCCGCATGCGCTATCGCACCCTGACCCTCAAGGCGGGTCGCATGTATTCGGCAGGGGAGGAGCTCTGATGGCTATCGTTCGCCATAAACAGCCACCGCTACGGCGCTTCATGATGTACTGGGTCGACCACGCCCGGCAGGCTTTTTCCAGCCTGGGGGAGCTGTGGCGCAACCCGCTCGCCTCGCTGATGACGCTGGCGGTGCTGGGGGTCAGCCTGGCGCTGCCCTCCTGTTTCCACGTGCTGCTGAAAAACGCCGAGGTGGTGGAGGGCAGCTGGCAGACCAGCTCCCAGATCTCCCTCTATCTGCGCAAGGATCTGCCCGAGCAGAACATCCTCGACATGAAGCAGCGGATCCTGCTCTACCCGGAGGTGGAGTCGGTCACCTACATGAGCCGGGATGAGGCGCTCAAGGAGTTTCGCGAGATCTCCGGGTTTGGCGATGCGCTCGATTACCTCGACAGCAACCCGCTGCCGCCGGTGCTGAGCGTGATCCCGGATCCGCGCTGGCAGAACCCGGAAGGGGCGGCCGAGCTGCTCAACAAGCTCAACAACGAAGACGGGGTGGAACAGGGCAAGCTGGATCTGCAGTGGCTGACCCGGCTGCAGGGGATCATGAACCTGCTGCGTCACACCATCACCGGCATCGCTGTGCTGCTGCTCTCCGCCGTGCTGCTGATCGTCGGCAACACGCTCAGGCTGAATATTCTCAACCAGCGTTCCGAGATCGAGGTGCTCAAGCTGGTGGGGGCGACCGATGCTTTCATTCATCGTCCCTTCCTTTATACCGGCATCTGGTTCGGGGTCATCGGCGGCATGCTGGCCTGGTGGTTGACCGAGGTGATGGTGATCTGGAGCGAGGGGGTGGTGAAGGAGCTGGCCGGCCTCTACAACAGCAACTTCCGGCTGGTGGGGATGGGGGCGGTGGACGGGATCAACCTGATCCTGCTGGGCGCCTTGCTGGGGCTGATTGCCTCCTGGTTTTCGGTCCATCGTCACATTCGCGACATCGAACCGTCCTGATTAATTTATCAGCGTTTTAAAGCGCTGGATTTTGCGACCTGGATCAAGTAAAAGAGTGGCCGTTTCTGGCACGGCCGCCGTTCTGGGAGTAATCTGAACATTGCCGATCTTCGGGATCTTCTCTGGATCCTGTGAACCTTCTGATTTATAAGCAGTCTACAAATGCTGAAGAATTTATACGGGTGTGGCCCCTATGCCTTGCTCGTCTGACTTGGCAAGCATGTGAAGGTTGCGAGCTCCGCAACAATGGACTT
Organism: Aeromonas sp. QDB03; assembly: GCF_027707985.1. Lineage (NCBI taxonomy): Bacteria > Pseudomonadati > Pseudomonadota > Gammaproteobacteria > Aeromonadales > Aeromonadaceae > Aeromonas > Aeromonas sp. QDB03. Next base: position 451,117 of record NZ_JAPCJG010000003.1, on the reverse strand, counting down.
AGCATGCTACTTTTCGGGGGTCCTTTATTGTGACCCCCTTTTTTTGACTGTTCATTCATGATTCATCCTGCCGGCCTAAGATAACCCCGGTTCAAACATGTTCAGCATGTTTGATGCAGGCCGCAGAATGGCGTCCGGTCAGTAGACAGGCCCTCTCAGGGTGTTAGACTGATTCGATTGAAAAGTAAGAGGTAGAACATGGGAACTTCATTGCAGCGCACTATGGCTCTGATTCCGCAAGGTAGTCTGGAAGGCTATATCCAGGCAGTAAACTCGATTCCGGTGCTGAGCGCAGAGGAAGAGCGTGAACTGGCTGAGCGTTTGCAGCAGGGTGGCGATCTCGAGGCTGCCCGTCAGCTCGTTATGTCGCACCTGCGCTTTGTCGTTCATGTCGCCAAGAGTTATGCCGGCTACGGTCTGCCCCAGGCCGACCTGGTGCAGGAAGGCAACATCGGCCTGATGAAGGCGGTCAAGCGCTTCGACCCGAGTGTCGGCGTGCGCCTGGTCTCCTTTGCTGTGCACTGGATCAAGGCCGAAATTCACGAATACGTTCTGCGCAACTGGCGCATGGTCAAGGTGGCGACCACCAAGGCCCAGCGCAAGCTGTTCTTCAATCTGCGCAAATCCAAGAAACGTCTGGGCTGGCTGAACCACGAAGAGGTGCAGGCAGTGGCTGCCGACCTCGGCGTCTCCGCCGCCGACGTCACCGAGATGGAAGCGCGCATGAGCAACTACGATCAGGCGTTCGATCTGGTCGGCGATGATGAAGAAGAGGGCGGTTTCGCACCGGTTCACTATCTGGAGGACAAATCCTCCGATCTGGCCGCGACCATCGAGAACGACAACTGGGACGATCACGCGACCCGTCGCCTGAGCTCGGCCCTGGCTACCCTGGACGAGCGCAGCCAGCACATCATCCGTGCCCGCTGGCTCGATGATGACAGCAAGACCACCCTGCAGGAGTTGGCCGATACCTACGGCGTCTCCGCCGAGCGGGTGCGTCAGCTTGAGAAAAACGCCCTCAAGAAGCTGAAAGATGCCATGGAAGCCTGATGCTTCCTCCCACAAAAACAGGGCCTGATGGCCCTGTTTTTGTTTGGCGGGGATCTGGTCGGCCTTGCCTTGGTTACCCTTGTGTATGGTATGTTGCCGCCACTGCCACAGTAGGGAGAGCAGATAGTGAAACTCTTGAACGACTTGTTTACCAACAACCGCGAGTGGGCGGAACGGATCAAGGCCGAGGATCCCGAATTCTTTGCTACCCTCTCCGCCCAGCAGGCCCCCGAATACCTCTGGATCGGCTGCTCCGACAGCCGGGTACCCGCCAACCAGCTGATGGGGCTGCTGCCGGGGGACGTGTTCGTCCACCGCAACGTCGCCAACCTGGTGGTACACACCGACTTCAACTGCCTCTCGGTGCTGCAATACGCGGTCGAGGTGCTCAAGGTGAAGCACATCATCGTCTGCGGCCACTATGGCTGCGGCGGCGTCAAGGCGGCGATGCAGAACCAGGAGCTGGGGCTTATCGACAACTGGCTGCGCAACATCAAGGATGTCTACTTCAAGTATCGCGAGCAGCTGGATGCCATCGAGGATGAGCACGAGCGCTTCGACTACCTGTGCGAGCTGAACGTGGCCGAGCAGGTGGCCAACGTCTGTCACACCACCATCATCCAGAACGCCTGGCGCAAGGGGCAGGAGCTGGCGGTACACGGCTGGATCTACGGCATCAAGGACGGTCTGCTGCACGATCTCGATCTCTGCATCAGCGGGCCCGAGCAGATCCCGGACGTCTATCGCGCCTGGCCGGACATGCGTCCGCCCCACCGCCGTCGCTGAGGAGCATCCCGTTGGCACCGGCCCTCTATCTGCAGATCAAGCAGCACATCCTGGATGGGATCCGCGAACGCCACTATCAGGCGGGCGACCGGATCCCGACCGAGGCAGCCCTGTGCGAGCAGTTCGCCGTGAGCCGGATGACGGTCAACAAGGCGCTGCGCGAGCTGGTGGCCGAGGGCTGGCTGGTGCGCACCGCCGGCTCCGGCAGCTTCGTGGCGGACAGGCGCACCGAATCGCCGCTGCTGGCCATTCGCAATATCGCCGACGAGATCGCCGAGCGGGGCAGCGAGTACAGCGGCCGGGTGATCCGGCTGCAGCGTCAGGCCGCCGACGAGAAGGTGGCGGTGCAGCTGGGCCTGCGGGTCGGCGCCCCCATCTTCCACAGTCTCATCGTCCATCAGGCCGATGGTGAGCCGCTGCAACTGGAAGAGCGCTTTGTCGATGCCGAGCGGCTGCCGGCGTATGGCGAGCAGGATTTTGCCAGCCAGACCCCCAACCGTTATCTGATGGAGGTCTGCCCCCTCTCCGAGATGGAGCACGTGGTGGAGGCGGTGCTGCCAAGTGCCGGCGAAGCCGGCTTGTTACAGGTGCGGGTCGACACCCCCTGCCTGCTGCTGCATCGGCGTACCTGGTCCGATGGTTATCTGGTCTCCTATGCCCGTTTGCTCTCGCCGGGCTCCCGCTACAAGTTGAGCTCCAAGACCAGCCTCAGTTGATTGTATATACATATTGTTTTTGACAAAGCCCGCCTCTGGCGGGCTTTTTTGTGTTTAAGCTCTAATGAACACGCTGTTATCAAGATGTGAACTTGATCCTTTCTTTCCCGTCAGAGATCGGATATAAGTTAATGTATATACATTTAGAGGTCGGTATGAACAAGGAACTGTTGAACTGCGAGCGGGTCTGGCTCAACGTGACACCCGCCACCCTGCGCTCCGATCTGGCCGACTACGGTCTGCTGGAACCCCATGCCCTCGGCGTTCACGAGGGGCGGATCCACGCCCTGGTGCCGATGCAGGATCTCAAGGGCCCCTATCCCGCCCATTGGCAGGACATGAAGGGCAAGCTGGTCACCCCCGGCCTCATCGATTGCCACACCCACCTCATCTTCGCCGGCAGCCGTGCCGAAGAGTTCGAACTGCGCCAGAAAGGGGTGCCCTATGCGGAGATCGCCCGCAAGGGCGGCGGCATCATCAGCACGGTGCGCGCCACCCGCGCCGCCAGTGAGGATCAACTGTTTGAGCTGGCGCTGCCGAGGGTGAAATCCCTGATCCGCGAAGGGGTCACCACGGTGGAGATCAAGTCCGGCTACGGCCTCACCCTGGAAGACGAGCTCAAGATGCTGCGGGTCGCCCGCCGACTGGGGGAGGCGCTGCCGATCCGGGTCAAGACCACCCTGCTGGCGGCTCATGCGGTGCCGCCGGAGTATCGCGACGATCCCGACTCCTGGGTCGAGACCATCTGTCAGGAGATCATCCCGGCCGCCGCCGAGGCGGGCCTGGCCGATGCGGTGGACGTCTTCTGTGAACACATCGGCTTCTCGCTGGCCCAGACCGAACAGGTCTATCTGGCGGCAGATCAATACGGTCTGGCGGTGAAAGGGCACATGGATCAGCTCTCCAACCTGGGCGGCAGCACGCTGGCCGCCAACTTCGGCGCCCTCTCGGTGGATCACCTGGAGTACCTGGATCCGGAAGGGATCCAGGCGCTGGCCCACCGCGGCGTGGTGGCCACCCTGCTGCCCACCGCCTTCTACTTCCTCAAGGAGACCAAGCTGCCTCCGGTCGCCGCGCTGCGCAAGGCGGGGGTGCCGATGGCGGTCTCCTCCGACATCAACCCGGGCACGGCCCCCATCGTCTCGCTGCGGATGGCCATGAACATGGCTTGCACCCTGTTCGGCCTGACCCCGGTGGAGGCCATGGCCGGGGTGACCCGCCACGCCGCCCGGGCGCTTGGCGAGCAGGAGCAGCTGGGGCAGCTCAGGGTCGGCATGCTGGCGGACTTCCTGGTCTGGAACTGCGGCCATCCGGCAGAGCTCAGCTACCTCATCGGCGTCGATCAGCTGGTGAGCCGGGTGGTCAACGGCGAGGAGACGCTCCATGGATAAGTTCAACCCGGTCGACATGTCGGTCTGGCAGGGGCGCCAGGATCCGGAAGATGGCGAGCTGGCCCTGCGCTGGCACGACAAGGTGCAACCCTGGCCACAAGCAGGCCGCGCCGCCCCGGGCGTAGCCCTGGTGGGTTTTGCCTGTGACGAGGGGGTGCGCCGCAACAAGGGGCGGGTCGGGGCCGCCGGTGCGCCGCTGGCGGTGCGCAAGCTGCTGGCCAACAGCGCCTGGCATCTGGGTCGGCCCGTCTATGACTGCGGTGACGTGAACTGCGAGGATGGCGATCTCGATGCCGCCCACGGCCGTCTGGCCGAACGGGTGGCCCGCTTGCTGGACGAGGGGCACTTCCCGCTGGTATTGGGCGGTGGCCACGAGGTGGCCTTCGGCAGCTGGAGCGGCCTCAACCTGCATCTGGCTGGTCGTGGCCGGGTCGGCATCATCAACTTCGACGCCCACTTTGACCTGCGCATGAAGCTGGAGCAGGCGAGCTCCGGCACCCCCTTCTTCCAGATTGCCGAGCAGTGCGCCGCCCAGGGCACGCCCTTTACCTACGCCTGCCTCGGGGTGGCCGAGACCGCCAATACCCAGGCGCTGTTCGCGCGCGCCGAGGCGCTGGGGGTGTGGCACGTGCTGGACGAGGCGATGACGCCGGCCGAGCTGCCGGCCTTGCTCAGCGGGCTGGATGCCTTTATCGCCCGCTGCGATCACCTCTATCTGACTATCGATCTCGACGTGCTGCCGGCGGCCGTGATGCCGGGAGTGAGTGCCCCCGCGGCCCGCGGCGTGGAGCTGGCAGTCATCGAACCCCTGATCGCCCATATCCGGGCCAGCGGCAAGCTGCGGCTCGCCGATCTGGCCGAATACAACCCGAGTCTGGATCAGGACAACCGCAGTGCCCGCGTGGCTGCGCGGCTGGTCCATCAGTTAACCAAGTAGCGGTCTGCCACCGGCCGGCCGCCACCCTGCTGCATCGATAAACAAGGAGTGTATATGTCCCAGCAACACCAGGATCCCCGCCACGATCCCAATCGCGTGATCCGCGCCCCGCGCGGCACCACGCTGACCGCCAAGAGCTGGCTCACCGAAGCGCCGCTGCGGATGCTGATGAACAACCTGGATCCCGAGGTGGCCGAGCATCCTCAGTCGCTGGTGGTGTATGGCGGCATCGGCCGCGCCGCCCGCAACTGGGCCTGCTTCGACAAGATCGTTGAGGTGCTGACCCGGCTCGAGGAGGATCAGACTCTGCTGGTGCAATCCGGCAAGCCGGTCGGGGTGTTCCAGACCCACAAGGACGCACCGCGAGTGCTGATTGCCAACTCCAACCTGGTGCCGCACTGGGCCAACTGGGAGCACTTCAACGAGCTCGATAAGAAGGGCCTGATGATGTACGGCCAGATGACCGCCGGCTCCTGGATCTACATTGGTACGCAGGGGATCGTGCAGGGCACCTACGAAACCTTCTTCGCGGTGGCCAACCAGCACTTCAACGGCGAACCCAAGGGGCGCTGGATCCTGACCGGCGGGCTCGGCGGCATGGGTGGCGCCCAGCCGCTGGCCGCCACCATGGCCGGCTTCTCGATGATCGCGGTGGAGTGCGACGAGACCCGCATCGATTTTCGTCTGCGTACTCGCTATGTGGACAAGAAGGCCCACAGCCTGGATGAGGCGCTGGCCATGATCGAAGAGGCCAGGCAGAGCGGCAGCGCCGTCTCCGTCGGTCTGCTCGGCAACGCCGCCGACGTGTTCGCCGAGCTGGTGGCCCGTGGCATTACCCCGGACGTGGTGACCGACCAGACCTCTGCCCACGACCCGGTGCATGGCTACCTGCCGCAGGGCTGGAGCGTGGCCCAGTGGCGCGCGCTGCAAAAATCCGCTCCCCAGGAGGTGAACGTCGCCGCCCGCCACTCCATGGCTCGGCAGGTGGAAGCCATGCTGATCCTGCAAAGCCGCGGTGCCGCGACCCTGGATTACGGCAACAACATCCGCCAGATGGCGCTGGAGGAGGGGGTGAAAAACGCCTTCGACTTCCCCGGCTTCGTCCCGGCCTACATTCGCCCGCTGTTCTGCGAGGGCATTGGCCCGTTCCGCTGGGTGGCGCTCTCCGGCGATCCGGAAGATATCTACAAGACTGACCAGAAGGTGAAGGAGTTGATCCCCGATGATCCTCACCTGCACAACTGGCTCGACATGGCCCGCGAGCGCATTGCCTTCCAGGGCCTGCCGGCGCGGATCTGCTGGGTCGGGGTCAAGGATCGGGTACGCCTCGGCCTGGCCTTCAACGAGATGGTCAAGAATGGCGAGCTGAAAGCGCCCATCGTCATCGGCCGCGATCACCTGGATTCCGGCTCGGTGGCGAGCCCGAACCGCGAGACCGAGTCAATGATGGATGGCTCCGATGCCGTCTCCGACTGGCCGTTGCTCAACGCCCTGCTCAACACGGCCGGCGGCGCGACCTGGGTCTCCCTACACCACGGTGGCGGGGTCGGCATGGGCTTCTCCCAGCACTCCGGCGTGGTGATCGTCTGTGATGGCTCCGATGACGCCGCCAAGCGGGTCGGTCGGGTGCTGCGCAACGACCCGGCCACCGGGGTGATGCGTCACGCCGACGCTGGCTACGAGATTGCCATCAACTGCGCCCACGAGGCGAAACTGGATCTGCCGATGATTGACGGCGCCAACGGTGTCAAAGGAAAGGTGTAACACCATGTTTGAATTGACTATTACCCCGGGCGAGCTGGATCTTGCCACCCTGCGCCGCGTCAGCCGCGAGCCGGTACACGTTTCACTGGATCCCGCCGCGCTGGCGGGGATCCACGCCTCCGCCGCCGTAGTCACCAAGGTGATCGAGCAAAATCGGGTGGTGTATGGCATCAACACCGGCTTTGGCCTGTTGGCCAACACCCGCATTCCGGTGGAGCAGCTGGACGAGCTGCAGCGCTCCATCGTGCTGTCCCACGCAGCAGGGATTGGTGAGTACATGGATGACGCCACCGTACGGCTGATGATGGTGCTCAAGCTCAACTCGCTGGCGCGCGGCTTCTCCGGCATCCGGCTGGTGGTGCTGGAGGCCCTGATGCGGCTGATCAACGCCGAAGTCTATCCTGTGGTGCCGAAGAAGGGCTCCGTCGGCGCCTCCGGCGATCTGGCGCCGCTGGCCCACATGAGCTGTCTGCTGATCGGGGAGGGCAAGGCCCGCCACGCTGGCGAGCTCATCGACGCCGCCACGGCCCTGAAGATTGCCGGGCTCGAGCCCATCGCGCTGGCACCGAAAGAGGGGCTGGCCCTGCTCAACGGCACCCAGGCGAGCACCGCCTTTGCGCTGGAAGGCTTGTTCCATGCCGAGGATCTCTACGCCGGTGCCATCACCATAGGTGCCATGAGCGTGGAGGCGGCCCTTGGCAGCCGCCGGCCGTTCGATGCGCGGATCCACGCGGTGCGCGGTCAGCGTGGCCAGATCGATGCGGCCGCCTGCTATCGCCACCTGCTGGTGGATGGCAGCGAGATCGGCATGTCCCATCACAACTGCGAGAAGGTGCAGGATCCCTACTCCCTGCGCTGCCAGCCGCAGGTGATGGGCGCCTGCCTGACCCAGATCCGCCAGGCGGCCGAGGTGCTGGTGTGCGAGGCCAACGCGGTCTCCGACAACCCGCTGGTGTTTGCCGAGGATGAAGACATCCTCTCCGGCGGCAATTTCCACGCAGAACCCGTGGCCTTCGCCGCTGACAACCTGGCGCTGGCCATCGCCGAGATCGGGTCGCTGTCCGAGCGGCGCATGGCGCTGCTGATCGACTCGCGGATGTCCGGTCTGCCGGCCTTCCTGGTCAACAACGGCGGCGTCAACTCCGGTTTCATGATCGCCCAGGTCACCTCGGCGGCGCTCGCCTCCGAGAACAAGACGCTGGCCCATCCGGCCTCGGTGGACAGCCTGCCGACGTCTGCCAACCAGGAGGATCATGTCTCCATGGCCACCTTCGCCGGCCGTCGACTGGCGGACATGGCCGAGAACACCCGCGGCATTCTGGCGGTGGAACTGCTGGCGGCAGCGCAAGGGCTGGATTTTCGTGCTCCCCTGCGCAGCACCGAGCTCATCGAGCTGGCCAAGGGCCGGCTGCGGGAAGAGGTCAGCTTCTACGACAAGGACAGGTACTTCGCGCCGGATATCGAGGCGGCCGCCGCCCTGCTGGGCCGCGCCAGCTACAACGACCTGCTCCCGGCCGGCGTGCTGCCGAGCCTGTAAGCCTTGCTCCCCCTTCTCCCCTGGCGGGAGAAGGGTAGGGGATGAGGGGGAAGCCGCTTCTTTGGCGTCCGTGAGATCCCGGAGCAGATAACAAAAGACCGCCCAATCGGGCGGTCTTTGCGTTTCTGACGTTGGTTGAACGCGGTTATTCGTGCTCGAACATCAGGAACAGGTACACCACGAACAGCACTAGGTGAGTGGCCCCGTGCAGCACATTGGTGCGGCCGCTGCTGAAGGTCACCTTGCACACCATGAGGGTGGTGAACAGCAGTACCATGTCGGCGGCGGAGAGGCCCAGGCGCACCTCCTGCCCCAGCATGGCACCGATGAACAGCACCGCAGGCACGGTGAGGGCGATGGTGGCCAGTACCGAGCCGAAGTAGAGGTTCATGGCCCGCTGCAGCTGGTTGTTGAAGGCCGCCTTGATGGCGCCGACCGCTTCGGGGGCCAGCACGATACAGGCGACGATGAAGCCACCCAGCGCCGGCGGCGCCGCCAGTACCTTGACCCCGTGGTTGATGGGAATAGCCAGGGTCTTGGCCAGCAGGATCACCACCACCAGATAGGCGAGCAGCAACAGGGTGTGGTAGACGTTGCTCTGCAGCGGGCCGTGGTGCTCTTCGTAATCTTCGTGATCGCTGTCGATGAAGAAGTGGCTGTGGCTGCGAGTCTGGATCAGCAGGAAGACGCCGTAGAGCAGCACCGAGATGATGATGAGCATCCAGGACATGGCGCTCGACATGCTGCCGATGTTGCCCCCTTCGGTGAAGTTGGGCAGCACCAGGCAGAGCAGCGCCAGCGGAATGATGGCCACCAGATAGGATTTGACCCCGTCCAGATTGAAGCTCTGGGTGTGGTAGCGCCAGCCGCCGAACAGCAGGGTGAAGCCCACCAGGCCGTTGGTCACCAGCATGACCACGGCAAACATGGTGTCGCGGGCCATCACCGGATTGGGTTCACCGGTCAGCATGACCGAGGAGATCATCACCACTTCCAGCGAGATGACCGACAGGGTGAGGATAAGGGTGCCAAAAGGCTCGCCAAGCTTGATGGCAAGGGCATCCGAGTGGCGCACCACCGAGAAGATGGCCCAGGTGACAATGGCAAGCAGCACCGCCGAGACAGGAAGATAAATCCCGAGCGGAGTGGCCTCTGTCAGCAGGTCGCTGCCGAGCGTCTTGAAAAAGAGCAGGGTGAGCAGGCCAACGGGCAGGGCAATCTCTTGCCGGATAAATGACTTCATAGGCAATGGTTCTCATCATCAGGGCGGCGTGAGCCGACGGGTAAGGAACAGGGTGGCGGCGCCACACGAGGTGGCGCGCCTGTTCATGATAAAGGGAGTTGTCCGCTCAAGGGAAAATCATTTTGTTGCTCATTTTGTTGCAAGATATGAGCGGCCGGTCTCGGCAGTGTGGATCAGCGCTCACCCGTGTGGTTCTGATACCAGGCCAGCAGCCAGATCTTCAGCTTGGTCAGCGCCATGGGCTGTGCATAGACATAGCCCTGGATCAGGTGGACGCCGCGTTGGCCTAGATAATCCACTTGAGACTGACGCTCGACCCCTTCGGCGATCATCTCCATGCCCGATTCGCGGCCGAAGGCGATGGTGGCATCCAGCACGCTGCGCTTGAGGTCGTCGGTGCCTATGGTGTCGACGAACATCTTGTCGATCTTGATCTGGCGGATGCCGAGTCGCTGCAGGTAGGCGAAGCCGCCGTAACCGGTGCCGAAGTCATCCAGCTTGAAGTGGTAGCCCTGCTGCTGCAGGGCGCCGATCTCTGCGATCGCGGTCTCGATGTCGGTGATGGGCTTGCGCTCGGTCAGCTCGAAGGTGAGCTGGGCGGGGGAGGGCCAGCCGTGCAGCAGCAGCAGGTTGCGCAGGTGCGGGTGCTCGAGATGGGCGGCCACTATGTTGACGCTGACCCACTGGCCGGGGGCGAGTCTGGGCAGGTCCGCGATCACCTTTTCCAGCAGCTGGCTGGTCATCGGCAGGATCAGCTGCTGCTCCTCTGCATAGTCGATGAAGGCGCCGGGCGGGATCAGGCCGCCGCCCCGCTGCCAGCGCAGCAGCGCCTCGAAGCCCACCACCTGCTGGCTGCGGCTGTCGACCACGGGCTGATAGAAAGGCACGAACTCCCGCCGTGCCAGCCCGGCCTGCAGCAACCCCTTGAGCGAACGCCGGTAGTTGCGCAGCCCCCAGTAGGCGGTGACCAGCAGGGCCCCGACCGCCGCGCCGCCCCAGAGCCCGTAGTGGCGGGCCTGCTGCTGGGCGTAGCGCTCGAGCGCCTCGCCCGCCCACAGGGTCTGTCTGATCTCCTGATTGGGGTCGAAAAAGCTCAGGCTCTGGCTGCCCTCCTCCTGCTTGATGGCGCTGTCGCCGCGGGGAAAGATCGGGCTTGATGCTCCCGGCTGCTGCTGGCCGAACTCCAGATAGAAGCAGTTGGTGCAAGGGGTCTGCAACAAGGCATGGCTCCAGCTGTTGTTCAGCACCCAGTAGACGATGTTGCCGCCGGTGCGGTAGTAGGCGACCAGCTCCTGCTCGGTGTGGAAGCGGGCCTGGGTGGCGGCGATCCCGAACTGCTCCTGATTGGCGTAGGGCGGCAGTTCGGCCGGGGTGAAGGGCAGATCCAGTCCCAGACTGGAACAGCCACCACCGCTGGCGAGTAGGATCCCCTGGATGCGGATATGGCTGTTGTAGTAACGGGGATCCCGCAGCAGGGCCATGTCCTGACGTCCGCAATCAAACTGGAAGCGGGTCAGCTGATGGCGGATGTTGTTGTCCAGCAGACGGTGGCGTTCCGCCAGCGCGGTCTCGACCTCCATCTTCTTATCTTGCAGCAACTGACGGGCCAGCGGGCCGCCGAGCAGCTGACTGATGGGCAGACTGGCCAGCAGGGGCAGGCAGAACAGCAGCAGGCTGAGCCAGAGGGGGGAGATGGGTCGCAAGGTGCACCTGCCTGATGTGCGGATGGGATGCATATGGGTGGCATCATCATAGTGCATTAGCTGAATCGATTTGAGCGGAACCGATCACACTTGTGCAGTGAATTTATAATCTGCTGATAAATAATGGTTTTATAAAATCGGCTGCTGAAGATTCAATCGCTGACCTGTCATAAATGACAATTGTCCAGCTTATCTGAAGTGGCTAGAGTAGCCGTGCGGTTTGACTCACCGTGTGTTCAATACTCCTGTATCTGTTTTTTTGTCAGTAGCACAGAGTGTTAGTTTTGATATGAGTGTTTCTTTTGGTCCCCTTTGTGGGACCATTTTTCTGCCCGCCGTTCAGCCAGTGCGCTGAGTTCCCTCCCGTTTCTTCTCGTCATCCGTCATTTTTTGGCCGTCACCCCGCCCGGGGCTTGGTGTTCTCGTACCGGTTTGGGTATGCTCGCCCGCTTAATTCCAGAAGCGGGATCTTCGTCCATAGGCGCGCTTCGAGGTTGGCTGATACGATGAAGCCACATGGATGTTGTCGGGCATACGGAAAGGCACATGAAACTGACCACTCAGCTTGTCTCGTTTATTACCCTGTGTGTCATTGCGGCCATGGCCATGGTGCTGCTTGGCGGGGTGTTCAGCTTTCGTGAGCTGGGCATGGAGATGCAACAGAAGAAGGTCAACTCGCTGGTCGAGATCATCGACAAGCAGCTGGAGGTGGCCGACGATCATCAGGATCTCACCCGCTGGCTGCCGACCCTGCTGCGCTCGGCCCACGTGGTGGAGCTGGAGATCCGCCAGGAGAAGCAGCGGATCTACTGGTTTCGCGACGTGCAGCAGCCGACCGACGAGAGCCTGCTGATCCCCTATCACCAGCCCATGCCCCATCAGCCGGGCATGCAGGCCGACTTCAAGCTGGAGCGGCCGTTCAAGGAGTTCGAGTACTCCATCAAGGCGATGTCCGGCATCTCCCTCGGCGTCTTCATCGTGGTATTCGGCCTCTGGTACTCCATCCGCTGGCTGCGGTTGCAGTTGCGGGGGGCCGAGCTGCTGGCAGAGCGCGCCCAGCTGATCCTCGACAACAAGCTCACCAAGCTGGCCCATGATCCGGCCGACGAGTGGCCGCAGCCGGCCAGCCAGGCCCTCGACTATCTGCTGGCCGAGCTGGCGGATGCCCGCAAGGAGCGCAGCCGCTTCGACAACTTCATCCGCAGCAACGCCTTCGTCGACAAGATGACCGGCATCGGCAACCGGCTGTTCTTCGACAACCGGCTGGAGAGCGCCATCATGGAGGCGAGCGTGATGAGCGGCGGCGTACTGCTGATCGAGCTGGCCGGCCTGGAGGAGCTGGATCCCGAGCTGAACGGCCGCCAGAGCCAGGATCTGCTGATGGAGGCGAGCGCCTCCATCGCCGCCTTCGTGCGCAAGCACAACGGTGCCCTGCAGGCCCGTTATGCCGGCCAGGTGTTTGCCGTGCTGCTGCCCAACATGTCGGAAAGCGAGATGGTGGATGGCGCCGGCCAGCTGCACAAGAGCCTGCAGCGACTGCACTGGCCCGAGGCGGTCAATCCAGACACCGCCGTCTATCTCGGCGCGGTCTGTTATCAGGCCGAGGATTCCCTGCTCAAGGTGCAGGAGGAGGCGGAGCTGGCGCTCAAGAGCGCGCGGCTGCAGGGCCACACCGGCTGGTTCCTCTACGAGAAACAGCTGGACGAGGAGCAGAGCAGCAAGGGCACGGTGCGCTGGCGTACCCTGATCGGCCGGCGCATCGAGGAACACGGCATCGATTTTTATGTGCAACCGGTGCAGCAGGAGCGGGATCAGGTGGTATTGCAGCAGGATCTGCTGATCCGGATCCACGACGAGCAGGGGCGGGAGCTGCAGGCTGGCGTCTTCATGCCGATGGCGGAGAAGGCGGGGCTGTTGCTTCCGCTGGATCGGCTGGTGGCGGAGCAGACCCTCGGCCTGTTGCGCCAGCGCTCCGAACAGAGCTGCCCCATCAGCCTGACCCTCTGTGCCCAGAGCCTGCTGCACCGGGAGTTTCAGCGCTGGCTGTTCTTCGATCTGTTCCAGCTGCCGCGCAGCACCAACGAGCGCTTGATCCTGCAACTCTCCGAGGCTCAGGTCACCCGCCACTACGAGGCGCTCAAGCGGCCGCTGCGGGCGCTGCGCATGCTGGGCTGCCAGCTGGCCATCGATCATGCCGGCCAGGATGTGGTGAGCACCCAGTACATCAAGGAGTTCGAGATCAACTTCCTCAAGCTGCACCCCAGCCTGGTGCGCGAGATCCATACCCGCCAGGTCAACCAGATGGCGGTGCGCAGCCTGGTGGGGGGCTGCGCCAACACCCGCACCCGGGTCATCGCCGTGGGGGTGGAGAGCGGCGACGAGTGGAAGATGCTGCGCCACCTCGGGGTGCACGCCGGGCAGGGCCCCTGGTTCGCCGAGCCGGAACGGCTGGTGCTGGAGCCGGCCGGCGCCTGATGGTTGCAAGAGAGGGTCGCCTGGGCGACCCTCTCTTTTTGTGGCTCAGCGCCGGTATTGCGCCCGACCGCAGTCACAGGCGCCCCTGCTCTCTCAGCCCCGCCAGCCCCTGCATGCCACCGGTGTGGATGAAGACGATCTTGCTGCCGCGCGGAATGCGGCCTGCCGCCAGCTCGCGAAACAGCCCCCACATCGCCTTGCCGCTGTAGATGGGCTCCAGCGGCAGACCCGTCTCGGCGCTGAAGGCCTGCACCCACTGCCAGAGCGCCGGACTGAATTTGGCATAGCCACCGTCGTGGTGATCCAGCGCGATCCGCCAGCCGGGCGTGTGGGCGGCGGCGGGATGGAGCCGACGCACCTCGTCGGCAATGAAGCTGCCCCCCTTGAGCACCGCGATGGCGAGGATCTGCTGTGGTGGTCGCTTGCCGGCGATGAGTCCGGCCAGGGTGCCGCCGCTGGCACAGGGCAGCACCCAGAGATCCGGCGAGAAGGGCACTTCATCGACCAGCTCGGCCACCCCGGGAATGGCCAGCGGGCTGCTGCCCCCTTCCGGCACTATCAGGGTCTCTTCATCCTCGAATTGGGCCAGCCAGGCGGGCTCCTGCCGCCGCCGGTAGCTTTGGCGGTCGACAAAAACGAGATCCATGCCCCAGCCTTTTGCAGCGCTCAGAGTGCAGTTGCTGACGGCTTCCGGCTCCCCGCGTATGATGCCGGTAGTGCGCAGGCCAGATTGGCACCCCGCCGCCGCCAGGGCATGGATGTGATTGGAGTAGGCCCCGCCAAACGAGAGCAGATGGCGCTTGCCCTGCTCTCTGGCATACAGCAGGTGGTACTTGAGCTTGCGCCACTTGTTGCCCGAGATGGCGGGGTGGATCAGATCGTCCCGTTTGCACCAGAGCTGGACTCCATAGGCGCTCAACAGCGGGTGCGAGACAGCTTGCAGCGGCGAGGGCAACTGGGCGGGCGGCAGGGGCGGCAGCGCCATCGGGGGTGATTGGGGTGACAATGAGTAATCGGTCATTTATCTGGAGGCTAATGCTCTGTTTATGCTAAGGTTTAATCCGTTTTGGGCAGCCAGGTACGGGTTTCAATGAAACAACTTTTCAGACGTTCGACCCCCAGCCGTCAGGTAGGACTCCTGCTGGCCAGCGATCGGATCATGCTGGCTTCGCTCGGCAACCCGCCCATCTTCGCCACCCGCGCCATCAATGGCCCGCAAGAGTGGCCCCAGGCCATGGCCGAGCTGTTCAGCCGCCACGGCCTCGCCAAGTCTAAGGTGCGAGTCGCCCTCGCCGCCAGCCTTTATCAACAGGTCCAGATCGACAAGCCCGCCGTCCCCGATGCCGAAATGGCCGGTGCCCTGCCCTGGGCGATCAAGGATTATGTCAGTGAATCCGTGCTGCAGCTCGCCATGGATTATGTGGATCTGCCCACCCCGCCGGCGGGCCGGCCGCGCATCAATGTGATCTGTGTGCCCAAGGTGCGGGTGCAGCAGCTGGCGGATGCGGTCAACGGCATCGCCAGCCTGGACGCCATCGTCAGCGACGAGCTGGCGATGACCGCGCTGTACGAACCGGATCAGACGGTGCGCATGCTGCTGTGGCAGCCGAAGGGGCAGGATCTGCAACTGCTGGTGTTCCATCAGGGGGGGCTCTGCTTCTCTCGCCAGTTGCGCGGTTTCGGCGCCCTCACCGGCGAGCATGAGCCTGACGCCATGCTGCTCGATTCGCTGGCGCTGGAGATCCAGCGCTCCCTCGATTACCTGGTGGGCCAGCTCAAGCTGCCGGAACTCGGCCAGATGCAGCTCGCCATCGCCTCGCCCTTCATCGGTACCCTGGTGCGCCACATGGAGCAGACCTTCGGCTTTGCCGTCTCCGCCATGGCCAACAAGGCGATCCTGTCCGGTGTGGAATATCTCTCGGCTTATGCTGCTGCTCTGGGGGAGGATGCCTGATGAAACGCCAGATCAACCTCTACGGCGCCGAGTTTCGGCCCAGACGGCAGTGGGCCAGCCTCAACCAGATGGCGCTGGTATGGGGCGGCAGCGTGCTGTTGCTGCTGTGCGCCGCCGGCGTCATCGCCTGGCAGCAACACGCTGTCGAGCGCGAGCTGGTGCAGGTGCGGGCTGCACTGGAGATCAAGCGTGGCGAGGCGCAGCGGCTGGATGCCGAGCTGGCCCGCCATCAGGCCGATGGCCTGCTGCAACAACAGCTTGTCACCAAGCAGGAGGAGCTGACCGCCAAGCAGGGCTTGATGCGGCAGCTGGGCAGCCTGGCGCTGCAAAAATCCCAGGGCTATGCCGGGCTGATGGCCGATCTGTCCCGCATTCGCGATCCGCAGCTCTCCTTGCAGCGGATCGAGATCGCCGACGGCTACGTCAACCTGTCCGGCTTCGCCGGGCGCAGCCAGGATGTGCCGGCCTGGGTCAACCGTTTCAAGCAGACCCCGTCGCTGGCGGGCAAGCAGTTTGGTGAGCTGACGTTAAGCCGTGACAAGGAGGGCCGGCTGGCCTTCCAGCTCAGCGGCATCGAGCGGGAGAAGCCCTGATGAGCCTGAAAGAGCAGTGGCAGGCCTGGGCCGACAAGATCGCCGCCCTCAGCCAGCGCGAGCGAGTACTGATCCTGCTGACCGGGGTGGTCGTGGTTGGCGCCGTTGCCATTTATGGCTGGCTGGATGGGGCCGCGGTGCGGTTGGAGCAGGAGCGGCTGGCGCTGAGCACTGCCCAGCGGGATCTGGAGATCATGGATCTCGAGAACCAGGGCAAGCAGGCCAAACTGGCGCGGGATCCGGATCTGCACGTGCGTACCCAGCTGGCACAGCTGGATGGCGAGCTGGGCAAGCTGGACGCCGAACTCAAGGCCCAGACGGTGGATCTGATCCAGGCCCACGAGATGCCGGCCGTGCTGGAGGCCCTGCTGTCGCGATCCGCCAATCTGCACATGGTGGCACTCACTTCGCTGACGCCGGAGCCGCTGATGGCGGGCGAGCAGCGCATCAACCTGTTCAAGCACGGCATCCGGCTCAAGCTGGAAGGCGGCTATTTCGATGTGTATCAGTATCTCAAGGCGCTGGAGGGGCTGCCACGCCACTTCTACTGGAAGCAGTTTGACTACCAGGTGCAGGAGTATCCCAAGGCGGTGGTGGAGATGGAGATCTACACCCTCAGCACCAGCAAGGAGTTTATCCGTGGCTAGATGGTTTCCCCTGTGGGCGTGTCTGTTCAGTCTGCTGGCCCAGGCGCAGCCCGAGCTGTTGCAGGACCCCACCGCCCCTTTGAGCGGCGCGACCAGCGGCGCCAGAGCAACCGGCCAGCGCGAGGCCGGTCTGCCCAGGCTGCAGAGCATCATGCTGGGCAACGGCCCGGCACTGGCGGTGCTCAACGGCAGCAGTTATCGGGTCGGCCAGCAGGTCGACGGTTATCGCGTGGTGGCCATAGGTGCAGATGCCGTGGTGCTGGAGAAGGGGGGCAAGCGCCAGTCGCTGACCCTGTTTGCCAGCAAGGTCCGGATCTGAACGCGCTCCACCCGGGATGGGCGGAGCCAGGTTTGTCGAGTTTAATTGCAAGTCAGGGTGCACTTATTACATGAAAAAACATCATCTCTGCCTGATCTCCGCCGCCGTGCTGACGGCAGGCTGTACTAGCTACCGGCACCCCGAACCCGTGCAGGCCAAGGACGCACTCAGGCATGCCATGACCGAGCAGAACAAGGGCGGGGCGCTGACCAGCGTACCCAAGTCGGTACAGAGCGAACTGCTGCAGCTCAATCGTCCGCCCCAGGCCATCAGCATGCCGGAAGCGCGGCTGCGCATTGCTGCCCACGACGTAGATGCGGTGGAGTTTTTCGGCTCCCTGTTCAAGGGCTCCCGCTACAGCGTGGCGGTGCACCCCGGGGTGGCCGGCCAGATCTCGGTCGAGCTCAAGGACGTGACTCTGACCGAAGTGCTGGCGGTGGTGGGCGACATGTACGGCTTCGACGTGCAGCGCAAGGGCAACGTGTTCCACGTCTATCCGGCCGGGCTGCGCACCGAGACCATCCCGGTCAACTACCTGATGATGTCCCGGCGCGGTCTCTCCCGCACCTCGGTCAGCACCGGCGGGGTGACGGCCAACGACAACAATGGCAACAGCAACAGCTTCGACAATGCCAACAACAGCACCAATAACAACAGCACCAGCAACCGCTCCTCTAACGGCAGCTCGAACAGCGACAGCAACGGCACTCGCATCGAGACCGACACCAGCAGCGACTACTGGACCGATCTGCGCGACACCCTGCAGACCTTAATCGGCAGCGGCGACGGCCGCGCCGTCATCACCAGCCCGCAGGCGGGCCTGGTGACCATCCGGGCCTATCCGAAGGAGCTCAAGGCGGTGCGCGAGTTCCTCAATCAGTCAGAGAGCCACTTGAAGCGTCAGGTGGTGCTGGAGGCGCGGATCTTGGAGGTGGCCCTCAACGAGGGTTACGAGCAGGGTGTGGACTGGAGCGGTCTTTCCGCCAGCTGGGATGGCAACAAGGGCATTACCGGCGGTGGTTCGGCCGCGCCTTCTAAACTGCCCACCACCCCCAACCAGATCTTCAGCGCCCTGGGCGGCGGTGCCGGCTTCAAGATTTCTGACGGCAACTTCAACGTGGCGGTCAACCTGCTCAAGACCCAGGGGGACGTGAATACTCTCTCCAGCCCGCGGGTGACGGCGACCAACAACCAGAAGGCGGTGATCAAGGTGGGGACCGACGAGTATTTCGTCACCAACGCCTCCACCACCATCACCACCAACTCGTCCGGGGTGTCCGACAAGACCCCCAATGTGGAGCTGACCCCCTTCTTCTCCGGTATCGCGCTGGACGTGACGCCGCAGATCGACGAAGAGGGCAAGGTGCTGCTGCATATCCACCCCTCCGTCATCGACACCGAAGAGCAACAGAAGACCATCGACATGGGCACCACAGGCGGCAAGCTGCAACTGCCGCTGGCCAAGAGCTCGATCCGCGAGTCCGATACCGTGGTGCAGGCCAACAATGGCGACATCATCGTCATCGGTGGCCTTATGAAGACCGACAAGCAGGAGATCGTCAGCAAGGTGCCGCTGCTGGGGGACATTCCCTGGGTCGGCGAGGCCTTCACCAACCGTCGCGAAAGCACCAAGAAGGTGGAACTGGTGATCCTGCTCAAGCCGACCGTGGTGGAGAAGGACACCTGGCAGAACGAACTGCAGCGCTCCTCCGAGCTGCTCGACAAATGGTATCCGCCCAAGGGCTGAGTCATGATCCTGGACCGGTTTGACCACGTGCCGGGGGCCATCACGGGCTCCCTGGCAGAGAGGGCAGGGGATTGCCCATGTACCTGAACCACTTTGGTTTGCAGGAGGCGCCCTTCGGCCTCACCCCCAACACCGGTTTCTATTACGGGCTGCCCCCGCACGAGGAGGCGCTGCAGGTGCTCAACTGGGCGCTGGCGCAGGGGGAGGGCTTCATCAAGGTGACCGGCGAGGTCGGCACCGGCAAGACCCTGCTCTGCCGCAAGCTGCTGAGCGAACTGGGCTCCGAGGAGCGGCCGGTGCGTCTGGCCTGGCTGCCCAACCCCCATCTCAACCCGGCCGAGCTGCGTATCGCCCTGGCGCTGGAGCTGGGACTGGCGGTGCGGGATCAGAGCGAGCTGGACCTGACCGATCGCATCCATCGCCACCTGATCGCCTTGCATCAGCAGGGGAGCCGGGTGGTGGTGCTGATCGACGAGGCGCAGGCACTGCCGGACGAGACGCTGGAGGCGATCCGGCTGTTCGGCAACCTGGAGACCGAATCGAGCAAGCTGCTGCAGATCGTGCTGTTCGGCCAGCCGGAGCTGGATGCCAGGCTGGCCAAGCCCCATCTGCGCCAGCTGCGCCAGCGGATCGGCTTCTCCTACTGCCTGCGGCCGCTGCGTTTCGATGAAACCCGGGCCTACCTGGAGCACAGATTGCAGATTTCCGGTTATCGCGGGGCCCCGCTGTTTGGCGGCCGGGCGCTGCGCCTGCTGTGGCGCGCGTCGCGCGGCATTCCGCGACTCATCAACATACTGGCACAGAAGTGCCTGATGCTGGCCTATGGCCAGGGGGCGCGCCAGATCGACAGCCGGCTGGTGCGGCTGGCCGTGCGCGACACCGACGATGCCCGCCGCTTCGTGCCGCGACGCTGGTGGCCACTCGTGCTGCTGCTGGGTTGTGCCCTCGCCTATGGAGTCTGGCAATGAGCGTGATCAATCAGATGCTCAAGGATCTGGAGCAGCGCCAGCAGGGGGGCGAGGGGGCCGTCTATGTGCCACCCGTGCGCCAGCAGGGTTGGTGGATGTTGCTGTTGACCCTGATCTGCGGGCTGGCGCTCGGCATTCTGGGTTGGCGTACCTGGATCTACTGGCAGCAGAGCCAGCGGGTCGTCGAGGCCCGTCAGCTGCAGGCGGCCGGCGAGCTCACACCGGATGCCATCGCCCGCGCGGTTCCCGCAGCGGTGCCGGCCAGTGCAGAACAAGAGCCGGTGGATCAGGTGGTGGCGCTGCCAACCCCGCGCCACCTTGCCGCCCCGCCTGCCGCCGAGCCGCAGCAGGCGCAGGAGCGCGCAGCCGATGACGCCGACGTGGCCGTCATCGATGAGGAGGGGCCGAGCGACGAGGAGCTGCAACCTGACCTCTATGCCGAGCTCGCGGCGGAGCAGGAGGCCCCCGCGGCCGCGCCGCGCAAGCCTGGCGTGCTCAAGATAGAGACGGTCAACCTCTCCGAGGCCGAACTGGCCACCCTGGCCGAGCGCAAGGCCACCACCGCCATGGCCAAGGGGCAGCTGCGCGATGCCCAGGACAACTACTATCAGGTGCTGGCCCACGACCCGCGCAATCAGGGGGCGCGCGAACAGCTGGCGGGCCTGCTGTACGGCGAGGGTCGGCTGAGCGAGGCGAGCCAGTTGCTGGAAGAGGGGCTCAGATTCGATCCCGAACAGGCCGATTTCCGGCTGCTGCTGGCGCGGCTCGCCATCAGCGGCGGCGATCAGCTCAAGGCGCTCGGCTGGCTGAGCGGCCATCGACCGGATCTGGCCAGCAATCTGGATTATTACGCCACCTGGGCCGGGCTCAGCCAGGAGCTGGGTCAGCATGCCGAGGCGGCGGATCTTTACGTGAAATTATTGCGCCAGCAGCCGGATCAGGGCCGCTGGTGGCTCGGACTCGGCGTGGCCGAAGATGGCCAGGGCCACAGCCAGCGGGCGCTGGATGCCTATCGCAATGCCCAGTTGCACGGCAATCTGGGCGAGGCTTCGACCAGCTGGCTCGAACAGCGGATTGCCCAGCTTGCCCCCTGACGGGCGGCCGGGATCACTTTTTTGGAGTTTGCATGGCACAACCCAGACTGAAAATGCGCCTCGGCGACCTGCTGGTACAAGAGCAGATCATCTCGGATGATCAGCTGCAGCTTGCCCTGCAGCAGCAGCGTCAGACCGGTCGCAAGCTGGGCACCACCCTGATCGATCTCGGCTTCATCAGCGAGGTGCAACTGCTGCAGTTCCTCGCCCGTCAGCTGGATGTGCCCTTCTTCGATCTCAACAACCTCACCATAGATGCGTCGGCGGTGCCGCTGCTGCCGGAAGTGCAGGCGCGCCGCTATCGCGCGCTGGCGGTCAACCTCACCGACAACAAGGTGACGGTGGCCATGTCGGATCCGGCCGATTTGAGCGCCCTCGATGCCATCGCGGCGCTGCTGCGCCCGCGGGAGATGGGGCTGGCGGTGGCGCGGGAAGGCCAGTTGCTGGAGTATTTCGACCGCCTCTATCGCCGCACCCGCGAGATCGAGAGCTTCGCCGAACAGCTGCACGAGGAGTATCAGGACGCTGGCTTCGAGCTGGGCTCCAGCAATCTGGGGGCCGGTGACGAGGGGGAGGCGACGGTGGCCAAGCTGCTGCGCTCCCTGTTCGAGGATGCGGTGCAGGTGGGGGCTTCCGATATTCACATCGAGCCGGACGAGAAAGTGCTGCGCATTCGCCAGCGTATCGACGGCATCCTGCACGAGAACATCCTGAGCGAGGTGCGTATCGCCCAGGCGCTGGTACTGCGTCTCAAGCTGGTGGCCGGCCTCGATATCTCCGAGAAGCGTCTGCCGCAGGATGGCCGCTTCAACATGAAGGTGCGCGGCCGCGACGTGGATGTGCGGATGTCGACGATGCCGGTGCAGTACGGCGAATCCGTGGTGATGCGGCTGCTGGACCAATCCTCCGGCATTCTGTCGCTGACCGAGACCGGCATGCCGCCGGAGATCCTGACCCGCTTCCGGCGCCAGCTCAAGCGGCCCCACGGCATGATCCTGGTGACGGGCCCGACCGGCAGCGGCAAGACCACCACCCTCTATGGCGCCCTCTCCGAGCTCAACCAGGCCAGCCAGAAGATCATCACGGTGGAAGATCCGGTGGAATACCGGCTGCCCAGGGTCAATCAGGTACAGGTCAATCCCAAGATCGGGCTCACCTTCTCCCATGTGCTGCGCTCCACCCTGCGTCAGGACCCCGACATCCTGCTGGTGGGCGAGATGCGGGACAACGAAACGGTGGAGATCGGCCTACGCGGCGCCATCACAGGTCACTTGGTGCTGACCACGCTGCACACCAACGATGCGGTCACCAGCGCCCTGCGCCTCATTGACATGGGGGCTCCCGGCTATCTGGTGGCGAGCGCGCTGCGGGCGGTGGTAGCCCAGCGGCTGGTGCGGCGGGTGTGCGAGCACTGTGTCGAGGAAAAGGCGCCGGATGAAGGCCAGGCCACCTGGCTGACCGTGCTCTCCGGCGAAGCACCGGGCCAGCACGTCTATCACAAGGGGCGCGGCTGCCAGAGCTGCAACTTCACCGGTTATGCCGGCCGGATCGGGGTGTACGAGCTGCTGGAGCTGGATCAGCCCATGATGGACTCCCTGCGCCGCAACGACGCCGAAGGGTTCGCCAAGGCGGCCCGCCAGCACCCGCACTACCGGCCGCTGGCGCTGACCGCACTCGATTACGCCCGCCAGGGGATCACCTCGGTGGATGAGGTGCTGCGGCTGGCTGAGGACCTGGGGTAAGTGATGACCAACTTCATCGGCAATGAACGCGGCCGGCTGGCGCGAGGCACCCCATGAGCAGCTTCGCCTACAAGGGGCGCGACAGCCAGGGCAATGCCGTCAGCGGGGTGGTGGACGCGGCCACCGAGATGGCCGCGGCCGAGCAGCTGATGCGCCGCGGCGTGATGCCGACCGAGTTGAAGCCCGGCAAGGCGAAGGCGGCCGCCCTCGACTGGTCGCTCTTGCTGGAGCGGGGCGTGCGGCTGGACGAGCTGGTGGTGTTCAGCCGCCAGATGTATGCCCTGACCCGGGCCGGCATCCCCATCCTGCGCGCCATCGCCGGGCTGGAGGAGAGCGCCCACAGCAAGCCGCTCAAGCGGGCGCTGCACGCGCTGGGAGAGGATCTGGGCAACGGTCGGCCGCTGTCGAGCTCGATGCAGGCCCACCCCAGGGTGTTCAGCAGCCTGTTTGTGGCCATCATCCACGTGGGGGAGAACACGGGTCAGCTGGAAGAGGCGTTCTTGCAGCTTGCCAACTATTTCGAGCTGGAGCTGGAAACCCGCAAGCGGATCAAGACCGCCATGCGCTACCCCAGCTTCGTGCTGATTGCCATCGGCATCGCCATGGTGATCCTCAACATCATGGTGATCCCGGTCTTTGCCGGCATGTTCGCCAAATTTGGCGTCGAGCTGCCGCTGGCGACCCGGATCCTGCTCGCCACCTCCCACTTCTTCGTGCACTACTGGTGGGTGATGCTCGGCGTGTTGCTGGCCATGGTGTTTGGCTGGCGGCGTTGGGTGAACACGGTCAAGGGCAAGCTGACCTGGCACAGATGGCAGCTCAAGTTGCCTATCGTCGGCACCATCATAGAGCGCTCCCTGCTGGCACGTTTCGCCCGCAGCTTCTCCATGATGCTCAAGGCCGGGGTGCCGCTCAACACTGCGCTGAGCCTGGTGGCCGATGCGGTGGACAACGCCTGGATGGCGGGCCGGATCCGCGACATGCGGGCCGGCATCGAGCGGGGCGAGAGCCTGCTGCGCACCGCCGGCAGCAGCGGCCTGTTCACCCCGCTGGTGATGCAGATGATCGCGGTGGGGGAAGAGACCGGCCAGGTCGATGATCTGCTGCACGAGGCGGCCGAGTATTACGAGCGGGAGGTGGACTATGACCTCAAGAGCCTCACCGCCCGGATCGAGCCGATCCTGATCGGGATCGTGGCGGTCATGGTATTGATCCTGGCGCTGGGTATCTTTACGCCGATGTGGGACATGATGCGTGCGGTGCGTGGCAAATAACCGGTCAACGAGGCGGAATATGATACGGGC
Source organism: Aeromonas sp. QDB03 (assembly GCF_027707985.1). NCBI lineage: Bacteria > Pseudomonadati > Pseudomonadota > Gammaproteobacteria > Aeromonadales > Aeromonadaceae > Aeromonas > Aeromonas sp. QDB03. The sequence continues at coordinate 427,144 of NZ_JAPCJG010000003.1, read as the reverse complement.
GGTGTGGATAAGCGGCAGAGTGTGGAGCGAGATGGGTGAGTCGACAGTCACAACAGGATGAGCACTGGCTGGGGAGCTATCGGCGGCTGGCCGTGGGGATCCTGTTGCTGATCATGGTGGCGACCCTGGCCCGAAGCTATCTTGTCCACCGGGAGGAGGCGCTGGCCGTCAGCCTGACCCTGCTGGGGGAGCAATTTGCCGAGCGCGCACAAAGGTTGCATGGGCTCTGGCTCGATCAGCGGCGTCCCGCCGTGCTTCATGCCGATGGAATGGCCTGGCAGTTTGATGAGCGGGGCTGGCCACTGGGTGCCGGCACAGTGATGACGCCGTCGGAAAACTGCCGCTGGCTGTGGGAGCAACTCATCGGTACCGCAGCGTCGACCCAGCCGCCGGTGCAGGCCTTGGCGAGCCTGGATGGTGAAGGGTGCCAGTTCGGCTGGGAGAATAATTGGCTGATTTATCAATTTTCTGACGGCAGAGTGCACCAAAAGCCCTGAATGAGGCTTGTTTTGCGATTCAGCTAAATGATTTTTTTATATCTGCATGAAATAATGTGGGTTATTACGGAGGGTCCATGACAACAACGCGACTGGTACCAAGATATTCCGGTGTGGCGAGTCCCCATCGGGCGGAGGGTTTCTCGTTGATCGAGCTGGTGATCGTCATCGTCATCCTGGGGATCCTGGCGGTCACCGCCTTGCCCCGTTTTCTCGATGTCACGGACGAAGCCAAGAAAGCCAGCGTGGAGGGGGTTTCCGGCGGGTTTGCCACCGGCGTGTCGCTGGTGCGGGCTCAATGGGAGGCCGAAGGGCGCGCCAAGCAGGACAGCCTCAACACCGTGCTCTATGACGGTTCACGCTTTTATCTGACCACGCCGACCGACACCCAGGTCAGCAACGGCGAGCTGTCGCCCGGCTATCCCATGGATACCTCGGCCGGTGGCGGTATCGACGTGGATCCGGCCAACCTGACGGCCCCGCGCTGTCTCAAGATTTGGGAGGGTCTGCTGCAGAATCCACCCAAGGCTACCGCCAGCTTCAGCGAGGTGCGTGGTAGCGGCAATGACCTGAAATACTATGTCAGTGTGACCAATAACGGCCTGGACTCGGTCTGCCGCTACTATCTGGTCAATAGTTTGAGTAAGGGTAGTGATGGCAAGTATCAGGATCCGCAAGGTAGTACTGATGCATTCATGAGTTTCAGTTACCGTCCGGCTTCCGGTCAGGTGACCACCAATATCAATTGACAGAGGAAAGTAATATGAAAAAACAGGCGGGTTTTACCCTGATCGAACTGGTCATCGTGATCATCATTCTGGGTATCCTGGCAGTGACCGCTGCTCCCAAGTTCCTGAATCTGCAGGATGATGCCAAGAAGTCCGCCGCTCAGGGCGTACAGGCCGCAGTCAGCAGCTCAGCTCAGCTGGTTTACAGCAAGTCAGCACTGGAAGGTAAAGAGCGTGCTAGTAGCGCAGTGGTTACTGGTTCTGACGGTACAGAGATTAAAACTGTCTATGGTTATCCGGAAGCAACCGATGATGGGATTAAGAATGCAGTCACTATCGACGGTTCTTGGAGTGGTAAAGCGTCTGCTAATAACTCCTATGTCTTCTCGACCAGTAGTTCCAAATGTACTGTGAATTACACTGCTGCATCCGAAACTTCCGCCGCAGCGACAACTTTGAACGGTTGTGATTGATAGATATCAGGCGAGGCCAAGTGCCTCGCCTTTTATAAGAGATTTCAATGCGCAGAGGCTTCACTCTGATTGAACTGGTTATCGTGATCCTGTTGCTGGGGATTCTGGCCGCCTTTGCCGTGCCCAAATTGCTGGGCAAAGGCGGCTTTGAAACCCAAACCCTTCGCGATGAGCTGCTGACCAGGCTGCGGCTGGTGCAGACCATCAACATGCATGAACCTGCCGACCGCTGTACCCAGTTGGTGGTGGAGGCTTCCCGTTTTGCCCATATCACGCTGGCGGTTGCCGGTGCGGCATGCCCGGCTCCCGGCCCCATGACCGGCTGGAGCGACAATCAGCACACCCGTGGCCGCCTTGTGACCCCTTCCGCCGGTATGGCGGTCTCCCTCAATAACGCCAGCAGTTTCGTGATCCGTTTTGATCAGATGGGCAGGCCGCTCGGCAGCTGTGCCACGGGTTGTACCCTGCTGGTGAGCGATGGCCGCGAAACCGGCCGTATCAAGATAGAGTCCGAGGGCTATATCCATGAGAGCCTCTGAACGCGGTTTTACCCTGATTGAGCTGATCGTCGGCATAGTGCTGCTGGCGGTGGCACTGACCGGCATCCTCGGCCTGTTGATCAACCAGGCTCCCCAGGCGGTGGATCCGGTGCAGCAGGTGCGGGCCGCCCAGCTGGCCCAGCGGATTTTGAACGAAGTGCTGCAAAAATCCTTCGATGAACACTCGGATCACAATGGCGGCCGTTTTCGCTGCGGCGAGACCGTAGGCACGCCTCCCGTGATCTATCCCGCCTGCACCCCCGGCGCCGATTACGGTCCGGATGGCGGTGAGACCCGCCCCTACGCCTTCAGCGACGTGGATGATTTCGATACCGCAGGCAACTGGGTGGACGCCAACCAGTTTACCCAGACGAATGCCGAGGGCGTCAGCGACCAGGAGTATCGCCACTATCAGGTCAGGATCGCCGTCACCCCGGATACCCTGTTCGGCAGCCCAGGCCTGGGAGCCGAATCCATCGGCAAGCGCGTCGCCCTGACCGTGCGGCTGCCGGATGGGGGCGAGCTGGCCTTTGCCCTCTATCGGGGGAACTACTGATGGACAAGCCGCATTCCCGTTATGCCGCGTCCGATGACGCAGCTGTTACCACAACCCGTTACCGCGTCCGATTAGGCTTCGCTAATCGAACCTGCGCCCAACCTGGGCGAGGGCGGGGCTTCACCCTGGTCGAGCTGGTGATGGTGATCCTGCTGCTCGGGGTCATGGCCACCTTCTCCAGCCAGTTTATCGGTATAGGCACCCAGATTTACGGGGATGCCAGCCGCCGGGAGCAGCTGATGAGCGATGCCCGCTTCGCCCTGGAGCGGCTCAACCGCGAGGTGCGGGACGCCGTGCCGGGTTCGGTGCGCATCGAGGATGAAACGGGCAATCCTCTGGATCAGGGGATCTGTCTGCGCTTTTGGCCGATTGCCACCACCAGCCGTTATCTGGGCTCCGCGGCCAGCGCCGGGCTCACCATAGTGGTGCCGGACGAGCGGCCACGGGATAAGGACCTGGCCATCGTCTATCCCCTTGCCGATCCGGCTCTCACCCTGGACGAGGGCTGTCTTCATGGCAAGTGCATGGCCAGGGTTATTTCGGTGGGGAACCCGGTCTCGGGAGCCTTGCCGCTGACGGTGGATGGCTCCTTCGCCAGGGAGTCACCGGGGCAGCGAATCTATTTTTCCCGTCAGCAGGTGCGTTACTGCGTGACGAATGCCGTCCTGACCCGGGCCAGCGCCGCCATAGGCACTGACTTCCACGGGATCACACCGGCACTGATGGCCGAGCATATCCGCCCTGCGCCCTATTACTTCTACCTTGAGCCTGCCGCCTTCAGCCAGAGCGAGGTGGGGCTGCGGCTGGAGCTTGAGCAGCGCGGCGAGCGCGTCCTCTTCAACCACAAGCTGGAGACGCTCAATGTACCCTAGGCCACCCCGCACAATGGCGCCCCAGCGTGGCAGCGCCATCATGGTCGCCCTCTTCGTCATCGTCATCATGGCCCTGCTGGCGGCTGCCATGGGTCGCTTCCTAGTGGACAGCGGCGATAAGCACACGGTGGAGGTGCGCGGCGTGCGTGCCCTGATGGCGGCTCAAAGCGGGCTCGAAGTTGCACTGTACCGGCTCTATCCCAATGGGGAGTGGCAGGGGCAAGCCAGCCGGTGCGCGCCCATCGAGCTCGACTTCACCGAGCCCGGACTTGCCGAGTGTCAGGCCAGCATCACCTGCAACAAGGTGGCGGTGAGTGCGGCCGGCGGGACCCAGACAGGCTACAGATTCCGCAGCGAAGGGCGCTGTGGCAGCCCGAGTCAGAGCGGCGCCAACCCGGACTTTGCCGTCAGCCGCACCTTGGTGGCGGAAGCCTTTGACGGAGTGAATCCATGAGACTTTGGTTGCTGGTCTTAACAATGCTCTCTGGCATGGCTCATGGGTTTGAAACTGTCGACACTGACACCTATTTCCCGGCTGTGGTTCAGGGTCACCGCGGTAATAACAACGCGGTCTGTACTGGTCAGGATGCTGCCAAGCTGACCCAGAACAACCAGGCGAAAATAACGGGCACAGCAGGTGCTGCATTGAATTTCTGCGACTCGAATCAGGGTTCCGGCATGCCATTGGATGGTTGTGATAACGTCAATGGTTCTCGCCGGCTTTGCTCCATCAGCGGCAGCTCCATCCGAGGGATGTCTACGTCGGGCGCTAACAGCTTCCTGAGTAGTTCCGGCGGCGATGGTAGCCTAGGGTACTGTAACGCGGGACAACAGTTGACCATGGGTAGCGCCAGCCAATATCAGTTCGGTGCGATCAGTCTCTACAGCGCTTGTACCCTGACATTCTCCTCTGCCCGCAATGAATATCGGATTGAGAGCCTTGCCATAGGGGGAGGGGCCAAGGTCATTCTGCCCGCCGGGGACTACTGGATTGGCAGCTTGACTATCAACCAGGGAGGGGTGATCGAAACACAGGGCGCCGTGCGCATTTTTGTAAATGAGCAAGCCGCTTTGAACGATGGACGTCTCAATCCGGACAACCTAGGGTCAGTGTTGTTGTTTGGTTATGCAGATATCAATTTGAATGGGAGTAGTCTTATCAATGGATTGGTGTATTCGGATAAGACTCTGAACATGAATGGCTCCAGTATCATCAAGGGCAGAACAACCAGCCGATCCCTGTTCATGACTGGCTCCACAGCGATCAATGACAAGGCCCCTCCCGTACCGCTCGCCTGCTTCAGCGACGACTTCTCCGCTAGCTCCCTCAGCAACAACTGGGTGGTGGCCCGCAGCAGTGGCAACTTTACCCCCGCCATCGTCAATGGTCGTCTGGGGATGACTCAGGCCAGCACCAAACAATCCACCTCGGCCACCTATCAGCGTCTCTTCCCCGCCGCCAACAACCTGGTAACCATCGAATTCGACCAGTATGCCCACAGCGGCAACGGGGCGGACGGCATGGCGGTGGTGCTCTCCGACGCCAGGGTGACCCCCCAGCCCGGCGCCTTCGGTGGGCCCCTCGGCTATGGCTTCAAGACCGGGGTCAACGGCTTTGCCGGCGGCTGGCTCGGGGTGGGGATCGACGAGTACGGCAACTTCTCCGGCGAAGGGGGAACGATCAACAAGGGGCGGCGCCAGCAGTCCGTGGCGGTGCGCGGCTCGGGCTCCGGCACCAACGGCTACAACTACCTCAAGGGCACTTGCAACGATGGCAGCAGCAACACCACGGGCAACTGCCTCTCGCCGACCGTGGACAGTGGCTCGGACAGCAATCGCCCCCATCGCTATCGCCTGACCATAGATTCGCGCATCAGCGGCCAGTCCCTGGTCAAGGTGGAGCGCAACACCGGCAGTGGCTACAGCACCCTGATCGACAGCTTCAATGCCGCCGCCCAGAGCGGCCAGGTGGCGATCCCGGAGAACCTCCTGCTGTCGCTGACGGGGTCCACCGGTGATCTCACCAATGCCCACCAGATCGACAACGTCCAGATCTGTGCCCTCAACTCCAGCCCGGTGGGCACTCAGATCGATCACTTCGAGTTCGATCACAGCGGCAATGCCCTGACCTGCACCCCGGAGACCCTCACCATCCGCGCCTGTGCCAACGCCAGTTGCAGCACACTGGTCACGGGCCCGGTAAGCGCCGTCCTGACCCCCCTCAAGAGTGGCAGCAACGGTTGGGTAGCCGGCAGCCAGGTGAGCTACAGCGGCAACACCGCTACCGTGACCTTCAGCGGCGGCACCACCAAATTGCAGCTTCGCAACAATCTGGCGAGCGCCATGACGGTGGGGGTGAGTGGCTCGACGCCTTCCACCAAACCCCTGAGCACCACCCTGTGCCGCGCCGGCAGCGGCGCCCTGAGCGCCGCCGCCTGTACCTTGAGCTTTGCCGACAGCGGCTTCGTGTTCGATGTGCTGGATACCCTGGCCAACAGGCCACAACAGGTGGTGATGAAGGCGGTCAAGAAAGACGACGCCAGCCAGCAGTGCGTGCCGAGTTTTGCCAGCGTAAGCAAACCCGTCAGCTTCTGGAGCGACTATGTCAGCCCGGCGAGCAACGCCTTCGGCAGCAAGGTGACCGTCAATGGCAGTGTAATCGCCACCTCGCAAGGGGCGGCCACCACCAGCAACCTGAGCTTCGATACCAATGGTGAGACCACTTTTACCGTGAATTACCCGGATGCGGGCCAGATGCGGCTCAATGCCCGCCATGATGGCAGCGGCGACAGCGCGGGTCTGGTGATGACGGGGTCGGATCTGTTCGTCAGCCGTCCGGTCGGGCTTTGCATCACGCCTGCCCAAGGGGCCTGTGCGGCAGGGGATGCCAGTTGTCCGGTGTTCAAGAAGACCGGTGAGGCGTTCCAGCTGAATATCAAAGGGGTGGCCTGGCAAGCGGACGATGACAAAGACTTGTGCAGCGGCAATCTGGCAACCCCCAACTTCGTGCTGGCCAATATTGCGCTGGGCAGCGAGCTAGTGGCACCCAAACCCGGTGTCGAGGCAGTTGTCAGCACGGCTAGTTATGACCACTCCAACGCGAAAGGCAGCAACAACCTCAACTCCGTCGGCCAATCGGTCAACGAGGTCGGGGTGTTCCGGATGACGGCGACTCCACCGGTGGCAACGCCGCCAGAGGGAAGCACTGTCTCTACGGGCTATTTCGGCTACACCATCCCCCCCGCCAGCAGCGTGCCGGTGGGGCGCTTTATTCCGGTGGACTTCAACTTGGTGAGTGGCGACATAGTGCCTGCTTGCGGTGAATTCTCCTATATGGGTCAACCCTTCCTGGCAGAGTTATACATCGAGGCCCGCAACCAGTTTGGCGAAGTCACCCGGAACTATCGGTGGGCGTTTGCCAAGGGGGATGCCTATCTGACGACGGCCAACAACAGAGACGGGGAGTCGCTCTCCGCCCGGCTGCGCAGTCTGGGGTCGTTGCCCTGGGTGGAGGGGGAGGCCGACTTCAACGGGCCGACCGAGTTTGTGCGCCGTTCCGACAGCCAGCCAGATGGCCCCTACCGTACCCTGTTGTTTGGTCTTTATATGAAAGACAACGATGGTGAGCAGACCCTGATCGCCAATCCTGACTTCAGCGACGGGCAGCCTGGGTCATGCAGTGGCGCCGGTTGCAATGCTAGGCTGATCGATGAAGCGCCCATGGCGGCGTACTTCGGCCGAGTACAGGCAGGTACCCGTCAAGGGGTGGCCACGGCCGGGCTGGCGGTGCCGCTGCAACTGCAATATCACGAGGTGGGCGCCTGGCATGCCATGAGTGCGGATCAATGTACCCGGCTCTCCTTGCAAGAGGGGGGCATCGAGTTCACCGATGGCAGCCAGAGTTTCGATGAGGGAAGCGGCGATCTGGTTCTGGATGGCAACACCCGGATCCGGCTTGGTCTTGGTCAGGTCGCCCCCGGCGCCATGATGGAGAGCGCGAAGGATGGGGTCATCTCTATGCAGTTCGCTGCCCCGGACAGGGCGGTGCGCATTCCGTTCCGGATCGATCTGAGCAAGCAACCTGATTCAGAACTGCAATCTGGACGGCGACCGCTCTGGCTTTCGGACCCTGACAGTCTGGATGGCATGGCCATTTTCGGCTCCAGCCGGGGTAATGACAGAATTATTTATCGGCGCGAAGTGATGCACTGAGCGGGGAGTTGGGGCGGATCTGTCAACTTCGCCCCCTATCCCCTTGTTTATTAGCGTTTGTCGGCTTGTGCGGGTGAGTGATGACTCGCATTTTTGTCGCGCCTGATGGGTTGGCGACAGTTTGAGCGCTTGCCGATTGGGGTGGGCATTGGTAAAGTTAGCCGGTTTTCTGCACCTCCAAATTCTTAGGATTTCCCGTAGCCATGTTCAAAAAGCTCAGAGGCGTCTTTTCCAACGATCTGTCGATCGATTTGGGAACTGCCAACACCCTGATCTATGTAAAAGATCAAGGGATCGTCCTTAACGAACCCTCAGTTGTCGCCATTCGCCAAGAGCGCGGGAACGCCAAATCGGTCGCTGCCGTCGGTCATGCCGCCAAGCAGATGCTGGGTCGTACCCCTGGTAACATCTCCGCCATTCGCCCGATGAAAGACGGCGTGATCGCCGATTTCTACGTGACCGAGAAGATGCTGCAGCACTTCATCAAGCAGGTTCACGACAACAACTATTTCCGCCCCAGCCCGCGCGTGCTGGTGTGCGTGCCGTGTGGCTCCACCCAGGTGGAACGCCGCGCCATCAAGGAATCCGCTCTGGGTGCCGGTGCCCGCGAGGTCTACCTGATCGATGAACCCATGGCTGCCGCCATCGGTGCCGGACTGCCGGTCTCCGAAGCGACCGGTTCCATGGTGGTCGATATCGGTGGTGGTACTACCGAAGTGGCCATCATCTCCCTGAACGGTGTGGTTTACTCCCAGTCCGTCCGTATCGGCGGCGACAAGTTCGACGAAGCCATCATCAGCTACGTGCGCCGCAACTACGGCAGCCTGATCGGGGAAGCCACCGCCGAGCGCATCAAGCACGAGATCGGCTCCGCCTATCCGGGCGAAGAGGTGCGCGAGATCGAAGTACGTGGTCGCAACCTGGCTGAAGGTGTGCCGCGCAGCTTCACCCTCAACTCCAACGAGATCCTGGAAGCGCTGCAAGAGCCGCTGTCCGGCATCGTCTCTGCCGTGATGGTAGCGCTGGAGCAGTCTCCGCCCGAGCTGGCCTCCGACATCTCCGAGCGCGGCATGGTGCTGACCGGTGGCGGTGCCCTGCTGAAAGATATCGACCGTCTGCTGATGGAAGAGACCGGTATCCCGGTGGTGGTTGCCGAAGATCCGCTGACTTGCGTGGCCCGTGGTGGCGGCAAGGCACTGGAGCTGATCGATATGCACGGTGGCGATCTGTTCCACTACGAATAAGACCCAAAGCCGGCCAGCGTGCCGGCTCTTTTTTGACGACCCATGAAACCCATTTTTGGTAGAGGCCCTTCGCTTCAGTTACGGTTGTTTCTCGCCGTCATCATCTCCATTGCTGCCATCGTAGCGGACTCCCGCTTCGGTGTGTTCAGCCACGTCCGCGTCTACCTCAGTTCGCTCGTCAGCCCGCTGCAATACATGGCCAATGCGCCGGGGATCATGCTCGATACCATGTCGACCCAGGTGCAGACCCGGGCCGGCCTCATCGAGCAGACCAAGCAGCAGGAACAACAGCTGTTCACCCTGCGCTCGCGCCTGCTCAAGATGGATCATCTGGAGCACGAGAACCAGCGCCTGCGCGAGCTGCTGGGTTCGCCGGTGCACAAGGAGTCCCGCAAGATGGTGGCCGAGCTGCTGTCGGTGGATTCCGACCCCTTCAGCCATCAGGTGCTGATCAACAAGGGGGCGCTGGACGGTGTCTACAACGGCCAGCCGGTGATCAACGATCAGGGGGTGATCGGTCAGGTGCTGCACGTGGGTTCCACCACCAGCCGCGTCCTGCTGATCACCGACTCCAGCCACGGCATCCCGGTGCGGGTGCTGCGCAATGACTTGCGCGCCATTGCCTCCGGCAGCGGCGAGCTCGACAAGCTGGAGCTGCGCAACCTGCCGCGCAACACCGACGTCCAGGTCGGCGATCTGCTGGTCACCTCGGGCCTTGGCGGCCGCTTCCCGGAAGGTTATCCGGTGGCGACCGTGACCCGCTCCGACTATGTGGAGGGCAAGCCCTTCGCCCAGGTCGAGGCCAAGCCGCTGGTGGCGCTGGACCGCTTGCGCTATCTGCTGCTGCTGTGGACCGACAAGAAACCGGAAGTGCATGACGATGAAGAGGCGCCGACCCCTGCGGCAGCCCCGGCTGCGGCGCCTTCGGCTGCGGGAGCGACGCGCTGATGTTGCAACCCGCCAGCGGCAGGATCTGGATCTGGATCTCGATCCTGCTGGCCCTTAGTCTGTCGATCCTGCCGCTTCCTTTCCAACTCGAACCCTTCCGGCCGGACTGGCTCGCCATGGTGCTCATCTACTGGGCGCTGGCGCTGCCACACCGGACCAACGTCGGCACCGCCTGGGTGGCGGGCCTGCTGCTGGACGTGCTGCTCGGCAGCACTCTCGGCGTGCGGGCCATGGCGATGGCCATCACCACCTACCTGGCGGCGTTCCAGTTCCAGAAGATCCGCAACTTCTCCCTCTGGCAACAGGCGCTGATCATCGGCTGCCTCTCGCTGGTGGGCAAGGTGACCATCTTCTGGGCCGAGCACCTGTTCAGCCGCGCCAGCCTCAATTTCGCCTACTTTTGGTCGACCCTGAGCACGATGCTAATATGGCCCTGGGTTTTCCTGGTCTTGCGCAAGGTGCGCCGGCGCTTCAATATCAAGTGAATATGAGTAAAAACAACTCATTGTAACCGTACCCTGGCTCGCGAAGTGATTATGAACAAGCACAACGAACTGCAACTCTATCTCGCCTCGGGCTCGCCCCGCCGTCACGAACTGTTGACCCAGCTGGGCTACCGCTTCGAGGTACTCAGGCTGGATGTGCCGGAACAGCGGGAAGAGGGCGAGAAGCCCCAGGACTATGTCTGCCGGCTGGCCCGCGACAAGGCAACGGCCGGCGTGGCCGCCGCGCCCACGGCGCTGCCGGTGCTGGGTGCCGACACCATAGTGGTGCTGGGTGACCGGGTGCTGGAGAAGCCGTCCGATCTGCTCGACGCTAAGGACATGCTGGAGGCGCTCTCCGGCAAGGTGCATCAGGTGATGACGGCGGTGGCGCTGGCCACCCCGGAGCGCTGCGACGTGCGGCTGGTCACCACCAACGTGGCGTTTCGCAAGCTGGACGAGGCCGAGATCGAGGCTTACTGGCGCACGGGTGAGCCCTGTGACAAGGCCGGTGCCTATGCGATTCAAGGGATTGCCGGCAAGTTCGTCAGCCGCATCGAGGGGAGCTACAGCGCCGTGGTCGGCCTGCCCCTGCTGGAAACAGACCTGCTGATCAAGCATCATCTGGAACAGTCCCGGTAATCCAACCGCTGCCTTGTTGCGCAGGGCCGGTTCCGCGAACCGCTCGCAACAGGGCGATCAGAATTTGAAGCCATCACAGGCAAGGCATAGGTCGGTGACATGCACCGGCTGTTTCTTACTGCGTTACTCACCGGGCACGTGCCGGTTTGGCTGCCAGAATTTAAAACTAGAAAGGCAAGGTAACTTATGTCGGTAGAACTGCTGGTAAACGTCACCCCCTCCGAAACCCGGGTTGCCCTGGTCGAGAACGGTCTGCTGCAGGAAGTGCACGTGGAGCGTCAGGCCAAGCGCGGCATCGTGGGCAACATCTACAAAGGCAAGATCAGCCGGGTGCTGCCCGGCATGCAGGCGGCTTTCGTCGATATCGGCATGGACAAGGCGGCCTTCCTGCACGCCTCCGACATAGTGCCACACACCGAGTGCGTGGCGGTGAAGGAGAAAGAGCAGTTCCAGGCCGGCAACATCGCCGAGCTGGTGCGCCAGGGGCAGGACATTATGGTACAGGTGGTGAAAGACCCGCTGGGCACCAAGGGCGCCCGCCTCACCACCGACATCACCCTGCCGTCCCGCTATCTGGTGTTCATGCCTGGCAGTGCCCACGTCGGCGTCTCCCAGCGCATCGAGTCCGAGGCGGAGCGCGAGCGCCTCAAGCGCACCGTGGCCGGCTATGTGGACGAGCTGGGTGGCTACATCATCCGCACCGCCGCCGAAGGGGTGGGTGAGCAGGAGCTGGAGCAGGATGCCGCCTTCTTGAAGCGCCTGTGGCGCAAGATCCTGGAGCGCAAGCAGAAGTATCCTCCCTGCAAGATCCTCTACGAGGATCCCAGCCTGGCCTTTCGGGTGGTGCGCGACTTCGTCGGGGCCGAGCTCGACAAGATCCGGGTCGACTCGCGCCAGAGCTTCGATCAGCTCAAGCGCTTCACCGAGGAGTACGTGCCTGAGCTGGCTAACAAGCTGGAGTACTACTCCGGCGAGTCGCCGATCTTCGATCTCTACGACGTGGAGAACGAGATCCAGCGGGCGCTGGAGCGCAAGGTGGAGCTCAAATCCGGCGGCTACCTCATCATCGACCAGACCGAAGCCATGACTACGGTGGACATCAACACCGGGGCCTTCGTCGGCCATCGCAACCTGGAAGAGACCATCTTCAATACCAACGTCGAGGCGACGGCGGCCATCGCCCGCCACCTGCGCCTGCGCAACCTCGGCGGCATCATCATCATCGACTTCATCGACATGCAGTCCGAGGATCACCGCCGGCGGGTGCTGCACAGCCTGGAGCAGGCGCTGTCGAAGGACCGCGCCAAGACCAACGTCAACGGCTTCTCCCAGCTCGGCCTGGTGGAGATGACCCGCAAGCGCACCCGCGAGAGCCTGGAGCACGTGCTCTGCTCCGAGTGCCCCGAGTGCAAGGGGCGCGGTCGGGTCAAGACGGTGGAGTCGGTCTGCTTCGAGATCCTGCGGGAGATCATCCGGGTCAACCGGGCTTACGACGCGGATCAGTTCACCGTCTACGCCGCCCCGGCGGTGGCCGACTACCTGCGGGGCGAGGAGTCTCACAGTCTGGCCGAACTGGAAGTGTTCATCGGCAAGCAGGTCAGGGTGGTGAGCGAACCCCTCTGCGGGCAGGAGCAGTTCGACGTGGTGATGATGTAATTGGTCTATCGCTGGCTGAGTCGGGGCTGGTTGGCCCTCGGGGTCTTCTTCGTGCTGCTGGCCATCCTGGTCAGTCTGGTGCGCTTGGGCGGCCCCTTGCTCAATCAGCACCGGCAGGCGCTGCTCAATACCCTGCTGGCCGACAGCAAGCTGGAGGCCAGCGTCGATCGCATCGGGCTTGACTGGACCCAGCGCGGCCCGGCCCTCGAACTGCAGCAACTGGTGATCGCGCCAAATTCCGGCCGCTTCGCCCTGCGTCTTGGCAAGGTATGGGCCCACCTCGACTTCTGGCGCTCCCTCAACGAACTCAAGCCGGTATTTGGCCAGCTGATCCTGAGCGATGGCGACATAGCGCTGGATCTGGGCCAGCCTGCGGAGCCGGAAACCGGCAACGGCAGCGACCAGCAGCAGGCCCTGCTGCGCTTTCTGCTGACTCAGCTCTCCACCTTCGATATTCACGACACCCGCCTCAGCCTCACCACGGCGCTGGGGGAGGTGCGTGCCCTCGACATCGCCCAGCTGCGCTGGCAGAACCGCGGCAAGCGTCATCAGGGGGTCGGCAAGGCCTATCTCATCAACGGGGTGGGCGAGAGTACCCTCGATCTTATTGTCGACGTGGATGCCCCCCAGGTGCGGCTTGATCGGCTCAAGGGCCAGCTCTATCTGGGGGCCCGCCAGCTCGACATCAGCCCCATGCTGGCCCGTACCCACTCAGGGGAGCCCAAGGTGAGCGGCCAGCTCGACTTCCAGCTCTGGAGCGAGTTCAAGGCCGGTCAGCTGGGGGATTCGCTGCTGGCGTTTGGCGACAACTATCTGATCTGGCAGGATGAAAAACAGGGTGACCTGCACCGGCTCGGGCTGCAGGGGGGTAAGATCCAGCTGCGCCGGGACGGCAAGGAGTGGCAGTTTGCCAGCCACGACGTCACCTTCAAGCTCGACGGCAAGCCCTGGCTGCACAGCCGGTTGCAGCTCGAGCGGGTCGGCGATCGCATCCAGGGTTATGTGCCGGCCATCGATCTGGACCAGATCGCCAACCTGAGCCAGCTGGTGTCGGGGATCTATCCCGAGCTGACCGAGACCCTCAAGCGCACCCGCCCGACCGGCAAGATCCAGGATCTGATCCTGCAGGCGGATGCCGGCTGGCAGGGGCTCTCCGTCAGCGGCCAGCTGTCCCACATCCGGGTCAACGCCTGGCACGACGTGCCCGGCGTGCGCGACCTCAACGGCGAGTTCTGGCTCACCCCGACCGGTGGCAGCGCCCGGCTGCAACTGGCAAACGATGCCATAGATCCGGCCCGCCACTTCAAGGAGCCGATCCCCATCGATCGCTTCTCGGCGCGGCTCGACTGGTGGCAGGTGCCGCAGGGCTGGGTGCTCTATGGCCAGGATCTGGTGCTGGACAACCCGGACTTGAGCCTCGCCAGCCGCTTTCGGCTCGATCTGTTCGAGCACCCCTTCCTAGCCCTGACCGGCCGCATCGACGTCAAGAACGCGGCCAACGCCGATCGTTACTATCCGCTGCAGGTGATGGACAAGAGCCTGGTGGATTACCTGAGCGGGGCCATCAAGGGGGGCAAGGCCAAAGGGGCTGACCTGCTCTGGTACGGCGAGTTCCGCGACTTCCCCTACCGCAAGGGCGAGGGCATCTTCCAGGTGGCGGTGCCGCTGCAGCAGGCCTCCTATGAATTCTTCCCCGGTTGGCAACCGCTTACCGACCTGCAGATCGATCTGTTGTTCCAGAACGCCAGCCTCGACATGAACAGCCGCGCCACCCAGCTCGGCAAGGCCAGCTCCGACTCGGTGCACGCCTGGATCCCGGACCTCTATCCGGGGGCCCACCTCTACGTGGACGCCAAGGTTGAGGGCGAGGGCAAGGCCATCAGCGACTACCTGCAGGACTCGCCGCTCGGCGGCTCGGTCGGTCAGGCGCTGCGCGAGGTGGAGATCCGCGGCCCCATGAAGGGCTCGGTGAAGCTGGATATTCCGCTGGATGGCGAGAGCGAGGTCAAGGCCAGCGGCGATGCCCTGTTCAGCAACAACAAGGTGCGGGTCACCAGCCTGGATCTGCCGCTGGAGCAGGTGCAGGGGCGGCTAGAGTATGACAACGAACAGACCCGCTTCAGCAACCTCAAGGCGAGCCTGTGGAACCAGCCGATCACCCTCGACTATCAGGGCCGCCAGCAGCCCAATCGCTATCAGGTCGATCTCAAGTTCAAGGGGCAGTGGGACAGCCGCCGCCAGCGTCAGGACATCCCGGCGCTGGACATCCTCAAGGGGCGCGGCAACTGGGCCGGCAGCCTGGGGCTGACCCTGCCGAGCGATCAGCCGTTCAGCTTCCAGCTGGCGCTCGACTCCAACCTGCAGGGCATGGGGCTGGATCTGCCCGTCCCGCTCGCCAAGGCGGCCGGCAGCCGGTTGCCGCTCAAGGTGACCGCGCGCGGTCGCGACGGCAGTGCCGACATCCGCGCCGTGCTGGGGGCCGACGTGGATATGCAGAGCCGGCTGGTGTACGGCGACGGCGTGCCCTACCTCAGCAGGGTGCGGGTGGACGTGGGGCAGCCCGGCGCCCGGGTGCTGCGCGACCGGCCCATGCTGCTTGCCATCAACCAGCAGCAGGCCGACGTGGCTGGCTGGCTGGCCCGTCTCAAGCAGTGGCTGCCGGCCAGCACGGCGCCGAGCGGCAATGCGGTGGTGGGCCCCTCCTTCTTGCCGCAGGAGTGGTGGGTGGACGGCCGCCTGGCCCGCGCCGACATCGGCAGCGCCAACCTCAAGGCGGTGCACTTCACCGTGGGGCCGGTCAATCAGGCCACCGAGGTGATGATCGACAGCCCGGACGTGATGGGGGTGGTGCGCCTGCCGGTGTCCGAGCGTCAGCCCATCGACGCGAAATTTGCCCGCATCCACTGGTCCGGCAAGAGTTCGGATCTGAGCCCGGATCCCGATGCCAGACAGGACAGAGCCATCATGGATGCCATCCCCTGGCTCACCTTCAGCTGCGTGGACTGCCGCTTCGGCGAGTTGCCGCTGGGCGAGGTGAAGGGGGAGCTGATCCCGGGGGCCGACAAGCTGAGCCTCAAGGGGCTGGAGATGCGGCTGGCGGGCAGCCAGCTGAACGGCAGCGCCGAGTGGCTGGCGGGAGCGGACGGCATGCAGACCCGCGCCCGCGCCCACATCAGCAGCAACAACAGCGAGCTGCTGCTCAAGCGGCTCGGCTACACCTCGCCCATCGGCGATGCGCCCGGCAAGATGGCGCTGGATCTGAGTTGGCGCGATGTACCCTACCGACCGAACGTGCCGACCCTGAGCGGCACCGCCGACTATCAGCTGGAAGGTGGCACCCTGCGCGAGGTCAACGACAAGGGGGCACGACTGCTCTCCCTGCTCAGCCTGGATTCATTGCTGCGCAAGCTGCGGCTCGATTTTCGCGACGTGTTCGATAAGGGCTTCTACTTCGAGTCCATGTCGGCCTCCGCCAAGATCAAGCAGGGGGTAGTGGACAACCGCGACTTCTACATGAAGGGAGCAGCCGGCAACCTGCGCGGCGAGGGCATCGCCGATCTGGTGCGCTGGCGGCTCGACTACGAGCTGAGCTTCTCCCCCAACCTGGGTGGCACCCTGCCAGTGGTGGCGGCCTTCTCGCTGACCCCGATCACCGGGCTCTACGTGCTGGCGCTCTCCAAACTGCTGGAGCCGGTGGTGGACGTGGTCACCCGCATCGATTTCCGGGTCTCAGGCCCGCTCGACGATCCCAAACTGATCGAGGCGGGACGGGATCGGGCCCGCATCAAGCTCAACCAGCAGCAGAAGGAGGCGGTCGACGCGGTGGCCCCCAACCTGCCGACGCAGGAGGTGACCCCCTTCCTGCTGACCCCCAAACACGCGGGGCCCGCCCAGCGCTGAACGAGCGGCCCGGCACCATCACAAGGAGTGAGCCATGATCCGACATATCCTGCTGATCGCCTTCAAGCCGGGCACCCAGCCCGCACAGATAGACGCGGTGCGCGCCGCCTTTCTCGCCATCCCCCATCAGGTCAGCGGCGTGCTGGCGGTGGAGTGGGGGCGGGATGACAGCCCGGAGGGACGGGCCGAGGGCTTCACCCACAGCGTGCTGATGACCTTTGCCGACGAGGCGGCCCGCCAGCGCTATCTGCCCCACCCGGATCACGATGCCCTCAAGGCCATCTTCCGCCCGGTGCTGGAACGTATCATAGTGCTGGATTACACCCTGCAGGCCGGCGATGCGGTTGCTGTTGGGACGCTGTCATGATGGAGGATGAGCGCTGGGGCAAGATTCCACCGCTGCAATTGGCGTTGTTGCGAGCCGTGGTGGAACACGGCAAAGCTCATCCCGCCATTGGTGCCGGGGTGGTGGTTGGTTCGCTTGCCAAAGGAAAGGCGGACCGGGTCTCTGATGTCGATGTCTTGTTGCTGGCCGAGCCGGGCTTTCATCAGCATGGGGAAGCGCTGGTTCGTTCCATTGTCGGTGAACGTGCGGTGTTCCACTGTTGGCAAGGAAGACATGAAGATGTCTGTTCCTACTGGCGCTATATCTTCCTGGATATGTCCAGCATCGAGATCCATATCCTTGATCGCGATGCCGGTTTCCCGCTTGCCAAGCCTTACATGCCTCTTTTTGATAAAGCCCATTCGCTATCTGCGCTGGAGGTCGCGGGGCCCGCGCCCAGCCATTGGGATTTCCCTGCCTACATGGGGGACGGTAATGGTCTGGTGTGGGAGCTGTTCGATTGCCTCAAATGGGCGGAGCGGGGCCAACGGGGATTAGTCAGACATCATCTGCGTAAACTGTTGGCAGAGATGGATAAAGACCCGGATATTGTGGATCGCGAGTAACGCGGACAAGGAGAGAACCATGTGGTTAGCTGCAATACAGCTGGTATCGGGCCGTCGCTGGCAGGATAACCGGGAGCAGATTGCCGCCGAGCTGGCCCTGTTGCCGAGTGAGCGGCCGCTGCTGGTGTTGCTGCCGGAGAACTTCGCCCTGTTTGGCGAGCGGCAGGGGTATCTGGACGGGGCTGAGACCATAGGTGAGGGCCCGATCCAGCAGCAGCTGGCCGAATGGGCCAGTGACTACGGCATCTGGCTGGTGGCGGGGGCCATGCCGACCACCATCGCCGGTTCCGACCATATCCACACCAGTACCCTGGTGTTCGACCCCAGCGGCGATCGCAAGGGCCACTACCACAAGATCCACCTGTTCGATGTGGACGTGGCGGACAATCACGGCCGCTACCGGGAGTCGGAAACCTTCAGTCCCGGCGAGGAGCCTGTGCTGGTGGACTCCCCGTTTGGTCCCCTCGGCCTCTCGATCTGTTATGATCTGCGCTTTCCCGAGCTGTACCGCCGGCTGGCCCGCGCCGGTGCCCGCGTGCTGCTGGTGCCTGCCGCCTTTACCGCCGTGACCGGCGAGGCGCACTGGGAGCCGCTGCTGCGGGCCCGCGCCATCGAGAACCAGTGTTACCTGGTGGCCGCCAATCAGGGCGGCACCCACGAGACGGGGCGCCAGACCTGGGGTCACAGCATGGTGATCGACCCCTGGGGTCGGGTGCTGGCCAGCCTGGACAGCGGGTGCGGCACCGTGCTGGCGCCGCTGGACCCCGGTCTTATGGACGAACTGCAACGCACCATGCCGGTGCTGGACCATGCCCGTCTGCTATGAACATGTGCAGGTTCGACTCGCCCTGTGGCGGGGGAGTCGGACGCTTGCAAACCCGATGGTGGGTTGGACGTCCGCTGGCGTTTCGCCAAGCGAACCCACGGTCTGGGATTTAACCGTTACGACATCTCGCATCGAGAGTGGAGAGAAAGATTGAGTCTATTGAGCCAGGTTAGTGCCTCCCTGTTGGCCCCCCACGACCTCGACGAAGGGCGGCTGCAGCAGCTGCTCGGCAGCCTGATGAGCCATCAGGTGGAGTTCGGCGATCTCTATTTCCAGCGCAGCTGGCACGAGTCCTGGATGCTGGAGGACGGCATCGTCAAGGATGGCAGCTACAACATCGATCAGGGGGTGGGGGTGCGCGCCGTCAGCGGCGAGAAGACCGGCTTCGCTTACTCGGATGAGCTGAGCCTGCTGGCGCTGCAACAGTCGGTGACCGCCGCCCGTGGCATCGCGGCCGCCGGTGCACAGGGCAAGGTGAAGGCGTGGGCTCGTACCGAAGCGAATCTGCTCTACCCGGCGCTGGATCCGCTGCAGACCCTCGACAAGCAGCAGAAGATCGCCCTGCTGGAGCAGATGGACAAGTTTGCCAGAAGTCTGGATCCCGCCATCAATCAGGTGATGGCCTCCATCAGCGGCGTCTATGAAGAGGTGCTGGTGGCCGCCACCGACGGCACCCTGGCCGCTGACGTGCGTCCGCTGGTGCGCCTCTCGGTGACCGTCATCGCCGAAAAGGGCGATCGTCGCGAACGCGGCAGTGCCGGTGGCGGCGGCCGCTTCGGTTACGACTACTTCCTCGAGCTGGACGGGCTGGAGAGCCGGGCGTTTGGCTATGTGCGTGAAGCGGTGCGCCAGGCACTGGTCAACCTCGACGCCATCGATGCACCGGCCGGCACCATGCCGGTGGTGCTCGGTGCCGGCTGGCCCGGTGTGCTGCTGCACGAGGCGGTGGGCCACGGTCTGGAGGGGGATTTCAACCGCAAGGGCTCTTCTGCCTTTGCCGGCCGCATCGGTGAGCAGGTGGCCTCCAAGCACTGCACCATCGTCGATGACGGCACTCTGCCGGGTCGGCGCGGCTCCGTCTCCATCGACGACGAGGGAACGCCGGGCGGCTACAACGTGCTGATCGAGAACGGCATCCTCAAGGGCTATCTGCAGGACAAGCAGAACGCCCGTCTGATGGGTGTGCCGCTCACCGGCAATGGCCGCCGCGAATCCTACGCCGCCCTGCCGATGCCGCGCATGACCAACACCTACATGCTGGCGGGTCAGTATGATCCGGCCGAGATCATCGCCTCGGTGAAGAAGGGGATCTACGCCCCCAACTTCGGCGGTGGTCAGGTGGACATCACCTCCGGCAAGTTCGTCTTCTCCGCCTCCGAGGCCTACCTCATCGAGGATGGCAAGATCACCGCGCCCATCAAGGGGGCGACCCTGATCGGCAACGGCCCCGAGGCGATGAGCCAGGTTTCCATGGTGGGCAAGGATCTCGCGCTGGATCGCGGGGTCGGGGTCTGTGGCAAGGAGGGGCAGAGCGTGCCGGTCGGTGTCGGCCAGCCCACCCTCAAGCTGGATCAGCTCACCGTGGGCGGCACCCAGTAAGGGAAGCGAGCGGTACTCCCGTGATCGCCAAACCCCGGCCAAGTGCCGGGGTTTTGCTATCCGGGGTCATGGGAAACAAAAAGCCCCGGCAAGGGCCGGGGCTGCAGATACGGGGCTCGGTCAGTTGACCGAAATGGCGCGGGCGTCGATGAAGAAGCGCGCGTTGCCTTGTTGATCGACCCTGATCTGGGCAACCAGACGATCGCTCTGCTTGTACTCCCACCGGCTCTTGATCCGGGTCAGAGCGGGGCTGGCGGCACCGACCACGTTCAGATATTCATGAAACAGGCTGTAGCTTCCAATCTCGGTCAGCATCTTTTCCATTTGCACATCTCCTGAAGTGAGTGGGTGTCCATCCATAAACCTACCAAGCACTCTCTGAATCGAATCTGTATGAAAAACACACTAACTCATTTATGTGTCAACAACATGATCAGGCGCAAGATCAGCGACGATTCCTGCGCTTTTATGACACCGTTTTCAGTCAGGGCTGGCGCGGGTCCGGCAATTGATCAAGAGCGCCGGATACGTGTGGCAACGCGGGGGCCGTTTGTGCCGCCGGCGCACCGTGGAACACCGGATCCTGCGCCACTTCCTTGATGCCGTTGATGCAGAACTGCATACCCATGCAAACCAGCAAGAAGCCCATGATCCGGGTCATGGCATCGATGCCGGTGGCGCCGAGGATCTTGCAGACCGGATCCGCCAGCTTGAGCACCCCCCAGCTGAGCAGGCTCATCAGGGCGAAGGCGGTGACCATGGCGGCATAGATGGTGAAGCGGTTGTATTCGTCCGGCAGCTCGGCGATCTGGGCGGCGCCGCTGATCACCAGCGCCATGGTGCCCGGCCCGCACATGCTGGGCATGGTGAGCGGCACGAAGGCGATGCTCTGGTTGATGTCGACCCCGGCCGCCTGGCTCGGTGCCGGGAACAGCATGCGAAAGCCGATGAAGGCGATGATGAGACCGCCGGCCAGGCGCAGGCCGGGAATGGAGATCCCGAACAGATCCAAGATGGAGGAGCCGATGAAGAAGCTGACGCAGAGGGTGCAGAACAGATAGATGGCGGCCAGGTTGATCTGGCGGCGCACGTGCTCGCGCGACATGCCCTTGCTCAGCCCCAGCAACAGGGTGGCCGTGGTGGGCGGGTTGACCATGGGCAGCAGCGCCAGCAAGGCGAGAAATACGACCTGAAAGAACATCATGAACCTCGGATGACTAGGGTGGAGGAGTGTCCCGGGCCGTCGATGGGCCCGAGAGGGAGGCTATCTTATGTCGGCCGGGCTGAACACCAGCCATATGAAAAAAGCCCCGCACTGGGCGGGGCTCGGAATGGTTCAGGCGGCCTGCGGCGCGCTCTGGCGCTGGCTGCGCTGCTGCAGCCAGAGCTGCAGGCCGAGCACGAAGCCGAGCGCAGCCAGGCTGACCACGTAGTGGGAGGGGGCCAGCACGTCCTCCTTCATCCAGAGCGTGACCAGCATGGGCGTCAGGCCGCCGAAGATGGCGTAGGCCACGTTGTAGGAGAACGACAGCCCGGAGAAGCGCACCACCGCCGGGAAGGCGTTGACCATGACGTAGGGCACGGCACCGACGATCCCCACCGAGAAACCGGCCAGCGCATAGAGCGGCACCAGCTGGCTGGTGTCGGTCGCCAGCCCGTGATAGAAGGCGTAGCTGGCGCCGGCCAGCAGCAATGAGCCCAGCATGAAGGTGGGGCCGCTGCCGAGGGCGTCGATCAGCCGGCCATAGACGATGCAGCCGAAGGTGAGCGCCAGAATGGCCAGCGAGTTGGCGGTCAGCGCATCGGCCGGGCTGATGCCGTGCACCTTCTGCAGGTAGGTGGGGGTCATCAGGATCACCACCACTATGCCGGCAGAGAGCAGCCAGGTGAGCAGCATGGAGACCACGACGCTGCTCTTGTGGCTGCGCAGCACCGTCTTGAGCGGCAGCTCTTCCGCCAGTGCCTTGTTGGCCTGCATCTCGGCAAAGACCGGGGTCTCGTGCAGCCAGCGGCGCAGGTACATGGCGACGATGCCGAATGCCCCGCCGAGCACGAAGGCCAGCCGCCAGCCCCAGTCACTCACCTCGCTCGGGCTCATGCCGCGGTTGATGGCGGTGGCCACCAGGGAGCCGAGCAGGATGCCGGCGGTCAACCCGGCGGTGAGGGTGCCGCAGGCGACACCGACCCGGCGGGCCGGCACGTGCTCTGCCACGAACACCCAGGCACCGGGCACTTCACCGCCGATGGCGGCTCCCTGCAGGATCCGCAACAGCAGCAACAGCAGGGGCGCGGCGATGCCGAGGGTGGCATAGGTGGGCAGCAGGCCGATCAGCAGGGTCGGCAGTGCCATCAGCAGTATGCTGAGGGTGAACATCCGCTTGCGACCGATGAGATCGCCGAAGTGGGCCATGATGATGCCGCCCAGCGGGCGGGCCAGATAGCCGGCGGCGAAGATGCCGAAGGTCTGGAACTGGCGCAGCCACTCGGGAATGTCGGCCGGGAAGAACAGCTCGCCGATCACCACGGCGAAGAAGACGAAGATGATAAAGTCGTAAAACTCGAGGGCTCCGCCGAGGGCGGCCAGGCTCAGGGTCTTGTAATCCTGTCGGTTGAGGGGACGGCTGTGGTGGTAAGCTGGTGTGACTGTCGTCATATCCTTATGTTTCCCATCGTTTTTTTTAGTTATTGTTCCCCCATCCTTGCAGGGGACACGCTCATTACCGAGGGTATGCTTTTGCATCCCGTGATGTAAATCGCACAATTCGCAACACTGTCTTGCAGCTTTTTGGTGCAGTGAGACGGAGCGACACGCTCAAGCGCCGGGCTCCTCGCCCGGACGAATAATCGGGACGATGGCCGGCGCCTTGCCGGCTCCGACCTCAAGATAGCTGGAGAAATCATATGAAGACCAAGGTGCTGCTCTCCTGGAGCAGCGGCAAGGACAGCGCCTGGGCGCTGCACGCACTGCGGCAGGATCCGGCCATCGAGGTGGTGGGACTGTTCACCACCCTCAACCAGGCGTTCGAACGGGTGGCCATGCACGGAGTACGCAAGCAGTTGCTGCTGGCGCAGGCCGAGTGCGTGGGCTTGCCGTTGACCACCATCGACCTGCCCTGGCCCTGCAGCAATGAAGATTACGCCCGCATCATGACCGACTTCATCGCAGAGGTGGTGGCGCAGGGGATCCGCCACATGGCGTTTGGCGATCTCTTCCTCGAGGATGTACGCGCCTATCGGGAGCGGCAGCTGGCGGGGACGGGGATCACGCCGCTGTTTCCGCTGTGGGGCAGCAAGACCGACTCGCTGGCAGGCGAGATGATGGCGGCAGGGCTCAGAGCCAGGATCAGCACCCTGGATCCGCGCAAGCTGCCCGCCACCCTCGGCGGGCATGAGTTTGACGCGGCCTTGCTGGCGGCCCTGCCCGCCGGGGTGGACTCCTGCGGCGAAAACGGCGAGTTTCATACCCTGGCTTGGGATGGCCCCATGTTCCAGCGGCCGCTGGCCATCCGGGTGGGGGAGACGGTGGAGCGGGACGGCTTCGTCTTCACCGACCTGCTGCCCGCCACCGCCTAGTCGCGGTTGGACTCCCGCTCGCCCTTGTCGTCGTTGTAGCGCAGGGCTATCTCGTGGAATTGCTGGTGGATGCGGGCAAAGGCGTCGGTGATGTCGGGGTCGAAGTGATTGCCCCGCCCCGCCAGTATGATGGGCACCACCTCCTGGTGGGACATGGCGGCCTTGTAGCAGCGCTTGCTGATGAGGGCGTCGTACACGTCGGCCAGCGCCATCAAGCGGGCCGAGAGGGGGATCTCGTCACCGATCAGGCCATAGGGATAGCCGGTGCCGTCCCACTTCTCGTGGTGGTAGCAGGCGATCTCCTTGGCCAGCCGCAGAAACTCCACCTCCACCCCCAGCGCCTCCTCGGCATGGACGATGGCCTCCTTGCCGAGAATGGAGTGGTGCTTCATCTGGGCAAACTCGTCCGCATCCAGCTTGCCGGGTTTGAGCAGGATCCGGTCCGGCACGCCGACCTTGCCGATGTCGTGCAGCGGGGCCGATTTGAACAGCAGATCGATGGTCTTGGGGGTCAGCTCGGCACGAAAGCGGGGGTGCTCGCAGAGGGTCTCCGCCAGCAGCCGCACATAGTGCTGGGTGCGCAGGATATGATTGCCGGTCTCGTTGTCGCGGGTTTCGGCAAGCGAGGCGAGGGAGTGGATGGTGATGTTCTGGATCAGTTCGTTCTCCCGGGTGCGCCGCTCCACCTCCTGCTCCAGAAAGGCGTTCTGGTCGTGCAGCAGATCCCGCGCCGCTTTCAGCTCCAGGTGGTTTCTGACCCGGGCCAGCACGATGGCAGGAGTGATCGGCTTGTGGATGTAGTCGACGGCCCCCAGTGCCAGGCCGTGCGCCTCTGCACTTTCTTCCACCTTGGCGGTCAGGAAGATCACCGGGATCTCGCGCGCCTGCGGCATCTCCTGCAGCGCCTGCATCACCTGATAGCCATCCATCTGGGGCATTACCACGTCGAGCAGGATCAGATCCACCCGGGTGCCGGCCGAGAGGATCTCCAGCGCCCGCTGGCCGCTGATGGCGACCTTGACCCGGTAGTGGGGGCTGAGCAGGGCGCTGAGCAGGGAGAGGTTCTCCGGTGTGTCATCGACCACCAGCAGGGTGGGTTTGGTATCGGGATCCAGCAAGTTGAGCATGATGGTGGCCTCACTCTTGGTTGAACAGATCGGGTCTGAGGGCCCGGACTTGTTGCAGATGTGCCAGGGCATCGGCGAAGCGAAAACGGGTCATGGCATCGTGCATGGCCGGTGCCGCCTCGCCCAGCAGGGGGGCGAGCCTGGCCTGATTGCGCTGGAACAGGATGAAGGCTTCCGCATCGTCTTCCAGCAGCAGCCCGGTCAGCTGGTGCAGCAGGGGGGCTAGCTCGGCGGGGGTTGCCTCCGGCAAGCCGGGGGCGGCAGGGGCCGGCAGCAGCGTCAGCAGGCCGGCGGCCAGTTGCTGCTGCTGTTGCAACCCCAGTTCGGCCAGCGGCAGCAGGCTGGCGGCGTCGTCTCCCCGGGCGAGGGCGCTCTCCAGCCGGGCCGAGAGCTCCTGCAGCGACCCGGCCCCCAGCGTTGCGGCTATGCCCTTGAGGGTATGAGCCTGTCGATGCGCTTCTTCCCGGTCATTCGTCTGCAGGGCGGCCAGCAGGGTTTCCATCGGCTGACTCCCCTGGCGGGCGAAGCGTTGCAGCAGATCCCGATACCACTCCCAGTTGTGCATCAAGCGTTGCAGGGCGGTTTCGGCGTTGAGGCCGAGCGCCCGCAGCTGTGGCAGCAAGGCGGTGGCGGGGGATGCGCGCGAGGCAGTGAGTCTGCTGCTGACCTCGCGGCTGAAGGAGGTTGCCCAGCGCTGCAGGGCCGCATACAGCCTGTCGGGGTCGATGGGCTTGGCGATGTGATCGTCCATCCCGGCCGCCAGGCAGCGTTCGCGATCACCGGCCATGACGTTGGCCGTCATCGCCAGGATCGGGGTGTGTTGTCCGATGTCTTCCCGCTCGCGCAACAGCCGGGTGGCGGCCAGGCCATCCATCACCGGCATCTGCATGTCCATCAGGATCAGGTCGTAGTGGGTCTGGGCCACCATCTCCAGCGCGATGGCACCATTGCCGGCGATGCTGACATCGGCGCCGACCGCCCGCAGCAGCTCCAGCGCCACCTGCTGATTGAGCTCGTTGTCTTCCGCCAGCAGGATCCTGAGCCCGTCGAAGCGGTAGTGGTGGGTCGCCTGGGGTGGCTTGAAGGTGAGGGGGCTTGCTTGCTGACCAAACAGGCCGATGACGGTGTCGAACAGCACGGAGGCGCATACCGGCTTGACCAGCACCCGATCAAAGCCGGCAGTGTCGGCCTGGCGAAAGACCTCCTCCCGTCCGTAGCCGGTCACCATGACCCGGTAGGGACGCTGGCCCATGCCGCGGGCGATGAGGCGGCGACCGGTCTCGATGCCATCCAGCCCCGGCATGTGCCAGTCCAGCAATACCACTTCGTAGGGCTGCCCCTCCTGCTCGGCGCCGGCGATCATCTGCAGTGCCTGCTGGCCCGATTCGGCGGTGTCCACCACAAAGCTCATGCTGCGCAGTAGGGCGGCCATGATGGTGCGGGCGCTGGCACTGTCGTCGGCCACCAGCATGCGGCGCCCGCGCAGATCCAGGCTCGGCAGATAGCGGGATCTGCGTCTGCCCCGGCCGAGTCGGGCGGTAAACCAGAAGGTGCTGCCCTGGCCAGGTTCGCTCTGTACCCCCACCTCGCCGCCCATCAGCTCCGCCAGTTTGCGGGAGATGGCGAGGCCGAGGCCGGTGCCGCCGTACTTGCGGGTGGTGGAGCTGTCCGCCTGCTGGAATGACTGGAACAGCCGCTGCTGCTGCTCCTGGCTCATGCCGATCCCGGTGTCCTGTACCGAGCAGTGCAGCAACACCTCCTGGGGTTGTTTCTCCAGGCAGCTGACCTTGACCAGGATCTCCCCCTGCTCGGTGAACTTGACCGCGTTGTTGGCATAGTTGATCAGGATCTGGCCGAGGCGAAGGGGATCGCCATAGAGCAGGGTGTCGAGCTGGTGGTCGACCTCGAACAGCAGCTCTATGCCCTTGGCCTCCGCCTTTTCGCCCACCAGGGTGGCCAGATTCTCCAGCACATGGTCGAGATCGAATTCGATCCGCTCCAGATCCAGCTTGCCGGCTTCGATCTTGGAGAAGTCGAGGATGTCGTTGATGATGCCGAGCAGATGCTGGGCCGAACGCTGGATCTTGCTGACGTAGTCGAACTGCTGCGGATCGAGCCGGGTCTGCAGGGCGAGATGGGACATGCCGAGGATGGCGTTCATGGGGGTGCGGATCTCGTGGCTCATGTTGGCGAGAAAATCGCTCTTGGCCCGGGTCGCGCCCTCCGCCAGCTCATAGGCGACTTCCAGCTCCTGGTTCTTGGCCTGCATCACCGCAAACAGCTCGTCCCGGGTCGGTTCGGCGAACTGCCGCTGCATCTGTTGCAGCAGCAGTTCATCGGGCCAGCGGGGCAGGCGGTAGACCAGGGCAATGGCGTTGTCCGCGTGTGATACCAGCCGGATGCCACGTGAATGGCGGCCGTCCGGCTCGGGGGCAATAGGGGCATCAGCCGAGAGCGAGAGCCACAACTCCTGCGCGTGCGGCTCCAGCCACACCTGCAGTTGCAGCGGCTCAGCGTTCGCCACCAGCTGGCGTACCAGCTCGGAGGTGGCGCCCGCCAGCGGTGCCACGAAGGTGGGACTTCTGTCGAGGCAGGTGAGTACCTGGATCACCTTGCGCCGGGCGGTGAGTGCCGCCGCCGGGCCTGACAGCAAGGTTTCGCCGATCTGTTGCCGCATCTAGTTCTCCTCTCCTGCCAGCACCCGCAGCACGATGCAGCTGGCGTCGTCGGTGCTGCGGCCACTGTGGGCGATCACCTGGCGTGCCAGCTGGGCGGGTTCGGCGGTCAGATCCAGCGCACCGTCGCGCAGGTTGAGGGATTCGCTGATACCGTCCGAATAGAGCATTACCACGTCCCCGGCGACGAGTGGCTGGCGTTGCAGCAAGGGGGTGGGGAAACGCTCTCCCAGCACCCCATCGCGGGAGATGCCGCGCCAGGGCTCGCGGCCACGCAGGCAGATGCGGGTATTGCCGATGCCGGCATAGCTCAGCTCACCTTGCTCGCCGTTGACCAGGGCCACGCCGGCGGCGGCGCCTCGGGTGCCGATGCAGTGCTGGTGCAGCAGTTGCAACAGGCGGGCTGGTTCTTGCTCGCGGGTTTGCTGCAGCGCCGCCTCCAGCACCTGTACCAGCTTGTTGGCCGAGGTGCCGTGGCCGCTCACGTCGATCAGGATCAGCGACACCCCCTCCGGCCCTGGCCGGATGAAGGCCAGATCGCCGGAGACCCGTTCCGGATAGCAGGGGCGGTTCTCGCTGGCCCATGTTAGTTGCAGGCCGGCGTGCAGCTGGCCGGCACAGGCGAGGGGGGCGATTGGCCTGGATACCAGAGGCGCCGCGCCCAGCCACTTGCGGGCCTGCACCAGAGTCCCCCCTCCCGGCGGGGTGCTGATGGTGAGTTCCGACATCATGCGGCGCACGCCGGGCAGGCCCAGGCCCAGGGTACCCGAAGTGCTGTAGTGATCCTGCATGGCCTGATGCACGTCCCCAATGCCGGGGCCCTGATCGCGGGCGACGATGTCGATGCAGGGGCGCCCTCTGGGATGGTGGAGGGTGAGGGTGATCTCCCCCCGCTCGGCGTATTTCAGGATGTTGCTGCCAAGCTCGGAGACCACGGTGGAGAGCATGGCACGGTCCACCTCGGACAGGTTGGCGATGAAGGGGAGGCGGCGTACCGCCATCACCGTCAGGTGCAGGTCGATGTCGTGGCGCAGCGGGTAGCTGGCCTCTTGCACGCTCTGTTCCAGCTGCATGCTGCGCTACTCCTCATCCTTGAGCGTCGTGCGAACATGGGCGAAGGCATCGTCCATGTCGAGAAAGCAGCGCAGCGGCCCGGGCTCGGCATCGGCCAGCGCCAGGAAGGCGGCGATCCCCGCATTCAGCCCCACCAGCAGGCAGACGGCACCGAGCAGGCGGCACACCTCGGCCAGTTTGCGGACCTGCCTGAATTCGTGGTGATCGAGCAGCATGACCCCGGAGAAGTCGAGCAGTACCGCATGCTGGCGGCCCAGCATCAGCCGCTGGGAGAGGGCCTGCATCAGTTGCTGCATGCCCTCGTCACCGAGGTCGGGGCGCATGCTGACCACGATGCAGTCGGCCACGTCGGCGATGCCCAGATCATTGTTGAGCAGCATGCATCTCTCCTAGAGGGTGGATCCGACCCGCTTGAGGGCGATCTCGAAGGCATCCCGCAGGGTCGCCGTGGTACGGATGTCACCGACAGAGACCCCCAGCTCCACCATGGTGCGGGCGATGGCCGGCGAGACGCCGGAGATGATGGCCTCGCACCCCATGAACTGGGTTGCCTTGGTGATCTTGATCAGCTGGTTGGCGACGCCGGTATCCACGGTGGCGACCCCGGCGATGTCCAGTACGAAGACCCGGGCCCGGGTCTCGGCAATCTTGGTGAGCGACTTGTTCATCACGTCGGCGGTGCGCATGGAATCGATGATCCCCACCAGCGGCAGCAGCAGGATCCCGTCCCAGATGGGGGTGACCGGGGTCGACATCTCCTGCAGCGATTTGTGCAGCTCCTCGCGCACCCTGGCGGCCTCTTCGGCCTCCTCCATGGCGCGCTTGAGCTGGCGATGCTGCGCCACCTGGGCCGTGATGTCGGTGGCAAACTTGACGATCTTGCTGGGCTTGCCGGTGAGATCCAGCACCGGGTTGTAGGAGCCCTGGATCCAGATCTCTTCCCCCTGTTTGCCGAGCCGGCAGAACTCTCCCGCCAGGAATTCACCCCGGCGCAGAGTCTCCCAGAAGCTGCGATAGTCGGCCGACTGGGCGTAGTCAGGATCGACCAGCAGCCGGTGGTGCTGGCCCTTCAGCTCCTCCAGCTGATAGCCCACCGTCTCCAGAAAGCGGGCATTGGCATCGAGGATGATGCCATCCAGTGAAAACTCCACCTTGCCCATGACGCGGCTCAGGGCGTTGAGCTGCCCCTCGAAGTTGGCGTTCAGCTGCTTCTGCTCGGTCAGATCCATGCTGTATTCGATGACCTGGACCAGCGCGCCCTGTTCATCCAGCTGTGGGCTGCAACTGCCTCGCAGCCATATGTCCCGGCCTTGGCGATCGAGCCGGTGAAACTCTCCCTCCTGTGCCTGCCCCGTCCGCAGCGCCTGCCAACGGGCGGCCTCGTCGGCGGATTCTTCTGCCTCAGCGGGGAGCAGCATGCTGTAGTGCTGACCCTTGAGCTCGGCCAGCTGATATCCCATGATGGCGAGAAAACGGGGATTGGCATCCAGGATCAAGCCGTCTGGCGCGAGCTCGAGCCGTGCCATCAGCTGGTCGACAGCCTCCAGTCTGGCCTGGGGTGACGCGGGAGTGACTGTGTTCGAATGGGCAGCTGCGGTGTGCACGTCCATGGCATCTCCAATAAATGGTGCTATTGATTTGAATGTCATTAGAAGGCGTACAGCAGTTATAGCCCACCGGGACGAGAGCGGGGGACAAGAAGTGCCGAAAGAGCCTGCTGGTGGGTGGGCCTTGGGCCTGGGAAGTTCGTCATGAATCTCTTGTATCGCGACTACCCGCAAGGCGCGCTCACCGCCCTCCATTGTCACGGCGGCTCACAGTTTTGCTACCTGCATCGGGGTGGCGGCGTGATCAGCAGTCAGGCGGCAGGCGTGCTGCTGGTGGCGGGCCAGCTCTGCCTGATCCCGGCCGGGCTTGCCCATGAGTTCAGGGTGCTGCGTCACTCCCGGCTCAGTCTGATCTATCTGGATGACCTGGATGGGGGAAGCGAGCTGACGACCCGCCAGGTGAGCCCGCTGCTGGCCGGCTTGTTCGAGCGGCTGGCGGACATGGCGGGGCCGGGGCTCAGGGATGCCTATCTGACGGTATTGGCGGCCGAGCTGCGACAGGCGCCGGTGGCGGCCGGATTCATGCTGAGCGTGGCGCTGGACGTGCGGCTGCTGCGGGTGCTGGAGCGGGTCTGCCGGCACCCTTCCATCGAATACGGGTTGGCAGAGTTGGCGGCCGATTCAGGTGCCTCGGTGCGCACCCTCAACCGGCTGTTCAGCCAGCAGCTGGGCTGCAGCTTTCGGCAATGGCGGCAACAGGTGGTGATGGGGCGGGCCCGCCAGTTGCAGCAACAGGGCCAGCCGCTGTCGCGGATAGCCCTCGAACTGGGTTACGGGGATTTCAGCGCCTTTTCTCACGCCTTCAATCGCTTCTTGCGGGAACCTGTGGGGCCGTGAGGCGGGAGCCGAGATCCCGGTCTGCTCGTCGGTGTGGCTCAGGCGTTGGCCCTGAAAGGTGAACAGGGCGCTCACCTTGCACTCGATCCGTGCGCCGTCGTGACGCCAGGCCCGCACCCGATGCAGGGAGTGCACCCGGTTTCCCTCGGCCAGCAGCGAGACAAAGCGGATCTCGCAGCGGGCCAGGCTTTGGCGCAGGGTCAGCAGATGTTGCTCGAAGGCGGCGCGATCCAGCCGCTGGTCATCCACCAGCTGGACATAGTCCGGGCAGAACCAGTGATCGAGTTCGGCCGGGGTGAAATCGGGGTCGCAGATGACCCGGTTGAGGCAGGCTTGCAGCCGTTGCTTGTAATCCATGATGGGCTCCTGAGCGGATGGGAGTGGCCAGTATGGGTTGCAGCGTCGGCTCCGGCCTTGGCGCCCACGCCATCCTGTTTGGCGATTGCGCCAAGATGGGGGCTTGCCGTGGCGATGCGTGTCACTTGGCCCTGTTTTGTGGCGGGTTTCACGGTTTGCGGTGCCGGCATGGGGCAGGATCGGCCCCCTGTTTCCTTCATGTCACGAGCCGTATCATGTCCTTATCCCCCCGTTTTGCCCTGCTTGCCTCCCTGGTCGCCGCCAGCCTGACCCTGCCCGCCGTGGCGGTCGAAGCCCCGGCCAGCCCCGCCGGTGTCACTGCGGTGACCCTGGCCCAGCAGGCCCCCATTCACTGGGTGTCGGTGACGCAGATTGCCAGGAGCCTGGATGGGTTGCCGCCGATGGCGGTAGGTTTCGACATCGACGACACCCTGCTCTTCTCCAGCCCGGGGTTCTATCGCGGCAAGCAGGAGTTCTCTCCCAACGACGAGAGCTACCTGAAGAACCCGGCCTTCTGGGAGAAGATGAACAACGGCTGGGACGCGTTCAGCGTGCCGAAGGAGGTGGGCAAGGCGCTCATCGTCATGCACCTCCAGCGCGGCGATCACATCTACTTCGTCACCGGCCGCTCGGCCACCAAGACCGAGACCGTGAGCAAGACCCTGCAGCAGACCATGAATATTCCGGCCGACCAGCTCAACCCGGTGATCTTCGCCGGCGATCAGCCGGGCCAGAACACCAAGGTGCAGTGGCTCAAGGAGAAGCAGATGAAGATCTTCTACGGCGATGCCGATGGCGACATCAAGGCGGCGCAGGAGCTCGGCATTCGCGGCATCCGGCTGCTGCGCTCGGCCAACTCCACCTACCGGCCGCTGCCGCTGGCTGGTGCGTTGGGGGAGGAGGTGATCGTCAACTCCCAGTACTGACTTCACCCATGAATGGAAAAAGGGCCGGATCCTGTCAGGATCCGGCCCTTCTTTTGGGCGTCTAGCGGGCGGCGAAGGTATTGCAGCTGGCGGGCTTGCCGCTGTCGAAGCCGCGCTTGAACCAGGCGTAGCGCTGGGCCGAACTGCCGTGGGTGAAGCTGTCCGGGATCACCCGGCCCTGGCTCTGCTGCTGCAGACGGTCGTCGCCGATGGCCTGGGCGGCGTTGAGCGCCTCTTCCAGATCGCCATGCTCCAGCACCTGCTCCCGCTGCATGTAGTGGCCCCAGACGCCGGCAAAGCAGTCAGCCTGCAACTCGAGTTTGACCGACAGCTTGTTCTGCTCGGCCCGGCTCAATCCCTGCTGCTGTTCACGCATCTTGCGCTCGATGCCGAGCAGGTTCTGCACGTGGTGGCCCACCTCGTGTGCCACCACGTAGCCCTGGGCGAAGTCGCCGTCGGCCCCCAGCTTGTCGCGCATCTCCTGATAGAAGGAGAGATCGATGTAGACGGTGCGATCCGCCGGGCAGTAGAAGGGGCCCATCACCGACTGGCCCTGTCCGCAGCCGGTACGGGTTGCGCCGCGATAGAGCACCAGTTTGGGGGCCTGATAGCGGCTGCCGCTCTGCTGGAAGATTTCGCCCCAGGCATCCTCGGTGGAGGCGAGCATCACCGAGGTGAACCTGGCGAGGGGATCCTTGGCCGGCTGAGACATCTCCTGACGCTGGGGCTGGCTCTGGGTGGTCGGCTCGCTGAGCAGGGGGGAGAGGTCCACCCCGTAGTAGCCGGCCACCATGACCACCAGCAGCAGGATCAGACGCCCCTTGCCGCCGATGGGGATGCCGCCCCCGCCGCCCTGCTGGCGCCTGTCTTCCACATTGTTGCTCTCACGGCGATCTTGCCAGCGCATATGCTTGCTCCCCTGCTGTCCGGTGGCAGTAATGATAATGGCTGGCGGGGTGGCTTGCCTAACGGGGGCAGGCCGGCGACCGGGTCGCCGGCGGTGGTAGCGGGCGTTTATTCAGCCCAGGGCATCTCGGGCAGGGAGTCCAGAAACTGGCCGTAACGCTCGAGGTTGAAGGGGCCCTGATCCGCTTCCATCGCCATCAGCTCGGCCCCCAGGGCACAGGCGATATATTGCAGCGCCTCTTCACGGGGGGTGCCCTTCATCACCAGCCGCATCAGGGTCGCCTTGACCTGCAGCGGGTGGCCGTCGCTCAGCTGGTTGTCGACCATCT
Organism: Aeromonas sp. QDB03; assembly: GCF_027707985.1. Lineage (NCBI taxonomy): Bacteria > Pseudomonadati > Pseudomonadota > Gammaproteobacteria > Aeromonadales > Aeromonadaceae > Aeromonas > Aeromonas sp. QDB03. The sequence continues at coordinate 393,608 of NZ_JAPCJG010000003.1, read as the reverse complement.
CCAGCAGGGTTTGTTCGTCGAAGAATTCGGTGGGTTCGCTCATGCTCTGCTTCCTAGTGATGCCATAAAGGGTGTCAGTATAGCGAGATAGCAATTAACACATTGAAATATTTCGATAAAAACATTTCGGTATGGGCAGTTTTTGTTATTCATAATTAATGTGGGTTTGCTGTCGGCAAACGACAACCATCATAAAATCGCATGGACGGATATCAATATGCCCACCATAGACTCGCTGTTATCCAAGCCCCAGAACCTGCCCAACGTGCCGGAAGTCATGCGCGAACTGGTGCAGACCTTCAACGAGAAAGAGCCGGATATCCTGCTGATCGCCAAGAAGATCAACAAGGATCCGGTGATCTCCGCCAAGCTGCTGCGGCTGGCCAACTCCGCCAAGTTTGGCGGCAGTCGCCAGGTCGCCACCGTCAACGAGGCCGTGGTACGGCTCGGGGTCGACGTGGTGCGCAACATGGTGCTCGCCTGCGGCCTGACAGGTTCCATCAATGCGGTGCCAGGCATCGATCTCAAACATTTCTGGGGCAAGGTATTCGACGTGGCTGAACTGGCCAGACGGCTGGCCAAGCTCAAGGGCATGAAGGGGGAGGAGGTGTTCACCTGCGCCCTGCTCTACGACATGGGACGGCTCATCATGCACGTGGGGCTGCCGGAGAACATGGTGAACCACATCAAGGATCTGGAGCCCAGCAAGGGGCGCGCCAAGGCCGAGGAGCTGGTGGTCGGCTTCAACTATGCCCAGACCGGGGCCGAGATGGCCAGGCGCTGGCAATTCCCCCTGAGCATCTGCCATGCGGTGGAGTATCACTACAACCCCTTGCTGGCCAAGGAGTTCTCTGTCGAGGCTGCCCTCATCCATCTGGCCATCGCCCTGGCGGCGCAATCCGACGTGGGGGACGAGGCGCCGCCCGAGTGGCCCGCCCAGGTGGCCGAGCGGCTCGGCCTCTCCTGGTCCGACTGTGCGGCGGTGTTCGTGGCGCTGCGCGAGCAGGGCAACGGTTATGCCGGGCTGCTGGCGGCCTGACGCGGCTGATTTCATTGACCGGGGCCGCGCTGCGGCCCTTTTTCATGGTGACAGCCTTGCCAATAGCCGGTGGCGGGGGCAGTCTTGGGGCCTGTCTCTTCTATGCGAGCCCTTGTCATGATCCTCTCCGAGCGCCTGGAACTGCGCGAACTGACCGTTGCCGATGCCCCCTTCATTGTCGAACTGCTCAACGACCCCGACTTTCACCGCTACATCGGCGATCGGGGCATCCGCACTCTGCAGGATGCCGAAAACTACATCCAGCAGGGGCCGGCGGTCAGCTATGCCCGCCACGGCCATGGCCTCTATCTGGTGGCCCGGCGCAGCGACGGCGCCAAGCTCGGCATCTGCGGGCTGATCAAGCGCGATACCCTGCCTTGTGAAGACATCGGCTACGCCTTCCTGCCCGCCTATCGCGGTCAGGGTTATGGCATCGAAGCGGCGCAGGCAGCGCTGCAGGATGGTCGGGAGCGGCTCGGCATAAAGCGGGTGGTCGCCATCGTTACTCCGGGCAACGAGCGCTCGGTGGCGCTGCTGGCCAAGCTGGGGCTGGTGCAGAGCAGGCTGGTCAAGCTGGCCGAGGATGCGGATGAGTGTCTGCTGCTGGAGGCGCAAGGTGCGCAGGCCTGCCGGGTCTGAGAGTACCGGCCAAGAGTGCGGGTGTTGGCTAGGCGATGTAGGGAAAATTTGCGGGAGTGAGACAAAGAGGCCGCCGTGAGTTGCGGCCTGTCTGCATCGGGCGCTGCCGTTGGGCAGGCAGGATCAGTTGAGGTCTTCGATGGAAAACTCGCCAGCGATGCCGTCACAGGAGATGGCAAAACCGCCGCTGAAGCGGGTGCTGAACTGGATCAGGAACCCATCGTCATCGTGCTCTTGCACGGGCAGGTTGATGGGTTTGCTGCGACGCAGGGGTTTGTGTGTTTGTACTGCTTTCATCATGGTATTTCTCTATATCAATTAGGTGTTTGCTCCTTGTATTGGCAAATGTCAGGTCAATGGGCGCGGTCAGCACGATTGCGGACGAGCGCGCAGGAATACCCAGCCCGGTTCAGGGGCGTCTGCACTTTCAAGGAATGCGCCAAGGACCACGCGGATGCATGATGCTACTTGGGAGTGGGCAGATCGGGTCTGCACCGTGAGAGCCGGGCAACGCAGGCAGACAGCCTGAACGGTTCTCAAGGCGAGTAAATCAGAAGAAGGTTATGCGGGTACTGGCAGGATTCATCGTGAGGTGAAGCATTTCAGGGTAAACATAATCAGGGCTGATTAACTAGCCGGCGCGCATTCTCTCCTCGACATGCGTAAAAAGCAAACAATTATTTGCAGTTTTTCCTTGAGGGTCGTCTGTCGGCCACAAAAAGGGCTCCCGAGGGAGCCCTTTTTCATCACCAGGTGACGTCAGCCGGTGACTCAATAGTGGCCGCTGGCCTTCTTGGCGGCGGTGATCATCGGAGTGATGGTCATGCCTTGTACCACGATGGAGAACATCACCACCGAGTAGGTCATCACCAGGATCACTTCCCGCAGGTCTACGCCGTGTTCCGGCAGCATCATGACGCCGGAGGGGAGCGCCAGCGCCATGGCCATGGCCAGACCGCCGCGCAGGCCGCCCCAGGTGAGGATCCGCACCGAGAACTTGTTGTAGCTGCGATAGCGGCGGAAAGCCATGTAGGGCAGCGACACGCTGATGAAGCGGGAGGCGAGGCAGAGCGGTACCGCGATGACCAGCAGGATCCAGTCACGCCAGGCCAGATCCAGCAGCACCAGCGCCAGACCGATCAGCAGGAACAGCAGGGCGTTGAGGAACTGGTCCATCAACTCCCAGAAGTGATCCAGGTGATGGCTGCTCTGCTCGGAGAAGCCGGAATGACGGGTCCAGTTGCCGATCATGATGCCGGTCACCACCATGGCCAGGGCGCCAGAGACGCCGATCATGTTGGCGAAGGCGAAGCCGGCGGTGGGGATGCAGAGGGTCAGCAGCAGCTCCAGCGAACCGTCGTCGGTGGCGCTGATCATCACGTGGGCGATGAGGCCCAGCACGGCGCCGAACAGGATGCCGCCGAGGGCCTCATGCAGGAACAGGCCGGCCACGCTGCCGAAGGTGGGCTCGACGCCGCCGAACGCCACGGCGAACACGGTGGCGAAGATCACCAGACCGACACCGTCGTTGAACAGCGATTCCCCTTCGATCTGGATGGCGATCTGGGGTGGCGCCTTCATCTTCTTGACGATGGCCAGTACGGCGATGGGGTCGGTGGGGGAGATCAGGGCACCGAACAGCATGCAATAGACCAGCGGCAGCTCCCAGCCCAGCAGCTTGGCGATGAACCAGAAGCCGTAGCCGACCATGAAGGTGGAGAGCAGGGTCGCCACGATGGAGAGAATGGTGATCTCCCACTTCTGGCTGCGCAGGGCTTTCAGATTGATCCCGAGACCGCCGGCGAACAGCAGGAAGCCCAGGATCCCCTTCAGCAGGAAATTCTGGAAGTCGATGCTCTCCATGGTCTTGACGGCCAGGGGTTCCAGATTGAACCAGCCCAGCTTACCGAACAGCACCAGCAGCGCGGAGATCAGCATGGAGCCCGCGGTGATGGCGATGGTGGTCTGGATCTTCACAACATACTGATTGGCAAAGGCGATAAAGATCGCCAACGCTGCCAGGAAGCAGAGTGTGTAGTAGACGCTCATAGTTATTTTTCTCTTTAGTAAACAGCAAGCACGTGTCCGGATTGAGGACGGGCATAGGGTACTCTTGGGTCACATGTTACTCATTACCTATTTATGAGTATATGGGTCACTGGTATAGACAGATAGACGGCTAGATTTCCATTTGATTTGTTTGCTGTTAGGATGCTGTTTACGCAGTTGCATGGATGTAAGAGGAACGAGCGGTGTCGAACAAAAAGTCGGATGTGACAAACAAACTGGAAGCCTGTCTCAAGGAGCGGATCCTGATCATCGATGGCGCCATGGGCACCATGATCCAGGGCTACAAGCTCGGTGAGGCCGATTATCGCGGCGCGCGTTTTGCCGACTGGCACACCGACATCAAGGGCAACAATGACCTGCTGGTGCTGACCCGTCCCGCCGTGATTCGCGAGATCCACGAGCAGTACTGCGCCGCCGGTGCCGACATCCTCGAGACCAACACCTTCAACGCCACCCGCATCGCCATGGCCGACTACGAGATGGAAGAGTTCTCGGCCGAGATCAACCGCGAGGCTGCCCGGCTGGCACGTGCGGTGGCAGACGAGTGGACGGCGAAAGAGCCCCACAAGCCGCGCTTCGTGGCCGGGGTCTTGGGCCCGACCAACCGCACCGCCTCCATCTCGCCGGACGTGAACGATCCCGGCAAGCGCAACGTCACCTATGACCAGCTGGTGGCCGCCTACACCGAATCGACCCACGCCCTGATCGAGGGTGGCGCCGACATCATTCTGATCGAGACCATCTTCGATACCCTCAACGCCAAGGCCGCCGCCTTCGCGGTGGAAGGGGTGTTCGAGGCGCTGGGCTACAGCCTGCCGGTGATGATCTCCGGAACCATCACGGATGCCTCGGGCCGTACCCTCTCCGGCCAGACCACCGAAGCCTTCTATCACTCGCTGCGCCACGTGAAACCCGTCTCGTTCGGTCTCAACTGCGCGCTGGGGCCGGATGAGCTGCGCCAGTACGTGGAGGAGCTGTCGCGCATCAGCGAGACCCATGTCAGCGCCCACCCCAACGCCGGGTTGCCCAATGCGTTCGGCGAGTACGATCTGGACGCGCACGAGATGGCCGAGCATATCCGCGAGTGGGCTGCGAGCGGCTTTCTCAATCTGGTGGGCGGCTGCTGCGGCACCACCCCGACCCATATTCGCGCCATGGCGGACGCCGTGGCGGGCATCAAGCCGCGCGCCCTGCCCGAGCTGCCGGTAGCCTGCCGCCTGTCGGGCCTGGAGCCCCTCATCATCACCCCCGAATCCATGTTCGTGAACGTGGGGGAGCGCACCAACGTCACCGGCTCGGCCAAGTTCAAGCGGCTGATCAAGGAGGGGCTCTACGACGAGGCCCTCGACGTCGCCAAGCAGCAGGTGGAGAGCGGCGCCCAGATCATCGACATCAACATGGACGAGGGGATGCTGGACGCCGAGGCGGCCATGGTGCGCTTCCTGAACCTGATTGCCGGCGAGCCGGACATCGCCCGGGTGCCCGTGATGATCGACTCCTCCAAGTGGGAGGTGCTGGAAGCCGGCCTCAAGTGCGTGCAGGGCAAGCCGGTGGTCAACTCCATCTCAATGAAGGAGGGGGAGGAGAAATTCATCCAGCAGGCCAGATTGCTGCGCCGCTACGGCGCCGCCGTCATCGTGATGGCGTTCGACGAGGTGGGCCAGGCCGATACCCGGGAGCGCAAGTTCGAGATCTGCCAGCGCGCCTACCGCATTCTGGTGGATCGGGTGGGCTTCCCGCCGGAAGACATCATCTTCGACCCCAACATCTTCGCGGTGGCGACCGGCATCGACGAGCACAACAACTACGCGGTGGACTTCATCGATGCGGTGAAGGACATCAAGCAGAACCTGCCCCACGCCATGATCTCCGGCGGCGTCTCCAACGTCTCCTTCTCGTTTCGTGGCAACGAGCCGGTGCGTGAGGCGATCCATGCGGTGTTCCTCTATCACGCCATCCAGAACGGCATGGACATGGGGATCGTCAACGCCGGTCAGCTCGCCATCTACGAAGACATCCCGAGCGATCTGAAAGAGAAGGTCGAGGCGGTGGTGCTGAACCTCAATCCGGACGCCACCGAGGCGCTGCTGGCCATCGCCGAGCGCTATCGCGGTGGCGGTGCCCAGGCGGAGGATCCGCGGGATCAGGCGTGGCGCAGCTGGCCGGTGGGCAAGCGGCTGGAGCACGCGCTGGTCAAGGGGATCACCGATTTCATCGAGGAGGATACCGAAGAGGCGCGGGCCGGTGCCGAGAAGCCGCTGCACGTGATCGAGGGGCCGCTGATGGACGGCATGAACGTGGTGGGCGATCTGTTCGGCGCCGGCAAGATGTTCCTGCCCCAGGTGGTGAAGTCGGCGCGGGTGATGAAGCGGGCGGTGGCCTACCTGCAGCCCTATATCGAGGCGGAGAAGTCCGGCGGTTCCAGCAACGGCAAAATCGTGATGGCCACCGTGAAGGGGGACGTGCACGACATCGGCAAGAACATCGTTGGTGTGGTGCTGCAGTGCAACAACTACGAGATTGTCGATCTCGGGGTCATGGTCTCTTGCGAGACGATCCTCAAGACGGCGCGGGAGGTCAATGCCGACATCATCGGCCTGTCGGGCCTGATCACCCCGTCGTTGGACGAGATGGTGCACGTGGCCAAAGAGATGGAGCGCCAGGGCTTCAAGTTGCCGCTGCTCATCGGCGGTGCCACCACCTCCAAGGCCCACACCGCGGTGAAGATAGAGCAGAACTACTCCGAACCCGTGGTCTATGTCTCCAACGCGTCGCGCGCGGTGGGGGTGGCCCAGAGTCTGCTGAGCCCGGAGCTCAAGCCCGCCTTCGTGGCCCGCATCGACAAGGAGTACGAGATTGCCCGCGAGCAGCACGCCCGCAAGCAGCCGCGTTCCAAGCCAGTCAGTCTGGCCCACGCCCGTGCCAACCGTCATCAGCTGGACTGGGTTGGCTATCAGCCACCCAAGCCCCGGGAACTCGGCGTGCAGACCTTCGAGGATGTGCCGGTCTCGGTGCTGCGCCCCTACATCGACTGGACGCCGTTCTTCCTGAGCTGGGAGCTGGCGGGCAAGTTCCCCCGCATCCTGGAAGATGAGGTAGTGGGGGAGGAGGCCACGCGCCTCTACGCCGACGCCAACGCCATGCTGGATCAACTGGAGCAAGATCGGAGCGTGCGCTGCGCCGGCATCATAGGTCTGTTCCCCGCCAACGCGGTGGGCGACAGCATCGAGGTCTACACCGACGAGTCGCGCCGCGAGGTGTGCAAGGTACTGCACCATCTGCGCCAGCAGAGCGAGAAGCAGGGCTTCCCCAACTACTGTCTGGCAGACTATGTGGCGCCGAAGGAGAGCGGCAAGCCCGACTGGATCGGCGCCTTCGCGGTGACCGGCGGCATAGGCGAGGAGGCCATCGCCAAGGCCTACAAGGCAGAGCACGACGACTACAACGCCATCCTCATTCAGGCGGTGTGCGATCGCCTCGCCGAAGCTTTCGCCGAGTACCTGCACGAACAGGTGCGTAAAGTGCACTGGGGCTATGCCCCCAACGAAGCCCTCAGCAACGAGGAGCTGATCCGCGAGAACTATCGCGGCATCCGCCCGGCACCGGGTTACCCGGCCTGCCCGGAGCACACCGAGAAGGGCGGCATCTGGGAGCTGCTGGGGGTGGAGCAGGCCATCGGCATGAAGCTCACCGAATCCTACGCCATGTGGCCGGGGGCGGCGGTGTCGGGCTGGTATTTCTCCCACCCCGACAGCAAGTACTTCGCGGTGGCGCAGATCCAGCAGGATCAGGTGGAAGATTATGCCCAGCGCAAGGGGATGACGCTGGCCGAAGCCGAGCGCTGGCTGGGGCCGAACCTGCATTAAAGGGGTGGCAACCGGGTCAATCCCGATTGCTCCTGGATGAACAACGGCGGCATCCTGTACTGGGGGACAGACCAGTCTGGTGCCGCCGTTTGACAATCTGGTGACGGCAGGATGGCAGCGCAGATTTCTGTGTGGTTTGTCTTGTTGTCAGGAGAAACAATTGGCGTTGTCTTGGCGCTGTGGCACCTTATACTCTCCCGCCCCATCCTGCCCAGGCACTGCCTTCTAGCGGAATTGTCATGAAGATCGCCATTTTATCCCGTGAGCCCAACAACTACTCCACCCGCCGTCTGGTCGAGGTGGCGCAGGCACGCGGTCATCAGGTCGAGGTGCTCGACACCCTGCGCTGTTACATGAACATCGCCTCCCACAATCCCTCCATCCACTACGAGGGGCGGGAACTGGAGAGCTATGATGCGGTGATCCCGCGCATCGGGGCCAGCATCACCTTCTACGGCACCGCCGTGCTGCGCCAGTTCGAGATGATGAACACCATGGCGCTCAACAGCTCGGTGGCCATCTCCCGCTCCCGCGACAAGCTGCGGGCCATGCAGTTGCTCTCCCGCCACGGCATCGGCCTGCCGGTGACCGGCTATGCCCACAGCACCCACGACGTGCCTGACCTCATCACCATGGTGGGCGGCGCGCCGCTGGTGGTGAAGCTGCTGGAGGGAACCCAGGGGATCGGCGTGGTGCTGTGCGAGACCCAGAAGGCTGCCGAGAGCGTGATCGAAGCCTTCATCCAGACCAACAACAACATCCTGGTGCAGGAGTACATCCGCGAGGCCAACGGCGCCGACATCCGCTGTCTGGTGGTCAACGGCAAGGTGGTGGCCGCCATGCGCCGCCAGGCCCAGCCGGGGGAGTTTCGCTCCAACCTGCATCGGGGCGGCACCGCCGAGGCGATCAAGATAAGCCCGGAGGAGCGGGCCACCGCGGTGCAGGCCGCCAAGATCATGGGGCTGGACGTGGCCGGGGTGGATATCCTGCGCAGTGCCCGCGGCCCGCTGGTGCTGGAGGTGAACTCCTCCCCCGGCCTGCAAGGGGTGGAAGCGGCCTCTGGCAAGGACGTGGCCGGCAAGATCATCGAGTTTCTCGAGCTCAAGGCGAGTCGCAAGCACAAGCCGGCGGAGTGACGCCGGGCTTGCTGCCACTCCATCACACAGGGCGCCTTCGGGCGCCCTGTTGTTTTTGGGCTGATCGCTCGGCTGGGCGTGTGGTCAGCAGGAGACTTGAACCTGCGGATGCAGCGAACGGCAAGACAGGTAACAAATGACGCTGGCTGCGGCGTTATCATCTGTTGCAAAATTGCACCACACCAATATCAAACACCATTGCTTAATTATTTTCTGGATGAAGTGACTGGATTGCCGTGCCGCACTTGCCTCCAGTTGGCACAAACGCTCTACTTGTCGCCCTTCGCAGGTCGCGAAACATAAAAATTTAATAAAACTATCTGCGGATTTTTTGCACGAATAAACCATTCGTGCCGACTTCCGTCATGATTTGACATTGTCATAGGCAGATTACGCAGCATGAATAACCAAAAATTAACATCCAGAGACATAGTCGCGTTGGGCTTCATGACCTTCGCGCTCTTCGTCGGTGCCGGTAACATCATCTTCCCGCCCATGGTGGGGTTGCAGGCCGGCGAGCAGGTGTGGGGCGCCGCCGCCGGCTTCCTGCTGACGGCAGTCGGCTTGCCAGTGCTCACTGTGGTCGCGCTGGCCAAGGTCGGGGGCGGTGTGGATGCCCTGAGTGCGCCCATCGGCCGCAAGGCCGGGCTGCTGCTGGCCACCGTCTGCTATCTGGCCGTGGGGCCGCTGTTTGCCACCCCACGTACGGCGACCGTCTCCTACGAGGTGGGGCTGGCGCCGCTGTTTGGAGACGATGGTTCGGCCCTGCTGATCTACAGCCTGGTCTACTTCAGCCTGGTGATCGGCATCTCCCTCTATCCGGGTCGGCTGCTCGACACCGTGGGCCACGTGCTGGCGCCGATCAAGATCCTGGCGCTGGCGGCGCTGGGTCTCGCGGTTCTGCTGTGGCCTGCCGGTTCTGCTATCCCTGCCGTCGAAAGCTACCAGCATCAGCCTTTCTCCAACGGTTTCGTCAATGGATACCTCACCATGGACACCCTGGGAGCCATGGTGTTTGGCATCGTCATCGTCAATGCGGCCCGCTCGCGCGGGGTGAGCAGCGCCAAGTTGCTGACCCGTTATACCGTACTGGCCGGCCTTATCGCCGGGATGGGCTTGACGCTGGTCTACCTCAGCCTGTTCCGCTTGGGCTCGGTGAGCGGTGAACTGGTGCCCCACGCCCAGAATGGCGCCGAGATCCTGCACGCCTACGTCCAGCACACCTTTGGCAGCATGGGCAGCGGCTTCCTGGCACTGCTCATCTTCATCGCCTGTCTGGTGACGGCCGTCGGCCTGACCTGTGCCTGCGCCGAGTTCTTCGCCCAGTACCTGCCGCTCTCCTACCGCACCCTGGTGTTGCTGCTGGGCGGCTTCTCCATGCTGGTTTCGAACCTGGGGCTGAGCCACCTGATCCAGCTCTCGGTGCCGGTGCTGACCGCCATCTATCCCCCCTGCATCGTGTTGGTGGTGCTGAGCTTCACCCTGCGCTGGTGGGGCAACGGCACCCGGGGGGTGGGGTCTGTCATGCTGATCAGCCTGTTGTTCGGCCTGATCGACGGGCTCAAGGCCTCGGCCCTGGCCGGCCTGCTGCCTGGCTGGAGCCTCGCCCTGCCCTTGAACGAGCAGGGGCTGGCCTGGCTGCCGCCCTCGCTGTGTGCCCTGCTGCTGGCGGCCCTCTGGGATCGCCAGCAGGGTCGTCCACAGGTGGCGTCTGTCAGCAAGAGCGCGGCCTGAATGCAAAACCGGCCTCTTGGCCGGTTTTGGTGGCGGAAACAACGAACAAGGCGCCCTCGGGCGCCTTGTTGTTTTACTCCCGCATCGCCAGTCTGGCGCTGAAGATGCCGTCCTCCAGCCGGGTCTCTATCTGCCAGCCCAGCTTCTCGCAGATGCGCTGGATGATGGTGAGGCCACAGCCATAGCCGAGGATCTGGTCTGGCGCGGCGGCGGTGGGGTTGCTGATGGTGAGCACGGGGCCGGCCAGCTCGATGTCGATGTGCCCCTCGGCGTAGCTGAGGGCATTCTTCAGCAGGTTGCCGAGCGCAATGGCGAGCAGGGAGAGGGGGGCCAGCGCCTCGCTCTCATCGTCCAGCTGCAACCGGATATCCAGCTCCTCCCGCTGCAGCAGCGGGGCGAGGCGGGCCAGCTCCTGGCGAATGAGCGGCGCCACCTGCTGGGGCGGGCGCTCCACCGGCTCCTTGCGGCCCAGCAGCAGAAAGGTTTCGGTGAGCAGCGCCATCTCGTCGGCGGCGGCGCGGATGCGGGTGGTGGCACGGGCGGCGGGCGCGGGCAGATCGCTCACCTTGCCGAGCAGGGCGGCCGAGCCCTGGATCACCATGTTGGGGGTGCGCAGCTCGTGGCTGGCGAAGCGGCTGAACTCCTGCTCGCGGGCAAACACGGCGGCCACCTCCTGCTTGCCGGCCAGCAGCGCCAGCTCGATGTCCCTGAGCTCCTGCCAGGGGGCGTCGGGCACGAAGTCCGCCTGATCCGGGGTGAGGTGGGCGACCCGCTGCTGCAGCCGCTGCAGCGGCCGGGTGATGTGGCGCACCAGCCAGATGCCGAAGCCGATGCAGCCGAGCAGCAGGGCCAGCCCGATCAGCCGGGTCGCCAGGTGCAGCTGATCCTCGTAGGGATCCAGGTAGTCATCGGCGTCGTCGTTGAACACCAGGTAGAGCAGCCCCTCACCGGACGGGTGGGGCCGCACCAGGAAGTGCTTGTCCTCGTCCCCCAGCACGTGTTCGTAGAAGCCCGGGCTCTGATAGGGCTTGAGCCAGACCGGCAGGCGGCCGGCCTCGGTCCAGTAGCTGGAAAACTGGCGCGGGCTGGGGGCAGGGGCCGCCATGCCGAGCCGCAGCCAGTCGTCGCTGTAGCGGGTCACCTCGGCCTCCAGCCAGTGGCGCAGGCTGAGCTCCTCCATCTTGTCCTCGGCCACCACCATCAGCAGGCTGATGATAACCAGCAGCAGCAGGCCGGCGCCGCTCAGGGTGAGGATCAGGCGACGGCGCAGGCTGGGCAGGCTCATGACGGCCTCCCGGCAGGCAGGTTCAGGCAGCGCTGGCGGCTCATCATGGGGTCACCAGCCGATAGCCCTGGCCGTGCAGGGTTTCCAGCATGGGAGCGGGGAAGGGCTTGTCGAGGGCGTTGCGCAGGGCATAGATGTGGCTGCGCAGGGCGTCGGAGTCGGGCTCCTCGTCGCCCCAGACGGTGTCGAGCACCTCCTGGCGAGTGACCAGCGCCGGGGCCCGGCGGGCCAGCAGGGTGAGGATCTGGAACGGGATCTTGCCGAGCTTGAGTTCGACCCCGGCCCGGGTGGCGCGGCCGCTGGCGGGATCCAGGGTCAGCTCGCCCACGCACAGCGCCCCCATGTCGCTGCGCGGGCCGCGCAGGGCCAGCGCCTGCAGCCGCACTTCCAGCTCCTCCATGGCGAACGGCTTGACCAGATAGTCGTCGCCGCCGGCCTTGAAGCCTGCCAGCTTGTCGTCCAGGCTGTCGCGGGCGGTGAGAAACAGCACTGGGGTCGGGATCCCCTGCTCCCGCAGGCGGGCCACCGTGCTGAGGCCGTCGAGGCGCGGCATCATGACGTCCATGATGATGACGTCGAAGCGCTGCTCGGCCAGCAACTGCAGAGCCGCCTGGCCGTGATAGGCGCAGTCCAGCCGGTGGCCCGCCAGCTCCAGATAATCCATGATGGTTTCCGCCACCTGGGGATTGTCTTCCACCACCAGTATTTTCATGCTTTGATCTCCTGGTCTTGACCGGCATTTCACGGTCATCTCACACCGGATAAGGCATCCTGTGTGGCAGTGTAACCCCGAGGATCCCCGATGAAGAAGTCTCTCTGCACTCTCCTGCTGCTGATCTTGCTGCCACTCGGCGCTGCGCAGTCGGCGGAGTTCAAATTGACCGGCCGCACCACCTGGCAGCTGGGCCAGCTGATGGTCAACGGCATCCCCTTTGTGCTCGACGAACAGACCCGCTTCAAGGACGGGCTGAGTGAGGATGATCTTGGCGGTACCTGGGTCGACCTGGAAGGGGTGGTCGAGGGCGAGCTGCGGCTTATTCGGGAGGTCGAGAAGCTGGAGGAGGATGACGAGATGGATCTGGAAGGGCCGGTGGAGCAGGGGCGGATCTGGGGTTATGTCACCTCGGACGACAGCTTGGCCCCGTTCGAAGGACGCTGGCTGGAGCTGGAGTGCAAGTTTGACGGCATGCGCCTGAGCCGCTGCCGCGAGGATGACTGAGTCAGGCCGGCGTGGTGCTGACGGAAAAATGGTACAGCTGGGTCCATAGTTAAACCTCGTACGGTTTGACCATGGGCCCTTTGCTATGACACGTACTTCCCTGCTGCTGCTGACACTGCCGCTCTGCGCTCTGGCCGCCGATGGCGAGCTCTGGCTGGTGGAGCTGGAACACAACGATGGCCTGCGCCTGCAGTTTCAGGGCGCCGAACTCGAACTCGGCAACGCCGCGCTGAGCGGGATGGCAGGCAGCGATGAGCTCAGACCCGGCATGCGTCTGGCCATCCTCAGTCGTGACGGAGTCGCCGAGCGGATCGGCATGGCCGACGCCATCGCCGTATTCTTGCCGACCAGCCAGTGGCGCCGGGCCGAAGCCTCCCTGCTGGCGGTCACGGGCCGCGCCCTGCGGCTGCAGGGGCTCGGCATGCTGGCCTTCGATGACGATACCCGCTGGCTGAACGGCAGCCCGGCCGACCTGCAACCGGGCCGCAAGCTGGTGCTCAGTCGTAATGAGCAGGGCTGCCTGACCGAGATCCTGATTGCCAATCCGGAAGATGAATAAAAAGCAGCGCCACGGGGGCGCTGCTCTGCTGTTTATTGAAAATGGATGTTTTCGAGAGGGATCTGGATGGCGTTCCAGGAGGTGGCGCAGGGAGTCGGACTCGGATAGGTAAACTCGAACAGTTTCTGTTTGTCCTTGTTGATCCCCTGAATGACAACCCTGGTTCGGTTGTCGGCTGCCGCATAGTTGATGAGAAAATCGCCTTGGGCAGCCAGCTTGTCTTCGTAAATGCTGGAACAGATGTCGGAGTAAATTCCATCGTCAAAACTCCAGGTTACCTGAGCCGTTTTATTCTGATTGTCGATCGCAAAGATGGCCGTCTGGCTGGTGGCCAGGTCTATGCCAGCCGGTGTCCCGGCAGGGTTGTTGAAACTTCTGCGGCCATTGTTGAACAGCATCAGCTTGCCATCTTTGGTCATGGAGACGGCATGCTGTCCTATCGGGGTCTGCCCGGAGGAGAGTGACAGCGCAAGCTTTTGCAGGGAAGGGTAGGAGTACCAGTGTTTGGTCTCGTCTCCCAGCAACCAGATCAGTTTGCCGGTGGTGTAGTCCAGTTTGACGATAAAATTCTCCCTGCTGGAGATCACCAAAGTATCATCGGCCGGGTCATAGGTAGCCGCATTCATGTGGAACCAGTCCACGCCGTCTCTGACAAAGTTGCTGGGGTCGTCTCCCTCTTGCAACATGTACTCAGAAAATATTTTCCCCAGATCCCATTCTTTGATTATTCTGCCCTTGTTGTCTATTTCACTTAAAAACGACTCTATTTTCAATGCTCCGCTGGTCGTGCCATCCAGCTCAATCAACACACCTGTTTTTCCTTGATCAATATTATGGTGGAAATAGGCATCACTACCCATGGCCGTTCCATCAACAGTAAATGAATCCATTTTTCCATAGAGGGATAATGTATCGACGGCTTTGTTTTTTGTACTGCCAGTCAGGAAGGTATTGTTCAAAAAAACAGATGATCCTGAAGCTCTGTTTATGTCTGCATCCCAACGGACCTCACCATCTATATCCATGATGATGGGAGATTTTTTTGACCCCTTTAGATAAAAGTAGCTATAGGTCGGTGTTGCACTCGGCTTGATGCTGATACCTACGTCGTCATAAATTCCTATGCTGTCTACATAGGCTGCCGTTGCGATTGTCTTATTAAATGAGTAGGTACTGTTATCAGTGAATTGTATGTTGATTGTCAGTTCATTGAGGTAGTTGCTATAAAGACCAAATATAGGGATTTGTATCCTGTTACTTGTCGTGTCATATAGACTGTTGTTTGACAGGTAGTTCCAGTCATAGGTTGCGGAGACCGACTTGGCATGATTACCCTCTTTTGTTTTTATATTAAACGAGATGTTTTTTATTTTACTTGTATCCAGGCCTGTCAGATCCAAGGCGGAGATAAACACGGAAGCATGAATATCATCTTCGATGACTTGTGTCGTTGGATCATAATCAAGTTGTTCCGCCAGTGTTTTACTGCTGTCACCACCACTACCATTGCAACCATATAGTCCGGTGCAGACGAGGCTTAACAGAAATACGTTCTTCATCATCATAAACATCATCCTTGTGTTAATGAACTGCTTTCATTGTAGTGAAGAATTCATGGTTGGGCTGGAAAGTGGGCCTAACATGCATGCCTATCTTGTCGGAGAGCTAACTGTGATCTCTCTGTAGGTTGTTCACTCGGGGTATTCCCGGAAAATTGGAGGCGCCAACCAAACCAATCATCCGAGGTGCCCCAGTGAACAACCATAAAAATGCCCGATTAACCGTCTTTGGTCGATAGCTTCTTGTCCAGCGTATCCTTGAACAGGGCCTGCGCGTAGAAGAGGCCGCTCACGCTGCCGGCGTCAGTACCCGCACCGCTTACAAGTGGCTCATTCGATATCGCCAGGAGGGGCCCGATGGCCTGTACAATCGCTCTTCTCAACCCGCATCCTACCCCCATGCCATTGATGACCTGCGCCAACAGAGGATTATCGAACTGCGCAAACAGCGACAGACCTATCGGCACATCAGCCAATCTCTAGGCATAGGGCACAGTTCAGTCGCGCGTATCTTGCAACGAATAGGCCTGAATCGACTGGCTAATCTGGAGCCTGCCCCTCCAGTACAACGCTATGAATATGAGAAACCGGGAGACTTGTTGCATCTAGACATCAAAAAGTTGGGGCGTTTCCATCGTCCCGGCCATCGGGTGACGGGTGACCGGTGACCGCCGCTAGGACTCTCCGGGGGCGGAATGGGAGTATGCGGATGTGGCGGTGGATGACCACTCCCGTGTGGCATTCAGCGCCCTGTATCCTGATGAGACGGTGCGCAGTGCCTGCCTGGCGCTATTACAAGCACTTCGCTATTACGCCGGGCTCGGTATTCGTTTCAGTCGGCTACTCACTGACAATGGCACCTGTTATCGGTCGACACGCTTCCAGAAGTTGTGTCGTCGCTTGGGACTCAAGCACCTGCGCACCAAACCTTACACACCCCAAACGAATGGCAAAGCAGAGCGGTTCATTCAGACTGTGTTACGTGAATAGGCCTATGCCCGGAGTTATGACTTATCAGTGCAACGGGCAGAACACTTACAACCGTGGCTGCATGAGTACAACTGGCATCGCCCTCATGCCCGTCTGGGCTACCAGCCCCCCCCATTAGTCGTCTTCAATCTGGTGGGTTTACACAGCTAGCTGTCTAGGCTGTGTTCTCAAAATGCTGGTTTTCTGTCTACCAATAGTTCCCGTAAGTAACGAAGGCAGAAAGCCAGCTTGATAAAAGCAGCAAAACTTCCCGCCAGCTTTTCATATCTCGTTGAGAATCGGCGAAACTTCTTCAGCCATCCGAAGCACCGCTCGACCACATTTCGCCGGCGATAACGAGCTTTGTCTAATACCAGTGGACGTCCCTTATGGCGCCGCTGCTGGTCGCTGCGCTGCGGAATGACTGCTTTTATCCTTCTGCGACGAAGTTCGGCCCGCAAAGTCCTGCTGCTATAGGCCTTATCTGCGGCAAGATGCGCTGGACGCGTGCGATAACTGCCTGATGAGGTCGGTATCCTTGCCATGGCCAACGCACTTGTCGCATATCTGATTTCCGCTGATTGCCCCGCTGAAAGGCAGAACCCCAGCGGTAAACCATTACCATCCGTGACCAAGTGAATTTTGCTGCCAAAACCTCCACGCGAGCGACCAAGCGCTTGATTCACAGGAGTTTTTTTTTACGCGCTCCGGCAGCTTCTTTGGATGCCCTGACATTGGAGCCGTCAATACACCACAGGTCGAAGTCGATAAACCCTTCTTCATTGAGATGCAGTTGCAGCGCTTCAAGGATGGCATCGATGTGACCTGTACTCTGCCAACGTCGAAAGGTGTTGTAGACCGAACTCCATGGGCCGAAACGTACTGGCAGATCTCGCCAAGGCGCACCGGTGTGGAGTATCCAGAGAATGCCATCGAGCACTTGTCGTGGCTCGCGAGTAGGACGTCCGCTTATGTGGTGGTATGGAAAAAGGGGCTCGATAAGTCCCCATTGTGCATCGGTCAACTGGTAACGACGGGACACTGCATAGATCTTAAACTGTTGAGAAGATGTGAGATTAGATCTTCATCACTTTAAGAACACAGCCTAGCGACACCGGGCTGAGAGCGTCAATCCGGAAAACCTGAACCGTTACATTGGTGGCAGGCCAGAGTGGTGGGACCGGTGACGCAGAAGATCTCGATCCTCTCCGTATCATCTGCACTCAAGAGCTGTTTGCCGACATATCCCACCGATCTGTAACCGAGTTGGCTCTCAGGCGTGAGGAAGCAGGTCGGGTGGTCGTGCCCTGATCGCCAATCCGAAGGATGAACTGGAATAAGGATCACTCCGTATAATACCATTGTATCGATATTCCTAATTTAGGAATATCATTTTTACGTATATTCATGGGGATGAATAAATGACTAATGAAATAGTAGAGTGAACACTCTGATATTATTTTTGTTAATGTTGGAAATCATCAGTTTATTATTTTATTAATATTATACATGCATTGAAATGTGGTCTGGATCGCATATTGAAGCCAATGCGACTGATATTGTCGTACTCACATGTCACCTGCTGATATATAAGCGCTGGTGAATGTATGTCAATGTTCAATATATTGGGGTTGCTATGCAAAAACTAAAAATAACTGGCTTGTCATTGATCATATCTGGCCTGCTGATGGCACAGGCTCACGCGGCAGAACCCGTCTATCCAGACCAGCTGCGCCTGTTCTCACTGGGCCAGGAGGTCTGTGGCGACAAGTATCGCCCTATTACTCGAGAGGAAGCCCAGAGCGTTAAAAGCAATATTGTCAATATGATGGGGCAGTGGCAAATAAGCGGTCTGGCCAATGGCTGGGTAATAATGGGGCCGGGTTATAACGGTGAAATAAAACCAGGGACAGCGTCCAATACCTGGTGTTATCCGACCAATCCTGTTACCGGTGAAATACCAACGCTGTCTGCCCTGGATATTCCAGACGGTGACGAGGTGGACGTGCAGTGGCGACTGGTTCACGACAGCGCGAATTTCATCAAGCCAACCAGCTATCTGGCACATTATCTCGGTTATGCCTGGGTGGGTGGCAATCACAGCCAATATGTCGGTGAAGACATGGACGTGACCCGTGATGGTGATGGCTGGGTGATCCGTGGCAACAATGACGGCGGTTGCGAGGGGTATCGTTGTGGCGAGAAGACGGCCATCAAGGTCAGCAATTTTGCGTACAACCTGGATCCTGACAGCTTCAAACATGGTGACGTGACCCAGTCTGATCGCCAGCTGGTCAAGACGGTGGTGGGCTGGGCGATCAACGACAGCGACACCCCGCAATCCGGCTATGATGTCACCCTGCGTTACGATACCGCCACCAACTGGTCCAAGACCAACACCTATGGCCTGAGCGAGAAGGTGACCACCAAGAACAAGTTCAAGTGGCCACTGGTAGGGGAAACCGAACTCTCCATCGAGATTGCGGCCAACCAGTCCTGGGCATCCCAGAACGGGGGCTCTACCACCACCTCCCTGTCGCAATCCGTGCGGCCGACGGTGCCGGCCCGCTCCAAGATCCCGGTGAAGATCGAGCTCTACAAGGCTGACATCTCCTATCCCTATGAATTCAAGGCCGATGTCAGCTATGACCTGACTCTGAGCGGCTTCCTGCGCTGGGGCGGCAATGCCTGGTATACCCATCCGGACAACCGCCCAAACTGGAACCACACCTTCGTCATCGGGCCGTACAAGGACAAGGCGAGCAGCATTCGTTACCAGTGGGACAAGCGTTACATCCCGGGTGAAGTGAAGTGGTGGGACTGGAACTGGACCATCCAGCAGAACGGCCTGTCTACCATGCAGAACAACCTGGCCAGAGTGCTGCGCCCGGTGCGGGCGGGGATCACCGGCGATTTCAGTGCCGAGAGCCAGTTTGCCGGCAACATCGAGATCGGTGCTCCGGTGCCGCTCGCGGCAGACAGCAAGGTGCGTCGTACCCGCAGCGTGGATGGCGCTGGGCAGGGTCTGAGGCTGGAGATCCCGCTCGATGCGCAAGAGCTCTCCGGGCTTGGCTTCAGCAACGTCAGCCTGAGCGTGACGCCAGCTGCCAATCAATAACGACTGCGTGTTGTGGTAATAGAACCGGGCCTCTGGCCCGGTTGTTGTTTGTACTGGTCAGGCTTGTTAAAGGCTTGTACTTTCCATTTCCCCACTTATACTGGCGCCATCTTGTCGGAGTGCTGACCGTCGAACGACGCTAAGCTGAGACCGTTAATTCGGGATCCGTGGAACCTGATCAGGTTAAGACCTGCGAAGGGAAACAAGGGTAACTTGCGGGTTACCGCGCCGGGGCAAACCCTCGCTCAGCAGGAGCAGGGCCCCACCCATCAAGGGTTTCGCCCGCGATGGTTCAGGCGCATAGAGGGGGAGGCTGTCCCGTCCGGTTGTCCATAGGGCGCCGGGTTTCCAGACTAGGGAAACACCGGGATGACAGAGCCGGGAAGATCCATGCCCGACTCACTCCCCGAGTACACCCCGCCGCAAGTTCATCTTCTCCTCGAACTCCAGACAAGCAAACACCCATAACTTCAACCAGTTAATGTGAGTTTTGCTATGTCTACCAATGTTTCTGATACCACCAAATCCAGCCGCCGCGAGCAGCGCTCCAGCGCCCAGACTTTTATCGACAACCTCAAGGGGATGGCTCACCCCAACTCCCGCCGCATCTTTATCGAGGGCTCCCGCGCCGATATCCGGGTCCCCCTGCGGGAGATCCAGCTGGCCGACACCTTTGTCGGCGGCACCAAGGAAGATCCCCGGTTCGAGCCCAACGAGCCGGTGCCGGTCTACGACACCTCGGGCCGTTACGGGGAGGAGGGGGTCGCCATCGACGTGCGCCGCGGTCTGCCGCGCCTGCGGGAGAACTGGGTGCTGGAGCGCGATGATACCGACGAACTGCCGGGGCTCAGCTCCACCTTCACTCAGGAGCGGCTGGCCGATGAGGGGCTGGATCATCTGCGCTTCGAGCATCTGCCCAAGCCACGCCGTGCCAAGCCGGGCCGCCGGGTCACCCAGCTCCACTACGCCCGCGCCGGCATCGTCACTCCCGAGATGGAATTTATCGCCATTCGCGAGAACATGGGGCGCGAGCGGGTGCGCTCGGAACTCTTGCGCACCCAGCATCCGGGCCGCGATTTTGGTGCCCGTTTGCCCCAGAACATCACCCCCGAATTTGTGCGCGATGAGGTGGCCGCTGGTCGCGCCATCATCCCCAGCAACATCAACCACCCGGAAGCGGAGCCGATGATCATCGGCCGCAATTTTCTGGTGAAGATCAACGCCAACATCGGCAACTCGGCGGTCACCTCCAGCATTGAGGAGGAGGTCGAAAAGCTGGTCTGGTCCACCCGCTGGGGCGCCGACACCGTCATGGATCTCTCCACCGGCCGCTACATTCACGAGACCCGCGAGTGGATCCTGCGCAACAGCCCGGTGCCCATCGGTACCGTGCCCATCTATCAGGCGCTGGAGAAGACCAACGGCATCGCCGAAGACCTCACCTGGGAGCTGTTCCGCGACACCCTGCTGGAGCAGGCCGAGCAGGGGGTGGACTACTTCACCATCCATGCCGGTGTCTTGCTGCGCTTCGTGCCGATGACCGCCAAGCGCCTCACCGGCATCGTTTCGCGCGGCGGCAGCATCATGGCCAAGTGGTGCCTGTCACATCACAAGGAGAACTTCCTCTACCAGCACTTTCGCGAGATCTGCGAGATCTGTGCCGCCTATGACGTGGCGCTGTCGCTGGGCGATGGTCTGCGCCCGGGCTCCGTCTATGACGCCAACGACGAGGCCCAGTTCGCCGAGCTGCGCACCCTGGGCGAGCTCACCAAAATCGCCTGGGAGTACGATGTGCAGGTGATGATAGAGGGGCCGGGTCATGTGCCGATGCACATGATCGAGCGCAACATGACCGAGCAGCTGGAGCATTGCCACGAGGCGCCCTTCTATACGCTGGGCCCGCTCACCACCGATATCGCGCCGGGTTACGATCACTTCACCTCCGGCATCGGTGCGGCGCTCATCGGCTGGTACGGCTGCGCCATGCTCTGCTACGTCACCCCCAAGGAGCATCTGGGGCTGCCCAACAAGGAAGACGTGAAGCAGGGGCTGATTACCTACAAGATCGCCGCTCACGCCGCCGATCTGGCCAAGGGCCATCCGGGCGCCCAGATCCGCGACAACGCCATGTCCAAGGCGCGTTTCGAGTTCCGCTGGGAGGATCAGTTCAACCTGGCGCTGGATCCCGACACCGCCCGTGCCTACCACGACGAGACCCTGCCGCAGGAGTCCGGCAAGGTGGCCCACTTCTGCTCCATGTGCGGCCCCAAGTTCTGCTCCATGAAGATCACCCAGGACGTGCGTGACTACGCCGCCAAGCTGGAGGCCGTGGAGATCAAGCTGGTCGGCATGGATGGCCAGCAGGAGCAGGTGGTGGCTCAGGTGGAGAGCGGCATGGCTCGCATGGCAGAGACCTTCAAGGAGACCGGCGGCGAGATTTACCATCAGGCGGCGGCGCTGAAACAGGCTGCAGGGGAGGAGGCGTGAGCAGCGCAAGCGGGGCTGTCAGCCCCGCCGACCTGTCGCCCGTGACGGACTCTCGCCCTGTGGTCTGGACCATCGCCGGCTCCGACTCCGGCGGCGGCGCCGGTATTCAGGCCGACTTGCACACATTGCACGACCTTGGCGTGCACGGCTGCTCGGTCATCTCCGCCATCACCGCCCAGAACTCGGTGGCGGTGAAGATGGTCGACCCTGTGCTGATGCAGACCTTCACCGCCCAGATCGACGCCCTCGGCGTCGATCTGCCGCCTGCCGCCATCAAGATCGGCCTGCTGCCGACCCGGCTCCATGTGGAGGTGCTGGCCCGCCGACTGGCGGCCACCCCGGCCCCCTTCGTGGTCTACGACCCGGCCCCCTTCGTGGTCTACGACCCGGTGGCCATCGCCAGCACCGGCACCCCGATGGCGGAGCCCAATATGCTGGCGGCGGTGCGCGAGCAGCTGTTGCCGCGCCTCTCCTTAATCACCCCCAACGGCCCCGAGCTGGAAGCCCTGACCGGCTTACCGGTCAGCAGCCCCGAGCTGGTGCGCCTCGCTGCCCGGCGGCTGCGCGAACTCGGCGCTCGCGCCGTGCTGGTGAAGGGCGGGCATCTGGAGTGGAGTGGCGATCTCTGCCTCGACTACTACCAGGATGAGCAGCGAGAGTTCTGGCTGGCAGCGCCGCGCCTGAATACCCGCCACGGCCACGGCACCGGCTGCTGCTACGCCAGCGCCATCGCCGCCGTGGTGGCGCAGGATTATCCGGTGGAGGACGCCATCACCCTGGCGCGTGCCTACCTGCAACAGGGGTTGGCGGCGGCGCAAGGGGTGGGGGCAGGCCCGGGCCCCATCGCCCATCTTGGCTGGCCCGCCGATCTTGCCCACTTCCCCCGCGCCGTATTGGCGGGTTCAACGCTCGATCGCCGTTTCGGACTTTATGAAACAAGCAGTGCCCGCCTGCCGAATGGCCCCTTCGCGCCGACCGAACACAACCTCGGCCTCTATCCGGTGGTGGATTCGGTCAAGTGGCTGCGCCGCCTGCTGGGGCAGGGGGTCAAGACTATCCAGCTGCGGATCAAGAATCTGCCTGCCGCTCAGGCGACATCGGCCATTCGTGATGCGGTAGCGCTCGGTCGCCGTCATGGGGCGCGGCTTTTTATCAACGACTACTGGCAGCAGGCCATCGAGGCGGGTGCCTGGGGCGTGCATCTGGGGCAGGAGGATATGGAGACGGCCGATCTCGCCGCCATTCAGGCGGCTGGGCTGCGCCTTGGCATCTCCACCCACGGCTACTTCGAGCTGATGCGGGCCCGCGAGCTGGCCCCCTCCTATATCGCGCTGGGCCATATCTTCCCGACCAACACCAAGGCGATGCCTTCGCGCCCGCAGGGGCTGGTGCGGCTGCATCGCTACCGCGCCCTGATGTGCGATTGGCCGACGGTGGCCATCGGCGGCATCAGCGAGGAGCGGGTGGCGGCGGTCAAGGGGAGCGGGGTCGGCAGCATTGCGCTGGTCTCGGCCATCACTGCCAGCGACGACTGGCAGGGGGCGGCCGAGCGGCTGCTCGCGGCCGTGGGAGTGGGGGATGAGCCGCACTCGGCACAGCTCATGACCGACTTGCAGGAGGCGACTCATGCTCTCTGATGCTGAGTATTTGCGATACGGCCGCCAGCTGATGCTGGCGGAAGTGGGGGAGGCGGGTCAGGCACGGCTGAAAGATAAATCGGTGCTGATCGTGGGCCTGGGTGGGCTCGGCTCGCCGCTCGCCCTCTATCTGGCCGGGGCCGGGGTGGGCACCTTGTGGCTGGCCGATGGCGACACGGTGGATTCCAGCAATCTGCCGCGCCAGATCCTGTTCGATAGCGAGGCCGTCAATCACTCCAAGGCGGAGCTGGCCCGCGAGCGCTTGGCGGCCCACAACCCGCTGGTGGAGCTGATTGCCATCAACCAGCGGCTCGATGCTGCCAGCCTGCCGGAGTTTGTGGCCGAGGTGGATCTGGTGATCGACTGCTGCGACAACCTCGCCACCCGCCAGGCCATCAACGCCGCCTGCGTGGGGCAGGACAAGCCCTGGATCTCCGCCGCTGCGGTGGGTTGGCAGGGGCAGCTGATGGCGCGTACCAGCTCGGAGCACGCCTGTTACGCCTGCCTCTATCCGCTGGATACCAAGCTCTCCCAGAGCTGCGAGACCAGTGGCGTCACCGGCCCGCTGGTCGGGGTGATGGGCTCCTTGCAGGCGCTGGAGGCACTGAAACTGCTGCTCGGGATGCCAAGCCCGGTCGCTGGCACATTGCGCCGCTTCGATGCTTTGACCCATCAGTGGCAGACCCTCACGCTGGCCCCCGATCCCGATTGCCTGGTTTGCGGGCAGCGCCGATGCCCGACACACGATAAGGAAATCACCCCATGACCTTGACCATTCGACTCAACGATAAAGCCCAGCCGCTGGCGGCAGGGCAGAGCGTGGCCGACCTGCTGGCCGCGGAGGGGGTCAATCCCCAAGGGGTGGCGGTGGCCCTTAACGGCGCCGTGCTGCCCCGTGGCCGCTGGGCCGAGACCCGTCTCAATGACGGGGACGAACTTCACCTCTTTACCGCCATTGCCGGAGGCTGACCCATGATGCTCGCAGTCCCATCTTCGAGCGCTCTGCCTTGTGGCGGGGCCTCATCTCTTCTTATCGCAGTGGCCGGAGGCTGACATGCTCAAGATTGCCGATCACACCTTCTCTTCGCGCCTCTTTACCGGCACCGGCAAGTTTGCCCGCCCGGATCTGATGGCCGCCGCCATCGAGGCGAGCGGCTCCCAGCTGGTCACCATGGCCATCAAGCGGCTTGAACCGGGCAAGGCCCATGACGATATCCTGAGCCCCTTGCTGCAACTCGGGGTCAAGCTGCTGCCCAACACCTCCGGCGCCAAGACCGCCGCCGAGGCGGTATTTGCTGCCCATCTCGCCCGCGAGGCGCTGGGGACGAACTGGCTCAAACTGGAGATCCACCCCGACCCGCGCTATCTGCTGCCCGATCCCATCGAGACGCTGAAAGCTGCCGAGCAGCTGGTGAAAGAGGGCTTTGTGGTGCTGCCCTACTGCGGCGCCGACCCCGTGCTCTGCAAGCGATTGGAAGAGGTGGGCTGCGCCGCCGTGATGCCGCTCGGGGCACCTATCGGTTCCAATCAGGGGCTGGTGACCCGGGAGTTTCTCTCCATCATCGTCGAGCAGGCCAATGTGCCTGTGGTGGTGGATGCGGGGATCGGTGCGCCGAGCCACGCCGCCGCCGCCTTTGAGCTGGGTGCCGATGCCGTGCTGGTCAACACCGCCATCGCCGTCAGCGGCGACCCGGTTGCCATGGGCCGCGCCTTTGCGCTGGCCTGCACCGCCGGTCGCAGCGCCTATGAAGCTGGTCTTGGCGCCCGCGCCCTGCAGGCCCAAGCCTCCAGCCCGCTTACCGATTTTCTGGGGGCGTTATGAGTCATGAAATAGGGGCGACCATGAACATCTCCCCCTTGTCCCAAGCGCAGCCAGAGGTTTGCCCCCCTCTCCCTCTGGGAGAGGGGCTGGGGGTGAGGGCTCAGGGGGCAATAGAATCAGAAACAGCCCCCTCCTTTCTCGATCGCTGGCAGGAGCTGGAGTGGGACGATATCGGCATGCAGATCCGTGCCAAGACCGCCGCCGATGTGGCACGCGCCCTGAGTGCCCCGCGCCGCACCCTGGCCGATTTTATGGCGCTGATCTCCCCTGCCGCCGAAGCGTACCTGCCACAGATGGCGGCCGAGGCCGAGCGGCTGACCCGCCAGCGCTTTGGCAACACCATCGGCTTCTATGTGCCGCTCTATTTGTCGAATCTGTGCGCCAACGACTGCACCTACTGCGGCTTCTCCATGAGCAACCGCCTCAAGCGCAAGACCTTGAATGCAGAAGAAATAGAACGCGAGTGTCTCGCCATCAAGGCGCGTGGTTTTGACAGCGTGCTGCTGGTGACCGGCGAGCACGAGCACAAGGTGGGGCTCGCCTATTTTCGCGAGGTTATGCCCATCATCCGCCGTCACTTCAGCACGGTGGGGATGGAGGTGCAGCCCCTCTCTCAGGACGAATATGCCGAGCTGAAGAGCCTCGGCCTAGACGCCGTCATGGTCTATCAGGAGACCTACCACGCCCCCACCTACGCCCGCCACCATCTGCGCGGCAACAAGCGGGACATCGCGTGGCGCCTCGCCACACCGGATCGGCTCGGCCGCGCCGGTATCGACAAGATAGGTCTGGGGGCGCTGATCGGTCTCTCCTCGGACTGGCGCGCCGACAGCTACTTTGTCGCCGAGCATCTCGCCTGGCTGGAGCGCCACCACTGGCAGAGCCGCTACTCGCTCTCCTTCCCGCGCCTGCGCCCCTGCACCGGCGGGCTGGAGCCTGCCGTGGTCATGTCGGATCGCCAGCTGGCCCAGCTGATCTGCGCCTGGCGCCTCTTCTCGCCCACGCTGGACTTGTCGCTCTCTACCCGCGAGTCGGCCATGTTTCGCAACGGCGCGGTGCGCCTTGGTATCACCCAGATGTCGGCCGAGTCGCGTACCCAGCCGGGGGGCTATGCCGAGGGGGATGCCGAGGAGCTGGAGCAGTTCGCTATCCACGACGACCGCCCGGTAGGGGAAGTGGCTGCCGCCGTGCGGCAGGCAGGGTTGCAGCCGGTGTTCAAGGACTGGGAACCGTTTTTGGGCCGATAGGGGCGGCCACGCCCCCTTTGCCGGCGGCATTCCGGCGTCCAGCCAGACTCCGTGCCTGTGGCAAGCAGGCACGGCTGCGCCGTGCAATCGTAGGGTCGATTAGCCGGTAGGCGTAATCGTCCGAGGGGATAGTCGATGGCACGGCTTTGCCGTGCAGGACGCGAGGTCGTTGGCCTCGAAGGGGGTTCGCCCGCCCTTCGGGCCGGGGCGAGTGACTTTGGAAAGACCCGCTCTTTTCAAAAAATGCACCAAAGGTCTTTTCCCCCGCTTATTCGCCCGGCTTACGTCGGGTGCCTTCGGCTCACCTGCTTGTCCGATGGTACGCGCCGATGGGCCATCCATGACCCGGCGCCGCTCGCTCGACATCCTGTCTCGCGGCCTGGACAAGCGGGTTAGCCTCAGCGAATAAGAAGGGGAACCAAAACCGTGCCCGCCATTCAGACTTGGCCTAGTGGGTGTATGTCGCCAGTAGACTCTCAGCTTCTGGTCTTGGCCGTATCGATCAGACGCCTGTTAATAGTGTCTCGCCATGCAGCCAATCTCGCTATGTCTTGCTCAAGTTCATCAGGCTCTGGGATTGGGAGCCTTCCAACAATTGTTGCGGCATCGTGCTCGAACTTGGAGCACTTAGACATTCCTACATCAACTTCCCGGTAGTCATCATCGGTCACAACGACAGACTTAAGGCGCTGTGTTGACACACCTTCACCGAACCGCTGGACCGCGCCGTTCAGCAACACCTCCTCGACACACCGCTCCCAAGCCAGGCGTAGCCGGCCGTAGCAAAATGCAGTCAGACGACGATGTTCATCCTCGTCCCCATCCTTTTGCGCTCTACGAACCTCCACGAGTTCTTGCCGGAGCCTTGCCAGGCGATCTTTGGTGCCCACAACGTCAAACGGCAGATCTTGCGAGTGCACACCATATCCTTGGGCTGTTCTGCGAATGTAGTTCTTGCTCAGCATTGACCCAAGTTCCTCGATCTTCTGCTCCAAGATGCAGAGGAAGTAGATGTCGTGGGTGAAGACGATCACCTGCCGGGTGAGTGACTCAAGGGCTAAACGATAAGCCACCTCCCAACGGCGCCTGTGATCGAGTGATGACACTGGATCATCAAACACAATCCCGCCACGTCCTTTGCCAAGCTTTATCTCTGCCAGGAAGGATGCGATAGCAATAGCTCGCTGCTCCCCCTCACTGAGGATGGCGGCAGGCGAACCTCCACCAGGCAATTGAAGGACCAGCTTGAATTGGGTCTTTCCCCCTGGAGACTCTGGCTTCATTACGACCTGAAGTTGATGCACCTTGAGGAGTTTGAGTTCATCGTTGAGAGCGTCCGCCAGCTCCTTGCTGGCCGTTGTCCGCGAAAGCTCGGTAGACTTTCTGGAGATTGCTCGTGTATCCAAACCATCAATACACGCCTGAAGCTTACGGCAGATCTCATGCTTGGTGATTGCCTCTAAGACAGCGGTCTTGACTTCCCCCAGGCGCACCCGCGCATCAAGCTCTCGCTTCTCCGCCATCATATCAGCCCGAACTTTCTCATCGGCCGTGGCCTCCAAAGCCTTGGCCTGTTCCTGTAGACCTTCAATTATGCTTACCAACCCCGGTCGAGGATCATTCGACAGTGCCAAAATCTCTTCCCACGGGAGCTCGGTCGCCGCTGCCTGCAACACCAATTGATGACGGGTATTCAGGCATTTCTGCATCGTCGAGCATCCAGCTGCGAGCTCAGGAGCAATCTCCGTCAACTCTTCCACCAAACCATCACGGAATATGATGTCCAAGGCCGCTTTCTTGATCGCTTTGTAGGCCGTTGCTGCTACCTCGCGCGCCTCGGCCGCAGCTTTTTCAGCTGCCTGCTTGATAAACGTGTCAAACTGCACCAGACGCGCAGCCCCATCTTGTCCAAGCATGTTTTGGCAGAGGGGGCATGCAGAGTCTTCGGGAAGCACCGGGAATTCATGGTCTGGGTGGCTTACTTTGGCAAAAGTTCGGGCTGCTTCAAACAGCGTTTTCCATTCTTCATTTCCAGTACCAGCAAGTTGACCCGGAGTTTGTTTGAACTCGGTCGCCGCTAGGTCTGCGGCAGCTTTGGCTGATTTTGCTTTATCAATAAGCCCTTTAAGCTGTGTGACCTTTTCATCGTCGATCAGTGTTATCGCGGCGGTAATTCGATCCTTCAACCCCTTAAGGCGCGCTGCCTTCTGATGAGTCGCTTGGGCTTTTTGCTTAGGATCAGCCTCTGCGAGGGTTTTAGTCAGCAGGGCCCGCCGATCCAGCTCGGCTTGGTTAAGCGTGGCCAAATTCTCAATGTGCTCTGGTTTTGTCTGGGTCGGGATACCAAGTAGTGCTGTGGCGACCGCAGTCTGCTCTCTCATCAGCACGGCATACGCTGCGTCACTTGGAGCATTCGCAGCCTTCTCTTGCGTAGCCCGCGCCTTGAGCTTGTTACAGGCACCGACTAGCCCCTCTAAGATGTCCAGCCCATATGGGGTGTAAGCAAAGTCCCCGTGGTTATCGATGTAAGCTCGGGCGCAGTGGGTATCGAAGATTGAGATATCCGAAAGTGGTTCAGGCGCTATCACACCGTACTGCCAAGGAAGGTCAATCGCTGTGCCATCGATTACAACCTCGAACACAGCCTGAGCGGTGCCAACGTCCTTGGGGTCTAGGTTGGCGTTGGGTAGGATGGGCTCGCGCCGATCTCTCGCGCGACACGCGTGTTTGAATATTCTGGAGTATCCCGACTTCCCGGCTCCGTTTTCCCCGTAGATAACGGTTAGACCAGCTAAAGCGATCGGGACGCTCCCGCCGTTCGCCAATGCATTGACGTTCACAAGCCCCTTGATCGCGGCTAACTGAACTACTCGGGCTGGATCGGCAGGCGGAGCAACCTGTGTGTCTTGAAGCTTCTTGGATATCCGGCCATCTGGATCTGGAATCCCCACTTCTGCCTTGGCCAATGCATAGAGGTCTTCCAGATCCGCAGTACTAAGTGAGCGATCTTGGTAGAGTCTAGCAATAGCATCTTGCTGCCAAGCAGCGAGTCCCTTGGACCACGCATAGATCTCTTGAATAATGCTCATCAATTTGCACCTTGTTGCTCACATCTGCTTTTTCAGAAAATTACCGCCATACCTCGGTGGTATATCCGGCAGTTCGCCAAGAATGGAATAATCCTATTCTCGGTAGAAGGGTCGGGCCTGGAAACTGTGTGGCTGATGGCGGTCAGTTGCATCTGGCTCAGTTCCAGATGAAGAGTGACCACCATGACTAGGTGGTACTGGATGGTCAAGGTGGATGGTGGGGGATTGTCGGCGACCTCGCACTATTCCTGTCTGTTTGATGTGCGGCCTTGCTGGCTTCTTATATTTCAATCCTCACTCTCGGATACCGGTGCGGGTTATCTGGGCCAACCTCTGTCGTCTGACCGCGGATGGCGCATCGACCCCGCCGGGGTTTGTCTCTAGCATAAGGAAGATGCGGGGCAGGGGCTCCGCCATGCGGGCGCTGGTTGATGCCCGTTTACGGACTTTTGGCGGAGAGAAAAGATGAAGCTGCGTTCCTTGTTGATGGTGGGTGCCCTGCTGCTGGGCGGTTGTGCGGTCAATCCCTACGGTGGCACTCAGGCTCCTGTCAGTAAACCGGACCAGCCAGTGAGCCAGCCGGACAAGCCGGTGACCAAGCCGGATGCCGGGGCGCCGCTGCCCAAACCGGTGGCGCCGACCGGGTTGGCGCTGGCCATGGCGGATGCCTTTGTGCAGGCCCCCGAGGTGCGGGAGCTGGCGCAAACCGGCCAGCCAGTGCTGCTGCTTACTCCGCCCCAGAACGGCACCGGCGAGCCGGTGGATACCCGCGCCATGGCGGCAGCCATGAGCAAGCGCATCCAGAGCAAGAGCGGTTTTCGCTTTGTCGACCCAGGTCAGGTGGCGGCCATCACCGGCCAGCTTGAGTATCAGCAGGGCAGGATGAACCCGGCCTCCCTGGTGCGGCTCGGTCGCCAGACCGGCGCCGGCTACATGCTCTACGGGGATCTGGTGGCCGAGGGCAGCCGCTATCGGCTGTCGATGACCCTGATGGAGCTGCGCAGCGGCGAGCTGCTCTGGAGCGGCAGTCGCTCCGCCAGCCACTGAGGATGCCGAAGGGCTGACAGGTTTGTCAGCCCTTCACGCTTTGGGCGGGGTCAGCAGGTTGAGGTAATCGAGCAGCGAGAAAGGGTGTGCAAAGCCTGTCAGCTTGGCCAGCCTGTCCAGCTCTGTCTGTCCAACTTGCTGTAACTGTGCCTGCTGAGCCGGTGTGAGCGTCGTGGCTCTTGCCTTGATCAGGGCATCGAGCAAGGCGCGGTCTCCGGCGACTGCCTGATGAAACGCCTTGATCGCCAGCGCATCTACCTCTGCGGCGGTGCAGCGTTCCATGCTCTTTTCATGCAGGTAGACAAGCACCGTCACCTGCTGCTCTCTTTCCAGCAACCAGAAGCGATCCTCTTTGGGAGGCAACGCGGGTTTGTGGCGGGCCTTGCTTGCCTCACAACGCGCAAACGCCGGATCCAGATCGTGCAACGACAGGGCCATGGCGCTCTGGCTTGTGGTCAGTAACAGACACAGTGCACCCAAGGCCGGGCTGAGGAGTTTGGGTTTGGCCTTGCCCTTGGTGGTGAGTGGCGACAGCGGCCTCATTCCTGCTTTTTCAGAAAATAGGTGGTATGCCCGGGCGGCATGTCCGGCAGCTCGCCAAAGACCTGATAACCCTGCTTCTGATAGAAGGGCAGCGCCTGGAAGCTGGTGGTTTCCAGATGAAAGTTGCTGATGCCCTTGCTTCGGGCGTACAGCTCCATGGTGGCGAGCAGGCGGCCGCCCCAGCCATCCTGGCGGATGCGCTCGTCAATCCAGAGCCAGTCCACGTGCAGCCAACCCCACTTGAGGTCGGCGGTGATGCCGCCGTGCACCTTGCCATCTTCATCCTTGATAAAGCTGGCGATGTGCTCGCGCAGGTGGATGCCGGCCTTGCCGATGTTGTAGCCCGACAGGCCGATGCGCAGCGCGTCGACATCCTGCTCGGCAGGGGGTTGAGGTGGGGTCAGGTGCATGGTCTCTCCAGAGCCGGGTAAAGGGCCTTTATCCATAACCGTTAAGACTCAATGCGGTCAAGTGGTTGCCCGACCTCAATGGCGATCAGCCTGCTGGGCGGGCAACCTGCGTCACAGCTGCGGGAAGTAGCAGGCGGCCATGTCGACCGGGTGATCGGGGCAGCCGGGCAGGTAGAAGTGCCAGCCCGCATCGGTGAAGGCGCGCAGCTCGCTCTCCACGAACTTGAGGGCGAGGCTGAGGGCCTGCAGGGCATCGACGCCATAGATGAAGGTCTTGTTGCCAAGGCCGTCCAGCTTCACCTTGCAACGCCAGTCACCGCCGGCGGACTTGGGGTCCGGCTCGGGGGCGCGGATGGTAATCTTCACGGTCAGCTGTTCTCCCTCGATGCTGATGGCATCGAAGCGGGCTTTCACTATGGCTCTCTTCATCTGGACGATCCTTTTCCGGGGGCCGGCGCCTGTCTGGCTGGTGGCTGATGGTCGGTGAGTCGGCGGTCAGTGGCAGACTCAGGAAGGTCAGCCTAATGGATGCGGGCGTCGCAGACAACGGGCGCAGCGGCTGTCTGTGAGGCAGGGTGAATATCCGAGCGCCGCTGCTCTTTTGAGCGAAGAGGGGCGGGGCAAGCGCTATTTTCCCGCATTGCTTGATGCGCATCCATGAATGGCGGGATCCCTCGCTGGCTCGGCGCCATTCCCGGCACGATAATTGGGGCAGGCGCCAGCCCGGTGTGCGCCTCTCGTCCCCGGATCCAAGGAAACCGCATGGCTCTTTCGGTCAAGCAACTATATGAAGTGATGGCCCAACTGCCCGACCCCGTCTTCATCCTGAGCGAGGATGGCTACTACATCGAATACATCGGCGGGGTGGAGCAGCAATCCTACCAGGATGGCAACCCGCTGACGGGCAAGCGACTGGCCGATGTGCTGCCGGCCGCCATGACCCGCTGGGTGATGGAGCAGGTGACCCTGGCGCTGGATTCGGGCCAGGTGCAGGTGGTGGAGTACGAACTGGCGGCGGTGGAGGTGGAGGGGATCGACGCCTCGGTCGGGCCGCAGGGGATGCAGCACTTCGAGGGCAAGATTGCGCCGCTGCCCTCCCGCTACGACGGCAAGCGGGCGGTGGCCTGGGTGACCCGCAACATCACCCGCCAGTACGAGCTGCAGCAGCGGCTCAAGCTGCAGAGCGAAACCGACCAGCTGACCGGCCTCTACAACCGCCGCTATTTCTTCGAGCACTGCCGGCAGCGGCGGGCGGGGGAAGCTCCCTGCGCGCTGGTGATGCTGGACATCGACCACTTCAAGCAGATCAACGATCGCTTCGGCCATCAGCAGGGTGACCGGGCGCTGCAGCGCTTCTGCGCTTGCGTGGCCGCCCAGCTGCGGGCGGACGATCTGTTCGTGCGCAGCGGCGGCGAAGAGTTTCTGATCCTGCTGCCCGGCATGAGCGAGCCGGATCTGCTGGCACTGGCGGAGCGGATCCGGGCGGCCGTGGCAGCGCTGCCGGCAGATCCGGCGGCCTTTACCGTCAGCCTGGGCACCACCCTGGTGCGGCCGGGGGAGGAGATCAATCAGGCGCTGGCCCGCGCCGACGAGTGGCTCTATCGGGCCAAGCGGGCCGGGCGCAACCGGGTCGCCCACTGCCCGGTGGCAACCGGCGCTCAGGAATGAAACCGGGGCCGGCAACCCTCTTATATATGGTGGCCAGCCCGGCGCCGATATATCAGGCGCTGCGGGCACTGTTCGCTGCATAATTAACTGATATTTATAGGCTGATGCTGTTAATATTAACGGGCCACTCTCTGGCCTTATTCAAGTTGTTGAACAACTCATCGAGGTTTTGTCGTTATGTTACCAGACGGAGCTGAATTGATTATCTTGAGGCCGAAATGACACATCTTATTTCCTTTTGAAACAATCCGATTCAAACAGTCATGAATTATTAACCTTGACCTTTATGGCGATTTCAACGATGGTAGCGTGGCATCCCCGTTTCCTCTTGGTGATCATGTTGATCGCAGGCGGGCTTGTTTTTTCTACGATCCGGTCGATATGCCACTGCATATCACCAGCCTAATTACACGGGCCAATAAAATAAAAGATGACAGATTAATAAGGTGTATATCGCAATGAGTGTTGCTATTGCTGAAAAGAGTAATCCCGCATCAAAGTTGAAATGGGAGAAAAGTGATTCGGTATGGACCATGGGCTTATATGCCACTGCGGTCGGTGCAGGTACACTGTTTCTCCCAATTACCGTTGGCAGTAATTCGCCGGTTATTTTGCTATTTATATTATTGATGGCATTTCCGCTTTCTTATTATTCCCATCGGGCATTGAGTCGTTTTGTATTATCCAGTTCCCACCGGGAGGGGGATATTACCCACGTGGTGGAAGAGCACTTCGGTGCGCGGGCGGGCAAGCTGCTGATGCTGGTCTACCTGATGGCCTTCTACCCCATCATTCTGGTCTACAGCATCTCCATCACCAACGCGATCCAGAGCTTTGTGGTGCACCAGTTGGGCAATGCCGAGATCCCGCGCGGCCTGCTGGTGCTGGGGGTGATGCTGGGGCTGCACCTGGTGCTGCTGGCAGGCAAGCAGATCGTGGTGTCGGCTATCAGCGTGCTGGCCCTGCCCATGGTTGCCTTCCTCATCGGCCTCTCCATCTATCTGCTGCCCCAGTGGAGTCTCTCCTACTTCAGCGAGAGTCAGGGAGTGGACTGGCGTGACCCAGCGTTCTGGAAATCCCTCTGGCTGATCGTGCCGGTGATGGTGTTCTCCTTCAGCCACGCCCCCATCATCTCCTCTTTCAGCGCGGCGCAGAAGAAGCGCTGTCAGGCGAGCGCCGACCAGCGCGCCAAGCGGATCATCAAGTGCAGCAGCCTGCTGATTTGCGGCAGCGTGCTCTTCTTCGTGGTGAGCTGCGTGATGAGCCTGAGCCAGGCCGAGATGGCGCAGGCCCGCATCGACAATATTTCGGTGCTGTCGGCGCTGGCGAACAAGTTCTCCAATCCGCTGATCGCCTATGTGGGGCCACTCATCGCCATTCTGGCCATGTCCAAATCCTTCCTCGGCACCTCCATGGGGGTGAGCGAGGGGACGGTGAGCATGGTGAACGGTGCCTGTCAGGGGCTGGGGCTGTCGCTGCGTGAAGCGACCATCGCACGGGTCTCGTCGGTCATCCTGTTCGTGGTGACCGGGGTGATTACCTACCTCAACCCGAACGTGCTGGAGATCATCGAGAAGGTGAGCGGGCCGCTCATCGCGGTGATCCTGTTCCTGCTGCCGGCCTGTTCCATCTATCGTCTGCCCGCCCTCAAGCGTTATCGCGGGGCGAGTATCCTCTTCGTGCTGGTGATCGGGCTGCTGGCCATCTCGGCCCTTATCTACGATCTGCTGTGACGGCGGATCCCGCACAAGTCAAAAAGGGCGACCCATGGGTCGCCCTTTTTCTTGGTGTTGCCGTCAGCCGAGCAGGGTGGAGACGCTCTGGCCGGCCATCAGCAGGCCGATGGCCAGGGCGCTGAACCAGACCAGGGTGGCGCTCACCAGCAGGTAGCCGCTGGCGACGAACAGGCCGTCGCGCTGCAGCATGCCGATGGCCAGCAGCAGGATGGCCCAGGCCGGCATGGCGTTGGTGAAGGGGATGGCTCCGAGCGGCAGCATCAGCAGCAGGGCCGCCAGCATGATCAGCAGGCCGTTGCAGCGGTTGATGGTACTGCTGCCGGTCAACAGCAGCAGGCGCGGGCGGATGAAGCGATCGATGCGGGCCAGCAGATCCGCCCCCTTGTGCAGGGTTGGCCTGAGCTGCTCGGCGGCGAAGCGGCGCTCCATCAGGATGGCGGGCAGCCAGGGCACCCGGTTGAGGGTGATGCCGATGCCGATGAACAGGATCAGCAGGCCAAACGGGGTGCTGACGCCGGGGATGGAGACTGGCAGCAGGAAGGGCACGGTGAGCAGCACGCAAAACAGCAGCATGCCCTGTTCGCCGACCAGGGCCAGCATCTGGCGCAGGCTGATATGGCTCTCCTCGATGGCGTGGGCGGTGGCCCGCAGGGTATCGGAGAGCTTGTTCTGGGGGTCGTTGAGTTGCGCGGCAACCATTCCCTGATGTCCTTCTGGTGAGTTGAACCGGCTCACCATGAGCCGATTGCGCGCCAGCATACGTGGCACAGGTTAATCCGGGATGAATAACCGCAGGCGCGGATGTACCGTCTGACCGGCAGGCTGCCGGTGGTGGCGACGGAGTGTGATCTCCTCGCTGAAAATCGCTTGATACAGGTCGGGTTTAGGATGGGGGCCAGTGGGCTCTGATATGCTTGACGGGCACTGATGCAGCGCACGGAGGAGCCGTGATGAAACGAGCAGGGATCATGATGATGGGGCTGTTGTTGCCGCTGGGGCAGGCCTGGAGCGCCGAGGGGGAGGCCGCCCTCGGCTGGCAGGTGACGCCGTTCTTCGGCTACAGCTCGGCCATCGACTTCGAGGCCAATGACGACCCCAAACCGACGCCCGTATCCACCCGGCTGGAGTCCTTGCAGGGGGAGCGTTCCGGCAGTTGGGGCCTGTTCATCAGCAAGGAGGTGGATGACCCCGGCATGATAGAGCTGCTCTACAGCCACCAGTCCACCCGCCTCTCCCCCGATCAGCCGGATCGGTTGACGGTGGACACCCTCCACTTCGCCGGGGCGCTCACCCTGTCGGACAACCTGATGGCCCCCTACATCGGCGCCGGTGTCGGGGCGACCCGCTTTGCCGCCTACGACAGCGACGTCGCCCCCTCCATGTCGCTGGCGCTCGGGGTGCAGCCGCGCCTGACCGAGCATCTGGCGCTGCGGGCCGAGGTGCGCGGTTATGGTTCGCTGGTCAACGACAACAGCCAGTTTCTCTGCAACCCGGACCAGTGCGTGTTCAAGGTGCGCGGCGAGCTGGTGACCCAGTGGCAGGCCAATATCGGCCTGACCCTGCGGTTTTGAGCCTGTTGCACAGCGGCGACTTGCTGCCCCTGCCTCGTGCACTGCCCTCGCTGTCGACCCCGCGACTGCTGCTGCGGGCGTTTGATGCCGGGGACAGTGCCGATCTGTTCGCCATCTACGGGGACTCCGAGGTCATGCGTTTCGTCGGCGAGCCGCCTTTCCCGAGCCTCGCTACCGTGGCGCAGATGCTGGCGAGCGTCGCGCGGTTGCTGGCCGCCGGGGCGTCGCTGGAGTGGGGGTTGGTGGCGCGCGACAGCGAGCGCCTGATCGGCACCTGCGGCCTGCACAGCTTTGCGGGGGAGGCTGGTTTGCGTCAGGCAGAGGTGGGCTGCATGCTGGCTCGCAGCCACTGGGGAGAGGGATGGATGGCAGAGGCGCTGACGGCCCTGATCGCCTATGCCCGCCAGCTCGGCATCACCACCCTGCTGGCGGATATCGAACCGGACAATCTGCCCAGCCAGCGGCTGTTTCGGCGGCTGGGCTTTGTCTGGCAGCAGGCTACCTGCTACCGCTTGTCGCTTGAGGGGATCACACCAGACCGCGAGTGAGGCGGCTGAGCGGCTCGTTGACGTCGAACAGCTTGAACTGCACCGCGCTGGCGCCCATGGCGAGCACCCGCTGCTCGTGCATGGTGGCGTAGGCGAGGGCGCTCGCCTCATCCTCGAACAGATAGATGCCGCCCGCCTCGCCGGTGCGCGGGTTTTCGGTCCAGATCTTGGAGATGAAGCCCGGCTCCTTGGTGATGGACTCGGCCAGCGGCATGGCCGCGGCGGTGAGGGCCGGCCCCATCAGCTCGGTGGGGAAGTTGAAGTGGATCTGCAGCAGGCTGGGCATGGTGAACCTCTCGTGGGCGTTGAATGACTAAGCCCGCATCATAGGAAGCCGGCATCTTGGCTGCAAGAAGGCACATTTTCGTGGCATAGTTACCGCAAAGTAACCACTCGCGAGCCATCCCTTGTCCTCACTGCCCTGTCCCGCCTACCGGGTGCTGCGCCTGCTGGCCGGCAAATGGAAACCGGCCATCCTGTTTCATCTGCGCGTGCAGACTCTGCGCTTTGGCGACCTGCGCCGCAGCCTGCCCGAGGTGAGCCAGAAGGTGCTCACCGCCCAGCTCAAGGAGCTGGAGAGCGATGGCGTCATCATCCGCACCCTCTACCCCGACGTGCCGCCCAGGGTGGAGTACAGCCTGAGCCCGCTCGGCATCGCCCTGCTCCCCCTGCTTCAGCAGATGCACGACTTCGCGCTGAGCCACGGCGACCTGCTGGCGCAGAGCGAAGCGGGGGCGGCCCGCGACGAATCCCATCTCGGCGAGCCCGGTTAATCCCGCGCCGGCCAGACCATCACCCACTCGGCGCAGCCGGTGTGGGGATCCAGGCCCTCGGCCGCCACCTGAAATCCTTGCGCGCGATAGAAGTCGCACGCGGCCCGGTTCTGTTGATAGACCTGCAGCCGCAGGGTCGGCAACTGCCGTTTGGCGTGCTCGAGCAGGGCCTTGCCCAGCCCTTGCCCCTGCCGTGCGGGGGCCACGAAGAGGGCGGCCAGGGAGCCCTCGTGCAGGGAGTAGAAGCCCAGCACCTGCTCACCCAGGCAGAGCAGCTGGCTGTCGGCGGCGGGCAGATAGATCTCCCGCATCGGCGCCAGGTTGGCGTGCCAGTAAGCGGGCTCGATGAAGTGGTGGGCCTGCAGGGAGGCCTCCAGCCAGATGGCGAGGACGGCCTCGGTGTCGGCCGGGGTGAAGGGGCGGATCTGCATGGGTGTCTCGTCTGGATGCGTTACAAGGGAGGCATGGTAACAGCACAGGCCCCGTCGTCACCCGGCGGGTGGCCAAACTGCTACTCCCATAACAAAACAGGCGACCCGCAGGTCGCCTGTTGCCGTTAGCCGGCGTAGGGGAGGGAGGAGTGGTGCAGCACGATGCGCACCTTGCCGTCGTCCCCCTTCTTGAAGCCCCAGGTCTTGTCGACCGTGGTCTGCTTGTTGTCTCGGTCGGTCAGGTGCACCTTGCCCATGGTGAGGGCCATGTCGCCGTTGATGTAGACGGCAGCGTTGTCGTAGTTGTAGCTCTGCCAGTTCTTGAGGGCGAAGCCGGTGTCGGCGGGATAGGCCTGATTGTTGCCGACGAAGTAGGCCAGCGCCCCTTCCTGATTGATGCGGAAAGTCTGTTCGCCGCCGGCCAGGGTCGGCTTGAACAGCACGGGGCCATGGTGGTAGCCGTAGGCGCCGTCGAGTACGGCGGTGGCGGTGGCTCTGGCTTTGTCGATGCCGCCGCTGCGGTAGTCGTCGCTGATCTGGATCAGGGCCTTGCCCCAGGCATCCTGCGCGGCCTTGATCTCGGCTTCGGTGATGTTGTTGTTGGCGATTTGGGCGGCGCTGAGGGAGCCGCTGGCGGCGAGCAGAACGAGGACAAGGCCGGATTGCTTGGTGAACAGCATCTTGGTGAGCAACTTCATACGGTCGTGACTCCTGGGTGTCGCGTTTAAGGAGACCCGGAGTTTATCTATCTTTGATGAATAAAAATTGAACCCTCCATTCAGCCTTGAGTGGGGAGGGATCGGCCTCCCTCCCATCCCCTGTTCCCCTCAGCGGGCCCGCAGCAGCCAGCGACTGGCTGCCCCCAGCGCCAGCAACCGGTAGCCGAGCAGGGAGAGCGCCAGCAGCGCCGGCACCTTCAGCAACTCCCACCACACCTGCTTGCCCTGCGGGCCGAAGATCATCAGCCACACCACCAGCATCATGTGCAGGCAGTAGAGGCCCAGCACCTTGGGGGCCTGGCGTTCGAGCCAGCTGCCCCGGCCCCAGCCCGGGTTGGCCAGCAGCAGGCCGAACAGCCCCAGCGCCCAGGGCAGGGAGCCGAGCAGGAAGTCGTGGCGGTTGAGGGGCACGGCGGCAAAGTGCAGCAGCCCTGCGGCCTCCAGGGCGTAGAGCCCCATCCCCGCCATCATCAGCAGGGCGCAGTGCCTGGCATCCGGCTGCCAGGCGCGCAGGCGCAGCTCGGCGCCAAGGGCCACGAACAGCAGCGAGAAGAAGGGGCCGTTGCGGGTCAGCAGGGCCCACTCGCCCCCCAGCAGCGGCGGGCCATAGGAGCCGCCGAGCAGGGCCAGCCCGTAGAGCAGAACGCCCAGCAGCAGGGCCAGCCGGGGCAGGCGGGCCTGCTGGCAGAGCGCCAGGATCAGCACCGCCAGCATCAGGGCGGGCAGGAACCAGAGGTGGATCATGCCGCCCACCCACCAGGCGTTGAGCGGATCCCCCAGCTGCATCTGCCACTGGCTCGCCATGGCCGGCAGGTAGCCCTCGCTCACCGCCGCGAGCGGGTTGAAGGGGATCAGCACGTAGAGCAGGCTCCACGCCAGCCAGAGCCCCAGCAGCGGGCAGCAGTAGCGCAGCGCCACCGTCAGAGGGTGGCCTGCGGCGAGGGCGGGTTGCAGAAAGTAGCCGGCGCAGAGGAAGAACAGCGGCACCGCGAAGCGGCAGAGCTGGTTGATGACGCCCCCGAGCCAGAAGTAGAGGGTGCCGTCCCACAGGGTGGGGTCGAAGGGGTTGCTGAAGGGGGAGAGGTGAATGGCCATCACCGCCATGATGGCCACCACCCGTCCGCATTCGATGCTGGAGATGCGCATGCTGCCTCTTGCCGCTTGGGTTGAGGGCGCACCCTAGCAGCCGCAGGCGATCCTCATCCAGCCGCCAGGCCGGCAACTGTGACCCCCATCGGCGGCCGGTTACCCTTTGTTACCCGAGGTGCGGGCAAGGTTACCGCCGCCGAGAGACAGATCCCGTTTTGCCGTCGGTAAACGCGCTAGAGCAGGGCCACCAGCACGGTGACCAGGGCGCCCAGCAGCAGCAGGGCGATGCCGCGCGCGGCCGGGCCGTGCAGCTTGTTCCACATCAGCAGGCTGGTGAGGGCCAGCAGCAGCATGGCCAGCGCCGCCAGATCCCCCACCAGCTGCCAGGAGAGGCCGGTACCCATGCCACGGTGCAGCCGGTTGAGGCTGGCGGCGAAGTTGGCCTGCTGCAGTTCGGTGCGCACCAGTAGGGTGCCCGCCACATAGCTGGCAGCCACGCTCTGGCTGAGGGTCACGCCGCGCATTTCCCAGCGGGCCGGCAGGGTGAGCGGGCCGTCGGGGGTGGGCAGGGTCTGGGGCGGG
Source organism: Aeromonas sp. QDB03 (assembly GCF_027707985.1). Lineage (NCBI taxonomy): Bacteria > Pseudomonadati > Pseudomonadota > Gammaproteobacteria > Aeromonadales > Aeromonadaceae > Aeromonas > Aeromonas sp. QDB03. The sequence goes on along the minus strand of NZ_JAPCJG010000003.1, from coordinate 353,016 downwards.
GTGAGCTGGACGCGCCCCTCCTCGAACCCTTCTGCATAGCGTTGTTGCAGCAGGCTTCTCAGCTCATCCGGACTGCTCAGCGGTACGCTCAGCACTATCTCTTCGCTGGATTTTTCGGTGTGGGGGCCGGGCAGCGGCAGCACGGCCCTGTGTTGCAGCCAGAGGCCGGTGAGGCCGTAGAGCAGCATCAGGGTGAGGGTGGCAAAGCCGGCCCAGGCGTGGATGCGGCGCACCCACTTGTTGTTGTGCAGGGGGAGTTTTCTGCGTCTCATTGCTCGGTGTTTCATAAAAATCTGGCCAGCGGAAGCTGGCCAGAGGGATCGGGAAAAGGGAGGGATCAGAAGCGGTAGGCGGCGCTCAGATGCAGCTGACGGGGTGTGCCCGGCATGATCTGGGAGGCGCTGGTGGCGCTGACGAAGTAGTCGTGATCGGTCAGGTTCTCCACGCTCAGCTGGGCTTCCCACTGCTGCCAGCGGTAGCCGGCACGGGCGTCGAAGCGGGCGTAACCGGGCAGGGTGGTGGTGTTGGCGTTGTCGGCGAAGCGATCGCCCACCGCGGTCACCCCGGTCTCGCCGAACCAGCCCTGCTTGCCGCTCTGATAGCCGGCGAACAGCTCGCCGTTCTGGCGGGAGACATTCATCGGCCGCTTGCCTTGCAGATCGGCGTCCGCCTTGATCTGCTCGGCATCCTGGATGGCGATGCCGCCGCGCAGGTAGAGCTCGTCGGTCAGCTGGGCGCGGGCGCTCAGCTCGATCCCCTCGGTGCGCTGCAGACCGGTGAGGATCACCTTGGTGGGATCCAGCGGATCCTTGCTGCGCTTGTTGTACATCTCCAGCCGGTAGAGGGAGAGGGTGGTCGCCAGCCGGCCATCCAGCCAGTCGCTCTTCACGCCGCCCTCGTACAGCCGGGTGTGCTGGGGATCCAGGTTGTTGTTCTTGTCGCCCGGGGTGATGCCGATCAGCTCGCCGCCCACCGGGGTGAAGGTCTTGCTGTAGGAGGCGTAGAAGGCGTGCTCCTCGATCGGGTTCCACACCAGACCCAGACGCGGGCTCAGGCTGGTGACCGAGACGGTCTCCTCCTTGTTGAGGTCGTTGCGGCGGCTGGTGACGGTGAAGTCGTCGCGGCGCAGACCCGCCAGCAGGTGCCAGTCACCCAGACTGAGCTGATCCTGCACATAGAGGCCGTAGCCACGCACCTTGTGGTTGGCGTCGCTGGAGAGTTTCATGGCGCCGTCGTAGGTGGGCAGGGAGCCCGGATCATAGAGGTTGCCGGCCGGGATCGCGGTGGCGTTCTGGTAGAGCTTGGGGGTGCGCTCCTGCCAGTTCTGCTCGAAGCCCACCAGCAGACGGTGCTCGACGGGGCCGGTCTGCAGCTGGCCTTCGGCCTCGGTGTTGCTGATCAGGCTGTTGGCCTTGAGATCCTGCTGCCAGCGGGAGCGGGTCACCTGATCCCCCTTCACGCTGGTGACGTAGGTGTTGTCGAACTGGCTGTCGAGGCTGGTATAGCCCAGCTGCTGGCGCAGTTGCCACTGATCGTTGATGTCCCAGGTGAGGCGGGAGCGGGTGGACTGGGCCACATCGTCGATGAAGTCGCGGCGGGTATCGCTGTAGACATACTCCTTCGGCACGTCGGCCGGCCGGCCGTTGACGCCGGGGATGCCGCGATCCGGGGTGCGGTCGTGCTCGTTGCGCTCGTACTGTACCAGCCAGTTCAGCTTGTCGCTGATCTCCCAGTTGACGGAGGGGGCCAGCAGGGTGCGTTTGCTGGTCACGCCGTTGCGAAAGCTGTCTTTGTCTTCCTGGGCCAGGTTGAGGCGCACCTGCACCTGTTCACCCGCTTCGCCGTTGAGGTCGGCGGCCAGCCGGCGGCTGTCGAAGCTGCCGACCTGGGCGCTGACGCTGGACTCCAGCCCCTTCTGCGGCTTCTTGCTGACCCGGTTGACGATGCCGCCGGTGCTGCCACGGCCATAGAGCACCGCCGCCGGCCCCTTGAGCACTTCGACCCGCTCGGTGTTGCCAAGGTCGCGGGTGTACTGCATGTCGTCGCGAAAACCGTCCAGATAGAAGTCGTTGCTGGCGCTGAAGCCGCGGATGTTGACGCCGTCGAAGCGGGTATCACCGCTGGCGTTGACGCCGGGGATGCCGGTCAGCGCCTCGCTCAGGGTGGGCTGGCCGAAGGCGGTCAGCTCGCTCGCCTTGACGCTGTCGATGGCCTGCGGCACCAGCTTGGCCGGGGTGTTGGTACGGGTCGCGGTGGCGACCTCTTCATGTTGGCTGCGTTTGCCGACCACTGTCATGGTCTCGTCTTCGGCGTGTGCGCCGGCGCTCAGGGCCAGCAGGGCGACACTCAGCAGAGTGCGCGGGTGGTGAGGTGTGTGCATGTTGCGTGTTGACTCTTGAAGAAGCGACCTGATGGTCTGAACTTATTGATTTATTTGTAATTATTTTGTTTTCTCCCATTTGAGAGGATGCTAATGATATTGATTTTCATTAGCTGTGCAATAGAAACATGTTTTGGCAATGGGACTGGGTATCGGATGGCTCGCCAGCGCCGACAGGGCGCCCTGTCGGCAAGGTGACGGGAGGAGGGAACAAGGGGGATGAGGGGCTCAGTGGTCGGCGGCGGAGGGGGCGATTTCGGCCAGCTGCTTGCCCATTACCAGCCGCGGCGCCGGGTCGGTCTGCAGCGGGATATCCTGCAGCGGGGTGCCCTGCAGGTTGCGGTGGATGATGTTGGCCGCCATCTGGCCTAGGGCCCGATAGCTGCTGATGGTGCCGACGGTGCAGCCGTGTTCGACATAGAGCTCGGCGCTGCAGATGGTGGGAATGCCCGCCTCGTTGAGGGCGGCCAGCAGTTCGGGGGCGATGGAGAGCAGGTAGCTGTCGGCGGCGAGAAACACGATGCTCTCTCTGGCGTCGTGCTGCAGCCGCTTGAGTTCGCTGGCCAGCCGCCGCTTGTCCGGCGCGATGCGCCAGGTGGTGAGCTCCCACTGGTAGCGACGGGCTTCGCGCAGCAGCAGCTCGCCGGTCAACAGGGTGTTCTGCTCGCGCGGGTTGAATGGCAGCAGCAACCCCTTGCCGGCGGGCAGATAGCGGCGGGCGTTGGCGAGCTGCAGCGCCATCGGCACCATGTTGCTGGTGCCGGCCACCATCTGGTTTTCCGTCTTGTCGTCGGACAGGAATCCGGCCCCGACGGGGTCGGACACTATGCTGAAAATCAATGGTTTGCGGTTGCCCACCAGGCTCTTGACCATGGCCGTGGCGGTGGTGCCGAAGCAGTAGATGTAGTCGTAGTCGGCGAGGGAGGGCAGCAGTTGCTGGCGCAGCAGGGTGGCCAGCGCGGTTCTGTCCTGATTGGCGTTGAAGGTGACGAAGGTGGGGTGATGACCGAGCCGGTTCAGCTCGTCGCGAAAGCCGCGCTCGGCATCGGTCTCGCCGCGCCACAGTACCATGGCGATGGTCAGCGCCTGGACGGGCAGGGCGCAGAGCAGACAGCAGCAGATGAGCAGGCGTAGCGGCATGATGATCTCCTCGTCGTGGTTCTGTTGAGCCTAGATCATGGGGAGCAGGGCACGTCGACGCGGATGCAAAAGAGCGCGCCGGCATCAGCCGGCGCGCACAGTGCAGAGGGACCCGACTTAGAAGTCGTAGCGGGCCGCCAGCTGGAAGTCATCCTTGACGTTGAGCTTGCCGCTCTCTTTGCTGTCGAGGTTGTTGATGCGGTACTCGCCGATGACGCGCAGGTTCTTGTTGAACTTGTACTGGGCGCCCAGGGTGTAGTAGTCGATGGAGTCATAGTCGGCCTTGCCGTCCTGCTCGACCTTCTGCTTGTTCCACAGCGCCATCAGGCCGAAGCCGTTCTCGAAGTTGTAGCCCAGCGCCCCTTCCCAGCCGGTGTGATCCTTGCCGGTGGCCAGGAAGTCGGTGCCGTCCGCATAGCTCAGGGCGGCGTAGACGGCCTTGTTGTCGTACTTGGCGGAAAGCAGCCACAGCTTGGCATCCTCTTCCCCGTTCTTGTCGCGGATCCCCACGTTGTAGGCAGTGCCCAGCGCCAGGTTGAACGGGAAGGTGTAGGCCACGGCGGCGCCGTAGGCGGCATCGCTGTCCTTGCTGGTGGTCTCTTCGGTGTCACCGCCGTCGAACTTGTAGCTGGTGTCTACCTGGAAGCCGTTGAACAGACCGGAGTACTTCAGCACGGAACCGGCACGGTTGGTGGCGAAGGTGTCGGTCTTGGCGCCCAGCGCGTCGTTGCCGTAACCGTCGGAGAGAGACACGTCGGTCCAGTCGGCCAGGAAGCCAGGGGCCCCTTTCTGACGACCGAAGGTGATGTTGCCCCAGTCGGCGCCAACACCGGCGAACGCCAGACGGGTGCGCAGGTTGTCGGAGTTCTCGCTGATGGTCTTCTCGCTGTCGTTGATGTACATCTGCACTTCGTACTGGGCCAGCGCCTTCAGTTGGCTGTTGATCTGGCTGTCGACCTTGGCGCCGAAGCGGACGAACTGGTTGGCGCCCTGCTTGTCGCTGTACTCCTGGGTGCCGTTCGGATGGGTGCTGTCGACCCCTTCCTTCTTGTCACCGAAGAACTGGCCGGCGTAGATGCGGCCGTACAGATCCAGGGTGGTGGTGTCATTCTTGTAAACTTCAACGGCGTGAGCCTGGAAGGCCGCGGTGAGAGCCAGTGCCACTACAGTCAGCTTTTTCATCTTAATCCCTTGTGTTGCAAGCTTTGTTGTAAAAGACGGGGGCCATGCTAGGCAGGGGGGATGACAGCGGGGTGACACTCTCGTGAAGTGTCGGTGGCGGTTTGATGTCAAATTGGTGAAAGGGCCGTGTTTTGTGTGACGAACCGCCACTTTTGCGCGCAAAGGTTTGCCCTTGTGGTAGAATGCCGCCCGTTTTCGAGCTCCAAAGGTTGGATATGCGATGAGACGTGAACTGGCAATCGAGTTTTCCCGAGTGACGGAAGCGGCTGCACTGGCTGGCTACAAGTGGCTCGGACGTGGTGACAAGAATATCGCCGATGGGGCGGCCGTTGCGGCCATGCGCCATATCCTCAATCAGATCCAGATCGATGGTGAGATTGTGATCGGCGAGGGTGAAATTGACGAAGCCCCCATGCTCTACATCGGCGAGAAGGTGGGCACGGGTCTGGGCGACGCGGTGGACATCGCGGTCGATCCCATCGAGGGTACTCGCATGACCGCCATGGGTCAGGCCAATGCCCTGGCCGTGCTGGCCGTCGGCGACAAGGGCTCCTTCCTCAAGGCCCCCGACATGTACATGGAGAAGCTGATCGTGGGTCCCAAGGCCAAGGGTGCCATCGACCTCGATCAGGCGCTGGAGCTGAACCTCAAGGCCGTGGCCAAGGCGCTCGGCAAGCCGCTCTCCCGCCTGACCGTGATCACCCTGGCCAAGCCGCGTCACGACAAGGCGATCAAGGAGATGCAGGGGCTGGGTGTGCGGGTGTTCGCCATTCCTGACGGCGACGTGGCTGCCTCCATCCTCACCTGTCTGCCGGACAGCGAAGTGGACATGCTGTATGGCATCGGCGGCGCGCCGGAAGGAGTGATCTCGGCGGCGGTGATCCGTGCGCTGGACGGTGACATGCAGGCCCGCCTGGTGCCCCGTCATCAGGTCAAGGGCGACAGCCCGGAAGTGCGTGCGCTGGGCGAGCAGGAAATTGCCCGCTGCGAGGCACTCGGTATCGACGTGAGCAAGGTGCTCAAGCTGGAAGACCTGGCCAAGAATGACAACGTCATCTTCTCGGCCACCGGCATCACCAAGGGTGATCTGCTGGACGGCATCACCAGCGACGGCGTCATGGCGACTACCGAGACCCTGCTGATCCGTGGCAAGTCGCGGACCATTCGCCGCATCAAGTCGATCCACTTCCTGGATCGCAAGGACAGCGTGGTGCGGGACATCATCCTGTAAGCGAAGCGGAATATCCGCGGGGCAACTCCCATGGTACCGCCTGAAAAGCCCGACGCTGTCGGGCTTTTTGTTGTCTGCTTGCAAGGGGACTATTTCATGGCGGGGCCGGGATAACAGTGAGGAAAATCCCCGCCCTTTGCTAAACTGGTTCGCCCTGCCGAGGAAAGCATTACATGGAATGTCGTCAAGGTTGCGGTGCCTGCTGCATCGCCCCCAGTATCAGCAGTGCCATTCCCGGCATGCCCGACGGCAAACCGGCCGGCGTGCCCTGCGTGCAGCTCGATGCGCGGCTGGGCTGCAAGATCTTTGGCCAGCCCGAGCGGCCGGCGGTGTGTGGCGGCTTTCGTCCCATGCAGGACGTGTGCGGCTATCACCGGGAGGAGGCCATCTGGCTCATCGGTGAACTGGAGCGAATGACGGCCTGAGGCTGACCCTCTCCCACGGGGAGAGGGTGGTTGCTGGTTCCCCCTCATCCCCGACCCTTCTCCCGCGAGGGGAGAAGGGAGAGCAGCCATTCGGAACAATCCCAATAAAAAGAGGCCGCAACTGCGGCCTCTTTTTATTTTGCGACGAGCTGGCGTCAGACGTCGGCCAGCTGCAATGCCTGGCGGTAGTACTCGTTGGCCTTGTTGGTGAGGCGGCGCTTGTCCATCACCTGACCGAGGGCGTGGTAGACGGCGGCGTTCGGCGCTTTTGCTACCTCCTGCTCCAGCAGGCGCTGGGCGTCGTCCAGCTGACCGGCCAGCAGGTAGACCTGGGCCAGCGCCGCATCGACGCCCGGCTGATCCTGGATCTTCTGCAACAGGGTCAGCATCGGCTGGTAGCTGGCGAGCTTGAGCTTGGGCAGACGGGCCAGCAACTGGGGTGAGACCTGCTTGCGCAGCGCATCCAGCCACAGCTCGGCGGCTTCATTGTCGGCCCCCAGCTGGCGCAGGCGATCGCCATAGGCGGCCAGCAGATCCGGATCCTGGCGCAGCTTGCGCGGCAGCTCCTGCCAGATCGGGCGCAGGGTCTCGAGGGCGCCGCTGGCGGCGTCGAGGCGACCACGCCAGGCCTGCTGCAGCAGATCCTCTTCCTGTTTAGGGGTCAGCTTGCCCACCTTGTGCAGCACCGGGATGAGGTCGATGAGGGCAGCCCAGTCCTCGCGGGCCAGGTGCACCTGGCGCAGCTGGTCCAGCACCATGGGGTGGCGCGGGTTGAGAGCGTAGACGGATTCCAGCATGGCCAGCGCGGTGTCGTACTGGCCCTGCTCGATCTGCAGCTGGGTCTGGGTCAGGGTCAGCGCCAGCTCAGCCTTGGGGTTCTCCTCCTGCGCCTTTTGCAGGTATTGGTCCCGGCGCACGTCATCGCCACGGGCCTGGGCCGCCTTAGCGGCGCTCAGGTAGTTGAGCAGCGGGGTGTCGCTGTTGCTGGCGCCCTTGAGCATCAGCTTCTCGGCCTGGCTGTAGTGCCCCTCTGCCATGGCCAGGGTGGCGGCCACGGTCTGCTGGTTGGCCTTGCGGCGCCGGCGCGAGCCGTACCAGCCCAGGGTCTTGCGGCGCAGGCCGAACACCCGGCCCAGCAGCCACTCGACGATGAGCAGGGCACCGTAGAACAGCACCGCCAGGATCACCGCGCTGGTGACCGAAGATTCCACCGTGTAGTTGCCCAGCGAGATCAGCACATAGCCCTTGTTGCCGGAGGCCTGCGGGCCGAAGATGAGGCCGGCCACCATGGCGGCCACCAGTACAATCAGACGAATCATGGTGCCCTCCTCAGTTGCTGGCCAGAATGCGCTGCAGGCGCTCGGTCAGCACCTCTTCCAGCATGGCCTGGGTCTTGAAGCGATCCGGATAGTTGAACTGGATCTGCTCCCCCTTGAGCTTGTCCAGCTCGGACTGCATGTAGTGGGTGGCGCTGTTGTCGGTGTCGAAATACTGGGTCAGCCAGCGCTGGGCCTTGTCCAGGCTGTCGTCATAGAGGGCCTGCTGCTCGCGGTAGACGGCGAGCTGGGCCTGCAGCAGCTTGGTCTTGAGGTTCTCGCGCAGGAAGATCTCCTGCTGCGGGGAGAGCAGGGCCTCCACCGCGCCGTCACGACGGCGGATGGTGATGAAGTTCTCGGTGAACTTGACCCAGTTCTTCTTGAGATTGCTCTCCCACTCGTCCGGGTTGGTGCTGACGGCCTGATCGGGCTCGCTCTTGGCTTCCGGCATGCTGACGGTGGAGAGCGGCAGCAGCTCGATCTGATCGGAGAGGGCGGCCAGCTTCAGGGTCAGCCCTTCGCGGTCGATGCGCGGCATCCCCTTGAGCTGGGCGATGTCTTCGGCCAGCGCCTTGCGGATGGGCATCAGGCTGGGATCGTTGAGCGCCTTGATGCGCTCGTCGGCATTGCCGAGCAGTGTGATGGCGGAGACGAGGTCGTGTTCCAGCCACAGCTTGCGACCGGCCATCCGCACCAGATATTCGGATTCGGCCAGCATCCAGTCGTTGGGGCGCTTGTCGTTGAGATCCAGCACCCGGGTCTGCAACCCCTTGAGCTCGTCCTGCAGCAGTTGCTGCTGCTTGCCGAGGGCGGCCAGCTGCTCGCCATCCTTGCTGTTGCTCTGGTCAAGCTTGTTCATGGCCTCGGCCAGTTGCAGCTTGAGCTGGTTCAGCTCGCCCTGCTGGGCCACGGCACTCTTGTGGCCGTGCAGATAGAGGCCGCCGGTCAGGCCGAGGGCCAGCAGGATGGCGATGCCGCCGACCACAGCACCCGAGCTGCTCTTCTTGTTGTTGACCTTCTGGCCGGGTTGCTTGTTGTCGGCCACGGAGGCCGCGGCACTCGGCTGGACTTCTTGCTGTTCAGTCATTCCATCTTCCTCAGTTCCAGAGCGGCCGTCAGGGCCTGGTTGGATGCACCCTGGGCAATCGTGATATGGGTAAAGCCCGCTGCCGCGGCCATCTCGGCCACCCGCGGGCTGGGCACCACCAGCAGGCGGTCGCGCAGCCAGGGCTGCTGTTGGTCTGGGACCAGTTCCAGCAGCCGTTGCAGCAGTTCACCGCTGGTGACGAGCAGGCTGTCGAGCCCGGCCGCCTGCCAGTGGCGAGTCAATGCGTCCCCGTCCAGTGCGGGGTAGTGGCGCTCATAGGCCGCACAATAGTGCACCAGTGCGCCGCGTGAGGCCAGCGTCCGGGCGATGAGATCCCGGCCGCCATTGCCGCGCAGGATCAGCACCTGCTTGCCGTTCACCTGTTGCAGGCCGGGCAGGGCCAGCAGCCCTTCGCTGCGCGGATCGTCCGGGCTCAAGGCCTGGATGCCCACCTCAGCGAAGGCATCCGCACTGGCCTGGCCGACCGCAAAGTAGTCAATATTTGGCCAGGTCTGACCAGTTTGCAACAGAAAATGATGAGTGAAATGAACCGCATGCATGCTGACGGCGATGACGATGTCGGCCTGGGGCAGCAGTTCGGGCAGGCGGTGCAGTTCGCTGCCCGCCACGGTTTCCAGCAGCGGGCAGCAGAGCGGTGCGTGGCCGTGCTGGCGCAGCAGCGCCGCCAGCTCGGCGGCCTGGGCGGCCGGGCGCACCACCAGCGGGATCATGCCCGGTAGACCTCGGCCAGGATGACATCGGCACCATCGGCCAGCAGGCGCTGGGCCAGGGTGTGGCCGAGGGCCTCGCCGTCGGCCAGCGGGCCGCGGATCTCGTCGCGGATGACGCGGCTGCCATCCGGGCTGCCTACCAGACCGCGCAGCCACACTTCTTCCCCCTGCACCAGGGCATAGGCCCCGATAGGGACCTGACAGCCCCCCTGCAGGGCGCGGTTCATGGCGCGTTCGGTCAGCACCCGGATCCGGGTCTCGGGGTGTTCGAGCGGTGCCAGCAGGGCGTGCAGCTCGTGATCGTCGAGGCGGCACTCGATGCCGACTGCACCCTGACCATTGGCGGGCAGGCTCTGTTCCGGCTCGATGAAGGCGGTGATGCGGTGCGCCATCTCCAGCCGTTTCAGGCCGGCGGCGGCGAGGATGATGGCGTCGTATTCACCGGCGTCCAGCTTGGCGAGACGGGTGTTGACGTTGCCGCGCAGGTCGCGGATCACCAAATCTGGACGTGCCGCGCGCAGCTGGCACTGACGACGCAGGCTGGAGGTGCCGACCACGGCCCCCTGCGGCAGCTCATCAATCTGGCCGAAGCGGTTGGAAACAAAGGCATCGCGCGGATCTTCGCGCTCGCAGATGGTGTGCAGACCGAGCCCTTCGGGGAACTCCACCGGCACGTCTTTCATGGAGTGCACGGCGATGTCGGCCCGTCCCTCCAGCATGGCGGTTTCCAGCTCCTTGACGAACAACCCCTTGCCGCCCACCTTGGCGAGAGGGGTATCCAGGATCTTGTCACCCTGAGTGCTCATGGGCACCAGCTCGACCTGTAACTCGGGGTACAGGGCTTCCAGCCGGTCTTTGACGAAGTTGGCCTGCCACAGGGCCAAGGGGCTCTTGCGAGTGGCAATTTTCAGGGTTCGGGCTGCCATATCAATCAGTTGTTTCATCTTTAGAAGGAAAACGATCTTACCACCCTTTGCAGGGGCTTTCATGGCACAGCCTGCAAAAGCGGGCTCAAGCTCAAAAACGGCTGCTGAAAATGATTTTTATTAAGTCTGGCTTTCCGGTTAATTTGTTGAAATTACAGATTTTTATTGCTTTCCAATGATACTGTTTAGTGACTTGTCATAAATAATCCGGCGATTGTGTGCGGGCTTGTTTACCACCGCTGTTTGCATTGTTAACATGATCACACTTTTTTGACGTCTCCCCGTTTTGGTGCGTCATTTCTTACCTCGGTATAGGCAGGGCATTGCTGGTAAAACTCGACACGCTGGTGGCGCGCTACGACGAACTCAATCGTCTCAAGACGCAACGGGCGCTAGGTCTCATGAGTCGCTACGGGCAGCAGGTTTTTCAGCTGCTACCCGTCATGCTGCACTTCAATCACCCCCTGTTGCCCGGTTATGTGGCGGGGGATGTGCCGCACGGCATCTGGAGTTTTACCGCCAACGAAGCCCAGCAGGCCTTCATCGAGGACCTGTGCCAGAACGCCAACTGCCTGAACGGCCTCACCACCCATGACAAGTCGATCCAAGGGCTCTACTCCATGGGCAGCACCTCGTCCATCGGTCAGTGCTGCCACTCGGATCTCGACATCTGGGTCTGCCACGTGGCCGGTTTGTCGCAGGAGCGGCTCGAGCTGCTGGATCTCAAGTGCCAGCAACTCTCCAAGTGGGCCGAGCAACGCGGGGTCGATCTCAACTTCTTCCTGATCCCCGAGGACAAGTTCCGCCAGCGCAACGATGCCCAGATGCAGGGTGAGAGCTGCGGCAGCGCCCAGCACCTGCTGCTGCTCGACGAGTTCTACCGCAGCGCCATGCTGATCGCCGGCAAGCGGCTGCTCTGGTATCTGGTGCCCAGCGAGTATGACGACCACTACGACGACTATGTCAACGGCCTGTTCGCCCACGGCAAGCTGAGCCAGGATGACTGGCTCGATCTCGGTGGCTTCAACCGCATTCCGGCCGAGGAGTACTTCGGCTCCGCTCTCTGGCAGCTCTACAAGGGCATCGACTCCCCCTACAAGGCGGTGCTCAAGTCGGTGTTGATGGAGGCCTACTCCCACGAGTATCCCAACACCCGTCTGTTGTCGGTGACCAGCCGCGACTGGTTCCAGCACAACGAGGGGATGCACTACCGGCTCGACAACTACTGCCTGATGCTGGACAAGGTGACCAACTACCTCAAGTCCATCGGCGACATGCAGCGGCTCGATCTGGTGCGCCGCTGCTTCTATCTGAAGGTGTGTGACGGTCTCAGCCATCCGAAGGAGGAGCACTCCCCGGCCTGGCGCCGCGAGCAGATGACCCAGCTGGTGGCCTACTGGGGCTGGAGTCAGGAGCGGTTGCACCATCTGGATCACCGCCAGGAGTGGAAGGTCGAGGACGTCAAGGTGGCTCACGCCGAGTTGCTGGAAGCCCTGATGCAGAGCTACCGCAACCTGATCCAGTTTGCCCGGCGCAACAACATCAGCGAGTCCATCAACCCGGAAGACATCGGCATCCTGTCGCGCAAGCTCTATGCCGCGTTCGAGAGCCTGCCGGGCAAGGTGCAGCGCATCAACCTCAAGATTGCGCCGGACTTGAGCGAGCCGGATCTCAGCTTCGTGCAGGTGCCGCACGGCCGCTTGAACCGCGCCGGCTGGTATCTCTACAAACATTCGCTGGAGCCGGCAGACATCATCGGCCGGGCGCCGCTCGAATATAACGGCTACATCAGCAAGCTGGTGTCGTGGGCCTACTTCAACGGTCTGTTGACGCCCCAGTCCCGGGTGCACCTGTTCAACCAGGGCTCGGATCTGCACATCGACAACCTGCACCAGTTCTGTCGCGATCTGTCCGGCACTTTCCCGGTCAAGTATCCTCGCGCCACCAACCTGGCCCTCAGCCGGCCGTGCGAAATTCGCCAGCTCTCCATTTTCCTCAACCTGGAGACGGACCCGACCAGCCACTGGGTGGGCCAGGTGATTGAATTCGACGCCAATGCCGCCGACGTCTTCTCGTTCGGCCGCAACCAGGAGTGCCTGGTGGGCTCGGTGGACCTGGTCTATCGCAACTCCTGGAGCGAGATCCGTACCCTGCACTTCCAGGGGGACGAGGCGGTGGTGGACGCTCTCACCACCATCCTCGGCAAGATGCACCAGGATGCTGCCGCCCCCGAGATGATCGAGGTGTTCTGCTACAGCCAGCACTTCCGCTCTCTGGTGCGTACCCGCTTCCAGCAGCTGGTGGCCGAGTGTATCGAGCTGCGTCTGGCCCGCGACAAGCAGCAGCTGGTCAAGACGCTCGCCCTCGGCAAGGAGAAGTACGGCATCTTCTTCGAGCGGCGCGGGGTGTCGGTCAAGAAGCTGGAGAACGCGGTCGACTTCTATCGCCACATCTCCCACAACAAGCTGGATCACCTGCCGCTGCGGCTCGACAAGACCCACAGCCAGCACCTGCCCGGTATCGTCGACGCCTATGCCAGCGAGGGGCTGGTGCAGTTCTTCTTCGATACCCGGGATGCGGGCACCAACATCTATATCCTGGACGAGGCGAACCGGGTGGAGATCTACCAGCACTTCGCCGGCAACAAAGATGAGCTGGTGCAGGGGGTGAACCGCTTCTATACCTCCAGCCACGAGCGCTTCAGCGACGCGGGCCAGTTCAGCAACTTCAACCTGCCCCAGTACTACGAGATAGTGCAGATCAACGGCGAGCTGGAAGTGATCCCCTACCGCAGCCAGGGCCAGCTGCGCGACGGTGGTCAGGGGCGCGAGCTCGGCTCCGCCGCAGGCGCGGGGTAGGGCAGGGGCCGGTCCGGCGTGCGCGCAAGCGCCCTGGTCTCGGCCCCCTGCTGCACAGGATCATCGCTCATATCGAATGAAAACGGCCTGCATCTGCAGGCCGTTTGGCTATCCGCGGTTGGCTCAGCCCGCGAGGCGGGCCAGCAGCCACTGACGGATGTCGTCGAGTTGCGGGCGGCAGATCTCGTGGCGCATCGGGTACTCGTGCCACGCGGGGGAGAGACCCGCCGCCTCCAGCCGGTTCTTGGCGTCCCAGCCCATGGAGAGGCTCACCACGTCGTCATAGATGCCGTGCATGTAGCAGATGGGCAGGGCGCGGGCAGCCTCGCTCATCTCGCCGAGCAGGGCGTCGGGCGCCGCCAGGTAGGTGGACATGCAGAGCAGGCCCGCCAGTTGCTGCGGCAGGCGCAGGGCGGTGAAGGAGGCAATCACGCCCCCCTGGGAGAAACCGGCCAGCACGATGCGCTCGGGGGCGAAGCCCTCGGCCACCAGCTGCTCGATCAGCGCGGCGATGCGGGCCGCGGACTCCCTGACGTGGGACTCCACGGCGCGATCCGCCGGGTTGTCGAAGCTCTTGATGTCGTACCAGCCGCGCATCTTGTAGCCCATGTTGATGGTGATGGCGCGCTCCGGCGCATCCGGCAGCAGATGACGCACCGGCAGGTCGGCGGGCAGCGCCAGCGCATCCACCAGCGGGGCGAGGCCGGCGCCGGAATCCCCCAGCCCGTGCAGCCAGATCACCGCGTGACGGGCGCCTTCAGGATGCAGATCGATCATGGCGGGCTGCACCATCATGGGAACTGGACGGGTTCGCCCGCCTGGGTGGTGCAGGCCTTACTCAGCAGTGTCTTGAGCTCGTGACCGAAGCGGTTGTCGATCCAGGTTTCCCCTTGCAGCTCGAAGTGGAAGCCGTTCTCGCGGGTGGCGACCCAGATCTGGTGCAGGGGTTCCTGCTTGTTGATGATGACCTTGGTCTTGTTCTCGAACGACAGGGTCAAGACCCCGCCGGCACGCTCACAGTCAATATCCGGATATCCTGCGTCGACGGTGTCCTCCACATATTGGAAAAAGGCGTCGGTCAGGGCGTGATACTCGTGATCCTTCATCGGTTTATCCTGTTGCTTTTAACAATGTGAGTGCGATTATAGAGGGCCAAAAATTTTTTCGCAGCGAACCATTATGATTACCCAGCTTACCAAGTGTCTGCTTGCCACTCTTCTGTCTCTTGGTTTGGCCGCGTGTGGCCTGACGGGACCGCTCTACATGCCGCCCCCCGAGCAGCCCCAGACCCAGAGTACACCGCAAGCACAGACGCCTGCGACCGCCGAGGCTGCCCCAGAGGCCGCGCCGCAATAATTTAGGAAGGAACCGCCCCCTTGGATCACTTTAACTACGACGCCGACGGCCAGCTTCAGGCCGAACACACCTCGCTGCAACAACTTGCCGAGCAGTACGGCACCCCGCTGTACGTCTACTCCCGCGCCACCCTTGAACGCCACTGGCACGCCTTCGACAAGGCGGCGGGCGACATCCCCCATCTCATCTGTTATGCGGTCAAGGCCAACTCCAACCTGGCGCTGCTCAACCTGCTGGCTCGCCTTGGATCAGGCTTTGACATCGTCTCCGGCGGCGAGCTGTCGCGGGTACTGGCGGCGGGCGGCGATCCGGCCAAGGTGGTCTTCTCCGGGGTGGCCAAGAGCGAAGCCGAGATGCGCCTCGCGCTGGATAAAGAGATCCTCTGTTTCAACCTGGAGTCGGAAGCCGAGCTGGAGCGTCTGAACCGAGTGGCGGGCGGCATGGGCAAGAAGGCCCGGGTGTCGGTGCGGGTCAACCCGGACATCGACGCCGGTACTCATCCCTATATCTCCACCGGCCTCAAGCAGAACAAGTTCGGCATTCCCATCGAGCAGGCGCCCGCCATCTACCGCAAGGCGGCGGCCATGGCCAACATCGAGATCGTCGGGGTGGATTGCCATATCGGCTCGCAACTCACTGAACTCAATCCGTTCATGGAGGCGGCCGACAAGCTGCTGCGGCTGATCGACGGCCTGGCGGCGGAAGGCATCCACATTCACCACCTGGACGTGGGCGGGGGCCTGGGGGTCAATTACGGCGCCGAGCAGCCGCCTCATCCCAGCGAATATGCCGAGGCGCTCAAGCAGAAGCTGGCGGGCCGGGATCTGACCCTGTTGTTCGAGCCGGGCCGCGCCATCGTCGCCAACGCCGGCGTGCTGCTGACCCGGGTGGAGTACCTCAAGCCGGGCGAGACCCGCAACTTCGCGCTGATCGACGCCGGCATGAACGATCTGCTGCGTCCTTCGCTCTACGGCGCCTGGATGAACATCATCGAGGTGGACAGCCGCACTACCCACGAGCCGGCGCTGTACGACGTGGTGGGCCCGGTCTGCGAGACCGGTGACTTCCTCGGCAAGGAGCGCACCCTGGCGATCGCCGAGGGCTCCTTGCTGGCGGTGCGTTCCGCCGGTGCCTACGGCTTTACCATGTCCTCCAACTACAACACCCGTCCCCGCGCCGCCGAAGTGCTGGTGGACGGAGCGCAGTCGTTCCTCATCAGAGAGCGCGAGCAGTTGGCCGATCTCTGGCGCGGTGAGCATTTACTGCCCTGATTGTTAATGGATTTCTCTAAGCGTTCCTCCAGGTGAGAGCGTGAACAAGGGTACAGGAACGCACGATGTTGATAGATTTTTCCAAGATGCACGGGCTGGGGAACGACTTCATGGTGGTGGATGGCGTCACCCAGAAGGTGTTTTTCAGCAATGAGGTCATCAAGAAGCTGGCGGATCGCCACTTCGGCATCGGCTTCGACCAGCTGCTGCTGGTGGAGCCGCCTTATGATCCCGAGCTCGACTTTCACTACCGCATCTTCAATGCCGATGGCAGCGAGGTGGAGCAGTGCGGCAACGGTGCCCGCTGTTTCGCCCGATTCGTGCGCCTCAAGGGGTTGATCAACCGGGATCGCATCGCGGTGAGCACGGCGCGCGGCCGCATCGTGCTGCAGCTGGAAGGGGAGAACCAGGTCACGGTCAACATGGGGGTGCCCCAGTTCGAGCCGGGCAAGATCCCGTTCCGGGCCCAGAAGGCGGAAAAGACCTACCTGCTGCGGGCCCAGGAGCATACTGTGATGTGCGGGGCCGTCTCCATGGGCAATCCTCACTGCGTCATCGAGGTGCCCTCGGTGGCTGATGCGCCGGTGGCGACCCTGGGTCCCATCATGGAGCGACACGAGCGCTTTCCCGAGCGGGTCAACGTCGGCTTCATGGAGATGGTCAACGCCAGCGAGATCAAGCTGCGGGTGTTCGAACGCGGGGTGGGCGAAACCCTGGCCTGCGGCACCGGCGCCTGCGCGGCCGTGGTGGTGGGCATCAGCCAGGGCAAGCTCAAGGAGCGGGTCACCGTCACCCTGCCGGGAGGCAAGCTGACCATCGCCTGGAAGGGGCCGGGTCAGCCGGTCTATATGACCGGGCCGGCCGAGCACGTATTTGACGGTCAGATAGAGTTATAGGCACGGGCGGGGAGGCCCCCGCTCTGCCAAGCGCTAATGTCGGGGCCTTGTGCCCCTTTTTCGGATGGACCAACCAAGTTATGAGCGAACTCAAACGGCAGGAACCACTGGTGGATGAAGCCACAGTGCTGGAGTACCTGGCCCGTTATCCCGAGTTTTTCCAGCGCCACGCGGCCATGCTGGACCGGATCCGTATTCCTCACGAACGCAAGGGCACCGTCTCGCTGGTGGAGCGCCAGCTGGACAGACAGCGCGAGCGCATCGAACAGCTGGAGCAGGAGATCACCGAGCTGATGGGGATCGCCAGCGAGAACGAGCGGATCTTCCGGGTCTATGCCGATCTCTACGGCGAGTTGTACGGCTGTCAGAGCCTGTTCGAGGTGAGCGCCGTGATGGGCAAGGCGTTCGTGCAGCGGCTGCGGCTGACCGGCCTGCGGCTCTGGCTCAGCCCGAAAAAATTCCAGTTGAGCGGCCCCGAGCAGAAGTTCATGGCGGAGGGTCGACAGCTCGAGCAGCTGCTGGGCCAGCGCCTGCCGGGCCAGGATTACTACTTTGGCCGGCTCAACCAGAGCGAGAAGCAGGCGCTGTTCGGCCATGACGTGCTGGTCAACTCGGTGGCCCTGATGCGGCTCGGCGATCTCGGCGTGCTGGCCTTCGCCAGCTCGGATCCGAGCCACTTCACCCCCCACAATGACACCCTGCTGCTGGGCCAGCTCGGCCGCCTGCTGCAGCTGCGTCTGCCCGAGCTGGCGCGTGGCTAAGACGCCGGCCAGATCCCCCGCCAAGGCGCCACCAGCCGCCGAGCCACTGCCGGCTGCGCTGGCCGACGAGCTGGCGGCCTTCATCGAATACCTGCGGGTCGAGCGCCAGCTCAGCCCGCACACCCGCAGCAACTACCAGGCCCATCTGGAAGGCATGACCGCCAAGCTGGTGAAGCTCGGGGTCGACGACTGGGCCCGGCTCGAGGCGAGTCAGGTGCGCAGTCTGGTGACCCGGATGCACAAGGCGGGGCTGGCGCCCCGTTCGCTGGCCACCAAGGTCTCCGCCCTGCGCAGTTTCTGCGACTGGCAGGTGCGCCAGGGGCGACTGGTGGCCAATCCGGCGCGCGGCATCGTCACCCCCAAGCAGGGGCGGCCGCTGCCCAAGAATCTGGATGTGGACGAGATGTACCAGCTGCTCAACATCACCGACGAGCAGGATCCGCTGGCGGTGCGGGATCGCGCCATCATGGAGCTGATGTACTCCTCCGGTCTGCGGCTGGCCGAGCTGGTGGGGCTCAATCTGGCGGACGTGAAGCTCGACGAGCGCCAGCTCAGGGTGACCGGCAAGGGCTCGCGGGAGCGGGTGCTGCCGGTGGGGCGGATGGCGGTGGAGTGGCTGCACAAATGGCTCAAGCTGCGCCCCCTGCTGGCCGGCGATGAGCTGGAGGCGCTGTTCGTCTCCAAGCGCAAGCAGCGGCTGTCGGCCCGCTCGGTGCAGGAGCGGCTCGACGGCTGGGGCAACAAGCAGGCGCTCAACGCCCACGTCCATCCCCACAAGCTGCGCCACAGCTTTGCCACCCACATGCTGGAGTCCTCCGGCGATCTGCGGGCGGTGCAGGAGCTGCTGGGTCACGCCGATCTCTCCACCACCCAGATCTACACCCACCTCGACTTCCAGCATCTGGCCAAGGTGTATGACAGCGCCCATCCAAGGGCGAAGCGGGATCCCGCTACTCCGGACGACGAATGAAGAGGGCCGGGCACGCCCGGTCCCGACAAGAGGAGACACCATGCAGTTCTATCGCCGCTGGCAGCCGGTGGCCGCCATCTCGTTTGATCTCGACGATACCCTCTATGACAACGGCCCGGCCATCGAGCGGGCTGAACAGTGGATGCTGAGCCACCTGCGCAGCGAATACCTGGCCACCGCCATGCTGGACAAACCGCGCTGGCAGGCGCTCAAGCACAACCTGCTGCTGGAGCAGCCGGCACTGCGCCACGACGTCAGTCTTGCGCGCCAGCACGGCATTCAGGCCGCGCTGATGGCGGGGGGGATGGCGCAAGGGTTGGCGGAACGTGAGGCAGCGTCGGTGTTCGCCGGCTTTCTGGCCGAGCGCTCGAAGATTGAGGTGAGCGACCAGACCCACGCCCTGCTGGCCCGGCTGGCCGAGCGCTACCCGCTGGTGGTCATCACCAACGGCAATCTGGACCTGACCCGGGCAGGTCTCGCGGATTACTTCACCCTGGTCTGCAAGGCTGGTCTCGGCAGCAGGATGAAGCCGGCAGCGGACATGTTCGTAGAGGCGCAGAGGGCTCTCAAGCTGGCGCCCGGCCAGATCCTGCACGTGGGGGATCATCCACAGACTGACGTGCTGGGGGCCCGGCTGCACGGTTTCAAGGCCGCCTGGCTCAATGAGCGCGGCCAGCCCTGGCGAGAGTTGCAACTGCTGCCGGACGTGGAGCTGACGGCGCTGGACGAGCTGGCGGAACTGCTGCTCTGATCAGACCTCCCCACACGCCGGTTCGCCGCCGGCATGCATCCCCTGTCGGCCGATCATGCACCGCAGGCAGCAGTCATCGTTGGGTCGTGCCGGAGTTGTCACTCGTTGCGGCAGATCAGCCCGCGCAGTTGGTAAGGCTCGGGCTGGTTGACCCGGCAGTAGCTGATGCCGGCGGGCAGCGCCTGCTGCAGGGTGATGGCGGTCTCCCGATAGTGGCAGACCAGATAGAAGGGGCGAGGGTTGCGGCGATCCAGACTCCAGTAGTGCAGCGCGTCGCTGTCGCCGTTGTCCGGCTTGAGCTGGGCTCGCTCATCGGGGTCGCCGTCGAACAGGGCCAGGTTGTCCAGCCGGTGGCTGAGGGGCTGGTGTTGTTCCCCTTGATCGTTGCGGGTGACGGCCTGCCACCCCGGGCTGGCCCCCAGCAGCTGCTGGCGGGTTTCAATGGTCGCGGGGCAGTCAAATTGCAGGGTGGCGCTCAGGGCCAGTGCGGTCAACAGCATGAAATGCATCTCTGGTAGAAAGCCTGAGCCGCCATGCTACGTCATCGACCGCCAAACAGCGCCATCAGTTTGTCCAGCAGATCCCGTGGCGGGGTGATCTGCTTCATGGCTTCCGCCTCGCGCGCCAGCAGCTCCTGCTGCTCCTGCTGACGGGCGCTCAGCACCTTGTAGAGCGGCTCGAGCAGGGAGCCACGCTGGGCCACCAGCTCCTGGAACATGGCCTGATTGATGCGATAGGTTTCGACGGTCCCCAGGGCCCGCACCGTGAACGGGCTGGGCTCGCCGGTGAGCAGGCTCAGCTCGCCGAAGAAATCGCCGGCATTGAGGGTGCCGAGCGGCAGCTCGCGCCCTTCCACCTCCACCAGCATCTGGGCATCCCCCTTCACCAGCACGAACAGCCAGCCCGAGACCTCCCCCTGGCTCAGCATCCGATCGCCGTTGACGAAGGGGGCGAACTTGACCTGATCCGCCAGCCGCAGCAGCTCCTCCTCCTGCAGCATGGCGAACAGCGGCAGGCGGCGCAGGGTGTCGGTGCGCTCGGCGGTATGCCGCTTGTGGCGCTGATCCTTGTGATCCTGATCCGTGGTCATGAAGACGTTGAAGATGGGCGGGGTGAGGCGCCGATCGTTGCGGCGCAGGGCGGCATCGATCAGGGTGCGCACCGCCGAGTCGGTGGGATCGTCCACCGCCAGATCGGTGAGCCAGTAGCGCACCGCGTAGCGGGCGATGCCGTTTTCCACGTTCATCAGCAGGCAGTCCGGCTGCGGGCTGGCGGAGACGTGACGGATGCGGGTCTCCCGCAGAGACTGTTCCACTAGGGCGATGATCTGGGTGGGCAGGGTATCCAGGGTGATGTCGAACCAGACCCAGCGGCGCCACTGCAGGGGGGCGTTCTGCCGCCGTCCGAGCACGGTGAAGCGCTGCTTGAGCAGGTGGCTGTTGGGGATCACCACGGTCTCCCAGTTGCGGGTCTCGATGGTGGTGGCGCGCCAGTTGATCTCCACCACCCGGCCCTGGGTGGTCTCCACCTGCAGCCAGTCGCCGATGGCGATGGAGTTGTCGAGCTGGATCGAGACACCGGCCAGCAGGTTGCCCAGGGTGTCCTGCATGGAGAAGGCGATGACGGCGGTGATGACGGCGGAGGTGGTGACGATCTCGCCGAGGGCCATGCCGGAGGCGTAGAGGCGGAACAGGCACCAGCCGATGTAGCCGACCGTGATGACGATGTCGGCGATGATGCGCGGGATGCGGATCTGGCACAGGGGCAGCAGAAACTGGAACAGCAGGATCCCCCAGATCTTCACCAGCACCAGCCCGGCCAGCAGGCTGGAGATCTCCACCAGCCAGTGGTGGGGCAGCGGCAGACGAAACCAGCCCCCCTCGAACTGGATCAGCAGGATCACCACCAGGCTTATCATCACGAAACCCAGCTCGCTCACCAGCTCCCGCCGACGGCCGGGGCTGCGCAGGAAATGGGTGAAGAGCAAGAACAGGGTCAACAGGGTCCAGAACGGGTGTTCGCCAATCCACAGCAGGGTAGGTAGCGCAACGAGGTTATCGCTAAACATAGCAGCCCCTTATCATTGGTTATTTCCAGCATAGTTGGTTTCAACCCGCTAAATGGGTGCGGGGCGGGGGCAATTTATTTATGCTGGGCGCCGGTCTGACGAGGGAGTAGTACGAGTGCGCACGCTGAACAAGATGGTCTGGATTGCCGGGGCCTGGTTGCTGACGGGCTGTGATCAGCTGGCCGACAAGTATCGGGTCGAGTTTCGCGATGGCTCCTGGCGCGAGATCGCCATCACCCCCTTCGCCGACGAGGCGCGCTGGCGCGAGGGCTGCGCCACCGGCGAGGTGCTGAGCGACATGATGCTGCCGCTCAAGCGCGGCAAGACGGTCAACGGCCGCGAACAGCTGCTGATCGGCGGCGAGCTGTTCGAGCTGGACGACAGCGCCCTCTATCGCAGCAACGGCATGGTGTTTGGCCACACGCCGGATCACATCCAGCGCGGGCTGAAGGGGCTGGAGGTGTGCCGAACCCTGCGCCCGGATCGCGGTGCGCTGCCCAAGCTCAAGGCGCGCGGGTTCGGCGACTAGCCGGCTGTCAGACGCCGCTCAGGCGGGCCCGGCAGGCGTCGCCAAAGGCCTCGAAAATCTTGATGGAGTGAGGGTTCTCGTTCGCCTTCCACTCCGGGTGCCACTGCACCGCCAGCAGGAAGGGGGAGAGCGCGGGGGCGTGGATCGCCTCGATCAGCCCGTCTTCGGCATGGGCCAGCGGCTCCAGCCCCTTGGCCAGCGTCTTGATCCCCTGGCCGTGCAGCGAGTTGACCGGGATCGACGACTGTCCCATCAGCTCCGCCAGCCAACTGCCCGGCACCAGCTCGACCTGATGGCTCTCGCCATACTGATCGTCCACCGGATCATCAGCATCCTCCCGATGATCGTCATAACCCGGCTCGCTGTAGACCTTCTGGTGGATGTCTCCCCCCAGCGCCACGTTGATCTCCTGCATGCCGCGGCAGATCCCGAGGATCGGCAGGCCGCGGTCGAGGGCGGCGCGCACCAGCGGGATGTCGAACAGATCCCGGTCTCTGTCTTGCTGCTTCTCCGGGGTGAGGTTCTCCTGGCCGTAGAGGGCGGGATCTATGTTGGAGCCGGCGCCGCTCAGATAGACGCCATCCGCCAGATCCAGATATTGCGCCAGATCCTCGGTGCCGCAGCAGGTGGGTACCAGCAGCGGCACGCAACCGCTGATCTCCACCAGCGGCTTGATGTATTTGTGGGTCATCACCTGATAGGCGTGGCCATTGCGGGGCTGGGCGCCCGTGGTCATCAGTACGACGGGTTTACGCGGGGTGTGGGGGCTGCGAGTCATGATTCACCTTGGCTGTCCTTAGCGGTCCTGCGCCTTGGGCAGGCCCTTGCCGTCGTCAGCGGGGCAAGGGCATGCCTCAAGGCATGGTCGTGGGATCGGAGGTGCGTTGCACAGCCAGAATCGTCGGTCAGCCTGGGCAACGACAGCCTGGATCCTGATCCCAGTCTGCCAAGGCCGTTCAATATGTCAAACGAAATGATGCCAACATGTTAAATATATTTGCGCTCGACTGGCTTGAGTCCCATTAAAAGGGGCCTGCAGCGAGGAAGGGGAGAGAGAAGGTCGTTGTTGTGGTGGATATATTAAACATGTGGCTCTGGCGGCCGGATAGCAGAAGGGGCCCGCAGGCCCCTGGTCGTGTCAGGCGTTCAGGATGAAACGCTCGATCACCTGAGCGACCCCGTCTTCATCGTTGCGCCCCGTGGTGTGCTGGGCCAGTGCCTTGATGTCGTCGGTGGCGTTGCCCATGGCCACCCCCAGCCCGGCGTACTCGATCATGTGGTGATCGTTGCCCGCATCCCCCACCGCGATGACCTGGGAGGCATCCAGCCCCAGGTGCTCGGCCAGGGCGGCGACGCCGGTCCCCTTGTTGCTCTGCTTGTTCATGAACTCGAGGAAGTAGGGGGCGCTGCGCACCACGGTATAGCGCTGGTAGAGCTCGGCCGGCAGCTTGGCGATGGCGGGGGAGAGCAGCGGCTCGGGATCGATCATCATCACCTTGAGGATCTGCTCGTCGGCGGGCAGGGTGGCGAAGTCCAGCAGCTTGATGGGCATGTCGATGAGGCGGGATTCGTGCTCGGTGTAGGGGCTGACCCTGGGGCTGATGAGCCCCCGGCTGACCGAGAAGCCGTGCACGTTGACGCCCAGCTCGTCGGCCAGGGCGGCGATAGCGCTGGCATCGCTGCCGGTGAGCAGCTGGCTGCGGATGATGCGCTGATCGGCCACCTGCTGCACCAGGGCACCGTTGTAGCAGATGACGTAGTCATCCTGACCGGTGAGGCCGAGCTCCACCAGATAGCGGCTCATCCCCTCCAGCGGCCGGCCCGAGGCCAGCACGACGGTGACGCCCTTGGCGCGGGCGGCGGTGATGGCCGCGTGGGTGCGGGGGGAAATCTGGCCCTGGGAGTTCAACAGGGTGCCATCCATATCCAATGCGATCAGCTTGTACATCTCTCACTATCCTGCGGTCTGGCTGGCCCGCCCGATGGGGCCAATGGGAGGCCGAGTGTAGCGAAATTCGCCGCCCGGATCACGACTGACGGGTCACTCTTGCGTCACTTGTGGGGTTCGTAGGGGGTCAGCTGCAGCTGATCTTCACGGATGGCGAAGTGGATGGGGCCGTGTTCGATGTCGACCCGGTAGTGGTGGTGGGCCATCTCCACCTCGACCCCGGGGAAGGCGTGCAGGGTGGCGATGATGTCCATCTCCGCCATCAGCTTCTGCAGCTCCTCCTGGGCCGCTTCCAGCTGCTCATCCAGCAGCTTGCTCTCCTCGAGACGCTGGGTCCGGATCAGCTTGATCTTCTGCAGGGTCTGGGGATTGCGCTTGTCGCTTGGCAGTTGCAGCAGCTTGAGCAGCAGGTCCTGCAGCTTGTCCAGCTGCTCCCGGCACTCCTGCTTGCGCTGGCGCAGCGCCTGCTCCTGCTCCTTGTGGGTGAAGTAGCCGCCGAGGATCTGCAGCCGGGTCTGGTTGTGGGCCGAGGCCCCCAGGATCGGCGCCATGATGAGGCGGTTGGCGATGCTGATGCCCCCCAGCAGGTGGCCCTTGCGCATGCCGCTGTCACCCACCTTGAGATCCTGGCCGCTGCGGCTGTAGCAGTGGCTGAGCTGGGTCTGGATGTGGATGTCGCCGCCGGCCTCCAGCTTGGCGTACTGGGCATAGCTGGCGTGGATCTCGCCCTGGGCGTTGAGGTGGCAGAGGAACTCGTCACTCTGTTCGCTCTTGCGCCCTATGATGCCGTTGCGCACCGTGATGGTGCCGCTCGATTCGATGTAGCCCCCCTCGACGAAGCCGCCGATCACCACGTCGCCGCTGGTCTTTATCTTCATGCCCGGGGTGACGTCGCCCGCCACGATCAGAGCCCCTTCGAAGATGACGTGGCCGTGGCGGATATCCACCTGCTTGACGCTCAGCACGTCATCCACCTTCATGCCGTTTTTCTCCTGGCGCGGCAGGCCGGGGCGGCTGGCCAGCAGCAGATCGGGGTCATCCGGTGAGAGGAAGGTGCCCTCGCCGGCCACCATGGGGCTGTCCTTGCCATGTTTGGCGGGCAGCTCCTGGCCGGTGACGGTGAAACCCGGCACCCCTTGGGTAGCGGGGTGGCGGCGCATCAGCTGGGCGCCGGCCTTGACGGTGAGGATGGTGCCGAGGTCGCGCATGTCGACCCGGCCGTGGTCCAGCTCCTGAGGCTTGAGGATCCGTTCGGCCGGGGTCTCCACCAGTCGCTCGAAACGGGTGTCCTGACCGTTGACGGCGGCCTTGCCCTGCGCCACCGGCAGCCTGAGCAGGGTGCCCGGCGTCGCCTCCTTGGCGGCCAGCACGGCGGCGGCGATGAGCGGTGCCTGCACCCCCTGACTGATCTCGCTGCTCTGGATCGCCTGCTCCAGCTGTTCGCTGGTGAGGTATTTGCCGCCCCAGTCGGCGGTGATCTGGGCGGTGGCGCTCATCCGGTCCTTCTCCACCACCAGCAGGACGCTGGCATCGTGGCGCTGGGCGATGGGCACCGGGTTGCCGGGCAGGGGGGCGGTCGGGTTGCTCAGCAGGGTGTTGAGCAGGCTGATGGCCTGCTTGATCCCCTCCGTCAACGGTTGATAGCGGCGGCAGTTGGAGGCCAGCAGCAGCGTCTGGATATCGCTCTCCGAGATGGGGTTGGTCAGCCCGGGCACGATGCGCAGGCAGGCGTATTCCATATCGGCTGACAACAGTAACCACTCTTTGCTTAACACCCGGATCCCTTCCTTCGTCCGCATCCCAATTGGAACGGCTGCTTGTTTTCAGTTAATCGGCATTTTGTTAAAAATGCGAATCATCAACATGGTGCTGGTCTGCAGTATCCAGACATTTCTCCTTTTTGGTCAATGAGCTAAGCACAAATGGGTGAACTGGGACGAGGAAATGAAAAGTAACAGGGAGTATGCTGACGGCACCATGAGCCCGTCTGCCAGCCGCTAGCGGCTGCCGTCCGGCGGGTGAAGGGAGTGCCCCCGGGCGGATCCGCCACCGTGAGAGGAGTGTCGACCTTGCGTCATTGTCTGCTGCCCCTGGCCCTGACGGGCCTGCTTAGCGCCTGCCAGCCACAGGCATCCACCACGGCCCTCGGCACCCTGGAACGAGACCGGGTGCTGCTGACCGCCACCGCCGGCGAGATCATCCGCGCCCTGCCGGTGGCGGAGGGCAGCCGGGTGGAGGAGGGGACCCTGCTGGCCCGGCTCGATGACCGGCGTCAGCAGGCGGTGCTGGCCCGTGCCAGGGCCCAACAGGCACAGGCGCGGGCCGCCCTCGCCCGGCTGACCAATGGCGAGCGGCCGGAAGACATCGCCGCCGCCCGCGCCAGCCTCGACAAGGCGCAGGCCAACGTCAGGGAGAGCGAGCGCAACTTTGAGCGGATCGACCGGCTGGTACGCCGCAAGCTGGTGAGCCCGGCGGATCTCGACAAGGCCCGCGCCCAGCGCGACAGCGCCCTGGCCGAGCAGGACGGCGCCCGCCAGCAGCTCGACAAGCTGGCACGCGGGGTGCGGCGCGAAGATATCGACGAAGCGCAGGCCGCCCTGCTGGCCGCCACTGCCGAGGTGGCGCTGGCGGAGCGGGAGCTGGCGGATCTCTCCATCGTCGCCACCCGCAGCGGCCGGCTCGACAGCCTGCCCTATCACCTCGGCGAGCGCGTCGCGGTCGGCGCCGTGCTGGCTGCGATCCAGGCAGACGAGGCGCCTTACGCCCGGGTCTATGTGCCCGAGCCCTCCCTCGCCGGTTACCGGGTCAGCCAGCCGGTGCGGGTGCAGGTGGACGGGGTGGCGGAGCCCTTCACCGGCCGGCTGCGCTGGATCTCGAAAGAGCCCGCCTTTACCCCTTACTACGCCCTCAACGAGCAGGACAGGGCCCGGCTGGTCTATCTGGCCGAGATCGATCTGCCGGCGGGGGCGCAGGATCTGCCGAGTGGCCTGCCGCTGCAGGCCGAACCCGCCGCGCAAGGAGAGGGCCATGAGTGAGCTGGCGATCCGGGCGCTGGGGGTGAGCCGCCGTTTCGGTGATTTTCTGGCGGTGGACGGGCTGGATCTCTGCGTGCCCAAGGGGCAGATCCACGGTTTCCTCGGCCCCAACGGCTGCGGCAAATCCACCACCCTGCGCATGTTGACCGGCCTGCTCACCCCCTCGGCAGGAGAGGTGGAGGTGCTTGGTCTGCACATCCCGCGCGAGGCCGAGACCCTGCGCCGGCGGATCGGTTACATGACCCAGAAGTTCTCCCTCTATGACGAGCTGACGGCCTGGGAGAACCTGGAATTCATGGGCCGGATCCACGGCATGGGCGGCGCCGTGCTGGCTGCCCGCCTGCACGAGCTGCTGGCCACCTATGAGCTGGCGCCGCTGGCCCGGCAGCGGGCTGGCGCCATGAGCGGCGGCCAGAAGCAGCGGCTGGCGCTGGCGGCGGCGGTGATCCACCGGCCGGCGCTGCTGCTGCTGGACGAACCCACCTCGGCGGTGGATCCGCAGAACCGGCGCGATTTCTGGGAGAAGCTGTTCGATCTGAGCGAAGGGGGTACCACCATACTGGTGACCACCCACTACATGGACGAGGCGGAGCGCTGCCATCAGCTCGCCATCATGGAGGCGGGCCGGGTGCGCGCCCAGGGGGCGCCGCAGGCGCTGATGGATGCCATGAGCACCCGGGTGGTGGAGGTGCTGGCCGCCGATCTGCGGCTGCTCAAGCAGCAGCTGGTACAGCTGGCGCCGGTGCGCTCCGCCGCCCAGCTCGGCCAGCGCTTGCGGGTGCTGGTGGACAAGGAGCTGGCAGAACCGGTGGCCTGGCTGCAGCAGGCCTGCCCGGCGCTGGCCGGGGCCAGCCTGGCGCTGGTCAGACCCAGTCTGGAAGATGTGTTCGTCAGCTGCACCGGCCAGGAGCCGAGGGCATGAACAGTCTGCGACGACTCTGGGCTATTACCCAGAAAGAACTCAGGCAACTGGCCAGAGACAGGTTCACGACCTTGGGTATGGTGGTGATGAGCCCAGTGGAGGTGAATCGATGAACAGTCTGCGACGGCTCTGGGCCATCACTCAGAAAGAACTCAGGCAACTGGCCAGAGACCGGTTGACCTTCGGCATGGTGGTGATGATCCCGTTGATCCAGCTGCTGCTGTTTGGCTACGCCATCAACACCGACGTGCGCCAGATCCCGGTGGGACTGGTGGAGATGAGCCAGAGCGCGCCGGGCCGGCTGCTGGTGGAAGCGGTGAAGGCGAGCCAGGTGGTGCAGATCAAGCAGCAATACGTCGGAGTGCAGCAGGCCGAGGCGGCGCTGACCCGGGGCGAGGTGCGCGCCGTGCTGGTGCTGCCCGCCGATCTGAGCCGCCGGCTCAGCGCCGGCGAGACGGCGGGGCAGTGGCTGGTGGATGGCTCGGACACCATGATCGCCGGAGCCCTGCTCGGCCTTCGCAACATGCCGCTCTCCGATCTGAAACCCGACCTCAAGACGGCCCCCCCCACCTTCGAGACCGTGCTCTACTTCAACCCGGCGCGCCGTTCGGCGGTCAACATAGTGCCCGGCCTGCTCGGGGTGATCCTCACCATGACCATGATCATGTTCACCTCTGCGGCCATCGTGCGCGAACGGGAGCGCGGCAATCTGGAGCTGCTCATCACCACCCCGGTCGGCTCGATGGAGCTGATGCTGGGCAAGATCCTGCCCTATATCGGGGTGGGGCTGATCCAGGTGGCCATCATCCTCGGACTCGGCCACTTCATCTTCGATGTGCCAATCAACGGGGCTCTGAGCCAGGTGCTGCTGGCGACCTTGCTGTTCATTGCCGCCAGCCTGACCCTGGGGCTGCTCATCTCCACCCTGGCGCAGACCCAGCTGCAGGCGATGCAGATGACGGTGTTCATCCTGCTGCCCTCCATCCTGCTGTCGGGCTTCATGTTCCCCTACGAGGGGATGCCGCTGCCGGCCCAGTGGATTGCCGAGGTGTTGCCGGCCACTCACTTCATGCGGCTGATCCGGGGCATAGTGCTGCGCGGTGGCGAGCTCGCCGAGCTGCTGCCTGACGTGCTCTGGCTGGCGGGGTTCACCCTGCTGGTGCTGACCCTGGCTGCCCATCGCTTCAAGAAGAGCCTGGATTGATGCCCCGCGAGGGGTGAGAACCTGGCTGCTTGCTGCTTGCTGCTTGCTGCTTGCTGCTTGCTGCTGGCCTGTCAGCGGCTGGCGGTACGGGCCAGGGTGCGGTAGTCGCCTAGCACCGGCAGCCCCTGCAGTTGGCGGCGCAGCATGTCGAGGGCGGCGAAGGCGAGGATCCGGCGGCCGCTGTCGGGATCCGGGTGGCTGACCTTGAGGGTCTGGCCGTGCAGTTGCCCATCGACGCAGAGCAGCAGCGGCACGCCGTCCGGGCCTGCGCTGCCTATGGTCAGGCTGAGGGGGGCTGCGGGCGCCGCCAGCTGCGCCAGCTCGCTGGTCAGGGCGTGGCTGAAGCTGGCCGTCAGGGCCGGATGCGGGTGGCACATGGCCAGCAGGGCGCCCCGGCTCTCTCCCTCCTGCAGCGTCAGCGGTTTACCCCCCAACAGATCCAGGATCTGCCGCGCCGGCTCCTCATCGCCCCGCCCTACCAGCCAGGGCTCGATGGCGGCGAGCAGCCGCGCCTCGGCGGTGTCCATGTCCGCCGTGCTGGCGCCGTGGCCGATAAGCTTCAGCTCGATAAGCGGCATGGAGGAGCGGTAGCCGAGCTCGATGCCGGCGGGCCAGGGCGCGGCATCCAGCATGTCGCTGAGGGCCGACTCCGAGACGCCGAAGGTATAAAAGCGGCGCAGTTCGGTGTCGGTCTGCGCGCCGGCCAGCGCCTTGAGGCGCGGCATGATCTGCTCGCGCACCATCTGCTTGAATTCGAACGGCACGCCCGGGGTGAAGAAGAGCCGGCTTGGACCCTGATGGCCTGTGTGGGTGACCACAAAGCCGCAGGCGGTGCCCACCGGGTTGTCGAGGATCTCGCACCCCTGTGGCAGCCAGGCCTGCTTGGCGTTGCTGGCGGGCATGGGCCTGCCGCGGCTGGCGTAGCGCGCTTCGATGGTGGCGAGCCAGTCCGGGAACAGGGTGAGCGGCTGGTCGAAGGCCTCGGCCGCCGCCTGGGCGGTGAGATCGTCGGCGGTGGGGCCGAGCCCACCGCACACCAGCACCACCTCGGCACGGCTGGCGCTCTCTGCCAGCACGGTTTTCAAGTCCTTGAGGTTGTCCCCCACGGTGACGCGGCGGCGCACCTGCCAGCCCTGCTCCAGCAGCAGGGCGCTGAGCCAGGCAGCGTTGGTGTCCACCACCAGACCCGTCACTATCTCGTCTCCGGTGCTGATGATTTCGATGCGCATGGCGGGCTCCTCGGGGCTGACGGCTGGGCTTGGGGGGCCACCTGGGTGGCCGGGTCGATCAGGGCTTGGTGTGTTCGAAGTAGTAGCTGATGCGGGTGCGCGGGTTGAGGTACTCAAACACCGCCGGCGGCAGCCGTTTGGGATGGATCACCTTGGCGATGGAGAGCTCGGCCTGCTGCAGGTCGATAATGGCGGCCTCCTGGCGCGGGATGCGTGGATCGTACACCAGTACCGAGGGGTAGAGCAGGCGGGAGGCGTTGACCGACATCACCAGCCCCACCTGGCCGTTGGAGAGCTGCACCACGCTGCCGGGCGGGTAGATCCCCATCAGCCGGATCAGCATGCTGAGGTACTCAGGATTGAACTGGGCCTTGCGCTGCTTGTAGAGGCCGCTCAGGGCCGAGTAGGGCACCTTGGCCTGCATGTGGCAGAGGTTATCGTACTCGTTGATCAGCGACACAATCTGGGTGAGCGGATCGAGCTGCCCCTTCTTGAGCCCCTCCGGTCCGCTGCCGTCCAGGTATTCGTGGTGGTGCAGCACTATCCCCTTCGCCTCGGCCGGGAAGTCCTTGGCCAGATTGAGCAGATCCAGCCCGTAGCGTGGGTGCTGGGCCATCAGGTTCTGCTCCGGCTTGGTGAGCGGCTCGGTCTTGCGCAGGATCTGGCTCGGGATCTTCAGCTTGCCGATGTCGTGGAACAGGGCCCCCATGCCGACCTGGCGGATCTCGTCGGCCGACATGTTGCACTCCTTGGCCAGCAGCATGCTGAGCACGCTGACGTTGAGGGAGTGGAAGTAGAGGTTGTTGCCATCCTCGCTGTCGGAGACCAGGTGCAGCACCATCTCGTCCACCGACAGCAGCTGCTCGGTCATGGCGTTGATCAGCTCCTGCGCCTCGCCGATGGCGTTGAGGGGGCGGGACTGGATCTTGCTCATCACGTTGCGTACCTGGGCCAGCGACTGCTGGAACTGCTTCTCGCACTGCTGCAGATCGCGGCGATACTGCTGCAGCTGCTCGATGCGGCGCTCTTTCTCCAGCTGCATTTCGGCCTGACGCTGGGAGGTATCCGGCGCCTCCACCGGCTGGGCCTGGATCTGGTTCAGCGGTTTGGGCGGGGCGTCGCTCTTGTCGGGGATGATGGTCACGAGTTTGAGACCGAGCCGGCGAATGAGCTCGATCTCCTCTTCATTCTTGAGTTTGAAGCTGGAAAACAGGAAGGGGTGTTCGCGCCAGCCAAGTGGCAGAGAAACGTAATTGCCGACTTGCAGCCGGTCTACTGAAATCTTGATACCTGTCATTGTCTTGGATGCGAGAGACACACTGAGCCGTATGCTAGTCAAAGGTGGGGGTGAATACAAAAGGTATCTGATGACAGGGTGGGTGCTTTATTATAGGCTTCTGGATGTCCAGACATATTTACCGATGCAGTACAGGGAGTAAGCATGCCGATCAAGATCCCGGATCAGTTACCCGCCGCCGAAGTGCTGGGGCAGGAGAACATCTTCGTGATGACGGAATCCAGGGCCGTCACCCAGAACATCCGCCCGCTGCGGGTGTTGATCCTCAACCTGATGCCCAAGAAGATTGAAACCGAGATCCAGCTGATGCGGATGCTCTCCAACTCGCCGTTGCAGGTGGACGTGGATCTGCTGCGCATCGACGATCGGGAGTCGAAGAACACGCCCCAGGCGCACCTGGAGAACTTCTATCACGACTTCGAACAGGTGCGCGGCAACAACTACGACGGCATGATCATCACGGGGGCGCCGCTCGGGCTGGTGGAGTTCGAAGAGGTGGTCTACTGGCCGCGCATCGTCGAGATCATCGAGTGGTCCCATCAGCACGTGACCTCCACCCTGTTCCTCTGCTGGGCAGTGCAGGCGGCGCTGAAAGCCCTGTACGGCATGGAGAAGCAGACCCACGGCGAGAAGCTGTCCGGGGTCTATCGCCACCACCGGCTCGACGAGCACGAACCGCTGCTGCGCGGCTTCGACGACGAGTTCGTGGCGCCACACTCCCGTTACGCAGCGTTTGATGGGGATCTTATCCGCGCCCACACCGATCTGCAGATCTTTGCCGAATCGGCAGAGGCCGGGGTCTATCTGGCGGCCACCAAGGATTGTCGTCAGGTATTCGTCACCGGTCACCCGGAATACGATGCGCTGACCCTGGATGGTGAATACCAGCGGGATCTGGCGGCCGGGCTTGAGCCCGTCATTCCGGTCAACTACTACCCGGACAACGACCCGACCCGGACCCCGCGCGCCAGCTGGCGCAGCCACGGTCACCTGCTGTTTTCCAACTGGCTCAACTACTACGTCTATCAGCTCACCAGCTATCGCGTCGAGGATATCGGCAAGGTGTTTACCTATCAGCAGAACTCGCCGTCGAGGTAGGGACTGGCTCAGTCGCCCTCGGCCAGCCGCGCCGCCAGCCCGTCGAGCCACTGGCGGTGGCAGGCCAGGGTGAAGGCCTTGGGGCGATGGGCCCGGATGGCGGTCATCGCCTCCTGCTGGGGCTGGCCCAGACTCATCAGCAGGGCCGCCGCCACCAGCCCGGTGCGGCCGCTGCCGCCCTTGCAGTGGATGACCAGGTGCTTGCCGTCCCGCAGCAGTCCGATAAGGTCCGGCAGAGTCTTATGCCAGGCGGCCTCGAAGGCGGCATCGGGAGCCTGATCGTCCTCGATGGGCAGCTGGAACCAGCGCATGCCGGTGGCCTCGATCTGCTGGCCAAGCCTGCCCAGTTCGAGGCGGGCCAGCTCGGCGTCGGTCATCAGGGTCAGCACGCCGTGCGCCCCGGCCAGCTTGAGCTGGCTCAGCGCCAGCGGCAGCGCCACCTGCTGGGTGCCGGGGCAGGGGGTCAGCAGCAGCTGGCCATCGACGCGGGGGACTTCCTGGCTCCAGAAGGGGTGAGACGGGTGCATAAAGATCCTTATGACGCCAGCAACGGCGGGGCAAGCCGGGCCTGACCCGGTTTTTGAGTGCGCCAAAGCATAGGGGGCGC
This sequence comes from Aeromonas sp. QDB03, assembly GCF_027707985.1. Classification (NCBI taxonomy): domain Bacteria; kingdom Pseudomonadati; phylum Pseudomonadota; class Gammaproteobacteria; order Aeromonadales; family Aeromonadaceae; genus Aeromonas; species Aeromonas sp. QDB03. The sequence goes on along the minus strand of NZ_JAPCJG010000003.1, from coordinate 319,798 downwards.
GGCCCCGATGTCAATCTGCGTTGTGTTCGGCCCGGTTTACGGGCAGAGTCTAAAAAATTGAGCGGTTCAAGGAGTAAAGATGAGAAACCTGGATCAACTGGATTTGGATATCCTGGCCCATCTGTTTCGCGATGCGGGCATGACCAACAAGGATCTGGCCGCGCTGGTCGGGGTGGCACCGTCCACCTGTCTGGAACGGGTACGCAAGCTGCAGCAGGACGGGGTGCTCAAGGGCGCCCACTGCGAGGTGGATTACCAGGCCCTCGGCGGCCACATCCAGGCCATTGTGTCGCTACAGCTGGCCCGCCACAGCCGCCAGATCATCGATGCGTTTCGCGACGCCATCCTGGCCCTGCCCGAGGTGATCAGCCTGTTCCACATGGGCGGCAAGGATGACTTCCTGGTGCATCTGTGCGTCGCCGATACCGAGCACCTGCGCAACTTCGTGTTCGATCACTTCACCTCCCGCGAAGAGGTGGTGCACCTGGAGACCTCACTGGTGTTCGAGCACAAGTTCAGCCGCTCGCTGCCCTGCTTCCTCAACACCTGACCCCCCGTCTGCCTCCTACAAAAAACCCGCCAATCGGCGGGTTTTGTTTTATTGCGCTCAGTTCAGCACGGTGCGGGTATCCGGCGCCGTCCGGTAAAGCCCCTGCTTGTAGGCGAGGCTGCCCCACAGCGCCAGGCCGAGGGCCGCATCCTTCATGGTGGCCGGCTGCGGCGCTGGGGTGAGCGTCTCTGTCGCATCCTCATAGATGAAGCCTTCCGGCGCCCGCTCCGGCTGCAGGATCACCACGTCCTTGCCGCGCATCAGGGCAAAATTCTTGTCGTACTGCATGATGGCGCGCCCCGGCCAGTCGGCGGGCATGCGGGTCAGATCCTTGCCGAGCATGGGGTAGTCGGCGCTGATCCCCATCAGGGAAAGCAAGGTCGGCGCCATGTCGATCTGGCTGACGATGCGCGGATCCTGTCTCGGCGCTATGCCGTCACCCACGATGACTCCCGGAATGTGGAAGCGGGGGATGGGCACCAGGCTGGCGCCGCTGGCGCCGCTGACCCGGCTGTCGTGATCGGCGATGACCAGGAACAGGGTGTCCTTCCAGTAGTCCGACTGCTTCGCCTTCTTGAAGAACTCGCCGATGGCGTAGTCCGCGTACTTGGCGGCGTTGTTGCGGGTCTGCTTGGGCTGTTCATAGAGGGCGATGCGATCGTCGGGAAACTCGAACGGATCGTGGTTGCTCGAGCTGAACACCAGGCTGAAGAAGGGTTTGCCCTGCTTGCTGAGCGCCCGGAAGGTCTCGTCGGCCTTGGCCATCAGATCTTCGTCAGAGGCGCCCCAGGAGCCCTCGAACACCGGGTTCTTGAAGTCCTTCTGCTCGACGATGGTGGTGAAGCCGTTGCCGAGGAAGAAGCTGCGCATGTTGTCGAAGTGGCTCTCGCCGCCGTAGATGAAGCTGGTGTCGTAGCCCCGCTGCTTGAGCAGATCGGCGATGGTGAAGAAGTTGGTCTGGCTGCGGCCGAGCTTGACCACGGCCTGGGCCGGGGTCGGCGTGAAGCCGGTCAGTACCGCCTCGATGCCGCGTACCGAACGGGTGCCGGTGGCGTAGAGCTGCTCGAACGCCCAACCCTCTTTCGACAAGGCATCGATGTTCGGGGTGAGCGGCAGGCCGCCGAGGGAGCCGACGAACTGGGCGCCCAGGCTCTCCTGCAGCAGGATCACCAGGTTCTTCGGCTTGCCGCCGTAGCTGGCCTCGTTGAAGGTCTGGCTGGGCAGGGTGTCGGAGCTGAATTCATGGGATTCGCGGCCGCTCTCCTGGCGAACCAGATCCAGAATGCGCTGGCGGGGCAGCTCGCCGTAGAACTGGCTGGCATCCTCCTCGGCCCGCATCTGCTTGATGGCGAAGAACAGGGAGTAGGAGGAGTTGACGGTGAGCGCATTGACCAGCGGATCGCTGGCAAACGCCACCATGGCCGGGTTGAGGGCGCGGTGACCCAGGCTGGAGCGGGCACCGAGAAAACCGATAGCCAGAATGAGCAGGGCGAAGGCGGGCCGCCAGTACCAGCGCGGGAAGCTGATGCCGCGCAGCAAGCGGCCACTCAGCCACCAGCCGCCAGTCAGCACGGCGCCGCTGAACAGCAGTGCCAGCAGCAGCTCGCCCTTGCGGCCGGCCCACAGCATGGCGAACACCTCTTTGGGATAGATGAGGTATTCGATGTAGAGGCGGTTGGGCCGCACCCCGTACTCGGTCACGAAGGAGGGGGTGGAGATCTCCAGGAAGAGCAGCAGCCAGAGCCCCAGGGTCAGCCAGACCCGGATGAACTGCAGCCAGACACGGCCCACGGCATGGGGGCCGGCCAGCAGCAGGGTGAACACGGCGGGCACGCCCCACAGCCAGCAGAGGGTGGCGAAGTCGACCCGCAGCCCCTGCAGCAGCATCTCCTGCCAGCCGGCGACGGCGTCGACCCGTTCCAGCTGCCAGAGGCCGAGCGCGAGCCGGCTAATGGAGAGAGAGACGAGTGCGATCAATGAAAAAACGGCGATGGGCCAAAACGGTCCCAGCCATCGTCTGATAGTGGTCATTGTTGTTCCTACAAGCCTGTTTGCACCCGTCCACGGGCGCATTGTTTTTATATTGCAGGGTTATGACAGCGGGCCCGAGGAAAGGTTGCGTGTAGGTGCTGTTTAAAAGGATGTTTTGGCACGATTTATGATTTTTATGTGAGGGCGCGCAGGGATCGAAGACAGCATAAACGGCTGGAGAAACTGTGATCCTGCCGGCAAAGCGGTGCGGGGGGCTTATCTATAATGGCGCCGAATTTTCTCAATCGGAGCCGAAGGGATGCCGGTCTTTATCGATGTGGAATATTTGCAAGGGTGGAGCCTGTTCGTGGTGCTCTCGGACGGTACCACGGGGGCGCTGGACCTGACTCCCTGGCGCACCCAGCCGCTGTTCGCGGCGCTGGATTCGGAGCGGCGCTGCGCTCGGGTCTTCATCAATCGCCACCACCAGCTGGAGTGGCCCGCCGGCTGTACCCTGTCGGCCCACGAGGTCTATCACCTGATCAAGCCCATCGACGAGCGGGAAGCGTTCAGCTAACCCCCTGTTTTTGTGAACCATCCCAAGATTCCTGTGACGGGAATGTTTGAACGTTTGCCTTCCTTACCCAATTTGGGTAAAACCTGCGCAACATTTTGCCAACCCTAGCTTGGCTTCGCCTCAGAGGGCTTGCCGCCACTGCGCCGCAGGCCTTTTTTGCAGCCTGACGGCAAACCTTCCAGCAGCTGCATGGTTTTGGCGGTTGGAATTAAAACAACAATATAAACAGAGAGATAAGGAAAGAGTATGGCTTGTCATATGCGCACCCCGCTGGCCCTGCTGGTGGGCGGTTTTGCCTGTCACGGCGCCGCCGGCCAGGAGCCGGTCCAGCAACTGGAGCCCATGGTGGTGGTCGCCAGTCGTCCCGCCAGCACCCTGGAGGTGACCCTGGATCCCAAGAAACCGGGCTCCCCCATGCCGGCGGCCGACGGTGCCGGTTACCTCAAGAACGTCACCGGCATGAGCATGGTGCGCAAGGGGGGCTTGGGTGGCGATCCCGTACTGCGGGGAATGGGCATGTCCCGCCTCAACGTGCAGATGGATGGCGGCATGCTGGCCGGTGGCTGCGGTGGCCGGATGGACCCGCCCACCGCCTACGTCTTTCCTCAATCCTTCGACCGGATCCGGGTGCTGAAGGGGCCGCAATCCCTCGAGCAGGGGGCGACCCTGGCGGGCACCGTGCTGTTCGAGCGGGACAGGCCAGAGTTCACCGCCCCCGGCGTCAAAGCCGAGGCGTCGGCGCTCTATGGTAGTTTCGGGCGCGACGACCAGATGCTGGATGCCACCGTGGGGGCGCCGCAGGGCTATCTGCGCGGCCAGTTCACCCACTCCGACAGCGATGACTATCGCGACGGCCACGGCGACAAGGTGCGCTCTTTCTACCGGCGCGAGAACGGCACCGCCCAGCTTGGCTGGACTCCCAGTGAGCACACCTGGCTCGAACTCACCGCCGAGCGCAGCAACGCCCGCGCCGCCTATGCGGATCGCACCATGGACGGCCCCATGTTCGATCGGGAATCCTTCGGCCTCAAGCTCAGGCAGGAGCAGATCAGCCGCCACTGGCAGCGCAGCGAATTGACCCTGTGGGACAACGACATCGACCACATCATGGACAACTTCAGCCTGCGTCCGAACAGCGGCATGAAGATGCTCTCCAACCCGGACCGGCGCAACACCGGCGGGCGCTGGGCCAACGACATCGCCCTGCCGGCCGACTGGCTGCTGACCGCTGGGCTCGACAGCAACCGGGATCAGCACCGCAGCCGGGGCGGCGTCGACTATGCCACCAAGGATCGCCAGCGCACCCTGCGCTTCGAGCAGCAGGGCGGCTTTGCCGAGTTGGGCCGCCAGCAGGGGGCTCACAGTTACAAGGGGGGGTATCGGCAGGACAGGGTTGAGACTACCCGTTACGGCGCGGGGGATCAGACCCTCTACAGCGATACCCTGACCCTGGACAGCGGCTTTGGCCGCTACGAATACCAGTGGTCGCCGGCCTGGTCGAGCTACCTGGCCTGGGGCCAGGCGAAACGGGCTCCGGACTACTGGGAGCGCAGCAAGGACAGCGTGCCCTTCATCCTCAACCCCGAGCGCAGCCGCCAGTGGGACGCTGGGCTGGCCCTGCGCAGCCGCGAATTGGATCTGACCCTCTCCCTCTTTAGCGCCGACATTCAGGACTATCTGCTCTATAACAACAAGTCGAACAAGGTGCGCAACATCGACGCCCAGACCCGTGGTGGCGAGCTGGAAGGACGCTGGCAGTTTGCCGAGCAGTGGCGCCTCGACGGCGGTCTGGCTGTGGTCTACGGCGAAAACCAGAGCGATCACCTGCCGCTGGCCCAGATGCCGCCGCTCGATGGCAAGCTGGCGCTGGGCTGGCAACCAGCCGAGGCGTGGAACCTGACCCTGCTGGGCCGCGCCGTGGCCGCGCAGGATCGGGTCGATGTGGGCTCCGGCACCGTAGCCGGTCAGGATCAGGGGGAGACCCCGGGCTTCTTCACCATGAACCTGAGCGCCGCCTGGCAGTTCCAGCCGGGCTGGCAGCTGTCGGCCGGGGTCGACAACCTGTTTGACACCTTCTACTACGAGCACCTCTCCAAGTCGGTACACGCCAGTCAGGCCGGGCTGGGCTACGAGCAGGTAGGGCGGATTCCGGAGCCGGGCCGCGCCTACTGGCTCTCGGTCAGTTACCGTTTCGCCTCGGCCGGCGTGCTCTAGGTCGGCGCGCCAACCGACTGAGCCAGGTAACGTTTTCAGTCACAGACCCGTGCGGACGGGGCCGCTATCATGGCCCCAGTGCGGCGCTTTGGGCGCCGATACCACCACAGCGGGAACATAACAATGAAACAAGGAACGTTGCGCCATGGCGGCCTCATCGGGGCCGCCCTGTTATTGACGGCTTGCGGCAGCGGAGGCGGGAGCGGCTCCAGCGAGCCCCTGCAGCCCCCGGTCACCAACCCGCCGCCGGCCACCGCCAGCCGCGCCTGCTACGGCAATGATCAGCCTGCCTGCAATCTGCGCACCTATCAGGTGATGGTGGAGTCGTTCGTCGACGGCGACGGCAGCGCCAACTACGGCGTCGGTTACGGCCCCTCCCAGCACAACGGCGATCTGCAGGGGGTCATCGACAGCCTGGACCATATCAAGAGCCTCAACGTCAACGCCATCTGGCTGACCCCGGTGTTTGACTCCTGCGCGGGACAAGGCGGTGACGACAAGCTCGATGCCACCGGCTACTTCGCCTGCGACTTCTTCAACGTGGACCCCAACTTCGGCAGCAACGTCCAGCTCAAGAAGCTGGTGGACGGAGCGCATCAGCGCGGCCTCTACGTCTTCCTCGACGGGGTGTTCGGCCACGTCAACAAGGTGGGGGTGAGCAAGCCTTCGCCCGAGGGACGGCTGCCCGCCCTCAAGAGCGGCGGAGCCGGTTATCCCGGTCAGCTGGTGGATTACAGCCAGCCCCAGAGCCTGGCCTACTTCAAGGAGGTGGCCCGCTATTGGGTCGAGCAGTACGGCATCGACGGCTGGCGCCTCGATCAGGCCTATCAGCTCGGCCTCGACGACTGGCGCGCCATTCGCAGCGAAGTGGAACGGGCCAGCGCGGCGCGCAAGGCCGCCGGTCAACAGTGGGGCACCCTCGGCTACATGGTGGGCGAGGTGTGGAAGGGCGCCGACGAGATCCGCGCCCAGGCGTATGGGCCGAGCGACAACCCGGCGCTCTCGTCGGCGTTCGACTTCCCGCTGCGCTACGGCCTGGTGCAGGCGCTGGCGGTGGAGGAGTCCGGCAAGGGCGGGCAGGGGGCCAGCGTGCTCGACGCCAGCTGGAACAAGGTGGAGAACTACCCGAACCACGCCATGCCCAACCTGATGCTGGGCAACCACGATCTGGTGCGCTTCGGCGATCTGCTGGAGCGCGGCAACTTCAATCCGGCGGACTACTGGCAGCGCCACAAGGCGGCCTTCAGCTTCCTGGCAGCCCGCTCTGGCCCCATCACCCTCTACTACGGCGAGGAGTTTGGCGACGAGGTGCCAGGCTTTGCCAAGCAGGTGGGAGGCGACTGTGCCGCGCAGGGGCTCTGTGACGATCACGTGGCCCGCAGCGATGGCAAGGTGCCCGGTGTCACCGGCTTCGTGCCGAGCAGCGAGCAGAGCGAGCTGAAACAGTGGCTCAGCCAGCTGCTGGCCCTGCGCGCCGCCCACCCCGCCCTCTATCAGGGGGAGCGGGTCAAGCTGGTGGCCGAGGGGAGCGTCTATGGCGACATCAAGCAGACGGCGGCAGAGCAAGTAGTCTACCTGCTCAACGTCTCAAGCACGCCCCAGAGCTACGCGGTGCCGGTCGGCAAGCTGCGCAGCGGCAGCGCCCTGGTGGATCTGCAAAGCGGCGAGAGCCTGGCCATCGGCGGCAGCAGCGTGACGGTGGACTTGCCACCGCTGAGCGGTCGCTTCCTGCTGGTGCGCTGAGCGAGGTTGGCAACAAAAAGGGCTCCGTGATGGAGCCCTTTTTCGTGGTGGAAGTTACTTCTCGATGCCGCTGCCGAGCTCGTCCTGATGGGGGGCAGCCTGTGCGTGGCCATTGCCGTGCCGCCAGCTCTCCAGCCGGTTGTGCACCCCGCGGCGCAGGCTCTTGAAGCTGGTCTCCAGATAGTCGACACCGACCAGAATGGAGAGGGTGACGCCGGTGAGCAGCAGCGCTTGGTGCAGCATCTGCATGCCGATGAGGGCGCCGAGGGCGGCCAGCATCCAGACGGTGGCGGCGGAGGTGACCCCCAGTACCTGACCATCCCGGGTCATCATCACCCCGGCACCGAGAAAGCCGATACCGGTGATGAGCTGGCCCAGCACCCGCGCCTGATCGGCGCTCTGGGGGCTGAGGGCGGCGCCGATGGCGAGAAAGCAGTAGGTGCCGAGGATGATGAGCGAGGAGGTGCGGATGCCGACCGGCTTGCCGCGTAGCTGGCGCTCCAGCCCTACCAGAGTGCCGCACACCAGACAGACCAGGATGTTCTCCCAGCCAAGGGGCGCTATGTCCCACCAATCAGTCGTCATCATATCCACCTCTGCTATCGATGCTTGTTATCCGGCCGCGCTCTGCCCCCGGTTTTCCAGCCGCTGGCGGAAGGCCCGGGCGAGGCGCTCGTAGAGGTCCTTTGCCTCTCTGTCCTCAATATCGCCACGTATCCAGGGATTGTCGATGATTTCCAGCAGCACGCAGTCCCGATCCTGCTGGCGCAGATCCACCCCGAACAGGCCGTTGCCGAGCTGATGCACCGCACGGCGGGCGGTCTGCAGCACCCGCTCCGGCACCTCGTTGAGCGGCAGCGCCTCGATGCGGCTCATGTCGAGGGGGTGCTTGCGGCGGCGGATGCGGTTGCCGGGCTCGGGGCGGAAACGGCGGCAGGCAAACAGCGGCGAGCCGTCGAGAAAGCCGATGCGCCAGTCGAACTCGGCGGGGATCCGGCTCTGCACCAGCAGCAGGGCGGAGCGGGCCAGCCCCTCGTCCAGCAGGCGGGCCAGTTGCTGCTCGTCGCTGGCCATGGCCAGATCGCGCCCCTGCGCCCCGTCGGGCACCTTCACCATCAGCGGCAGGCCGAGCCGCTGTACCAGTTCGTCCACGTGGTGGCGGCCGCGGCGGGTCACCACCATGGTGGGCGGCATGGGCACGCCGCTGCGTACCATCAGCTCGTAGAGGTAGAGCTTGTTGCTGCAGGCGAGGATGGCGCGGGAGCTGTCGATCACCGGCATCTTGAGCTGCTCGGCGCGGCGGGCAAATTCGAAGGTGTAGTGGCCGACTGCAGTCTCCGAGCGCAGCCAGAGGGTATCGAACTCCGGCAGCCGTTCGATGGCGGACGGCGCCAGGATCTCGGCCCGGATCCCCTGCGCGGCGGCCGCCAGGATGAAGCGCGTCAGCGCCAGCGCATCGCTGCTGGCACGGCCGTCGTTGGGGTCGACCAGAATGGCGAGCTGGTAGAGCGGCGCCGCCTGCTCCTCGTCGCCGGTGCCCACCAGTGCCTGGGCGTGGTGCAGCATCAGCGCCTTCTCGCTCGTGCTCAGCGCCAGCGGTGACAGGCTCTGCTGCTGGCGCACCGACCAGCCGTGGCGGCCGCGCTTGAGGGTCAGCTCCTGCAGCGGCAGCTGGCTGAGGCCGTAGTAGTAGCGGGCCAGCCCCGCCAGCTCGCTCTGTTCGCACTGGCCGAAGATGGCGCGTACCCGGATTCGGTCCTCGCTCTGCTGGGCCAGCCAGCCCTGCAATTTTCGCCACAGCTTGGCCGGTGGCTGCTGCGGCTGCAGTTGGCTGATGGCTTGCAAACCCGGCAGGCAGTGGTGGCCGCGGGCCTGGGCCAGCAGCGAGCAGTAGTAACCGGCACTGAGGTGCTCCAGATTGCGACAGAGGTTGATGATGCGGGGGCGGCCGCCGGTGGTGGGCACTCCGTGTTGCAGGTAGGTGCGGGCGGTCAGCAGATAATCGGCATGGCAAGGCCAGTCGCCCGGCTCTTCGACGATGACGTAGGTACTCATTTTTTCGGCTCCACAGATGAAACTGCCTTAAACGGCAGGATCCCCAGTGGGCTTCGATGCACCGACAAGCACGACAATGGCGCGAGGGGAAACAAGAGGTTACAGTGCCTAATATGCCGCCTTGGTAACTTGTGATACAAGTCGCATTTTTGGTGATGAAGATAAATAACCGAACAAGGACTCCCCGTGTTGACCGTGCGCGCGGCCCGGACCGATGATCTGGGCGCCATCGTTAAGCTGGAACGCTACTGTTTTCCCCCCGAAGTCGCCTTTGGTCGCAGCCGCTGGCACTATCTGCTGACCCACGCCAAGGGGCGTACCCTGCTGGTGCTGGACCAGCAGGAGCAGCTGATGGGCTACCTCTGCCTGCTGGAGCACAGGGGCTGGGATCGGCTGATCATCCAGACTCTCGCCATCCGCTGGACCATCCGCCGGCAAGGCTGGGCCCGCCGCCTGCTGGAGCAGGTGATCCAGGAGGGCAAAGAAGCCGGCTGGGGAGCGATCCGGCTGGAGGTCGGCGATGCCAATGAAGAGGCGCAGGCCCTCTATCGCGAGCTGGGTTTTCGGCCCAGACAGAAGCTGCCGGACTATTATGGCCACGGTCAGCACGCCCACCGGCTGGTGCTGGCACTGAAGCCGGCCTGAGAGAGGAGAGGGGATGAGCTGCGACAACTGCCTCGCCACTGCCATCAAGGCCAAGCTGGGGCGCTGCCCGGTTTGCGCCTGCCAGACCTTCGTCATCGGCCTGATCGGCTGGCTGGTCTGGTGGTGGTGTGGCGCCGACACCTCGGTCAACGCCCTCACCGGCCTGCTGTTCGCGCTGGGGGGATCGGGCCTCTTTCTGCTCCACCTGCTGGTGTTTGTCTGGCGCAAGGTGACCGGACGTGAATTGAGCGATGAATGAATCAGATTGATTTCAAACAGGTAAATAACAATAGCGCTGTAGATATGGAGGTTCAGATGATAGCAATGGTAACGGGCGCCTCGTCCGGATTTGGTGAGTCCATCAGCCGTCAGCTGGTGCAGGCGGGCTACCGGGTGATCGGTACCGGCCGCCGCGGCGAACGGCTGGCTGCCCTGGCCGACGAGCTGGGCGCGCAGTTCCTGCCGCTGGTGTTCGACGTGCAGGACAAGGCGGCCACCCGCGCCGCCATCGACGGGCTGCCGGCCGAGTGGCGCGAGGTGGATCTGCTGGTCAACAACGCCGGGCTGGCGCTGGGGCTGGAGCCGGCCCACAAGGCGGATCTGGAAGACTGGGAGCAGATGATCGCCACCAACATCAGCGGTCTGACTCTGCTCACCCGATTGCTGCTGCCGGGCATGGTGGTGCGCAATCGCGGCCACGTCATCAACATCGGCTCCATCGCCGGCACCTACCCCTATCCGGGCGGCAACGTCTACGGCGCCACCAAGGCGTTCGTGAAGCAGTTCAGCCTCAACCTGCGCGCCGATCTGGCGGGCACTGCCATCCGCGTCACCAACGTGGAGCCAGGCCTGTGCGGCGGCACCGAGTTCTCCAACGTGCGCTTCCACGGTGACGATGCCAAGGCGGCTTCCGTCTATCAGGGGGTGCAGGCGATCCAGCCACAAGACATCGCCAATACCGTGCTCTGGGTGAGCCAGCAGCCGGCCCACGTCAACATCAACAGCATCGAGATCATGCCGGTGGCGCAGACCTTCGGCCCGCTCAATATCAGCCGCCGCTGATGGCGGTAGTTGACGAAATGAAAGAGGCTCCCTTGGGAGCCTCTTTGCGTTGGTGAGCCGATTACAGGCTCATGATCTTCTTGAACTCTTCCGGCGAGTACTTCTGCTCGGTGCGCTTGGTGAGATCCGTCATCAGCTTGTAGCGCAGCTCTTTGGCCATCTGATAGGTCTGCTCCAGCTGGCCATAGGAGTAGTCGGCGGCCAGCCCGATGGCGGTAGCCTTGTCGCTGGCATAGGCCTGCTTCAGGCTCTTGTCGAGCAGGGCCACCTCCTTGTAGAGCTTGCTGCTCTCCTTGCTCCAGACGCCGCGCAGCAGCGGCAGGTACTTGTCCGGATCGGCGCTGGCCAGCGCGGTCAGGCTGCGGAACTGCCAGTAGGCGGAGTCATCGGAGTAGCTGTCGCTGCCGGTGCGATAGGGCAGGGGGTAGGACTCCAGGGTGTTGTAGAGCGGCACCATCACGGACTCGGCCAGCACGCCGTAGCTCTGCCAGATAAGCCCCTGCAGCTCTTTGGGCATCTCCTTGCGCAGCTGGATGACGTGGGATTCCAGCTGGCGATCGATGCGGATCGGCCGCTCCGCCTTGCCCGCCAGCGGCGTGCCGTCATAGGTGGCGCTCAGCAGCCTGGCCACGTCCGGCACGGCGATGGGGGCATCCGGCTTCATAAAGAGCGGATATTGCGCCTGCCGGGTCGGCTGCGGGTGGCTGGCGGTCAGCATCTTCTGGCCGAGCCACTCCCGATCCACGTTGTAGGGGTCGGCGATGACCCCGAACGCCTTGGCGAAGTTGAACTCTTTCGGGTCGGCGTTATCCAGCAGTTTGTGTTCGCGCACGAACTCCAGCAGCCTGGGCGAGTGCAGTACATCGGCGCCGTCGAGATTGACGCCGTGGATGCGCAGGCCGTTGGCCACCATGGCATAGCTGTCGTCCGGCACCCGCACCGCGATCCAGTGGTGGCCGGAGCCGATCTCCATCAGCCAGGCCTCGTTCACATCCGCCAGATAGAGGCTGTTACCCTCACCGGCGCCATATTGCTCCACATAACGGCCGAGCAGCTCGACCCCCTCCTTGGCCGTCCTGGCCTGCGGCAGGATCAGGGTCGGGATGATGGCCTCGATGACCCCCTTCTCAATCAGCGGATCGGCTTTCTGGGCCTTGTCGTTGACCTCGGCGCTGGTGGTGGCCGAGATGGCGACGTTGAATTCGTTGATGCCGCGCTCTTCATAATATTTGCCGGCCGGGTCGCTGGACGTCGCATCCCAGTCGCGGATGGCGGAATAGGCGAAGAAGGCCTTGGGCATCGGTACTTCCAGCCCGTTGCCCAGTTTCCAGACCTTGCCCTCGTTCTGCTGGGCGGGCCGGAAGGCGAGGTACTTGTTCCAGTTGTTGACGCCAAAATCCTCGTTTCTGGCGATCATCACGCTGCCATCGGCACTGGCACCCTTGCCGACGATGAGGCCGGTACAGGCGTCGGCACTGGTGCCAAGCAGGGTGAGCAGGGTGGCGGAGAGAAGACTCAAGGTGTGTTTTTTCATGGGATTGCCCGAAGCGTAACTGTGGGTGAAAGCCAGGCGGTGGGATGCAGGTCTGCCGCAGTGCGATCAGCCGCCGATAAGCTGCCGGGGGATCGTGCTGCTCATGGTCGATGACGCAAACATTTCATCCATAACACTGCTTGCTGGTCGTTTTGTGCGCCGAAATTGTATGCCTCGCTGGTTGTTTGTTTTGTGATCTATGAGTCGTTCCTTTGCTTTGTCTGGTAAAGCGTGAAAAAGGCAGCGATATGCACCAGAAGCTGCCGATTGGGCAGCGCAGCGTCATGATTCTGACGTCGAGATGGTCATGGATCAGCTCGCGAGCCCGTGCGAGCCGGGATCTGCACCAATCTGGCAAGTTGGCCTGCAACTTGCTGGTTTTATTGCCAATGATGGGGCCTGGCGCCTCATGCCATCGAATCAGCGACCTCGTCATGCCGGATCGGCATGCAGACTGGAGCCCCCATGGATATCAAACCCTACAGCCAGCAGCTTGCCCAGAGCGCCTCCAACAACCGTGCTCTCGCCACCCTCAGCAGTGCCGACAGCGGCCAGGGTGGCGGCTGGGAAGATCTGGTCAACCTCTCCTCCCAGCGGATCACTGGTCAGGCCCAGCAGGCGCTGACCTATGAACACCTGGCCAAGAACAGCAAGCTGCCGCCGGCGCTCGACATCGGCTCCGACAAGGGGGGCGTGATGCAGCAGCTGGTGGACAAGGCGCTCGGCTTTGATCGCAAGAAATTCAACGAGATAGAAGAGAAGCTCAAGACGATTGCCGACAACAAGCAGCTGACTGCCGAAGAGCGGGCGGCGCAGAGCAAGCCGCTCAACGAGCAGCGGGACGCCATGTTGCAGGATGCGATGGACCGCCTCACCGGCAAGAAGAGCAGCGCCAAGGAAGAGACCAAGAGCGCCTGAACGGTGGGATGACTCGAACGGCAACCCATGGTCGGTGGGGGCAATCACTTGCCCCTGTCCGGGCACCATGAGTGGGTTGCCGATGCGGCGCAGCACGGGCCGCTCTGCGCCGCCACCACGGCAGCAAAAAAGGGAGGGCGGCTGCCACTCCCTTGGTGACCGGACGGCGTCCGGCCGCTGCATCGGCTCAGGCCGTCGCTACTTCTTCTCGGGCAGGATGCCGATCCCCACCGCCTGGGTCTGCACGGCCTTGATCTGGTCGCCCTTGGCGATGAGCGCAAACTGGGCCGGGTTGTGCACCTTGAGCACCAGGGTGTGATCCACCCCCTTCACCGTGATGGTCTGCTGCCCCTTGTCGACCGCGATGACGTCGCCATAGAGAGTGACCTTTTTGCCGATCCCGGCGCCCGGCTTCTCACCTGCTTCGGCCTTGTCGGCCGCCACTTCCACGATGCGTTTTCTCACCCCGGCGGTGCCCTTGAGCAGCTCCAGATCCAGCATCTGCAGGTAGCGGAGTGCCACCACGTCGCCCACCTTGAGGTTGGCCAAGTTGGTGACCTGCTCACCGGCGACGATGTCGAACTCCTCGCCGGCGGCATTTTTCAGGCTGACCTTGCGGCTGGCCATGTCGATGGCGGTGACCGTGGCCTGGGCCGAGACGGCTTCCACCAGGTTGGCCTTGCCAGGGGCCGTGGTGACTTCGGTTGCCACCTCGGCAGCCTGCGCCAGACAGGTCGAGAGGGAAAGCAAACCGGCAATCCATGCATGCTTGAGTTTCATGTGTCAGACCTTATGAACAAAAGAGTGGGGAGGGCAGGAGCGGGGCGATGAGAGTGGAACACCCGGTTCCCAGAGAGACCATAGCAGAGCGGCACAGAAACAGGAGTGGCGCCGCATCACATCTTTCCGCTAGCCCGGCCCCCACTGTGCAATTTGATAGCCGGCTCCCGTTTTTTGACCTGCCGGAGCCACAGGCGCACAATTCCCCTGCATGCATTCAACCGAGGGCTCTGCCGTGTACAACTTCCAATATGCCAATCCTACCCGCGTCTGTTTCGGTGAAGGCCAGATCGCCAGGCTGCCGGAGCTGATCCCGGCCGGCAGCCGTCTGCTGGTGCTCTACGGCGGTGGCAGCATCAAACAGAACGGGGTCTATGAGCAGTTGACTCAGGCGCTGGCGGGACGGGAGTGGCTGGAGTTTCCCGGCATCGGCGCCAACCCCCAGTACGATCAGCTGATGGAGGCGGTGGCCCTGGTCAAGCGCGAGCGCATCGACTTCCTGCTGGCGGTCGGCGGTGGTTCCGTGGTGGATGGCAGCAAGTTCGTGGCCGCCGCGGCCTGCTTCGAGGGGGCGGATCCCTGGGAGATCCTGCTGCACAAGGCCCCCATCAAGGGGGCGCTGCCACTGGGCTGCGTGCTGACCCTGCCGGCCACCGGCTCGGAAAGCAACCCGGCCGCCGTGGTGAGCCGCGGGGAGGCCAAGCTCTCCTTCATGAACCCGCTGGTGCAGCCGGTGTTTGCGGTGCTGGATCCCACGACCACCTACAGCCTGCCGCCGCGCCAGGTGGGCAACGGGGTGGTGGATGCCTTCGTCCACATCATCGAGCAGTACCTCACCTTCCCGGTGGGGGGCGAGGTGCAGGACCGGCTGGCCGAAGGCCTGCTGCAGGTGCTGGTGGACAACGGTCCGCGCGCGCTGACGGAGCCCACCAACTACCAGGTGCGCGCCAACCTGATGTGGGCGGCCAGCCTGGCGCTCAACGGCCTCATCGGTCGCGGTGTGCCGCAGGACTGGTCTACCCACGCCATCGGTCACCAGCTCACCGCCCTGCACGGGCTGGATCATGCCCAGAGTCTGGCGGTGGTGCTGCCCTCCCTGCTGCGGGAGCAATCGGCCCAGAAGCAGGAGAAGCTGGCCCAGTTCGCCGAGCGGGTATGGCACTCCAGCCGCGAGGACAAGGCGCTGCGCATCGAGGAGGCGATCATCCGCACCGAGCAGTTCTTCCAGCAGATGGGAGTGGGCACCCGCCTCGCCGACTACGGTCTGAGCGAGAGCTGCATCCCCGGCATCTGCTCCAACCTCAAGCGTTTCGGGCTGACCGCCCTCGGGGAGCAGCAGGACATAGATCCGGACAAGGTAGCCAGGATCCTGTCCCACGCGCTTTAAGTCAGGGGACTCGCGCCTCGCAATCAGAGTGGCGCGGATCCTTTCTCACACGCCCTGATCATCTGGCTGTCGAGCAGAAAAAAACGCCCCGATCATCGGGGCGTTTTGCATGGTGTCACCAGGCGCGGCCGTTTATCCGGCGCTGCGGTCCAGCTCGCGCTCCAGCGCTGCCGCCTTCTGGCGGGCCGGGTGAGTGTTGAGTCGCTGCCAGTAGGCCTCAAGGTGCGGGAACTGGGCCAGCTGGCCGCTCTGGGCCAGTAGATCCACCAGGAAGGAGTTCAGGATGTCGGCGCCGGTGAGGCGATCGGCCACCAGATAGCGGCGGCTTGCCAGCACCTCATCGAGGTAGCCCAGCACCTTGGCGCACTCGGCCTTGGCGTAGTCCGGCAGGAAGCGCATCGGGCTGCCGTCCTTGCGCACGAACATGTCGAGCAGCAGCGGCAGAATACCCGAGCTCTCGGCGAAGTGGAGCCACTGCAGATACTCGGCATACTCCGGGCTATCGGTAGCCGGTGCCAGCCGTTCCGGGGCGTGGCGGGCGATCAGGTACTCGGTGATGGCACCGGATTCCGCCAGCACCCGGCCGTCGAACTCGATGACCGGCGACTTGCCGAGGGGGTGGATGGCCTTGAGCTCGGGCGGCGCCAGAAAGGTGGTGGCATCGCGCTGATACGCCTTGATCTCATAGGGCAGGCCCAGCTCTTCGAGCAGCCAGATGATGCGCTGGGAGCGGGATTTGTTCAGGTGGTGCAGGACTATCATGGAAACCTCGACGCAGTGACGGAAGGCGGTGATACGCAGCGGTGCGGTGGCAGGTTCACCGCTGGCCAAAAAGAGCGGGCTGGATGCCCGCTCCTGCGTTGACTGACTCAGGCCTCCAGCGCCTGATCCAGATCCGCCAGTATGTCCTCGATGGCCTCGATCCCCACCGACAGCCGGATCATCTCAGGCTTCACTCCGGCCTTGGCCTGCTCCGCCTCGCTCAACTGGCGATGGGTAGTGGAGGCGGGGTGGCAGGCCAGCGACTTGGCGTCACCGATGTTGACCAGCCGCTTGAAGATCTTGAGCGCATCGTAGAAGCGCACGCCCGCTTCATAGCCATCTTTCAGACCAAACGAGAGGATGGCCGAGGGGCGGCCGGCCATGTATTTCTCCGCCAGCAGGTAGTGGGGGTGACCCGGCAGACCGGCGTAGCTGACCCAGGCCACCTTGGGGTGATGCTTGAGGTGATGGGCCACCCGCAGGGCGTTATCCACGTGGCGCTCCATGCGCAGGCTCAGGGTCTCCAGCCCCTGCAGCAGCAGGAAGGCGTTCATCGGCGCCAGCGCCGCGCCGGTATTGCGCAGCGGCACGGTACGCACCCGCCCGATGAAGGCGGCCGGGCCAAAGGCCTCGGTATAGACTACCCCGTGATATGAAGGTTCGGGTTTGGTGAGTTGGGGGAAGCGCTCGGCGTGATCCGCCCAGGGGAACTTGCCCGAGTCGACGATGACGCCACCCAGCGAGTTGCCGTGGCCGCCGACGTATTTGGTCAGGCTGTGCACCACGATATCGGCGCCGTGTTCGATGGGTTTGCACAGCACCGGAGTGGCGACCGTGTTGTCGACGATGAGCGGCACGCCACGGGCGTGGGCCACCTTGGCGAAGGCCGCCAGATCGACGATGTTGCCGGCCGGGTTGCCGATGCTCTCGCAGTAGACCGCCTTGGTCTTGTCGTCGATGAGGGCGGCGATGGCCTCGGCACTGTCATCCTTGGCGAAGCGCACCTCGACCCCGAAACTCGGCAGCATGTGGGCGAACAATGTGTAGGTGCCGCCATAGAGCTGGGGTGTGGAGACGATGTTGTCACCGGCGGCGGTCAGCGCCTGGATGGCGTAGGTGATGGCGGCGGAACCCGCCGAGACCACCAGGCCGGCGATGCCCCCTTCCAGCGCGGCCATCCGTTGCTCCAGCACATCGTTGGTGGGGTTCATGATGCGGGTGTAGATGTTGCCTGGTACCGCCAGATTGAACAGATCCGCCCCGTGCTGGGCGCTCTCAAACTCGTAGGCCACCGTCTGGTAGATGGGCACGGCAACGGCCTTGGTGGTGGGGTCGCTGGTAAAGCCGTGGTGCAGGGCCAGGGTCGCATCTTTCATCACACACTCCTTGTTGGATGTTGCTGGGTAGCAGTTATAGATGGATAGACGTCCAATCTATCAGGCCCAGCGTCGATGTAAACCACCCAATCCGGCAAAGCAATTGCGCCCGCTGGTGAACTGCGTTCTCCCTTGCGCGATCCGGGCGAGAGGGGCTCAGAGGCGGCGGCGATACTCCCGATCGTCGATCTGGTTCATATCCCACTGCATCAGGCGGTTTAGCTGGCTCATGGGATCCTCGATCAGGGTCAGCGGCCTGGGCAGGATCCGCTTGAAGTAACGGCGCAGGATCTGCTGGATCCGGTTCGGTTTGATGGGGTTGGCATGGCTCATGATGGTGCTCCTCTGCTGTGGTTCTCACGTTCGCCAGCAGTATTGAGCTAAAATGCGGAAGTAAAAACTGATGACTTTCAGCAACAGGATTTCCCCTTTTATGCCCACCAGTCGCCTCTACCAGCAATTCCAACGGCTCGCCCAGCAGCTTGGCTGCGACGAGCGGGAAATAAGCCTCGCCGAGGTGGCGGATCTGCTCTGCTGCACCCCGCGCAATGCTCGCCTGCTGCTGCGCCGCATGCAGGATCAGGGCTGGCTCAGCTGGGCGGCAGAAGCCGGGCGGGGGCGGCGCTCCCGGCTCACCCTGCTCGACAACCAGGAGAGCCTGACCCGGCGCCGGCTGCGGGATCTGCTGAGCCAGGGCCAGCTGGCGCAGGCGGTGCGGCTGGCCGGAGATCGCCTCGATCTGCTCACCCCGCTGCTGATCGAGCAGCTCGGCCAGGCCACCCGGGAAGGGCGCCAGATCCTGCGGGTGCCCTACTACCGGCCGCTGCCGCGCCTGCTGCCCACCGGCCCGCTGCGCCGCTCCGAAATCCACCTGAGCCGCCAGATCTTCAACGGCCTGACCCGGCGAAATGAGGAAAATGGGGAAATCGAGGGGGATCTGGCCCACCACTGGGAATGTCTGGGCCCCTGCCACTGGCGCTTCTACCTGAGGCCGGCGGTGCGCTTTCACCATGGCCGCGAGCTGGTGGTGGAGGATGTGGCGGAGAGCCTGCTGGCCCTGCGGGATCGCCCGCTGTTCGCCCATCTGGCGCGGCTGGAGAGCCCCTGGCCGCGCACCCTGGATCTTCATCTCGACAGCCCGGATCCTCTGCTGCCCCAGCTGCTGGCCGAGCCGGTGGCGGCCATCCTGCCGCGCGAGCTCAAGGGGGAGGCGGGCTTTGCTCTGCAACCGGTGGGTACCGGCCCCTACCGGGTGACCGCCAACGATCCACTGCAACTGTGTCTCGAGGCATTCGACGACTACTTCGGCCTGCGCGCCCTGCTCGACGAGATCGACATCTGGATGCTGCCGGAGCTGGCGGAGCGGCTGGAGAGCCACCTGCAGCTGGGGCGCGACAGCCCCGAGCTCGGCACCATGCGCGGCGAGTCCGAGCTGGAATCCGGTTGTTACTTCCTGCTGCAGGACGACAGATCCGCATCCTTGCAGGATCCCGCCCTGCGCCAGTGGCTGGCCGGCCTGCTCAACCCCATCGCCCTGATGGCGCGGGTCGCCCCCGAACTGCAGCGGGGCTGGACCAGCGCGCTCGGCCTCTTGCCCCACTGGCGCGAGGCGCAGCCGGCCCCGCTGCCGATGCCGGAGCAGCTGCCGCGTCGGCTGGTGCTGGCCTGCTTCAACCAGCACCTGGAGTTCAACGAGTGCGCCAACGCCATGAGCAGCCTGCTGGCAGAGCAGGGGATCCGGCTCGAGGTGCGCACCCTGGACTACGGCCGCTGGGTAAGCGGGGTGGACGAGGATGTGGATCTCTGGCTCGGCACCCTCAACCTGGAGCACGAACATGCCTTCGCCCCCTACGCCTGGTTGCAGGGCACCCCGCTGCTGAGCAAGGTGTGGGGCAGCCAGCAGCGTCTGTGGCAGGGGCTGACGCAGTGGCGTGCCAGTGGCGAGGAGCCGGGGCCGCGCGCCCTGCTGGCAAGCGTGCAGCAGCAAGGCTGGTTCGTGCCGCTGTTTCACCACTGGCTGGAGCTGGAGAGCCGGGTCGGCGTGCACGGGGTGCGGATGACGGCGCTCGGCTGGTTCGATTTTCGCAGCGCCTGGCTGCGCCCGGAGCTGGCCGTCGGCGCCGGCGATACGACGGGGGAGCTTGAGTCCAAAGGCGGGCCGCGTTAGCCTGAGCGCGGTCCAACGACAAGGAGTCGATATCCATGCTGGAAATGCAGATCCAACCCCGTTTTCAAGAGACAGATGCCCTCGGCCACATCAACAACACTGTGCCGGCGGTCTGGTTTGAATCGGCCCGCGACCCGCTGTTTCGCATCTTCTCCCCCGAGCTGGATGTGCACAACTGGCATCTGATCATCGCGGGCTACACGGTGCAGTTCAAACGGGAGCTGTTCTACGGCCAGCAGGTATTGATCAAAACCGGGGTTCGCCGCATCGGCTCCAGCTCCTTCACGCTCTGGCAGGAAGCCTGGCAGGGGGACGAGCTGGCGGTGACCGCCGAAACCACCCTGATCCATTTTGACTACCAGTCCCGCCAGTCCATCCCCCTGAGCGATCGCCACCGGGAGGGGCTGCGGGCCTGGCTGATAGAAAGCTAACCTTGGCCCACCGGCCAATCACAGGACACTTATGCGCAATACCGTGATCGCCCTGAGCCTCGGCTTGGGACTGGGGCTCTGCTCCCTGCCTTCCGTGGCGGCCTCCCTCGCCGAGCAGTTCTCCCTGATGGAAAAGGGGGCCGAGAGCGCCCTCGATACCCGTCTGTTCAGCCACGATGGCGTCGACATCAAGGCCTGGGTGGATGGCGTTCCCGTCATCATCGCCGTGCCCATCATGAACGAGCAGGGCAAGCTGGAAGGGGAGAGCCGCTACTACTTCAAGGGCGGCAAGCTGTTCGGGGTGAAGGAGCCCGCCGCCCAGTTCGCCTTTGACGACGGTGGCAAGCTGACCCAGTGGCTGGACGAGAAGGGGCAGCCCGCCGAGTTCGTCAGCAAGATGAGCATGCAGCAGCGGGAAGTGTGGCTCACCAAACGGGCGGCCGAGCTGGGCCAGCTGTTCGCACCGAGCGCCGCCGAACAGAAGGCAGCCAAGGGGGGCGTCAAGCTCAAGGGGGCGGAGCTGGCCCACTGGCTCTGCAACGGCAAGCTGATGGCGCTGGCCGGGGGGGACAAGGTGACCTTCGAGCAGGCCAAGCTCAAGACCCGCGCCGAGGGCATCGAGGGGGAAGTCTCCCTGCGCCAGGAGAAGGGGTGGCAGAATCTGAGCCTCAAGTGCGAGGTGCAGGGTACCCAGGTGACCCGCCTCACCTGGCAACCGCTGCCGGGTGCCAACAAGCCGCAGTAAGCGCGGCAGTATCAAAGCAAGGGGCCCAGATATGGGCCCCTTTTTATTTTGGTTATTGTGGCGGTTACTCGCCCAGCCTGAGCCGGGTGAGGGCTTCCACCCGCCGCCATTGGTCGGGCTCGAACCAGCGCGCCAGGATCTCCGGCTGCTGTTCGGCCCGCCGATCGGCGGGCAGGGACTTGAGTTCGGCCAGATAGCCGGCCAGCTGCTGCTCGAACCCCTGCTGGTTTTGCGTCAGTTGATGCAGCCGGTCCGCTGCTTCCGGCCCCAACTGCTCGCGCAGCACGGTGTCGCGCTCGGCCGCGGGCAGCCGCTCCAGACTCTGCAGGTCGCCGAGCAGGCGACTGTTGGCCTCCGCCTCCCGAAACCACTGGGGCTGCTCCGCCAGCCAGAGCTCGAGCTCGCTCGCCAGCAGCTGCTTGTCGGCATCGCCAGCCTCCGCCAGCGCCTTGCGGCGCAGGGTCCACTGCTCCATCAGTCGATCTTCGGCAAACAGCTGCTCCTGCTCGGCCGGGGTGAAGCTCTGCTGGCGCAACTGCTCGCGCTCGTCGAACAACACCTGCAGGCTGGCCAGGCCCGGATCGGTCGGTACCGTCAGGCTGCCCTCGGCGGCGAGAAAGGCTTCATAGCGGGCCTGCAGTGAGTTCTCATCGGGCGAGGGGGCAGCCTGCCTGGGCAGGGGGGAGCTCGACCCGGCCTCTTGCACCGGGGGAGCGGCCGAGGTGGGGCTTGGGGTGGGCCACAGCTGCCAGCCGCCCAACAGAAGGGCCGCTCCCAGCGGAGCGGCCATCAGCCATGCCTTGCTCATAGTCCCAGTCTCTGCAGGCGGTTGGCGTGCTGGCGATAGAGGCTGACCGGGTCGGTCTCAAACAGGTGGCGAATGCCGAACGACTGGTTCACCTCGTCCAGGTGGTTCATCCGGTAGTCGGTGCCGATCACCTTGCCGAGGTGGCTGCTGCACACCCCGACCAGGCCGTCGTTGGGCTCCTTGAAGAAGCTGCCGGTCAGCGCCAGCGCCGGATCCACCGGATCCAGGATGTTGGTCATGGTGCCGCGCCCGCTCCAGGAGAAGTAGTAGACCCCGTTGGCGGCCTGCATGGGCCCTTCGCCGCAGTACTGGCTGGGCAGCCCCTCCGGGTAGCGCTGGTTGAAGCGCTGGGCGCCGGCGCTGGTGAGGGCGTCGAGGGCGGCGAGGGGATCCTGCGGCAGCTGGCTGCCCCCGGAGAGCAGCGAGATGACCCCGGACAGGGCGGAGGCGGCAGCCACCGCCAGCTTCTCGGCCACCGAGCCCGGTGCCACGTTGGCGCGCACCAGATCGGCGATCTCCGAGCCGTAGTTGACCCCGCCCACGCTGGTGGCGGAGGCAACCAGCTCGGGGGCGACCGAGGCGACGTAGCGAATGGTGGGGCCGCCGTGGGAGTGGCCGATGAGGTTCACCTTGTCGGCCCCCGTGATGGCGAGCACCTGCTGTACCTGCTTGAGCAACTGCTCGCCGCGCAGCTCGGAACTCTGGGTGGCGGAGACCTGGGCCACGTAGACCATGGCG
Organism: Aeromonas sp. QDB03; assembly: GCF_027707985.1. NCBI lineage: Bacteria > Pseudomonadati > Pseudomonadota > Gammaproteobacteria > Aeromonadales > Aeromonadaceae > Aeromonas > Aeromonas sp. QDB03. The sequence continues at coordinate 297,335 of NZ_JAPCJG010000003.1, read as the reverse complement.
CCATCCCGGGTCAGCGCCTGGGGGATGCCGTAGAAGTAGTCGACCCCGAGCAGCTTGTCGAAGCCGAACAGACCGTGCACCAGCACTATGGGGTAGCGGGTCTGGGTATAACCTGCCGCCTGGCCCAGCATGGGCAGGGCGCACAGCAGCCCCAATAGCCATTTTTTCATCTTGTCCATCCTTGTGAATAAGGTTGCCGCAGCGGCAACCACCGGCCTCATGCCAGTACCGACCAGCATGACGGAGCGGGACGTTTGCATCTGTGCAAATGATCACCAAACAGACAGATTCAAAAAAGCCCTACCCATATGGGCAGGGCTGTTGGCGGTGCCGGCACAACTATCCCTTGTGTTCGCCGCTCACATAAGTTAAATAATAATTATTATCATTTGCGGTGTTGAGGATCATGGCGGCGAGCTGGGTAAGAGGATGGGTGGGGACGGAGGAGAGCGACAGCAGCATGGTGCACTGGAAGGTGCAGACCATGAGCGGCAATCGCCACTTCGATGCCGGTGAACATGGCAAGGCACTCTCCTGCTATCAGCAGGCGCTGTGGCTGGCCCGCCAGCAGTTTACCGGCTGGCACGACGTGGACGAGGCGGTCGCCGCGCTGGTGGTGGCCCACCACAATCTGGCGGATCTGCTGATTGCCATGGCGCGGCCGGAGCGGGCGGCCGACCTGCTGTGCCACATCCACGACTGCCTGCTCGCCACCAGCCAGTCGCCGGCCAGCCCCGATCCTCTGCGGGATGCGGCCCTGCGCCACACCCGCAGCACCCATGCCGAGCTGCTCGCCTTCCTGCGCAAACACGGCAACCACGACGGCATCCGCCGCTGCCTCGGTCAGTGCCTGTGCCAGACCGGGTCCGCCCGCCAACTGCATTAATCACAATAAACAGAGGTGACCATGAGCCATACCCTGCCAGCCCTTGCCTATGCCTATGACGCGCTGGAACCCCATATCGATGCGCTGACCATGGAGATCCATCACAGCCGTCACCATCAGACCTATATCAACAATCTCAATGCCGCCCTGGCCGATCTCCCCGAGCTGGCGGCGCTGCCGGTGGAGGAGCTGCTTGCCCGCTTCGACAGCCTGCCTGGCAAGGTGCAGGGGGCGGTGCGCAACCACGGCGGCGGTCATGCCAACCACAGCCTGTTCTGGCAGGTGATGAGTCCGCAGGGCGGCGGCGAGCCGGCCGGCGAGCTGGCCGCGGCGATCGATCGGGACCTGGGCGGGCTGGAGGCCTTCAAACAGGCCTTTACCCAGGCGGCGCTGAGCCGTTTTGGCAGCGGCTGGGCCTGGCTGGTGGTCGATCAGGGCGGCAAGCTGCAGGTCGTGAGCAGCGCGAACCAGGACAGCCCCCTGCAGGATGGACTGGTGCCCATTTTGGGGCTGGATGTGTGGGAGCACGCCTACTACCTCAAGTACCAGAACAAGCGTCCCGACTACATAGCCGCGTTTTACAAGGTGATCGACTGGAACGAGGTGGCGCGGCGTTACGTGGCGGCACTGGCCTGATCGCCGGAAATACCGAGTCCAATGAAAGAGACCCGCCTGTTGGCGGGTCTCTGCTATTGAGGGGTCGGCGCGCTGCTAGTTGGCGGCGCCGCACTGGCAGCCGGATTATCCATGGGCGTTGGCTTGCTCGGTGCAGCTTCGCTGGTGGCCGAGGCACCGCTGGTTGGTGTTGCCGCACTGGCGGCAGCCGGATTATCCACGGGCGTTGCCTCGCTCGGCACGGCGGCGCTGGTAGCCAAGGCACTGCTGGTTGCAGCCGCCGCACTGGTGGCGGTGGCAGCGCTCACTGCCGCTGCTGGCTTGGCCTTCGGCTTATGAGGGGGCGGTGCAATGGGCAGGCAGGGCTGGCTTGCCCCTATGGTGCTCAACGCCTGGCAGGGGACCGGGCCGCCGATGACGATGGGCTCGCCGAGGAACTTGGGACCCTTGTCCAGCACGTAGAGGTCGAGCAGCCCCATCAGGCGGGCGAACACCTCGCGCACCCGGGTCTTGATGCCCTGATAAGCGCTGGGGTCCACGGCGTTGAAGCCGACCGCCTCGATGCCGAAATGGCGGGCGATGAAGATGGCGCGCTCGTTGTGAAAGGCCTGCGAGACCACGGTGAAGTGGGCCTGACCGAACACCTCCTTGGCCCGCACGATGGAGTCCAGAGTCCGAAAGCCGGCGTAGTCGCTGTAGATGGCGTTGGCCGGGATGCCGGCCTGGATCAGGGCTCGCCGCATCTGGCGCGGCTCGTTGTACTGCACGGTGGCGTTGTCGCCGGAGACCAGGATGTAGTCCACCTTGCCGTTGTTGTAGAGCTCGGCGGCGGCCTTGATCCGGTACTTGAAGTAGTGGTTCGGGCTGCCGCCAATCAGGTACTTGGAGGTGCCGAGCACCAGGGCGACCCGGTTGTAGGGCACCGCATTGACGTCGTCGTAGGTGTAGTGACGGGCGTCCGAGACGGTCCACTCGCTGTAGCCCAGCAGTGTGGCGACGGAGGCCAGCAACAGGCAGAGGCAGGCGAGCAGGATCTTGGCAAACTTCTTCATGCGCGGTGCGGTTCGGGTCTGAAGTAAGAGGTGACAGAGGGTCATTCTATTACAAGTTGCCGCCGTACGTCAGGCTTGATGACCGCCGAAGACGTCACTCGGGCAGAGGTTGTCGCAGGGAGAGGTCGGCTAACTGCTTGATCCTGAGCCGATTAAAATCGTTCATAAGCAGGGGCGGCCATGGCCGCCCCTTGTCATACCCGTCTCGTCCTCAGTGGGAGGAGTCGTTGGCCTTGCACTCGTCGGAGTCCTTGTTGGCTTCCCACCAGGGCAGCAGCTCGCGGCCGAGCCACTGCTGGTAGGCCTCGCTGTCATTGGCAATCAGCTGGTCCAGCTCGGCTTCGAAGGCACTCATGGCCTGCTGCTGATCCGGGTTGCGCAGGGCCTGGGCCATGGCCAGCCAGCTGGCGCCGCGACCGGTCTCGTTCAGGAAGCGGTGCACCGTGTAGGACCAGGAGTAGACCATCTCGCCGCCCTTGTCGTAATCCAGATGCAGGATGTCGGCCAGGGCCGGACGATCGTTGGCCGGGCGGCCGGCGACGTTGTCCAGACCGCGGGCGAAGCACTGGCCGTGGGCAACGAACTCCGCCAGCCCTTCCGACCACCAGGTGGTGCGGTTGAGCGGGTAGTGGCCGAAGCTGCCGTACTGGTTGAAGCGGCCGTCCAGGTAGTGCACGTACTCGTGGCGCAGGTTCCACACCTGGAACGCTGGGCGCTTCCACTCCGCCTCGTAGGCGAAGAAGCGGGCCTGGTTGCCGGGGCGAGCCGGATCCCCTTCGAGGTAGATGCCACCGTTGTCGGTGGAGACGCCGCCGAACAGGGCACTGCCGTAGCGTTTCCAGTCGGCGGAGGAGTTGAAGACCACCAGTTCCAGCGCCTCGTTGTGATCATCCGCCACCGGCTGCCAGCCGGTTTCCATCTGCTGGTGGAACTGCTGTTCTTCGGCACCCAGTTCACGGCAGATCCCCTCGGCCTGAGCCATGGTCAGATCCTGGCCCCGCAGGCGCAGGGTCGGCGAGCAGGTGTGCTCGAACGGCAGCACGTCCTCCACCCGGACGGGGGTGCAGAGCCCGGCAAAGTCACCGCTGATGCAGGCTTCGCTAGTGCGGTCCGTGTAGGTCAGGTAGTAGGTGGAGAGGGTCAGTGACATGTCTTCCAGCAGATCCTGGCTCTGCTGACCACCGGGGATCAGGTCGTGGTGGCGAACCAGTGCGATGACGGAGTCATCCAACAGCTTGCGGTAGCCGTCAAGCTCGTCCGGGCGGGTATAGCGGGCGACCCGGTAGAGGCGGGTGTAGGCATCCAGCACGTTGTTGAGCAGGAACAGGTCTGCACCATCCCGTCCCTTCCACAACGCGAGTTCGCTCATGCCGAGGGCGTGCAGCTGCTTGCGCAGCTCGCCATCCTGCTGGCGGAAGTCGTTGGCGAAGGGGTCGCTGTAGTCGCTGGCGAAGTCGAGGAAGTTGAGCAGATTGAACAGGCCGGTCGCCCAGGCGTGCTGACCGTTGATCTCGCTGGCATGGCGGGTGCTGTAGGCCAGCATCTGGTTGAACTCGCCGAGCAGGGTGCCAAAGCGGCTCTGCACTGCCGGGCTCTTGAACTGACCGTGCAGGGCGATGCTCCAGGCACCCATGACGGCACCTACCTCGTCGCTGGCCTGCTCCGGGAAGAGCCGCGGATGGGTGCCCAGCGCCGTCAACGCCTCGGCCAGCGCCTCGGCGGCGGCCGGGCCGTCTTCCTTGTGCTTGCCGTAGTTGTGGTAGTTGTGGGCACGCACGTATTCCAGCAGCAGCTTCATGGCCGGATGGGCCGGCTGATTGGCCGCCAGCAGGCTCTGGATGCCTCGCGACACGGCCAGCAGCTTGGTGTCATCGTGACCATAGTTCTCCTGCCAGACCGGTGCGGGCTGGCCACTGGCATCCTGCACTATCTTGGCCGCTTCGGCGTCCAGCAGCTCGGTGCCCGGCAGATCCGGCTCGGAGCAGGCACGGCCGTCGGCGCGACGACAGTCGAGCTGCTCTTCCTTGCTAGCCAGCACGATGGGGCGGTTGAGCACCCGGCTCTCCTGCCACTCGGTTGTTTCCGGCAGGGTCTGCCATTCGCTGCCCCCCACCGGGTATTGATAGCCGGTGTCCTTCAAGACCACCTGCACTTCGCTGCCGGCGGGCAGGGTCTGGCGGCACACCCGGTAGCTGATGGTCTTGTCCCCTTCCTGACGGGTCTGGGGTTCATCGCACTCTTGCTGGGTCTTGGCCTGTTCCAGCAACCAGGTGTACTGGCGCCAGACGTGTAGCTCGCTCACCTGACGGGCGGCCTGGCTGCCCGCGATGGGCTGCAGGCGGAAGAAGATCTGCTCGAGGCGGCCATCCCGTTCATTGGGGGTCTCTTCCAGCACCTTCAATTGCTGCCAGTTTTGCGGCTGGTACTGCCATGCCTGCTCGGCGCAGCGACCTTCGGCGTTGAGCTCGCAGCGATCCAGCTCCTGCTCGCTGTGACCCAGGATGACCCGCTCCGCCAGCGGCAGACGATCCTGACGCGGCGCGGTCGGGGTGCCTGCCAGCGGCTCCCAGCGGCCCTGCTTCATGCCGTAGCCAAAGTCATAGCTGCTGGCCGGGACGGCCTTGCCGGCCGGCACCACCTCTTCACAGCTGAGGTAGCGGATCTGCCAGCCCTGCTCGATCTTGAGTTGCGGCTCGCCGCACTGCTGTTCTGCCAGCGCAGCCAGGTTGGCATCGCTCCAGTCGAAGCGGCGATACACCCTCAGCTGCTGATAGGGGGCGCCGCCATTGCGGGCGCTCAGCTCGTAGGTCACTTCGGTGAGACGATCCCCCAGCTGACGGCTGGATTCACCTTTGAGTTGATACTGTTGCCAGTCGGAGGGGGAGTAGTTGGCCAGCGCCGAAGTGGCAAACAGGCCCGGTACTGCCAGCAGCAGCAACCTGGTACCCAGATTGTTCATTTTTATCCCTTTGCTTGATTGTCTGCGTGATTGACGCGTGCAATCTAGTCAGCCCCAAAGGGATATCAACCCACCAATCAGGCCATATAAATCATTTATTTAGATTAAATCAAAACAAAGTGAGCCCCATTGGGGGCCTGGTTGATAGCAAGGACTCATCTGCCATCTGGGGGGGATCTCAGTCTGAGACCGGCAACTGTGATCAACGTCTCGTTTGAGGTTCTTTTGCCAAGCGGGGATGCGACAGTAGCAAGCTGGGGATCAAGCAGGGAAAGTGCTGATCTGCCTGTGTAGAAAGCCGAGTGTCGCAGTGAGTATCGCAGTGAAAAGGCGCCGGGCGGCAGTTGGCATGGAAATAGAGAAAAACGGGAGGGGGATTGGTGGATGGAGAGCAGTGATTAACGATGCCAGCCTAAGTGAGGCTGTGGGGGCTCATTCTTTAAAAGGCGAGCAGATCCGCCCGAGGTAATGAACAACCTCGGGCAGATGGCAGGAATGACCCGATCAGAGGTAGCTGACGGTAACGATGGCCATGTTGCTGCTGCCGGCAGACAGCTTGTACTGCATGGTGCTGCTGATGGTATTGAGGCTGCCGGCTTGCTGCAGGCTGGCCAGATCCATGGTCTGGCGCTGAGTGCCGGAATAGCAGGTCACGCTGTTGTCGGCGAAGTCGCAGGGCGCTTCGTAGATGGTTCCGGTGAAGGTGACGGAGCCATCGGCGGCGGAGGCAGTGGCAGGCAGCAAGGCTGCACCCAGCAGCATGGCTGCGGCGGCAGAAGAAGCGAAACGGATGGCGCTGTTGCGAACGGAAACGGTGGAAGTGTTCATTTTTATGTCCTTTTCGTCACATGTCGTTGTACGAAAAGGGCAACGCAATCAAAGAGAATGACACAGATACAACTGATGACATCGCTCTTCTCAGATGGCAGCTCCGCTGTCTTAGGTTATGAACCCTTAGACCGGTGGCTTTGCGTCCCGACCTTTCGACCGGTTTGCCCTTTACTCTATGTTTAGATGATAACACCCCACTTTGAGAAATCAATCGCCATAAAAAAGTGTGGGATATCAGTCACAAATAAAATTTTATATATTACCGTGACAGGAACTATATGGCCTGGTCCATATTAGGTGATGCATATCCAATTTTGTTTATCATTATTTTACACTGTCTTTCAACGAAGCCTTATCCTGTAGTGAACATGCATGACTGCCATCCGCTGAATTAAAATCAGGGCCACACTGGATGGTGGCAAGAGCAGATATATCAGCTTTTCCCCAAGTCTAATGGGTTAAAATGATTACCTGATTACCTGATTACCTGATTACCTGATTACCTGATTACCTGATTACCTGATTACCTGATTACCTGATTACCTGATTACCTGATTACCTGATTACCTGATTACCTGATTACCTGATTACCTGATTACCTGATTACCTGATTACCTGATTACCTGATTACCTGGCGATATGAGCAAGCCGTTTTAGCTATTGCTTTATGGGTATTTTTAGAATCGCCTGAAATACTTCTAAAATATTATTTTGTTGTGTTTTTGTTAATGGTTGTTAAGTGATTAAAAATATCCGATTTCAAATTATGCAATGGGTGTTTGCTATATGAGCGTTATTTATTTCATGGCGTTCGCGAATGTTCGCAATTTCTTTTAACTTGTTGTTTTATAGGTGTTTATATCTGAGTTTATAAAAATCAAAATGTATTTGATGTGCATCAAATGAGTCGTTAATTTGTCCATCAAGCAAAAGCGGAACACGGCTTTCTGCACAGACGACAAGGATGTATGTAGTTGTGCAGTTGAGGTGTAGCGGGAACTGCCCCTGATGCGGTGTGCTGCTTTTGCTTATTTAAATAGACCTTAAAAGGCACAGCTGATTATTGGCATGACCTCTCACCGGCTTAATGAGAGGTTGAGCACCAGCAGTTGCTGTGCAGTATATCGCGGCATCACTGAAGATCGTGACTCCAGCATGATTGGAGTGATGCAGTACAACACACGTTAATGTAGGTATAAACGAATGAAAGCTAACAAGATTCTGGTTGCTATGGGTGTTGGTTCCATGTTGCTGTGCGGCTCCGCTGTTGCTGCCGGTGGCGCTGGTTCAGGCAAAGTCACCTTCAATGGTGAAATCATCAACGCTCCTTGCTCCGTTGCTCCTGAGTCTGTTGACCAGGTAGTTGAAATGGGTCAGATCAGCACCAAAGAGCTGGCCAGCGGTGGCGAGTCCAACTCCAAGCCGTTCAGCATCAAGCTGCTGAACTGTGAAATCACCCCTGATCAAGACGCTGTAAAAGTAACCTTTAGCGGTGCCAAGGACCCTGTTGATCAGAGCCTGCTGGTTATCGGTGGTGGTCAAGCTGCTGGTGCCGGTATCAAGATGACCGCTCCGGGTGGTGCCCCGATCGTACTGGGTACTCCGACTGCCGCCTTCGGCCTGGTCAACGGTGACAACGAGCTGCCCTTCAGCGCCGTGCTGAAAGGTTATTCCGATCAAACTGACCACCCGCTGACTGCTGGTGCGTTCACTGCAGTGACCAACTTTACTCTCTCCTACGAGTAATAGAGTGCCTTAACGTGTGATCAGGGTTGTGGTGGTGCGAGCCACCACAACCTCACACATTCTGTCTCCTCACATCGAACCTTGATCATGAAAACTTCAATGATGGCAGCCATGGCGCTGCAGCTGGTGATGATGGCGGGGTCAGTCCACGCCAACGAACTCACGGATGGACTGGCCGAATCGGGCTGTACGCTGGAGGTGCTGCACAGCATCCCGCTGCAGGCTCGGCAACCGGGCACGCTGAAAATCAGCGGCTGTCAGGTTGAAGGGGCGACGGAGGCATCACTGCCTTTTATTTCCATGTCCGTGCGCGGTGCCATGAGCGATGAGCTCGGTATTCTTAACAACGGCCAATATCACAAGGTATCCGGCGAACGCTTTATTGTTTCGGATATCGTCAACAGTGATCTGGAATTCAATTTGGGGCTCACCAGCAGTCAGCTGTTTTTTCCGGACAGTACGACGCTGTTTGAACTCAATTATATGTAAGCAAGCCAATTGCTTAGTGTAGATACCTCATTACGTGAGACCGTTATGCAATTCCTAGAGTGAAAATATGAGCGTTTCAACATCAGACTCTGTGAGAAAAAAACATTATTCAAAAATGGTTTTCATGCTATGCGTGCCCGGCCTGATGGCGGTGGCAAATCACGCATGGGCAGAAACGGAGTTTAATATTGATGCGCTCGATCTGGACGAACGGACCAAGATCGACCTCTCCCAGTTTGCCGACGAAGGTTACATCCTGCCCGGCGACTACTACCTCGAGATCGAGGTCAACAAGAACAAGCTGCCTCTGCAGAAGATCCCTTTCTACGAGACCGATACCGGCAAGGGAAAGGGTGGGGTGGCCTGCCTGCCGCAAGAGGTGATCCCCAAGCTGGCGCTGACCGACGAGGCCATCGCCAAGATCGATACCTGGCACGATGGCCAGTGTGCCAACCTGCTGGCGCTGGACGGCGTGGTAATCGCGAACGACATAGGTAACGGCTTGCTGCGCATCGCCGTGCCCCAGGCGTGGATGAAGTACAGCGATCCCAACTGGATTCCACCCGAACAGTGGGATGAAGGGATCCCGGGGATGATGCTGGATTACAACATCAACGCCCAGGTCAACGAAGGGGATGGTTACTCCAACCGCAACATCAGCAGCTACGGTACGCTGGGGTTCAACTATGGCGCCTGGCGCCTGCGGGGCGACTACCAGGCCAACGCCTACTGGGGTGACAACGAGCGAACCACGTCCGAGCTGAACCGCATCTATGCCTATCGTCCGCTGCCAAACATGGCCGCCAAGCTGACGGTGGGTGAGCAGCAACTCAACTCCCAGCTGATCGACGGCTTCCGCTATACCGGCGTCAACCTGGCCAATGACGAGCGCATGCTGCCACCGAGCCTGCAGGGCTATGCGCCGGAAGTGAGCGGCATCGCCAAGACCAACGCCAAGGTCACCATCTCCCAGTCCGGCCGCATCCTCTATGAGACCAACGTGCCGGCCGGTCCGTTTCGTATCCAGGGGCTGGACAGCTCGGTACGCGGCCGTCTCGACGTGCGGGTAGAAGAGCAGGATGGCAGCGTCAACTCGTTCCAGGTCGACACCGCGACCGTCCCCTATCTGACCCGTCCCGGCTACGTCCGATACAACCTGGCGGTCGGTGCCCCTTCCGAACAGACGGATTCGGTGCACGATGTGCACGGCCCGGCCTTTGTGACCGGTGATTTCTCCTGGGGGGTGGCGAACTCCTGGTCGCTGTACGGTGGCAGCCTGGTTGCGGGTGAATACAACTCCATGGGGCTGGGTATCGGTCGCGATCTCTATGCCTTCGGCGCCATCTCGGCTGACCTGACTCAATCCATTGCCAAGCTGCCGGGCCTGTCGACCAAGATTGGCCAGTCGGTGCGGGTGAACTACGCCAAGCAGTTTGATGAATACAACAGCTCGATCACCTTCGCCGGTTATCGCTTCTCCCAGCACAACTTCATGACCATGTCGCAGTTCCTGAGCAACAAGGAGCGGCTGGAGAAGAACGAAACGACCTCGAGCGATGACTACAACACCTGGGGTGACAAGGAGCTCTACACCATCACCGCCAACAAGACCTTCTGGGCGGAGGATGCGGCCAAGGCGCTGACCGTTTATCTGGACTACACCCACAGAACCTATTGGGAGCACGATGCCGAGGATCGCTACGGCCTCACCATCAACAAGAACGTGAACATCGGCAGCTTCAAGGATGTCTCCGTCTATGTGTCGGCCTACAAGACCAAGACCGAGAACTACGAGGATGACAAGAGCGTCATGCTGACCCTGAGCATGCCAATCGGGGACAGAAAGAGCGCGGGATACAGCGTGCAGTCCTCCAATGGCAAGATCACCCATCTGGCCACCTATCAGGATTACAGCCGGCCGGATGATACCTATCAGCTGGGGGCGGGCGTGCAGAGCAACGGCCACGCCGTGGCGCGGGGTTACTACAACCACAACAGCGACATCGGGGCGGTCAGCCTCAATGCCTACAGCGTGCAGAGCGAATACACCTCGGTCGGGGCCAGCCTGCGTGGCGGTCTGACGGCGACCCAGCATGGTGCGGCCCTGCACCAGGCGACCCGCCGTGGCGGTACCCGCATGATGGTGGATACCGACAAGACCTCCGGCGTCTCCTTCAACAATGGCCGCGCCGTAACCAACCGCTTTGGCGTCGCGGTGATCAGCGACATGACCGACTATCGCAAGAGCGATACCCGGGTGGACGTGGATCAGCTGAGCGACGACATCGATGCGATGAACGCCATCAAGCAGGGAACCCTGACCGAGGGCGCAATTGGGTATAATGCCTTCGAAATGGCCGAAGGGTTCAAGCTGCTGGCCAATGTCAGGCTGCCCGACGGTTCAGTGCCGCCGTTTGGCGCCACCGTCGTCAAGGATTCCGGCCGGGTGCTCTCGGTGATGGATGAAGATGGCCTGGTCTATCTGACCGGGGTGAAACCGAATGAAGCGTTTGAACTCTCCTGGGGCGGGGCCCGCCAGTGCAAGATAGTGGCGCCGCAACAAGTAACCGATCTGTCGATGAAGACTCTCACTTGCAAGTAATGGGATACCGATGAAAAAGCTGCTCTCTTATACCTGTCTGGCCGTGCTGGGCATGACCTCGCTCAACGTCAGCGCTGCCATCGTGCTGGACCGTACTCGCGCCGTCTATCCGGGTGGTGCCAAGTCCATCAGCCTCAACATCAAGAATGAGAACCAGAAGCTGCCCTACCTGGCGCAGTCCTGGATTGAAGATGCCCAGGGCCAGAAGATCACTTCTCCCTTCGTGGTGCTGCCGCCGGTACAGCGGGTGGACGCCAACCAGAAGTCCATCGTGCGCATCGCCAGTGTGCCGGCCATCGACAGCCTGCCCAAGGATCGCGAGTCGATCTACTACTTCAATCTGCGCGAGATCCCGCCCAAGAGCGAGAAGAGCAACGTGATGCAGATTGCCGTGCAGTCCAAGATCAAGCTGTTCTACCGCCCCGAGGCCATCCTGCCCGAGCGTGGTGCCATCTGGCAGGATCAGGTGCTGATCACCAAGCAGGGCAAGGCCCTCAAGGTCAACAACCCAACTCCTTACTACATCACCTACGTGGGCCTCGGCCATCCGCAGGGCAAAGGGAGAACCGCGATGAAGGGCTTCTCCGCCTTTATGGTTGCCCCCAAGTCAGAGCAGATGGTCACCATCCCGGAAACCCTGGGCAATGAATTTGTGATCAGCTATGTCAATGACTACGGCGGATATATGGATATCAAATACCAGTGTACAGGTAATGCCTGTAAAGCCATCAAGAGCGAGTAACGTTATGTATCGTTTCATTATCTGTGCCGGGATGATGGTTCTTGCTGCGCCAGCATTGGCGGTCAATGGTGCCGTGGTGCCAGATGCGACTCAAACATATAATATAAATCTTGATAAGGCTGATATTGTCAATAAGCCTGGAGAGAAGACTAAGCCTTTCAAGTGGGAGCTAGGTACAACCTATGGTGGTACCGTATATTGCCCAGAGCAGACTATCCCAACATCTCCAATTTATTACCGAGCTGTGATAAGTGATGGTTTGCCACAAGTTGGTGAGGGTTTTGTAAAACTCAATGAATTTCTAGATATGAAAGTTGAAATATATATAGCGGGTGAAAGGAGGGAGCTTGTCACCGCACCATTCAACAATGAGACCAATAAAGGCCGGTACGGGCCTTGTTATAAGGGGGGGAAGGTTCGCTTCAATTTTGAGAGTGGGAGTCACGGGCAGGTCACTTTTCGGGTAAGAAAGCCCATTATCAATGGTGTTCATATTGCCGACCACCAAATAGTGGAAATGTTTGGGCGATTGGGAATGACCGACTCTGGCTTCAGTGGCGACGTAATGTCACGAATCGTAATCCAGTCATCCATTCTCTATGTGCCGGAAGAGTGTGTGATCAATGGTGGTCAGACGATAGAGGTTGAATTTGGTGATCTGCCGGGTAACGGGCTGGATGGAAATAACTTTGAAAAAGTTCTGCCATTGACCTTCCAATGCAAAGGTGGTGCATTTGAGGGAAATGCACTGAAAATCAACCTCGGTATTTCTGGAAGACCAGCATCCTTTAATCAAGAGTATTTGCGAACCACCAAAGATGGCTATCAGGGGGGGGCAGTTATCCCTGATCTGGGGATCAAGTTCAAGCAGCTGGATGGTTCTCCATTGAGGTTGAATGAATTCTATCCTGTTTCCATGCAGGGCAATATCGGTGACTGGGGTTTTATTGCTGCGCCGATAACACCGGTAGGTGCTGATATTCCTGCGGGTGACTTCTACGCCACCGCCACCATCGTTGCCGAATTCCAGTGAGGAGTTGTCATATGTTGCGGACATTGTGGATAGGCCTGGCGCTGTGCCCGCTGTTGGTGGTGACGGCGGCTCCCCGTGCCGGCGATGACCTGGAGTTGCTTGGCAATACGGTCCATCTCCATGGCCGTATTATCGATCAACCCTGTGTAATTGCCCCCGAGTCGCTCGATCAGGCGGTGGACATGGGAGTGGTCGATGTCAGGGAACTCTATGCCAACGGGACCGGGGCTCAGGTGCCCTTTGTCATCCGGCTGACCAACTGCAAGCCGGGTATCTTCCGCATGGCCAAGGTGACCTTTACCGGTTCGCAGGACGCTCAGCTCAGCGGTGGCCTGGCGTTTTCGGCAGGCTCCGCCAAGGGGGCCGGCATCCGCCTGTATGACGTGACCCAGTCCCCCTTGACGCTGGGAACGCCCTCCCGTGGTTATCTGCTGGGCGGCACGACGGAGAATGAACTGCAATTCTCTGCCCGGGTGGAAGGGCACCCGGACGCGTTGGCGGCCAAGAATATCCAGCCCGGTGACTATACCGCCGTTGCCAATTTCATCGTGGCTTACGAATAAACTCAAAGGTCGTTGCGCTGAACGACCTTTGAATTGCCTAGGCTGGGCCAGGTGATAACGCCACCCAGATAATTGGAGAGGTAAATGCCGCCCGGCAGCTGAATAAATTGTGCCGTTTGTTTGGGGGGCGTCAGCGCCGCCACCAGGGTTGCCACCATGCCATTGCTGGTCAGCGCCTGCTGATCAATGAAATTGACGATGGTATTTTTTACCTCGACCGAAATATCGCCGTCATCCCGCTCTATATCTCCGACAGAATCCAGATTGAACAGTGTCTGAGCCTTGTCGTCAGTCGCAATAACGGTCGCCACCACAATTTCTCTGTTCATGGTGACAATGAACTTGCTCTTTCTGGTCATCTCCACCCAGTTGTCCGGCGCCTGACAACTGCTGTGGTATCTGACGGTCGTGTCAGCATTATGGTAATAGTTGTGGGATACATTTTTCCCCTGCTGCGCCATGGTCGTGATCACACACTGCAGCTCTTCGGCGATAGGGTGACCATTGCGCAGCATGAAGATGTTTTCCGACAATTGCTGGCTTTTATTGTCGATCGAGAAATAACTGATGGCTTCCTTGCCGACCAGAATGGATACCTGTTCGTCAGCATAATGAGGAATGCGTTTTATCGGTGGTAAGAGATCGTCAATCTTCAATTTCAGCGCATTTTCCGTATCGCTGGTCATATAAAGCGAGACATGGCTGAGATTGATGGTCCGCAAGGTGTTGGCAGTGGCATAGCTATATATCACCACTGCCAGCGAGGTGAGTGATACCAGCAGCAGCAGCAACAACACGATACGCTTTGGGCTGAAATACCTGTCATATTTTCGGCGTGTATATTGGCGGCGGATCTGGGGCGCATTGGCTGGTGCCGTCTGATTATCCGCGGGCACGGCCGATTCTTCTGTCTCGCCGACGACCTCGATAGGGGCGCAGAAGATATATCCCACGCGTGGAATGGTATCGATCGCATCCATCAAACCGAATGATTCCAGCTTTCTTCTCAATGAGAGGATCTGCCGGTTCAGGTTGGTATCGGTATTGTCCTGGTTTGGCCACAAGGCATCTTGCAGTTTGCTTCTTGGAATGACACTGCCAGCCTCATCACACAGCATTTCGAGCAGCTCGGCTTCTTTGTTGCTGAGCTTGATGTCCTTTTCTCCCTTAGAGAGTCGGAATATTGCCGCGGAGAAAAATATCTCCTCTGCAATTTTATAATTTTTGTTACTCATGTGTGACTCGCCTTACTGCCAAGGAGAGCATTTTACCACCATGCAGTCTTTGTTCAAATAATGCAAAATTGACAATATCGTTAACTATCAAACGGTTACCTTTCCATTGAAATGCATGATGGCGGATATGGTACTACAGGTAATTAATTCAGTTCAAAAAACGTGCAAAAAAATAGCCATTTATGTAATCGTTCTCACTTACTTGGGCCTGTGAGGGGGATTTTGACACCGCCAGCATTTTCTTTCGAATAATGTGCGTATTTGGATGACTCCTGCATGCCAGGTCCTGTCGCAGGAGTGATTATTGCGCCTTAAGAATATTCTGATATTGCCTGCGCTGCGGCTTGAGGTGACCACCCAGATCGGGCCAGGGGTGCCACTGGTCCGGCACCATGAAACCGGGCAGGGTTTGCCGGATCCAGGCCGCCAGATCGGCAGGGGGCACAGGTTCGCCATGCCAGTCGATGAAGGCGGCCGGGCGCTGCCCCCACTCATCGCTTGGCACCGGCACCACCAGCGCCTGCGCCACGGCGGGGTGATCCACCAGCCGCTGCTCTATGGTCTCGGGCTGGATGTTCTCACCCCCGGAGATGAAGAGATTGTCGAGCCGCCCCTCCACCACCAGTTCGCCATCGACGGTGAAATACCCCTTATCACGGGTGTGGAACCAGCCTGCCTCATCGAGCGGCCGCTCTAGCCCACCTGCTTTGAAATAGCCGGCAAACAGGGTGTCACCGCGCACGCAGATCTCCCCCTGCTGGATGCAGACCTCCCGTCCCGGCAGCGCCTTGCCCACCACGCCGGCGGTGGACGGCCGACCGGTGCAGACCTGGCTGCCCATCTCGGAGAGGCCGTAACTCACCTTGGGCACCAGCCCCATGGCGCTCAGCCGGTTCACCAGGGGCTGGGGAATGGCGGCGCCGCCGAGCAGCAGCTCGCGCAGCCGGGTACGGGCTGGATCGAAGCCCTGCGCCAGCAGCCGCCAGAGCTGGGTCGGCACCAGGGAGAGATGGGTGATGGGTTGCTGTTCGAGCCGCTCCCTGAGCGGGCGGCTGCGATCGTCCAGCACCAGGGCTGCACCCGCCAGAAAGACCCGGAACAGGATGGCGTAACCGCCGACATGAAACAGCGGCAGGGAGAGCAGCCAGCCGCACTCGGTGTCGAGTGGGATCACGGCGGCCGAACCCCGCGCCGAGGCCAGATGATTGGCCAGCCGGTGTACCACGGCCTTGGGCGTGCCGCTGGAACCCGAGGTGAGGATCATGTTGTTGAGCCGGGCAGGATCCAGCATGCAGTCACCTTCGTCCGCCACCAGCTCATGGGTGAAGTCGAGCCGCAGTGGCTGCCAGTTGCCGGTCGGGATTTCGCCTGCCGACCAGCAGGCCTTGACGGCGAGCAGGGCCGCCAGCTCCGCTTGCCGCGCCAATGGAAAGGCAGGATTGAGCGGGCAGAAGACGATGCCGCTGCGCACGCAGGCCCAGGCCAGCAACAGGTCGGGCAGGGCGCCGCGCACCACGGCGGCGAGGCGATCACCGGCCTGCAGGCCCGCCAGCGCCAGCTGCCGGCACAGGCCGTTGAGTCTGGCATCCAGCTGCTGGTAGGTGAGCGGGTCGGCGGCGTGAATGGCGATGCGGTGTGGGGCGGACCTCGCCCAGTGACGCACCGGGCAGGGTTGTTGAGGGTGGTGATGGTCAGATAGCGGTGGCATGCAGGCCCCTTCAATCACGGTGAAACAGGGGCTCCAGCAGGCTCAGGTCGGGTTTGCCGGCCGCGTCCAGCAGATCGGCGGCCAGCCAGCGCCGGGTATCCAGGCCGGGGGCCTGATCCGGCGCCCATTCACCCGCCAGATGGAACAGCTGGTTCAGGCCGAGGCCGGATTCGAAGCAGGAGGAGACGATCACCTTGAGGCGCAGCTCGCGAGCGCGGGCAACCAGCGCCTCGCAGTGGGCCAGGGAGCCGAGCAGGGTGGGCTTGAGCACCAGGGCGCGCAGCTGGGGAATGGGCTCCCACGGCTTGCCCTGGGCCAGCAGCTCGTCGATGGCCACCGGCATGCCGGTACGGTTGGCCACGAAGGCGATGTCGGCAAAGTCGGCGCAGGGGTCTTCCAGGTACTCGATCCGGTTTGGATCCAGATGGCCGCAGAAGGCCCAGGCCTCCTCGCGGGTCCAGCCCTGGTTGGCGTCCAGCACCAGCTTGAGGGTAGGGATGCGGTCGCACAGCAGGCGGATCAGCGCCAGCTCGTCGCGCATGGGATAGCGGGCCACTTTCAGCTTGGCCTTGCTGGGGGTCTTGTGCAGCCAGTTCTTCCAGTGTTTGAGCAGCTCCTGGGGGGAACCCTGGATAAGCGGATAAGGCTCCGGCAGCGGGGTGGTCTGGGCAGGCCAGCAGCGGCGGGCGCAGTCCAGCCCGAATTGCACCGAAGGGAGTTGCGGGGTGATCTCCTGCCCCGCCGCCAGCAGTTCCAGACAGGCGATGGCTTCGGCTTGCGCCTCGGCCAGGCTCTCGCGGGAGAAGCCGGGCAGGGGGGCGATTTCCCCCCAGCCGTCGTCAACGCGGACCAGCAGGCCCTCTCGCGCCACCTCCACCTTGCCGTGAAAGGCCAGGGGCTGGGTAAAAGGCAGTTGGTAGCGATAGAGAGCGAGTGTCATCAGGGATTCCGCTTGTATTTGGAGAAGTCGGGACGGCGTTTCTCGTTGAACGCGTTGCGCCCTTCCTGACCCTCTTCGGTCATGTAGAACAGCATGGTGGCATTCCCCGCCAGCTCCTGCAAGCCGGCCTGGCCGTCGCAGTCGGCGTTGAGAGCGGCCTTCAGGCAGCGCAGCGCCATCGGGCTGTTCTGCAGCATCTCGCGGCACCAGCGCACGGTTTCACGCTCCAGCTCCGCCAGCGGCACGACGGTGTTGACCAGCCCCATGTCGAGGGCTTGCTTGGCATCGTACATGCGGCACAGGAACCAGATCTCGCGGGCCTTCTTCTGGCCGACGATGCGGGCCATGTAGGAGGCACCCCAGCCGCCGTCGAAGGAGCCCACTTTCGGACCGGTCTGGCCGAACTGAGCGTTGTCGGCGGCGATGGTCAGATCGCACATCATGTGCAGCACGTGGCCGCCACCGACCGCGTAGCCGGCCACCATGGCAACGACCGGTTTCGGGCAGGTGCGGATGTCGCGCTGGAAGTCGAGCACGTTGAGGTGATGGGTCCCCTCGTCATCGCGATAGCCACCGTAGTCGCCACGGATCTTCTGGTCACCGCCGGCGCAGAAGGCCTTCTCGCCAAAGCCGGTCAGGATGATGGTGCCGACCTGATCGTCGTAGCGGGCATCGGCCAGCGCCTGCAGCATCTCTTTGACGGTGCGGGGGCGGAAGGCGTTGCGTACCTGGGGGCGGTTGATGGTGATCTTGGCAATGCCATCGTCGGACTTGTGATAGAGGATATCCTCGTAACCGGCGGAGCAATCACGCCACTCGACGGGGGCATAGAGTTCCGCTTCAGTCATTGCTTCAATCATGACGCTTCTCTTCTTGTTGTTGGTTGACCCACTCCGCGAGGAGCCGGGCAAAAGTCTCAGGCTGGTGGGCATGCAGATTGTGGCCGCCATCCAGCTCCAAGTGGTTGATTTTGCGATGCTGACTCGCCATGAGGCAAGCCAGCTGATGGAATTTGTGATCCCGCTTGCCGCTCACGTAGGTGACCGGCAGCGCACCTTGCACCAGCCAGTCGCCGAGATCCGGCTGCTGGCCCAGGGAGGTGGCGCGCAGCATGGCGGCCACGGCCTTGCCGTCGTTGCCAAGGCGGCGGGCTATCTGGCGGGCGCGGGCATCCTCGCCCAGATCGGCGAACACCCCCTGCCGATACCAGTCGGCCAGCACGGTCGCCAGGGGCTCCTGCTCGAAGCGCCGGGCCCAGCCCTCATCGTGGGCGAGACGGGCGGGCCGCTCTGCCGGTGGTAGGCCGGGGTGGCAGTTCTCCAGCAGCAGGGCCTGCAGCCCAGCCGGCGACTGGCTGGCGTGATAGAGGGCGAGCCGCCCGCCCAGCGAATAGCCCACCAACAGGTAGCGACAGATGCCGCGCGCGGCCAGCTCGTCGCACAGCCAGCGATGGGCCTGCTCGAACCCCGCTACCCGCACTGCCTGGTTGCTGCCGTGGCCCGGCAGATCCAGCTCCAGGCTGGGGAGGTCGGCCAGGGCCGCCTGCACGGGTTGCCAGTCGTTGGCATCGCCGAGCAGGCCGTGCAGCAGCACCAGCGTCGGCTGGTCGGCACTAGCTGCCACGGATCGCGCTTCCCAGTGCCTTCAGATCCTCGGCGACTTCGCTGCTGGGGACCTTGATTTCAATCAGCGTTACCCCCTTTTCCAGTGCGGCGGCGTAATCCCGTTCAAAGTCGGCGAGGGTGGCCGGCGCCCGGTAGTGGAGGCCGAACATGGCGGCAGCGTGTTCGAAGTGCAGGCCGTGGGGCAGGCAGTAGTAGGTCTCCAGCAGCGCGTCCTGGGTCGGCACCGGCAGCATGCGAAAGATGCTGCCGCCGTCGTTGTTGAGCAGGATCACCACCAGCGGCCGGCTCGATTTGCCGAGCAGCGCCAGGCTGTTGAGGTCGTGCAGGGCGCTGAGATCGCCGAGCAGCAGGGTGGTGGGCTCATTGTTGCCCGATCCGACCGATTGCGCGAAGCCGTAGGCGGTGGCGATGAGGCCGTCGATGCCGGAGGCGCCGCGGTTGGTCATCACCCGGCTGGGGCCCTTGCCCACTTCGCCGAGCATGTCCATCAGCCGGGCCGGCATGCTGTTGCCGACAAACAGCTGGCCCCTGATCAATTGGTTCAGGCGGTGGCACACCCCGAGCTCGGAGAAACGCTCGCAGGCACTGCGCACCTGCTGGCTCACGGCCTGCTGGCGCTCCGCCAGCCGGTGCCAGGGCAGGTGCGGGTGCGCCACCGGATGGGCGGCGGCAAAGGCGCCGGGTTCGCACAGCAGGCGGCGGCGCAGCCGGTAGTCCGGGTCGAGCCGGGCTGGCTGCGGGTCGATGAGCCAGTATGCCTGCCAGGGCTGCTGCTTGATGAACTGACCGAGCCGCTTGGAAATGAGGCGGGCGCCAAATTGCAACAGCACCTCGGCCCGGGCCAGTTCGGCCACGAAGCCGCTGTGTTGCAGGGCGAGATCGGCGTGCACCAGGTTGCGGCCATCAAAGCGCAGCTGGCTCTGCAGGTCAGCCAGCAGTGGCCAGCCGAGCCGCTCGGCCAGGGCGGCGACCGCCTTGGCCTGGGCGGGATCCTGGATGCGGCCGGCGATGATGAGGCCGCGCTTGCCCTGCAGCTCGTCCCAGTCGGGCTGATGCGGGCAGGGGGCCTGCGCCAGTTGCCAGGGGCTCCAGGGCTCGGACGAGCGGAGCCAGTCGCCGAGGGGGGCCAGGTAGGCGGAGAAGTCCAGATAGGTGTCGCCCGGATAGAGGGGCTCCGGGTACATGCAGTTGAAGTGCACCGGCCCCGGCGTGCGCGCCTGCTGGGCCAGCGCCTGATCCACCGAGCTCAGCACGAAGGCGGCCGGGATGGTGGCGGTGGGGCTCGGCAGGTTCTGCTGATAGACGGGGTAGCGGCCGAAGATCCCCTGCTGATCGATGGCCTGGTTGGCGCCGTTGTCGATGAGTTCGGGCGGCCTGTCGGCAGAGAGGATGATGAGCGGCACGCCGGTGAGTTGCGCCTCGGCCACCGCCGGCCAGAGGTTGGCCACCGCGGTGCCCGAGGTCATGATCACCGCGACCGGGCGGCCGCTGCCCTTGGCCAGCCCCAGCGCCATGAAGCCGAGGCCGCGCTCGTCAAAGTGCAGATGGCGGCGAAAGCCGGGGTGGGCGGCGGCCGCCATGGTGAGCGGCGCCGAGCGCGAGCCGGAGGCCAGCGCGATGTCGCGCACGCCGAGGCGAAAGAGCTCCTCCAGCAAGAGGGAAGACCAGACGTGGTTGAAGGTGGCATGGTGGCTGGCAAACTCTTGACGCGCGGACATGAGGCTCTCGCAGTGAGGAAACGGTGAGAAAACGCTATCCCAGCAGGGAGAGCACGTTGGCGATCTTGTTGTCGAGTTCGGCCCACTCGGCGGCAGGCTCTGAACCCGCGACGATACCGGCGCCGGCAAACAGGGTGATGGCCTGTGCCGTGATGCGGGCGCTGCGGATGGCGACCGAGAACTCCGAGGTCTCCCGGCTCAGCATGCCGCAGGCGCCCGCATACCAGCCGCGATCATAGGGCTCGCGCTCGCGGATGAAGGCCAGCGCCGCCTCGCGCGGGGCACCGCCCACCGCGGGGGTGGGGTGCAGCGCTTCCAGCAGTTGCCAGTCGCAGACACCGGGCTTGAGCTCGGCCTCGATGTCGCACTTGAGGTGCTGCAGCAGCCGCAGTTTGAGAATGCGCGGCTCGGTCAGGCTGGCATCCGTGGTGAGCGGCGCCAGCCGGCTGAGGATGTCGGCGTGTACCAGCCGGTTTTCCAGCCGGTTCTTGCTGTCGGCCAGCAGCTCGGCGGCCAGTTGGGCATCAACCTCTTCGTCGCCGGAGCGGCGGATGGTGCCCGCCAGCGCCTCGGTGAAGAGGTGCTGATGTTCACGGCGATAGAGCCGCTCGGGGGAGCAGGCGATGAAGCTCTGCTCGGGCGAAAACTGGAAGCCGAAGTGAAAGCAGTCCTGACCGTGCTGTGCCCAGCTGGCCAACAGCGACCAGGGGGCGACGGCCTGCGGGTCGACCGCGTGCGTCGCACCGTCATGGGTGAGCCGGCTCTGGCGCGACAGCACCACCTTGGGGGTGTGGGCCTGGAAGTCGGGGGCGGTAACCTGCTCGACCAGGGTCTGCCACTGTGGCTGGCTCGGGCAATCTTCCCGCTGCCATGAATGACGAGTCAGCGGCGGCAGAGGGGCTTCCGGCCGAAGGGCGTCGAGGGCAGCGGCGGCGGCCTGCAGTTCGGCCTCGAAGGCGTCGCTGCCGGTCTGCTCTGGCAACCAGAGGTTGAGGCAGAGGGTGACGCACTCGCCACGGCGCACCAGCTCGATGCGGGGCAGCACGAAGCGGCAGGGGCCGAACCCCTGCCAGCCGGGCTGGGTGGGGTCGAACGCCAGTCCGCCATAGTAGCGGGGGCTGTCGTCATGGGGCTGGCTGGTCTGTTCGCAGACCTGACGGATCGCCTGGGATTCAGTCAGCTCGCTCAGGCAGCCCAGCGCCACGTATTCGGGACGGTCGTGTCCTCTGGCATGCCAATAGATACGGGGATAGAGGGTCTGCGCCGCGAGCCAGCCCAGAAAGGAGCCGACCTCGATTGCCACGCGCAGCCGTACGAAGCCGCTGGCATTGCCGTGACGCAGGGCGTCCAGTTGTTGCTTGATATGGGTCTGAGCCAACATGGATTTCGTCTATGAGCCGATAGTGACGGTCCATCCTGCAGAAGGATGCCGTTGGTTTATGCCAAAGGAGCGATTATTCCTATATATTATCTGCCCATTCGTCCATGTAAATCGCCCGGGGAGCTACCTCCCGAGGGGCCAAGTATACCGAAATCCGGTTCGATAACCCTTAACACGATCAATATCTGATTGTTTGGCCATCACAATATGACAAATACCTTATCTATTTGGTTGCTGGCGGCGCGTTTGCGAACGTTGCCGCTGGCGTGCTCCTCCATTTTGCTGGGTTCCGGGCTTGCGGCCAGCCGCGGTGCCTTCGACGGCACCATCATGGCACTCTCCCTGCTGACCGCCATTCTGCTGCAGATCCTCTCCAATCTGGCCAACGATTATGGGGATGCGGTATCCGGGGCGGACAATGGCGAGCGGATCGGCCCCCAGCGCGCCGTGGTCTCCGGCCTCATCACCCGCCGGCAGATGTGCGTGGCCATGGCGCTGACCGCGCTGGCCGCGGTGGTCAGCGGCCTCGCCCTGCTGGGCTGCGCTTTTGGCGATCAGTGGCTGCAGATCCTCACCTTCGTGCTGCTCGGCGGCGCCGCCATCGTCGCCGCCATCACCTACACGGTGGGCAAGACCCCTTACGGCTATCGCGGCTTCGGCGACATCTCGGTGTTCCTGTTCTTCGGCCTGCTGGGGGTGCTCGGCTCTTACTACCTGTTCACCAAGACCCTGCAGTGGGATCTGCTGCTGCCGGCCACCGCCTGCGGCCTGCTGGCCACTGCGGTGCTCAACATCAACAACGTGCGCGACATCGAGACCGACGCGGTCAGCGGCAAGATCACCCTGGCGGTGCGGCTCGGTCGCAACCGGGCCATCGCCTACCACTGGGTACTGCTGGGGGCGGCGTTGCTGACCACCATCGCCTTCCTGCTGACCCAGCCCGCCAGTTTCTGGCCCTGGATCTTCCTGCCGGCTATGAAGCCACTCACCGATGCCGCCAAGACCCTGCGCCAGAGCTTCGATGGCGAGGTGCTGACCGGCGCGCTCAAGAAGACCGCCATCAGCGCCTTCCTCTACAGCCTGTTGCTCTCCATCGGGCTGGCGCTCTCCTGACCGGGTGTCATGTGATCGGCAAGGCAAAAGGGCTCCCGGACGGGGGCCCTTTTTGTTGGTTGAGGTATGCTGGCCGGCCAATCACTCATCAGGCCGGAACGCCGCCATGCGCGACTCGCTCAAACAGAAAATCATTCAGGTGTGCCATCAGAAAATCGCGCAGAAGGGGGAGACTGTCGGCGTCTCCTTCTATGCGTTTTTTGCCAACCGCAATGACGACCCCGAGTTGCTGATGGAGGCGGCGACCTGGTGGATCCAGACCCAGCGCCTCGATCACTTCGAGAAGGCGAGGAAGATCCTCCAGCTGGTGGAGCAAGCGTAAAGGCGCGCTGAAACCAGGAGGGCTCCCGTGTGGGAGCCCTCCTTGATTCGCTGCTTGGTGCGGTGCACGGTGCCGGCGACTAGCTGACCCGTGCCAGCCGGGGTGCCCGACGGCGGGCGAAGAGCAGGCAGTCCAGCAGCCAGATCACCAGCATGGAGCCGCCCACCAGCGGGAAGCAGATACCGAGCAGGATCAACAGGGCAATGGCACCGCGCATGGGGGGCAGGCTGGCCGGCAAGGGCGGGGCGGCGAGGCGACCACTGGGGCGGCGGCTCCACCAGATCCAGAGCCCGCTCACCGAGCTCAGCAACACCAGCAGGCAGATGAGCAGCATGGCCAGCTGGTGCGGCCAGCCGTAGAGCTTGCCCATGTGCAGCATGACGCCGGTTTCCACCGTCTTGGCGACCGGGCCGTAGTCTTGCCAGCGCACGTCGGCCAGCACCTTGCCGCTGTATTGATCGATGTGCAGGGTGGCATCGTTGCGCGGATCATCGGCCGAGATGGCGATGGTGTAGACGCCGCTCGCCCCGGCCGGTGGCGTGATGCTGTAGCCCGGCGTGACCTGGCGCGCAGCGGCGATCTCCACCACCTGTTGCAGCGGGATGCGGTGCTCCGCCATCACCATGCCGTCGTGCTCGCCGCCGTGACCCATGGCGCTGTGGTCGTGGGCCTTGGGCTCGGCCGAGCTGGGGATGGGGGTGTTCTCGACCGCCCAGGGGACTGTCTGTTGATGGGAATGGTTGAGGCTGCGCGCCAGGGGAGCCGACTTGGGTACCTCGTTCCACATGGCGGCCGGGAAGCGATTCCAGACGGCGGCAAACTGATCGCCCCAGAAGCCGGTCCAGGTCATGCCGCTCAAGAGCAGCAGCAGCAGGAAACCGGCTCCCCAGAAACCGACCACGGCGTGCAGGTCGCGCCACCAGAGCCGCCCGCGCTGGCTCCAGCGCGGCCACAGGATGCCGCCGACTCCTGGCCCCTTGCGTGGCCACCAGAGATAGAGCCCGCTGATGAGCAGCACTATGCCCCAGCCGGCGGCCAGCTCGATCAGCCGATCCCCTATGGTGCCGAGCAGCAGGTCGGCGTGCAGGGCGCGCGCCACCGCCTGCAGATTCCACTTGTTGTCCAGAGTGCCGAGCAGGGCGCCGCTGGCGGGATCGAGGAACAGGGTCAGCTCGTTGCCGCCCTGGCGGACGATGAACTGGGCGCTGGCCTCCGGGCTGACCGGTGGCAGGTACTTGCTCAGGCTGGCATCCGGCATGGCCACCATCGCCTTGACCAGCAGCTGATCGGCGCTGAGCGGCTGGCTGACGGGGGCGACCTTCATCAGCTCGGGGTACATCAGGTTGTCGAGCTGGGGCTTGAACAGATAGACGATCCCGGTCAGCGAGAGCAGGATCAGGAAGGGGGCGACGAAGAGACCCGCATAGAAGTGCCAGCGCCAGATGCGCTGATAGTGGTTCGCGTCCCGATTTTTCATCTCTGTTCCTTGCGCCGTGAGTTAACGTTTCAGTTGGTGGAATGTTGGTGGCGGCGCGGATGATAGCAGCAACGTTTTGTTAACTGCAACAGAACATGGCGGCTGGCCGATGTGGCGGGCAAGGGCGTGCTGAGCCGGCGGCCAGTGGGTCAACCGGTGACGCAGTCCATCCAGGCTAGCGTCTGGCAGAATGGACTTTTTGCAGAGAAATCCTTACCTTGTTGCAACATAAAAGGGTGCTTGCGCGACGAAAAATCCAGGGAAGGAGGCAGACGTGAAGTTGCAACCACACGGCCATTTCGAGATGCAGCGACGCGGTCAGGTGCTGATCTGCCGCCCGAGCGGCCCCTTCAATCTGGCGGGGGCCATGGCCTATGAGGCCCAGTTCAGCCAGCAGATCGCCAGCCTGCGCGACGCGCCCTGGGGCATTGTCGAAGTGGCGACCGAGTTCGAGGCAGCGGGCCCCGAGGTGCTGGCCCGCTTTCGCCGCCAGTTCGGCTGGTGCGCCAGCAACGGCTGCGCCTTTCTGGCGGTGGTGCTGGCGGGCAGCTTCAAGCAGTATCTGGCGGATCAGGTGTTCAGCGGTTTGCCGTTTCAGGGCGTCCGCTACTTCGAGCAGACCGACGAGGCGCTGCAGTGGCTGGAACGGCAACTGGCCGGGCTGGTCTGACGGCACGGCAGGCTGATTATTACCCCCAGCTCAATTGAGCTTGATAAACCACTTGTCCCGCTCGTCGACGCAGTCGGGTTCGCCCATTTCAAATTCACGGCATATCAAGGGGCGGACTTCGTAGATGCGGCACATCATGGTGTTGCGGTCGAGCGCCGCGCACCAGCCATCTTCCAGCCGGTGCATCACAGGCACTTCACCTTCTCGCTCTTCCACATAGCGATCCGGTACGCCGGTATCGGTAAACAGCATCACCTCGAGGCGGCAGCAGCAGGCTTCGCAGTTCTGGCAGCTCACTTCGGGTCGGGTTGTCTGGGTCATGGCATCTGCCTTGTTCTCATGGGCACGGATAAATATGAAACAGGCGCCGAACCGGCGCCTGTGTCGTGAACCTTAGCCCAGCTTGCGAGCGCGGTAGCTGCGCCCCTTGATCTTGCCTTCCTGCAGCCGCTTGAGGGCGGCGCTCGCCACCTGGCGCTTCACCGCCACGTAGGAGTACTGCTCGGAAATCTGGATCTTGCCCACATCGGCCCCGGCAATGCCGCCTTCGCCAGTCAGGGCGCCGAGGATGTCACCGGCGCGCACCTTGCTCTTGCGGCCCGCATCGATGGAGAGGGTCACCATCTGCGGTGCGATCGGCTTGATGTCGCGGCCGATCCCGGCCAGGTCGCCCTGGGGAATGGGGGCCTGCTGGTACTCCTCGATGAAGTTGACGCGCTGGGCCTCGTTCGGCTGGTAGAGGCTCAGTGCCAGGCCCTGCTGGCCGGCGCGGCCGGTACGGCCGATCCGGTGCACGTGCACCTCGGGGTCGTAGGTCAGCTCGTAGTTGATGACTGCCCCCAGTTCCTTGATGTCGAGACCGCGGGCGGCCACATCGGTAGCCACCAGGATGGTGGCGCTGCCGTTGGCGAAGCGCACCAGCACCTGATCCCGCTCGCGCTGCTCCAGGTCGCCGTTCAGCGCCAGCGCCGAGAAGCCCTTGGCGGCCAGGTGATCGGCCACGTCGTTGCAGGCCCGCTTGGTGTTGCAGAACACCACGCAGGAGCTCGGCTGGTAGTGGCTGAGCAACCAGCCGAGGGCGTCGAGGCGCTGGCCGGCCGGCACTTCATACAGCTTCTGCTTGATGGCGCTGTCTTCGTGCAGGGACTCCACGCTCACCTCGACCGGGTTGCGCTGCACACCGCGGCTCATCTGGGCGATCCCCTCCGGATAGGTGGCGGAGAACAGCAGGGTCTGCCGATCGCGCGGGGCGTGGCTGATGACCCGGTTGATGTCTTCGCCAAAGCCCATGTCCAGCATGCGATCCGCTTCGTCCAGCACCAGCGTCTTGAGGCCGTCCAGCTCGAGGGTGCCCTGCTCCAGGTGCTTGAGGATCCGGCCCGGGGTGCCGACGGCGATGTGGGCGCCAAAGCTCAGGGTGGCGGATTGCGGTGCGGTCGGGGTGCCGCCGCACAGGGTGACCAGCTTGACGTTGGGCAGGGTACGGGCAAGACGGCGGATCTCGGTGGCAACCTGATCGGCCAGCTCGCGGGTCGGACAGAGCACCAGCGCCTGCACCTCGAGTCGGTTGACATCGAGGTTGGCAAGCAGGCCGAGGCCGAAGGCGGCGGTCTTGCCGCTGCCGGTTTTTGCCTTGGCGATCAGGTCTTTGCCATCGAGTACCAGGGGCAGGCTCTGGGCCTGGATCGGGGTCATCTGCAGATAACCCAGGCTGGCGAGGTTGTCCTGCAGGGCGGGGGAGAGGTTCAGGCTGCTAAATTCGTTGTTCACAAAAAGACTCTATATCGGAGAAAACGGGCTGCGCCGTGCGCAAGGGCGCGCATTGTACCAGAAAGCGCTGCCGGGTGTGGCGGATTTTTGAACGACTGGACGGCGACGGTGGCGAGGCTGCGGCCGGGGGAAAACGGTGGCGGCATGTTGTCCGGCTCGCCTGAAAATACCCCACTGCCTTTCGGGAATTAGCTGAAAGAAGCCGGGCCATTCATCGCAAATAAGATAAACGTTTGTCATTTTGATTTGATTAAATAAATTCGCCGTAAATTTAACCTCACCGCTATGACGCCATTCGCCAGGTTTTAAATAAATGTGAGAAAGCTGTGAAAATAGCCCTTTCAGACGGAGTGGTTTATTTTCAACTTGCTGTTTATTAATGGTTTTTATGTTTATTGAACAACGATTAGATGCTTGCGTGAGCGTTTAATTAATTTAAAAACGTTTGTATTATCCAGCATGCATATTTTTACCGCAGATTGTGATGGCTATCTGATTTTTAAATATGCAAATGTCTATGATGGCGCCGGTCAAAAAATTACAAATTACTCAGGTGCTACTGGTATGGAATACGTTCACTTTGTGCTCGGACTCGTGATGGTCCTCGCTCTTGCTTTGCTGGCCAACCGCCACAACTGGAAACAGATCAAACTGCGTTATATCGGCCAACTGCTGGTGGTCGAACTGGCGCTGGCCTGGTTCATGCTGAACTCCGAAGTGGGTCTGGCGGTGGTGGGTGGCTTCGCGGCCGGCTTCACCAAGTTGATGGAGTTTGCCAAACAGGGTACCGACTTCGTGTTCGGCGGCCTGGTCAATGAAGGGGCCTTCTCCTTCTTCCTGATGGTACTGATGCCCATCGTCTTCATCTCCGTGCTGATCGGTATCCTGCAGTACATCCGTCTGCTGCCGCTGGTGATCCGCGGCATCGGTACCGTGCTGGCCAAGATCAACGGCATGGGCAAGCTGGAGTCCTTCAACGCCATCAGCTCCATGATCGTCGGCCAGTCCGAGAACTTCATCGCGCTCAAGAACATCCTGCCGCACCTGAACGAGAAGCAGATGTACACCCTGGCCGCCACTGCCATGTCCACCGTCTCCATGTCCATCGTCGGTGCCTACATGCAGCTGATCGAGCCGCGCTACGTGGTGGCCGCGCTGGTGCTCAACATGTTCAGCACCTTCATCGTGCTGTCGCTGATCAACCCCTACGAGCCGGACAACACAGTGACCGATGCCAAGGCGCTGGCCGAAGGTGACGAGCACCACAGCCCGAAGAAAGAGAACTTCTTCGAGATGCTGGGCGAGTACATCATGGCCGGTTTCACCGTGGCGGTCATCGTGGGCGCCATGCTGGTCGGCTTCATCGCCCTGATTGCCCTCATCAACTACCTGTTCGAGATGGCATTCGGCGTCAACTTCCAGTTCGTCATGGGCTACCTCTTCTACCCGATCGCCTGGATCCTGGGCATCCCGAGTGGTGAGGCGCTGCAAGCCGGCTCCATCATGGCGACCAAGCTGGTGACCAACGAGTTCGTGGCCATGATGGATCTGGGCAAGATTGCTGCCCAGCTCTCTCCGCGCACCATCGGCATCCTCTCCATCTTCATGGTGTCGTTCGCCAACTTCAGCTCCATCGGCATCATCGCCGGTGCGGTGAAGGCGCTGAACGAAGAGAAGGGCAACATGGTCTCCCGCTTCGGTCTGAAGCTGGTGTACGGCTCCACCCTGGTGAGCCTGCTCTCCGCCGTGATTGCCGGTGTGATGCTGTAATACAGCCACCCGCTCTTACCATGACAAACCCCTGCCTCGGCAGGGGTTTGTTTTTTGGGGCAACAGCAGGCGCTAGCTGGCCTGACGGACCGCTAGCCTGGCCAGTGGGCCCAGTAACCGGCGGCCAGCAGGGTGAGAGTGCAAAAGCCGGTCTCGACGGCGCCGCCGCTTTTGAGCGGCCAGCCCGGCAGCCGGTAGCGGCGCTTGCTGGGCCATAGCAGCGGAATGCCGGCCGGGGTGAGCCAGTCTCCCAGCAGGTGGCTGAGGTAGCCGATGATAAGGGCATCCTTGACGCCGGTGGGCA
Source organism: Aeromonas sp. QDB03 (assembly GCF_027707985.1). Lineage (NCBI taxonomy): Bacteria > Pseudomonadati > Pseudomonadota > Gammaproteobacteria > Aeromonadales > Aeromonadaceae > Aeromonas > Aeromonas sp. QDB03. Next base: position 267,784 of record NZ_JAPCJG010000003.1, on the reverse strand, counting down.
GCAGGGCGGGAGCCAGGCTCTGATCCAGTCCCCAGATGGCGGCGGCCACCGCCAGCAGGCTGTGGGTGAAGCCGCGATGGCCGAACAGCCGCGACAAGGGTTTGGAAATCCAGGGCAGGCGTTGCCCCAGCACCGACTTGGGGTGGTCGAGGTCCGGCAGCAGGGCGCTGGCCAGTGCGGCAGGAATGGTGTGCCACAGGCTGGCGTCGGCCAGGGCCGGCGTCAGCTGGAGTTTGTGGGCGAGCAGGGTGCAGGTAACGGAGAAGAGCAGGTGCCCTTGGGCGGTCATGATGGCTACGACATGGGGAAAATGGCGGCGCATCTTACCAGTGTCGCGGGCCATTGCAGCAAAAAACCGGGGCCCGAGGGGCAGCCCGGTCATTAACTGCGCGGATCTTCCACCTTGGCGTCGGCGGGTACCCGTTTTTTGCCCAGCACCATGGCGCGCACCAGGTCGCTGCGGGTGAGGCGGTCGGTCAGGATCACCACGGCCGCATGGACGCCAACGGCGGCCATCAGGGTGTTGGCGGCGACCTCGTGCAGCTCCTCCAGCCAGTCTTCGCCCCAGAAGGCATCCCAGGTGGTGAGCCAGCCGGTGACCACGGTGCCGACCAGCGACAGCAGCAGCAGCCAGATCATCAGGGCGCCGACCGGGTTGTGGCCGAGGTAGTAGGGGTGACGCCTCTGGGCCAGTTGACGCAGGTAGTAGCGCACCCGGGCCGGGGTCGGCCACCACTGGCCGAAGCGGGCGTAATGGGGACCGACCAGCCCCCACAGCAGGCGGATGATCAGCAGGATGCCCACTGTGTAGCCGGAATATTTGTGGGGCTTGCTGCCCTCTTCCAGCACGAAGAAGTTGAGCAGGCAGAGGGTGACGGTGGCCCAGTGAAACACCCGGATGAGGGGATCCCAGACTTTCACTTCAGACGAGGTTGTCATGGCGTGGCTCCATAGAAAGGGCCGGCAGGAGACCGGCCCATGGCCGGATTATTCGTCGATCTCTTCTTTCACTTTCTTCAGGTCGGTCGGATCGAAGTAGATCTCGACTTTGCGCTTCTCCTTGTCCCAACCGTAAATCTCGTAGCAGTTGGTTTTGGTGACCTTGAACTTCTTGATGTCGTAGCCCATCGCCTTGATCTGCTGCTGGGCGTCGGCTTCGCTCATCCACTTGCTCTTGTCGGCCTGGGTACATTGGGGATCGGCCAGGGCTGCGCCGCTCAACAGGGGGATCAGTAACAACAGGGGGGTCAGTTTCATTGCTTGCTCCTTGCGGGTGGTTGGGTCAACAGCCACAAGGTTAGTTCACCTGCCTTAAGAAAGAATTAAGCGCAAAGGGAAATGAATGGGTCTCCCCGGTGGCCGACCGGGGAGGGGGTAATCAACTCAGCTTGCCCCGGATGAGCCACTTGTCGAGGGCGTTGGCGAAGCGCTGCTTGTCGGCCGCGTTGAGGGGGGCCGGGCCGCCGGTCTGCACCCCGGCCGAGCGCAGCTCCTCCATGAAGTTGCGCATGCCGAGCCGCGCCTTGATGGTCTCGCGGGTGTAGATCTCGCCGCGGGGATTGAGCGCCTCGCCGCCGGCATCGATCACCCAGGAGGCGAGCGGAATGTCGCCGGTGATCACCAGATCGCCGGGTTTGACCTGCTGGGCGATGACATGATCTGCCACATCGAAGCCCTTCTCCACCTGCTGGGTCTTGATGAAGGGGGAAGGGGGCACCCGCAGCCCCTGATTGGCCACCAGCGTGGTCACCACCTGGGCACGGTGGGCGGCGCGGTAAAGGATCTCCTTGACCGGAATGGGGCAGGCATCGGCATCGACCCAGATGGGCATGGCAGGGCTTCCTGTGTCTGAAACGAGTGGCGCATCTTAACACGGCCGGCGCGGGGCGGCTGCCCCGGGGCTGAGTCGGGCCCGGCTTTGGTGTAAGCTGGGCCGATGAACATGAGCGAAAAGGACGAGCAGATGGATCGGGTGCCCAGTGACGTAATTTATGGCCTGACCCTGGATGGCAGGGGTGGCATGCAGCCACTGGTGGTGGGCAGCGAGATACCGGCCAAGCAGCCGGGCTGGCTGCATCTGGACTACGGCAATCCGGAGGCGGCGCGCTGGCTGCTGCAGACCCCGCTGCTCAATGATGCGGCGCGCGAGTCGCTGCTCGGCCAGAGCAATCGCCCCAAGCTGGTCCGGATGGGGGAGACGGTGCTGCTGATCCTGCGTGGCATCAACCACAACAAGGATCACAGACCGGAAGAGATGGTGGCGCTGCGCATCTACATCACCCCGGATCTCATCATCAGCAGCCGGCGCCGGCCGCTGCTGTCGGAACAGGACGTGTTCAACCAGCTCAAGCTGGGGGGCGGCGCCGATACCCCGGCCGACTGGCTGGTGGAGATCTGTGACGCCCTGACCGACCGGGCCGGGGAGTTCGTCGAGGAGCTGCACGATCAGATCCTGGATCTGGAGGAGATGGTGCTGATGCGCGACCTGCCTGCCAACGGCAGGCTGGCGCTGATCCGCAAGCAGCTCATCATGATCCGCCGCTACCTCTCGCCGCAGCGGGATCTGGTGGCGCGCCTCGCCAACGAGAAGATCAGCTGGCTGGATGAAGATGACCGCCGTCGTCTGCTGGACATCGCCGACCGGTTGCGGCGCTGGCTGGACGATCTGGATGCCGGGGTGGCGCGTACCGCCGTGCTGGCAGACGAGATCAACAACCTGATGGCGGAGGCGACCAATCGCCGCGCCTACCAGATGTCGGTGATGGCGCTGCTGTTCCTGCCCGCCAGCTTCCTGACCGGCCTGTTTGGCATCAACCTGGGGGGCATTCCCGGGGCCGAGAGCCCGACCGCCTTCTGGATCTTCTGCGGCTCCCTGGTGGCGCTGGCGACCGGGCTGGCGGTCTGGCTCAAACATCGGCGCTGGTGGTAAGGAGCAGACATGACGACATGGGAATCTTTTGGCGTGACCCTGCTGTTGCTGCTGGGCCATACCCTCATTCGCGGGCTCATTCACAAGAGCCTGCTGGCGCTGGCCCAGACCCGGCAGGTGAGCGAGAACCGGGTGCTCTACGTGGAGCACGTGTTCCACTTCCTGCTCGGCTGCGCCACCCTGCTGATCCTGGCCGGGGTGTGGGGGCTCGACTTCTCGCGGCTGGTGGTGCTGGCCTCCTCTTTCTTCGCGGTGCTGGGCGTCGCCATGGTGGCGCAGTGGTCGATCCTCTCCAACATCACCGCCAGCATCACCATCTTCTTCGCCTTTCCCTACAAGATTGGCGACCGGATCCGGATCCTCGACAAGGATGACTCGGTCACCGGGGTCATCACCGAGATTGGCCTCTTCTACGTGCGGGTGCGCGATGACAACGGCGATCTGGTCACCTATCCGGCCAACCTGATCCTGCAAAAGCCGGTCAGGCGGCTGGAGGGCAAGGGGGCGGAACCCCTGCAACCGGAATGAGAAAAGGCTCCCGCGGGAGCCTTTTTTGAGCCTGCCGATCCCTCAGCGTTCGAAGAAGCGGTAGAGGTGCTCGACCTGGATCGGGCAATCCGCCACCAGGTGCACGTGCTGGCGGGCCTCCTCGACCGAGCCGAAGTAGCGGGGGCAGCCCAGGGTGTCGGTCATCTCGTACAGCTTGCCGTCCTGACCCCTGAACTCCACGATCCAGCCGGGCAGGATGGCGTCCTGCAGGATCTCGGCTTCCTTGAAGGCTTGCTGCTGATAGAGCTGGCGAAGTTCGCTGACTGTCATGACATCCTCCCGTGACGCTTGATGCCACTTCAAGTCTAGTGGCTGCGGTCGGGGTCGGCCGGCTCATTTGGCCGATTTGAGGTGCTCCCAGGCCCAGCGCAGGCGGATGAAGGTGTCGGCATCGCCCCCGCGATCCGGGTGGTGTTGCAGCGCCAGCTCCCGCCAGCGGCGGCGGATGGCATCGGGTTGTGCCCCGGTCGGCAGGGCGAACAGGGTCAGCGCCTCGGCCCTGTGTTCATCCCGCTCACAGGCCCGCCAGAAGCTGCCGAGCAGCGTCTCCACCTCCTCCCGGTCGGTCTGCCAGAACACCTGCCAGTCGAGGTAGTAACTGCGCAGCGCCTCGCCCCGGGCGAGGGCGCTTCCCCCCTCGCGGGTGGCGAGCGGTTCGAGCCGGATATCCAGGGTGCTGATCACCAGCCACCACCCTTCGCCATGAAGTTCGGCCTGCAGCTGGTAGAGAGCGTTCATGATGAGGAAGTTGAGCCGGAACAGCTGCAGCTGCTCATCCCCCGGCAAAGGCGGAATGGCCTCCTGGCGGCGCAGCTCGGCCAGCAGTTCGTGCACCTTGTAGCTGCCGCTTGCCTGCCGCAGCAGTGTCAGCAGTGGGGCCAGCAGCGGGTTGGGCCGGGTCTCGCTCATGGGATGGCCGTCTCCTTCGGCGGCTGCAGGGCGATCAGCAGCTCCCCGGCCAGCGGCTCGACGGGGCCGGTGACGATGCGGGGCCGCCCCTTGCCGTCCAGCACAAACAGCGGAATGGCGCCCGGGTTGGCCTCCTGGTACTGGGCCCAGTCGAACGCCTCGCTCAGCCGGGTCGCCTTGATCTGGCCGCCCCGGCTCAGCAGGCCGCTCAGCCGGGCGTAGTTGATGTCGGGACCGAACAGGTTCTGGCGGGCGCGGAAGGTGGCACTCTCCCGATTGGCCTTGCCGTGCTGCTCGCTGGAGCGCAGGGAGTAGACCTTCTCCTCGCCGTAGAGGTGGGCGAAGTGCAGCACGCCGAGGGCGTTGTTGTGGCGGTTGGGGGAGAGCGCCAGCACTGTGCTGATGCTGGTGAGCGGCAGATGCAGCTCGGCGTGTTCGGATTGCGGATTGCCGAAGTAGCAGGGCAGGTTGCTCATCCGTGCCTGACGGCAGAACTCCCAGGCCGGATCGCAGAGCTGGACCGGCACCCCCTGATCCGCCAGGGCCCGGCCGATGGCCCGCGCCACCGAGTTGGCCCCGATGATGAGCCAGGTGTTGGGGGCGCTCTGGCGCATCTTGAGCAGACCGGCCAGCGGCGCCGAGGTGAGGCTCTGCAGCACCACGGTGGAGATGATCACCGCAAACACCAGCGGCACCAGCTTGTCGGCATCGGGAATGCCGGCCTGGTGCAGGCTGATGGCGAAGGAGGCGCTGACCGCCGCCGCGACGATGCCGCGCGGTGCAATCCAGCCGAGCAGGGCGCGGGCCCGCCAGGAGAGATCCGATCCCCAGGTGGAGACCAGGATGCAGAGCGGGCGTGCCACGAACTGCACCACGCACAGCAGAGCCAGCACCATGGGGCCGAGCTGCCAGAGCTGGGCCAGATCGAGGCGGGCCGCCAGCAGGATGAACAGGGAGGAGATGAGGATGACGGCGAGATCCTCCTTGAAAGCCAGCACCTCTTCCAGATCCAGCCCCTCCTGATTGGCGAGCCAGATGCCGAACACGGTGACGGCCAGCAGGCCGGATTCGTGGCTGAGCCAGTTGGAGAGGCTGAAGGTGACCAGTACCAGCGCCAGCACCCCGAACTTGTGCAGGCTGACCGGCAGCCAGTCCTTGCGGATCAGCAGGGTGGTGAGCCAGCCGGCGCCGACCCCGATGAGCGACCCTACCCCCACCGTCTTGGCCAGCGCCAGCAGGGTGTGGCCGATGAGATCCCCCTGACTGCCGAGGCGCACCGCCTCGAACACCAGCACCGCAAACAGGGCGCCGATGGGATCGATGACGATCCCCTCCCAGCGCAGGATGCGGTCCACCTCCCGGGTGGGGCGGATCACGTTGAGCATGGGGGCGACCACGGTCGGGCCGGTCACCACCAGCACGGCGCCGAGCACCATGGCGACCCGCCAGTCCAGCCCCAGCAGGAAGTAACCGGCGCTGCCGATGACGGCGAAACTGGCCAGCATGCCCACCGAGCAGAGGTTGCGCACCACCTTGCCGATCCCTTTCAGCTCGGCCAGGTGCAGGGTGAGCGCCCCCTCGAACAGGATGATGGCGACCGACAGGGAGACCAGCGGAAACAGAAGGTCGCCGAGCAGGGCGTCGGGGTCGAGCAGGCCGCTGACCGGGCCCAGCAGCAGGCCGGTGAGCAGCAGAAACAGGATGGCGGGCACCCGCAGCGACCAGGCCAGCCATTGGGCCAGCACTGAGACCAGGGCGATCCCGGCCAGGGAGAGAGCAAGCATGCAGACCTCGATTAAGGCGATGAACCTGGAGGAAGTGTAGTGGGGAAGATGGTCAGATTGACACCGGCCGGCGGCGGGAACAAGGGGGGACGCGGATCGCGCGACAGCGGGCGTCACGGCGGCATGGCCGCGGGAGAGGGGCGGGGTGTGGCCGCTGGCTGCGGCCACCAGCCGGATTAGATGGGGCTCTCCTTGTGGAGTTCGGTGACGCAGTCGGCCACCGCCAGCACCAGCGCCGAGCGCACCACCTGATCGAGCCGGTTCAGCTGCATCTGGTAGAAGGGCCAGTCCTCCTCGTTGGCGGGGGCCTCCTGCGGCATCATGCCGCCCTGGCTGACGCCGTGCAGACGTGCCAGCAGATCGCGGATGGGCTTGTCGCTGAAGCGGTAATCCTTGGGGTCGCGCACCAGAAAATCGCGGATCTTCAGGTAAGCCTCGAGATCCTGATAGCGTTCGAGAGAGATGAGGCCGAGGGCGAAGATGAGCTTGAGGCGCACCTCCAGCTGGCCGAGAGGGCCGCTCTGGTTGAGCAGGGGTTCGATGGCGTATTTGACGGCATACTCCTCCTGACGGAACGCGCGTCGCATCAGAGAGTCGACCGCCTCTTCCAGGATGGTCACGACCTCGAGAAAGAAGCCGCGAGGGCCATCCTGCTCGTTCAGTCGCTCCAGTACTTCATCTTCCTGGTGTGTGGTCATAAGTGCATTGGGTCCAGCTGACAGGGAGAGAGTGGGCCTCTCTCCCGGTTTTTATCGTGTGAGGCGCTTTGGTGGCCGGCCTTAGTGGGCCGGCGGCGACGGCGCCTCATCAGGTCACTTCAAATTGCCATAACGGGTGACGATGGCGCTGACGATGTCGCTGTCGGCAGCCAGGCCGGTGATGCGGGCCAGAGCCTGGGTCGGGCCCAGCTCCGCCAGCAGCTGTTGCAGTTCCACTGCCTGCGGGTCATCGGCGTTGCGATAGTGCAGCGCTGCGGCGATCCCCTCCTGCAGGTGATCGCTCGGCAGGCCGTACTCCAGGGTGCCGAGCAGCGGCTTCACCAGCCGATCCCCCGCCGCCAGCTTGCGCAGCGGTTGACGGCCGACCCGATCAATCTCGTCCACCAGATAGGGGTTGGCGAAGCGGGCCAGGATCTTCTCGATGTAGGCGGCGTGCAGGCGCGGGTCGAAACCGTAGCGTTGTACCAGCACGGCGCCGCTCTCCTCCATGGCGCGGCGCACCTTGCTGCGGATCAGCGGATCCTCGATCGCCTCGCGGATGGTGCGATAGCCCCTCAGCTTGCCGAGGTAGGCGGTGACGATGTGGCCGGTGTTGAGGGTGAACAGCTTGCGCTCGACGAAGGCCATCAGGTTGTCGGTGGGCTCCATGCCCGCCACCTGCGGCAGCTCGCCCTTGAACTGGGTCTGGTCGACGATCCACTCGCTGAAGCTCTCCACCGTCACTTCCAGCGGATCATCGTTGGCCGCTGCCGGCGGAACGATACGGTCCACCGCCGAGTCGACGAAGCCGATGCAGGCGTCGAGGGTGGCATGATACGCGACCGGCAGGTACTTGAGTACCTCCTGCTTGAGATGGCTGGTGCCGCGCACCATGTTCTCGCAGGCGATGACGTTGAGGGGCGTCAGGTTGCCGGCATCGAAGCGGGCCTGCAGCCCCTTGGCCAGGGTGCTGGCAATCTTGTCCAGAATGTTGGGGCCGACTGCGGTAGTGACCAGATCGGCGGTGATGATGCGGGCGATCACCTCGTGGCCGGCGGAGCTCACCGCCGCCACGTTGCGCACCACGTCCAGCTTCTGATCCGCTCCCACCACGTGCACCTTGTACTCCTGGCGGTGGTTGAGCTGGTCGATCAGGGTCTCGTTGACGTCGGCGAAAGTGACCTGGTGGCTGGCGTCAGCCAGCAGTTTGCCGATGAAGCCGCGACCGATGTTGCCTGCACCAAAATGCAATGTTTTCATGATATTAACCTCTTGAACCAAAGACGATGAAGGACGATCAGGCAGCCTGTTCGGCACCCAGCAGATCCAGGAATTCCTGGGGATCCTGAGTGCTGGCCAGCCGGTCGATGAGGCCGGGTTCGTCCAGTGCATTGGTCAGGCGGGTTATCACCTGCATGTGTTCGTCGTTGCGGGCGGCGATGCCGATCACCAGCCGCGCCACTTCATCGGCCGCCTCGCCAAAGGCGACCCCGGCCGGGTATTGGCAGATGACGATGCCGGTGCGCTTCACAAACTCCTTGGCGGCGATGGTGCCGTGCGGCACGGCGATGGATTCGCCGAGGTAGGTGGAGACCAGCTGTTCGCGCTCCAGCATGGCGTTGACGTAGTCGGGCGCCACGTAGCCCCGTTCCGCCAGCAGCTTGCCGGCAGCCCGGATGGCGGCCTCCTTGTTGTCGGCCTTGAGCCCAAGGTGCACGTCATGACGGCTCAGGGTGAACACCTCAGCGGCCTGCGGCTCGTAGCTGTCGTCGTTGGCGGCCACCAGCAGCTGCGGGTTGGCGACGTCATCGTTGGCGGCCTGGGTCAGGCTCTGTACCAGCTCCTGATAGAGACCGTTGTCGAGGAAGTTGGTGAGCGAGATGTGGTGGGCGTGCGGCGCGTGGCGACGGGCCCGCTCGGTCAGATCCTTGTGGGTGATGACCCAGTCCACCTGACCGTCGAGCTGATCGATGGCGCGGTTGGTGACGCTGATGTCGAGGCCGGCGGCCTGCACCCGCTTGCGCAGCAGGCCGGCGCCCATGGCGCTGGAGCCCATGCCCGCATCGCAGGCGACGACGATGTTGCGCACTGCCATCAGTTCACCGCCCGGCTTCTTGGCCGCTGAGGTCTCGGGCTTGGCACCCTTCATGGCTTTCATCTTGCGGGTAGCTTCACCGAGGGCATCGGCCTCGTCGGCTTCCGGCTGCTGGGCACGCACGAACACGGCGGCGACCAGGAAGGAGACGGTGGTGGAAGCGACGATGGAGAGCAGCACCCCGATGAGGGAGGCTTTCGGTGTCATCAACAGCACGGCGAAGATGGAACCCGGTGAGGCGGGGGAGACCAGACCTGCGTTGAACAGGGTCAGGGTGAACACCCCGGTCATGCCGCCGGCGATCACCGCCAGGATGAGGCGCGGGTTCATCAGCACGTACGGGAAGTAGATCTCGTGGATGCCGCCGAAGAAGTGAATGATGGAGGCACCGGCAGCAGACTGCTTGGCGGCGCCGCGACCGAACACCATGTAGGCCAGCAGCACGCCCATGCCCGGGCCCGGGTTCGCTTCGATCAGGAAGAAGATGGAGCGGCCGTGCTCGGTGGCCTGCTGGATCCCCAGCGGCGAGAAGATGCCGTGGTTGATGGCGTTGTTGAGGAACAGGATCTTGGCCGGCTCAACGAAGATGGAGGTGAGCGGCAGCAGGTTGTTGTCCACCAGGAAGCCGACGCCACCGGCCAGTACGCCGGAGAGCACCTTGACGAAGGGGCCGATCACGAAGAAGGCGAGGATCGCCAGCAGCATGCCTGTGATGCCGGCGGAGAAGTTGTTTACCAGCATCTCGAAGCCGCTCTTGACGCGACCTTCCATCGCCTTGTCGAAACGCTTGATGGCCCAGCCACCGAGCGGGCCGACCATCATGGCGCCCATGAACATGGGGATGTCGGTCCCCACGATGACGCCCATGGTGGTGATGGCACCGACCACGCCGCCGCGCTCACCGCCCATCAGCTTGCCGCCGGTATAGCCAATCAGCAGCGGCAGCAGGTAGGTGATCATGGGACCGACCAGCTTGGCCAAGGTTTCGCTCGGCAGCCAGCCGGTGGGGATGAAGAGGGCGGTAATAAAGCCCCAGGCGATGAAGGCGCCTATGTTGGGCATGACCATATTGGACAGGAAGCGTCCAAAATTCTGTATCTTGACTTTGGTATCCGGTGATAACATGTCGGGACCCCGTTTTAAGCCTGTTTGATTAAAAGTGGTAGTCGGGCTGGCCGGTTTTGCCGAACCGCCATCCCTGTCGTCTAAGCAACTTCAATCTACCAGCTTGTGATCAAATTAGGCTGAAAACGGGGTGTCTTGTGACGCAGCTCTCAAATACCCCGACCTCCCCCCTCTATTAATAGTGATGTCGATCACATTCACTCTCTGTATTTCGGCTACATTTCGATCTTTTCTGCCGCCAGCATCGTTTTTATGTGACCAGAATCACTCTTTGCTGTTTGCGCAAACTTGATGTCAATGTGATCCATTTCTCACTTTCATTATTTGTATTCAATTGGAGCAATTCGCCTGACCTGAAAAGTGAGGGTATTGACGATGGATTGGTTGAATTCACATTAAAATAACCAATGAATCAATTATTTTGTAACCCACTTTCAGTTTTTCATGATGCCCTTCAGCTGCAAAGCCGACGCATCAGCCATTCCAGCGGGCCTCGCTCGAAGCGCAGGCTCCAGAGATTGGCAAACAGCAGCGCCGCCAGGGCGAAGAGGGTGGCGGCCAGCACCACCTCAGGCAGATCCTGCCCCTGCAGCCAGCCGATCGCCTCGAGTACTCCCATGCCGAGCATGATGTGGGCCAGATAGAGGGTCAGGGTCTGCCGGCCGACCGGCAGCCACACTCGCCACCAGCGGGCCTCGGGCAGGGCGCGTCCCAGCCAGAGGCAGAGGGCGATCAGGGTGCTGGCCGCGCCCATGCCGAACAGCAGGTAGAGCGGCGCCGGGGGAATGGGCTGGGTCGCCAGCAGTGGCGCCAGCGCGGGGTTCGGCAAGAGGGTCGGCAACCAGAGCGACAGCCCCTTGGCCAGCGCCATGGCACTCACCCCGCCGGCCAGCAGCCAGCGCTGGGTGACCGGATTGGCCAGAGACTGACGGCTCAGCCAGAGGCCGTAGAGCAGGAAGCCCAGCCAGGGCACCACCGGGTGCCAGCCGTTGAACAGCAGATTGCGGATGAAGCCGGCCAGGGTCCAGAACTCGGGATAGCTGAAGCTGTGCCACTGCCAGCCCCGATCGTAATCGAGCAGGAACAGCAGGCCGACGAAGCTTGCCGCCAGCAGCGGGATCAGGGCCAGCAGCAAGGGGGAGGGAAGCCAGAGACAGCAGGCCCCCAGCAGAAAGTAGACGGCGTAGTAGTGGATGATGTCGGCCGGAAAAACCAGGTAGTTGAGCAGCCCCACGATCAGCAGGAACAGGGCCCGCCTGGCGGTATGGCTCATGGCCGCCGACCACGCCAGCTTGCGGGTCGACAGCCCCAGCCCGATGCCGGCCAGTACCACGAAGCTGGCGGCGGAGCGCCCCTCCAGCGCATCCAGCAGGGGCTTGAGCCAGGTCGGCCCCCCCGCCAACACCCCCATGGCGATGCGAAAATTCACCAGCACCATGCCGAGCAGGGCCATGGCACGGGCCAGATCCAGTCCTTCCAGTCGATTGTGCGGGGTAGTCATGGTGGTGGCTCCTTGGGGTGATCAGCGGGCCGGGCCCAGCAGCTGGTCCAGCAGGGACGGCAACCTTTGTTCCACCGGTGCCTGCTCTGGATGCAGGGCGAGGGCGTGGCGCACCGCCTGCCCCTCCAGTGCGTCCAGCAACAGCTGGGCGGTGAGGTCCGGCAGCAGGTGTGCAGCCAGCTCCCCCGCCTGCTGACCACGGCGCACTGTCGCCGCCAGGGCATCGCACAGCTGGCGCTGGTTGCTGGCGAAGGTGGCGGCCATCTCGGGGTGGCGGGTCAGCTCGGCCAGGATCTCGGTGCCGAGCAGCAGGTTCTCCGGGGTCAGCGACCAGGCGAGGTAGCCGGCGGCGAAGCGGGCCAGCGCCGCCCGGGCCGGCCCCTGGATCAGCTCATCCAGCAGGGGTTGCAGCTCGGCCGCCTCCAGCGAGGCGATCAGGGCGATCAGTTCTTCCTTGCGGGCGAAGTGGTTGTAGAGGTTGCCGAGGCTCACCCCGGCGGCGGCGGCGATGTCGCGCATGCCGGTCTGGTGGAAACCTCGCTCGATAAAGCAGCCGAGCGCCGCCTGGATGATCTGCTCGCGCCGCTGCTCCAGCCGCAGGTTGTTGGTGGTCATGGGGATGCCTCTTGCCTGAAAATTCACTGTGAGCGAACGTTCGTTCATTTGTGGATTCACTCTATGCCCGTAACGAGCAACTGGCAAGCTCGGCGCGTACAAAAAGTGATCGGCGGACTCGGCGGGCGGCATGGCCCAATAAAAAAGCCCGCAGGGTGCGGGCTTTTTGCAAGGTGGGGAAGCCTGGCTTATTCGGCCTTGGGGGCCTCGTCGGCAGGCGCAGCATCGGCTTCGCTGGTCGGGGCGACCGGCGCCGGGCCCGGCACCAGTTCCACCGCCGGCTTGGCGATGAGGGAGCGGGTCTCTTCCACCGCTTCGGTCAGCTTGACCTCGATGATCTGGCCGAGCTCGTAGACCACCTCGGTCTTGTCTAGATAGACGCGGCCGTTGTCCCAGTTGCACTCCAACCGATCCTTGTTGTCGAGGATATGGCGGGCGGGCATGAACACCACGGCGCCGTTCTCGCGCAGACGCAGCTTGAGGCCGGCGCGCATCACGTCGATGATCTCGGCGTTGAACACCTTGTCGGTGCCGGCATCGGCCTTGAGGTAGCGGACATAGAGCCAGTCGCCGATGTCGCGCTCCACCATGCGGTGCAGGCGGCGGCAGGCGGTCAAGTGCTCGGTGAGCTCTAGGTTCGGGCGCTCACCCGGGGTCTTGCCGGCGATGACGGCTTTGAGCAGGCGATGGTTGACCATGTCGCCGTACTTCCGAATAGGTGACGTCCAGGTGGCGTAAGCATCCAGCCCCAGGCCGTAGTGGGCGCCCGGCTCGGCGGACATCAGCGCATAGCTCTGGAAGCGGCGGATCTTGCCATCCAGCCAGCGGGTGTCCAGGTTGTCGATCCAGCGGCGCAGGGCGCAGAAGCCGGACAGGCTGGCGATCTCTTCCTTCTCGAACGGGGCCTCGGCGCTTTTCAGCAGATCGATGGCGCCGTCGAGGGACTCTTCGTCAAAGCCGGTGTGGACGTTGAAGATGCCGTAGCCGACCTGCTTGCCGAGCACGCGGCCGGCACAGATGTTGGCGGCGATCATCGACTCTTCCACCATGCGGTTGGCGATGCGGCGTGGCTCGACGTGGATGGCCAGCACTTCGCCGTTCTCGCCCAGCTCGAAGTCGTAGTCGGGACGATCCGGGAACACCAGGGCATGTTCGGTACGCCAGGCGATGCGCGCCTCGGTCATTGCCTTCATCAGCGGCAGCTGGGCCAGCACGCCGGCGTCGATATCCAGCTGCTTGCCGTGCTCGGCCCAGTCGGAGACGTCGTCATAGGTGAGACGGGCGTGGGAGCTGATGCGGGCGGCGAAGAACTCGGTCTCCTCCAGCAGCAGGCCATCCTCGGCGATGAGCAGACGGGCGCACAGGGTGTTGCGCTCCTCGCCCTCTTTCAGGGAGCAGAGCTCGTCGGAGAGGGTGCGCGGGATCATCGGCACGTTGCGGCCCGGCATGTAGACGGTGAAGGCGCGCTGGGCGGCTTCCTTGTCCAGCTCGCTACCCTCGGCCACGTAGGCGGTCGGGTCGGCGATGGCCACCAGCAGTTCCCAGCCGTTGTCCAGTTTGCGGATGGCCAGGGCATCGTCCATGTCCTTGGTCTTGGCGCCGTCGATGGTGAAGAAGGGGGTCGCGGTCAGATCGGTGCGCGGCAGCTCTTCCTCTTCGATCACCTTCCACTCCGGCAGATCCGCCGGCTCGACCTGGGCCAGGTTGTGGCGCGCCAGCACCACCCACCAGGGCACGTTGTGATCTTCCTGCGAGGCGATCTTCTGGGTGATCTCGGCAGAGAAGTTGCCGTCCACCAGGGCGTGACGCTTGAGGGTGGCAACCACCCAGTCCCCTTCCTTGAACTCTTTCTCGTCCAGCCCCTTCTTGACGCGGGCCTTGATGGCGTCCTTGATCAGCGGGTGATCGGCGACCACGTTGAGGCGGTCACGGAACATCTTGACCCGAGCCACGAAACGGGTGACGGACTGCTCCAGCAGGGCATCCGGCTCGGCCACTTCCTTCTCTTTTTCGGTACGGATCAGGGCGCTCACCCGGTCACCGTGCATCACCTTCTTCATGTAGGGAGGCGGCACGAAATAGCTGGTCTTCTCATCGACCTCCAGGAAGCCGAAGCCTCGATCGGAGGCGCGGATCACACCCTCTTTCTTGGGGATGTTTTCGCGGATTTGTTGCTTGAGCTGGGCCAGCAGCGGATTGTCTTGGAACATAAGTGAGGAACCTGAAGTGGAAAACCTGGGTGGAGACCTGATGACGGATCGCCCAGCACTATACGTTTTTACCCCTCCAAAGCCAAGGTGAATGGCCGGCTCAGCCGGGTTGCAGTGCCCGGCGACCCTGCTCGATCAGGCGCTGGGATATCTGTTTGTGCAGCCCCCGTTCCAGCACCCAGCGGTGCCAGTAGAGCCGCTCGACCAGATGTTGGTCCGGGCTGAGATCGAGCAGGCTGCCCTCCGCCAGCTGGCGGCGGATCTGCAATTCCGGGATCAGGCAGCAGGCCAGCCCCTGTTCGGCCATGGCGACGAAGGCCTCGGACGAGCGCACCGTGTGGCAGGGGTAGCCGCCGGGCTCCAGCCCGAAGTGGCGGGCCATGTAGCTGACGTGCATGTCGTCGCGCTGATCGAAGGCCACCGCCGGCGCCTTGGCCAGCGCAGCCAGTGTCAGCCCCTGCGGGAAGTGGCGGGCGACGAAGGCGGGGCTGGCGGTGAGCAGGTAGCGCATCTCGCCGAGCTCGTCGACGCAGCAGCCGGCCAGCGGCTGGCCGTGCAGGCTGACGGCGCCGAACGCCTGCCCCTCGCGTACCCGATCCAGGGTGCGGCTCTCATCATCCACCAGCAAGTTCAGCTCGATGGGGTGCTGCTCCAGCAGCGGGGCCAGGGCCGGCAGAAACCAGGTAGCCAGGCTGTCGGCGTTGACGGCGATGCTGACCCGGATCGGCGCCTGCGGCTCGGCGGGGGAGAGCTCGCCAGCCAGTTCCAGCTCCAGCTGGCGCACCTGACGGTAGTGGGCCAGCAGCTTCTGACCGAGCGCGGTGGCCTGCAGCGGCTGGCCGCGGATCAGTAACGGTTCGGCAAACTGCTGCTCCAGCTGCTTGATGCGCTGGGAGATGGCGGACTGGGTGATGTGCAGGCGCTGGGCGGCCCGCTCGAAGTTCTGCTCTTGCATCACCGCATCCAGCGCCAGCAGCAGCTTGTAATCCAACGCCTTCATCAGCATGCCTTATCAACAGGGGGAATTAAGAAGAGATGCTACTCAAGTGGTGGCGACAGAACAACCGGAGATCGCTGAAAATGTCGGCAGGCCAGGCGTGACAAGGGCTGCGGGGTCAAAGCGGATTTGTCACTGTGAGATGTGACAGTGGTGGTCAAAAGGTATTCAGGAGATACTCTTTTGCGTCCGTTTTTGCATGGGGTGGAAACGGGCCATAGCGAGAACTTTTAATCCCGGGTCTTACCCCGGGATTTTTTTGCGTCGTCTTTATTCGGTGACCAGTTCGCGCGCCTCGTCATAGGCACCCTGCAGGGGCTGGCCGACGGCACGGGCGAACCGCTCATCCAGATGGAAGCGGATCCCGACCCCGCACACGGCGCCCAGATCCACCGCCTGGCGGTGACCGAGCCGTTCGATGGGCAGGCCGAGACGGCGGAAGATCCGCTCTACCGGCAGGCTGACCACGGCAACCAGCTCGCGGATCCCCTGCGCCTTGGCGAAGGCATAGACCTCGCGGAAGATGATGCAGGTCAGTTCGCTGATGCCGTTGCCGAGCCGGGGAGCCCGTTCGGCATCGATGGCGAGGCGGGTCAGCTCCCACACGTCGTTGCTGCGCGGCGGGGCTTCACCGGCGAGGGCGGTAGGGAAGATGCTGGGCAGCATGTAATCCTGGGCACAGCTGAGCAGACGGATGCAGCCGCACAGCCCTTCCTCATCTTCGATCAGCACCCAGTGGGTATCAGGGGTATCGAAACTGTCCTGCTCCAGACCACGGTGGGATTCCACATCCCAGCCGAGGCGATCGGAGAAGACGCGATTGCGAAAGCGATAAAGCTCGTTTTCTACCTCCCATCTGGGGTGTTCTTTTAATTTTCCTTTGAAAACAAGCATTCAGATGTCTCCATTTCAGTGTTCGGCGCTATAATCGAGGCCCTGGCCAGGGGGGCTAGCATATGAAACAAGACCAACTGCTTGAGTACCTCGAACATTTCACTTCGGTAACGGACGGGGATCGTTTGGCCGAGTTGATCGGTCGGTTCACGCTCGGTATGGGTTACGACTACTACCGGTTTGCGCTGATCATTCCCATGTCGATGCAAAGACCCAAGGTGGTGCTGTTCAACCAGTGCCCAGACTCCTGGGTGCAGGCCTACACGGCCAACCATATGCTGGCCTGTGATCCCATCATTCAATTGGCCCGCAAGCAGACCTTGCCCATTTACTGGAACCGGCTGGATGAGCGGGCGCGTTTTCTGCAAGAGGGCAGTCTTGACGTGATGGGGTTGGCGGCGGAGTTCGGGCTGCGCAACGGAATTTCGTTCCCGTTGCACGGTGCGGCAGGGGAGAACGGCATACTGTCGTTCATCACCGCCGAGCGGGCATCGAGCGATCTGCTGCTGGAGTCCTCGCCCATCCTCTCCTGGATGTCCAACTACATCTTCGAGGCGGCGATCCGGATTGTGCGGGTCAGTCTGCGGGAAGATGACCCTCAGGAGGCCCTGACTGACCGGGAGACCGAATGCCTGTTCTGGGCCAGTGAAGGGAAAACGTCGGGTGAAATCGCCTGCATCCTGGGGATCACGGAGCGAACCGTGAACTACCACCTCAATCAGGTCACCCGTAAAACGGGGTCGATGAATCGCTACCAGGCCATCGCCAAGGGGGTGAGCAGTGGCATTTTGCTGCCCAATCTCGAGCAGGTCGTGGTCACCAACTTCCCCAAGCTGATGCAATAAAACCCGATGATTCTCGGGGTAGAGTGATTGGCTAACAATTGTCAGATCCTGCAATTGACAGTCATGGCCGAATGGCGGCCCTTCTGCCCCGAAGGGGTTATGCCTGCTGCGCACCATTAGCAAAACCAATGGCTCAGCAGATCAATGAATTTCTCTAAATAGAACTGTCCCCCTTATAGTGCCGTCCAATCACTCTGCTGGACGGTTCATCCATGTTTGCTACCACCCTGCAAGGCTTCACCCTCGGCCTTGCCATGATCATTCCCATCGGTGCCCAGAATGCCTTCGTGCTGAGTCGGGGCATCCACCGTAACCACCATCTGCTGACGGCGACCCTCTGCTGCCTGTGCGATCTCGTGCTGATCGGCATCGGGGTGTTTGGCGGGGCCAACCTGCTGGCGGCCAGCCCGATCGGCCTGGCCCTGCTGACCTGGGGCGGCGTGTTGTTTCTCGGCTGGTTCGGTATCCGTTCCCTGCGCAGTGCCTGGCGCGGGCAGGGAGCCAAGCTTGCGGACTCGCCCCAGTTGATGGGGGTCAAGAGCGTGCTGGCCATGACCCTCGGGGTGACCCTGCTCAACCCCCACGTCTACCTGGATACCCTGATGCTGCTCGGCTCCTTCGGCAGCCAGTTTGCCGAAGAGTTGCGGCCGGCCTTTGCGGCCGGGGCCATGCTGGCCTCGCTGGTCTGGTTCTACAGCCTGGCGTTCGGGGCGGCCGCCCTCTCGCCCTGGCTCGCGCGCGGCAGGGTTCAGCAAGCTATTGATACTATTGTTGGTTTCATCATGCTGGGGCTGGCGTTGCAGCTGGCGAGCGGGGCTCTGCTGGCGTCATAAGGCTATTTTTGTGCCGCACCTCATAAAAATTAATCCCGGCTTCATGCGCTGACATATTCGTCTGTTAAATTCCCGTCGCTGGTAAAGCGACACTCATAATAAAAGGGACAAGACAGTGAATAAAACCATGAAGCTGGGGGCTATTGCAGCCATCGTGCTGTTATCTGCCTGTAGCAATGAAAACGACAGCAAGGCGCAACCGGGTGAGGTTGCCCTGCGTCTGATCCAGACCTCCGATATCCACTCCAACGTGCTGGGCTACGACTACTACCAGAACAAGGAGGATCGCAAGTTTGGTCTCTCCCGCACCGCGCTGCTGATCCGCGCGGCCCGCGCCGAAAACCCCAACAACCTGCTGCTCGACAACGGTGACCTGATCCAGGGCACGCCGCTGGCGGACTACATCTTCGAGCAGTCCGGTGCCGGTTACCTCGACAAGCAGGCCCACCCGGTGTTCAAGGCGATGAACGAGCTCGGCTACGATGCCGGCAACCTGGGCAACCACGAATTCAACTATGGGCTGGATTACCTCACCAAGACCCTGCAGGGGGCCAAGTTCCCCTATGTGAACGCCAACGTGTTCGAGGCGGGTGCCTTCAAGCGTGATGCCAAGGGGCAAATAGACTGGAGCGGCAACAAGTTCACCCCCTACCTGCTGCTGGAGCGCAAGGTGAAGGATGACAAGGGGCAGCTGCAGACCGTCAAGGTCGGCATCCTGGGGCTGACCCCGCCGCAGGTGCTGCAGTGGGACAAGCGCCATCTGGAAGGCAAGGTGGTGGTGGCCGACATGGTCGAGACCGCCAACCACTATGTGCCCGAGCTGCGCGCCAAGGGCGCCGATATCGTGGTGGTGGTAGCCCACACCGGTATCAACGCCAGCAGCTACGAGGCCATGATGGAGAACTCCGCCTGGCACCTGGCCAAGGTGAAGGGGGTGGATGCCCTGATGCTGGGCCACGCCCACAAGAACTTCCCGGGTGACTTCCCGGATCTGCCGGAGGTGGACAACAAGGCCGGTACCCTGAGCGGCATTCCGACCGTAATGCCGGGTTACTGGGGCAACCACCTCGGCATCATCGACCTCAAGCTGGAGCAGGTGGACGGCAAGTGGCAGGTGAAACAGAGCCAGGCCAGCCTGCGCAAGATCGACTCCAGCGAGGGCAGCGCGGTGGATCAACGGGTGGTGGACCTGGTACAGGCCGACCACGACGCCACCAACCAGTGGCTGGATGAGCCGCTCGGCAAGATCACCTCCTCCATCCACAGCTTCTTCGCCCTGGTGCAGGATGACCCCTCAGTGCAACTGGTGAGCGATGCCCAGCGCAAGCATGCCGAGCAGTTGCAAAAAGACGGCCTGCTCAAGGAGTCCTACCCCATTCTGTCGGTGGCGGCGCCGTTCCGTGGCGGTCGCAACGGCATCAATGACTTCACCTACGTGGCTCAGGGTGACATCTCCCTGCGCAACGTCTCCGACCTCTACATCTATCCGAACACCCTGCAGGTGGTCGAGGTGAACGGGGCCACCGTCAAGGAGTGGCTGGAGATGAGTGCCGGTCAGTTCAACCAGATCGACACCGGCAAGACCGAGGTGCAGTGGCTGGTGAACGAGAAGTTCCCCACCTACAACTTCGACGTGATCGACGGGGTCAACTACGAGGTGGATATCACCCAGCCGGCCCGTTACAACAAGGAAGGGGCCAAGGTCAGCGACGGCCAGCGCATCAGCAGCCTCACCTTCAACGGCCAGCCCATCGATCCGGCCCAGAAGTTCTACGTGGTGACCAACAACTACCGCGCCAGCGGCGGCGGCCACTTCCCGGGCATCGACGGCAGCAACATAGTGCATGAAGACCCCTTCGAGACGCGCGAGATCATCGCCCAGTACCTGAAGGCCCAGTCTGCCGACAACCCGGCCGGCTTCAGCCCGGCGGCCAACAACAACTGGCACATGAAGGCCCTGCCGGCCAACGTGGACGTGCGGCTCTACTCCTCGCCCCGCGAGGAGGCCAAGCAGCTGGCCGGTGCGGATCTGGAGTACAAGTCCACCCTGCCGATGGATGACGCCCAGCACCCTGGCTACGCCATCTTCCGGCTGGTCCGTCAGTAATTCCCGGCCGACATGGCAATAAAAAAAGCCCTCGCAGTGCGAGGGCTTTTTCATGGGCGGAGGGTTCCGAGGGCTTAGTTGACCACGGCCACGTTGATGGTGCCGTTGCCCTGGGTCATGCGGACCCGGGCGCCCGGTACGAAGGTGGGGCTGGCCTTCTGCACCACCACGATGGATTCGCCGTTCTCTTTCTTGATCTCGAGTTCGACGCCGTCCACCTGATTGAGCTTGTCACCGGCCGCCTTGCCCGCTGCCGCACCCGCGATGGCGCCACCGGCCGCGGCGATGTCGCTGCCGCGCCCGCCGCCAATGGTGCTGCCGAGCAGGCCGCCGACCACGGCGCCGCCGATGGTGCCGATCAGCGAGTTCTCATCGGCCTGGATCTTGACCGGGCGGGTGGAGAGGATGGTGCCGTAGCTGACGGTCTGCACCTGCTTGGCTCGATCCTTGGTGTAGACGTCACCGGAGTAGACGTCGCTGTTGGCACAGCCGCTGAGGGTGGTGGCGGTGGTGGTGGCCAACAGGGCGATGAGGGTAATGCGTTTCAACATGATGGGCCTCCTGGGCTGGCATCTAATCTGGTTTGTTCGGTCAGTGATTCAACTCTACGCCAACCGGATTGAGCATGAAACCAGCAAAGTGTAACCAATTATAAGGCCCGGGCCCCGCAAACCCCGTCACTGCCGGCTCAGTCGAGCCGTTTTTCCAGCAGCAGGCGATCCTCGCCCGGGCCGAAATAGTCGCGCTCCTCGGCCAGTTGTTGATAACCGAGTCGAAAGTAGAGGCGCTGGGCCGGATTGGCCGGATCCACCGTCAGCCTGACCCGCTCGATCCCCAGTGTCAGCAGTGACTGCTCCACCTGCAGCATCATGCGTTCGGCCAGGCCGAAGCCGCGTGCCTCCGGCAGCACCGCCAAGGAGAGCAGCCAGCCCTGCGACCGATCCTGTCCCAGTCCGCCCAGGGCATAGCCCAGCAGCTTGCCATCCAGCTCGGCCACCAGCAGCAGCTCGGGCCACAGATCCATGGCCTGGCGGAAGAAGAAGCCGGGATAGACATCCTCCCCGAATACATTGACGTCGATCTGCCAGATGGCGTGCATGTCGGTGTGGCGCGCCACTCTCAAAACGGGGGGCTGGTGCATCCGGGCTCCTGTGGTGTCGTACGTGCTGCCGGGCGGCAGTCAAAAGGAGCCACAGGGTAGTGGGCCCGCCGGACTGATGCAAGCGGGTCTGGGGCGCTGAGCGGCAGGGCCGCCCCGGCTCAGGGCGGCAGGGGACGGCTGCCCGGTCGTTTGGGGGCCTTGCGGCGGCTGTCCAGCAGGTGGCGCAGGGCCAGCCAGGGGTGATGCCACAGCATGCGCGGGCCGCTCCACTTCATCACCAGCTGGATCTGCTTGCGCATGGCCGGGGCATAGCAGTGGATGTGGCAGTTGGCACAGGTGGGCTTGTGGCCGTGACCATAGCGGCAGCGGCGCAGCCGCTGGTGGGCGAACTCCTGCAACTGCTGGCAGTGCCGGCAGGCGGGGTCCTGATGATGGTGGTCGCAGTAGAGGCGGATCATGGCGCTGACCGTCTGCTGCTCCCGCTTGAGCCTGGGATGCACGGGCGCCTTGTCGGCACGGGCCGGGCGCGCGGGGGGGGAGTGATGGGTCGTCATGCAGGGCATTGTCCGGACCTGGGGCGGCGGGGTCTTGATACAGGTCAAACCGGCGGGCAAAAAAACAGGGCCCGTGGGCCCTGTTTCATCAGACAAGTAGCGTTGTCTGCGCTTAGATGAGGCTGGTTGCCTGCTCCAGCCAGGCGAGATCCTCGCCTTCCAGCAGCGGGCTCAGGCGGCGGTAGACCTCGGCGTGATACTCGTTGATCCAGCGGAACTCGGCCGGGCTCAACAGGCTGCGATCGATGAGGCGGGTATCGAACGGTACATAGGTCAGCCGCTCGAAGCCCAGCATCGGCAGTTCGCCGATCTGCTCCTGCTCGGTGACCACCACCAGGTTCTCGCAACGGATGCCGAAGGCATCTTCCCGGTAGTAGCCAGGTTCGTTGGAGAGCACCATGCCCGGCTGCAGGGCCACCAGGCTGCCCTTGGGGGCGATGCGCTGCGGGCCTTCGTGCACGCTCAGGAAGTGGCCGACACCGTGGCCGGTACCGTGGTCGTAGTTGTAACCGGCCTGCCACAGCGGCTGGCGGGCCAGCACGTCGAGCTGGATGCCGGCGGTGCCGCGCGGGAAGCGGGCCTGATCCAGCGCGATGTGACCCTGCAGTACCCGGGTGAACATTGCCTTGTGCTCGTCGGTCAGCTCACCCACCTTGATGGTGCGGGTGATGTCGGTGGTGCCGTCCAGATACTGGGCGCCGGAGTCCACCAGATAGATGCTGTCCTGGCCAAAGGTGCGCGGAGTGCCGTTGGTATGGCGGTAGTGGCACATGGCGGCGTTGGGGCCGAGCGCCGAGATGGTGTCGAAGCTCGGCTCAACATAGTGCTCCTGCTCGCGGCGGAAAGCTTCCAGCTGATCGGCCAGGGTCCCTTCATCCACCCCGTCGAACTCGCCGCTGGCGATCAGCCGATCCAGCCAGGCCAGGAAGCGGGTGACGGCGACGCCGTCGCGCAGATGGGCGGCGCGCATGCCGGCCAGCTCCACCTCGTTCTTGCACGCCTTGGGCAGCATGGTCGGGTCCTGACCGGCCACCAGGATGGCGCCCGCCTCTTCCATGACCAGCTGGGTCCAGGCGTTGGCGGTGTTGGGATCGGCCAGCACCTTCTGCTGGTCTTCACCGATGCGCTGTAGCACGTCACCCAGCTTGTCGATGGGGTAGACGGAGACATCCTGCCCCACGTGCTGACTGAAGGCGAAGCAGTCGATCTTGTCGGTGTCGACGAAGAAATCCATGGTGGCGTTGGCGTAGAGTACCGCAAAGCCCAGCACCACCGGCAGCCGATCCACGTCGCGACCACGCAGGTTGAGCAGCCAGTTGATGGGCTCGGCCTGGGTCAGCAGCACCGCATCCAGAGCGCGCTTGCGCAGATCGCTGGCCAGCATCTCGCGTTTGGCCTGGCTGGACTGGCCCGCCAGCGCTTCACTGTAGAGGATGGCCGGGTTCTTGGTGGGGGCGGGGCGATCGCTCCAGTGCAGATCGATGGGGTTCTGCTCGACCCGCACCAGCTCGATGCCGCGCTCGGTCAGCACCGCCTTGGCATTGTGATACCAGGCCAGGCTGTGCAGGCGGGCATCGAAGCCGACCCGGGAGCCGGACGGCAGCTGATCCGCCAGCCACTGCACATGGGGATCTTCCACCAGATGGAGAAACTCGAAGAGCTCGGCCGATGCCTGCATGCGGGCCTGCACCGTGTAACGACCGTCGATGAACAGGGCCGCCCGCTGCGCCAGTATGATGGCGAGGCCGGCGGAGCCGTTGAAACCCGTGATCCAGTCCAGTCGCTCGGCGTAGGCGGGAATGTACTCCCCCAGGTGCTCGTCGTCGTGGGGGACGATGAAGGCGTCCAGCTCCATCATGGCCAGTTCGGCCCTGACCTGGGCGACGCGGGTTTCAATAATCTCGAAATGATTCATGTCGTTAATGCCAGATTGTTGTGATGTGAGTGTTCAGTGGTTGTGGCCGCTGTCCAGGAGCCGCTTGATGGACTGGCCGGCCGCCTCGATATGTTGCTTGAGCAGTACCACCGCCTCGTGCTTGCGGCGGGCGCGGCACAGCTCCAGCAGCTGGGCGTGCTCGCGCTCTGCCTTGTCGACGCCATCGCTGGCGAACAGCAGCTCGAAGCGCACATAGCGGTCACAGCTCAGATTGATCTGGGCGATCAGCTCCAGTGCCTGGGGGCGGCCGGCGGCCTGATAGAGGGTGGCGTGAAAACTGTGGTTCAGTTCGGCCCAGCGTTCGATCTGGGTGCCCGACTCGAGGGCCTGGTCGAACTGGGCGAGGATCGCCTGCGCCCTGGCGAAGGTCTCCTCCGTCATCAGGTCGACGGCGTGGAACAGGGTATCGGCTTCCAGCAGGGCTCGCAAATAAAAGAGCTCCTCGATGGCCGCGGCGTCCAGCATGGTGACCACGGCGCCGCGGTGTGCCTCGAACTTCACCAGCCCCTGCGCTTCCAGCTGCATCAGGGCTTCCCGCACCGGAATACGGCTCACCGCCAGCTCCTTGGCGATGGCGTCCTGACGCAGGGGGGCGCCGGCGGGAAACTCACCGCGCAGGATCCGGCCACGGAGGTTTTCCATCACCATTTGGGTACGGGTCTTGTAGGGTGGGGTCATGATCGGGTCACAGGGGAATCGTTACAAAATTGTATATTGTATAAAGTTGGGCTGAATCTAACGCGCAAGGGCCCACAAGGCAAGGTTTGGCAGGAGTCAAACGCCGCACTCTGCTCAAAAAAATACCGGCCAGCTGGGCTGACCGGTATGAGATTGGCAGTAAACGGGCTGGCTGTTACAGCTGCGGACCTGCCGCTACCAGACGCTTGCCCTCTTCATTGTCGGTGAAGCGCTCGAAGTTCTTGATAAAGCGTCCTGCCAGGTCAACCGCCTTGGCGTCCCACTCGGCCTTGTTGGCGTAAGTGTCGCGCGGGTCGAGGATCGCCGGGTTCACGTCGTGCAGGGCGGTCGGTACTTCCAGATTGAAGATCGGCAGCACCTTGGTCTCGGCCTTCTCGATGGAGCCATCCAGGATGGCGTCGATGATGGCGCGGGTATCCTTGATGGAGATGCGCTTGCCGGTGCCGTTCCAGCCGGTGTTGACCAGGTAGGCTTCCGCGCCGGCGGCTTCCATCCGCTTCACCAGCTCCTGACCGTACTTGGTCGGGTGCAGGGAGAGGAAGGCTGCGCCGAAGCAGGAGGAGAAGGTCGGGGTCGGTTCTGTGATGCCGCGCTCGGTACCGGCCAGCTTGGCGGTGAAGCCAGACAGGAAGTGGTACTTGGTCTGCTCTTTGGTCAGCTTGGAGACCGGGGGCAGCACGCCGAAGGCGTCGGCAGTCAGGAAGATCACCTTGTTGGCGTGACCCGCCTTGGAGACCGGCTTGACGATGTTCTCGATGTGATAGATGGGGTAGGAGACCCGGGTGTTCTCGGTCTTGGAGCCATCGTCGAAGTCGATGGTGCCATCGGCCGCCACGGTCACGTTCTCCAGCAGCGCATCGCGACGGATGGCGTTGTAGATGTCCGGCTCGGCTTCCTTGGAGAGCTTGATGGTCTTGGCGTAGCAGCCCCCTTCGAAGTTGAACACGCCGTCGTCGTCCCAGCCGTGCTCGTCATCGCCGATCAGCTGACGCTTGGGATCGGTGGAGAGGGTGGTCTTGCCGGTACCGGAGAGGCCGAAGAAGATGGCTACGTCACCGTCCTGACCCACGTTGGCGGAGCAGTGCATGGAGGCGATGCCGCGCAGGGGCAGGAAGTAGTTCATCATGGAGAACATCCCCTTCTTCATCTCGCCACCGTACCAGGTGCCGCCGATGAGCTGGATCTTCTCGGTCAGGTTGAAGGCGACGAAGTTCTCGGAGTTGAGACCCTGCTCCTTCCAGTTCGGGTTGGTGCACTTGGCACCGTTCATCACCACGAAGTCCGGTTTGAAGGTTTTCAGCTCTTCATCGCTCGGGCGAATGAACATGTTTTTCACGAAGTGAGCCTGCCAGGCCACCTCGGTGATGATGCGCACGGCCAGGCGGGTGTCCGGGTTGGCACCGCAGAAGCCGTCGACCACGAACAGGCGCTTGCCGGAGAGCTGTTTGGTCACCAGGGATTTCAGATGTGACCACACTTCCGGGCTGATGGCTTTGTTATCGTTTTTACCCTGGTCAGACCACCACACAGTATTCTGGGTAGTGGCGTCTTTGACGATATATTTATCTTTAGGGGAGCGGCCGGTGAAGATGCCGGTATTGACATTGACGGCGCCCAGTTCGGTCACCACGCCGCGCTCGAACCCTTCCAGGTCGGCACGTGTCTCTTCCGCGAACAGCTGGTCGTAGGAAGGGTTGCGCAGGATTTCAGTGGAGTTCTTGATACCGTACTGGTCCAGTCCTAATTGCTTGGCCAGGGTGGGTTCTGCCACGATTGTCATTGTATTCTCCTGGGTTCAGAGGTTGGTAGGGTTCTATCTGGCGTTCATCCTATCACTTAGGTGGTAGAGTTTAGCGATCGCCATCAAACTTTATAAAATAGGGTATTTTTTTGTTATTTAAGTTAAAGTTAAAGGCGGGTTTTGCCCGCCTTCAATTAGTGTAACTTGTTTGCATCATTACCGGGAGCCCTGCTGAACAGGGTTTCGACGTCGATCCCATCAAATTGGTACTGGGCGCCGCAATAATCACAGTGCATGTCGATCTTGCCGAGCTCCTGCACCATCTCCATCACCTCTTCCTTCTCTATCTGCAGCAGAGCCCCTTCGCAACGGGCGCGGGAGCAGGTGCAGCGGAACTCGACCGCCTGCGGATCGAACACCCGCACCTTGTCCTGGTGGTAGAGGCGGTAGAGGATCTCTTCCGCTTCCAGACCGAACAGCTCTTCATCCTTGATGGTGCTGGTGAGCTGGGTCAGGTGCTCGAAATCGTCGCTGTGATCCTCGCTCTGGGCGGGCAGCTCCTGCAGCAGGATGCCGGCGGCGCGCGGCTCACCCTGGTGGTAGCCGGTGCGGATCCACAGCTTGGTCGCCAGCTGTTCGGACTGGGCGAAGTAGTGCTCCAGGCAGCCGGCCAGGGTGTCGGCGTCCAGCGCTATGATGCCCTGATAGCGTTCACCCTGCTCCGGGGTGATGGTGATGACCAGCTGGCCTTCTCCGATCAGGCTCTGCAGCTTGTCGTCGCTCGGCAGTTCCCCTTCATAGCGGGCCACGCCACGCAGCTGCTGGTTGTTGTCGCCGTTGATGACGGCCAGCCGTACCGGGCCGTTGCCCTGCAGCTGCACCGTGATGGAGCCTTCGAACTTGAGGGTGGCGGTCAGCAGGCTGGTGGCGACCAGCAGTTCACCCAGCAGTTTTTGCACCTGTACCGGGTAGTTCTGGGCCTCAACCACGTGGCGGTAGGTGTGGTCCAGCTGGACCAGCTCGCCCCGGACTTCGTACTCTTCGAACAGATAGCGATACAGGAGATCTTGGTTACTCATCATGCATTCCTGGGTTCTTCGGTGGGGTAAATAGATAAAAACATTAATAAACAGCTGGTTAGGAACTTATTCCGGCAACTGTCGTCATAAAAGGGCCATCTTGGCGGGTCAATATTGCTTGACCTTGATCAGCTGGCGCCGCTCCTGCTTGTCGGGGCGACGCTCGGGGCTTGGCGCAAACTGGCTGTTGAAGCGGCGTGCCTCGCTGTTTTCGGCCCGCTTTTTCAGGCTGGCCTCGGTCTCTTCATAGAGCTGCTGGGCCAGCGGGGCGGATTTGCGCTGCTCGCTCACCTCGAGCACCCGCACTTCCCGTTCGTCCTGACCCTGCCAGCAGCGAATGAGAGCGCCGACCTCGACATGCTTGCCCGGTTTGCTGCGCTGGCCGTTGTAATGCACCTTGCCCCCTTCAATCTGGTCGCGGGCCAGGCTGCGGGTCTTGTAAAAACGTGCCGCCCACAACCACTTGTCGAGACGGACCAGGGTTGGGGTTTCTGCGGGGTTCGGCATGAATCGACTCCGGAATGGCTGAAAGGGGTGCCTGATTATACCAGAGGCGGGCCCCGGGATAGAAACAGGGGGGCTGATGGTGTGACGGAATGTCAATTTTCGCAGCTTCATCCCATCCGGTCGGTTGTCTCTGGGTCCATTGCCGTACACAATAGCCAACCGATTTGGATGCCAGAAAATATTGATAAACATGACGCTACCGTTCAGGGATGACTTGTTGAGCTCCCTTCTGGCCCGTTGTAAAACCGTGCCACTCTCCCGATTCAGCCAGCCTCTGTTCTGGCTTCTGCTGCTGTTGCTGGCCCACCAGTGTGCCGGTCTCACCTGGCGTCTGCTGGATCTCGGCAGCCGGCCCGTCAGCCAGTCCTGGCAACCGTCGGTGGTCGCCAATCAGAGCCAGGGTGCAAACCGGCTCGACCTGAGCGGCGTCAGCCGGCTGGCACTGTTTGGCAAGGCCAAACAGCAGGCCCAGGCGGCCGATGTTGTCGCAGCCGATGCTCCCAAGACCCAGCTCAATGCCCAGCTCAACGGCGTGCTGGCGAGCTCGGATCCCGCCAAGTCCATTGCCATCATCGCCCACAACGGGCTGCAGAACTCCTACGGCATCGGTGATCTCATCGATGGTACCCAGGCCAAGATCCGCCAGGTGTTCCCGGATCGGGTCATCATCGAGCGGGACGGCCGCGACGAAACCCTGATGCTGGACGGGGAGGAGTACGGCAAGCCGCTGCCCAAGCCGGGCAACCAGGACGGCAAGCTCTCCTCGGTACGCAACGAGCTGATGGGCAACCCCGGCAAGATCACCGATTACCTCAATATTTCCCCGGTCCGGGTCGATGGTCGCATGGTCGGCTATCGCCTCAATCCGGGCAGCAATCCGGAACTGTTCAATCAACTGGGGCTGGTCGCCAACGACATGGCGGTCAGCATCAATGGGCTGGATCTGCGGGATAACGCTCAGGCCATGCAGGCGATGCAGCAGGTGGCTGGCGCAACGGAAATGACCGTCACCGTCGAGCGGCAAGGACAGCTCTACGACGTTTATGTCGGCTTGTCAGAATAATGATTTGGAGTAGCACCAAGAATGATAAATAAAGGGAAGGGCTGGCGTCTGGCCACCGTGGCTGCGGCGCTGATGATGGCAGGTTCTGCCTGGGCCACCGAATATTCCGCCAGCTTCAAGAATGCCGACATCGAAGAGTTCATCAACACGGTCGGCAAGAACCTGAACAAGACCATCATCATCGAGCCTTCGGTGCGCGGCAAGATCAACGTCCGCAGCTATGACCTGCTCAACGAAGACCAGTACTACCAGTTCTTCCTGAGCGTGCTCGATGTCTATGGCTTCGCCGTGGTCCCGATGGACAACGGCGTGCTCAAGGTGGTGCGCTCCAAGGATGCCAAAACCTCCGCCATCCCGGTGGTGGACGAGAGCAACCCCGGCAGCGGCGACGAGATGGTGACCCGGGTCGTGCCGGTGCGCAACGTCTCGGTACGTGAACTGGCGCCGCTGCTGCGCCAGCTCAACGACAACGCCGGTGGCGGCAACGTGGTCCATTACGACCCCTCCAACGTGCTGCTGATCACCGGCCGTGCTGCCGTGGTCAACCGGCTGGTGGAAGTGGTGCGTCGGGTCGACAAGGCGGGCGACCAGGAAGTGGACATCGTCAAGCTCAAGTACGCCTCTGCCGGCGAGATGGTGCGGCTGGTGACCAACCTCAACAAGGATGGCAACAACCAGGGCGGCAACACCTCCCTGCTGCTGGCACCCAAGGTGGTGGCCGACGAGCGCACCAACTCGGTGGTGGTGAGCGGCGAGCCCAAGGCGCGCGCCCGCATCATCCAAATGGTGCACCAGCTCGACCGTGACCTGCAGAGCCAGGGCAACACCCGGGTCTTTTATCTGAAATACGGCAAGGCCAAGGATCTGGTGGAGGTGCTCAAGGGCGTCAGCTCCAGCATAGAGGCGGACAAGAAGGGCGGCGCGGCCACCACCACAGGGGGTGGCGGTGCCAGCATCGGAGGCGGCAAGCTGGCCATCTCCGCCGACGAGACCACCAATGCGCTGGTGATCACCGCCCAGCCGGACGTGATGGCCGAGCTGGAGCAAGTGGTCGCCAAGCTCGACATCCGTCGTGCCCAGGTGCTGGTGGAGGCGATCATCGTCGAGATCGCCGATGGCGACGGCCTCAACCTCGGGGTGCAGTGGGCCAACACCAATGGCGGCGGCACCCAGTTCACCAATACCGGTTTGCCGATTGGTTCGGTGGCCATCGCGGCCAAGGATTATAAGGATAACGGGACCACCACAGGCCTGGCCTCGCTGGCCAAAGAGTTCAACGGTATGGCGGCCGGTTTCTATCACGGCAACTGGGCCGCGCTGGTGACGGCTCTGTCGACCAACTCCAAGAGCGATATTCTCTCCACCCCGAGTATCGTCACTATGGACAACAAGGAAGCCTCCTTCAACGTCGGCCAGGAAGTGCCGGTGCAGAGCGGCTCCCAGAGCTCCACCACCAGCGATCAGGTGTTCAACACCATCGAACGCAAGACGGTGGGTACCAAGCTGGTGGTGACGCCGCAGATCAACGAGGGGGATTCCGTACTGCTCAACATCGAGCAGGAGGTCTCCAGCGTAGCGAACAAACCAGCCGAGGGAACTGCAACACTTGGCCCGACCTTCGATACCCGCACCATCAAGAATGCGGTGCTGGTGAAGAGCGGCGAGACCGTGGTACTGGGCGGCTTGATGGACGAGAAGACCAGCGAAACCGTCTCCAAGGTGCCGCTGCTCGGCGATATCCCGGTGCTGGGCTATTTGTTCCGTTCGACCAATAACAGCACCTCCAAGCGCAATCTGATGGTCTTTATCCGGCCCACCATTTTGCGGGATGCCAACATTTACACAGGTGTTTCCAGCAACAAGTACACCGAGTTCCGGAACGAACAGGTGGAAGCGGCGGCACAGGAGGGCTACCTCACCTCGCCCAAGCGCCAGGTGCTGCCCGAGTACAGCCAGGGTGTGGCAACATCGCCCGAGGCACAAAAGCAGATTGAACAGATGAAGCAGCACCAGCAGGCGACGATCGAATCGGTGCAGCCATTCGTGGGTAACAAGTAATGGCGGCATACCAGCTGGATGGCGTCGACATGCCGGCAGCCCTGCCCGAGCTGCCGTTTGCCTTCGCCCGCAACTTCGGGGTGATCCTGACCGAGCGGCAGGGGGCCCCGGTGCTGCTCTGCCGCCAGGGCGTGACGCCGCAAACCCTGCTGGAAGTGCGGCGGGTGGCGGGCTGCGCCTTCACGGTGGAGCAGATGGACGGCGAGGCCTTCGAAGAGCTGCTGATGGCCCACTACCAGCGTGACTCCTCCGAGGCGCGCCAGCTGATGGAGGATCTCGGCAACGAGATGGACTTCTTCGCGCTGGCCGAAGAGCTGCCCCAGAGTGAAGACCTGCTGGACGCCGACGACGACGCCCCCATCATCCGCCTCATCAACGCCATGTTGAGCGAGGCGATAAAAGAAGAAGCGTCCGACATCCACATCGAGACCTTCGAGCGGGCCCTAGTGATCCGCTTCCGTATCGATGGGGTGCTGCGGGAGATCCTGCGTCCCCATCGCAAGCTCGCCTCCTTGCTGGTGTCGCGCATCAAGGTCATGTCGCGGATGGACATCGCCGAGAAGCGGGTGCCGCAGGATGGCCGCATCTCACTGCGCATCGGCGGCCGGGCGGTGGACGTGCGGGTTTCCACCATGCCGTCCAGCTACGGCGAGCGGGTGGTACTGCGTCTGCTCGACAAGAACAACGTGCGGCTCGAGCTCAAGCAGCTCGGCATGACGCTGGCCAACCGCAACATCATCAGCGAGCTCATTCGTAAGCCTCACGGCATCATTCTGGTGACGGGCCCGACCGGTTCGGGCAAGTCCACCACCCTGTATGCGGCGCTCTCCGAGATCAACTCGCGGGATCGCAACATTCTCACGGTGGAAGATCCTATCGAATATGACCTCGAAGGGGTTGGCCAGACCCAGGTCAACAGCAAGGTGGACATGACCTTCGCCCGCGGCCTGCGCGCCATTCTGCGCCAGGATCCGGACGTGGTGATGGTAGGGGAAATCCGTGACCTCGAAACTGCCCAGATCGCGGTGCAGGCGTCGCTGACCGGTCACCTGGTGATGTCGACCCTGCACACCAACACCGCCATCGGTGCCATCACCCGGATGCGGGACATGGGCATCGAACCCTTCCTGCTCTCCTCCTCACTGCTGGCGGTGCTGGCCCAACGGCTGGTGCGCACCCTCTGCCCCGATTGCCGCGCGCCGCGCCCCATCACCGAGCAGGAGCGCATTGCCATGGGCATCGAGCTGGCGCCGGATCAGCAGGTGTGGCGGCCAGTGGGCTGCGAGCAGTGCAACCACACCGGCTATCGCGGCCGAACCGGCATCCACGAGCTGGTGGTGATCGACGAAGCGGTACGCGAGGCGATCCACAGCGCCAGCGGCGAGCTGGCCATCGAGCGGCTGATCCGGGGTCACACCCCCAGTATCCGCCGCGACGGCATCGACAAGGTACTCAAGGGGCAGACCAGCCTCGAAGAGGTGCTGCGCGTGACCCGGGAAGACTGAGATGGCTGCATTCGAATACAAGGCCCTCGACGGCAAGGGACGCAACAAGAGTGGCGTGCTGGAGGGGGATTCCGCCCGCCAGGTACGCCAGCTGTTGCGCGAGCAGGGGCTGACCCCGCTCGAGGTGAACGAGACCACCGAGAAGGCCAAGCGCGAGGCGAACCGCTTCGTGTTGTTCCGCCGTGGTGCCAGCACCGCCGAGCTGGCGATGATCACCCGCCAGCTGGCTACCCTGGTGGGGGCCGGTCTCACCATCGAAGAGGCGCTCAAGGCCGTCGCCGAGCAGTGCGAGAAGGCCCACCTGCGCAGCATGGTGGCCACGGTGCGCAGCAAGGTGGTGGAGGGCTATTCGCTGGCCGATTCGCTGGCGGCCTTCCCCCATGTGTTCGATCAGCTGTTCCGCTCCATGGTGGCGGCCGGCGAGAAGTCCGGTCACCTGGAGAAGGTGCTCAACCGCCTCGCCGACTACACCGAGCAGCGCCAGCACATGCGCACCAAGCTGCTGCAGGCGATGATCTACCCCATCGTATTGACCTGCGTCGCCATCGGCGTCATCTCCATCCTGCTCACCGCCGTGGTGCCCAAGGTGGTGGCCCAGTTTGAACACATGGGTCAGCAACTGCCGGCCACTACCCGCTTCCTCATCGGTACCAGCGAGCTGATGCAGCACTACGGCCTTTGGTTCCTGTTGCTGCTGCTGGTGGGTGGTTTTGTCTGGCGCTGGTGGCTGACTGACGACAAGCGTCGCCGTCACTGGCACCAGCTGATCCTGCGCCTGCCGGTGATCGGCCGGGTCAGCCGCGGTCTCAACACCGCCCGCTTCGCCCGTACCCTGAGCATCCTCAACGCCAGCGCCGTGCCGCTGCTGGAGGGGATGAAGATCTCCGGCGAAGTGCTCTCCAACGACTTTGCCCGCATGCGCATCGGTGAGGCCACCGAGCGGGTGCGGGAGGGGACCAGCCTGCGCAAGTCGCTGGATGAAACCAAAATTTTTCCGCCCATGATGCTGCACATGATCGCCTCCGGCGAGCAGAGCGGCGAGCTCGACAACATGCTGGAGCGGGCGGCGGACAACCAGGATCGGGAGTTTGAAACCCAGGTGAACATCGCCCTCGGGGTGTTCGAACCCATGCTGGTGGTCTCCATGGCCGGGGTGGTGCTGTTTATCGTGATGTCGATCCTGCAGCCGATCCTCGAGCTCAACAATATGGTGAATATGTAAGGTTCGGATGTTCGAATACGCTTCGCTATTCGAGCCTGCCAGTCCAATCGAGCGATCGTGGTTTAACAGTTAATCGTTGATGGTTCATGCCATCTCATTTCGTGAGGGAGTAAGTCATGCAAAAGCGTCGTCAATCGGGTTTTACCCTGCTGGAAGTGATGGTGGTCATCGTGATCCTGGGGATCCTGGCCAGCCTGGTGGTGCCCAACCTGATGGGCAACAAGGAGAAGGCTGACCAGCAGAAAGCGGTCTCCGACATAGTGGCGCTGGAAAACGCCCTCGACATGTACAAGCTGGACAACAACCGCTACCCGACCACCGAGCAGGGGCTGGACGCGCTGGTCAACAAGCCGACCGCCGCACCTGAGCCGCGCAGCTACCGCGAAGGGGGCTACATCAAGCGCCTGCCGCAGGATGCCTGGGGCAACCCGTACCAGATGCTGAGCCCGGGTCAGTTCGGCAAGATCGACATCTTCTCCATGGGGCTGGATGGCGAAGCCGGTACCGATGACGACATCGGCAACTGGAACCTGAAGGACTTCCAATAAGTGATCCCGCCACGTCGCGCTCACCGAGTCATGCCGAGGCTGCCTGAATGAAGGTGGCCTCTTCTGCCCGTCGCCAGGCCGGTTTTACCCTGCAGGAAGTGTTGCTGGTGGCCATGTTGATGGGTCGGCTCGAGGCCACTGCCATGCAGTTGAGGCTGGCGCCATGAAACATAGTCGCCAGGCCGGTTTTACTCTGCTGGAAGTGTTGCTGGTTGCCATGTTGATGGGGCTGGTTGCCACTGCCGTCACCCTCAGCATGGGCGGCGCCAGGGGGGATAGAGAGCTGGACAAGCAGGCGCACCGCTTCATGGCCGTGCTGCAGCAGGCGCAGGAGTACTCGGTGATGGATGGCCGGCTGGTGGGCCTGCGTGTCGAGGACAACAGCTGGCAGTTCATGCAGCGCGCGGCCAAGGATCGCAAGTGGCAGGTGATGAGCGGTGACAAGCTGCTGGATCGGGTCGAGTTGCCCGACAACATGCGGCTGGCCATCGAGCTCGAGGGCTTCAGCTGGCGGACCGAATCCGACGAGAAGTACGAGAAGGGGCGCGACGAGAAGGAGCGCACGCCGCAGGTGTTCATCTTTCCCGGTGGGGAGCTGACCCCCTTCGTGCTGACCCTAACCCAGCAGGACGACGATCTGCGCTATGTGCGCACGGTCAAGGCGGACGAATTCGGCCGCCTGCGCCTGCTGCAGGACGAGGAGGAAGAGGAATGAACGCCCGCGGCATGACCCTGCTGGAAGTCATGGTGGCGCTGGCGGTGTTTGCCATCGCCGGGCTGGCGGTGATGAAGACCGCCAGCGAGCACCTCTCCGGCCTCAACTATCTGGAACAGAAGACCCTGGCGACCTGGGTGGTGGAGAACCAGCTGGTGCAGCAGAAGCTCGAAGCCAAGTGGCCCGGTGACAGCTGGGTGGAAGGGGACGAGCAGATGGCGGGCCAGACCTGGTACTGGCGCTATCGCGGCGTCGCTACCGCCGACAGCAACTTCAAGGCGCTGGACATGGAAGTGCGTACCGCGCCCAAGGCCGAGAGCCCGGTGGCCATGATTCGGACCTATATCAGCCGATGAACCTGCATCAAGGTGTCTCCATGATCCGGAGCCAGCATCAGCCGATGAATCTGCAGCAACGTGTATACATGACCCGGCGTCAGGAGGGGTTTACCCTGCTGGAGATGCTGGTGGCCATCGCCATCTTCGCCGGCCTGAGCCTGGGCGCCTATCAGGTGCTGCAAGGGGTGCTCACCAGCGACGAGGTGGCCAAGCGCAAGGAGGCTCGTCTCTCCGAGCTGCAACTGGCCTTCTCCGTGCTGGAGCGGGATATCACCCAGATGGTGCCGCGCAGCGGCCGCATCGACGGCGAGAACAACAAGGTGCTGCTGGCGGCCTCCCGTTTCGGCCAGCAGAGCGACGACTGGGGCATGGCCTTCATGCGCGGCGGCTGGCTCAACCCGGACGGCATGCTGCCGCGCTCCGGCCTGCAGCGGGTCGGCTGGCGCCTCAAGGATCACAAGCTGGAGCGGCTGAGCTACCTCTACCCGGATCCGGTGATCGGCACCGAGCCGCGCATTCAGCCGATGCTGGAGCGGGTGACGGCGCTGCGGCTCTACTTCTACGACAAGGGCGCCTGGAAAGAGGAGTGGACCCAGCGCAACGTGCTGCCCTACGGGCTGGCGGTGGAGCTGGATCTGGAAGACTACGGTACCATCCGTCGCCAGTTCCTGATCGGGGCCGGTGGTCAGAGGGCAGAGAATGGTAACTGATCGTCGTTTTTCCCGCCCCGGCCGCCAGGGGGGCATGGCCCTGCTGGTGGTGCTGCTCATCCTGTCGGTGATGGTGATCATCGCCAGCAACATGAGTGGCCGCCTGCAGCTGGAGCTGCGCCGCACCGCCAACCTCACCGCCGGCAAGCAGGCCTGGTGGTATGCCATGTCGGCGGAGGCGCTGGTGAGCAAGGTGCTGGCCCAGGATTTCAAGGACGACCCCAACGTGGTCAGCCTGGGGCAGAACTGGGCGCGCCAGGATGCGGTCTTCCCGGTGGATGACGGCAAGCTCACCGGCCGGGTGCGGGATCTGCAATCCTGCTTCAACCTCAACAGCCTGAGCGTGCCGTTGAAAGACGGGATCAGCGGCGACGATCTGGAGAAGCAGCCCTATCCGGTCAAGGTGTTCAAGGCGCTGCTCAAGCAGCTCGAGGTGGAAGATTACGAGGCGGTGCAACTGACCGATGCCATCCGCGACTGGACCGACAAGGATACCGTGCTGGTGTCGAGCTACGGCGCCGAGGATGCCTATTACGAAGGGCTCACCCCCCCATATCTGACCGCCAACCAGTGGATGCTCGGCACCGACGAGCTGCGGGCGGTGCGCGGGGTGAGCGCCAAGCTGTACGCCCGGCTGGCGCCCTATGTGTGCGCCCTGCCCAACGACAAGCTGGTGGTGAACGTCAACACCATCCGCCCGGAGCAGTCGGCCCTGCTGGTGGCGCTCTATCTGGACAAGGTGGGGCTGGACGATGCCAAGCGGGTGCTGACCAGCCGTCCCCAGAAGGGGTGGAAAAACAAGAAGGAGATGACGGACCAGATGCCGGTGCAGGTGAGCAACATCCAGGGGCTGGATGCGGCGCTGGACGTCAAGAGCAGCTATTTCGAGGCCAGGCTGATTGCCGAGGTGGGTGACACCCGCGCCCGGCTGGAGAGCGTCTTCGTGCGCGGCAAGGACAACAAGCTGGTGATGCTGCGCCGTCTGAACGGTGGCGCCGAATAACAAGGGAGGCGGGCGACGGCCGTTGGCCGGCCCGCGCCATCCCCCGATTGGACTGCAGCCCATGGCTGCGCGCCCGCCCATCCCGAGGGATGCGAGCGAGCATGGCAGGAGAGACATTAGTGAGCGAGAGTCTGGTCATCCGTCTGGGGACCAATGCGCAGCAGCCGGTCGAGTGGCTGGTGTGGTCGGGCGGGGAAGAGGAGGTGATCGCCTCCGGTACCCTGGCCTCGGCCCATGCCCTTGGCGAGCTGCAGGAGCGGGCCGGTGGCCGTCCGGCGGTGGTGCTGGTGCCCGGCAGCGATCTTATCTTCCGGCGGGTGAGCCTGCCGGGCAAATACAGCCGCCAGTCCGCGGCCGCCTTGCCCTATCTGCTGGAGGAGCAAATCGCCTCCGACGTGGATGAGCTGCACCTGGTGGTGCTGGGTCATCAGGGGCACGAGGTGGACCTGATGGCGGTCGACAAGGAGAAGATGCAGACCTGGCTCGGCTGGCTGGAGCAGGCCGGTCTCAAGAGTCGGCAACTGCTGCCGGACGTGCTGGCGCTGCCGCAGGCGAGCGAGGGCTGGTCGGCGCTGCAACTGGGCAAGGAGTGGCTGCTGCGCCAGGGCCCCTGTCAGGGCATCGTCGCCGACGAGCCGCTGCTGGCCATGCTGCTGGCGGCGGAGCCGGCGCCGGTGACCATTCACAGCCATACCCCGCCGCCGGCCATTGCGGCGGCCAGCTGGCAGGCGGCCGATCCCGAGCTGCCCATGCTGCTGCTGGCCCGGGGGGCGCTCGCCAGTCAGGCCAACCTGCTGCAGGGCCCCTACCGACCGCAGACCGAATACTCCCGCTACTGGCAGCAGTGGCGCAAGGTGGCGGTGGTGGCCGGAGCGCTGTTGGTGGTGGCGTTTGCCCAGCGCGGCGTGCAGCTCTATCAGCTGGCGGAGCAGGACAAGGCGCTCAAGGCGGAGATCCGGCAGGTCTACACCCGGATCTTCCCGGGGGAGAGCCGCATCGTCAACGTGCGCAGCCAGATGACCCAGCACCTCCAGCAGCTGGGGCAGACGCCGCAGGACGGGGTGTTGATGGTGCTGACCGAGCTGGCCCCCACCTTCGCCGAAGTACCCGGCCTCAAGCCCGAGGTGCTGCGTTTCGACGCGGCCCGCGGCGAGCTCAGGCTGCAGGTGACGGCTCCCGGTTTTGCCGAGATCGAGCGTTTTCGCGAGCTGGCCGGCAAGCGCTTCGACGTGCAGCAGGGGGAGGTGCGCAGCACTGAAGGTAAGGTTGAAGGGGCACTGGTGCTGAAGGGTAAATCATCATGATGGACAAACTACAAGGCTGGTGGCGCGGTATCAGCGCCCGCGAGCAGCGGCTGGTGGCGGTGGGCGGCAGCGTGCTGTTGATCGGCTTCTGCTACTGGGTCATCTGGCAGCCCATCGGCAATCGCATCGATGAGCGCGAGCGGCAGGTATTGAGCCAGCAGCAGACCCTCGCCTGGTTGAAAGAGAAGGGTGAAGAGGTGCTGGCGCTGCAGGGTGGCCAGGGCCGCCAGCTCGATACCAGCGGCACCCTGGAAGGGGTGGTCAACCGCACCGCCTTCAACCAGAAGATCAAGATTGCCCGGTTGCAGCCTCAGGGCCAGGAGCTGCAGGTGTGGATCGACACGGTGGCGTTCGATGACCTGCTGATCTGGCTGGCGACCCAGGCAGATCGCCATGGCGTGCAGGTGCAGGTGATCGAGGTGGCCCGCGAGAATCTGGCGCCCGGCCTGGTCAAGGTACGCCGCTTGCAGCTGAGCCGTCCCCAATGAAACAACGCGTCCCGAGCAGGGCCATATGCCTGAGCGGGCGTTTGCAGTCGAGTCGTTTTCTATGAAGCAAAGAGTGCTGATTGCCGTGCTGTTTCTGGCGGCCTATCTGGTTTTCCTGCTGGCCAAGCTGCCGGCGTCTCTGGTGGTGCGCTACCTGCCGCTGCCGCCCCTGGTACAGCTGGAAGGGGTGAGCGGCACCCTCTGGAGCGGCCAGGTTGCCCGCCTGCAATACGCCAGCGAGTCGCTGACCCAGCTGCGCTGGGAGCTCAACGGCTGGTCGCTGCTGCGTTTTGCCCCTGAGGTGTCCCTGCGCTTTGGCGAGCGCAGCGGCCTCAACGGGCAGGGGGTGGTTGGCTGGAGCGGCGCCGCCTTTGGCCGCGACATCACCCTCAACGTGCCGGCCCCCTGGCTGCTGGCGCGGGTGCCGATGCAGTTGCCCGTGCCGGTGACGGTGGCTGGCCAGCTGCAGCTCAAGCTCGATCAGGTTGCCCAGGGCAACCCCTGGTGCGACAACCTCTACGGCAACCTCTACTGGTACGGGGCCGATGCCGATACCCCGGCCGGCAAGCTGGTGCTGGGGGATCCCGAGATCAAGCTGACCTGCATCGACTCCCGGCTGGTGGCCGAGCTCAAGCAGGGCTCGGAGGCGGTGCAGGTGCAGGGCAAGCTGGAGCTGCAGGCCAATCGCCAGTACCTGTTCCAGGGCACGTTGAAACCGGGGCCCGATCTGCCGGAGCAGATGAAGCAGGGGCTGCCCTTCCTCGGCCAGCCCGATGGTCAGGGGCGCTTCCCGCTGCGCTACCAGGGCCGCATCTGACGGCCTTGCTGTCTGATCTGGCATGCATCAACACCACCCCGCCCCGGCGGGGTGGTGTCGTTATGGGGTGGTGCTGGCCGGCGCCGTGATGAGGTGATTGAGGAAGAAGCGGAACAGCTCGGCCCGCGAGCGCAGGTGCAGCTTGGCGTAGAGGTGCTTGCGGTGATTCTTCACCGTGCCGCTGCCGATGCCGAGCGCACCGGCAATGGCCTCGGTGTCGAGCCCCTGCAACAGCAATCCCGCCACCTGACGCTCGCGGCGGGTGAGGCTCGCCCCCCCCACGCTGGCGATGGCCTGCTCCACGGTCGCCTTGAGATCAGTGCCGCCTGGCAGTGCTGGACTCTGTGCCAGCAGGGCGGCTTCCTCCCGCCAGTGCTGGCGGCACAGCGAATGCACCAGCGGGAACAGTGCCTCCAGCCTGGCCAGCTCGTCACGGCTGAGGGAGCTGCGCTTGTCGAGGCGGCCCAGAAACAGCATCAGGGTGAGGCCGCCGCGCACCGGCAGGATCAGCCCCACCTCCTCCTGCCAGCCGGTAGCCTGATAGAAGTGGTGGCGATACTCGGGGTCGAGCCGCCCGCGCGACACCTGTGCCAGGGTCCAGACCCCGGCCCCCAGACCCTGTTCCAGCGCCTGCATAAAGGGATCCTGACTGAAGTGGCGGGTGAGGTAGCGATCGAACAGCAGGGCCCGCTGGTGGTGCAGGTTGTCGTAGAGGTAGACGGGGCGCTGCCCCACCCCGAGCAGCAGGGCACAGTCGAACGCCACCTGCTGCTGGATCAGGCGTACCAGCGCCGCCGGAAAGGCGCTGCCGTGCAGGGCATCGACCACCTCGGTCATGCTGCGGGTCATGGCATCTGTGGCAAGAGTCTGGATCATGGGTACTGGTTCATGGCGATGGCTTCCGGGTGGCGGGCAGGCTCCCCGCGATGGTCGTGCGATGGTCGTGCGATGGTCACACGATAGCCGGATGCTAGCACGAGAGTGGCAAAACTGTCCCCTGGGGGACATATTCGGTACGAGCCAGAGCGGCGAGGATGTGGGCTTTTCCCCCTGTTGTTGGAGACCCCATGATCAACCCCCACCTGCTCGATGAGCTGACCCGACGCGGCCTGGTGGCCCAGAATTCCGATCCGGTGGCGCTGGCCGACCATCTTGCCACTCCGCGCACCGTCTACTGCGGGTTCGATCCCACCGCCGGCAGCCTGCACATCGGCCATCTGGTGCCGCTGTTGATGCTGCGCCGCTTCCAGCTGGCGGGCCACACCCCGGTGGCGCTGGTGGGCGGTGCCACCGGTCTTATCGGCGATCCCAGCTTCAAGGCGACCGAGCGCAACCTCAACAGCGCCGAGACGGTGCAGGGCTGGGTAGCCAGCCTGTCGGCCCAGATAAAAGCGCTGCTGCCGGCCAGCGAAGGGCTGGCGGCACCGCTGCTGGTCAACAACGCCGATTGGATGGGGCAGATGTCCGCCCTCGATTTTCTGCGCGACATCGGCAAACACTTCTCGGTCAACGCCATGCTGGCCCGCGAATCGGTGCGCCAGCGGCTGGCCCGCCCGGATCAGGGTATCTCGTTCACCGAGTTCTCCTACGCCTTGCTGCAATCCCAGGACTTCGCGGTGCTCAACCAGCGGCTCGGCTGCACCCTGCAGATCGGCGGCAACGACCAGTGGGGCAACATCACCAGCGGCATGGATCTCACCCGCCGCCTCCATCAGGCTCAGGTCTATGGCATGACGTTGCCGCTTATCACCAAGGCCGACGGCACCAAGTTCGGCAAGACCGAAGGGGGCGCAATCTGGCTCGACCCGGCGCTCACCTCGCCCTACGCCTTCTACCAGTTCTGGCTCGGCACGGCGGATGAGGATGTCTACCGCTTCCTGCGCTACTACAGCTTCATGCCGCTGACCGAGATTGAGGCGCTGGAGGCGGAGGATGCGAAGCGACAGGGGCGCAAGCTGGCGCAGCAGGTGCTGGCCGACGAGCTGACCGAGCTGGTGCACGGCAAGGGGGCGCTTGCGGCAGCGCAGCGCATCAGCGAACTGCTGTTCAGTGGCGA
Source organism: Aeromonas sp. QDB03 (assembly GCF_027707985.1). Lineage (NCBI taxonomy): Bacteria > Pseudomonadati > Pseudomonadota > Gammaproteobacteria > Aeromonadales > Aeromonadaceae > Aeromonas > Aeromonas sp. QDB03. The sequence continues at coordinate 226,248 of NZ_JAPCJG010000003.1, read as the reverse complement.
GGTGGCCCGCCTTGGCGAGAGCGATCTGGCCCAGCTGGCGCAGGATGGCATGCCGGGCTGGCGTATCGAGGGGGAAACAGATCTGGTGACCCTGCTGGTGGAGAGCGGTCTGGCCAACTCGAAGAGGATCGCCCGCGAGCTGCTGGCGGCAGGTGCCATCAGCCTCAATGGCGAGATCCGCCGGGATGAGCCACTGACGGCGGCCGACCGGCTGTTCGGCCGCTACCTGCTGCTGCGCCGGGGCAAGAAGCAGTACCGGCTGGTGACGTGGCTGGGGTGAGTCGATCCGGGATCGACAAGGGCTGCCTGGGCAGCCCTTTTGTTTATCCGTCAGTTCGAGAGCCTTGTAGCCCTGTTGGCTTACATGGCCAGCGGCAATAACTCGGCGTAGTCGCGGAAGGGATGGGGGAGGCGGTGCCTGGTTGCCCGGATGCTCACCTGCATCTCGGCTTACCCGGCCAGCGGCAATAACTCGGCGTAATCACGGATCGCCGGGAAGGCGGTGATGTGCTGCTCGGGCTGGCAACTGTCCGGGTTCTGGATGGCGAGCTGATAACCGATGCCGTAGTCGGCGGCGGCGCGCAGGATCCGCTCGCTGTCATCTACAAAGAGAGTGCGGGCCGGGTCGAACGCCAGCCGCTCGGCCAGTGCCTGCCAGCAGTGCTGGCTCTCCTTCGACCAGCCCAGCTCGTGGGTGCTCACCATCAGATCGAGGTGGCCGGCCAGCCCCAGCTGCGCATCCTTCACCGACAGGCTGGCGGGGTGGGCATTGGTGAAGAGCACCAGCTGCTTGCCGGCGGCCCGCAGGGCGGCCAGGAAGGGGATGACGTGTGGCCGCCACTGGATCTTGGCCAGGATTTCCTGCTTGAGGGCGCGGATGTCGAGCCCCAGCGTCTCGCTCCAGTAGTCCACGCAGTACCAGTTGAGGGTGCCGCTGACGGCCTGGTAGTGCGCCTCGATCTGCACTCTGGCCTCGGCCAGCGGCAGGCCGAGTCGCTCGGCATAGCGCTCGGGTACCAGCTGTTGCCAGAGGTGGTTGTCAAAATGGAGATCGATCAGGGTGCCATCCATATCGAGCAGGACAGTGTCTATCTGGTGCCAGGGCAGTGGGGTCGGTGGTCGGGTCGAAACGGGCGGGCATTATAACGGATTTTTACCGCCGCTTTCCCACCCTTGCCCCGTGGTGTTCGAGAGGGGAGTCGTTTACTCTTGAAACACGATTTTTTAACGAGCAGCCAGCCCCGATGAGTGACCTCCACCAACGCAAACCCGTCCACCTCAGCGTCGACACCATGGCGCACGACAAGAGCAAGCCGGAGATCCTCAAGGCCGAGATCGTGGCCGAGAGCCGGCTGTTCAAGGTGGAGTCCCTCCATCTCAAGTTTTCCAACGGCGAGGAGCGGGTCTACGAGCGGATGCGCGGTGGCAACCGGGGCGCCGTCATGGTGGTGCCGCTGTTCGATGCCCACACCCTGCTGCTGGTGCGCGAGTACGCGGCGGGCACCCACTCCTACGAGCTGGGCTTTCCCAAGGGGCTGATCGACCCGGGTGAAGATGCCTTTGAGGCGGGCAACCGGGAGCTGATGGAAGAGGCGGGCTTCGGCGCCAACAGCCTGACCCTGCTCAAGCAGGTGTCGCTGGCGCCGGGGTACTTCTCCAGCCGGATGGACATCTTGCTGGCACGGGATCTCTTCCCCGAGCTGCGGGTGGGCGACGAGCCCGAGCCCCTCGAGGTGATCCCCTGGCCGCTGAACCGGATCGACGAATTGCTGGCGCGACCCGACTTCACCGAGTCGCGCAGCATCAGTGCGCTGCTGCTGGCCCAACGCTGGCTGGCGGAGCAGGCAGAGTAGCCCGCAGACGGGCAGTTTGAATACAGAGGATAACAAGATGCAGGAGTTGTTGGCCTGGGTGCCGGGGGTCAAGGAGATCGCGCGCGAAGCGGGCAGGATCCTTCACGAAATCTATCACGGCGGTCAGTTCGAGCGTCAGCTGAAGGAGGATGCGACCCCGGTCACCAGTGCCGATCTTGCTGCCGATGCCTACCTCAAACAGGCGCTGTCGGCGCTCACTCCCCATGTTCCCGTGCTGACCGAAGAGGCGGCCGACATCCCCTTCAGCCAGCGCGCCAACTGGCGCCAGTACTGGCTGGTGGATCCCCTCGACGGCACCGGCGAGTTTATCGCCGGCAGCGGCGACTTCGCCACCCTGATCGCCCTGGTGCAGGACAATGTGCCGGTGCTCGGCGTCATCTATGCCCCCGAGTCGAACGTGCTCTACTGGGCGGTGCGCGGTCATGGCGCCTTCAAGGAGGCGAACGGCGAGGTGCATCCCATCAGCGCCATGCACCACGAGCACGATCAGCCCGATTCGCTGGTGGTGGCCATCAGCCGCCGCCAGAGGCTGGAGAACCTGACTCGCCGTCTCAACCCGGCCATCAACTACGAGCTGATCCCGCTCGGCTCCAGCTCGCTCAAGTCCTGCCTGGTGGCGGAAGGGGCGGCCGACTGCTACGTGCGGCTCGGCCCTACCGGCGAGTGGGACACCGCCGCCGCCCAGTGCATCGTCGAGGCGGCCGGTGGTCGCATCCTCAGCCTGGCGCTGCAACCGCTGCGCTACAACGAGACGGAGTCGCTGGAGAACCCGGACTTCATCGTGATGGGGGATCCGGATCTCGCCTGGGGCAGCATTCTGGCTCACTGAGCGGGTGAACAGGTCATCATTGACGGCAATCAGGCGGCCCCATGGCCGCCTGATTGCTTGGTGTGATCCGCTGGTTTCATCGGGAATGAACAGAAATATCCGCTGGCAAAGCGCGGGAATGACAGTGAATCATCACAAGAGAGGGCGGCGGAACGGCACGATTTTTCAGGTAATTCTGCAAACGATCGATTGGCCAAAATAAAAAATTGACCATGAATGGAAATTTGGTTTTAAATTTCGTAAATTTAACAAAATTAAGTTTTATTCATTTATGTGACCCCGATTCCATTCCCAATCTCACTGGCTGAAGCCCGTAATGGTAGTGATATGTTTCAGGGTGGATTTTTGAGAATTAAATCCCGATAAACCACAATGAACTCAGATTAAAACACTGACAAGAAGTGAATTAGTAATGAGTTTGTCTGTAGACGTCACCAAGGAGCTGTCCGGTTCCTGCTCCACCACCGTCAGCGCCACCCCCTGGCGCCGCCACGACACCCACTGGGTCATCAGCCTGTTTGGTACCGCCGTCGGCGCCGGCATCCTGTTCCTGCCCATCAATCTGGGTCTGGGCGGGATCTGGCCCCTCATCATCGTCTCCGTGCTGGCCGGCCCCATGACCTTCCTGGCCCACCGCGGGCTGGCGCGCTTCGTGCTTTCCTCTTCGCGCCCCCACGCCGACTTCACCGAGGTGGCCCAGGAGCACTTTGGCAAGATGGCCGGCCGCCTCATCTCGGCGCTCTACTTCCTCTCCATCTTCCCGATCCTGCTCATCTACGGGGTCGGGCTGACCAACACAGTGGAGAGCTTCATGATCAATCAGCTCGGCATGGATGCCCCGAACCGGGTGATGCTCTCCGGCCTGCTGGTGTTCGCCATGATCGCCGTGATGCTGGCCGGCGAGAAGGCGATGCTGCGCGCCTTTGCCGTCATGGTCTATCCGCTGGCGGCCATCCTGGCGGCGCTCTCCTGCTACCTGATCCCCCAGTGGCAGTGGCCGCAGCTGGGCAGCTTGGAGGGCGGCAGCTTCCTCAACACCGTCTGGCTGGCGCTGCCGGTCACCGTGTTCGCCTTCAGCCACGCTGCCGCCATCTCCGGCTTTGCCAACGTGCAGCGCCGGGAGTACGGCGAGCAGGCGGAAGCCAAGAGCAGCCTGATCCTGCGCAACACCACTGTCATGCTGGTGGGCTTCGTGCTGTTCTTCGTCTTCTCCTGCGTGCTGAGCCTCTCGCCGGCCCAGCTGGCCGAGGCCAAGGCCCAGAACGTCTCGGTGCTCTCCTATCTCGCCAACATCACCGACAATCCGGTGATCGTGACCCTGGGGCCGCTCATCGCCTTCATCGCCATCAGCTCCTCCTTCCTCGGCCACTTCCTCGGGGCCCGCGAGAGCCTGAAAAGCCTGATCGCCAAGCCCACCGGCCTGTCGCTGGCCAAGGCGGACCGGCTCGGCATCGCCCTGATGTTCTTCTCCATCTGGGGCGCCGCCATCATCAACCCGGGGATCCTGGGGCTGATGGAGACCCTCTCCGGCCCGGTGATCGCCATGATCCTGTTCATCATGCCGGTGGTGGCCATCTACAAGGTGGAGGCGCTGGCCCGCTTCCGCCAGCGCTGGGCCAACGGCTTTATTCTGCTGACCGGCGCGCTGGCGGTGTCGGCGCTGATCTTCAGTCTGCTGAAGTAACGGCGCGCAACCAGCCGCAAAGCAAAAGAGAGAGGCGACCCCAGGGTCGCCTCTCTTGTATCGGTCCGGTGGTGGCTTCAGCCAAGCTTGGCGCCGTTTTGCACCGCCTGCTCGGGGATGGCGATCACCACGGCGCCGTCCGGCCGGTAGAAGCCGGTCAGCAGAAACTCCGACTGGATCGGGCCTATCTGTTTGGGGGGGAAGTTCACCACGGCGACGATCTGGCGGCCCACCAGCTCCTGCGGTTGGTAGAGATCGGTGATCTGGGCGCTGCTCTTGCGCACCCCGAGCTCGGGGCCGAAATCCGCCCACACCTTGTAGGCCGGGCGGCGCGCCTCGGGGAAGGGCTCGACCCGCACCAGGGTGCCCACCCTGAGCTCCACCATCTCAAAATCCTGCCAGCTTATGGTCTGCATCTTGGCTCCTCGTTGCCCATACCTTGCATGAGCCTCAGCATGCCTCGAAACGACCTGCGCCGTCTTCGGCAAACGGCCGCCCGGTTACGGCAAGCGGCCGTTTTGTTGGCGCCAGCGGGAAGGGGTCAGTCCGGTTTCGGCCAGGAAGCGCTCGGCGAAGGCCCCCTGATTCTGGTAACCGCAGCGGCTGGCCACGTCGCCGACGGGCAGGGCGGTGTGGGCGAGCAGGGTGCGTGCCAGCGCCATGCGCCGCGCCCGGATGTAGTGGGAGACGCTCATCCCCACCTGCTGCTGGAAGGCGTGCTTGAACTGGCTCTGGCCGAGGCAGGCGATGGCGGACAGCTGCTCGTTGCTGAGGGGCTCGGCGAGATGCGCCTCGATATGGCGCTGCACCTTGCCGATGCGCGGGGCGAGGCGGGCACGGCCGCGCGAGCCTGCCTGCTGCGCCTCTGCCAGCAGACCCAGCCACACCTGCTCCATGCCGGCCACGTGGCGCCCCTCGGCCACCATGCGGTGCAGGAAGGCGAGGTAGTGGCGCTGGGCCTCGTCCAGCTCGATGAAGGGGCGCTCACCCAGCTCGCCGGGCAGCCAGTGGCTCTCCTGCACCAGAAACGAGAGCGCCGGATCGGCGGCATAGTCGTGCCGCTCACCGGGGGCGATGATGCAGGCAAAGCCGGGTGCAAGCCGCCGCCCCTGGCCCTGCACCTCGATCTCGATGGGACCGTCGAGGGGGATCACCAGCTGGGCATGGTCGTGGCTGTGGCTGCAGATGTCGCTCTGGTAGCGACGCAGGCTGAAAGGGGCGGATAGCGATGACGCGGCCTGGGGCCGCGTCATCGAAGGGGGTTTGCTGTTTGGCATCTGCTGCAGGATTACTCGGCGTCGAAATCTTCGATCTCTTTGCCCAGCGCTTCCATGATGGCACGCGCCTCGGCAGGGACGCTGTCCGGATGATCCTTGCGCAGATCTTCGTCGCAGGGCAGCGGCTGACCGGTGAAGGCGTGCAGGAAGGCTTCGCAGAGCAGCTCGCTGTTGGTCGCATGACGCAGGTTGTTCACCTGGCGACGGGTGCGTTCATCGGTCAACACCTTCAGCACCTTGAGCGGGATCGAGACGGTAATCTTCTTGACCTGTTCGCTCTTCTTACCGTGTTCCGCGTAGGGGCTGACGTAGTCGCCGTTCCACTCTGTACCCATGATCCACCTGTTCTCATTTAGCCGTGAGCGCGGATTTTAACCCTTAAGGAATTTAATGGCAATCCAACAGCAAAGCCATTTAGACGTCTGGAAGTGTTGACGGCCTTTTTAAGCTGGCGTAGTGTGGTTCACCATGAGCCTGCAATGGCGGGATGGCGCGTGGCAGAAACAGCATGCCAGCGTGTGAAGAGACATCAAGGAGAGTGACATGACCCACAAGGCCACCCAGGCGGTACTTTGTATCGGAAGATCGAGACAGAACGATCGCACAGTCACGGCGCCAAGGAGAGCATCATGAGTCATAAAGCCACACTGGCAGTACGCACCGGGATTGAGACAGACACACAGCACGGTGCCGTGGTGCCGCCCATCTACCTCTCCAGCAACTACACCTTTGCCGACTTTGGCGAGCCCCGTCAATACGATTATGCCCGCTCCGGCAACCCGACCCGCACCAATCTGGCGGACGCGCTGGCGGCGCTGGAAGGGGGCGCCGGCGCCGTGGTGACCGGCACCGGCATGGGGGCCGTTCATCTGGTCACCACCGCCCTGCTCAAGGCGGGGGATCTGCTGATCGCCCCCCACGACTGCTACGGCGGTACCTGGCGCCTGTTCGAGTACCTGGCGGCCAAGGGCCATTACCGGGTGCAGTTCGTCGATCAGGGGGATGCGGCGGCACTAGCCGCCGCGCTGGCCCAGCAGCCCGCACTGGTGTGGGTGGAGACCCCCTCCAACCCGCTGCTGCGGGTGGTGGACATCGCCGCCATCGCCGAGGCGTCCCACGCGGCGGGCGCCAAGGTGGCGGTGGACAACACCTTCCTCTCGCCACTGCTGCAACAGCCGCTGGCGCTGGGGGCGGACCTGGTGGTGCACTCCACCACCAAGTACATAAACGGCCACTCCGACGTGGTGGGCGGGGTGGCGATCGCCAAGGATCACGAGCTGGCCGACTCCCTGGTGTGGTGGGCCAACTGTCTGGGGCTCACCTCCGGGGCGTTTGACTCCTACCTCACCCTGCGCGGCCTGCGCACCCTGGCCCCCAGGTTGCGCGCCCATCAGGAGAACACCGACCGCATCCTCGCCTTCCTGCAGCAGCAGCCACTGGTCAAGCGCATCTATCACCCCAGCCTGCCGAGCCATCCGGGCCACGATATTGCGCGCCGTCAACAGTCCGGCTTCGGCGCCATGCTAAGTTTTGAGCTCGATTGCAGCGAGGTGGGCATTCGCGCCTTCCTGGCGGCCCTCACCCTCTTCTCGGTGGCCGAATCCCTCGGCGGGGTGGAGAGTCTGGTGGCCCATCCGGCCAGCATGACCCACAGGGCCATGACCCCGGCCGCCCAGCAGGCGGCAGGCATCAGCAACCAGCTGCTGCGGCTGTCGGTCGGTATCGAACACGGTGAGGATCTGGTGGCCGATCTGGCCGCAGCGTTTGCACAGGCACAGCAGGTGGCGAAGTAATGGAACAGCAGCAACAAGGAGAGATCGCGGTGGCAACAGAAGCAGGCTTGAAGCGACGTCACGTCCACAAATTCGGTGGCAGCAGTCTGGCGGATCCGGTCTGTTATCGCCGGGTCGCCAGCATTCTCGAACAACAAGCCGAGCAGCAGGGGGGCGGGCGAGAACTGGTGGTGGTCTCCGCCGCCGGCAAGACCACCAACCGGCTGATCCAGCTGGTGGAGCTGGCCGAAGCCGGGGATGAAGCCGCCGGCGAGGCCATCTCGGCCCTGCAGGCCTATCAGCAGAGCCTGATCGACGGCCTGCTGGAAGGGGAGCTTCACCTCGCTCTGAGCCAGCAGCTGGCCGACGACATGCAGCTGATCGCCAAGACGCTTGAGGGGCAGTTTGACCGCTTCGAGCGCAACGGCCTGCTCGCCTTTGGCGAGGTGTGGTCGGCGCGCCTGTTGGCGGCCTTGCTCACCAGTCGCGGCGACAAGGCCATCTGGCTCGATGCCCGCAGCTTCCTGCGCGCCGAGGATGGTGCCTTGGTCAAGGTGGATACCGCGCTGTCCAGCGAACTGCTCAAGGCACGGCTGGCGGAACACGCCGGGCGCATCGTGGTGACCGGCTTTATCGCCGCCGACATGGAGGGACGCTCCCTGCTGCTCGGCCGCAACGGCTCCGACTACAGCGCCAGCCTGTTGGCCCTGCTGGCGGACGGCGAATCCACCACCATCTGGAGCGACGTGGCCGGGGTCTACAGCGCCGACCCGCGCCGGGTCAAGGAGGCGCGCCTGCTGGAGCGCCTGAGCCTGGCTGAAGCGAACGAGCTGGCCCGCCTCGGCTCCTCGGTATTGCACTCGCGCACCCTGCAGCCAGTGGCCGACAGCCGCCAGCGCCTCACTTTGCGCTGCAGCTACAACCCGGATGAGGGCTGCACCCACATCCTGCGCCGTGCCCCGCGCTCCGGCGGCGCCCGCATCGTCTCCTCGGTGGATCAGATTGCCCTGATCGAGCTCAAGGTGCTGCCGCAGACCCATTATGAGCAGACGGTAGCAGCCATCGAGGCCCATCTGGCCCGCCATCGCCTCAACCCGCTCACCCTGCAGCGTCAGCCGGATCGCCGGATCCTGCGCCTCGCCTACACCCTCGAGGTGGCGCAGGGGGCGTTCGAGCTGCTGCGCGACTTCCAGCTGCAGGGCAGCTTCACCGGTCTTATCCAGCGTGAAGGCTACAGCCTGGTGGCGCTGGTGGGGGCCGGCGTCACCGACAACGCCGAGCAGTGCCACCGCTTCTACCAGCTGCTGGCGGATCAGCCGCTGGAGTTCGTGCAGGTGGCCAAAGACGGCCTGAGCCTGGTGGCCGTGCTGCGCCAGGTGGTGCTGGAGCCACTGCTGATCGCCCTGCACAGCGCCCTGTTCAGCCGCCCGAACCGGGTCGGTCTGGTGGTGTTCGGCAAGGGCAACATCGGCGGTCACTGGCTGAATCTCTACGCTCGCGAGAAGGCGCGGCTCGAGCATGAACTGAACCTGGCGCTCACCCTCTACGGGGTGTTCAGCTCGGAAGGGGGACTGCTGGATGAAGAGGGGCTGGATCCGCTCAAGGTGCAGGACAACTTCAATCCCAAGCCGCTGGTCTGGCCCGAGCTGCTGGCCCAGCTGGAGCAGCACGGTTTCGATACCCTGATTGCGCTGGACATGACTGCCAGCGAGACGGTGAGCCGCTACTACCCGGACTTTGCCCAGCTCGGCATTCACATCATCGCCGCCAACAAGTTTGCCGGCGCCGCCGACAGCGAGTTCTACCAGCGCATCAAGCAGACCTGCCGCGACCATCAGGTGCAGTGGCGCTACAACGCAACCGTCGGTGCCGGGCTGCCGATCCAGTCCAGCATCCAGATGCTGCGCCAGAGTGGCGACCGTATTCAGGGGGTCTCCGGCATCTTCTCCGGCACCCTCTCCTGGCTGTTCCAGCAGTATGACGGTACTCGCCCCTTCTCCGAGCTGGTGGACGAGGCGTGGCAGCACGGCCTGACCGAGCCGGATCCCCGCGAGGATCTCTCCGGCCAGGATGTGCGCCGCAAGCTGCTCATTCTGGCGCGGGAGGCGGGCTTCGAGCTCGACTCCGCCGATATCGAGCTGGAGAACCTGGTGCCTGTCTCCCTGCGCAAGGTGAGCACGGATCAGTTCATGGACAGGCTCAAGGAGTTGGATGACCCGATCCAGACCGCCTTCGAGGGGGCACGCCGGGTCGGCAAGGTGCTGCGTTACGTCGCCCGCTTCGAGCATGACGGCAAGGCGCGGGTCGGGCTGGAGGCACTGGAGCCCCACCACCCGTTCGCCAACCTGCTGCCATGCGACAATATCTTCGCCATCGAGAGCGACAGCTATCGCACCAACCCGCTGGTCATTCAGGGGCCGGGCGCAGGCCGGGAAGTGACGGCCGCCGCCATCCAGTACGATCTCTGGCAGATTTGTGCCAGCCTGTAACAGCAAACAAGCCGTTCAGCAAAAGAGGCGCCACTGGCGCCTCTTTTTATTTTATTGTTTAGCGCCAGGTTTTTAGGTCTGCCGGCTGATTTCCCTATCCCGTAAGCGGCCCGTTTTTTAGCTTCTTCAACAGGTTGCTGGCAGGAGTCAGGTAATAACCGGACTTGCACATGTAGCATGAACGGGCATTGCTCCCGCACAGACTGGTCAAGAACGGGTACGGTATTGGTTCCCCCTCTTATTCGCTGAGGCGAGTACGCTTGTCCAGGTCGCGAGACAGGATGTCGAGCGAGTGGCGCCGGGCCATGGATGGCCCGTCGGCGCGTGCCGTCGGACATGCGGGTGAGCCGAAGGTACCCGACGTAGTCGGGCGAAGAAGCGGGGGAGAAGACCTTTGGTGACTTTGGGTCTTTCCAAAGTCACTCGCCCCAGCCCGAAGGGCGGGCGACACCCCTTCGAGACCTGCAGGCTTGCATCCACCATCCTATAAAGCTGTAAAGCGAGCGATTGCGCCTGATAGTTAATCGACCCTGCGATTCCATGGCAACGCCTAACAACCAAGGATTCTCCAGCAACCCGGTTCTAGTGGGCCCTGTAGATATGACAAAGGGCGCCGAGACGCCCTTTGTCATTGAGGGGAGCTTGATAGCCCCGACTATCAACCGGTGTTGCGCATACCGGCTGCGATGCCGGCGATGGTAACCATCAGCGCCTGATCCAGCTCGGGATGCAGGGTCTCGGCATGGTTGCGCGAGCGACCCAGCAGCTCGACCTGCAGCACGTTGAGCGGGTCTGTGTAGGGGTTGCGCAGCTTGATGGACTCCTTGATCCAGGGCTGGTCGTCGAGCAAGTCGCCCTGCGGGCGCAGCTCCAGCACCACCTGGATGGAGTCAGCAAGCTCCTGACGCAGCTGTTTGCCCAGACCCCACAGCTCTTTGGGCACCAGCCGGGTGTCGTAGTACTCGGCCAGCCAGACGTCAGCTTTTAGGAACACCATCTCCAGCATCTCGAGGCGGGTGCGGAAGAAGGGCCACTGGCGGCTCATCTCTTCCAGCACGCCCTTTTGACCGTCGGCGATAGCCTGCTGCAGCCCCTTGTGGGCGCCGAGCCAGGCCGGCAGCATCAGCCGGTTCTGGGTCCAGGCGAAGATCCAGGGGATGGCGCGCAGGCTCTCGACCCCGCCGTTGGGTTTGCGCTTGGAGGGGCGCGAACCGAGCGGCAGCTTGCCGAGCTCCATCTCCGGAGTGGCGGCGCGGAAGTAGGGCACGAAGTCCGGATGACCGCGCACGATACTGCGGTAGTGATCGCAGGAGACGGTCGCCAGCTGCTCCATCACGGCGCGCCAGCACTCCTTGGGCTTGGGCGGTGGCAGCAGGTTCCCCTCCAGCACGGCGCTGGTGTAGAGGTTGAGGCTCTGGATGGCTACTTTCGGCAGGCCGAATTTGAAGCGGATCATCTCGCCTTGTTCGGTCACCCGCAGGCCACCGCGCAGGGATCCCGGCGGTTGCGACAGGATCGCCTGATGGGCAGGAGCACCACCACGGCCGACGGTACCACCACGGCCATGGAACAGGGTCAGGCGCAGATTGTTCGCCTCGGCCAGTGCCACCAGGGATTCCATGGCGGCGTACTGGGCCCAGCCGGCGGCCATCATGCCCGCGTCCTTGGCGGAGTCGGAGTAGCCGATCATCACGTACTGACGGCCCTGGATGTAGCCGCGATACCAGTCCACCGACAGCAGGCGCTCCATCACGGCGGTACCCGCCATCAGGTCTTCCTGGGTCTCGAACAGCGGGGCGACCGGCATGCGGAACTTGCAGCCAGCCTCTTTCAGCAGCAGCTGCACCGCCAGCACGTCGGACGGTGCGCCAGCCATGGAGATGATGTAGATGCCGAACGCATCGGGATCGTGCTGGGCGATGACCTTGCAGGTATCCAGGGTCTCGCGGGTCTCGTCGCTCGGCTCCCAGTCGGTCGGGATGAGCGGGCGGCGGGAGTTGAGTTCGCTCAGCAAGAAGGCTTGCTTGTCATCTTCGCTCCACTCGGCGTAGTCGCCCATGCCGAGGTAGCGGGTCAGCTCGGAGAAGACCTGGCCGTGGCGCTCGCCATCCTGGCGGATGTCCAGCTTGACCAGGTGGATGCCGAAGCAGGCCAGCTTGCGCAGCACGTCCAGCAGCATGCCGTCGGCGATGTTGCCCATGCCGCAGGCGTGCAGGGAGTGGTAGCAGAGCTCCAGCGGCTCGCGCAGCTGGGCGGTGGTCTTGACCAGATCCCGGCTCTCGCTCGCCTGGCCCTGCACCTTGGCGGTGAGGAACTCCTGGGTCTCGCGCAGCTGTTCGCGCAGCTCGCGTACCAGGGCGCGGTAAGGCTCGGGGTGATCGCCGACCCGCTCGCGCACGGCGTCGGTGCAGTCGGACATGGAGAGCTCGGAGGTGAGTTCCTTGATGTCCTTGTAGAACAGGCTCACCGCCATCCAGCGGCCCAGCTCCAGCACTTCGGCGGTCACCTTGGCGGTGACGAAGGGGTTGCCGTCGCGGTCGCCGCCCATCCAGGAGGTGAATTTGACCGGCGCGGCATCCAGCGGCAGCCGCACACCCAGGTGGTGTTGCAGCCGTTCGTCCAGATTGCGCATGAATTCGGGGATGGCCGGCCACAGGCTGTTTTCCACCACGGCGAAGCCCCATTTGGCTTCGTCCACCGGGGTTGGGCGCTGTTCGCGGATCTCGTTGGTGTGCCAGGCCTGGTTGACCAGCTGTTCGATGCGATTGAGGATCTTGTCCCGCTCGCGGGGCAGCAGATCGGAGAGCTCCAGCGCCTCGAGGCAGTCGTTGAGCTGCACATGCTTGTGGATCAGGGTGCGACGGGTCACCTCGGTGGGGTGAGCGGTCAGCACCAGATCGATGTCCAGCTCGCGCACGGCCTGGATGATGGCCTCTTGCGACAGGTTGGAGGCTTTCAGCTTGTCGAACATCTGCTCCAGCGGATCCGGGGTGCAGACCTGCTCTTCGCAGCGACGGGAGATGGTGTGGAACTGTTCGGCCACGTTGGCCAGGTTGAGAAACTGGCTGAAGGCGCGGGCCACCGGCAGCAGCTCGTCATCGCTCAGGTTGCGCAGGGTATCGAGCAGACGTTCCCGGTCTGTCTCATTGCCTTTGCGGGAGGATTTGGCCAGCTGGCGAATGGTTTCGATCTTGTCGAGGAAGGCCTGTCCCTGATGATCCTTGATGGACTTGCCCAGCAGTTGACCCAGCATGCCTACGTTGGCGCGTAGTGCGGCGTACTTTTCGTTCATTCCACATCCTTATCTTGTTGGTGCCTGACACCCATCCGGGGTGAGAGACGACCTCACTTATTGTTGTGCGATTACAACATATGCTCCGTCATCTTAGGGTGACAATCTACCCAGATTGTCTGCGCAAGGTCAAATAACAGGCCGATTCAGAACATGTATTTCCATCACCTGTCCCGAGGTGCGATGTCATGTAACTTACTTACATTCCCGTCAATTCAGAGACAGAAATGGCGGATCAGGTGCTGCAATACGCGGGTGGTCGGCTTGACGAACGACAGATCCAGATATTCGTCCGGCTGGTGGGCCTGGGCGATGTGGCCGGGGCCCAGCACTATGGTTTCACAACCGAGCTGCTGGATGAAGGGGGCCTCGGTGCAATAGTTCACGGATTCGGCGGCCCGCCCGCTCGCCCGCTCGGCCTCGCGCACCAGCTCGGAGTCGCCGTTGCAGGCGTAGGCGGGGATCGGCTCGTGCAGGTGCTGCAGGTGCAGGCAGCCAGGCTGGTGAATTTCGATGGGGGAGAGCGCCTCTTTGAGCATGCCCATCAGTTCGTCGGGGCCCACCTGCGGGGTGGGGCGCATGTCGATGTGCAGTTCGCAGCAGCCGCAGATGCGGTTCGGGCTGTCGCCCCCCTGGATGTAGCCGAGGTTCAGGGTCGGTTGCGGCACGGCGAATCTGTGGTCGGCGTACTTCTCCTTCAGGCTGTGCTGCAGCTTGAGCACCTGGCCCATGGCCTGGTGCATGATCTCCAGCGCGTTGATGCCGTTGGCGGGATCCGAGCTGTGACCACTCTTGCCGGTAATGCGGATGGCTTCCGACATGTGCCCCTTGTGGGCCACCACCGGCACCAGCCCGGTCGGCTCGCCGATCACCGCGTAGTCGGGTTTCAGCTCAGCTGCGGCAGCGATGGCCCGGGCCCCCGCCATGGTGGTCTCTTCATCGGCGGTAGCCAGGATGCGCAGCGGCTTGTTGAGCGTCTTGAGATCGATCTCCTTGAGCGCCTCGACGATAAAGGCGAAGAAGCCCTTCATGTCGATGGTACCGAGGCCATAGAGGCGGTTGCCCTCTTCGGTCACCTTGAAGGGATCCTTGCGCCAGGCGCCCTCATCGAACGGCACCGTATCGGTGTGGCCCGCCAGCAGCAGCCCCCCTTCGCCCTGACCTATCGTCGCCACCAGATTGAATTTGCCCGGCAGATCGGGCAGGGCGGTTACCTCGCATTGAAAACCGAGCTGACCGAACCAGTCGGCTAGCAGCCGGATCACCGCCTCATTGCTCTGATCCCAGCGGGGATCCGTGCTGCTGATGGACGGAATCGCAATAATATTCTTGTAGAGTGAAAAAAAATCCAGATTGGCCACCTGCTCCTCCTTGCTTCCCCGGAATGTTTCTGTTAGAAAATACAAATGCAAAGTGAGTGCATGAATATTCTGTAAGTTTGCCTGAATACGTGGCTCATCGACAAGGCTTCTAGTTGTAAGGGAAAGTTAATGTTCTGTCACCTGATCTATAACCGACGACACACACCCGCCTGAATTGCCCCTCCGCACTTGTGCATGGGGCATCGAACCCCCTTGTGCACCGCAGCACCATGCTGTGAATCTCGAACTCTGACTTGGAATACTCAACATGCTTAACACCGTTATCGTCGGTGCCAGTGGCTACGCGGGAGCCGAGCTGGCCGCCCTGGTCCAGAACCATCCACAACTCAAGCTGTTCGGCCTCTATGTTTCCGCCGGCAGCCAGGACGCCCACAAGCGTTTCTCTTCTCTGCATCCCCAGTGGGTCGGCGCGCTCGATCAGCCGCTGCTGCCGCTGGACGAAGATGGCATGACCCGGATCCTGACCCAGGCCGATCTGGTGCTGCTGGCCACCGCCCACGAGGTGAGTGCCGAGCTTGCACCCAAGTTTCTCGCCAAGGGGCTGCCGGTGTTTGATCTCTCCGGCGCCTTCCGGGTCAGGGATCAGCAGTTCTACGCCTCCTACTACGGCTTCACCCACGACAGCGAGCAGTGGCTGGATCAGGCCGCCTACGGCCTGGCCGAGTGGAATGCCGCAGCGGTCAAAGCGGCCCAGCTGATTGCCGTGCCAGGTTGCTACCCGACCGCCTCTCTGTGCGCCCTCAAGCCGCTGCAGCAGGCAGGACTGATTGCCAAGGGGTGGCAGCCCATCATCAACGCCGTCTCCGGGGTCTCCGGTGCCGGTCGCAAGGCAGCCATCAACACCAGCTTCTGCGAGGTGAGCCTCAACCCCTACGGCACCTTCAACCACAGGCACCAGCCGGAGATCAGCCACCACCTCGGCAAGGAGGTGCTGTTCCAGCCTCACCTTGGCAACTATGTGCGCGGCATCCTGGCCACCATCTATGTGCAGCTGGCGGATGGCGTGACCCCCACTCAGGTGGATCAGGCCTTCCTCAAGGCTTACGAAGGCAAGCCGCTGGTGCGCCTGACCGGCCAGATGCCCTCCATCCGTGGTGTCGCGGGCACCCCGTACTGCGACCTCGCCTGGCAACAGCAGGGCAACATGCTGGTGGTGGTATCCGCCATCGACAACCTGCTCAAGGGCGCCGCCTCCCAGGCCATACAGTGCATAAATATCAAGTTTGGATTTGAACCGGCCACCGGCCTGATTTAAGGACTCAAGGAAGGATCGCAACGATGGACAAGCAGACTCTGGTAATCAAGTTGGGTGGCGCACTGATCGAGAACGACGAGGCGCTGACCGCCCTGTTCGCCACCCTCAAGACCTTTCTGGACGAGCAGCACAGACCCCTGGTGCTGGTGCACGGCGGCGGCTGCCTGGTGGATGACCTGCTCAAGGGGCTGGGTCTCACCTCCACCAAGAAGAACGGTCTGCGGGTGACCCCGTTCGAGCAGATCCCCTTCATCGCCGGCGCGCTGGCTGGTACCGCCAACAAGATGATGATGGCCAAGGCCATCGCCACCGACATCCCGGCGGTGGGGCTCTGTCTGGCGGACGGCGGCCTCTGTCAGGTGACCCAGCTCGACCCGGCACTCGGCGCCGTGGGTGACTGCCAACCGGGCAACCCGGCGCTGGTGGCGGGGATCCTGGGGCAGGGCTTCTTGCCGGTGGTGAGCTCCATCGGCATCACGGCCCAGGGGCAGTTGATGAACGTCAACGCGGATCAGGCGGCCACCGCCATTGCCGAGGCGCTGGGCGCCGACCTGGTGATGCTCTCCGACGTGAGCGGCATCCTGGATGGCAAGGGCAAGCTGGTGCCCCAGCTCGACAAAGTGACCGCGCTGGATCTGATGGAGAAGGGGGTGATCAGCGACGGCATGGCGGTCAAGGTGAAAGCCGCCCTGCATGCCGCCGAGACCCTGGGCAAACCGGTCTGTGTCGCCAGCTGGCGCTACCCGGATCAGCTGCTCAAGCTGCTGGCTGGCGGCGCCGTCGGCACCCAAGTCACCCTCTGATCTCCACCGGAACAAGGAACATCCGATGCAACATCTTCTGAAAGACAGTGATCTGAACAAAGCCCAGATTGAGGCGCTGATCGCCCTGGGCAAATCGGTCAAGGCCGATCCGAAAAAGTACGGCCAGGCGCTGGCCGGCAAGAGCGTGGTCACTCTGTTCGAGAAACCCTCCCTGCGTACCCGGGTCACCTTCGACATCGGCATCGCCAAGCTGGGTGGCCACAGCGTCTATCTGGATCAGCAGAACGGCGTGCTGGGCAAGCGGGAGTCGGTGAAGGATTTCGCCGCCAACCTGTCGCGCTGGTGTGATGCCATCGTCGCCCGGGTGTTCGATCACCAGACCCTGGTCGAGCTGGCGGAGCACGGCACAGTGCCTGTGGTGAACAGCCTGTGCAACCTCTACCACCCCTGCCAGGGGCTGGCGGATTTCATGACCATCAGCGAACACTACGCCGATCTGTCGAAGGTGAAGCTGGCTTATCTCGGCGATGGCAACAATGTCAGCCACTCTCTGCTGCTGCTGGGGGCGACCCTGGGTACCGACGTGACCCTGGTCTGCCCGAAAGGCCACGGCCCGGATACCCAGATCTTCCTGCAGGCCCAGGCACTGGCGGCCCAGTCCGGTGCGACCATCCACATCAGCGACGACGTGGCGGCCATCGAAGGGTTTGACGTGGCCTACACGGATACCTGGGTCTCCATGGGTGACAACACGCCAATGGAGCAGGTAAAAGATATCTTTATGCCTTATCAGATCAACCAGGCCCTGCTCGACCGTACCGGCATCCAGCACGTGCTGCACTGCCAGCCGGCGCACCGGGAGCTGGAGATTACCTCTCAGGTCATGGACGGGCCTGGCTCCCTCATCATGGACGAGGCAGAAAACCGGATGCATATCCAGAACGCCGTGCTGCTGACCCTGCTTGGGCACAAATAACGGCAACCGACCCCAAATAACACCCTTTTATCGAATCATCATGGAGAGAAGTAAATGAGCGGAATCAACAAGATCGTACTGGCTTACTCGGGCGGACTGGATACCTCGGCCATCATTCCCTGGCTGAAGGAAAACTATGATGCGGAGATCATCGCCTTCGTCGCCGACGTCGGTCAGGAGCGTGACGATCTGGAAGGGATCGAGCAAAAAGCCATCGCCTCCGGCGCCACCAAGTGCATCGTCAAGGATCTGCGGGAAGAGTTCGTCAAAGAGTACGTCTACCCGACCCTGAAGACCGGCGCTGTCTATGAGGGCACCTACCTGCTGGGTACCTCCATGGCCCGTCCGGTGATCGCCAAGGCGATGGTCGAGGCCGCGCTGGCGGAAGGGGCCGATGCCATCTCCCACGGTTGCACCGGCAAGGGCAACGACCAGGTACGTTTCGAAGGTGCGGTCGCCGCTCTGGCGCCCCAGCTGAAAGTGATCGCCCCGTGGCGTCTGTGGGACATGCGCTCCCGGGAAGATCTGCTGGCCTACCTGGAGACCCGCAACATCCCCTGCAAGGCGACCCTGAAGAAGATCTACAGCCGCGACGCCAACGCCTGGCACATCTCCACCGAGGGTGGCGAGCTGGAGAGCACCTGGAACGAGCCGTCCGAAGCGGTCTGGCAGTGGACCGTGCCGGCCGAGCAGGCTCCGGATCAGCCGGAGTACGTCAAGCTGACCGTGGCCCAGGGTGAAGTGGTGGCCGTTGACGACCAGCCGCTCAGCCCGCACCAGATCCTGACCACCTTGAACGAGCGTGCCGGCAAGCACGGCGTGGGCCGCATCGACATCACCGAAAACCGGATGGTGGGCATGAAGTCCCGCGGCTGCTACGAGACCCCGGGCGGTACCGTGATGGTCGCCGCACTGCGCGCCGTGGAAGAGCTGGTACTGGATCGCCCGACCCGCGCCTGGCGGGAAAAGCTGGGTGCCGAGTTCTCCCATCTGGTCTATGACGGCCGTTGGTTCACTCCGTTGTGCAAGGCCATTGTCGCCTCTGCCAACGCCATTGCCGAAGATCTCGACGGTGAAGTGGTGCTGAAGATGTACAAGGGTCAGGTCACCGCGGTGCAGAAGAAGTCGCCGAACAGCCTCTACTCCGAAGACTTCGCCACCTTCGGCGCTGACGAAGTGTACGACCAGAGCCATGCCGAAGGCTTCATCCGTCTCTACACCCTGGCCAGCCGGATCCGCGCCATGAAGGAGCAGCACCAGGCCATCGGTGGCGATCACACCCACGGCTAAGCAAGCGCGATAACCCGTTGATTCCGTTGAGGGGGCATGGCCCCCTCTTCTATAGGTTGAGGGCATGGCTCCTGAGCCATCATCGGCGGGTGTGACAAGAGCGGCAGCGCCTCGACCGCTTCTGTGAGATAACAGGCTCGCAGAAAAACAGGGCACGATTTCAAGCTCGGTGGCCAGGGGCCGCTGACAACGCATTCAAGGAGAGCAGTATGGCACTTTGGGGTGGACGCTTCAGTCAGGGAGCCGATAGCCGGTTCAAGCAGTTCAACGATTCGCTGCGGTTTGATTACCGGCTGGCGGAGCAGGATATTCAGGGCTCCATGGCCTGGGCCAAAGCGCTGGTCAAGGTGGGCGTGTTGACCGCTGATGAGCAGGGCAAGTTGCAGCAGGCGATGGAAGTGCTGCTCGCCTCGGTACAGCAGGATCCCCAGCAGATCCTGAGCTCGGACGCCGAAGATATCCACTCCTGGGTCGAGAGCCAGCTCATCGCCGCTGTCGGCGATCTCGGCAAGAAGCTGCACACCGGCCGCTCGCGCAACGATCAGGTCGCCACCGACCTGAAACTCTGGTGCAAGGCCCAGGGCGAGCTGCTGCTCGGCTCCATCACCGCCCTGCAACAGGGGCTGGTCGCCTCCGCTCGCGAAAATCAGGCCGCGGTACTGCCCGGTTACACCCACCTGCAGCGGGCCCAGCCGGTCACCTACGCCCACTGGGCACTGGCCTATGTGGAGATGCTGGAGCGGGATTACTCCCGGCTGCAGGATGCCCTCAAGCGCCTCGACACCAGCCCGCTCGGCTGCGGCGCGCTGGCGGGCACCGCCTACGCCATCGATCGCGAAGCCTTGGCGCTCGACATGGGCTTTGCCGGCGCCACCCGCAACAGTCTGGATTCGGTCTCCGATCGGGATCACGTGGTGGAGCTGATGCACGTGGCGTCCCTCTCCATGACCCACCTGTCGCGCTTTGCCGAAGATCTCATCTTCTACAACACCGGCGAGGCGGGGTTTGTCGAGCTGTCCGATGCGGTCACTTCCGGCTCGTCGCTGATGCCGCAGAAGAAGAACCCGGATGCGCTGGAGCTTATTCGTGGCAAGACCGGCCGGGTGGTCGGCGCCCAGATGGGCATGCTGATGAGCCTGAAGGCGCTGCCGCTGGCCTACAACAAGGACATGCAGGAAGACAAAGAGGGGCTGTTCGATGCCCTCGACACCTGGCACGACTGCCTCGACATGGCGGCGCTGGTGCTGATCGATCTGAAGGTCAATGGCGAGCGCACCATGGCGGCGGCCCAGGGCGGCTACGCCAACGCCACCGAGCTGGCGGACTATCTGGTGGCCAAGGGAATTCCGTTCCGTGAGGCGCACCATATCGTCGGCGAGACCGTGGTCTACGCGATCCAGGTGAAGAAGCCGCTGGAGGAGCTGACCATCGGCGAGTTCCAGCGCTTCAGCCCGGTGATCGAGTTCGACGTC
Source organism: Aeromonas sp. QDB03 (assembly GCF_027707985.1). Classification (NCBI taxonomy): domain Bacteria; kingdom Pseudomonadati; phylum Pseudomonadota; class Gammaproteobacteria; order Aeromonadales; family Aeromonadaceae; genus Aeromonas; species Aeromonas sp. QDB03. The sequence continues at coordinate 205,892 of NZ_JAPCJG010000003.1, read as the reverse complement.
TACCCCAATCTGGAGCTGGAAGCGACCCTCGCCAAGCGGGTTGCCAAAGGCGGCGTCGCCCGCGAGCAGGTTGAGGCAGCCCTGACTGCCGCCGAAGCTTGGCTGGCCAAGCGCGGCTGATTGCCGAATTGGATAAAACGAAGAGGGCTCAGGCCCTCTTTTTTATGTCTATGCCATCGCCTGCCACTCCCGATTGCGCAAGAATGGGCTTCTGCATGGACGCCAATGCCTCGCTCAAGGAGCCTTTATGTATCAACCACCCCATTTTGCCGTTACCGACTCCGAGACCCTGCACCAGCTGATCCGGGCCTATCCGCTGGGGGCCCTGATCACTCATGGTGAAGAGGGACTGGATGCCAACCATCTGCCGTTCGAGTTGGATGCTGGAGAAGGGGAACATGGTGTCCTGCGTGCCCATGTTGCTCGCAACAACCCGCTCTGGCAGGAGGTGAAAGACGGCGACGACGTGCTGGTGATCTTCAGGGCTGCTGATAGCTACATCTCCCCCAACTGGTATCCGGGCAAGCATGAGCATCACCAGCAGGTGCCGACCTGGAACTACAGCGTGGTGCATGCTCACGGTCGCATCCAGATCCGCGACGATGCCCGCTTCGTGCGCCGGCTGCTGGCAAATCTGACTCGTCACCATGAGGCCGGAGAGCCGACCCCATGGAAGATGGCGGATGCGCCGCGAGACTATCTCGAAACCATGGTGCAGGCGGTTGTCGGCATCGAAATCGAGATAACCGGGCTGGTCGGCAAGTTCAAACTGGGTCAGAACAAGGAGGCGGCGGATCGCCTGGGAGCGGCCAATACCTTGCAGGAGCGCGGGCAGACCGCGCTGGCTGAGGCAATGCTGAGTCCACCTTCCTCACTACCCTAGCGTGGCAGCATGAGGTCCGGCCCGACAAAAACGGCAACCTCCAGGTTGCCGTTTTTCATGGTTCCACTCCCGTTCACGCGCTGGCATTGAGCAGCTTGCCGACGCCTTCCCCCTTGCCGTTGGGCAGGGTTTGCTTGAAGGCGTAGAGCAGTTGATCGAGGTTGAGGTCGCTGTTGCCAAGGGAGCCCTTGAGGGTGTCGAGCTCGCTCTGCAGCGCGTCGAGGCGGGTGCTCTGGGTGCCGTCGGCCAGCTGGGTGCGGGCGGCGTCGATGGCCTGGGACAGCGACTGGCCCGAGTACTCCTGACCCAGGGTCTGCATCAGCGCCCCCATGAAGTGATTGATGGCGGGGCGGTTTTGCTCGCTGTTGGCATCCTTGACTCCCAGCCGCTGGAACAGGCTCTGCACCGTGGGGGCGAGCCGTTCTTCCTGGACGGGGGGCTCGGCCTTGGCCTGTGGCGTGCCATCGCCGAGCAGCTTGCTGCCGAGCTTGAGGGCAAGGGAGGCGAGGGGAAGCAGGGTGCTGATGGCGATCATGATGTCACTCTCCGTACGACTGATGTCATGACGGAGCAGGGAATGGGCCAGCTTGGCGAAAATTCAGCCTGAAAATGGCAGGGGACTGATCCAGCTGTGAATTTAGTTTTTGCCTGGCAGGAGGCGGGTGAGCACAGGAGGGGGCGGCGGCAAACCCTTGCAGCCCGGGGGCTGGCCGGTTTGCCGCCCGGCTTGCCGGATCAGAGCTCCTTGAATGGGCGGCGCTTCTCCTCCTCGATGACGATGGCCTCCAGATTGGCGATGCGCTCCTGCAGCTGGTTGATGAGCACGTCCTGTTTGCCGAGGCGGTCGGTGATGCGAATATCCCCCAGCTGGTAGCGGGCCCGCTTGCTGAGAAAGCCGAACAGTGCGCTGATGAAGACGATCAGCACGATACCGGTCCACATGGTCATGAGTGACTCCTTGCCGATGAACAAACGAGAAAACAGCCTGATTGCCTTCTGTTGTCTCATACCCGATTGCCGGCTGCAATGGCCGACAATCGGGCACTGCGACCCGCGTCAGATCGTCTGCCAGAGCGGGCGGCCGAGCCAGAGCCCCCACAGGGTGAGGTGCAGCAGCACGATGAACCAGAACACCCTGCGATAGCTCCCCTTCTGGGTCTTGTGACGCAACCAGTGGCGGGCCACCAGGGCACCTGGCCAGCCGCCGAACAGCTCCAGCAGGTGGAGCCGGGATTCGGGGATGCGCCAGCCACCGCGAATGGCCTGGCGCTTGTCGTGGGCGTAGGCCAGCACCGTCAGCAGGCTCATGGTGGTGACGATGGCCAGCGGCCACCAGTTGGTGTCGACCAGGCCGAGCCAGGCGGTCCACAGCAGGGGAAGCAGGGCGAGCCAGATCACAGGGCCAGCTCCCAGCCACGGGGGGCATCCGAGCTCAGGCTGCGGATCACGCGCGCCGGGTTGCCCACCGCCACCGAGTCGGCCGGGATGTCGCGGGTGACCACGGCGCCGGCTCCTATGATGGAGCGCGGCCCTATGGTGACGCCGGGGCAGATGATGGCGCCGCCGCCAATCCAGCAGTCATCGCCGATCCGCACCGGCTTGTTGTAGGCGGTCCAGTTGCGTCGTTCCAGATAGTCCATGGTGTGGGTGGCGGTGTAGATCTGCACGTTGGGGGCCAGCAGCACATGGCTGCCGATGTGCACCTCGCCCACGTCGAGAATAGTGATGTTGAAGTTGAAGAAGGTCTTCTCGCCGATGTGGATATTGCGGCCGAATTCGCAGGTGAAGGGAGTGCTGATCCAGCAGGTGTCGGGGCAGTGGCCGAACAGCTCGCCGCACAGGCGCTGGCGCAGGGCTTCGTCACCGGCCGAGGAGGCGTTGAGTTGTGCCAGCAGCGCCTGACCACGGATCCGGTCGTTCGCTATCTCCTCGCTCTGGCTGTCCAGGGCGCCGCCCGCCAGTACCTTGTCCCAATCGCTTGCCATGCTACAGCTCCTCTCATGTGCCAAGAGGAGCCAGTATACGCGAGCACTCTGGCGGCGTCAGGCTGTCACTTGCTGCAAGCTCAGGCGCCGGGCCAGATCAGCGGCAGGATCAGCAGGGCCGAGACGAAGTAGGGCAGCAGTACCCGCAGCCCCAGCCGGCGGCCGCCGATCCCCAGGGCCAGCAGCCCCTTCACCAGCGAGTTGACCAGCCCGGCCAGCAGGATGCCGCGGGCCGCCACCTCCAGCGCCAGCTCCTTGTGGGAGAGCTGGGAGAGCGACAAGGTGATGGCGTCCACGTCGGTGATGCCGGAGACCAGCGACAGCAGGTAGACCCCGGAGTTGCCCACCTTGCTCTGCAGCAGGGTGGCCATGAAGCCGATCAGTGCCAGCAGCAGGCCGAACTTGATGGCGGTGGCGAGATCGAGCGGGTTGCTGGTCTGGGGCTGCACCGGGCCGTCGGTCAGCTCCTCGCGCTGGCGCCAGAACCAGAAGGCGAAGCCGTAGACGGTGGCCGCCAGCAGCAGCAGGGGCGCTGCGAGGCGCATCGCCAGCTCGCTGTGAATGAGCAGCACCAGTACCAGCAGCCGCAGCCACATGGTGGCCCCCGCCAGCAGGATGCCAGTGGCCAGCAGCCGCTCCAGCCCGCCCTGCTCCTTGTTGAGGCGGGCAAACTGCAGGGTGAGGGCGGTGGAAGAGGCGAGTCCCGCCAGTATGCTGGTGAGCACCAGCCCGGCGCGGGTGCCGAGCAGGCGTACCGCGAAGTGGCCGCAGAACGAGATGCCGGCGATCACCACCACCATCAGCCAGATCTTGAAGGGGTTGAAGGCATCGAGTGGCCCCATCTCTTCGTTGGGCAGCACCGGCAACAGCACCAGCGAGATGAGCAGAAAGCGCAGGGTGGCGTGAAATTCGGTCTCGCTCAGAAACAGCATCCCCTGCTGGATCTTGCCCTTGAGCCCCATCAGCAGGGCTGCCAGCACGGCGCAGGCCACCGCTTCGCTCGGGCTCAGCAGCACCGACATCAGCCCCAGCAGATAGGTGAGCAGCATGGCCACCGAGCTGGTGAGACCAAACTCCCCCTGCCAACGCTGGGCCAGCCAGACCGAGAGGCCGCAGCCCGTCACCACCGCCAGCAGACCGAGCAGCGGCAGCCAGGGGCCCAGGGTGGGCAGCAGCAGGGCGCATACCCCGCCGAGCAGGCCGATGAGGCCGTAGGTGCGCATCCCGGCGATGCGCTGGTTGTCCCCCAGCTGGCGCACCTGCCAGCCCCGCTCCAGACCGATGATGAGGCCGATGGCCAGCGACACCAGGGCGCCATTGACGGGTTCTGCATTGATCCACATAACGACTTCCTTTTCGTCATCTGCCTGCCTTGTTTCCATGATGGCACAGCCGGCACCGGGCCAGCGCGGCCTGGCTCACAGAGTGTGCGAATGGCGCCCGGGCCCTCCTGATATGAGCAAATGAGATAAGCAAAGCGTTATTTCTTGGTTCTCGGCATAACAAGCCCGCGGCATGCTGCATTCAACCCAACGAGATATGGAGTATCCCCATGAAACTGCGAATGACCGCCCTGACCCTGCTCTCCCTGCTGGCCCTCGGTCAGGCCAATGCCGCCGAGATCCGCCTGCTCAACGTCTCCTACGATCCGACCCGCGAACTGTTCCAGGAGTACAACGGCGCCTTCGCCAAGGAGTGGAAGGCGAAGACCGGCGACGATGTTGTGGTCAGCCAGTCCCATGGCGGCTCCGGCAAGCAGGCGCGCGCCGTGGTGGACGGGCTGGAGGCTGACGTGGTGTCGCTGGCGCTGGCCTACGACGTCGATGCCGTGGCCAAGCAGGGGCTGATCGCCGCCGACTGGCAGAGCCGGCTGGCCAACAATGCGGCGCCCTATACCTCCACCATCGTGTTCCTGGTGAGAAAGGACAATCCCAAACAGATCAAGGACTGGGATGATCTGGTGCGCAAGGACGTGGCCATCGTCACCCCCAACCCCAAGACCTCCGGCGGGGCGCGCTGGAACTACCTGGCTGCCTGGGGCTATGCCCTGAAGAAGAGCGGCAGCGAGGAGGGGGCCAAGCAGTTCGTCGGTGATCTCTACAAGAACGTGAAGGTGCTGGACTCCGGCGCCCGCGGTGCCACCACCAGCTTCATCGAGCGGGGCCTTGGCGACGTGCTGCTGGCCTGGGAGAACGAAGCCCTGCTGGTGCTGGGTCAGCCCGGCAATAGCGACAAGTTCGAGCTGGTGGTGCCGTCGGTCTCCATCCTGGCCGAGCCGCCGGTGGCGGTGGTGGACAAGGTGGCCAAGAAGCACGGCACCGAGGCGGTGGCCAAGGCTTACCTCGACTACCTCTACTCCGACGAGGGGCAGCGCATCATCGCCAAATATCACTATCGCCCCAGCAACCCGGCGATCCTGAAGGAGACCGCGGCCCAGTTCCCGCAACTGGCGCTGTTCACCGTCAAGGATCTGGAAGGGGATTGGGACAAGGCGCAGAAGAAGCACTTCGCCCAGGGCGCCCTGTTTGATCAGATCTACCAGCCGGGTCGCTAAGCGGCCGGCCATCGCCAACTTAACTGGCCCCTGTGCCAGCTGATAGGAGCACCAAGATGAACAAGATCCTCCTGGTTCCTGGTCTGCACAACAGTGGGCCGGATCACTGGCAGAGCCGCTGGCACCAATACTTCCCTCACTGGCAGCGGATGGTGGGGTTGCCGTGGGATCGGCCTGACCTCACGGTCTGGAGCGCCAAGCTGGCGAGCAAGCTGCGCAGCCGGCGCGGCCGGGCCCACCTGGTTGCTCACTCCTTCGGTGCGCTGGCGGCCATCACGGCGGCGCGCCAGCAGCCCGACAAGGTGGCCTCGCTGTTCATCGTGGCCCCGGCGGATCCGGCCCGCTTTGGCTTGCCAGACGAACTGCTGGCAGGGTCGCTCAAGGTGTCGGCCCAGCTGGTGGCCAGCCGCAACGATCCCTGGATGAGTTTTGAGCGGGCCGAGTACTGGAGCCGCCAGTGGCAGGTGCCGCTGTTCGATGCCGGCGAGGTGGGCCACATCAATGCCCAGTCCGGCCACGGCGAGTGGAATCAGGGGCTCAACCTGCTCGGCACCCTCTATCGACGGGCCGAGATGGTGGTGGAGCCGACGCCGGCGCTGTGGGAACGGCGGGCGGCCTTGAGTTTTCGCTGAGCGGCGAGCGTTGATCACAGAGGTTTGGAACAGAGAAGGGGGGCAGGCACCCGACACCACGACAGTCTGATTTGGATAGCTTGGTACATTGCACGACGCTCCATTTTTAGGTCTTTTATTTATATAAAAGACCTTTTTTTCATTTTATGGCTCTAAAAGCCTTGTGCGCCGCTGTTAGACAAAAAAGTGCTTAGCAAAGGCGTTATTGGTGTTTGTTGCCCCAAACAGGAATGCGCAGAATCGCTGTATCTAATGTTTTTCATAACAAACGGATGCGTTATGCGATTTGGTTCTTACTCCGTGCTGCCGGGCTTCGGCCCGACCCTCGGCTTCAGCCTGCTCTATCTGGGTGTGCTGGTGCTGCTGCCGCTCTCGGCGCTGGTGCTGTTTGCGGTGAACAATCTGACCCTGGCCGAGTTCTGGCAGGTGATAGGTTCGCCGCGGGTGCTCGCCTCCTTTCGTCTGAGCTTCGGGGCTGCCCTGGTGGCGGCGCTGCTCAACGCCCTGTTCGGCCTGATCCTGGCCTGGGTACTGGTGCGCTACACCTTCCCCGGTCGTCGACTGGTGGATGCCCTGATCGACCTGCCGTTCGCCATGCCCACCGCCGTCTCCGGCATCGCCCTGTGCGCCATCTTCGCCCCGAATGGCTGGATCGGGCAGTGGGTCGCCCCGTTTGGCATCGAGCTCGCCTACAACCCCATCGGCGTGGTGATTGCGCTCACCTTCATCGGGCTGCCGTTCGTGGTGCGCACCCTGCAGCCGGTGCTGCGGGAAGCCGAGACCGAGCAGGAGGAGGCCGCCGCCAGTCTGGGCGCCGACCGCTGGCAGACCTTCATCCGGGTGCTGTGGCCGACCCTGGTGCCGGCCCTGCTGACCGGCTTTGCCCTGGCCTTCGCACGGGCGGTGGGGGAGTACGGCTCCGTCATCTTCATCGCCGGCAACCTGCCGATGGTGTCGGAGATTGCGCCACTGATGATCATGAGCCACCTGGAGGAGTACGACTACGCCGGCGCCTCCGCCATCGCCGTGGTCATGCTGCTGATCTCTTTCATTTTGTTACTGCTTATCAACAAGTTGCAGGCCTGGAGCTGGGCCCGTATCGGAGGGAGCCGGATATGAACGCATCCAACGCAAGCCTGGCGCTGGCAACGGGCGAGGCGGCGCCGACCACCTCGGTGCGCCAGCCCCCCGTTATCCGCGAGCCGGTCTGGGTCAAGTGGCTGCTGATCACGGTCGGCCTCGGCTGGTTTGCCGCCCTGCTGCTGCTGCCGCTGGCCACCGTCTTCATCCAGGCGCTGAGCCCTGGCTTGGCCTTCTTCTGGCACGCCATCAGCGAGCCGGACGCCCTCAGTGCCCTCGGTCTCACCGCCCTGGTGACCCTCTGCTCGGTACCCCTCAACCTGCTGTTCGGGATCGCCGCGGCCTGGGCCATCGCCCGTTTCCGCTTCCCGGGCCGGCAGCTGCTCATCACCATCATCGATCTGCCGTTCTCCGTGTCGCCGGTGATCGCGGGGCTGATGTTCGTGCTGATGTTCGGCAGCCGCGGCTGGTTTGGCGAATGGCTGAGCGAGCACGACATCAAGGTGATCTTTGCCACCCCAGGCATCATCCTGGCCACCACCTTCATCACCGTGCCCTTCGTGGTGCGCGAGCTGCTGCCCCAGATGGAGGCGCGCGGCCCGGAAGAGGAAGAGGCGGCCATCATGCTGGGGGCGAGCGGCCTGCAGATGTTCTGGCGGGTCACCCTGCCCGGCATCCGCTGGAGCCTGATGTACGGCCTGCTGCTCTGTACCGCCCGGGCGGTGGGGGAGTTTGGCGCCGTGTCGGTGGTCTCCGGCCACATTCGCGGCCAGACCAACACCCTGCCGCTGCACATCGAGATCCTCTACAACGAGTACCAGACCGGCGCCGCCTTCGCGGTGGCCAGCCTGTTGGCCCTGTTCGGGATCTTCACCCTGCTGGGGGAAACCCTGCTGGCCCGGCTGCGTGCCCAGCCCACTTACTCTCACTGATCATCGAATTCAAGAGGCTGCCATGAGCATTCAGGTACAAGGACTCAACAAGCATTTCAACCAGTACGCGGCGCTGGCCGACATCAACCTCGACTTTCACGACGGTGAGCTGGTGGCGCTGCTCGGCCCCTCCGGCTGCGGCAAGACCACTTTGCTGCGGATCATCGCCGGGCTGGAGCAGGCCGACAGCGGCAGCGTCATCATTCGTGGTGAGGATGCCTCGGATCTGCACGTGCGCGAGCGCAACGTCGGCTTCGTGTTCCAGCACTACGCCCTGTTTCGCCACATGACGGTGTTCGAAAACGTGGCGTTTGGCCTGAGGGTCAAGCCGCGCAGCGAGCGACCGGCCGAGGCGGCGATCCGCGCCCGGGTCAAGGAGCTGCTGGATCTGGTGCAGCTCAGCCACGTGGCCGCGCGCTACCCGACCCAGCTCTCCGGCGGTCAGCGTCAGCGGGTCGCGCTGGCCCGAGCGCTGGCGGTACAGCCCAAGGTGCTGCTGCTGGATGAGCCGTTCGGCGCCCTCGATGCCCAGGTGCGCAAGGAGCTGCGCCGCTGGCTGCGGGAGCTGCACGACGAGCTGCACGTCACCAGCCTGTTCGTCACCCACGATCAGGAGGAGGCGCTGGAGGTGGCGGACCGGGTGGTGCTGATGAATGCCGGCAAGGTCGAGCAGATCGGCACCCCGGCCGAGGTCTACGACCAGCCCGCCAGTTCCTTCGTGCACAGCTTCCTCGGCAGCGTGAACCTGTTTCGCGGCCGGGTGGCCGGGCAGGGGCTCGGCATCGGCGAGCAGCTGCTGGGCGGGCCCATCAGCTCCCAGCTGGCGGAGGGCAGCGCGGCCGTCGCCTATGTCCGTCCCCACGAGCTGGAGATACTGCCGGCGGATGCGCCGGGCGGCATCAGCGCCACCATCACCCGCCTGCTGCCCATGGGGCCGCGCATCCGGGTGGAACTGCGTGGCAATGGGGATACAAACGGTGCACACTTCGAAGCCGAGCTGAGCAAGGAGGCGGCCCGCGCCTTCAGCCCGGGCCAGGGGGTGCGGCTGGTGGCCAAACAGGCTCAGCTCTACCCGGATTACCAGATTTGAGGGGCAGGCCCCTGGCGGGCCGCGCAGGCAAGCAGCGTGACCATGGCGGGGTCTGCCCGCCTGGGGTACAACAGGGTCAGTATGGTGCTCAGAGTTCAGGCTCGGGCGGCCAGACAAGATAACAACAAGGCGGCGGGGAAGGCCCCGACCGGCCGGTCAGCGCAGGAGGCGATGACGTGAATTTTCAGCAGTTGCGAATTATCCGGGAGGCGGCACGGCGGGATTACAACCTGACCGAGGTGGCCAATGCCCTGTTTACCTCCCAGTCCGGGGTCAGCCGCCATATCCGCGAGCTGGAAGAGGAGCTGGGGATCGAGTTGTTCATCCGCTACGGCAAGCGGCTGCTCGGCATGACCGAGCCGGGCAAGGAGCTGCTGGTGATCGCCGAGCGCATCCTCAACGACGCCAACAACATCCGCAAGCTGGCCAGCACCTTTGCCAACCGCGAGTCGGGCCGGCTGCTGGTGGCGACCACCCATACCCAGGCCCGCTATGCCCTGCCACGAGTGGTGAAGGCGTTTCGCGAGCAGTTCCCGCTGGTGCAGCTGGAGCTGCGCCAGGGCAGTCCGGAGGAGATAGTGCGGCTGGTGCAGACCGGCGAGGTGGACATCGGCATCAGCAGCGAGCAGCTCGACAAGAGCGAAGGGGTGGTGGCGTTTCCCTACTACCGCTGGCACCACAACATAGTGGTGCCGGAGCAGCATCCGCTCACCGCCGAGCGGGAGCTGACCCTGGCGGCGCTGGCCCACTGGCCCATCATCACCTACCAGGCCGGCCTGACCGGGCGGGCGCGGGTGGACGAGGCGTTTGCCGAGGCCGGCATCGCTCCGCAGATCCTGTTGACCGCGCAGGACTCCGACGTCATCAAGACCTATGTCGAGCTGGAGATGGGAGTAGGTATTCTCGCGGACATGGCGTTCGACACCCAGCGCGACAAGGGGCTGGTGCAGCTGGACGGCAGCCGGCTGTTTGCGCCCCACACCGCCTGGATCGGTCTCAAGCAGGGGCAGTTCCAGCACAACTTCGCCTGGCAGTTCATCCAGCTCTGCAACCCGGAGCTGGCGCTGGCGGACATTCAGGCCCGCGCCATGGGCAGCGAGGCGGCCATCGATTTCCAGATCTGAGGTGGAGCATCAGAGAAAACGGGGAGCCAGTGGCTCCCCGTTTTGTTGATGGTGTCATGCTGTGCCTGCGGCTCAGTTCACCTGGATCCAGGCATCCTGCCAATTGGTGCCGACCCCGGGTTCATACTGGGCGGCACTGGCCGACCACTGGCTGCACCAGCCGCGATAGGGGAAGGGCTTGCACTGGTAGACCTTGCCGTTCTTGGGCTGCAGCACCTTGGTACCGTCGGTGTAGGACTTGAGCCCGTCCGGGAAGGTGAACTGGTAGTCACCGCCGGCGGCCGGATCCTTGAGCATCAGATCCAGGGTCTGCTGCACCGCATCGCCACCGGCCTTGGGTTTGCCCTCGATCACCAGCTGGTGGTGACCGGCGCTGAGCCCGGTCAGCGGCATGGTGAAGCTGTGGGTGCTGTCCTTGATGTCGGCGCTGGTCTGCCCCTTGGCGGCCCCACCGTGATCATACAGGGTGTTGGTGACGGTCAGATCGCCCTCGGCGGCCACGGTAAAGTTGAGGGTAAGCTTGCCCTCGTCGAGCAGGTAGTCGCTCTCCAGGCCGCTCACGCTGACGCCATTGCTCACCGGCGGCTGCTGTTGCTCGAGCTGGATCTCGACCCGCTCCAGTGCGCTGCCGGCCTTGAAGTAGACCGGGTTCTGGCCGTAGACGGGGTTGAACTGGCCTTCGCCGCTCTGCTGGCCGGCCCGGATCTGGCTCTGCTCTGCATTGATCTTGGTCGCCAGGGCGTGGGTCCAGTTGTTCTTCTGGCCCTGCTCCGGGCTGGCGATGGTCAGCTCGGTCTGCAGATCGGGGCGCACGCCGTTGGCGTCGAACACCAGGGTTCTGGCCTTGTCGCCGACCGCCAGCTCGGTGGAAGGATAGATGGTGCCGCCCTGGCTCCAGGCCAGCGGCGGCTGGGTGCCGCCCTTGAAGTTGGCGTCGATCACGTTATAGAAGCTGTTGCTGGTGTCCCCCACTTCCCACACCCCCAGGATCACCTGATAGCCGGTGCGCTGGGGCAGGTTGCACTGGTGGGTGACCTGCTTGGGCGGCTGGGTCATGTTGCCGTCCACCATGCAGAAGGGGGTGAGCTCGAAGGCGGCGCGGGTCAGCGGCTGGTTCGGGTTCCAGTCCTGCTTGGTGAGGTAGTAGCGCCAGTTGCGGGTGACGTGGTTGGCGGTGAAGGTCCAGCTGATGGCGAAGGGGCCGGCCTGCACCTCGCGGCGGGTCCAGCGGTCGCTGGTCTGGGCGTTCAGCTCGCGCCAGCTGGCACTGCCGGCCGAGGCGATCTGACCATCGGGCGGGCCGGCCTGCGGGAAGCCGGAGGGGCCTTCCACGCTCTGGGGCTCCCATTGCACCGCGCCGCACTGGCTGTTGCCGCCGGTCTTGCATAGGTAGTTGCGCGATTCCGGCTGGCTGATGTAGCCGTGGGCGAGCACGCTGCCACTGACCAGCAGGGCCAGGGTCGCAGCGACGTGATTGAGTTGGATTTTTGCTGCCATACATTCCTCTGTTCGACAGATGTGGGCAGTCAAGTTGGCAGGGGGAGTTCCCCGAAGCACGATGTGGCAACCCCGCTATCCTGGACGACATGTCTTTAGACCGGAGGCTTTGCGTCCTGGCCTTTCAACCAGTTTGCCAAATGACTACATAAAGGGTCATGGTGTCGCGTTTGGCGACAACCCATCATGGCTATTTTTGATTAAATAATTAAGTGTAAATCTTTACAGCTTGACCTCATCGGAGTAGAGAAAACACTTAACTGTTTGTTTTTAAATGGTGGTTAACTGAGCGCCGCCGCATCAATGTCGTCGAACTGGTCGACAAGATGCAAAAAATCCACATTTTTCATCAATGAAGAACGCCCCCGCCAGCCGGGCTGACGGGGGCGTGCGCTGCGACAGGGCAGGACGGATCAGTGGCGAGCGCGGGGACGTTCAGCCGGGCTCACCTGCCGATGCAGAGGGGCGAGCCGCTGCTCCAGCTGCTGGTCGATGGCGCTGCCGAGTTTGAATACCGCCAGCCGCTCGTCCAGGCTGCGCGAAAGCCCGGCCAGCAGCTCGCTCTCCTGGGCCAGCTGGGAGGCGGACTGTGACATCTCCAGCGCCGAGTCGTTGATGCCGCTGACGTTGCGGTTCATGTCCTCCGCCACCATGCTCTGCTGTTCCGCCGCAGTCGCTATCTGGGTCGCCATGTCGCTGACGTGCTGGATATGGTTGACGATGAGGGAGAGATCCTGGCCCGCCTTCTCCGACTGGCTGACGCTGCTCTCCGCCAGCTTGCGGCTGGCGTCCATGGCGCTGGCGGCGGTCACCGCCCGCTGTTGCAGCTGGCCGATGGTGCTCTGGATCTCCTCGGTGGACTGGCGGGTGCGGCTGGCCAGCTGGCGCACCTCGTCGGCCACCACGGCAAACCCGCGGCCCTGCTCGCCGGCGCGGGCCGCCTCGATGGCGGCGTTGAGGGCCAGCAGGTTGGTCTGCTCCGAGATGGCGCTGATGACCGCCGTCACCTCGCTTATCTGCATCACCCCCTCTTTAAGCTGGTTGACCTGCAGGGTGGCCTGTTCCACCTCGGTGGCCAGCGCCTGGATGCCGTGTACGCTGGCGTGCACGTCCCGGTTGCCGAGGCCGGCCTCGCTGGTGGCGTCCTGGGTGTCGCGGGCGGTGTTCTCGGCGTGGCCCGCCACGTCGGAGATGGTGGCGCTCATCTCGTTCATGGCGGTGGCGAGCTGGGCCAGCTGATCCCGCTGGCTGTTGACCGCCTGGTTGGTCTGTTCGGCGGAGGCGGCGATGCGCAGGGCGGCATCCGCCACGTTGCGGGCCCCCTGGCTTGCTTCCAGCAGGGCGCGGCGAATGGCGTCGAGCCCCTGGTTGGTGCAGCTGGCGACGGCCCCCAGCTCATCCTTGCCGTGCACCGGGATGCTCACCACCAGATCGCCGGCGGCCACCTGCTGCATGGCCCGGTTGATCTCGGCCAGCGGGTTGACGATGGAGCGGCTGATGGCAAAGCCCAGCAGCCCCATCAGCAGGGTCACCAGCAAGGTGGCGCCCCCCATCAGCTGATACTGGGACCAGATGGTGGCCTGGATGTCCTGCAGCAACACGCCGGAGCCGAGGATCCAGCCCCAGGGCTGATAACCGGCCACCAGCGACATCTTCTGGGCCGCCTCGCCGGAGGGGGAGATCCACTTGTATTCCAGCCGGCCGCTGTGGCCCCCCTTGCCGAGATCCACCATCTGCTGCCAGTGGACGCCGGCGGTGGCGGTGCCGCTCTCGCCCATCTGCTGGCCGACCAGCTCGGGCCTGACGGGGTGCACCACCATCCGGCGGTTCTCGTCCAGCACGAACAGGTAGTTGTCGCCGTCAAAGCGCATGCTGTTGAGCATGGCCTTGGCTTCGGCCTGGGCCTGGGGGGCAGGCAGGGTGGTCGCCAGCGTCTGGATCCGGCTCATGGCCAGATCCAGCACGGCCTGCAGCCTGGCTTCCCGTTCACTCATCAGGTTGCGATGCAGGGCACTGACCGAGATGAGCAGCAGTGCGATGAAACCGATCAGCGCCAGTGAGAGCAACAGCATCAATTTGCGGCTCACGGCAATATCACCGAGCTTGAACATAGTCTCTTCCTTAACTTTCCCGTGCGGGTCTGGTGGTGGCCAGTCTGTTGGCTGGCCCTGATTATTTTGTTATTAACATTTAATTAACTTTCAATGGCTTGGGCCCATAAAACGCCAATTGAGCAATTTGACAATCAGTATAGCCAGCAGACAGAAACCCTCGCTTTTGGTAGCGTGATGGCGCGCATCCCGGCGCACTATTTGTCTGCTCAATTTGCAGAAAATGTGAATGAGTTGGCATTTCACCAAAAAGGAGTGGGCGCCCTCGTGGCCGCCCCATAACAAGAGGGAAGTTATGAGTTCCATTGCCAGGAATTATCTCAATCAGCTCAACGCCGACTACCTGCAGGTACACAGGCGCAAGGAGGATCTGTTCTGGTCCACCTACATGGGCACCAGCGACGATCAGGCCGGCTTCACCGCCGCCGAGCAGGCCTACAAGGCGTTCTGCGCCGATCCGGCGCGCCTGCCGGTGTTGCGGCAGATGCAGGCCCAGGCCGAGGAGACCGAGCTCAAGCGCGGTCTGGGGGGCTGGATCGCCTTCTTCGAGTGCAACGTCATCGAGGATCCTCAGGCCGCCGCCCTGATGGACGAACTGGTGGCCGCCGAGGCGGCGCTGTTTGCCCGCCGCCGGGAGCTGAAGCTGACCTTGCTGGATGAGCAGGGCCGGCAGGTGGCCGGCAGCCTGCCCGCCGCCAGCACGGCGCTGGCCGCTAGTAGCGACGAGGCGGTGCGGCAAAGCGCGCTCGCCATGTTCCACACCCTGGAGCAGTGGGTGGTGGACAACGGTTATCTGGCCATCGTCGCGCTGCGCAACCGCTTCGCCCGCGCCATGGGTTATCGCGACTACTTCGACTACAAGGTGCACAAGAACGAGCAGATGAGCCCGGTGCAGCTGTTCGCCATTCTCGACGACTTCATCGCCGGCACCGAGCAGCGGTTGCACCAGAGCCTGGCCGAGTTGAAAGCGGCCAAGGGGGAGGCGGCCCTGCTGCCCCACAACCTGCGCTACAGCGTGAGTGGCGACGTGACCCGCCAGCTCGACCCTTACGTGCCCTTCTCGCGGGCGCTGCAGGACTGGGTCGAGAGCTTTCGCCGGCTCGGCATCCAGTACCGCGGCGCCACCCTCACCCTGGATCTGCTGACCCGGGAGGGGAAATACGAGAACGGCTTCTGCCACGGCCCGGTGCCGAGCTTCTGGCAGGAGGGGGAGTGGGTGCCGGCGGTGGTCAACTTCACCAGCCTGGCCAACCCGGCCCAGGTGGGCAGCGGCTGGAGCGGGCTCAACACCCTGTTCCACGAGGGCGGCCACGCGGCGCACTTTGCCAATGTCACCGGCAACGCCCCCTGCTTCTCCCAGGAGTTCCCGCCCACCTCCATGGCCTACGCCGAGACCCAGTCGATGTTCTGCGACAGCCTGCTGGACGACGCGGACTGGCTCAAGCGCTACGCCAGAAACGCGGCGGGGGAGCCGATCCCCGATGCGCTGATCAAGGCGATGATCGAGGCGCGCCAGCCGTTTCGCGCCTTCAATGAGCGCCAGATCGCGCTGGTGGCCTACTTCGAGCGGGATCTCTACGCCATGCCCGAGGCC
This sequence comes from Aeromonas sp. QDB03, assembly GCF_027707985.1. NCBI lineage: Bacteria > Pseudomonadati > Pseudomonadota > Gammaproteobacteria > Aeromonadales > Aeromonadaceae > Aeromonas > Aeromonas sp. QDB03. The sequence goes on along the minus strand of NZ_JAPCJG010000003.1, from coordinate 190,410 downwards.
GAACGCACCCCGGCCGCCGTGCTGGCACTGGCCCGCCGCTGGGAGCGCCAGATCCTGGGGGTGGAGAGCCCGCGCCCGCTGCTGGCGATCCCGCACCTGCTCAACCAGGAGTCGGCCTGTGCCTATCACGGCTATCTGCTGGCGCTGATGGCGGTGGAGCAGACCCGCGCCTACTTCCTCAAACGCGACGGCTACCTCACCGACAACCCGCGCATCGGGCCGGATCTGGCCGCCCACTACTGGGGGCCGGGCAACGGCATGACCCATGACGAGACGCTGCAGAGCCTGACCGGTAAGGGCTTCAGCGCCGGTCCGCTGGCCCGGGCCTGCAACCAGAGCGTGGCCGAGGCGTGGCAGCAGGCAGAGGCCTGCATGGCGGCGGCCCGCCAGCGTCCGCCGGTCGGCGAGGGTGAGCCGCTCAATGCCCGCATCCGGGTGGTTCACGGCGACCAGCTTATCGCCGACAATAGTGGTTCCGAAGCGGCCATGCTGGCCGACTTCGAGCGCTGGATCCGCGACCACTACCAGGAGACGGTGACCAGCCACTGAGGTGCAAGCCGGTGAGCATGCGTTATGTCAGACCCCTGCCGCGGCAGGGGTCTGTTTTCATGGGAAGGAGTCGAGGGTGGGAACAACAGCGCGGTGGCGGTGGCTTCTGGTCACGCTGCTGCTGACGGGAGGGCTGGCGAAGCCGGCCCGGGCACTGCAGGCGCTGACCGAGCAGATGCCCCCTTACAACTATCAGCTGGCCGGTCAGCCGATGAGCGGTTTCTCGGTGGATCTGCTGCATACCCTGCTGGCGCGCAGCGGCCTGACGCTGCGCGGTGACATCCAGCTGCAGCCCTGGGCACGGGCCTATCAGAATGCCCGCTATCAGGCGGGCAGCATCCTCTTCTCGGTGGCGCGCACCCCGGAGCGGGAACAGCAGTTCCAGTGGGTGGGGCCGGTCGGGCCGCGCACCATCAGGGTGTGGCGGCTGAGCTCGCGCACCGACATCCAGCCCCGCAGCCTGCAGGAGGCGAGCCACTACCGGATCGCCGTGGTGCGCAATTCGGCCTCGGCCCAGCAGCTGATCCGCCAGGGGCTGGCGCCGGTCAGCGTCAACAGCGAGGAGGACAAGTTTCGCATGCTGCTGCGCGGCCGGGTGGAGCTGGTGACGGCGCTGGATCTGGGGGCCGCCTTTCACATGCACCAGCTGGGGCACGGCTTGGATGCGCTCACTCCGCTGTTCGTCTATGACGACGGCGAGCAGTACTACTTCGCCCTCAACCTAGCGACGGAGCCGGCCAAGGTGCAGGCCCTGCAGCGGGCCCTCGACCAGATGCGTCAAGATGGCTCGCTGGAGGCGCTGCGCCGGCGCTGGCTCAACCTGCATGCATTGCCGCCCGCCCCGGTCAGTGGGGCAACCCCCTCCTGATGGCGGCCCGGGTTCAGCCCTGGATCTTCAGCACGCTGACCGGTTTGTCCTTGAGCGCCACCAGCAGCTGGCGGCCCGGCAGCTTGTGGCCGTCGATCATGATGGAGCTGTGGCCGAAGTTGGCCACCAGCCGGCTGCCGTCGGAGAAGCGGGTCTCCTGCACCCGGCCCACCCCGTCACGCCAGCGAAAGCCCACCAGCGCCTTGTCCCACAGCGCCTCGTGCAGCGGGCCGAACTGGCTGTCGAGCCTCACCAGCTCCGGCAGGCGGCTCGCCAGCGTGCTGCGACTCAGGTTGACCAGCGGCGGCGTGTTGTAGAGCAGGCCGAGCAGGGCGCGCTCCTCCTTGATGCCCGGGAATTTCAGGTTGTCCAGCAGCCAGTGGTGGCTGTTGAGCACGGAGTCGTGGAACACCGCCTGATAGAGGGGCAGCCGATCCGCCGGGTTGAACACCGTCTTCAGGTAGCGCGGCTTGAGGCGGGCAGGCTGGAAGAAGACCTGCGGCGCTTCGTCCGGCCACCACTTGCCGAGGTAGTAGGGGGACTTGGCCTGCTTGCGCATGGCGGTATCGGTCCAGCCAAAGCCCCAGCTCTGGATGCCGTGGGCAAACAGCAGCGGCTTGCTGGTGAGGGCGTTGCCATCCTCCGAGCCCAGCACCAGCCCGAGCCGCTCTCCTACCCAGCTCATGCGGGCGTTGCGGTCGGCGATCATCGCCTGGCTGCCCTGCTGGTGGGCCGGGTTGTAATCGTTGGAGGCCATGGCGGTGCCGTCCACGTCGAGGAACAGGCTGTTGATGCCGCTGGCCTTGGCCAGCTCGCTCATGCGGCTCTTGGCAAACGGCAGGGTGCAGCCCGGATTGAGATAGACCCCCTCGCCACCAAAGCCTGGCTTGGGCTTGCCGTTGGCCTCGACGATGGCGCAGCGCTTGCCGATCTCCGGCGGCAGCTGGGCGGTGAGCCAGCTGTCGTTGGTGCCGGGCGCGATGGCGGTATCGTAGGAGTCATAGCTGCCCACCAGATAGCCCTGGCGCTGGGCGGCGGTGAGGGCATAGCCCTGCTGCAGGGCTGCCGTCCATTGCGGGGTGCCGAGCCACAGCTTGCGCAGTCCCGCCTGCTGCAGCGCCTCGATCACCGGCAGCGACAGCCCCTGGCCCCAGCGCTCCTGCGCCACCAGTTGCTCACCGAACTGGCTCTTGACCCACTGCTGGCGCAGGGCCAGCACCTTGCTCTGGGCCTGTGGGCCCTGCTGGGCAGGCAGCGGCAGCTGGTCGGCAATCAGCCGGTTGAGACCCGCCATGATCAGCGCCTGCTGCCAGGGTTCTGGCGCCTTGGCGGCCAGCGCCTCCCGCTCCTCGCTGTTGAAGCCTCGCAACCACTCCGGCTTTTGCCGGAGCTTGGCCTGCAGCGCGGGCCACGCCTTCACATCTTGCCGATCGAGCAGGGCATCGCCCCACAGGTAGACATGGCTGGCGCCGATCAGCCGCCGCCCGGCGGGAATGCGGGCGACCTTGTCGGCCAGAGACTGCCAGGCCCCCTCGCTCTGCAGCCACGCCCGGTAGCGGCGGGCGCCGGCCAGCCAGTCATCCCCCACGCTCAGCCGCACCACCATAGGCGCCTGCTGGTTGAAGCTGCTGAATTCATGGCTGGCGCTCAGTTGCAGCCGGCCTCCCTGGCGGCTGAAGCGAAGCCGGTTGTCGTAGGGGGTCTGCAGGATCCAGCTGTAGGTCTGCTTGCCGGCATCCTGGCTCCAGAGCGGCAGCTTGAGGTCGTAGTGGGTGTTGAGTTCGGCCAGCTCGTCGCCGACATAGCCGAGCCAGTCGCTGTCGCGCACCGAGAAGCGGCTGCCCTCGCCGAAGGCCAGGGAGAGGTGGGTCTGGTTTTTCGGCAGGCTGAACCAGGCCAGCTGACGGGGACTGTCGCTGACCAGCGTCAGCAAGAGGTCGTCGCCATCCAGCTTGACCTCCACCCTGGCGTCCTGGGCGGGCCAGTGCCAGCTGGCCTGCTGCTCCCCTTGTTGCAACTGATCGACCTGGCGGGCGGGCTGGCCGGCGCTGACCGGGATCTGGTTGACCGAGATGGCCAGGGTATCGGGATCGATGCGGTAACGCTGGGTCTCGCCCTGCAGCGTCAGGGGGGCGGCGGCCAGCGGCGCCGCCAGCAGTGAAATCAACAGCCAGCCCAGTGCTGGCGCCCGTATCGGCAAACCGTTCATGCAACATCCTTGACCTGATTGATGCCATCAGGGTACGCCGACGCCTGCCCCCCGGTACAGCCAAATCTGCTTAACCCATATGGGGTGAATGGCCTCATTACAGCCCTTTTTGGAGCCATTTTCATGCGGCAAAAAAGCATCATTCGAACCCTCTCTCAGCCCCCGCCAGCACTGACTTGCGCGACTCATCCTGCGGGGGTGAACCTCCCGCGCCCATTTTTTCGACGCCCCATATAGGGGGGTGCCAGCCTGCTCGACGGTTTCTAGCATGCCTGCTCACTTTGAACGCAATTCATTGTTTTATAAGGATTGTTTTTGACTGGAGTATCAGTATGAAGAGAGCGAAATGGAAGCCTTGGCTGGGGTTGGGCGCCCTCTTGGCCGGGGTGATCGGCTGGTACCTGTGGCCGCAAGCAGTGGCGCCCGGTCAGGCGGCGGCAGGGGATGAGGAGCACGCGGCGGATAGCGGCCCGCTGGCGGAGCTCGCGCCACTCGCCGTCATGCCTGCGCCTGTGCTCAAGCCGGCGCCGGTCGCGGCCCCTACCAAGCCGGATCGGCTGCGAGAAGATGGCAGCCAGCAGCTGGAGACCCCCTGGCAGGCGGCCGAGGTGGATGCGGACTTTCCGCTGGCGGAGCCCGGCGATGCGGTCGAGCAGCCCCAGCCGATCGCCCTGCAGGGCAGCGACCTGGAGCGGGCCCAGGTGGGTGACAGCGTAGCCCTGCCAATGCCGGACGGCAGCACCCTGCAGGCCAGGGTGACCAAGGTCGAACTGCAGCGGGGTGGGGAGCGCAACTGGCAGGGGGAAATTCGGGTCGACGGTGACAGCTATCCGGTCAATTTCACCGTCGGCAAGCAAGCGACTTTCGGGTTCATCGGCACGCCGCAAGGCAGTTACTCCGTCGAGACCCTGGGAGGCAAGGGCTGGGTTTACAAGAACCCGCCGCTGGATCTGGGTCATGGCGGCGATGACGCCCTGATCCCGACTCACCAATAACAACAGAAAAGGAAGATCACATGCAGAAAACCACCTTGGGGATCATGATTGCGGGATTGCTCGGGGCGACCCCCGTGCTGGCGGAAACCATCGACCTGATGGTGCTGCACAGTCCGGGGCTGGCGGCCCGCTATCAGGGGGACGCCCAGACCCGGATCCAGCACATGATCAACGTCACCAACCAGATCTATGCCGCCAGCGGCCTGGATCTGACGGTGCGGGCCGTGCACGACCAGCAGGTCAATTACCCGGATGGCGGCACCGACAAATCCGCGCTCAACGCGGTGACTTACCAGCAGGATCCGGCTTTCAAGCAGGTTCCGACCCTGCGCACCCGCTATGGCGCCGACATGGTGGTGCTGATGCGCCCCCAGACCGGTGACCACGGCAGCTGCGGGCTGGCCTGGGTTGGCGGTTCCGCGACCTATACCGATGGCAGCAAGGCGTATGCCGATGGGGATGTCTCCCAGGATGCCGGCAGCATGTTCAGCCATGTCACGGCCACCGGCTGTGGCGACGTGGTGCTGGCGCACGAGCTGGGTCACAACATGGGGCTCAACCACTCCCGCCTGCAAGATGGCACGGGGGGCACTTATCACTATGCGTTGGGGCACGGGGTGCGGGGTTCCTTCGCCACCGTGATGGCTTATCCCTCCAGCTTCGGGGTCTACAGCCACGAGTACAAGTTCTCCAGCCCTGACCTGATCTGCAAGGGGCAGCCGTGCGGCGTGGATTACCGGGATCAGGCCAACGGTGCCGATGCGGTGCGGGCGCTGAAGGTGACGACGCCGCAGATCGCCGCCTTCTATCCCACCATGGTGACGGAAGCGCTGCCGGATCTGGGCGAGCTGGAACGCTCCCTCGAGACCCGACGTCAGGATTTGGCGGCGGCCCAGGAGCACTACAGCCAGCAGGTGGCGGCCAGAACCGCTCTGCAGGATCGCCAGCAGACGCTCAAGGGCAACTTTGATCGCTACCAGCGCGAGCTGAGCCAGCTGAACCAGCGCAACCGGCAGACGGTGCAGGAGATCAACCGGCTGGTGCGCGAGCACAACAGCTACAACGGCAGCTACGGCCCGCAAGAGTATCGCCGGATCCGCGCCATCCAGGCGAGCCTGAGCGCCCGCATCGATCAGCTGCACGATGAGAACAACGCCATCATTCGCCAATCCAACGAGATCAGCCAGCGCTACCAGGCCGAGGTGAACGAGTACAACGGCAGCTGGGATCGCTACAACCAGCTGGTGGCGGCGGTGAAGAGTGCCGACGGTAAGGTGGACGAGGCGCGCCGCGAGCTGGAGCTGGCCGAGCACAGGTATCAGCTGGCGCTGGCCCGCCAGCCGGCCGAGACGCAGCCGGCCTGATGCAACAAGGGCGCCCCGCAACAGGCGGGGCGCCCTTGATGTCTGTCAGAGGAGCCGACCGGGCAAGCCCGGCCGGCTTTTTTTGCTGGCCGATGTCAGTCAACCTGTTTGGCTGCGGGTTTCGCATTCACCGTCAACTGGGCGAGGGCGGCCTGCACTGCGGCTGCCAGCTGGGGATCGCGCCCCGCCAGCATGTCGGCCGGAGTCAGCGCCACCTGCACGTCCGGGATCAGCTCCTGATTCTCGTACAGGCTGCCGTCGGGGTTGCGCAGCCCCAGGGTCGGGATGCCGTAGGCGAGGCCCGGGATCAGCCTGGAGGTGTGGGCATACACCATGGTGCCGGTGCCCGGCACCGGCTCACCGACGATGGGGCCCACCTTGAGGGTGCGGTAGTACTGGGGAAAGGCCGATCCTTCCGAGTAGCTGCCCGCATTGACCAGCACCACCGAGGGCTTGGTCCACTGGCGGGTGGCGGCGTCCGTCTCCCCCTTGCCAAGGCGTGGCCAGCTGCGGGCCATGCCCTGGGCGCTGCCGCTGCCGGTCAGGAACTCCACCAGGGTGTTGGCCAGATAGCCCCCCTTGTTGAAGCGCACGTCGACGATCAGCGCCTCGCGGTTGCGTTGGCGACCGAGGGCGTCGGCCACCACCTCCTCATAGACGGCGCTGCTCATCTCCGGCAGATAGACGTAGCCGACCCGCCCCTGGCTCAACTGCTCCACCTGGCTGCGGCGCTTGGCGATCCAGCCGTCGAGCTGCAACTGATACTCCTGCTGCAGGTCGATGGCGGTGACCTCCAGCTGGCTGGGCTCCTTGGCCCCCTTGGGCTGCACAGTGAGCGCCAGCCGCTGGCCGGCCTGGTGGTTGAGCAGGGCATCCAGCTCGTTGAGGCTGTGCAGCTCGGTGCCGTTGACGGCCAGCAGGCGGGCTCCCGGCGCCAGGTCCGTCTCCTGCTCCAGCGGGCCGCCGGCCAGCAGGGCGTCGAGCTCGACCACCCCCTGTCGCTCGCGCCAGTAACCACCGAGGCTGGCGGTCTCGTCCGGCATGCGCAGGGAGGGGGCCGGACCGCTGCCCCAGGTGTGGGAGACATTGAGCTCGCCGGCCAGCTCGGCCAGCAGGTTGCCGAAGTCACGATCGTTGCTGATGCCGGGCAGCAGGCGGCGATAGGCGGCCACATAGCCGTCCCAGTCCACCCCGTTCATGTCGGCCCGGTAGAACTCGTCCCGGGTGAGGCGGGTGATCTGGTCGAAGGCGGCGCTCATCCGGTCCTGCCAGCTGGCGGTGATCAGCAGATTGAAGGGGTGGCTGCTGGGCTCGCCGGAGCGGGTATCGATGAGGGCGATTTCCCCCTCCCGCACCAGGGTGGCGAGGCTGGCATCCTGGTTGAGGCTGGCCAGTGCCGGCCCCGGTTGCTCGGCAAACAGCAGCTTGGTTTCCCCCTTGCGCAGATCCTGGGCATAGCCCTTGATCTCGCTCTCGCCGTTGGCGTCCATCACCTCCACCAGATAGATCAGATGATCGTCGACGATGCGGCTGGCGAGGATGGGGCCCTCTGGCTGCAGCTGGAGTGCCTCCCGGTGGGCCAGCCGATCGGCTTCGAAGCCGTAACCGGCCTTGGGCGGCGCCTGTTCGGCGATGAAGTCGCTCTTGGCGGCGCGACTGCTGTAGAGGCCGAGCAGGCTACCGCCGAGGGGCTCGCCATCGGCACCCAGCACCCCGTACTTGGTGGATTGCCAGTAGAGGATGCCGCCGTCCTGACTCCAGGCAGGATCGCCATCCCGATAGCCGTTGAGGCTGACGTTGACCGGTTTGGCCTTGGCATCCCGGGTATCGATGACGGCGATCTCCTGCTGGGCGGAGTCGGGCTGGATGGTCAGCGCCAGGTGGCGCGAATCGGGGGCAAAGGCCAGCTCCACCGCGTGGCGGGAGGGGTTGAACTCGGCGGCGACCAGCTGGCGCTGCTTGCCGCTGGCCAGATCCAGCAGGTGGACGGCCTGGCCGTCCACCACGAAGGCGAGCTGTTTGCCGTCGGGGGAGAGGGTCGGCACGCTGATGGTGGCGCCCGGGATGGCCAGCAGTTTCTCCTCGGTCAGGGTGCCGGGGTCGCTGAACAGCTTGTCCGGCTGCCCCTTCTTGAGGCGATACAGCGCCGCCGGCCCCTCCTGCTCGGAGAGGTAGATGAGCTCCTGCTCTTTATCCAGATAGCGCGGCGCCGACTGCTCGCTGGGGTGGCGGGTGAGCTGGCGTACCCGCTCGCGCCGGGTGTCGACCGCGTAGAGATCCCCCTGGCTGACCAGGATCACCTCTTCCCCGTCCTGGCGGGCGATGGCCTCGTCGACGGGGCCGGGTTGCCAGCTTTGCTCGGCCGGTACCTTGGCGAACAGCGGCTGGATGACGAGCTTGCGCGGGGTGTCGCTGCCGGCATCGAGGCGGTAGAGCTCCCCCTGCCAGGACCAGACCAGATCCCCCTGGCGGGAGGCACTGAGGCCGCGCACCGGATGGCCCTTGAAGTGGGTGAGCTGGCGATCCTGGCCGCTGGCCAGATCCCGTTGCCAGACGTTGAAATCGCCGCTGCGCTCACTCAGGTAGTAGAGCTGCTTGCCCTGCTCACCCCAGACCGGATCGCTGGCGGCCACCCTGTCTTCGGTCAGCTGGCGATGCTGCTTGCCGTCGAACAACCACAGGCGGGAGACGGCGAACGAGTGCTGGTGCTTGCGAAACGGCTGATCCATGCCCGGCATCTGGTAGGCCAGCTGGTTGCCGTGGGGGCGGGCCAGGGTGGCGGGCAGGGGCTGGGCCGGGGTCAGCGGGCCGCCGGCAACCGGCGTCCAGTAGAGGTTGCCGGCCTGGTAGCCTTCCGCCACGAAGTGATCGGCGTCGGGGTCGGTCAGCCGCTGGCTGCTCAGCAACAGCTGCTTGCTGTCGGCGCTGAAGGCCTGGGGCAGATCGGGGCGCGAATCCCGGGTCAGCCGCACCATCTCGCCGCCGTGGCTCGGCACCACGAACACGTCTTCGTTGCCGTAGAGATTGGCGGCAAAGGCTATGAGTTTGCCATCCGGCGACCAGATCGGGCGCTGGCTCAGGTAGTTGCCGTCGGTGAGGGGCATGGCGGGGCCGCCATCCCCCGCGCTCAGGTAGACGCGGCCCTGCCAGGTGAAGGCAAGCTGCTTGCCGTCGGGGGAGAGGGCGGGCTCGCGCAGCCAGAGCGGCTCGGCCGCCTGCAGGGAGGTGCAGAGCAGCAGGAGCAGCAGGGAGAGTCGGTATCGCATCGTGAGGTTCCTGAGAGGTGAAAAGCGCCTTATCTTCCCCCAATGTCCCGCCCGGGACTATCCCGAGATAGGGGGGTTATCCCGTTGTTTTGGCAGTTAATTGTAACAATCTATAAAAGATGGCGCGGGATATGTTTCTCTGGATATATTGAGTATTGATGGCGATCCAATATGATGGCGCTCGCCCGCCACACGAGGCGGTGCAGTTCAGATGATTTGGTAACAGAAAAGCCCTTACCAGAGGCTTGCCGAGGGATGGAATGAGAGCCGTATTACTGTGTTTGCTGGGGCTGTGGCCCGCATTGAGTTTTGCCACCCTGTCCGCCGATATGGTGGTGGTGAAGAAATCGAGTTATAGCCTGACCCTGATGAAGGATGGCAAGGAGGTCAAACGCTACTGGATCGCTCTGGGTCCGGCTCCCAAGGGGCACAAGCAGCGGGAAGGGGATCAGCGCACGCCGGAAGGCCGTTACATCCTCGACTACAAGAAGACCAACTCCAACTATTACAAGGCCATCCACATCAACTACCCGAATCTGGACGACATCAAGGCGGCCAACGAGATGGGTGTGCGACCGGGTGGCATGATCATGATCCACGGTCAGCGCAACAGCATAGGCAACACCCGCCTGCAGCCGTCCAACTGGACCAATGGCTGCATCGCCATGCTCAACAAGGATCTGGACGAAGTGTGGAACGCCATTGAACCCGGCACCCCCATCGTCATTCAGCCCTGACTCTCTGCAGCGCGCCACCTTCGGGTGGCGTTCTGTTTTTTGGGCCCTCTGTTCTGCTTCATCCTCTCTTTACCCGCAGCCTCTTGGTATCCGTCCCCGTGCTGTGCTAGTTTTTCCGGCTCGCCGTGGACGCAACAAGGATGATCCCATGCCATCAGCAACCTGCTCCCGGCCCGTCGGGGCCGAGAGTACCCGCGCGCTCTGGTGGCGCGCTTCCATCGATATTCTGCCGCTCTCCGTCTCGGTGATCCCCTGGGGGATCCTGTGCGGCGCCCTGGCGCTGCAGGTGGGGCTGAGCCCGCTGCAGGCCCAGCTGATGTCGCTGCTGGTCTATGCCGGTGCCGCCCAGCTCTCGGCCACCACCCTGTTCGGGGCGGGCACGCCGCTGCTGCCCATCATAGGCTCCACCTTCGTCATCACTTCCCAGCATCTGCTCTACGGCTTCACCTTTCGCCGCGACGTGCTGCCGCTCTCCCTGCGCTGGCGCGCCAGTCTGGCCTTCTTCCTGACCGACGAGATGTTCGCGGTGGCGCTCAAAGACCGGGAGCGCAGCGGCCGTTTCGATCCGGCCTATGCGCTCATCGCCGGCTTCGTCTTCTATCTGTTCTGGAATGCGGCGACCCTGCTCGGCATCGCCGCCGGCCAGTACATCGACGGGCTGGATCAGATGGGGCTGGATTTTGCCATCGCCGCCACTTTCATCGCCATGACCATTCCCGCCATGAAGAACCTGCCCATGGTGGCGGCTACCCTGGTGAGCGGTGCCATGGCGCTGCTCACCAAGCCGCTGCTGGCGGAGGTCTACATCATCATCTCGGCGCTCTCCGGCATGCTGGTGGGTTATGTGCTGCACCGGATGAGGAGGTAATCATGAGCTGGCTGATGATAGGCCTGCTGGCCCTGATCACCTTCTTCAACCGCTTCGCCTTCTTCTCGCGGCTGACCCGCTATCAGCCGGGTGCCGAGATGGGGGCCTTCCTCAGCTTCTCGGCCCAGTCGGTGCTGACCGCCATCTGGTTGCCCATCGTCTTCAGCTACCAGCCGGGCACTGGGCTGAGCTGGGATCCGGACTATCTGGTCGCCACCTTGCTGGTGACGGCGCTGACCCTGCTGCGGCTGCCGACCCTGCTGGTGGTGGTGGTCGGCATGGGGGGCTTCTTCCTGCTGCGCTGGCAGGGGGGCGTGGCACAACTGCTGCCCTGGCTGGGCTAGGCCCGTGATCTTGCATGGCGGATGTCTTTATTGGATATCCGCCATGTTGTGAATGTTACTTCAAAAAACACCTCTCAAGTGTGAGGATTTAGCTCCCATCCGTCGAGGAGCGAGCCATGTCCTTCACCGAAACCTGCCAGCGCATCGTGCGCGATCCCCTGCTGTCACCGGCCCAGAAGAGCCATGCCCTGGCGCTGGCCGCCGAGAATGCGCTGCCCTATCCCGAGCTGCCCGCCGAGGTGAGCGAGGCGATGGCCAAGGGCTTTGTCTGCGACATGTTCGAGGGGCACGCCCCCTACAAGCCGCGCTATGTGCTGCCGGATTACGAGAAGTTTCTGCGCCAGGGCTCGGCCTGGCTGGAGCTGGCACCGCCGCAGGATTTCGACGAAGCGCTCGATGCCCTGCGCATCCTCTACCACCACGTGCCCTCCGTCACCGGCATGCCGGTCTGGCTGGGCCGGCTCGACCACCTGCTGCTGCCCTTCGTCGGCGAGCTGGATGACGAGGCGCTCTATCGCAAGCTGAAGGGATTCTGGATCTACCTGGACCGGGTGCTGCCGGATGCCTTCATGCACGTCAACATAGGCCCGGATGACAACCGGCTCTGCCGCCTGATCCTGCGCATCGACGGCGATCTCAAGCTGGTGGCCCCCAACCTCACCCTGTTCCACGATCCGGCGCAGACCCCGGACAGCCTGCTGCTGCAGGGGGTGAAGAACATCGCGGCCTGCAGCAAGCCCCACATCGCCAACTACCCGCTCCATCGCAACACCTTCGATGAGCGCGGCTTCGGCATCGTCAGCTGCTACAACGCCCTGCCCCAGGCGGGTGGCGCCAACACCCTAGTGCGGGTCTCCCTCAAGCGGGTGGCCGAGCAGGCCCACGGTATCGACGACTTCCTGGGCTGCCTGTTGCCCCACTACTGTCGCCTCGCCTCCCGTCTGATCGAGGCGCGTGCCGCCTTCCTGCACCAGGAGTCCGGCTTCTTCGACAGTTTCCTGGTGCAGGAGGGGCTGCTGGAAGAGGATCGCTTCGTGCCCATGTTCGGCATCTACGGCATGGCCGAGGCGGTCAACCTTCTGATGGATAAGGAGAATCTGCCGGAGCGCTACGGCCGGGACGAAGAGGCGAACCAGCTGGGCTATCGCATCTCGGCCCAGCTCGCCCGCCACGTGAGCGAAACGCCGCAGCGCCACGCCTGGGGCGGCCGCGCCCTGCTCCACTCCCAGGGCGGGCTCAGCGTGGATCGCGGGGTGACCCCCGGGGTGCGCATCCCCTATGGCGAGGAGCCGGATCCCGCCAGCCACGTGCTGGCGCTGGCCCCCCACCACGGCTTCTATCACTCCGGGATCAGCGAGATCCTCACCCTGGATCCCACCATCCGCCAGAATCCGCAGGCGCTGCTGCAGCTGTGCAAGGGGGCGCTCGCTATCGGCATGCGCGAGTTCACCGCCAACGTGGCGGACAGCGACCTGGTGCGGGTGACCGGCTACATGATCCGCAAGAGCGACGTCGCCCGCTTCGCGACCGAGGGCTCGCGGCTGCAGACCACCTGCCTTGGCGCCGAGGCGAGCGAGCTGACCGGGATCCGCCAGCGGGCGCCGCGGGTGGTGGGGCGCGAGGCGACCCTGTGTGACTACTGAGTGCGGCAGGCGGGCAGGGGCGGCGCGCACCGCGACGGTGAGCCGCTGGTTGCCCTTCTCCTGCGTGGACGGCCCCGGCAACCGGCTGGTGCTGTTTCTGCAGGGCTGCAACTTCGCCTGCCCCGGCTGTCATAACCCGCACACCATCGGCCTCTGCGATCACTGCGGTGACTGCGTGCCCGGCTGCCCGAGCGGGGCGCTGACCCTGCACGAGGGGCAAGTGAGCTGGCAGGCGGCGCACTGCACCGACTGCGATGCCTGTCTCGATGCCTGCCCCCGCAGCGCCAGCCCCAAGACCGCCACCATGACGGTGGCCGAGGTGCTGGCCCTGCTGCGCCGCTACGGCCCGCTGCTGACCGGGATTACCGTCTCCGGCGGTGAGGCCACCACCCAGTTGCCGTTCGTGATCGCGCTGTTCACGGCCATCAAGGAGGCGGCGGATCTGGCTCATCTCGACTGCCTGCTCGACAGCAACGGTTCGCTCGCCGAGGCTGGCTGGCAGCGGCTGCTGCCGGTGCTGGACGGCGCCATGATCGATCTCAAGGGGTGGGGCGACTCTGTGCATCACACGCTGACCGGCTATGGCCGCGAGCGGGTGCTGGCCTCGCTCACCCTGCTGGTGCAGGCGGGCAAGCTGGCGGAGGTGCGCCTGCTGCAGGTGCCGGGGCAGAGCGATTATCTCGCCGCCGACGGCACGCTGGAGGACGGGCTCGCCGCCTTCTTGCGCGCCCTCGGGCCCGTGCCCATCCGCCTCAACGGCTTTCGCCATCACGGGGTGCGCGGGGCGGCGCAGGACTGGCCAGAGGCGACGCGAGAGGAGCTGGAGCAACTGGCCGCTGCGCTGGCGGTGGCCGGGCTCGGCCCGGTCAGCCTGCCGCCACTGCTCTGAATAGCCGGATGCTAATCAGCTGATCGCAAAGGGATTTACTACTACAAGGCAAGATTGGACGGCGAACCGAGCGGTTTGGCGTGGCTTTTTTGCTGCCTGAGTCTTGAGATGACGTAACTGTGATTGCTGTCTATTTGAGCTCTGCGAGGTGGCGGCTAGAATGGGTCAATCGCCCACCATCAACAGACGAACATGAGTGAATCCAACGCCTTATATCGAGTGCAGTTCATTTGTCACAACGAGCGTTACGAAGTCTATGTCAGGGAAGTGAGCCAGGGTCAGCTGTTCGGCTTCATCGAGATCGCCAACTTCGTGTGGGACAACCACACGGCGCTCATCGTCGACCCCAGCCACGAGAAGTTGAAGAGTGAATTTGCCGACGTCAATCGCACCATGATCCCCATGCACCACGTGCTGCGGGTCGATCAGGTGCGCAAGCAGGGGGCCGCCCGCATCACCGAACTGGGCAACAACGTCTCTCCCTTCCCCAGCCCCATCTACACCAAGAAACCCTGACACCCGCCATGTCCGGCCGGCGTGTGCCGGGCATGGTCGTCCTCATCCCAGCTCGCGGGCCAGTTGCAGGATGCGCTGGCGAAACCAGCGCCGGGCCGGTTCTTCTCCGGCCGGGCCGTACCACACCAGGCTGTGGGTGACGGCGCCGTAATCGAAGGGAACCGGCCTGCTCACCAGAGCGTGGGGGGCCGCCTGCTCGGCCCAGCCACCGATGGCGGTGAGGATCAGATCGCTCTGGCGCAGCAGGGCTGCCGCACTGCCAAAATCCGGCAGGATGGCGGCGATCTGCCGGCGCACCTGCAACTGGGCCAGGCTCTGTTCGAAGAAGGGGTTGGCCAGCTCCTGATCGCGAATGGCGATATGGCGCCAGCTCAGGTAGGCATCGAGATCCCAGGATCGCGCCAGCGCCGGGTGATCCGCGCGCAGCAGGCAGACCAGCTTGTCCTCGCGCAGGGTCTCCCACACCAGCCCTTGCTGGCGGGGTAGCGGCTGGCTCTGATCGTGGGGCAGGATCACGAAGTCCAGTTTGCCCGCCGCCAGGGCCGCCAACCCCTGCTCATCCTTGTTGCGAATGTCGGGCACCAGGCCCGGCACCTCGCGCATCAGCTGCGCCAGGATGGGCCCCATGGGCCAGACCATGCCGCTCTCGCGCAGGGCGAATTTCAGCTGCCCCTGCCAGCTGGCGGGATCGAACCCGCCCTGGCCGGTGAGGCCGTTCAGCTCGCTCAGCAGCCGGTGCAGGGTGGGGCCGAGCCGCTCGGCGAACGGGGTCAGTAGCAGCTGGTTGCCCTGGCGGTAGAGCAGCTGATCGCCGAGCAGATCCCGCAGCTGGTTGAGGGTCTTGCTGACGGTGGAGGGAGTGGTGCAGAGCCGCTCGGCGGTGCGGGTGACGCTCTGGCTGTCGAGCAGCAGGTGCAGGGTAACCAGATGGCGACCGCCGAGGCGGGAGAGGGCAATGAGATCCATAACGGTTCCACAAGCAAACGGGACAAACAAAAAGCCCCGCCTGAGCGGGGCTTGCGGGGATCAGCCCTTGAGCACGGCTGCCATGGCGTCGGCCACGTAGTCGACGTTGCGGCTGTTGAGGCCCGCCACGCACATGCGACCTGAGCGCACCAGGTAGACGGCGAACTCCTCGCGCAGGCGATCCACCTGCTCCGGGGTGAAGCCGGTGTAGCTGAACATGCCGCGCTGGTTGATGAAGTAGCTGAAATCGCGGCCCGGCACCTTGGCGCTCAGCACCTCGAACAGCTTCTGGCGCATCGCCTTGATGCGGGTGCGCATCTCGGTCACCTCACCGACCCACATGGCGTGCAGTTCGGGCTGGCTCATCACCGCTGCGGTGATCTGGCCGCCGTGGGTGGGGGGGCTGGAGTAGTTGCGGCGCACGGTGGCCTTCATCTGGCCCAGCACCCGGCTCGCCTCTTCGGCATCCTGGCAGATGACCGACAGGCCGCCACAACGCTCGCCGTAGAAGGAGAGGTTCTTGGAGAAGGAGTTGCTGACGAAGAAGCTGACGCCGGCGGCCACCATGGCGCGAATGGCGTAGGCATCCTCTTCCAGCCCGTCACCGAAGCCCTGATAGGCGATGTCCATGAAAGGAATGAGATTCTTCTCGACGACCAGCGCGATCACCTGATCCCACTGGGCACGGGAGAGATCCACTCCGGTCGGGTTGTGGCAGCAGGGGTGCAGCAGCACGATGCTTTTCGCCGGCAGGCTGCTCAGGCAGTCGATCATGGCGTCAAACTGCACGCCGCCGGTGGCCGCATCGTAATAGGGGTAGTCGTGCACCTTGATGCCGGCGCCCTCGAACATCGCCTTGTGGTTGTCCCAGGTGGGATTGCTGACCCACACCTCGGAGGTCGGGAAGTAGCGCTTGAGCAGATCGGCGCCGATCTTCAGCGCGCCCGAGCCGCCGATGGTCTGGATGGTGGCGATGCGACCTGCCTTGACCGCTTCGTGGTCGGCACCGAACAGCAGGTGCTGCACCGCGGTACGGTAGTTGGCGGCGCCTTCCATCGGCTGGTAGGGGCGCGGGGCCGGGTCGGCGGCGCGCTGGGCTTCGGCCTGCTGTACCGAGGCCAGCAGCGGAATGCGGCCCTGCTCGTCGTAATAGAGGCCGATCCCCAGGTTCACCTTCTGCTCGCGGGTGTCTTTGTGGAAGGTCTCGACCAGGGTCAGGATGGGGTCGCCAGCATAGGCATCGACGTGTTCAAACATGGGGGGTCCTTGCGAAATGGAATCCAGGGTATGGCGATCAATGATCGGCGGTCATCATGGCGTAAAGCCGGCGAGGGCTCAAGTCTGAAAGGGGCGGGGGCCGTGGGGCCGACGCCGCCCAGCCGTAAACGGGATGAGGCGGGGCTACGCATGGCCCCATCCACCGGCCCTACTTCAGATAGGATCGCAATACCCGCACCACCTGATCCAGATCCTCCAGCCGCTCGGCCGGGGTCGCCTCTTCGGCGCCCAGATGCTCGCGCATGTGGCCCTCCAGCACCTCCAGCATCAGGCCGTTGACGGCGCCGCGAATGGCCGCGATCTGTTGCAAGATGGCGGCGCAGTCGCTCTCCTGCTCCAGCGCGCTCTCCAGTGCCCCTGCCTGCCCCTTGATGCGGCGCACCCGCGCCAGCAGCTTCTTCTTGCCGTGAATGGTGTGTGACATGCAGGATCCTCTCGATCAATAAAACTATACTGGGGTATAGTATATTGCATTGTCGTCCTCAGGAGAAATCCATGTCATCCCTCGCCTCATCCCACTGCCACCAACCCGTCGTCCACGAAGGGAATCCGCTGGCCGAACAGAAGACCCGCTGGGCCGTGCTGCTAACCGTCATCATGATGGTGGCGGAGATCGGCGGCGGCTGGTTCTACAACTCCATGGCGCTGCTGGCCGACGGCTGGCACATGAGCTCCCATGCGCTGGCGCTCGGCCTGTCGGTGCTGGCCTACCGCGCCGCCCGCCACTTCGCCCGCGACCACAGATTCAGCTTCGGCACCTGGAAGATCGAGGTGCTGGGGGGCTTTACCAGCGCCCTCTTGCTGGTGGGGGTGGCCGGCATGATGCTGTTCGAGTCGGTGTTCCGGCTGCTGGATCCCAGCCCGATCCACTATCAACAGGCCATCGTCATCGCCATCGTCGGCCTGCTGGTGAACCTGGCCTGCGCCTGGCTGCTCAAGGATGACCACGGTCATCACCATGGCCACGGTCACGACCACCATCATGATCATCACGACCACGACCACGACCACTCACACGATCATCACGGTCATCAGGATCTCAACCTGCGCGCCGCCTACATCCACGTGCTGGCGGATGCGGCCACCTCGGTGCTGGCCATTCTGGCGCTGGTGGGGGGCATGCTGTGGGGGGCTGACTGGCTGGATCCACTGATGGGCATAGTGGGGGCCGGGCTGGTGGCGGTGTGGGCCTGGGGCCTGCTGCGCGACTCCGGTCGAGTGCTGCTGGATGCCGAGATGGATGCGCCGCTGGTGGCGGAGATCCGAGAGGTGATCGCCGAGCTGCCGGACGCCGAAGTGCGCGATCTGCACGTCTGGCGGGTGGGCCAGCAGCAGTATGCCTGCGTGCTCTCCTTGCTGATGGCGGTGCCGGTCTCCGCCAGCGAGATCCGCGCCCGGCTCGCCATCCACGAGGAGTTGGTGCACGTCACCATAGAGGTGAGCGCAGCCTGATCCTGGCCGGTTGGCCTCCCGCAACAGCAGGAAGGGGCCAAGGCCCCTTTCTGTTTGTCTGGCTCAGTGCGGCTGGCCCTGCACATCGTCGGGTTTGTGCTGCCAGATGGCGCCGAGCAGCAGCTTGAGCAGCAGCTCGGGTGGGTTGTCCAGCAGCCGGCCCGACTCCAGCAGCAGGTGGCCGTCGGCCCGAAAGCCGAGGCTGGCGTGGATGGTGCCCTCCTCGCCGCACACCTGGATCAACCCGCTCAAACTGCCGCGCTCCCCCGGCTGGCAGCGCAGCCGCAGCTCCCGTGGCTCCCCCAGCAGGGTGAAGGCCCGGGCGAGGGGTGGGGTATCCTCATAATCCGGCCAGTTGAAGAAGTGGTACTGCTCGGCGAGCGTCCCCGCCTGCTGACAAAATTGGTCAAACAGCTGGGCAATCTCTTGATACTCCTGGTCCAGCCGCCTGGCCTGCTCCTCAATCCGCTTCATCTGTCGTGGCTCCCTCTCTCTTGCCGTATCCACTTATCCATTTGATCGGAAATCAATTTTTCCAGACATCATGGCTCTGCCCGCAGGTATGTGCCGAATCGGGCGGCAGGTCTGTGAGCCCGATCCGATTTTCGTTATGAAAACGTTATCTTGTTGAAAGCGGTTAACTTTTTTGCCCCCCTGCTCACATTTGAAACGATTTCTGCTGATTAATATGGCACCGCTCGGCAATGACCGGGTACTCGGATATCGAGACTAACTACAGCGGGAATTATAAAAAAATGGATATGAAAAAGACCAAAGTGGCGCTGGTAACAGCCTCACTGCTCGCGCTTTTGTCCGGCTGCAATGACAACAGCTCCTCCCCCTCCACCCCTGACCCCACGGACGGCCCCGTCGCCCGTCTGCCCAATGTGCAACCCCCTGCCGAGCAACTGGTGGCCGGGCCCGATCAGGCGGTGATCGCTCTGGTGGATACCCAGACCAGTGCGGCCCGCGGGGTCACTGGCCCCTTCGCCAACTACAGCCTGCACCTGTGGAACAACGACGCCTGCAGCGCCACCGCCGAGAGCGGCCTCAACGCAGGCTGGGACGACAAGGTCAACACCCCGGCCGCGGCCGACGGCTTCGGCCCGAGCTGGGTGGTGCCCCTTAGCAAGCTGGAAGGCTGCATCAACTTCATCGCCCGCAACGGCGATCTGGCCAACCTGACCGGCAGCGACATGAAGGTGGTCTTCAGCGATCATCCGGACCGCACCGTGGCCATCGTCGCCGGCAAGAACGAGATCTTCGGCAGCCGCGCCGAGGCCTTCACCGCCGCCTTCGGCGTGGCGGGCGCCAGTGCCCACCTGATCGACGGCAACACCCTGATCTGGCAAGGGGGCAAGGACAAGCCCCATGTGCGCCTCTATTACACCGAGTCCGGCACCATCAAGGCCAACGCGGAAGGGGTGTTCGACTTCCCCTACATCACCCTGACCCCGACCAGCCTGACCGCCGAGCAGCAGGCCAAGTATCCGCATCTGAAGGATGCTGCCGCCTTCGCCCTGCCGGCTGGCAAGGACCTCAAGCCGCTGCTCAAGGGTGAGCTGGTGGCCATCGGCACCGATGCCGACGGCATTCTGCAGGGGGCGACCCTGGTGCAGAGCGCCGGTGCCCTCGATGCCCTCTACAGCGAAGCGGCCACCAAGCTGACTTATGGCGCCGTGGTCGAGGGGGGCAATGTCACCTTCCGGCTGTGGGCGCCGACCGCCAAGTCGGTCAAGCTGGCGCTGTTCGACGGCCAGCACAAGCCACTCGGCGAGCGCACCATGACCCTGGACGAGGCCAGCGGCAGCTGGAGCGTGCAGGGTGGCAGCGAGCTGGTGGGCAAGTTCTACCGCTACGACATCCAGGTCTATCACCCGGTCAGCCGCAAGCTGGAATCCTATCAGGTGACCGACCCCTACTCCCTGAGCCTGGCGATGAACTCCGAGTTCAGCCAGGTGGTGGATCTCAACGATCCGGCCCTCAAGCCGGAAGGGTGGGACAGCCTCAAGGCGCCCCACAGCCAGCAGAACCCGGCCGACATCACCATCTATGAGGCCCATGTCCGCGATCTGACCGGCAACGACGACTCCACCCCGGCCGAGCACCGCGGCAAGTTCCTCGGCCTGACCGATACCGACACGGCGCCGGTCAAGCACCTGCAGGCGCTGGCCAAGAGCGGCGTCAGCCACCTGCACCTGCTGCCGGTGTTCGACATCGCCACCGTCAACGAGGATCCGGCCAAGGTCGCCAACATCAGCGACGACTTCGGCAAGCTGTGCCAGGTCAACCCCGAGGTGCAGAACTCCAAGTTCGCCGGCTACTGCAGCAGCGGGCAGACCATCGAGGCCGTGCTCGGCGACCTGCAAGGGAGCGACAGCAAGGAGAACCCGCAGGTGCAGGAGCTCTACGGTTATCTGCGCGGTGTCGACTCCTTCAACTGGGGTTATGACCCCTACCACTACACCACCCCGGAAGGCTCCTACGCCACCAACGCCGAGGGCAGCCAGCGCATCCTGGAGTTCCGCGAGATGGTCAAGGCCATCAAGCAGAACATCGGCATGAACGTGGTGATGGACGTGGTCTACAACCACACCAACGAGGCGGGCCTGGGGCCCAAGTCGGTGCTCGACAAGATAGTGCCCTGGTACTATCAGCGCCTCAATCCGGAGACCGGCTCGGTGGAGAACTCCACCTGCTGCTCCAACACGGCGCCGGAACACGCCATGTTCGCCAAGCTGATGGATGACTCCCTGGTCACCTGGGCGCGCGACTACAAGATCGACGCCTTCCGCTTCGACCTGATGGGCCACCACCCGAAAGATCAGATGGTGCAGGCGCTGGCCGCGGTGAAGAAGGTCAACCCGGAGATGTACTTCTACGGCGAGGGCTGGAACTTCGGCGAGGTGCAGGATGACAAGCGCTTCGTGCAGGCGACCCAGAAACACCTGGCCGGCACCGGCATCGGCTCTTTCTCCGACCGGCTGCGGGATGCGGTGCGCGGCGGCAGTCCGTTCGACGGCGGCGACACCATTCGCAAGACCCAGGGCTTTGGCAACGGCGCTCTGGTGGATGCCAACGAGATGGACGGCGTCGATCGCGCCACTGCCCTGCATCAGGCCGATCTGGTGCGCCTCGGCATGGCCGGCAACCTCAAGGACTTCATCCTGACCGACAAGGACGGCATGCCGAAGAAGGGCTCCGACATCGACTACAACGGTCAACCGGCGGGCTACGCCCAGTGTATAGGACCTATTGAATTGATCACTGGGGATGGTTAGGGAATAAGTGGGATCTTGAGGGAATAGATGGGATCGGGAAACCAGAAGGAAAGCGGCCTGTAGAGCGATCGAAACTCTGCAGGCCGTTTTCGTTGGAGCGGATCCACGAAATGATCATCGGATCCAAAAGCGGCGAAAAATCGCTAGTGAATTGATCACAGCTGATTTGATGAGGCCGGGTTTAAACAGGCTTTAAACCGACATCACGTTTCGTTGATGATGCGCACAACGCGGCCGATTACCTTGCATGCTTCATCAGCATCGACAGGCAGCGTGATTGGCTCATAGCGCGGGTTCTCGCAGTTCAGGCTCCATCCGCCCGGGATCTTTTGCACATTGCGAATGAGCGCAGCGCCGTCGACTTCTACGACCATGAGGGAACCATCAGCCAGGCGGTTGTCGCGGCTATTGATGATGACGGTATCGCGGTGCTTGATCCGCTGCGCCATGCTGTCGCCGTTCTGCACAAAGAACGCCAAATCGTTTGGCTCAAACCCACGCCATTTCAGCCACTTGGAAGAGACCGGGAAGGTGCCACCCATCTCATTCAAGAAAAGCTCTGGCTCTTCAATGAAAAAACGAAGTTCAACAGCGTCATCCTGTTTTATTGTTTTGTAACTTATTGATTCTTCTGCAACTCTACTTTCTCTATCAAAGATTTTCGCAAAGCCTCCAGCGACTGCTCCCACTGCTCCCACTGCTGCTGCGGCACCAATAAATGGAAAACCACCCGCAGCCGCCATCGGCCCGCCAGCCACTGTGGTAATGGGGGCACTTAACGCTGCACCAGCACCAGGAGCCCACGTCGCCACTCCACCCTGGCTCGGCGGCGATACCTGATCCCTCACCGCCTTGGGTAGCACAGAGACGTGATACTCGAACGCCTTGGTGCCAGAACGCTTGCGCCGGGTCCCCTCCTTCCCTTTCGCCCACTCGTCCAGGATGTCCCTGGTACGGCGGTCTGTCGTAGGCATTCCTTCCAGCCCTGCCACCTCTTTTGCAGTTACCCACAATTTCCGATTCCCACCCTGGGAATCGGAAATCACTTCCGATTCATGTTCACTCATTTCCGAATCCCGTAACAAATTGTTTCTATTGGCTTTGTATGCGTGTCGAGGAGTGATTCCGAAAAGTCGAATCGGAAATAACGGAAAAATAAATTTCCGATTCGCTTGATCTCACGTCCGTTTCGTCTTTATAGTCTGGTTAATAAGACGAGTAACCAGACGGAGTTACAAAGATGAGTTACCAAGTTAGCGAAATAGTCTCGCAGAAAAAGACACCGGAGGGGAGCGGAAATGTTGACTGGCATCGTGCTGATGTCGTCGCCGCTCTCAAGAAAAAGGGGATGACCATCTCCGCGCTGAGCCGTGCCAACGGACTGGCGGCCAGCACACTGGCAAACGCCTTCCGCTTGCCGTGGCCGAAAGGGGAAAAAATCATCTCTGGTGCTCTTGGTCTTGAACCAAAAGACATCTGGCCTAGCCGTTATCAAAACCTGCAACAGGCCAGTTGAGGAGCATCGCGATGGAGTGGTTCACCTCATCTGAGTTGGCAGGCACAGCAGGCATGCCAACAACAGACCGCCAAATCAGAAACATCATGAAGGATCTGGCTTCATCCGATCCTGAGAAAGCCCGCCAGCGCGAAGGGAGCAAGGCCACCGAATACCACATCAGCATCTTGCCGCCGGTTGTCCAAGCTGCCCTGCTGCGCAAGTCAGGCAAGGTCAAAGTCGGCGGCATGACGCTGGATCTGCCAAAGCCCCAGGCGTCGCGCTACTGCAAAGAGCAGCTCTGGGCCAACTGGGGCAAGGCCAACGATAAGGCCCACGCCAAGGCCAAAGACCGCCTGAAAGCGGTGCAAGCCGTGCATGCCCTGGTGGCCAGCGGCAGCACCCTGATGGAGGCCTACCAGCATATCTCTGCCGAGTTCGCCATCGCCCTGCCGACCCTGCGCCGCTACTGCGCCGCCGTGAAGGGATTCGATGATTGCGACTGGCTGGCCGTGCTGGTGCCCAAGCAGCAGCAAGCCGCCACCGAAAGCCGCGCCGCCCGTCTGGCCCCCGTCAGCGATCAAGCCTGGGAGTTCTTCAAGGGCGACTACCTGCGCCGCGAGCAGCCGACCGCTGCCGCCTGTTACGAACGGTTGAAACTGGCCGCCCGCGATCAGGCCTGGGCCGTGCCCAGCCTGACCAGCCTGATGCGCCGCCTGGATCTGGAAGTGCCCAACCCCCAGCAGGTGATGCTGCGCCAAGGCGAGCACGCGCTGATGCAGCTCTACCCGCCGCAGGAGCGCACCATCGAAGGGCTGGACGCCATGGAGTGGATCAACGGCGACGGCTACCTGCACAACGTCTTCGTGAAGTGGTTCAACGGCGACGTGATCCGCCCCAAGACCTGGTTCTGGCAAGACATCTACAGCCGCAAGATCGTGGGATGGCGCACCGACATCAGCGAGAACACCGACAGCATCCGCCTATCCCTGATGGACGTCTGCAGCCGATACGGCATCCCGCGCGAGATCACCATCGATAACACCCGCGCCGCCGCCAACAAATGGATGACCGGGGGCGTGCCGAACCGCTACCGCTTCAAGGTCAAGCCAGACGACCCGCTCGGCCTGATCCCACAGCTTGGCATCAAGCTGCACTGGTCCAGCGTGCTGCTGGGCAAGGGCCACGGTCAGGCCAAGCCGATCGAGCGCGCCTTTGGCAACGGCGGTCTGGAAGAGTTCATCGATAAAACAAGGGCTATGGAAGGCTGCTACACCGGCCCCAACCCCATGGCCAAGCCGGACAATTATGGTGAACGGGCGATGGACGCAGCCGAGTTCCTGCGTCTCGTGGCCGAAGGGGTTGCCCAGTACAACGCCAAGCTGGGCCGCGAGACAGAAGCCTGCCGGGGCGTCATGAGCTTTGACCAGGCCTTTGCCCAGAGCTATGCCCAGGCCACCGTGCGCAAGGCCAGCCGCGAGCAACTGATGATGATGATGCTGCAGGCTGAGGCCACCCGCGTCAGCCAGCACGGCACCATCCGGCTCGAAGCCGGCGGCGCTATCGCCAGCCGCAGCAACCGCTACTACCACCCCGACCTTGCTCAGTACGTCGGGCAGAAAGTGGTGGCCAAGTTCGACCCCCAGCGCCTGCACGAGGCGGTGATCGTTACCACCCTGCATGGCCAGACCATCTGCGAAGCGGAGTGCCTGGACAAAGTCGCCTTTGGCGACACCCAGCAGGCCCGCGAGCACAAGCTCCGCCGAACCCAGTTCGTCAAGGCCAACAAGGCCGCCGCGCTGGCCAAGAAGGGGATGTCGGCCCTCGAAGCCGCCGCCCTGCTGCCCAGCATCAGCGACGAGCCGGCCCCCGAAACCAAGGTGGTGGAGATGGTGCGCCCGGTCGCGCTCGGCAATGCCGCCCTGGCGGTGCAGTCCGCACCGCTGGCCGCCAGCCAACCCCAGACCGAACCCGCCCCAGTCGTCGACTACGAGGCTCGCTATATCGCAGCCAACGAGCTGGCCCTGGCCACGTTGAAGAAAAGCCGGATTTAACCGGCGTTTACCCAAGAAAAAAGCGGCCTGTGGGGCCGCCTGAAAGGAGATTTACATGTCAAACGTAGTCACTTTAGACCAGAACAGCAACACCGGCAGCGACGTGCTCGCCCGCGTCAAAGCCCTGCTGGAACAGAGCACCGTCACCCAGGCGCAGATCGCCAAAGAGATCGGCGTCTCCGGCTCGACCGTCAACCAGCTGCTCAACGGCAACTACAAGGCGGACCCGACCGCGATGGTGCAGAAGCTGGCCAACTGGCTGACCGCCCGTGACCAGCGGGCCGATGCCCCCCGCGATCCCGGCTTTGTGATGACCGAAACCGCCAAGCAGATCATGGCCGATATGGGCTATGCGCTGACCACCCAGAGCATCGTCATCATTCACGGCATCTCTGGCGTGGGCAAGACCACCGCCCTGCGCGAGTTCCAGCGCAACAACAACAACGTCTGGGTGATCACCACCAGTCCGAGCCGCGCCACCATGACCGAATGCCTCTACGAGCTGGCCATGGAGCTGGGCATGGACAACGCCCCGCGCCTGCGTGGCCCGCTGGCCCGCGCCCTGCGCCGTCGACTGCGCAACACCAAGGGCTTGATCGTGGTGGACGAAGCGGACCACGTAGACCGCCCCACCCTGGAAGAGCTGCGCATCCTGGCCGAGGAGGTCGAGGTGGGCCTGGTGCTGGTCGGCAACAGCCGGGTTTACACCCAGCTCACCGGCGGCCCGCGCTCGGAAGACTTCGCCCGCCTGTTCTCCCGCATCGCGATGAAACGCGCCCTGACCAAGGCCAAGAAGGCCGATGTGCTCGCCTTTGCCAGCGCCTGGAACATCACCGGTGCGGCCGAGCTGGATCTGCTGCTGCGCATCAGCGAACGACCGGGGGCCCTGCGTCTGGTCAGCAAGAACCTGAAGCTGGCGGTGATGTACTCGGGCGGTGAACCGCTGACCGAGCAGATCCTGCTGCACACCTTCAACAAGCTGGAGGGGGAGTGATGGAAAAGGAATATCCAGAGTGGGTTCACCACGTTGGGATGGGATATCAGGATGGCCGTAGAAATAAAGCATGGTGCGGATCCAATGATCGTCCCTTCTTCATTGACCCAGGTCACGCAGCATTGAATGGCCTTCATCAGGGGCGGTTGGTCGCATGCCCTGAGTGCGTAAACGCCATATGGGAAGCCCTTAAAAATGGGCACGACGATATCTCCCATGAGTCAGATGCCGGAATTGAAAACGAGGATGGGAATTGATGAACGCAAAACCCCAACCGACGACCTTCTACGGCGTGACAACTGACCAAAAATGGACCCACGTCAACCTGCTGAGCGGCATCAAGGGCCGCGAGGTGAGCCGCTGTGATGGCGAGGTGGTGATCCAGAGCGAGAAAGGCTGGGCCATGCCCTACGACGAAGACCAGCTGCACCTGTTCTGGGCGCCGCTGGCCCGTGATTCACAAGGAGAGAACGCATGAACATTCGCACCAACAGCATCGGCGTCATCGCCCAGCGCGTCATCGCCACCCTGCGCAAGAACGGCTGCCAGGTGCTGGCCGTCAAGGCCACTCAGGTCCGCCCCATGATCGAGATCGCTTACCCCACCGACGAGCTGAAACGGGACGCGCTCGAACTGAAAGAGCAGGTCAACGGGCTGCGCCGCCGCGCCTACGCCGCCCGCCTCGGCGGCTGCATCGTCCACTGGCACGAAGACCTGCCGCAAGACGATTTCGAACTGACCGGCAACATGACCGCGGTCGAGTACCTGCACCACCGTGCCGCCGGTTTCCCGGCTT
The DNA here is from genome assembly GCF_027707985.1 of Aeromonas sp. QDB03. Lineage (NCBI taxonomy): Bacteria > Pseudomonadati > Pseudomonadota > Gammaproteobacteria > Aeromonadales > Aeromonadaceae > Aeromonas > Aeromonas sp. QDB03. The sequence continues at coordinate 163,846 of NZ_JAPCJG010000003.1, read as the reverse complement.
AACAGGAGAACACAGCAATGACCAACCAACCCGACAACCTGCGCAAGAACGCCCTGGGCCACTTCGTACCGGAGTCCCTGATCGCCCCGCTCGACCTGCTGCGCGATGACCTGGTGACCCGCCTGTGCAACGAGGCGCACGAAGAGAAGCTGCGCCTGTTGGCCCGCAAGGCCTGCATCGCCCAGGAGATCGAAGCCTTCATGGATCTGTCGGCCGCCGAGTACGGCGTGCAGTACGGCGGCACCAAGGGAAACGTCACCCTCACCAGCTTTGATGGCCGCTTCCAGGTGGTGCGGGCCATCGGCGAGCACCGCAAGTTCGACGAGCGCCTGCAGACCGCCAAAACCCTGATCGACGCCTGCATCGGCCGCTGGAGCGAGGGCAGCAGCAGCGAGATCCGCGCCCTGGTGGACCACGCCTTCCGCGTCAACAAGGGCGGCCATGTGGACGTCAACCAGGTGCTCAGTCTGCGCAAGCTCGATATCCAGGATGTGGAGTGGAAAGAGGCGATGAAAGCCATCGCCGACGCCATCACCGTGGTCGGCAAGGCCGAGTACATCCGGTTCTACGAGAAGACCGGCACCGGGGCCTACAAGGCCATCGTCATCGACTGGTCGAAGCTGTGAGGCCCGCCATGAAGAACCTGACCCCCGAAGTGATCAAGCAGTTGGCGCTGGCCCAACTGCTGGCAGACCAGAGTGAAGACCAGGGCACCGAGTTTGAAGATGGTACCTACGAGCAAGGGGTGCGGGATGCCCTGGGCTGGATGTGCGGGCTGCTCGACAACCCGCCCTACAACCCCGACGAGTGGCCCGTCACCGAACAAGAGCTGGCCATCATGACCGAAGGCCTCGGGCTTGTCGGGATAGACGATGGAGTTTGAAACCCGCTATGGCCCGCTGTACGTCACCCGCCACGCCATCGAGCGCTGGGTGCAACGTACCGGCCGCAGCGAACTGGAAATGCTGGGCGCCCTGTCACGGGCATGGCGCCCAAGCAAACGCCAGCTGCGGCGGATCCGGCAGCGCGAGGCGGGATGGAGCCCGCGCCGGATCCTCGAATGTGACGATGCCTATTTCATCTTGAAGAACGGCTCCATCGTCACCGTGTACGACAAGCAACAAACCCGATTTGAACAGGAGTTACACCATGGCTAATGCAGTGTTGAAGGGCGACGAGATCGCCCGCAATCCCAACGGTTATCTGGCGCTGGCCCACCGCGCCGCCGAGTTCGAACGCAAAGGGCGCTATATCGCGGCCCAGGAGCTGTGGGTGATGGCCAAGAAGGCGGCCAAGAACATCACCAACCAGCACTGGGCCCAGTCCCGCGTCGACCTGTGCATGACCTGCATCCACCGTTTCGGCAAGCGGGAGGCGTGATGAGCGACAAACGCATTCTGGCCAAGATCAAAAAATTGATGGCCATGGTGGAGCGGGGCAACCCGCACGAATCTGCCAACGCGATGAAGAAGGTGCAGGCGCTGATGGCTGAGCATCAGCTCTCCAGTGAAGACGTCGCCCTGAGTGGCATCGACGCCAACAAGGTGAAGGCCGCCAACAACAGCGAACGCCAGCCGAAATGGAGCCTGTTGCTGGTCAGTCTGGTGCGCCAAGCATTCGGGGTCGAAGCGATTATGTGCCATGAACAGGTTGGCTGGGGACGCAACACCGCCGAGGTGATGTTCATTGGCCCAGCGGAGCGGGTGGAGATCGCCGGCTACGTCTACACCGTGCTGGCTCGCCAGCTCAAGGCAGCCAGGGCCGAGTACATCAGCAGCCTGAGCAAGCGCATGAAGACCAGCACCAAGACGGCCCGCGCCGATCTGTTCTGCGAGGGCTGGTGCAACGGGGTGTATCACAAGATCTCCGCCCTGGTGCCGAGCGAACAGGAGAGCCAACTGGTTGCCCAGTACATCGATAAGCATCACCCGAACCTGAGCGCCGGTGAGTCCCGCGCCGCCAAGGCAACCAAGCGTGATCAGTCCGCCTCGCTCCATGGCTGGATTGCCGCGAAGCAGGTGGAGCTGAATGCTGGTGTCGGTGGCCAGGAACAAGCCAAGTTGGGGGCAGCATGAACGGTGAAGCCGCCTTCTGGGTGCTGGTCAATGTGATGGCCCTGTTCTATGGGGCCTTTGTCGCCGGTCTGTTCACCGGCCTGTTCCTGGTCAACTGAGGTACCTGATATGTCGAATGTGAAATACCTGCTCAATACCAGCGTGGACGATGGCAAAAGCACCCTGGAGTGCCAACTGCGCAGCAACCCGCAGCAGGCGCTGGCTGATGCACAACTGGCCATCGACTTCATCAACCAGTATGGCTAAGCCGCGAAGCACCGCTCCCGGCTGGCCATGCTGACCACCATCGTCAACAAGGCGCGTAAGAGCCTGACCAAACAGGGGGCCTGAAATGGCAGACCAGAAGAACTACATCATCAGCACCATCAAGGATATCGCGGTCAAGATCCCGGCTGAAAAGCTCGATGCATTCTTCATCGATCTGCGGGCAGCCATTGGCCAACAGCAGGCAGTGATGAATACCGCGGCTGCTTTGCTTGGTGAAGAAGGCCGCCAGCAGATGATCGATGCATTGCGTGAAGCGATGGTCTGGGTTGATGACGGTAAAGCCGAAGTCACTTCAACCATCACCCTGAACAAGACGCCGATCGCCAGCGTCACCGTCGGTTACTCGGCGCCAGGACAATAAGCGAAACGGGGGGCTTCCCCCGTCTGCCCAGCGTGGTGGCTGGGCACTGATGAGCAGCCGACCGGGCCCGGTCATAACCCACTCACGATACGCGAGGACGCTATGACCCGAAATGTGCTGAACAACCTGTTAAACCGGCTCTATGGCGAGATGGCCATCGCGCTGGAATGGAAAGAGAAGCTGGTGCTGCAGCGCCGGTTTACTGCCCTGTCACGGGGCGCAAGGAAGTACCACGCCAACGACATTGCCGGTGATGCCCTGCGCGGCGCCGAGCAGTTGCTGGCAGAGCTGGAGGCCGAGCGCCTGCAGTGGGATGGCAAGGGGGCCGTATGCACGGTGAATACACGCCACTGATGAAGCCCGGCTTGCTGGCTAAACGGCTGGCATCTGGCAAGGCCAAGCTGGACCCCGAGATGGGGCTGGAAAAGCTCTGCAGCGGTTGCAACGAATACTGGCCGCAAGACACGGCCTTCTGGTCAGTGTGGAACAGCGCCAGATCCTGCGATGGGCTGCAGCACTACTGCAAGGCCTGCGAGGGGGAAATCGCCGTCAAGCGTTGGAAGGAGAAAGCAGCATGAAGCTGACCGCCTACCAACGCCGCCAGGTGGATTACGTAAAGGCCAATATGCCCGGCATGGTCACCCGCCAGCATAAGGGTATGAGCCGGGCCGCCGTGAAGGCGGCCAAGGCCGAAGACGACCAGAAGGCCATGGCCTGGCTTGATCGCACAGTGCCCCGCTGGCGAGAAGGCAAGCCGCCCAAGACCAACAAGATTTATGTCGCTGCGCTCTCGGTGAGCGATGCGGATGAGGAGCAAGACGATGATGAATAAACACAGCTGGGAAGCCCTGGCGCAAAAGATCAAGCAGGTTCCGGACTACCGCCACAAGAGCGCGGCCATGTTGGCCGAGGCATTGGGAGAGTGTTCTGAGCGGCAGATGCTGAGATGGATCCGCACCCTGACCGATAAGGGACTGATCGAGCCCCGTTCGCTGATCACTTACGATGGGTTGCTGACGGTGCGCCGCATCCAGCGTTATCTGGCCCAGCATCAGGGCACTGTGTACCTGGGTCTGCTGGCTAAAGAGGTCTATGGTGCCGGCAACAATTACTCCTGGCTGCGCTGGCTGATCCAGAAGGCGGTGGCGGAAGGCTTCGAGCTGGATGCTTCGCGCATTAGCAGCGAAACCATCCCCACACAACTGCGGGCCAAACGCCGCGAAGTGGAGGGAAAGCCCCGTTTTATCAGCTGGGAAGAAGTTGACCCCGAGCACCTGCAGCGGTTCGTCGCTCTCCATCAATACATCGGAGGCCGCCATGCAGCCTGATGCCAAGCGTCTGCTTACCCTGGTGCACGTTGGCCGCCGCGAACTGGGGCTGGATGATGAGGACTATCGTGCCCTGCTGGAGTCGGTCACCGGATCCCGCTCGGCCAAGGGGCTCAAGGCCGCACAACTTGAGGCCGTGGTCACCGCCATGAAGGGGTTGGGGTTCAAGGTGAAGGGCAACACGACTGGCCGCCGTTCGCCGCCCAGCGCCGCCCATGTGCAGGCCCCCGAGGTGCGCAAGCTGCGGGCTATCTGGATCACCATGAACAATGACGGCCTGCTGCACGATGGATCTGAGGATGCCCTGGGCAGCTTTATCCGCCGGATGACGGCCAATGCCAACGGCGGCGTGGGCATCAACCGGGCGGAATGGCTCACCTCCATCCAGGCAGAGCGGGTGTTGGAGGCGCTGAAAAAGTGGCACATTCGGCTGATGACCGATGCCATATTGAACCGTGGTGATATCATGCCGGAGAGCAGCTCCCACCGGGACGATGCCCAACCCGGCTATGACCTGGTGAGGAAGGTGTATGAAACACCAGGCTGGCGAGCAGGCGGCAGGATGGTGATCGATGGCAGCATGCCGGTTAACGGGTTACAGCTGGAGGAGAGTTGAGGTGTCAAAGATAAACGGCTTCGGCATGGCGGTGTTGGGGATCATTGCGTTGGTTGGCAGCGGTGTTGCGTATCTGGCCATGCCCGCCAAGCAACAGGTTGATATCAGCATTCAGGGTGTCAATGATGGCGTTGATCGCACTGAACAGGTGAAGGCCAACTTCACAGAACTGGCGGCCAACTGCCCCGCCGTTATCAAAGCCAAGTCGGTGGTGGTGATGCACGAACAAGGTGAAGCTTTGTTTTGGCGAAACGAGAAGCTTGGCTGGCAGAGCGATTTTTACTTCAAGGCAGTTGACCACCGTGGCGAAACCCACCATTTCTATCTCCGTGAAGACGCACCGCGCGAACTGATGGTATTTGCCAAGCAGGCAAGTCTGGACTGGTGCGGTATCGACGCGATGATGAAGGACTACTATCTGATCGCGCTATAGCCGTCCCCTTGGGAGCCCCGATCCAGGAGGTTATGATCTCAACACCCAGCCATGCTGGGTGTTGTTTTATCTGGCGCTCGGAGGCGATATGAAACAGACACACGACAAGCAGACCATTGACCTGTTTGGCATCGGCGTTGACCTGAATGCCATCGATCCAGAAACCTATCGCATGCTGAGCGACGAGACCGCACCGGGGTGGAGCGAACAGTTGCGCGGCATGTTCGATACCATTGAATCTGTGGTAGACAAGCATCGCGATGACAAGATGCTGCCATTCATCATGCTCTCCGAGTTCTGCCGTACCTTTGGCGGAGCCCCTTTCTATGTACCGAACGGCAAGACGCTGGCCACCGTGCTGCGCTCTATCCAGATATGGAAAGAATTCACCGGTAACAACGTGTTCGAGCTGTCGCGTAAATTCGGTGTTTCAACCCGTGAGATTCAATTCGTATTGGCCAGAATGCGCCGTTCTGAAATGCGGAAGATCCAGGGGGATATGTTTACTGGCATGGATGCCGTCGCGGATGGCCATGGCCGGAGAAATGGCAGAGCGTATTAGCCAGCAATTACCATCACGAAATAAGCGGCCCAAGTGGCCGCTTATTTTTTTATGGATTATTCACAATGGCGTTTTTCGCTTGTGAAGTCCGTCAGTGTAATGACGGGCTTCATAAATAGCACACTGGATTAAATTCATTGCCTGTCCAGGTGTGCCATGTCCTCTATTTATTCCCTTCTCAAATTTGAAGAAGCCTGGCGAGATAAGCCATATCTCTGCACGGAAGGTTATCCCACCGTAGGCTTTGGTTTTCGCATCGGGCTGAAGGGCGCCAACATCAAGCATTATCAGTTCACCTTGCCGGTACGAGCTGGTGAAGCCTGGCTAGACTCGTTGCTCGACGAACTTGAGCTGGAGATGCGCCGATTGCCACAACCACAGCTGGCGTTGGCACTGACCGCTTGCACCCCTTATCCAGCTCGGCAGGCCATCTTGAAGTCGATGGCCTACCAGATGGGCGTGCAGGGCTTGGCCGCCTTCAAGAACACCCTGCAGGCGGTGATTGAGCAGCGTTGGAACGATGCGGCCGCCGGCATGCTCAACAGCCGTTGGGCCAAACAAACCCCAAATCGGGCCAAACGCCACGCCGAGCAGATGCGCACCGGCCTCTGGGCACCGGAATACGGAGCCTGATATGGGACGCAACTGGCAGTGGAGTTTTGACCATGGCCGCAGCAAGCGGCTGGAGCTGGAGCGGGCCATGGCAGAGCAGGGCGTGGCCGAGTGCGACATTGATCGCACCGTCCCGCTGCATAGCCGCGATGGCACCATGCAAAGCCAGTTCGCCAAGGGCTGGTGCTCTGTAACCCCCGCCGAGATCTACGCCGCCCGGAATCGTCACCGTTTCAAAATACTCACGACCTGCAACGACAAGGTGGCGGTGCACTGCGCCAATTTGCGGGCCCTCTTCAAAAAGGATGAATCCTCATGCCATTCCCGTTAATCCCAGCCCTGGCCGCGTTGGCGGTGCAGCAGGGGCCCGCCTTGATCCGGGGGATAGCCGGCCTGTTTGGCGGCAGCGATACCGCGAACAAGGTAGCCGACATGGTCGAGCAGGTCTCCGGCATCGGCCTGACCGCCGCCCAGCAGCAAGCCAGCATCGAAGAACAGCTCGGCCGCATCACCGATCCGACTGCGCTGGTCGAGTTGCAAAAGCTCAAGATCGAGTTGGAGAAAGAACAGACCCGCCGCCAGGAGCTGCAGTTGGCCGACAGCCAGGCCGAGCAGGCCACTACCCAACAGACCATCCGTGAAGGGGATGGCAACAAGGATGAGTACGTGCGCCACACCCGCCCGCTGATGGCGCGCCAAAGCTGGCAGGTATCGGCCATTTACGTGGTGCTGTTCAGCGTGCTCAAGGCATTTGGTTATGGCGATGGCCCTGACTTTGACATGGTGCTGTTGCTGCTGACCCCGGCCTGGGCCTATCTCGGCCTGCGCACCCTCGACGGCTTTGCCCCCCATCCCAAGGCCAGCGGCCAGAAGGTTGGCGCCGCCATCACCAGCACCGTCTCCAACCTGCTGACGAGGGCCAAATGACCGACCTGTTTGACCGTGCCCAACAACAAGAACAAGAGAGTCGCGACAGAGCCATCGCCAACCAGCTGGCCAGACGCGGTACCGAAACCCCTGACCAGGACGCCGCCGGCAACCGCTTCTGCCTGAGCTGTGGGGAACAGATTGCCAGTGAACGGCTGGAGGCAGCGCCAGACGCCGTGCGCTGCGTCCCTTGCCAGAGCTGGAGCGAGAGCATGGGGAGGCATCGCCATGGAGTTTGACTGGATCCCGAAGTGGTGGGGCGTCATCACCACCGGGGTGGCGATCCTGGCCACCATCGTCATGTTGTGGCTGAGCAAGACCTTTGCCCGCCGCGAAGAACTGAAAGAAGTGAGCACTGCCATGGACGAGCTGACCACCCGCGTTACCAGCCTCGAAAGTCGCGTCGACAACCTGCCGACCCAGGAGCAGTTCTATGAGCTGGGCATTCAGCTCGAAGGGTTGCGGGGGGACATCAAGGCCCTCACCGCCCAGCTCAAGCCCACCAATCACCAGATCAACCTGCTGCTCGAACAGCGTTTAAACGAGAAATAAACGGGGGTTATATGACGTCGATGAGAGAATTTGTGGTGTCGGATCAGCGCCTGCTGATCCTGCGCAGCTTGCGGGAAATGGCCGGCTACTCGGCCAACGAATCGATCCTGGATTCGTGCCTGGAAGAGTATGGCCATAGCTGCAGCCGCGATGTGGTGCGCAACCACATCCGCTGGCTGGAGGAGCAGGGCCTGCTGACGGTGGATGAGGTTGGCAAGACCCTGGTGGCCAAGCTGACCGGCCGGGGTGACGACGTGGCCACTGGCCAGGCCGTGGTGGATGGCGTCAAGAAACCGCGTCCGGTGTGACCATGAGGGAGCTGCTGATGAAAATGAAAAGCGCCCTGGTGGGGCTGGTGCTGGGTGGCCTTGGTGGATTCTCTCCGCTGATTCTCCGTAACTGGAGAGACCCAGCATCGCTGGATGAAGCGATTGAACGCCATGTTCGTCAGGTCAGGCGCGCCAGCCGCTACCGCTCTGCCTTCAATGGCGGGCTGCCGTCCGTCAAGCGGGCCCAGCGTCTGGCCAAGGCCAAACGGGCCACCCGCCGCGCTCGCAAGCTGGGTCACGCATGAAAGCTCGCCTGCTGGATATCGCCGCCATGATGTTGTTCGGCTACTTGCTGGCGCTGGCCATTGTTGGCGATCCCGTCTCCGCGCTCTGGGGCTGCACGGCCCCGTTCATTGACAAGCTGCTGGGGTAACCATGACCACCAAGACCAAAAACACCAAGAGCAAGATCCAGCAGCTGCCGGAAGATATCCGCAGCCAGCTGGCGGCCATGCTGCGCTCTGGCTCCATGTCACAGAAGGCCATCCTGGAAGAGGTTAACCAGCTCATCCTGGAAGCCGGCCTGCCGCCGGAAGAGCAGATCAGCCGCACCGGGTTGAACCGTTACTTCAAGCGGATGGAAGAGGCCGGCAGCCGCATGGCACAGGCCCGAGAAGTGGCCGAGGTGTGGACGGCCAAGCTCGGTCAGGCCCCGACCTCCGAGCTGGGCAAGATGCTGCAGGAGTTTGTGCGCACCATGGCGTTCGAAACCTCAATGAAGATGATGGACGCCAGCGAAGGGGAAGACGGCAAGATGATCGACCCAAAATCGCTGGGGCAGCTCGCCCTGGTGATCCAGCGCGTCGAAGCCGCCGCTATGACCAGCCATAAAGTCGAGAAGGAGATCCGCGCCGCGTTCGCCGCCGAGGCCGCCACCGCTGCCGAGAAGATTGTGACTCAGGCCGGGGTCTCTGCAGAGACGGCCGCCGACATCCGCAACAAGATCCTGGGGATAGCGTGATGAACCACCTGACATCGGCTGAGAATGCCCTGCGCAACCAATCCGCGGCCGCCATCATTGGCGGCCAGTTCGACCCCAACGAGGTGCTGCTGCCATATCAGAAGCGCTGGATTGCCGACACCTCGCCGCTCAAGATCGCCGAGAAGAGCCGGCGTACCGGTCTCACCTGGGCAGAGGCGGCCGATGCTGCGTTGAACGGCTCGATGGCCGCCAGCGCCGGCGGCTGTGACACCTTCTATGTCGGCACCACCAAAGACATGGCCCGCGAGTTTATCGACGCCTGCGCCATGTGGGCCCGCGCCTACAACTGCGCCGCCAGCGACGTGGGCGAAGAGGCGCTGGGGAATGAAGACAAAGACATCCTGGTCTATGTCATCAACTTCGCCAGCGGCTTCAAGATCAAGGCGCTCAGCTCGAACCCCAGCAACTTGCGGGGGATGCAGGGCAACGTGGTGATCGACGAAGGCGCCTTCCACAAAGCCCTTGCCGCCATCCTCAAGGCCGCGCTGGCGCTGACCATGTGGGGCAGCAAGGTGCGCATCATCTCGACCCACAACGGCATCGAGAACCTGTTCAACACCCTGATCATGGATAGCCGCGCCGGCAAGAAACGGTTCAGCGTGCACCGCATCGACATCGAGACGGCCATCAACGAGGGGCTCTATCAGCGCATCTGTCAGGTCACCAAGAAGGCGTGGACCCAAGAACTGCAGGATGAGTGGCTGCGCAACCTGCTGCGCGACACCGCCACAGAAGAAGATGCGCGGGAGGAGTATTACTGCGAGCCCAAGAGCGGCGGCGGTGCCTACCTGCCCCGTGGCCTGCGCGAACGGGCCTGCCGGGTAGATGGGCCGGTGCTGCGCTTCACCGGCTCGGCCACCTTCAACAGCGCCAGCGAATCGGAGCGCAACGCCGAGATGCAGGAGTGGCTGGAGGCCGAAGCCTTCCCCGAGCTGATGAAGCTGGACCGCAGCCATCGCCACGCCCTGGGCGAAGACTTCGCCCGTTCCGGTGACCTGACGGTGTTTGCCCCGATCCAGGTGCTGCCGGATACACGCCGCCGGGTGCCGTTCACCGTCGAGCTCAAGAACACCCCGTTCAAACAGCAGGAGCAGGCCCTTTACTTCATCTGCGATCGCCTGCCGCGCCGCGATGGCATCTGGCTCGATGCCCGTGGCAATGGCCAATATCTGGCCGAACAGGCCGCCTATCGCTACGGCCAAGAGGTGGTACAGGTGATGCTGTCGGTCGGCTTCTACCGCGAGAACATGCCGCGCTTCAAGGCGGCCTTTGAAGATGACGAACTGGAGCTGCCGCGCCACGAAGACATCATCACCGACCTGGGGCAGATCCAGATCTACCGGGGCACCCCCGGCATCGACGACAGCCGCACCCAGGGCAGTGATGGCAACAAGCGTCACGGCGACTCGGCGGTGGCCATCTTCCTGGCCTATCTGGCCAGCCGGGCAGAGAACCATATCTACGAACTGCACCGCATCGCCAAGGTGGGTGCCCCCCAGAAAGACCAGGACGGGCAACGGCAGATGGCCCTGACCCGTGGCCTGCGTAACGGAGGCGGATTACTGTGACCACCATTCTCGATGCACGGGGAAACCCCATCAAACCCGACAAAACAGTGCTTAGCGAGAATATCGCTGAGGCCCATACCACCAGTGTGCGCAATCCGCGCCCCAACAGCGTTGCCAGTACCATCACTCCGCAGAGGTTGGCTGGTCTGCTGCGATCGGTGGTGGATGGCAACAATCCGCAGGATTACATGACCCTGGCCGAGGAGATCGAAGAGCGAGATCTCCATTACGGATCTGTCCTTCGTACCCGCAAGTTGAAAGTGGCGCAGATTAAACCAAGCGTTGAGGCAAGTGGAGATAGTCCAGAAGAAAAAATGTTGGCTGATGAAGTTCGAAAAATCATGGAAGGTGACAAGATTCCAGAGCTTCTTTTCGACTTGCTTGATGGTCTTGGTAAGGGGCTCGGAGTTTGCCAAATACTTTGGCAGACTACGGCCACGCGTTGGACTCCTAACGCATATGAATGGGTCGATCCTCGCTACCTACGGCCGGATGCCGACACCCTGAGCGAGATCCTGCTGATCAGCGATGATGCGCCACAGGGAAAACCGCTAAAGCCATATAAGTTCATCGTGCATAAGCCGCGGTCAAAATCCGGCAGTGTATGGCGCAATGGTTTGGCTCGTCTATGCGCTGTGATGTATATGCTCAAGTCGTTCACTATCCGTGACTGGTGGGCTTTTGCTGAGGTATATGGCATTCCTATCCGGATCGGGAAGTACGGTGCAAACGCCACACCTGAGCAGATAAATACGCTCAAGAATGCGATCGCTACAATTGCGTCTGATGCGGGTGCTGTTATCCCTGAGGGGATGTCTATTGAGCTGGTAGAGACTGCCAAGGGCAATGGCGGCAACACTCTTTTTGAGAATCAGGCCCGCTGGTGCGATGAGCAAATCAGTAAAGCTGTGCTCGGCCAGACCATGACCACTGATAACGGCAGTAGTCGTTCTCAGGCAGAGGTTCATGATGAAGTAAGGCTGGATATCGCAACATGGGATGCGCGCCAGCTGGAAGCAACCATCAATGAGTATTTGATTAAGCCATTCATCATCCTGAATTGGGGCGCAAAAGAAGATTATCCGCGCGTCACTATTCAGGTTCCTGAGCCTGAAGACCTCAAAATATTTGTTGATAGCGTAACTCCGCTTATCGACCGTGGCCTCCGTATCAGTGAAAGCGCTGTTCGCGACAAGTTTGGAATGGCAGAGCCAGAAGCTGATGAATCTGTGCTGCAACCCATGTCAGTGATGGAGGCAGCCGCCGTGCAGCCGCTGGCCCTGAACCGCCAGCAGCAACTGCCGTCGCAACAGCGCCTGGCCATCAACCGGATCCAGCAGCCGAACGAACAGGCCATCGACCAGTTGACCGAGGAGGCGATGAGCGACTGGGTCGAGGTGGGCGGCGATGACTTCATGAACCCGATCATCGAACTGGCCGCCACGGCCGCCAGCTTCGACGAGTTCAATGCGGGCCTGCTGGCCCTGCAGGAGTCGTTGAGCGCCGAGCAGTTCACCCGGCAGCTGGCCGACTACACCTTCCGCTTGCGCGGCATGGGGGACGTGCAAGATGCCTGAGCCCAAGGCGTCCGCCTTTCCGCCAAAAGAGGCGCTCGACTGGTTCAAGAAAAAGGGGCTGCAGCCTGGCTTTGACTATCGCGACGTGTGGAAGGAAGAGCATGCCAACGCCTTCACCGTGGCCAAGATGCTCAACGCCGATCTGCTGGTCGAGGTGCGGGCCCTGGTCGAGCAGGCGCAGGAGCAGGGGCAGACCTATCAGCAGTTCGCCGCCGCCATCAAGCCGCTGCTGGTCAAATCCGGGTGGTGGGGCATCCAGCAGATGGACGACCCCGCGACCGGTGAAACCAAGCAGGTGCAGCTCGGCAGCGAGGGGCGCATCAAGACCATCTACCGCACCAACATGCGCACCGCCCGCGCTGCTGGCCAGTGGCAGCGCATCGAGCGCACCAAGCGGGCCATGCCTTACCTGGTCTATCAGCTGGGGCCTGCCCGCGAGCACCGCGCCCTGCATGTGAGCTGGAACGGCATCACCCTGCCGGTGGACGATCCCTGGTGGCAAACCCACATGCCGCCGAACGGCTGGGGCTGTCACTGCTGGGTGCGTCAGATCAGCAAGTTCGAATACGCCAAGCTGGAGGGCACCCAGGGCTATCAGTTCGCCGCTCCGAGCGATGGCAACCGGGAGTGGGTGAACAAACGCACCGGGGAAGTGGAGGTGCTCCCCAGCGGTATCGAGCCTGGGTGGAACTACAATCCAGGCAAGGCCCGACAGCAAGCCTTGAAAGCCGACTTGGCAGCCAAAGAACAAACCATGCGTCAAACGCTCTCAGCGCCGCTGTGAGCGTTTTTGGCTACCAGCGCATGACTGTGAAGTCCACCGCTCAATCTGAAGCGATTTAAAGGGTGTTTAAAGATGGTTGTAGTGGGTGTTGAACCTGCGATTTCGATTCATCATCCAATGTGACACTTCTCCCCGTTCGCGATCCTGTGTACCCTGTTGATGTCCGGTCATCATCCTGACGTCTCTACCAGCGCTTCTTCTCCCTGCTGGTGAACTGCCCTCCCTCTGCCATCCCGCCCCATCCATTCACAGCGAAAACCGTCATTACACTCGCCAGGGCTCACTCCCGCATCATCGATTCGTCTACACAACTTGTTCATTCAACCCACTCAGCCACCTGGCGGGAGGTTGTTATGTGACGGAGCGATCATGCCCAAGACCTATCTTGCCCTCTGCTTTGACCTGTCTCGCCAGACTGTCCGTGACGAAAAGGTCTGGTTGCCATTGATCCCCCCTGGGGTATTCGGCGGCAATGATGGGCGTACCTGGAACAACAGCAATCCGGATGCCGTGGTGGCCTCGTTCACCAAGAAGCGTCCGTTCGACGTTGAGCACGCCACCCACATCAAAGGCCCCAAGGGCGAGAAAGCTCCTGCTGTTGGCTGGATCCTCGCCCTGCAGAACATCGGCGGCGAAGTGTGGGGCATGGTGGACTGGAACAGCGAAGGGCGCGAGATGCTGGAGAAGAAGGAATACGCATTCTACTCTCCGGCCTTCACCTTCGACGACGCCGGCACCGTGCTGAGCATCGCCAGCGTTGGCCTGACCAACGAGCCCAACCTCGATCAACTCCCTGCCCTGAACCGTGAGGAAACTCCAATGCCCTTGCCCGTTGAACTGACCCAGGCCCTGGGTCTGGGTGCTGATGCGGATACCGCGTCCGCGCTCACCGCCATCAATACCCTCAAGGCCGATCATCAGCTGGCCCTGAACCGTGCCAATGCCGGCCCTGACCTGACCAAGTTCGTCCCGAAAGAGACCTACGAGCTGGCCCTGAACCGCGCCACCACCGCCGAGGACAAGGTCAAGCAGACCGAAGAGGCCAAGCTGGGTGCCCTGGTCGATGACGCCATCGCCGCCGGCAAGATCGCCCCGGCCAACAAAGAAATGTTCCTGGGCATGTGCCGCCAGGAAGGTGGGGTCGAGCAGTTCAAGAAGTTCGTCGAGGCCGCGCCGGTCATCGCCGATGCCAGCCAGGTGAAGACCAATGAGCAGCAGACTGGCGAGCTGAGCAAAGACGAGCTGGCCATGTGCCGCATGATGGGCGTCAAGCCCGAAACCTGGAAGGCCACCAAGGCCGCCCAGAAAGCCCAATAATAGGAGCCCGCTAACATGGCACTTACTCAAGCACAAATCGTTGAAGCCCTGACGGTAGGCGCCAGTTCCGCCTTCGTCGAAGGCCTGAGCGTCACTACCCCGACCTGGAACAAGATTGCCACCAAGGTGGGCAGCACTGGCAGCGCCGAGAACTACGGTTGGTTGAAAGACCTGCCAGGCATCAAGGAGTGGGTCGGAGCCCGTATGCTGGTTGAGCTGGGATCCCATGGCTACCAGATCGCCAACAAGACCTATGAAGCCTCCATAGTCATCAAGCGCGAAGACCTCGAAGATGATGCGATCGGCAAGTATGGCGTTATCTCCAACGGCTGGGGCCGCAAGATCGGTCTGTTCCCGGATCAGAACTGTTATGGCCTGTTGAAAAACGGCTTCTCGACCCTCTGTTTCGATGGCCAGAACTTCTTCGATACTGACCACCCGTTCGAAACCGCGACGCCCAGCACCTTCTCCAACGTAGTGGGTGATCCTGCTGCGACCGGCGCTCCCTGGTTCCTGATCGATAACACGCAGATCCTGCTGCCAATCATCTTCCAGGAGCGTCGCCCGTTTTCCCTCGAATTCGTCGGTGCTGACAGCGAATATGCCTTCTTCCAGAACAAGGTGGCAATGGGTCCGGATGGTCGCCACGGTTATGGTTTTGGCCTCCCTCAGACTGCCGTTGGTTCTAAAGAAGCGCTGACCGTCGCTAACTTCGAAGCGGGCAAGCTGCTTATGGCCAGTTACAAAGAGACTGATGGGGTTACTCCGCTCGGCACCATGGCCCGCCTGCTGGTCGTCGGCCCGAGTAACGAGTCTGCCGCCCGCGAAATCCTGGATCGGGCAAATCTGGAAAACGGCGAGTCGAACATCAACTACAAGAACGTCGAGCTGCATATCAGCCCGTTCCTGCCGTAATCGGTGACCCGCAGGCCTGGGCAGAGCTTCACGGCGATGAAGCCCAGGCATTCATCAACCCAGCCTGGGTGGAGCTTCCAAGCGTCGAAGCCCAGGCTCCCAGGAGAACCCCATGGCCACGACCACCAAGACGCTGAGCACGACCGCCTGGGTGCTGGTCTCCAGTGCTGTCAGCGGCACCATGGAAAACCAGACAGGCCAGCTGGTGATTTTCCGCACCGGCAATACCCTGCCGGCGCCCACTGAAATGGTTGGCCTGACGCTGGAGCGCGGAAAGCGTGAAAGTTGGAGCTTTGACCCGGCCCAGAATATCTATGCCCGTGCGCGGCAACAGCCAGACGGCCCGCTGGTTGTGGTGGAGGGATAACCCATGTTTGGCGACAACTTCCTCAAGGGCCCCAGCACACCGTTGCCGGCGCGCAAGAAAAGCGAAGTGCGTTGGTCTGGCTTGACCGGTGTTTCTATCCCCGGTGATACCAACCGCGATCTGGTTGCCTTGCTCAAGGCCTTGCCGGCGCCTGCAGCTGGCACGCTGGCCCCGTTTTTTAACACGACCAGCGACAAGCTGAACGTCTACAACGACAACGCCAGTGTGGCTTTCAAGCTCAACCTGGAAGGCAGCTGGACCGGCGGCAGTACCAACCGTTCCATGCAGCTCGACTTTGCCGGTACCAATGGCAACCGCCTGGTGGCCAGTCGTGATGTCGCCGTCACCAGTGATGTCATCACCCTGGCGACCTTCTTCTCTATCGACAAGAACGGCTTTATCGCGCTCAACGGCACCAAGCCGGTGATTCGCAGCAATGGTGGCACCTTCAACCTGACCGGCGTGCTGTTGATCGCCGAGCAAATCACCACTGAAACCGTGATATCGGCGGTGTAATCCGCCTGTATTGACCCTTTACAGGAGCATTGAAATGGCACCTCGCAAGAAAGCAGACGACAAAAGCCCGCAGCTGGCAGCTGCAGCAGTGGGTCAAAGTGCCGAGCTGGTTCAGACGCAAGCCGAACCGTTGCAATCCGTAGCGCTGGAGCAGTCAGCCGAAGCGCAAGGTGTGGATCTGGTTGCTGAGCAAGCCGCCAAGCAAGCAGAGATGTTGGCAGCGGAAGAAGCGCGCCAAGCAAATGGTAAGCCGGTTACCGAGCAAGAGGTTCATCAGCTGGCGACGGATATCACCTTGAAGGCGCTGGGCCTTGAACCGGTCCAGCAGCAACAGGCCAGTGCAGACTGGCTGCTCGGCCAGTTCGACGTCAAGGCCAAGTCGCAGGCCGGCTTCTGGCGCTGTGGTGTCCACTTCCTGCATTCCGGCGCGACCCGCGTGTTTGTGGTGACTGCCAAGGCCGATGTGCCGCACGACCACGACTGCGAGATACCGTGCTGCTACCTGACCCCGACCGAGGCCCAACGTGTTCACCAGGAATCCTGGCTGACCGTGGTACCCGGCAGCGAAGTCACCAAGGACTAACCCATGGCCATCTACGCGACGAAACAGGACCTGATCGACCGTGACGAGGGCATGCTCTACAACTTCACCCTCGACCGCTCGACTGACACCCTCAACGACACCTGGATCGATGAGGCGCTGGCCACCGCCGATGACGAAATCAACGGCTACCTGTCTCGTCGCTTTGTGCTGCCGCTGCCGACCGTGCCGGATCTGCTCAAGCGCCAGGCCGTGGTCATCGCCTTCTACTGGCTGGGCGATCGGGATAACCAGGTCACTGACCTGCTGCAGGACCGCTATGACCGGGCCATCGCCAAGGTCAAAGAGATTGCGGCCGGCAAGGTGGATCTGGGCCTTCCAACCCCTGACATGCCGCCAGAGGGTGCGGTCGGCAAGGTGGAGCTGGTGCAGGACAACGAGCGCCTGTTTACCCGCAACAGCCTGAAAGGGGTGCTGTGATGGCGATCTCGGTTGAGGTCTCAACCAGGGGAGAAGAGCTGGCCCGTTATCAGCGCCTGCTCGATACCTTGGGGCGCAGCGACCACAAGGCCGAGCTGCTGGAGAGCATTGGCGCTGTGGTTGAAAGCCAGACCCGCCGCCGCATCAGCGACGAGAAGACGGCGCCGGATGGTACGCCCTGGGCGCCTTGGTCTGCCGACTATGGCAAGACCCGCCACGGCAACCAGAGCCTGCTGCAGGGTGATGGCGATCTGCTCGACAGCATCGAGTACCAGGTGCAACGCAACCAGGTGCGTGTCGGCTCTGCCTTGGCCTATGCCGGCGTGCATCAGGATGGGTTCAGCGGGTCAGTGCAGGTGCCTGCCCACGTTCGCCGCATTAGTCAGGCGTTCGGCAAGGCGCTCAAGTTCCCGGTCTATCAGTCGGTCGGCAGCTTTACCAGGATGATGGAGATCCCCCAGCGCGAATATCTGGGCCTCTCCAGCGATAACCAGACCGAACTGCTCGCCGTGATTGGCGACTTCTGGCAAGACGTGATGAAGGAGGCAGGCCTATGAGTCGCCCGGATTTTGGCACCATCGGCAGCACTGTCAGCGCCTGCGAAGGGGTGGTGCAGTATCTCAAACCTTATCTGGAGGCCGCAGGCCCCGGCGCGGATCGGGTGATTGACCGGGTGCAAACCGTCGAGCGCCATATCGGCCGCTTCAACGAGCCGGACGATATCAAGCGCTGGATGGGGAACCGTGAGGGTGGTATCCGCATCGCCGCGATGAGGGTGGTATCGATGCGCCGCGAAGGCAACCTGATCGGCACCATCGAGTTCTCGGCCTTTGTGTTCTGCGCAGACCAGTTCGGCTATGCCAAAGACCAGCGGGCCGAAGTGATCGCCGGTCGGCTGGCCACTGCCCTGATGTGGACCGGCGGCTGGCGCGGCACCGATGCCAGCAAGGCCCCCGAAGGGGTGCGGATGGATAACCTCTACACCACCGGCATCGACAAGCTGGGGCTGGCCATCTGGTCGGTGACGTGGCGCCAAGACTGGCCGCTCGATAACCCCATCGACCCTGCCACCCTGGACGACTTCTTGCGCTTCAACTTCAAGGCTGAGCTGGCTGATGGCGCCCCTGTTTGCGAGGCCGACATCACCCTGCCAGGGCATACACCATAGGAGCAACCGTGGAACTGTATCTCAAACCGAAAGAGGGGCTGACCATCCGCAAGCCGGATGGCAGCAAGCTGGCTGCAGAGGGTGAACGGGTACCGCGCACCAGCTTCTGGCTCAAGCGGCTCGCCGATGGCGATGTCGTCAATGTGAAACCGGCCGCCAAGGCCACCAACAAGAAAGCGGAGAAGTGACCATGGCTCTCGGAACCATCCCCAATGACGTGCGCGTGCCGCTCGTCTACATCGAGATCGACAACTCGCAGGCCCTGAGCGGCAACATTGCCCAGGATCAGAACGTGCTGCTGTTCGGCCAGATGACCGATGCCGGCGCAGATGCGGGCACCGCCGCCCCGCTGACGGTCACAGAAGTACCGGTCAGCGAGTCAGCCATTGATGCCCTGTTCGGTGTCGGCTCCATGATGGCGCTGGCCGCCAAGCGTTATCGCAAGGCCAACAGCTACACCCGCACCTTTGCGCTGGCCTGTGGTGATATCGCCGCGGGTGCTGCCGCTGCCGGCTCCCACAAATTCGGTGGCCCTGCTACCCAGGCGGGCACCATCTACCTGTTGATCGCCGGTCAGTCGCTGCAGGTCGGCGTGGCTGCCTCGGCAACCGCTGCCACCATTGCCACCAACGTGGCCGCCGCCATCAACGCCAAGAAGAACCTGCCGGTGACGGCTGCTGTGGACGGTACCGACACCGCCAAGGTCAATATCACCGCCAAGTGGAAGGGCTTGACCGGCAATGACATCGACCTGCGTCATAACTACTACGCCGGAGAGCAGCTGCCGCCCGGGGTGACAATCACCACTGTGGCCATGACCGGTGGATCTGGCGCGCCCGATATGGCCGCCCTGATCGCGGCCATGCCGGACGAGTGGTACAACCACATCATGATGCCGTTCAACGACACCGCCAGCCTCAACACTCTGCGTGACGAGCTGCTCGAACGTTGGGGGCCGCTCAAGATGAGCGAGGCCATCGCCTATACCGCCTTCCGGGGTACCTATGGCGAGACCATCACTTTTGGCGAAGGTCGCAACGACTTCCTGCTCTCCTGCATGGGTACCAGCAAGTCACCGAGCCCCAGCTGGGAGTTCGCGGCCAGCTATTGTGGTATCGCGGCCTATCACCTGGCCATCGACCCGGCCCGCCCGCTGCAGACCTTGGCACTGCCCGGCATTCTGGCGCCGGCGAAAGCTGATCGCTTCGCCTTCGACGAGCGCAATAACCTGCTGAAATCCGGTATCGCGACTTACCAGATCCAGCCAGGTGACGTGGTGGCCATTGAGCGCGAGATCTCGATGTACCAGCTCAACAGCTACGGCGACCCGGATCCGTCTTACCTGGACATCACCACCGCGGCCACCCTGGGCAAGATTCGCTACGACACCAAAGTGATGGTCACGACCCGTTACCCGCGCCACAAGCTGGCCGATGACAACGTGCTGCCGTTGATTGATCCGGCGCAGCCGATAGTGACGGCCAAGCTGATGGAACAGGCCATTCTGGAAATAGCGCTTGGCTGGGTTGAAGCCGGCCTGATCGAAAACTTCGACCTGTTCAAAGAGACTCTGAACGTCTACCGAGACACCGCCGATCGCAATCGCCTCAACTGCGTGTGCCACCCGGACGTTGTCAACCAGCTGCGCGTCTTCGCAGACCTGATCCAGTTCAAACTGTAAGGAGAACACCATGGGACAAATCCTGGGTGAAGTGACCATTCGCGCGAATGGCAAGCAACTGAAAACCAAGGGCGGTGCCACGCTCAACCCGGGCGGCTACAGCCGCACCCAACACACCGGCCCTGGCAAGGTATGGGGCAAGAGCAGGAAGTACAGCCCGCCCAGCATCGAGCTGGTGATCGCCGCCGATGAAGATGTCGATGTCATCGAGATCAACGCCATCGAAGACGCGACCCTCACCTGGGAAGGGGATAACGGGGTCAGCTACATGATGACCAAGGCCAGTACCAACGAACCAGCCAGCCTGCGTGAAGACAGCAGCGATATCGCGGCCACCTTCTTCGGCGACAAAGTAGTGGGGATCTGACCATGGCACGGATCACCTTCCAACTCAAACATGGGATCCCGGGCAAAGGGAGCGACGAACAGTCGCTCCTTTATCGTGAAGTCGGTCTGCGTGAACTGACGTCAGCCGATCTGATTGATGCACAGCTCGATGCCGAGAAGGTCGTAGTGCAGAACGGTAAGGCGGTTGCCTATACCAGCGATGTGCTTTATGGCCTGAACCTGCTTTGCCGCCAAGTGGAATATATCGGCGAAATAAAAGGCCCGTTGCCTATGCAGCTGCTTAAGAAATTGCATGTCGATGATTTCGGTTTGTTGCAAAGCAAAGCCCAAGAATTGGATATGGCATTGACAGAGGCATTGGAAGAGCGGGGGCGATCTAATTCAGCTGGCTGATCCGGTCATGGGGCTCATGTTGGCCATGAGCAAATATATCCCCACAGCCGAGCTGAAATATTTACCCATTCGCCACTTGCTGCGCCGCTTTGACCAATTAAAGCAAGCTCTCACGCCAAGAAAATAAAAAGGAAACGCCATGGGCAAGCAACTTGTCACCGATATTGTTATTAATCTTGCTGGCAACCTTGCCAATAAGGCGCGGCAATATGGACAGAGCATGACCCAGTTCGCTGCCAATAATCAGCGAGCTATGAATATGCTCAAGATGTCGGCCTCTGCTGCTGGCCGTGGTATCGATGCCCTGGGTAATCGCTATGTGGCCTTGGGGGCGGCGGTCGTCGGTGGTTCCGCAGTGCGTGGCTTCTCGCAGCTCGACCGCCGGATCTCCCGTATCGCCATCGCTGCCGAGATAAGCCGCGAGAAGTCAGCAGAGCTGTATGACGAGATCCAGCGCGTATCCAACCTCAAGGGCATTCGCATTGACCCTGCCGAAGCGACATCCGCTATCGAAGAGATCCTGACCAAAACCGGCGATCTCGAATATGCGATTGCCAACCTGCCCAATATTGCCGCCGTGATCCAGGCAACTGGTGCTGGCGGCCTTGAGGTCGGTGGCATCTTCACCGAATTCAAGAAGCTCAACATACAGAACAATGAGGCGGCCATGAGGGCCATTGACACCCTCAACCTGCAAGGCAAGAGCGGGGCCTTTACCCTAGGCAATATGGCCAAAGAGGGTCCCAAGATATTCGCGGCCTATGCCGCCACCGGTCGCCAGGGTGCAGAAGCAGTCACCGAACTGGGTGCCGCCCTGCAGGTGATCCGTCAGGGCGTCGGCTCTGATGCCGAAGCGGTGACAGCATTCGAATCCATTATTCGTGACCTGACCAGGCCTGATACCGTCAAGAAGCTCAAGCAGCTGGGCAGTATCCAGGTATTCGACCCTGAGCAGCTCAAGCAGGGAAAAGAGGTCATGCGCTCCCTGCCGGCGCTGATTGAAGAGATCGTCACCAAGTCTGGCGGTCTCTCCAGCAAGCTCTCCATGCTCAACCTGACCGACGAAGCCAAGCGGGCACTGAAACCGGTTATCGCTGAGTTCGTCCAGACCGGCGACGTCAAGGCGTTCGACGAGTTTCTGCAACTGTCGGGTGACGGCACCACGACTCTCAACGATGCCGCTGTGGCGGCCAATGACTTTGCCGCCAGCCTGCAATTGGTCAGCAACAGCTGGAACCAGTTCGCCAACCAGCAGTTGGCTGGCCCCGTGGCAGAGCTGGCGAATGCCATCAACAGCCTGGAACCGGATGCCGTGCAAAACTGGCTGGAGACTGGCAAGAACATCGCCCTGGTGGTCGGTGGTCTGGTGGCCGTCAAGAAGGGAGTGGATGCGGTGCGCTGGACCAAGGGCGTTTGGGATGCAGCCAAGCCCAGCAAGGGCGGTACCGGTGGTATGGGCGGTGCCATGGCCGATCTCGGCGCGACTCCCGTCTATGTGGTCAACATGCCAGGCGGTGGTATGGGTGGGCCGGATCTCGGCGGCGGTGGGCAAGGCAAGCCAGGTACCAAGCCGGGTCGATTCAGTCCTGCCGGCCTTGTTCAGTTCGGTACCGTCGCGGCGGGTATCAGCATGATCCCAGATTTCTCACCCATCAATATCAGCCGGGCCAATGGCATGTCGGCCAGTGGCATTCCCCAAGCCCCCGGCATTCTTGATGTGTTCGATGAGATGAAGGCCTTTTTTACTAGGGACATCAGCGCCAGCCCGCGCCCTGATAATTTGTCTGGCACCCTTGATATCAACGTCAGGGATGATCGCATTACCGTCCGTACCCGCGATACCGCACCCGGGCTGAAAGTGAATGTGGATAACGGCCCTTCACTGATGCCGTAAGCGAGGTTTGAATGAGCTTTGAAGATCGTTTGACCGCCTCGGTACGGGGCGTTGAATTCCTGCTGAATACCGTGGATGGCAAGGGCGGACGCCGCGCCATCCCCCGTGAGTACCCCAAGCGCGAAAGCGGATGGACAGAAGACAACGGCGCCGTGCTGACCAACGAGCAGATCGTCGGCAAGCTGGTCGGAAAAGACTATCTGACCCAGCTGCGCAGTCTGCTCGATGCCCTGAACCAACCGGGTACCTGCGAGATGATCCACCCCTGGTGGGGCGTGCGCACTGTGCAAGTTGGCGAAGTCAGCCACCGCCTGGACAACGAAGAAGACGGGGTGGTCTATGTCACCTTCACCGTGTGGGAAGCCGGTACCCGGTTGTTCCCCTCTGCTGCCATCGATACCGCCGCCACCCTGGGCAATGCGGCCGACGCTGCCAATGGCGCGACTGAGCAATCCTTCCTGGACTCCTTCCTGGCCGGCATCGACAACATGGGCCCCATGGTCGATACCCTGCTCGATGACCTGGACGAGTTGACCCGTGGCCTGCCCACCTTGCCGGATCAGTTCCGTGAATGGACTGATCGCCTGATGCGTACCAAGGATAGCGTCGGTAGCCTGCTGGCCTACCCGGGCGAACTGGCCCGCGAGGTAACGGGTATCGTCGAAGACATCAAGGGTGTCGTCACCGATCCCATCAGGGCGCTCTCCGTTTATGACAACGTGAGTCGCCGCTGGGAAGGTATGCGGGCAGAGCTGGCCATCACTGGCGGCCTGCCCACTGGCATCATCAGCGATGCCACTGCCGGGAGTGCGTCATCTGTGCCGACCATTGATACCCCTGGCGAGCGCGATGCGGCCATGGCCAATGGTGTGGCGTTTACGGCCTTGATCCGTCGTGCCTCAGCCACCGCTGCCGCCAGCGCCATTGCCAGTGCCAACTTTGGCAGCGATCGCGACTTTACGGCGGATCCTGCCGGTTCGGTCACTATCGGCCAATCCCTCACTGGCGATCAGGTCAACAACCAGCTGAGCCGCCCCGTGGTGATGGATGGGGTCATCGGGGCAGACCGCAACCTGCTGCTGACTGCCGATGACCTGGAGGCCATGGCCAACCAGTTGGCCGCCACCTTGGCCGAGCTGGCCATGGATGCGGTAGAGGCTGGCGAAAGCGGCGTGTGGCGCTCCTTGCGTGACCTGCGCCTTGCCCTGCTCAATGACAGCCGCGAGCGGGGTGCCCAGTTGCCGCGCCGCCGTCAGCTCACGCTGGCCACCACCAAGCCTGCCGCCTTGCTGGCTTGGCAGCAGTATGGCAATACCGAGTACCGCGATCGCCTGGTCAGCAGCAACAACCTGCGTGATCCCGCCTTCATCACCCCCAGCACCCGAATCGATGTGATCGACGAGGTGGCCAATGGCTGAGCCTATTACCCTGCGTGTCGATGGCCAGCTCTATGAGGGATGGCAGAAGGTGCGCATCACCCGCAGCCTGCGCGATATCGCCGGCGATTTCGAGCTGAGCCTGACTCGCAAATGGAACAATGCCAAGACGATGGCGATCCGCGAGGGCAGTGCCTGCACCGTGCATATCGGCACTGACCTGGTACTGACCGGCTATATCGATGACTTCATCCCCAGTTATGACGCCAAAGAGGTCAGCTGGGTGGTCAGTGGTCGCAGCAAGACCAGTGACCTGGTGGACTGCTCGGCCATCTATAAGAGCGGTCAATGGCAAGGCGTGACGCTGGACAGAGTTGCCCGTGATATCTGCCAACCATTCGGGATAGAGGTGTTGGTCGAGTGCGATCTGGGGGAGGCGTTCCCTCGCGTGGCCATCGAGCAGGGCGAGACCTGTTTCGAGCTGCTCGACCGCTTGGCCAAGCAGCGCGGGATCTTGCTCACCACCAACGAACTGGGCCAGCTGGTGCTGACTCAGGCCAGTGACAAGGTCATGGGGGCCAGCTTTGTCCTAGGTGAAAACATCCTGGCTGCCCGTGGCCAGTTCAGCATGCGCGACCGGGCATCAGAATGGATTGTGAAGGGCAGCAGCTATGGCGGCGGGCCGACGTGGGATAACACGGCCCCGGCAACTATTGGCGGCCAGAAGGCAACGATTACCGATCCTGCCGTAACCCGCTATCGCCCCCGCATCATCATTGCCGAAGACGTCACCACCGTGGCAGGGGCCAGCAAGCGCGGCCAGTGGCAGAAACAGCGCAGCATCGGCGAAGGTACCCAGACCGAGGTGACCGTCGCTGGCTGGCGCACCCAGGGCATAGAGGGTGACCGTGGCCCGCTCTGGCGAACCAACCGCCTCTGCCCCGTCAAAGACGAGATCCAGGGGCTGGATGAAAGCTGGTTGATTATCACCATCACCCTGATGGAAGACGATAAGAACGGCCGCGAAGCCATCATCAACCTGATGCCCCGCGAGGCCATGTTGATCCCGGTAGAAGTCGCCAAGAAACAGACCAAAGAGGTAACCACATGGTGACCATTCGTGATGTGCAGAAGTTGCTGGCGCCTCTGTCGCGCCGCCTGCGCCTGATTGCTGATAGGGCCAGAGTAACGTTGGTGGATGATGGCCTGCAGCGGCAGAACCTGCAGCTTAAGGTATTGGCTGACGAGGGGGCGGATGATGTGGAGCGCTTCCAGAACTATGGCCACACCAGCGTTCCGCCAGAAGGGTCTGAGGCCATCGTGCTGGGCCTTGGTGGTGCCCGTGCTGGCTTGGTAGCCATCGCGGTAGAAGATAAGTCAGCGCGCCCCAAAGACTTGGAAGCGGGTGATAATTGTCTGTACCATCTGGAAGGCCATCGCGTCATTCTGCGCAAGGATGGCGTAGTCGAAATCATCGCGAAGTCCGTCATTATCAGTGCCTCCGAAAAAATCACCATGATGTCCCCTGATACCGAAATTCAAGGCCCGTTGAAGGTGACCGGCGAGATCTCGTCCGATACGGATGTGACTACCGGCACTACCTCTCTCAAGGGTCATATTCACGATCAGTCAGGGGGAGGTCAGACATCCGCCCCCGTGTGAGGGGCGATGACCACAGCAATCACCTGGAACAACGAAACCGGCCGAGGCGATATCGAAATCACCTCGGCCGGTTTGCGTCAGGATGATGGCCTCGCCACCCTGGTGTTGCAGATCCTGTTCACCGATGCCCGCGCCGATCCCTCTGACGTCTTGCCTGATGGCACCAACGACCGCCGTGGCTGGATTGGCGACACCTTCGCTGATGAGCCATGGGGCAGCAAGCTCTGGTTGCTCGACCGGTCAAAGCTAACCACGGACGTGCGCAACAAGGCGGTGACCTATGCGCAAACAGCCCTTGAACGCCATTTAAAGCCCGATTACGCCAAGCAAGTCGTCGTCACCGGCGCTATCCCCCAGCTCCAGATGCTGCAACTCGATATTGCCATCACCCGTCCCGATGGCTCGGCCATGACCCTCAGCATCAAGCAGCGCTGGGAGGCGCAAGCCAATGCCCTATAACGTGCCCACTCTGCGCCAGATCATCGCCAGTGGTGAGCTGGATCTGGAATCCAGCCTCGGCACTGTGCTGCCCAAGTTCAGCATCGAACAGGCGCTCAATATCGCCGTCAGTGCCGGCATCCGCGATGCCTATGACCACCAGGCCTGGATCGTGCGCCAGATCATCCCCACCACTGAATCTGATGACCAGACCATCATTGAGCTGGCCCAGTTTGAAGGGGTGATCCGCAAGCAAGCTACCTATGCCGCTGGCCCTGCCACCTTGAGCGGCAACGTGCCTGCGCCGGTCGGTACAGTATTGCAGCACAAGGATGGCCGCCAGTATGCCGTGACATCCAGCGCCAGCCCCGGCAGCGGCACAGTCGCTGTTCAGGTGCAGGCCACCGCCGTCGGAGCCGCCGGAAATCTTCCGCCGGGAGAGGTGCTGACGTTGGTCACGCCTGTGCCAGGGCTGCAATCAAGCGGCGCCAGTGGGGATATCAGTGGTGGTGCCGACATCGAGCCTATCGCTGAGCTGCTGGAACGCCTGCTGTTTCGCAAGCGCAACCCGCCCATGGGGGGCGCTGTGGCAGATTACGTGGCCTGGATGCGGGAGGTGCCCGGTGTCACCAGGGCGTGGGCCTATGACGTTTGGCAAGGCGGTGGCACGGTAGGCATTGGCTGGGTTTTCGATGACCGTATCGACATCCTGCCGACCCCGACTGACACGCTTGCCATGATGGAGTACCTCTTCCGTCATCCAGACCCTGCGACCGGCGTGCTGGTTGGGCGCCCTGGTGGCATTGAGCCGGTGCCTATCGGCCCGCTGCTCAAGACAACTGATCTAGCCATCACTCCCACGCCAGACAGTACCGATATCCGCGCCGCTATCCAGCGTAATCTGGACGGTTACGAACGCACCCTGCAGCCGGGCGACACCCTGCTGCTTTCCAAAATCCGCACTGCCATTGGCACCGCCGCCGGGGTGAAAAACTACACCCTCGATCTGGCTGCTGATGTGCCGGCTGATATCGATGAATTGAACGTCATCGGGGTGATCACGTGGCCCACTCTGTAGAGCAATGGGGTGAATCACTCCAGCAGCAAATGCCCCGTGGCCGCGCTTGGCCACGTGATGTCGATGCTTCATTGCCGAAGTATGTCATGGGCTTTGCCAAGCGCCTGGCCGCTCTGGAACTCAGTGCCGACCAGCTACTGCTGGAGATGCGACCCGAGACCACCAACCTGTTGTTGCCAGAGTGGGAAGCCTATCTGGCGCTGCCGGAGTGCGAGGCCGCCGAGCAGTCATTCGAACGCCGCCGCGCCGCTGTGGTCGAGAAGTACCACCGCAAAGGCGGCCTGCAGACCTGGATGATTGAGCAGATCGCCGCTGCCCTGGGCTTCACCGTCAAGGTCTATGAGCAGTGGCCCCATCACGTGCTCAGAGACGTCAACTATCCACTCTATCCCGCCTCTACGCGCTTCGTGCTGCGCGTGGACGTGCTCGACATGCCAGAAGACCGCTTCACCGTGCTGGACAACGTGCTGACCCCTTTGCGTGGCAACGCACCCCTGGTGCTCGAATGCGTGCTCAATCGCCTGAAACTGGCTGGTTTTTACTACGACTTTAACTATGAGGTGTAACTATGTACTGGCCTGACACTGGAACTGGCGTAGATACCGAACCGGCGCGCAAGCCTGTTGCATCTGCGGTGCGAAAATACTTCACGGAAGGCGGTGCGGGTGTGCCTCCTACAGTGCCAGGCGGTGACTGGTTCAATGCCATCACCAACGAAGTGCTGAACGTGCTGGACGCTGCCGGCATTGACCCGAGCAAGACGGATGATGACCAGCTGTTGCAGGCCATTCAATGGCATGCCTCTGAGGCTGAAAGCTCTCTACGGCAGGAGCTTGCTGGCATAGGTGGCGCCTCACTTATAGGTATTTCTGCTGACCGAACTCAAGCAGATAAGAATGCTGAATGGATCAGTATTACTGATGCTCCGTACAGCGTTAAATTCGACAATGTTACTGATAATACTGCTGCCCTGAACGCCGCATTCCAGAGCGGAAAGAAAATCTGTATCCCAGACCCTGGTGAAGGGAACTTTGCAATGGCCACCGGTACCGTCTACTACGACAGCCGGACGACTATCATGGGGCCAGGGAAGTATCGCCCTGTCATCAAGGCCTCAGCCTCCATGCCGGGTGAGTTGGACCTCATTGCTCCTGTCAATGAGACATACAGCACGTTCAGCTATCTGCGCAGCTGCCTGATGTTTGATCTGTGCGTCGATGCTAACGGCTTCAATCGCGCAAAAACACCTGGATATGTTGGTGAGTGGGGTAGAGCAATTCGCATTGGGGCTATCTATGACTCCATGTTTGTTAGGGTTAACGCCATCGGCGGTCCGCAGCACGGCATTGATGTAGCTTGCTGGAAGGACAATCTGGTTGGTATTGGTCATGCTGGGGTTCCAGTTGGTCGCCCTTTCAACGTAGTTCTTTCTGACTGCGACACCACCGACTGGGTATATGATGACGGGCTTACAACTCACGGCTGCTATAACGTACTGATAGAGGGCCACACCAGCCGAATCACGGACGCGGCCAAGGCCGCTCGCACATACACAAATACACAGAAAGCAATCGAGATCGACGATGGTAGCCATGGCGTGGTTTTGAATGCACCAAGGGCCTATGGTAACGGGACAAAAATCATGGCGTTTTCCGTGGCAACGCACGGTAACGCCCCGGCTGCATATGACGTGACGTGGAATGATCCGTGGGCACATGGATGCATGACTGGGATAGGTGGGTGGGCAGACCCAGTTACCGACGCAACCTATGACACGCCAAACTGGCGCGCGCGGAAAATTGAAGTGAATAACTTTGTTTTCATCAAGCCAACCCTTGATGACGGCAGCACCATATTCCCCAGTAGATTTGTAGACTTCCAGAACTTCATGGACTGCAAGGTTAACGGAGTATCTGTATACATAGCTGACGATGATGGTTCGTATTCTGCTCCCGCTTCAATGGTGAACATTGGCCCGGCAGCAAACATAGATATCAACGATGTAAATATATATCGAGTCCCGGCAATTCCATCAGGAACATACATTTTCAATCGGGATATAGGTTGGTTACGTACCGCCCCTGGATCACGAGACATACGGGTAAACGGATTTAGTGTCGATAACGTGGGTTACATGAACCGCATCATCGGGGATTCAGGGGGCAACGCACTAACAGTGTGCAAGCGGATTAACTGTGACGCTATCCCGTCAGATGGTCAGACAAAAACAGCGATATTCTCATCTGCGCAGGCCGAGTTCTCAGATGTCACAGTTCCAGTTGGAATGGTGCCATACCGGATTGGTCGCGGGTTTACTGCGTACCCAGGTGGTAACTACGCGCTAAATCAAACTCTGCCTGATAGCGTAACCATCGGAGGGTACAAGATATTTTCTGAAACCCTTGCAGATGGCACTCAGGCAAAGCCAGGAATATTGTTCGACAACCAGTTTTATAGCGGCACTTTCAATGTGGGGAAGGGTTCTGTTGCGTTCAGAACCTCTGCCGCCAAGGAAGCGGGGTTCTCTGTCTGCGCGTACCACGATGACACCAATCAATACGTGCCGATAGTTTCGGTATGGGATCGAGCGGCGATAAGGTCTTTTGAACCTGGTGTTGATAACACCACGGCAAACGGAAGGAATACGGCTCGCTGGGCAACTGGATATTTCGCCACAAACATCATAGTGACGTCTGATTCCAGAGAAAAAACACCACCATCAAACATAGATGACGCGCTACTAGATATCGCAGACGAAATCAGTATCAATGTGTGGAAGTGGCTTGAATCTATCACTAAGAAGGGTGACAAGTCAGCTCGCTGGCATTTTGGCCCAATCGCTCAACAGGTTCGTGATGCATTCGAAAAGCATGGGCTTGATGGTTGCGACTACGGACTCCTTTGCTACGACAAGTGGGACGATGCGTTTATTGATATTATGGAGACGGTTACCCATGAAGACGGGGAGGTCGTCGAGCGCCCAACCGGGGGGAAAATACAGGTTCAGTGGGCTGGAGACCGCTGGGGTATACGTCCTGACCAGTGCCTGTGGCTTATTGCTTCAGCGGCACGTCGTAGAGCCGATCGAGCAGATCGTCAGATTGCTTTGATTGAAGAGCGTCTAAATTCTGCTGGACTGTGATAATAGAAGGCCATTTGGGCCTTTTGTTATCTCTTATTTAGCTCTTCCCGCTAGAGTAATGATCACTAACCCCAATGTTCAATACTCTAGCTTTCTTTGATCAATCCACTCGCGCTGCTACACCCAGGATCCGACCGAAATCCAGAACTACGTCGACAAGCACGACAACCAGACCCTGTTCGACAACCTGATCTACAAGGCGCCGCAAGGGGCCGATCTGGTGCGGATGCAGGGGGTATCGCTGGCCACCGCCATGCTGGGGCAGGGCATTCCCTTCACCCACGCCGGTGTCGAGCTGCTGCGCTCCAAGTCCATGGAGCGGGACAGCTACGACTCGGGTGACTGGTACAACCGGGTCGACTATACCCTGGCCGACAACAACTTCGACAAGGGGCTGCCGCGCAAGGACAAGGATGGCGACAACTATCCGCTGATCGAGAAAGTACTCGGCAAGCACGTCAAGCCGAGCGGTGCCGACATGGCGACCATGGTGGGCTTCTATCAGGAGCTGGCCGAGCTGCGTCAATCTTCCCGTCTGCTGCGTCTGGGCAGCGGTGCCGAGGTGATCAAGCGGGTCGACTTCCGCAATACCGGCCCGGATCAGGAACCCGGCCTCATCGTGATGACGGTGGATGACGGCATCAATGCGGGGGCGGATCTGGATCCGGCCATCGACGGTCTGGTGGTGATGATCAACGCCACCAATGCTCCCCAGAGCGTCAGCGACTTCCGGGACGGCAATGATCAGCCCATCGACCTGACCAGCCTGCAGTTGAGCCCGACCCACCACGGCGGCGAGAGCATCGCCCGCGATGCGGCCGTCAATGGCGGTACCCTGACCCTGGGTGCCTGGTCGGCAGCGGTGTTCGTCAAGCCGCAGAGCGGTGCCCAGGGCAGCGGCCTGCCGGTCGGCAAGAAGACTGATCTGAGCACGGTACCGCCGTTTGGTGACACCGCCGTCTATCTGAAGGGGTTCCTCAATGAGTGGGGCAACACCAACCAGATGACCTTCAGCAGCAACTTCATGTACGAGTTCACCACCGAGGTGAGCAGCGACAAGCTGGGCACCACCAACGTCAAGATCGCGGATGCCAGCTGGGGTCCCCTCAACTACGGCAGCTGCAATGCGGGCGACAAGCTGGTGGTCGGCACCCCGCTGACCCTTTGCAAGGGCGGCGATACCGGCAACATCGGGCTCGATCTGGCCAAGGTGGGCAGCTAC
The DNA here is from genome assembly GCF_027707985.1 of Aeromonas sp. QDB03. NCBI lineage: Bacteria > Pseudomonadati > Pseudomonadota > Gammaproteobacteria > Aeromonadales > Aeromonadaceae > Aeromonas > Aeromonas sp. QDB03. Next base: position 132,336 of record NZ_JAPCJG010000003.1, on the reverse strand, counting down.
AAGTTCGTGTTTACCGCCATGAACAAGGACAAGCCTACCCTGAGCGTCAGCTTCACCGAGCCGGTGCAGAGCTGCAAGGTGCTGGACACGGTGGCGGGCAATCCGCTCGGCTACAACCTGTTCGTCAAGGGCGAGCTCTCCGGCTGGGCCGCTCAGCCCCAGTACCAGTTGAGCTACAAGGGGATGGAAGGCGATCTCGCCATCTATCAGGCGGCCTTCAACTACACCGGCAGTACCGAGTTCAAGGTAGCCAACGAGGACTGGAGCAAGGAGTACCTGCTCAACGGCGGCGGCGCGGTGACGGCGGAGACGGGTTATGCCATCGGCTTCTCCCAGCCGGGCAGCGCCAACAACAGCATCACCTTGCCGCAGGGGCTGTGGAGCGTGCTGGTGAAGGTTGACCCGGCCGGCACCAAGGCCGGTACCGCTGTGATCCAGGAGTGCAGCGCCAAGTAGCCATTCCCATCGAGCCCGGGGCTGGCTCGGCACCCCAGGGTTGAATTCCACCTCGCCAAGGGTGGGATAACTCCGAGAGAGTAAGCAAAGCGCGACTGCCGACCGGCAGCCGCGCTTTTTCTTTACTGTGGGCGAGGCAATAAAAAAGCCGCCCCGTTGGGGCGGCTGTTGGTTGTGCCGTCAATGGCCGGCTTAGCGCTTGCGCAGCAGGCGCAGGGCGTTGGCGGTGACCAGCGCGGTGGCGCCGGTGTCGGCCAGCACCGCAATCCACAGGCCGGTGATGCCGAGCAGGCTGGTGACCAGGAAGATGGCCTTGAGCCCCAGCGCCAGCGCTATGTTCTGGTGGATGTTGGCCAGTGCCGCGCGGGAGAGCCGGATCATGGCGGCGACCCCGCCGAGCTGGTTGTGGGTCAGCGCCGCATCGGCGGTCTCCAGCGCCACGTCGGTGCCGCCCCCCATGGCGATGCCAATGCTGGCCCGCTTCATGGCCGGGGCGTCGTTGATGCCATCGCCAATCATCGCGACTTTCTGGCTGAGGCCGAGCTTGGCGATTTCATCGACCTTGCCCTCCGGCAGCAGGCCGGCGCGCCAGCCCATGCCGAGCTCGCCGGCGATGGCCTCGGCGGCGCGGGGGTTGTCGCCGGTCAGCATGATGCTCTGCAGGCCGAGCTGGTTGAGCTCCTGCAGCGCCGCCGCTGCTTCCGGCCGGATCTGGTCGCGCAGGGCCAGCAGGGCGGCCGGGGCGGCGTCAGGCTGACCGAGCACCACCACCGTCTTGCCTTGCTGCTCCAGGGTGGCGACCCGGGCCTGCATCGCTGCATCCAGGGTGGCGACCCGGCTCGGCGCCAGCAGCTGCCAGAGGGTGCCGTCGATGCGACCTTCCACGCCCATGCCGGGCAGGGCGCGCAGCTCCTGAGCCGCGGCGAGGCTGAGGCCCCGCTCGCTGGCCGCCGTCACCACGGCGCGGGCCAGCGGGTGGTGGGAGCCCTGCTCGATGGCCGCCGCCAGCGCCAGCAGCTCGGCCTCCGACTGGCCATTGAGGCTCACCAGTTCGGTCAGCTGCGGCTTGCCCAGGGTCAGGGTGCCGGTCTTGTCGAAGGCCACGGTATCGATGTGGGCCAACCGCTCCAGCGCGGCGCCCCCCTTGATGAGGGCCCCCTGCCGGGTGGCTGCCGCCAGCGCCGAGGTGACCGCCGCCGGGGTGGAGATGACCAGGGCGCAGGGGCAACCGATCAGCAGCAGCGCCAGCCCGCGATAGACCCACTCGTCCCAGCTCTGGCCGAAGGCGAGCGGTGGTACCAGCACCACCAGCAGGGCAACCAGCATCATGGCGGGGGTATACCAGCGGCTGAAGCGGTCGATGAAGCGCTCGATGGGGGCGCGCTGGGTCTCGGCCTCTTCGATGAGATGCAGGATGCGGTCGATGGCGTTGTTGCCGGGCTCGGACACCACCTCGAGGCGCAGCACCCGATCCGCCGCCAGACTGCCGGCGGGGACCTTGTCACCCTGACGGCGCTCCACCGGGATGGATTCGCCGGTCAGGGCGCTCTCGTCAAAGGCGCCGAGGGCGTCGAGCAGGCGGGCATCGGCGGCCAGGCGGGCACCCGGGGCGATTTCGATGATGTCGCCGGGACGCAGCTGGTCGGCAGCGACCTCTTCCCGCACCTCGCCCTCGGCAGTGGTGCGGATGCGCAGCGCCTTGTCGGGTACCAGCGCCATCAGGGCGGTGACCCCGGCGCGGGCGCGGCCGGCGGCGTAGGCCTCCAGATGTTCGCCCAGCATGAACAGCAGCAGCACCATGGCCGCTTCGGCGGTTTCGCCGAGGAACAGGGCGCCCACGGCGGCGACCGTCATCAGGGTTTCGATGGCGAAGGGGGAACCGCTCTTGGTCAGCGCCCACGCCTTGCGGGAGATGGGCCACAGCCCCCAGAGGGTGGCCAGGGTAAACAGCGGCTGACCGATCTGGCTCGGCAGCAGGGCCGCCACCAGCATCAGACCGGCCAGCGACAGTGGCTGCCAATACTTGGCGAGCAGGGTCTGCAGCGGGTTGCGCTCGCGGCCGGGCTCCTGCTTGCCGCTGCGCTCGCCCTTGAGCTGGAAGCCGGCGGCCAGCACGGCGGCGGTAACGGGATCGGGGGAGAGGCCGGGGGCCAGATCCACCACCAGCTTCTCGGTGGCAAACAGCACGCGGGCCTGTTGCACGCCGCTCACCCGGCTGACGGCGGTCTCTATCTTGCGGGCGCAGCTGGGGCAGTCCATCCCCAGCACCTGCCAGCTGTGGCGGCGGCTGTTCTGCTCGGGGGCGTCCAGCGGGGGTTCTGCCGCGACGGCATGCTCATGGTGGTCGTGCTCCCCGGCATGGACATGCTGGGCATGGGCGGGCGGTGGAGTGGCGCAACAACCCCCTCTGGGGGGCTCTTCCCCCTCGGGAGCGTCGCTGGCGGCATGATCCTGATGATCATGGGGGGCCTGACTCGCGCAGCAGCTGACCGGTGCGGCCTGGTCGCAGCAGTGGCTGTCGTGCTGGTGCTCAGCCTGGGGGGCCGCGGTCTTGCTGACGGCCTTGATGGGGGCGGCGGCGTGTTGATGGCTGCAGCAGGATTTGCTCATGATGAGTCCCTCTTGGATGGATCCCGCCGGTGCGAGATCTTCGATAACTGAGCCGAGTGTAAACCTTGGTGTTAAGTCCAAGGTCAAGCCCCTTTCTCCCGCTCCTTGCCGCAGGCTGCCGGTAGAGGTGATATCCCTGTGGTTGGCGGGTGTTTGTCCCCGCCCGGCAAGCCTATACTGGAGGGCCTGATCCTCCCTCGATAATCAAGGACATAACATGAGCAATTCCGTTACCCTGCAAGGCAACCCCGTCTCCGTCGCCGGTCACTTCCCGGTTGCTGGCGAGCAGGCCAAGCCGTTCTCCCTGGTGGCCAAGGATCTCTCCGATCTGACCCTGGCGAGCTTCGCCGGTCAGCGCAAGATCCTGAACATCTTCCCGAGCGTCGATACCCCGACCTGTGCCACTTCCGTGCGCAAGTTCAACGAGCAGGCCAGCGCGCTGAACAACGCCGTGGTGCTGTGCATCTCCGCCGACCTGCCGTTCGCCCAGTCCCGCTTCTGCGGCGCCGAAGGGCTGGACAAGGTAGTGACCCTCTCCACCCTGCGTGGTGCCGCCTTCCTGCAGGACTACGGCGTGGCCTTCTCCTCCGGCCCGCTGGTGGGTCTGGCTGCTCGTGCCATCGTGGTGCTGGATGAAGAGAACAAGGTGCTGCACAGCGAGCTGGTGGCCGAAGTCGCCGACGAGCCGAACTACGCCGCCGCTCTGGCCGTACTGTAAGCAGGCAGGCTGACAACAATCCCGCCGGGGCATGGCCCCGGCGGGATTTTTTTTATGGAACAGTCAGGGGGATTTGGTCACGTCTTTGGCGGGTAGTGGCTCAGGGTGGGGTTGCCACTCGACATAGGGGCGGTGCAGCCTTGAGTAGATCTCTGCCAGCTTGCCGGAGGCGGCGAGCCGCTCGATCGCCTCGCCGAGGAAACGATCCGTTTCATCCCCGGCAGGCCCCTTGGCGATGATGAAGACATCTTCGAAATCCCCCAGGTGTTCCCGGTGAATGTTGGTCAGCTTGAGCTGGCGCAGCATCAGGTCGGCCTCCTCCTGGGCCCAGATGAAGGCGTCGATGCGCCCACGCGAGAGCTTGCGCAGCGACTGCTCTATGCTCATCGACCGTTGCAGCGGAATGGGCAGAAAGCCGGGGGTCGCCTCGATCAGCAGATCCCGCTTGGTGGGCACTATGCCGTAGGCCATGTCGGGGGTGATGAGGTGGTCGGTATTGCTGTAGAGCACGTGGGTGACCTTGCCGAAGCTGCGGGTGCTGAAGCGATAGGGCAGCAGGTCGGCATCCTGCAGATTGCGGATGGCGGGCAGGCTGAAGTCGGCGGTGCCGGCGATCACCCCGGCCATGGCCCGGGCGAGGGGATAGATGGTGATCCGGATGCTCACCTCGGGGTAGAGATCATCGATGGCGCGCACCAGATCGACGAAGGGGCCGGTCTTGTCGGCGTTGATGAGCCCCGGCAGCTCGCCGAGGTGGGCGTTGAGGATGCGTACCGGTTTGGCGGCGGGGGCTGCCACCGTGTCGGCGCGAGAGAGGCTGAGGCTGGTCAGCCCCGCCAGGCAAAGCAGCAACAACAGCAGCAGAGAGGGATGTCTGGTCATGGTCTGGTCACGTCCCCGGGGGAGGTTCCCTGAAGTGTAGTCAGGCCCGCTTTGCGCATGGCGGGCCGTGAGTGGGCCCTTGGCCGCGATGGATGGGATTTTACTTATGGTCGGCCGCTCACTAGACTTCGCCCCCACCTCCCTATTCTGTCGATAGCTGCGTAGCCCCATGACTTTTGATGAACTTGCCCTCGTCCCCGCCCTGCTGGCGACCCTGCCCGCCGACCTCAAGTGCCCGACCCGGGTGCAGCAACTGGCCATTCCCGCCGCGCTGGCGGGTCGGGATCTGCTGGCACTGGCCCGCACCGGCAGCGGCAAGACCCTGGCATTCGGCCTGCCGCTGCTGCAGCGCCTCGATCCGGCCTGCGATCGGGTGCAGGGGCTGGTGCTGGTGCCGACCCGCGAGCTGGCGGTGCAGGTGAGCGAGGCGTTGCAGGGTCCGGCCGCCGGGCTGGGTCTGCGGCTGGTGACCCTGTGCGGCGGGGTGGCGCAAGAGCTGCAACAGGCCGAACTGGCGTTGGGGCCGCAACTGCTGGTGGCGACCCCGGGGCGGCTGCGGGATCTGCTGGCCCAGCAACTGCTGGGACTGAGCCAGCTGCGCCATCTGGTGCTGGACGAGGCGGACCGGCTGCTGGAGATGGGCTTCTGGCCCGACATCCAGTGGCTGCTGAATGCCATGCCGGTCGAGCGTCAGACCCTGCTGTTCTCGGCCACTCTGCCGGCCGAGCTGGATGCGCTGGCGACCGGTCTGCTGACCGAGCCGGTGCGGGTGGAGGCTGATCCCCGCAACAGCGTGGCCGACGATATCGAGGAGCGGCTCTATCTGGTCAACAAGAGCAGCAAGGTGCCGGCGCTCATCAGCCTGCTCAAGGCTCACGAGTGGCCGCAGGTACTGGTCTTCATCAGCGCGCGGGACGACGCCGACGGGGTGGCCCGCAAGCTGGCCAAGGCGGGCATTGCGGTGGCGGCCCTGCACGGCGAGAAGGAGCAGGCGGTGCGTGAGCAGGCGCTCGGCGACTTCAAGGCGGGCAAGGTGCGAGTGCTGGTGGCCACCGATCTGATGGCGCGTGGCATTCACGTGGAGGCGCTGCCGCTGGTGATCAACCTGGATCTGCCCGCCAGCGCCCCCGTCTACGTGCACCGTATCGGCCGTACCGCCCGGGCCGGACGCAGCGGGCTCGCCATCTCGCTCACCTGCCATGGCGAGGCCGACACCCTGGCGGCGATCCGCATCCTCACCGGCCGCGAGCTGCCGCTGGCGGAACTCGCCGGCTTCCCGGTCACCGATCAGCCAGCCAGCGGGGAGGGCAAGCGCGCCCCCCGTGACAAGCAGGCCAATCGTCGTACCCAGACCAAGCGCAGCGCCAAACAGTTCAAGAGCAAGGGCTGAGGTCATTGCTGCCGCCTTGCTCCGTTTCGCGACAAGCAAGGTGATCACAACGCCGCACCCAGGCCAAACGCAGCGCCAAACAGTTCAAGGGCAAGGGCTGACCTGCCCGCTTGGGCAGTACCAAAGGACGCCCGTTTCACTATGCTCCATGGGTTCAACCACGGAGGGATAGGCAATGGCGAGTCTGGTGATGGGGCCCCTGCTGGGGCTCGAAGCGGAGACGCAATACAGTATCTGTTTTTTGGCGGGGCCTGACTGCAAGGGCGCCGGGGTCAGGATCAACGGCAGCCTGCTGGCCGCCGGCAAGCAGGCGGATACCCCCAGGGGTGGCTTCTGGCGGGTCAGCTGGACGGCGACTCCGGCCGAGGCGGGTTCGAGCGTGGAGTACCAGATCCTGCTGGACGGGGAGCCCGCCAGGGATCTGGCCGGTGAGGATCGCTGGCAGTTTCATCTGCCTGGGTCGGCGGAGCGGGTGCGCATCGGGTACGCCTCCTGCAACGGCTTTTCCGACTTCAAGCTGCTCACCTCCACCCCGCAGCCCTATGTGATGTGGGACAAGCTGGCCGCCGAGCACGCCACGCACCCCTTCTCGCTGCTGCTGATGGGGGGCGATCAGGTCTATGCCGACTCCCTCTGGACCACGGTGCCCAGCCTCAAGGCCTGGAACGAGCTGGACATGGCGGAGAAGGTCAAACGCAAGGCCACTCGCACCATGGAGGAGCAGCTCGATCGCTTCTACTGCGACCTCTACTGCAAGCAGTGGGGGCGGCCTGAGGTGGCGCGCCTGCTAGCCCGGATCCCGAGCGCCATGATGTGGGACGACCACGACATCTTCGATGGCTGGGGCAGCTATCCCGAGTCGCCAGACAATCTGCAGGGCTGCGACGTCTACCGGGTCATCTATGCCGCCGCGTCCCGCTATTTCCGGCTGTTCCAGCTGCGCTCCGTTGCCAACGTCTCCCTGCTGGATCCGGTCAAGCTGGGCCACCACTCCTGGCGGCTCAGTTTTCGGGGCTACCAGATCCTGGCGCTGGACAACCGGGCCAATCGGACCCGCGCCCAGGTGATGAGCTCGTCTCAGTGGGAGCAGATCAACGACGCGCTGGCCGCCTGCGACGCGGGCCACCTGCTGGTGCTGGCGGGGGTGCCCGTGGTCTATCGCGACTTCTCCTTCACCGAGGCGGCGCTGGATGCCACCCCCTGGGAGGAGGAGCTGACCGACGATCTCAAGGATCACTGGCGGGCCAAGGATCATCAGGGGGAGCGGGCCCGGCTCATCATGCGGCTGCTGGACAATGCCAGGATCCGGCGCCAGCAGGATGCTGGCTGCAAGACCCTGATCCTCTCCGGCGACGTGCACGTGGGCTGCCTCGGGGTGATCCAGGACAAGCGGGAGGGGGTGCTCAACGTGCACCAGCTGGTCTCCTCCGGTATCGTCCACCCCTGTCCCACCCAGTTCCAGTGGATGGGGATCCTGGCCATGACCAACGACAATGCCGAATACCTCGACGAGAACCGGCTGATCCGCGCCGAGCTTATCAAGCCGTTCGGCGCCCCCGTCTACCTGCGTACCCGCAACTTCGCCACCCTGCTGATGGGCACCGACAACAAGTTGTGGGCCAACTGGCACTGTGAGAACGGACTGGCGGCCAGCTACCCGCTGGCCTGATGGCGGGAAAATGCGAAGGGCCCTGCCGGGCCCTTTTTCTTGTGAGGATCAGATACCTCAAGCCGTTGCCCGCTCAGGGCTGATCCGGCGTTTGGGCGAAGAAGTCGCGCCGAAACTGGCCGAGTACCGCTTCCCTGTGCTGCTGCCAGCTTGCCTCGTCCATGTTGCCCCGGCTGGCCGCCAACTGCTGCTCCAGCTCGGTCAGCTGCTGCTGGTAGTGGCTGCGTTGCGTCAGCTGCTGTTGTCGGCTGGCGGCAAACTGCACGGTCGCTTCGGCCTGCCCGGTCGGCAGGAAGTGGCGAGCCAGGGTCGCCAGCTCCTCGTCCCCCCACAGCTGGCGCGCCTGCTGCAAGCGGGCGGCCGGATTGAACAGCTCAGCCGCCAGATCCGGGTGCTCCGCTGCCCACTCATCCTGCAAGCGGGTGAGGGCGGCCAGTCGCTCGGCCAGCGGCAGCTGCTCGTGCTCCTGCGCCAGCTGCTCGAGTGCCAGGGCGTAGCGCCCCTGCAGCCGGAACAGGCTCTCCCCCTCGCTCAGCCATTGGGCCTCTATCGCTTCCAGATTGGCCAGCCGCTCTGCCAGCGGCTGCTCGCTGTCGCTCACCTCGCTGGCGAGCTGCCGGTTCATCTCGTCCGGCAGCTCGCGCCAGCTGGCAGGCGCAGGTGCTGGGCCATCTGGCACGGTGGTGGCGGCAACCGGGCCGGTAGCGGGAGCCAGGGCTGGCAGTGTCTGTGGCGACGCTGCGGTGGCTGGCTGAGCGAGCTGGCCGGTGTGTGCCGGCCTCGCTGGCGCCTCCTGCCAGCTTAGGTTGAGCAGCAACAAGGCCAGCACTGCCAGTGCCAGCAAGCCGTAGCGGCGCTTCATCGGCTGATCTCTCCCTTGACCGGGAAGTGATCGGAGAGGTTGCTGGCGGGCCAGAGGCTGCCATCGCTGCTGCGCGGGATCCAGACACTGTTGAGGTTGTGGCGCACGGCGCCGTATTCCCGGCTCACCACCAGATAGTCGAGGTACTCCACGTTGGCGCCGCCGGAGAGCGGGCCGCCGGCATAGGGGTTGATCCTGGGATCGAAGGTAGCCTCGGTGTAGCCGCCATAACGGGGCTCGTCGGCATTGAGGTTGGCCAGCATGCCGGCGTAGTCGTCGGCAAACTTGCGCTTGTTGACGTTGAAGTCGCCGCCATAGATGACGGTATCGCTGGCGGGAATATTGAGGCTGGCGGCCAGGGTGCGCATCTGGCCGAACTGGATCTGGCGCAGCCGGCGCGCCTCGTCGGTGTCGAAGCTGGCGGTGTGGGTGGCGAACAGATGCCAGGCCTTGCCCCCCTTGATCACTTCGGCGTACATCACCCCCTTGTCGGCGAAGCAGTCGGTGCCGGTGCACTGGGGATAGACCAGCTGGGCCTCGCGCACTATGGGGTAGCGGCTGACGATCACCACGCCGCCGTCGTGGATGTTGACCCCCGGCTTGTCGAGCACCCTGGTCTGGTACGGGTACTCTTTCGCCAGCGCCTGCAGGAAGCCCTCGCGGCGCCCGTCGAACACCTCCTGCAACAGCAGGGCATCATAGCCCTTGAGGTACTCGGGCAGCAGCGCCAGCCGCTCGCCGATGCTGGAGGCGATCACCGGCAGCGCCCAGACGTTGTAGCTGGCCACCTTCAACTTGGCTTCGTCAGCTTCGGGCTGCTCCACCTGCCTGTGCGGGGTCAGCATGTAGTGCAGATCGTCGTAGCGGCCGGTGAACTTGGCGGCAAAGGCCAGCTCCTGTGGCCCGCTCAGACGGTGGATGGCGCGATCGCTCTGCCAGCCGGAGTTGTCTGCCGGCGTCTCGCCGCCGTGTTGCAGGGTGCTGTTCCACCAGGTGCCCTCCATCTTCTGGTTGAGGCGATAGGTGTCACCGCCGGGAGTGGTGACCCGGGTTTCGAACAGATAGCTCTTGCCCGCCTTCACCCCCTCGTAGCGGTTGAAGCTGAGCACCATGGCGCTCTCCCAGGGGCCCAGCTCGGTTCTGTGCTGAAGCCACTGGCTGCCGGCCTGCAGCTGGCCGGAGCCGCTCTGGCGGATCTCCAGCTGGACTGGATCCGGGCTGTTGTTGGTGAGGTAGACGTCGGTGTCGGCCAGCGCCTGCAGCGGAAACTGGCTGGCCAGCAGCAGGGCGGCATAACTGAGGGGTTTGTGCATCATGAAGTCCTTTTGGTCGAGGCACGCTGGAAAGTGACTGTTATGGCGGGCACAGAGGTCATTTCATTTACATTTTTGTTACAAATAAATGAAAGGCCCCATATGGGGAGGTGTTAACCCATGGGGTTGGCAACGGCCAAAGGGGCGGGGGAGGTCAGGCGAACGAGGTGAAACGGGCGTGCCGGGCGGCACGCCCCTGCAAGGCGGTCAGTGCTGGAACTGGTTGATCAGGCGGGAGAGGGCATGCAGCCGCTCCACCAGCAGGGTGATGCCGTCGAGGGCCTGGCGGCTGTTGTCGGCGGTGTGGCTGGCCAGCTGGTGGATCTGGTGGATGCCCTTGTCCAGGGTGCTGGTGACATCCGCCTGCTGGCTGACGGCCTGGGCAATCTCGTCGCTGGTATGGGTGACCCGGGCCAGCATGCGGTTGATCTGGTTGAGTACCTCGGCGGTGGTCCCCACGTGCTGCTGGCAGCGGTCCGAGGTCTGGGCGCCCTGGCTCATGCCGTCGGCCAGCTGACGGGTCGTCTGCTGCAGTGCCTGGATCATCTCGTTGATCTCGCCGGTGGAGCTGCGGGTCTTCTGGGCCAGCGCCCGGATCTCGTCGGCCACCACTGCAAAACCACGTCCCTGTTCGCCGGCCCGCGCCGCCTCGATGGCCGCGTTGAGGGAGAGCAGGTTGGTCTGATCGGCGATCTGGCTGATCACCTCCAGGATCCCGCTGATCTTCTGGCTGTCGCCGGTCAGCCTGGCCAGCACTGCGTGGTTGGCATCGAGCTCGTGATGGAGCTGATCGACCGAGGACTGGGTGGTGGACAGCGCCCGCAACCCCTCGGTGGAGACCTGCTGCACCTCGCCCACCAGCTCGCTGGCCTGATGGGCGTTGCTCGCCACGTCGCGAATGGAGTGACTGAGCTCGGTGATGGCGGCGGCCAGCTGCTCGCTCTGGGCTCGCTGCTGCTGCAGGTGGATGTCGATGGTCTGGATATTGCCCCTGTCATCCTCGGCAGCCTGCAGGATCTGCTGGTTGGTGTCGGCGCTGCGTCCCACCACTGCCTTGAGCTCGGCCCGCTTCATGCGCAGCGCCAGCTCCAGGGCCGCCAGGGTGTCCCGCCGCCTGGTGTAGAGCACCTGGCAAAGCGGGGTGCCCATCTCTTCGCCGGCGGTGCGGGCCAGCCGGTTGAGCCGCTGCTGCAGGCGCCAACCGTGTAGCATCTGGGCCAGCAGGGCCAGTGCACCTGGCGCCCCCCACAGCGGATTGCCGCTGATGATGACCGCCAGCAGGGTGAGCAGGGCGCCGCCCGACAGCAGCAGGGTGAGCAGGCCGGGTTCGAGGGCGAGCCGGCTCAGCCAGGGCAGCGCCTTGCCTGCCCGGATGCGGGCGTAGAGCTGCTCCGCCCAGGCGATGTCGTGTTCGCTCGGGCGGGTGCGCACCGACTGGTACTCGATGATCTGTCGCTGCTCGTTGAGGATGGGAGTGACATAGGCGTTGACCCAGTAGAACTTGCCGCTCTTGGCGCGGTTCTTCACCAGCCCCATCCAGCTTTTGCCCTGGCGCAGCCGCTGCCACATGTCGGCAAAGGCGGCCTTGGGCATGTCGGGGTGGCGTACCAGATTGTGGGGCACCCCCTCCATTTCGGCGGGGTGATAACCGGCCACGTCACAGAAGTGCTGGTTGGCGTAGGTGATGTGGCTGGCGGGGTCGGTCGTCGAGATCAGTGACAGGTGGTCGGGGAAACGTATCTCCCCCTCCCGTTGGGTTGTGGTCATGAGTGCATCCTGATTGAGCCAAGTAACTGATAGATTTGTTTTTATTTTTTGTGATTGTTACCGGCCCATTCTAGGGGGCAGCAAGCGCGCTATCTTGGCTTGGGTCAATTAATCGCCACTCTCGCTTAGCTAAATAGGGCAAATGAAAGGTGCATCTGTGCAGGCGGATGGCAAAGGGAGTGTTGGCGTGCACCAAGGGGGCAGAGGTTGCAGGCGCCCCGCAGGGGGCGCCCGGGATCAGCGGCTGGCCAGCGGGTAGGTAAAGAGGGCCAGGTGGGCGAAGTTGAACAGGAAGTGGATCGCGATGGCGACGCCGAGGCGCCCGCTCAGCAGGAAGGCCAGGCCATAGCAGGCGCCTGCCAGCGCGGCGAACAGCACCAGCAGCGAGCCGCCGGCCAGGTGGGCGGCGCCGAACAGCAGACTGGCCACCAGCACCCCAAGCCAGCGCCGGCTGTGTGCGGCGATCCCCTGTTGCAGGAAGCCGCGAAACAGCGCCTCTTCCGCCACGCAGGTGAACAGCAGGTTGTTGATGGCAAACAGCCACCACCAGCCGGGCAGGCCCACCTCGGGCTTGAGGGCCCCCAGCTGCCAGGCGGCGATCAGCAGGGCCGCCAGCGGCACCAGCAGCAGTGCCAGCCTGCGCCACTGAATGGCACCGCCCGGGCCCAGCAGGGCGGGCCAGGCCAGCAGCAGACCGAAGAAGACCAGCGGCTTGTCCAGGTTGAGGTACATGTTGAACGGCACGCTGGCGGGGCCGGCTTGTACCTGATCCAGCACCTTCAGGTTGGTGAAACCGGGGATGAGGTGCAGCATCAGCGCCACCGCCCACAGCAGCACGGCGCCCAGGGCGACGGCGCGCCAGGGCTGGGGCAGGAAGGGGGTACGCCAGGCCAGCAGCAGGCCCGCCGCGCTGGCCAGCAGGGCGATGGGGCTCAGGTGGCCGAGGCCGAGGGCCGCCAGCAGGGCGACGGCCAGCATGATGACGCCGGGCAGCCGTTGCCGGGCCAGACAGAGCAAGACGGCCAGCGCCAGTGCTCCCCAGATGAGTGAATCAGGTAGAGGTAACATTGAGTCTCCAAGGCCGATGAAAGTCCCGCACCTTAACAATGGGACATCCCATGAGACAAGGCTTAATAAGCTGGTCGGATCCCGTGTTCGGCTGGCTGCCAGGGCGCGCGGCCATAAAAAAACCGGAGCTGGGCTCCGGTTTTGGCAAGGGTGACAAGGCGTCTCAGCGGCCGGATTCGGCGATCACCCGAGCAATGATGTCGGCACGCTTGCTGGCTTCCAGCTCGCCCAGGGCGATGAGGCCAGCTTTGAAGATTACATTCTTCGGCAGGCTGACGTCGTCCAGGGTGGCGATGGCTTCGACGTGCATACCGTTCAGACGGCTGGCATCGCGCGGGCTCAGGTTGACCTGGGTGTTCAGCACCTGCTTGCCTTTCTTCTTGGCAGGGGCGGCTTTTTTCGGTTGTTCCTGCTCGTCTTCCGGCAGTTCGTCATCAAAATCGTAAATAGACATAGTCAATCCTGTTGGTTAGGCAATGGGGCATGGTTGCCCGATGTCGTTTTTCAGAGGGGTCGATCAGCCCATATCCTCGTTGCGGATAAAGGCGCGCCAGGAGCCGAGCACCTGGGCAAAATCTTCCAGCCCGCACATGGCCAGCTGTTCATCATCGTAGTAGGCGAGATCGTCGAGATCCTCATCCTGCTCGATATTGAGGACGTTGGCTTTCACCTCGGCTTCCTCGTGGGTCAGCAGCAGGGAGTAGTCGCCGCCCAGCAGCCGGTATTCGACGCGAGTCCGGCTGGAGAGCTGATCGATGATGGCGAACAGCTCGTCGAGTTTATCCTCGTCCTTGCCCACTTCGTCGATCAGCCACTGGCCGATGGCCTCATGGCCCATGGAGAACCGGGCGCGATAACCGCCGAACGGATCGCGGCGAAATTCATAATCCATAGTTCAGTCCATAGCGGAAGGGTGAGTCGTCATGGGCAGGGCAAATCCTGCTCCATGGCGGGGCGCATATAGCGTAAAGTGGCCTATTCTAGCGAGCCCCCCCTCGCTTGTCTTGAAGATGTGGCATCTTTGCCCCGCTACCGGCGCTTTGTGACCGGTCCGGCCCCCGCTTTGGAGATGTGATGCAGCTAAACGATACCCTCGCGCGCCAGATTGTCAGCCGGGCGATGAAAATCCTGTCGTGCTCGGTCGAGGTGATGGATGAAGCACTGCGACTCATCATCGCCTCAGGCTATTCCCGGTTCATTCAGCGGAGTACCTATGCAGCTCAATGACACCCTCGCACGGCAGATTGTCAGTCGGGCGATGAAGATTCTCTCTTTTTCGGTCAACGTGATGGACGAGCCACAGAGACTCATCATCGCCTCAGGCTATTCCCGGTTCATTCAGCGGAGTACCTATGCAGCTCAATGACACCCTCGCACGGCAG
>NZ_JAPCJG010000003.1:0-118214 GCF_027707985.1 Aeromonas sp. QDB03 | reverse complement strand
CAGAGACTCATCATCGCCTCAGGCTATTCCCGGTTCATTCAGCGGAGTACCTATGCAGCTCAATGACACCCTCGCACGGCAGATTGTCAGCCGGGCGATGAAGATCCTCTCTTTTTCGGTCAACGTGATGGACGAGCACGGCCTCATCATCGCGTCCGGCAACCCGGAGCGGCTCCATCAGCGTCATGAGGGGGCTGTGCTGGCGCTGACCGAGAACCGGGTGGTGGAGATCAGCGACGCCACCGCCCGTGAGCTCAAGGGGGTGCGCCCCGGCATCAACCTGCCCATCGCCTATCAGGGGGAGCTGCTCGGGGTCATCGGCATCTCGGGCGATCCGGACGAAGTTCGTGCTTACGCCGAACTGGTGCGGATGACCGCCGAGCTCATTCTGGAGCAGGCGGCGCTCACCGAGCAGCTGCAGTGGGACAAGCGCCACAAGGAGGAGCTGGTACTGCAGCTCATCCGTGGTGAAGGGCGGGACGATCAGCTGCAGCAGGCGGCCCGTTTCCTCGGGCTGGATCTGGCCCAGCCGCGGGTGGTGGCAGTGCTGGCGCTGGAGGAGGCCGACCCGGCCCGGCTGCGGGAGCTGGTGCATCTGCTGGAGAACCCGGAGCGGGACAACCTGGTGGCCATCAACGGTCTGGACGAGATAGTGGTGCTCAAGCCGGCCCAGCTCAGCGACGGTATCTGGCAGTCGGCGCAGGAGCGCAGCCGCATCAAGCAGCTGCTGGCCCGCATCCCCCACTTTCGGGTACGCATCGGGGTGGGTGATTACTTCGCCGGCACCGGCGGGCTGGCGCGTTCCTACCAGACGGCGCGGGACACCTTGCGCCGTGGCATGCGACAGGCGCCGCGCAAACAGGTCTATTTCTTCGAGGATTACCGGCTGCCGGTGCTGCTTGGCAGTCTGGCGGACTCCTGGCAGGCGGATCAGCTGCGGGCCCCGCTGCACAAGCTGGCGCAGGAGGACACAAAGGGAACGCTGCAGAAGACGCTGCGCCAATATTTCTTGCAGGATTGTGATCTGCATCCCTGCGCCGAAGCCCTGTTCATCCACCCCAATACCCTGCGCTATCGGCTGACCCGGATTGAGCAGATAACCGGGTTGAATTTCAACAAGTTAGATGACAAGTTTCTGCTCTATCTCGGGTTAAACCTCGACAGCTGATTTGTTCGTTCATACAGAAAGTTGCGTTTTACGACGCTGATATTTGGTTTTTTGACCAAAGCATTCCGATCCCGGATCACCATAATGGCCACCACTCACTCATTTGAAAGGTGCCCGTCATGATCCCTGTATCCGCGCTCGGCGCTCTCGCCGCGCTCTCCATCGCCATCTTCCTGATCCTGAAGAAGGTGCCGCCCGCTTACGGCATGATCGTCGGCGCCCTGGCCGGTGGCCTGATCGGCGGCGCCGATCTGACCCAGACCGTCGCCCTGATGATCGGCGGTGCCCAGGGGATCACCACGGCGGTGATGCGGATCCTGGCGGCGGGCGTGCTGGCCGGCGTACTGATCGAATCGGGCGCCGCCACCACCATCGCCGAGACCATCGTCAAGAAGCTGGGTGAAACCCGCGCCCTGCTGGCGCTGGCCCTGGCCACCCTGATCCTGACTGCGGTCGGCGTGTTCGTGGACGTGGCCGTCATCACGGTCGCCCCCATTGCGCTGGCCATCGCCCGCCGTGCCGACCTCTCCAAGGCGGCCATCCTGCTGGCGATGATCGGCGGCGGCAAGGCGGGCAACGTCATGTCTCCCAACCCCAACGCCATCGCGGCAGCCGATGCCTTCCACCTGCCGCTCACCTCGGTGATGGCGGCCGGCATCATCCCGGGCCTGTTCGGGCTGGTGATGGCCTACTGGCTGGCGAAGCGCCTCAACAACAAGGGCAGCAAGGTCGCCGCCGACGAGGTGGTGAGTTTCAATGGCAGCAAGCTGCCGGGCTTTGCCGCCGCCATCAGCGCGCCGCTGGTGGCCATCCTGCTGCTGGCCCTGCGCCCCATCGCCGGCATAGTCGTGGATCCGCTCATTGCACTGCCCCTCGGCGGCCTGGTCGGCGCCCTGATGATGGGCAAGTTCAGCAAGGTGAACCAGTTTGCCGTCTCCGGTCTTGCCCGCATGGCGCCGGTGGCCATCATGCTGCTGGGTACCGGTACCCTGGCGGGCATCATCGCCAACTCCGGTCTCAAGGATGTGCTGATCAGCGGCCTGACCGCCTCCGGCCTGCCCTCCTATCTGCTGGCTCCCATCTCCGGTGCCCTGATGTCGCTGGCGACCGCCTCGACCACCGCCGGTACCGTGGTGGCCTCCAACGTGTTCAGCTCCACCCTGATAGAGCTTGGCATCAGCAGCCTGGCGGGGGCCGCCATGATCCACGCCGGTGCCACCGTGTTCGACCACATGCCCCACGGATCCTTCTTCCATGCCACCGGTGGCAGCGTCCACATGGGCGTGGGTGAGCGGCTCAAGCTCATCCCCTACGAAACCGCGGTCGGTCTGACCATTGCCGCCGTCTCCACCCTGATGTTCGGCGTGTTTGGCCTCGCCTAAGGAATTGATATGAAAATTGTTATCGCCCCCGATTCATTCAAGGAGAGCCTCAGCGCCATGGCGGTGGCCGATGCCATCGAGGCCGGATTCAAGCAGGTGTTGCCGAACGCCACCTACGTCAAATTGCCGATGGCTGATGGCGGCGAGGGGACGGTGCAGTCCCTGGTGGACGCCACCGGTGGCCGTATTCTGCCCTTCTACGTGACCGCTCCCCTTGGCAACAAGGTACAGGGCTTCGTCGGTCTGCTGGGGGATGGCGAGCGCGCCGTCATCGAGATGGCGGCGGCCTCCGGCCTGCATCTGGTGGCGCCTGAGCTGCGCAATCCGCTGCACACCTCGAGCAGCGGTACCGGCGAGCTGATCCTGGCGGCCCTCGACATGGGGGTGAAGCATCTGATCCTCGGCATCGGCGGCAGCGCCACCAATGACGGCGGTGCCGGCATGATCCAGGCGCTTGGCGGCAAGCTGCTCAAGCGCGACAGCACTCCCATCGCGCCGGGCGGCGCCGGTCTGGCCGAGCTGGCCACCATCGATCTGAGCGGGCTCGATTCGCGCCTCGCCAAGATCACCATCGAAGTGGCCTGCGACGTGGACAACCCGCTGTGCGGGCCGAAAGGGGCCTCCGCCGTGTTTGGTCCGCAGAAGGGGGCGACCCCCGCGATGGTGGCGCAGTTGGACGCCAACCTGGCCCACTACGCCGACTGCATCGAGCAGGCGCTTGGCAAGCAGGTGAAGGAGATTGCGGGAGCGGGCGCCGCCGGTGGCATGGGGGCGGCCCTGGTGGGCCTGCTCGGCGCCGAGCTCAAACCCGGCATCCAGATCGTCATCGAGGCGCTGAAACTGGCCGAGGCGGTGGCCGACGCGGATCTGGTCATCACCGGCGAGGGGCGCATCGACAGCCAGACCATCCACGGCAAGACGCCAATCGGTGTCGCACGCTGTGCCAAGCAGTTTGGCAAGCCGGTGATCGGCATTGCGGGCTGCCTGACCGACGACTACGGCGTGGTGCACGAGCACGGGCTGGATGCGGTGTTCGCTGTGGTCAACCGCGCCATGTCGCTGCCGGAGGCGCTGGCCACCGCCACCACCAACCTGCAGCTCACGGCCCGCAATGTGGCGGCGCTCTATCTGCTGCGACCCTGACTCTCTTCTGGCCGGTGCCTGGCGCCGGCCAACCCCGCCCCGTGTCGCGGTGACGACCTGCCTCGCTGCCGGTCTGCCCGAAACACCTTGCCGATCAGATGATCGGCTTTTTTCATTATCCTGCTGTATAGCCAGTGCTTTTCTGCGGTTTCTGTATTCTGGCCGCCGACTTTGCGGCATAGTGATCCCCCATAGTACAAGGAGCAACCCATGATCTTGCTGACCCTGGGGGTACTGCTGTTTACCCTGATCCACCTCTATCCCTGCTTCGCAGGTGCCCATCGGGCCCGCTTGCACGAGCGGCTGGGGGAGAATCGCTACAAGGGACTCTTCTCGTTGCTGGTGTTCATCGCCATCGCCTGCATCATCGCTGGCTGGCGCACCGCCAGCCCTCTGCCGCTCTATTTTCTGCCCGCCTGGGGACCGACCCTGATGATGGCGGTCATGCCCATCGCCCTGATCCTGTTCTGCTCCGGCCAGGGGCCCAATCACCTGCGGCGCTGGCTGGTGCATCCCCAGCTGCTCGGCACCCTGCTCTGGGCCGGTGCCCACCTGGCGGTCAACAGCGAGGCCCGCTCCCTGGTGCTGTTTGGCGGCATCGGCCTGTGGGCGCTGGTGAGCATCGGCTGGATTTCGGTGCGGGACTGGCAGCGCCATCCCCGTCCGGCGGCCAACTGGTACGGCACCGGGCTCAGCGTGGGGGCCGGGCTGGCGCTCACCGCCCTGCTGATCTTCTGGGGGCACGGCATGCTCACCGGCATCCCCCTCTATTGAGCGGGTGAACCGGCCGGCGTGCCCGCGCGTATGTCACTCATCTGCCTGACAGGAGTCGCTCGATGAAATGGATCATGTTGTTGCTGACACTCGGGGCCGGGGCGGCCGTCGCCGCCTGCCCGGACTACTTCAACGTGGAGATGCGGGAGCTCAACAGCACCCAGCGCCACAACCTCTGCCAGCTGACCGAGGGCAAGGTGGTGCTGGTGGTCAATACCGCCTCCTACTGCGGCTATCGCGGCCAGTTCCGGGATCTGGAGACGCTCTACCAGACCTACAAGGAGAAGGGGTTGGTGGTGCTCGGCTTCCCCTCCAACGACTTCTGGCAGGAGGCGGGGGACGAGGGCAAGACCGCCTCGGTCTGCCGACGCGATTACGGGGTCACCTTCCCCATGTTCAACCGGATCGCCGTGCGCGGGGCCGATGCCAGCCCGCTTTACCGAGGGTTGGCCGCAGCGGCGGGCGAGGCGCCGGGCTGGAACTTTCACAAATACCTGGTCGGGCGTGACGGCAAGCTGGTCGCGAGTTATGGCGCGAACCAGAATCCGGCGGACGATCCCCTGCAAAAAGAGGTCAAACGGGCGCTCGGCCTTTAGCGCTACCCCGCGGCGGGCGGCTCTGGAATAATGGGGGCCCGCTCTTCTCTCTGGTAATCCCGTGCTGCAACGTCTGCCCCAAATGGTGATCTTCGATGCCCTGGTCCGTGAACAGGGCATCTCGGCGGCCGCCCGGCGGCTCGGGGTCTCCAAATCCCACATCAGCAAACAGCTGGCCCAGCTGGAGACCGAACTCGGTGCCCAGCTGGTGCAGCGCACTACCCGCCGCTTCTCCCTCACCGAGCTCGGCCAGGAGTATGCCCGCCACTGCCGCGCCCTGGTGGCGGTGGCACTGGAGGCGGACTCCATGGTGGCAGAGCGGCGCGGCAAGGTGAGCGGCATTCTGCATCTGGGGGTTGGCCAGTCTTTCGGCCGGCTGCACGTGATCCCGCGCCTCAAGGCGTTTCAGGATCGCTACCCCGAGCTGGAGCTGGAAGTCTCGCTGTTCGATCACCGCACCAACCTGGTGGATGAGGGGCTGGATCTCTGGATCACCACCTACGAGGACAAACCCGAGGCCCTGGTGGGGCAGCGGCTGGCGGACATTCACTTCGTGCTGGTGGCCTCGCCGGACTATCTGCTGAGCCACGGCACCCCGCTGCACCCCAGAGACCTGGCCCAGCACAACTGCATCACCTACCAGAGCCGGGAGCGGCGCTACCACGAGTGGTCGTTTCGCCAGGGCAAGGAGCGCCAGACGGTACAGGTGGCCGGCAACTACCGGGTGGATCTGGCGGAGGCGGTGCGCGACGCCGCCCTGGCCGGGCTCGGCATCGCCTACGTGGCCAACTACCTGCTGGACAAGGAGTTGCAGTCCGGCCAGCTGATCCCGCTGCTGCCCCAGTGGCGGCCGAACCAGAAGATGGCGGTGCACGCCGTCTATGCCAGGCGCGAGCACCTGGATCCCAAGATCCGGCTGTTCATCGACTTCCTCAAGGAGAGCTTCGGTCCGAATCCCTACTGGGAGCAGCGGCTGGCCCCCTGGCTCGGTGGCAAATTGTCCGGCACCGAGGAATAATCGTTTCCATATAAGAACACTGGCTTTCGCTTGAAACCAAAATCGAGTCAAATCAGCCAGTTGCCGCAACCGGTATCGTGCAAACGTTTTTGCTAACAGGGCTGTAACCAAGTGGACTTGCAGTGGCGAGGCCGGGAGCGCAGAATCCGCGCCCATCTTTCGCCCCACCTGATGGAGTCCCTATGATTGCCCTGCTCGGCATCCTGAGCATTCTGGCCGTGGCCACGCTCTGCTCTGATAATCGTCGTCGTATCCCGTTGCGAACAGTGGGTCTCGCCCTCTGCCTGCAGATCCTCTTCGCCGGCCTGGTGCTCTGGCTGCCCGCCGGTCAGCACGTGCTGAACGGGGTGAGCGAAAGCGTCAGCAGCGTGATTGGCTACGGTCAGGAGGGGATCGCCTTCCTGTTCGGCGATCTGGCCAAGTTCAAGCTGGGCTTCATCTTTGCCTTCAACGTGCTGCCGGTCATCATCTTCTTCTCTGCGGTGATCGCCATCCTCTACCACATCGGCCTGATGCCGAAAGTGATCGCCCTGCTCGGTGGCGGCCTGCAGAAGCTGCTGGGCACCGGCCGCGCCGAGAGCCTCTCCGCCACCGCCAATATCTTCGTCGGCATGGTGGAGGCGCCGCTGGTGGTCAAACCCTATCTCTCCAAGATGTCCGATTCCCAGTTCTTCGCGGTGATGAGCTGCGGCCTGGCCTCGGTGGCCGGTGGTACCCTGGTGGGTTACGCCAGTATCGGGGTCGAGCTGAAATACCTGATCGCGGCGGCCTTCATGTCGGCGCCGGCCGGTCTGGCCATGGCCAAGATCCTGGTGCCGCCTGCCGCGGAAGAGCAGGACCATCATCAGGACGTGGTGATCCCGCGTGCCACCAACGTGATTGAAGCGGCCGCCGATGGCGCCATGTCCGGCCTCAACATCGCGGTTGCCGTGGGGGCCACCCTGCTGGCGTTCGTCGGGGTGATCGCCATGCTCAACGGCCTGCTGGGCTGGGCCGGGGACCTGGTAGGGCTGGAGCTGAGCTTCCAGATCATCCTGGGCTGGCTGTTTGCGCCCGTCTCCTGGCTGATCGGCATTCCCTGGGAGCAGGCTCAGGCCGCCGGCGCCCTGATCGGGACCAAGATAGTGGTGAACGAGTTCGTCGCCTTCATCGCCCTGGTGCAGGATCAGACCCTGAGCGAGTCGAGCAAGGCCATCGTCACCTTTGCCCTGTGTGGTTTTGCCAACATCTCCTCCATGGCGATCCTGATCGGCGGCCTGGGCGCCATGGTGCCGGAGCGCAAATCCTTCATCGCCCGTTACGGCATGCGCGCCATCCTGGCGGGGGTGCTGGCGAACCTGATGAGTGCCTCGCTGGCAGGCTTGTTCCTCGCCCTCTGATTGACCCTGAAGCTAGCACCTTCCGGTCAGAGCCCGCTTCGGCGGGCTTTTTTGTGGCCGCTTGCCGGCAAAAAAAAGCGCCTCAGGGAGGCGCGGGGAAAAAGACAGATTGGAAGCGTCACATGGGTGCCACTTGAATGAGGGATGAGCCATGCCATCCAAGTGTGAAGCCATGATGCCTGATGCTGTCTGAAGCCCTTCTGAGGCGATTCTTCATACTATGTTCATTTTGCTAAACGCAATGCGGGCTGGCTGGTCAGGGAGTCAGCACGAAGTCGTCTGCGGTCTGTTGCTCCAGCGCCGGCAGCCAGCGGTGTGAGCGGGATTCCACTGGCTGGTCAGGGGTCAGCACGACATCGTCAGTGGGGCTGCTGGACCGGTGTCTGCGCCCGTGTTGTGAACAGGGTGTCTCTGGTTGGTCAGGGAGTCAGCACAAAGTGATCGGCAGTCTGCTGTTCCAGCGCCAGCAACCAGCGTTTGATGGGAATGCCGCCGGCATAACCGGTCAGCTCGCCGCTGCGGCCGATCACCCGGTGGCAGGGCACTATGATGCTGAGCGGATTGCGCCCGTTGGCTGCACCCACTGCGCGAACTGCCTTGGGATTGCCGATGGCCTGGGCTATCTCGAGGTAGCTGACGGTCTCGCCGTAGGGAATATCGCCCAGGGCGCGCCACACCGATTGCTGAAAAGGGGTGCCCCGGGCGGCAAGCGGCAGATCGAAGCGGCGCAGGCGACCGGCGAAGTAGGCCGCGAACTGTTCGATGAAGGGGGCCAGCGCCTGATCGTCGCGCTGCCATTCATCGGTCGGGGTCACCGGCTGCTCGCCTCGTACGAATTCCACATAGCGCAGCCCGTCCCGGTCGATGGCGATGAGCAGGGGGCCGTGGGCGCTGTCGCAAAAACTGAATTTCATTCTGTCATCCTCGGGCGTTGGGCAAGGGCCCGGCTAGTCCACTACCGGCTTGCCGCGGGTCGATTTTATCTCCCCCTTGCGCTTCTTGGCATCGACCCGCTTGCGCTGGGAGCTGCGGGTCGGCTTGGTGGCGTGGCGGGCCTTGGGGCGCCACGCCGCTTTCTTCAGCAGCTCCACCAGACGGTTCATCGCCTCCTTGCGGTTCATGTCCTGGCTGCGGTGGGTCTCGACCCGGATCATGATGAAACCGTCGTGAACCCGGCTGTCGCTCAGCTTGTCGAGCCCCTCCTTGTAGAGCGGGGTGAGGCTGGGGGAGTTGCGGTAATCGAAGCGCAACCAGACGGCGGAGTCGGTCTTGTTGACGTGCTGGCCACCGTTGCCCTGTGCCCGCATGGTCTGGAATTGCAGTTCATGCCAGGGCAGGGTAACGCTGTTGGAGATGACTAACATACTGCGGTGCTCTTGTTTGGTGCATCGGCTGTGGCTGGCTCAGCTTGGTGCCTCATAATGGGGCGAGATGCGCTCCCTTGGTGATGCCGGGAGAGTCCTGCTCCAGACGTAAATGCTATCTTTTTGAAATTAAACAATAAAAAGACTTGGCACAAGAATTGATTCCCCATTCATGACATACCATGGATTGGGAGCAACCAGATGAAGCTGATTACTGCGATTATCAAACCCTTCAAGTTGGACGACGTGCGCGAAGCCATCGCCAACCTGGGGGTCGAGGGTCTGACCGTGTCCGAGGTCAAAGGGTTTGGCCGCCAGAAGGGGCACACCGAATTATACCGGGGAGCCGAGTATCAGGTCGACTTCCTGCCCAAGGTAAAGCTGGAGATAGCGACGGCCGACGATAACGTCGAAGGGGTGATCGAGGCGATCTGCAAGGCTGCCTATACCGGCAAGATCGGTGACGGCAAGATCTTCGTCTATGACCTGCTGCAGGCCGTGCGCATTCGGACCGGTGAGAGCGACGACGAGGCGCTCTGATCGCGCTGGATGGGGCGAATGATCGGTACGTTGTCGCTGATTGACTCCATGGTGGGGCCGGATAGGATTCTATCCGGCCCCTTTGTTTGAACAGGGTTTAAATATGTGATCCCGCCACATCAGGATTTCTTGATCCGGCTGTCGAGCTCAATGCAAAATGCAAACAGCAATGGTTCTCACTCGATATAGCAACTCAAGGAATGGATGATGAAAATGAAGATGTTGGCACTGGCTTTCTCTGCGTTGGCGGCTCAGTCGGCATTGGCGGCAGGGGAGGTGAATGTCTACTCCAACCGGCAGGATGAGCTGATCAAGCCCATCATCCAGCAGTTCGAGAAGGAATCGGGCATCAAGGTCAACGTGGTGTTCGCCAAAGAGGGGCTGAACGAGCGTCTGGAGCGGGAAGGCAAGCTCTCCCCGGCGGATCTGATGCTGACCGTCGACATCAGCCGGCTGACCGATCTGGTGGACAAGGGGCTGGTGCAGCCGGTGGACAGCAAGATCCTGCAGGAGAACATCCCCGCCATCTATCGCGATCCGGACAACCGCTGGTTCGCGCTGACTACCCGGGTGCGCGCCATCTATTCCAGCAAGGATCGTCTCGGCAAGCTCGATACCATCAGCTACGAAGATCTGGCCAAGCCTGAATTCAAAGGAAAAATCTGCACCCGCAGCGGCAAGCATGAGTACAATGTGGCGCTGGTCTCCTCCATGATCGCCCATCACGGCATGGCCGAGACCAAGAGCTGGCTGGAAGGGGTCAAGGCCAACCTGGCGCGCAAGCCGCAGGGCAATGACCGGGATCAGGTCAAGGCGATCAAGGATGGTATCTGTGACCTGTCGCTCGGCAACAGCTACTACCTGGGCGCCATGTTGAAGGACCCGGCGCAGAAAGCCTGGGCGGATGCCGTCTACATCAACTTCCCGAACCAGGCTGACCGCGGCGCCCACGTCAACGTGAGCGGCGTGGCCATGACCAAGTACGCCAAGAACAAGGCCGAGGCCCAGAAGCTAATGGAGTTCCTCGCTGGTGACACCGCCCAGCACATGTATGCGGACGTGAACGCCGAGTATCCGGTCAAGGCCGGGGTCGAGCCTTCCGCCATGGTCAAGTCCTGGGGCAGCTTCAAGTCTGATGCGCTACCGGTCAGCGATTACGCCAAGCACCGCAAGGACGCCTTGCAGTTGCTGGATGAAGTGAAGTTCGACTTGTAATCAGATGGGGCCAAGGGCCCCATCAATCTCTGTGGTCTCATGAAAAATTTTGGATGGATTACCGGCAGCTGGGCAACAGCCCTGCTGCTGGCTTTGCCGGTGCTTGCTCTGGTCTTCTCCGCCTTGTCGGCCGACGGAGATCTGTTTGGCCACCTCGCCGATACAGTGCTGTTCGACTATCTGGCCAATACCCTGGGGCTGGTGGTCGGTGTCGTGCTGCTCAGCCTGCTGTTCGGGGTGCCTACCGCCTGGCTGGTAGCCATGTGTCAGGTGCCGGGGCGGCGCGCCCTGCAGTGGGCGCTGATGCTGCCGATGGCGATGCCCTCCTATATCGTCGCCTACGTCTATACCGACCTGCTCGACTACTCGGGCCCGCTGCAGGCGGGGCTGCGGCAGCTGTTTGGCTGGAGCGGGCCGGCCGACTACTGGTTCCCGGCCATCCGCTCCCTCGGCGGCGCCGCCTGGGTGCTGGCACTCGTGCTGTTCCCTTACGTCTATCTGCTGACTCGCGCCTCTTTTCTGGAACAGTCGGTCAGCCTCATTCACTCCAGCCGCCTGCTCGGTTGCTCCCCCTGGCAGAGCTTTCGCCGCCTCAGCCTGCCGCTGGCGCGCCCCGCCATCATGGTGGCGGTATCGCTGGTGGCGATGGAGACGTTGGCGGACTTTGCCACCGTCCACTTTTTTGCCATCAATACCCTGACCACGGCGGTGTACGACACCTGGCTCGGTTACGGTAGTCTGGCTACCGCCGCCAAACTCTCCTGCCTGATGCTGCTGGCAGTGGTGCTGCTGATTGCGCTGGAGCGCCGCTCGCGCAGCCGGCAGCAGGTGTTCCAGAAGTCCATGGGTCACGAACAGCCGCTGCGCTACCCGCTCAAGGGGATGAGCCGGGCTCTGGCCGGGCTCTGGTGCTGGGGACTGGTGCTGGCCGGCTTCGGTCTGCCGTTCGTCATCCTGCTGGACTACGGCGTGCGCTACTTCGAATTATCGTGGACGCCGGAGTTCGTCCGCTTTGCCGGCAACAGCTTGGCTATCTCGGCGCTGACCGCCCTGCTGGCCATGGGCATCGCTCTGCTGCTTGGCTTCTGTCGTCGTCTCGATGGCGGAGTCAAGAGCCTGTTGCCGCTGCGCATCGCCGCCATGGGTTACGCCATGCCGGGTACCGTGCTCGCCATCGGCGTGCTGGTACCGCTCACCGCCCTCGATTTTGCCATCAACGATCTGGCCGAGTGGCTGGGGCGTCAGGGGCTGGGGCTGCTGCTGACCGGCACCATCACCGCCATCGTGTTCGGCTATCTGGTGCGCTTCGTGGCCATCGCCATTGGCTCGGTGGAGAGCAGCATGGGCAAGATCTCCCCCAGCCTTGACATGGCGGCCCGCTCCCTGGGGCAGGGGGATGGCGCCATGCTGCGGCGGGTGCACCTGCCGCTGGTGCGGCGCGGCCTGTTTGCCGGCGCCATGCTGGTGTTCATCGAATCCATGAAGGAGCTACCCGCCGCCCTGCTGCTGCGGCCGTTCAACTTCGATACCCTGGCGAGCCACGTCTACCAGTTCGTGTCGGACGAGATGCTGGAGCGCGGCGCGCTGGGGGCCATCGTCATCGTGCTGGTGGGGCTGCTGCCGCTGATCTGGGTCAACCGCAACCTGGATGGGGCGGGGCACTGAGTCGCCACGTCGGCCAATGAAATTGCATGCAGTGTGCTGAGCCGAAAGGCCGCACACCGCCAGAAATGAGAGGAAGTCAGCCTTGTCCTGTTTGCAGGTTGAAAATGTCAGTTGCCGTTACAACGGCCGCAATGTGCTGGAGCAGCTCTCCCTGACGGTGGCAGACAACGAGATCGTCTGCCTGCTGGGAGCGAGCGGCTGCGGCAAGACCACGCTGCTCAAGGCCATCGCCGGCCTGCTGCCGCTGGCGGAGGGCACGATTCGCCTCGGCGATACCCTGCTCGACGGGCCAGATGCCAGCGTGCCGCCCGAGGCGCGCAACATCGGCATGATCTTTCAGGATTACGCCCTCTTTCCCCACCTGACGGTGGCCGACAACGTCGGCTTCGGTCTGACCAGACTCGATCGCCGTGCCCGCCAGCAGCAGGTTGAAGAGGCGCTGGCGCTGGTCAATCTGCAGGGGCTGGGAGATCGCTATCCCCATCAGCTCTCCGGTGGCCAGCAACAGCGGGTGGCCATCGCCCGGGCGCTGGTGTGCAAGCCGAGATTGATGCTGCTGGACGAGCCCTTCTCCAACATCGATACCCAGGTACGGATGAAGTTGATCCTGGAGATCCGCGCCCTGCTCAAGCAGCAGGGGATCGGTGCCATCTTCGTGAGCCACAGCAAGGAAGAGGCCTTTGCCTTCGCCGATCGGCTGGCGCTGTTTCGCGCGGGCCACATCGAACAGGTGGGACAGCCGGAGCAGCTCTATCGCCGCCCGCAGAATCGCTTCGTGGCGGAGTTTCTCGGCGGGGTCAATTACCTGGCGGCCGAGGTGGTGGACAGCCACTGCGTGCGCACGGCGCTCGGGGTCATCTGCGGCAGCGAGCCCCATGGCCGGGCAGTGGGTGAGCTGCTGCAACTGATGCTCAGGCCACAGCAGCTGCTGTTGGAGAGCGCCGCGGATGGCGAGCTCAAGGTGGTGGAGCAGCAGTTCCTCGGCCATCACTGCCGGGTGCTGTTCGAGAGCGGTGAGCTGCGGCTGGAGGCGAGCATCGGCGAGCCGCTGGAGGGAGCGCGGGCGCGGGTCAGGGTGACGCCCCACGCGCTGGTGTTGTTTGACCCTTTACCCTGAACGCGTGATATTGTCGTGAAATCAATGAACTGGAACCGCGCTGGTTTATAATCGCGCAACGCTAACCGCCCATATCGCCAATGTCTGTTCAGGGGAGAGATATATGAAAGCCCAAGCCGGGATCTGTGCCGAGCCCAATCTGCACGCCCTCTATCTGATGTTCAACCGTACCGGTGACGCCGCCGAGCTGGTGGCCCGTCTGGCCAGGTTGCCGGCCCTGTGGGAGGCGGTGGCCGCCGATTTCCCCGCTGCCGGCTTCAGCGGTCTGGTCGCCGTCGGTGCCGATGCCTGGGATGGCCTCTATCCTGCCGCCCGCCCGCCCCAGTTCCGCAGCTTCATGGCGCAATCCGCCAACGGCCAGGAGGCGCCCAATACGCCGTTTGATCTGTTCGTGCAACTGCGCGCCGATCGGGTCGATGTGCTGCACCATGCCGGTCAGCGCGTCATGGCCCTGCTGGCGGGCTTGGTGGCACTGGCGGAAGAGGTGCGCGGTTTTCGCAACCTCGACTGCCGCGATCTGACCGGTTTCGTCGACGGCACCGAGAACCCGCAGGATGAGCACCGCGCCGAAGTGGCGCTGCTGGACGGCGGCGAGTTTGCCGGCGGCTCCTACATCCACGTGCAGCGCTGGGTCCACGCCATGAGCGACTGGGAGAAACTGGCACTGAAGGAGCAGGAAGACATCATAGGTCGCACCAAGGTCGACAACATCGAGTACGAGTCGGCCGACAAGCCGCTGACCGCCCACATCAAGCGAGTCAACCTCAAGACCCCGAAGGGCGAGTCCATGGAGATCCTGCGCCAGAGCATGCCCTGGGGCACCATGACCGAGCAGGGGCTCTACTTCATCTCCTGCAGCCGCACCCCGCAGCACTTCAACGCCATGCTGGCCAGCATGTACAAGGGGGAGGGCAGTCACTTCGATCACCTGCTGCGCTTCACCAAAGCGGTGACCGGCGCAGCCTTCTTCGCCCCTTCAGAAGATTTTCTGATGGCGGAGGGCAAATAAGGCTCGCCCACCCGCAGATAACAAAAATCCCGGCCTTGGCCGGGATTTTGCGTTTTGGCGGGACCGCGATGAGGCGGCGGCAACCATTACGGCGTCTGTTCGAACAGCTCGAGGGCGGAGAGGTAGAGCTCTTCGATGTCGGTGTCGCTGGTCGGGGTGATGAAGATGGTGTCGTCACCGGCGATGGTGCCGAGGATCCCTTCGGCCTTGCCGAGGGAGTCGAGCAGGCGGGCGATCAGCTGGGCCGCACCCGGGCTGGTGTGGATCACCACCAGGGCACCGTTGTGGTCGACATCCAGCACCAGATTCTTGAGCGGGCTGGAGGTGGTGGGCACGCCCAGTTCCACCGGCAGGCAGTAGACCATCTCCATCTTGGCATTGCGGGTGCGAA
The DNA here is from genome assembly GCF_027707985.1 of Aeromonas sp. QDB03. Classification (NCBI taxonomy): domain Bacteria; kingdom Pseudomonadati; phylum Pseudomonadota; class Gammaproteobacteria; order Aeromonadales; family Aeromonadaceae; genus Aeromonas; species Aeromonas sp. QDB03. Next base: position 103,453 of record NZ_JAPCJG010000003.1, on the reverse strand, counting down.
CGGCGCCGAAGCGGCTCAGCATGCGCGATACCTTGGACTGGTTGATGTTTTCGAAGCCCATCTCTTGCAGGGCAGTCACTATCTCTGCCTGGGAGCCAAATCGTTCTTCTTTCAGCAAGGCTTTAAAGGCCTTGGCCAGTTTTTCTTGCTTGTCGTTATGCTTCATCTTGGACTCACGAATGAGGAGGTTTGGCTGCCTGTCACGCTCAGGCGGCAGATATGAACAGCGTGCCCATTTTGCATTCATATGCCTATTTTTGCAAGGAAGCGGCGCTTGTTCTGCATATTGATTCAAATATAGCTTGCATCCACCCATGCCAGCGTTAGAATCAGGACGAAATTTTGAAAACTTATTCAATTGGGCTGTATGGGTATTGAATTAATCGGTATCGAAAAATCCTGGCACAAGGTGCCGGTACTGCAACAGGTCAGCTTTCGGACCGCTCCCGGTGAGACCTTGGTGCTGCTGGGCCCGAGCGGTGCCGGCAAGAGTTCTCTGCTGCGCATGATGAACCTGCTGGACACCCCGGATGCCGGTGTTCTGCGCATCGGTGAAAGTGAATTTTCTTTCCCGTCCAGCCTCTCCACCGCCGAGTTCAATCGCCAGACCCAGGCGCTGCGGCGCAAGGTGGGCATGGTGTTCCAGCAGTACAATCTGTGGCCCCATCTCACCGTGATGGAGAACCTCATCGAGGCGCCGGTCAAGCTGCTCGGCATGAGCAAGGCGGCGGCCATGGAGAAGGGGGGCTATCTGCTGGCCCAGCTGCAACTGGCGGACAAGCGCGACGCCTGGCCGGCGCGGCTGTCCGGTGGTCAGCAGCAACGGGTGGCCATCGCCCGTACCCTGATGATGGACCCCCAGGTGCTGCTGTTTGACGAGCCGACCGCCGCCCTCGACCCCGAGATCACCAAGGAAGTGGCGGAGATCATCCGCAACCTGGGCCAGACCGGCATCACCCAGGTGGTGGTGACCCACGAGGTGGAGTTCGCCCGCAAGGTGGCCAGCCAGGTGATCTATCTGGAGAAGGGGCGGATCATCGAAGCTGGCTCCGCCGCCATTTTCCAAGCCCCGCAAACCAGCCGGTTTGCCGAATTCTTGATGCATTGATATTCAAATCGATAAGGAAGCTGTCATGAAAAAGAGTCTGTTGCTGGTCGCCGCCATGGGCCTGCTGAGCACCTCGGTGCTGGCCAAGGAGATCAAGTTCGCCACCGAGGCCACCTACGCGCCGTTCGAATACCTGGACGACAAGAACGAGTTCCAGGGTTTTGACATCGATCTGGCCCGCGCCATCTGTGAACAGGCCAAGCTGGAGTGCAGCTTCCACAACCAGGCCTTCGACAGCCTGATCCCCAGCCTGAAATTCCGTCGTTATGACGCCGCCATCGCCGCTATGGACGTGACCCCGGAGCGGGCCGCCCAGGTCGATTTCTCCGACATCTATTACCAGAACTCCGCGGTGTTCGTGACCAAGAAGGGCGCCTTCAAGGGGCCGGAAGAGCTGGTGGACAAGACCGTCGGCGTGCAGAACGGCACTTCCCACCAGTCCTATCTGGTGGACAACTGGGTGAGCAAGGGTCTGCTGACCGTGCCCTACGCCAGCTACCAGAGTGCCTTCCTCGACATGATGAACGGCCGCACCGATGGCGTGTTTGCCGATACCGCGGTTGCCGCCGACTGGCTCAAGCAGCACAAGGAGTATGCCGTGATCGGCACGCCGGTGACTGACGCCAAGTACTTCGGTACCGGTTTTGGCATCGCGGTGGCCAAGGGCAATCAGGAGCTGCTGACTCAGCTGAACAAGGGGCTGGCCGACATCAAGGCCAACGGCACCTATCAGAAGATCTACGACAAATATTTCGCGCACTAAGCCATGTTGAGCCTGTTGTTGGATGCAGCCTGGATGACCCTCGGGCTGGCCTTGGCATCCCTGGTCGGGGGCATGGTGCTGGCGCTGGTGTTCAGCGCCGCCGAACTGAGCAAGCAGCGCGCTCTGGTGTGGCCGGTGGCCACCCTCACCACGCTGATCCGCGGGTTGCCCGAGCTGCTGGTGGTGCTGTTCATCTACTTCGGCTCGACCCAGGTGCTGTTCCTCATCACCGGTGAGTACGTGGAGTTCAGCCCGTTCGCCTGCGGCGTACTGGCGCTCTCGCTACTGTTCGCCAGTTACGCCACTCAGACCCTGCGGGCCGCCCTCAATGCGGTGCCCGCCGGGCAGCGGCTGGCGGCGCTGGCGCTGGGTCTTGGCAAGGGGCACATCTTCTTTCGCATCGTGCTGCCCCAGGCGTGGCGGCACGCCCTGCCGGGGCTCGGCAACCAGTGGCTGGTGTTGCTCAAGGACACCGCACTGGTCTCCCTCATCGGGGTGAACGAGATGATGCGCCAGGCCCAGATGGCCTCGGCCAGCACCTATCAACCCTTCACCTGGTATGCCGCGGCGGCCCTCATCTACCTGGCCATCAGCCTGGTGAGTGAGTTCGGCTTGAAGCAGGCGTCCCGTTACACCCGTCGTTACGGAGGCTGATCATGCAGGATTACCTGATGACCCTGCTGGGTGGCCTGGCGATTACCCTGCAACTCACGGCATTCAGCCTGCTGCTCGGGGTGCTGATGGCGGCTGCCATGACCTGGGTGCTGGAGCGTCGCATTCCGGTGGCGACCCAGCTGGTGCAGCTGTGGGTGCTGATCTTCACCGGCACGCCGCTGCTGATCCAGATCTTCCTCATCTACTACGGGCCGGGCCAGTTTGCCTGGCTCAAAGAGGGGCCGCTCTGGCCGCTGCTCAAGCAGCCCTGGTTCTGCGCCGTGCTGGCGCTCGGCTTTAATACCGCCGCCTACTCCACCCGGTTGTTCAAGGGGGCGCTCGATGCCATCTCGGCCGGTGAGGTAGAGGCCTGCCGCGCACTCGGTTTCTCCGCTAGCCAGACTTTGTGGATGAAGGTGCGTCACGCCGCCCGGCGGCTGGTGCCCGCCTATTCCAACGAGGTGATCCTGGTGCTCAAGGGGAGTTCGCTCGCCAGTACCATCACCATCATGGATGTGATGGGGCTGGCTCAGCGCCTCAATGCCCAGACCTATGACACCCTGGCGGTGTTCACCGTGGCCGGTGCCCTCTACCTGACCATGAACGGATTGTTAACAATTGGTTTTCGTTGGTGTGAACGCAGGGCGTTGGCCTTCCAGGGCTGAAGTCGGTAGATCTACCTATTAATGGTGAGGGAAAGTGCAGGAAATCTGTGCTTCCCCTCCAATTTTTTGCATTTCCCCCCATTTTTATTCGCCGCCTGTTTATTGGCTCACAGAACCTGTGATTACAACTGTTATCAGATTGTTTTTTAGGGGGGGATCCTTTAAGGTTGGGCGCACAACAAGAAACAACCTTAAACCTACGCTTAAACATGGAGTTGATCATGAAAGTTGCCGTTCTGGGTGCCGCCGGTGGCATCGGCCAAGCCCTCGCTCTGCTGTTGAAAAACCGTCTGCCTGCTGGTTCCGAATTGAGCCTGTATGACATCGCTCCGGTGACCCCGGGCGTGGCGGTCGATCTGAGCCATATCCCGACTGACGTGAAAGTAAAAGGTTTCTGCGGTGAAGATCCGAGCCCGGCTCTGGTCGGCGCCGATGTCGTGCTGATCTCCGCCGGCGTGGCTCGCAAGCCCGGCATGGATCGTTCCGACCTGTTCAACATCAACGCCGGCATCGTCAAGAACCTGGTGGAAAAGTGCGCGGCCTCCTGCCCGAAAGCGCTGATCGGCATCATCACCAACCCGGTCAACACCACGGTCGCCATCGCGGCCGAAGTGCTGAAGAAAGCCGGTGTCTATGACAAGCGTCGCCTGTTTGGTGTCACCACCCTGGACGTGATCCGTGCCGAGACCTTCGTGGCCGACGCCAAGGGTCTGAACGTCGACAAGGTGCGCGTCAACGTGATCGGTGGCCACAGTGGCGTGACCATTCTGCCGCTGCTCTCCCAGATCGACGGTGCCAGCTTCACCGCCGACGAAGTGGCCGCCATGACCAAGCGTATCCAGAACGCCGGTACCGAAGTGGTGGAAGCCAAGGCCGGTGGCGGTTCCGCTACTCTCTCCATGGGCCAGGCTGCCTGCCGTTTCGGCTTGTCGCTCATCAAGGGTCTGCAGGGTGAAGCCAACGTCATTGAGTGCGCCTACGTGGAAGGCGACGGCAAACACGCCACCTTCTTCGCGCAGCCCATCCTGCTTGGCAAGAACGGTGTCGAAACCGTGCTGGACTACGGCAAGCTGAGCGCCTTCGAACAAGAGGCGATGGATGGCATGCTGGCCACTCTGAAAGCCGATATCCAGCTGGGTGTCGACTTCGTCAAGTAAGGCGTCCGGATGGACAGCAAGGGGAGCTTCGGCTCCCCTTTGTCGTTATGGTGACGGATGCAGGCGGCGCCGGCCTAAGGGGATGCTGCCGGCTGCCGATAACAGGGTGCTGCAGGAGATCCTTATGATGAAACCCATTACCCTTGTCGGCCTTCTCTGTTTGCTGACGCCCCCATTGCTGACGAGCCAGGCGCAGGGGGCCGAGCCTTCCGCCTCTGCCGCCGCCGCGACGAGCGGGGCCGTGGCCGCCTCCGCACCGGCCAGTACGCCGGCGCAACCGGAGGCGGCGGTCCCATCTGCTGCAGCCGCGGTGCCGGCGGCCACGGATACCACGGCTGCGCCATCGACCAGCCCGGCGACGGCCGATGCGCCGGCAGCGGCCCCCATTCCTGCACCTGCCGCCACGGATAGCGGGCGCTCACCCAATAGCCGCCCCATGACCAGCACCCCGAGCAGCAGCAGCGGCCTGAATGTGGACAGTGGCACACTGCAGGCGGTGCCGCTCTATCGCCAGGACGAGCTGCTCAACTGGATTGAACAGGGGCGTCACCTGCAGCAGGTAAAGCAGGACAGGTGCCAGCTTACCCAGGATATCGAGGTGCGGGCCGAGGTGATGAAGGTGCCTGCCTATCAGTTTCTGTGGGGGGACATGCTGGCCTGGGGGGTCTGCATCAAGCCCAACGCGGAGCTGGGGGTCAAATTCATGTGGGAGGCGGCCAATCAGGGATTGGCGCCGGCGCTGGAACAACTGGGCCGTTACTACTGGAAAGGCACGCTGGTGCAAAAGGATCTGCTCAAGGCCGAGACCCTGATGCGGGAGGCCGCCAGCCTGGGCTTCCAGCGGGCACAGATAGAGTGGGTGGAGATGCTGCTGCAGGGAATGGGCAGCCCGCTCGACTATGAAGAGGCCTACCACTGGTTGCACAGCACGGTGATCGGCGACAAGGCGCTGCACCAGAAGGCGACCAGCCTGCTGAGCCGGCTCGGCAACCGGATGCCGGCCAATGCCATCGCCCGCGCCAAGGCGATGCACTGAGCCAAAAAAATGACCCACGGATCTGCATCCGTGGGCCGGGAGGTGCCGGCCGCCGTGCCGTGACAGGCTGGCCCCTCAGCTGGTTATAGTGATCAGATCGCCTTACAGATCTTGGTGGGGACCAAAAACTTCGTAATGGAGCTGGCCGGCCGGAATGTCTGCCGCGATCAGCTGCTGCTTGACTGCCTGCATGAAGCCGACGGGACCACAGAAGTAGTAGTGGGCCTGCGGCGTGATGCGCTCCTTCACTGCAGTCAGGTCCATGGTGCCGGCAAAGTCGTAATCTTCGCCCTGCACATCACTGGCCTGGGGCTCCCGATACCAGACCCGGCTCAGCAGGTTGGCGTTTTGGCGGGATTTTTGCTGAATATCCTCCCTGAAGGCATGTACGGCACCCTGTTCACAGGCGTGCAGCCAGGTGATGTCGGCCTGATGGCCGTTCGCCAGCAACTGGTTGAGCATGCTCATCATCGGCGTGACACCCACACCGGCCGAGAGCAGCACCACCGGGGTATGGCCATCGGCTTTCAGGTAGAAATCGCCGGTGGGGGGCATGACCTCAATCTTGTCACCCGCTTGCAGATGATCGTGCAGCAGGTTGGAAACCTGGCCCTGCGGCTCGCGTTTGACGCTGATGCGGTAGTGCTGGCCGTTGGGGGCATCGGAGAGGGAGTACTGGCGGATCTCCTGATATTCCAGCTCGGGGTGGACCAGCTTGATGCTGAGGTACTGGCCCGGCTTGAAGTCCAGTACCGGCTTGCCATCTACCGGCGCCAGCAGGAAGGAGGTGATGAGCTCGCTTTCGAGCCGCTTCTCCTTGATCAGGAAGGGGCGGGAACCCTGCCAGCCACCTGCCTGGCTCGCCTTCTCCTGATAAATCTCGCTCTCGCGGCCGATGAAGATGCTGGCGAGCACACCATACGCCTTGCCCCAGGCATCCAGCACCTCGTCGGTGACCGCACTTCCACCCAATTCTTTGAGCGTGGCCAAGAGATGACTACCTACAATGTGATATTGTTCTGGCTGGATCAGGAAACCCGTGTGCTTGTGGGCGATACGCTCCACGGCCCCGGCCAGTGCCCCCAGGTTGTCGATGTTCTTGGCATAGGCCGCCACCGCATTGAACAACGCCAGCGGCTGACCGCCGCTGCGCTGGTGCGCCAGGTTGAAAATGTCCTTCAGTTCCGGGTTATGGCTGAACATGCGCTGGTAGAAGTGCTGGGTGAGCGCGGGGCCCGCCGATTCGAGCAAAGGGATGGTGCTTTTGATGACGGCGATGGTGGCTTGGTCTAACATAGGGGGTCCTTGCTAATTGAACATCTAAAATGTCACTTAATAAGCTGCATCCTAGATGTTTATTTGATCTGAATCAATAATCAATTTCCGCGCGATGCGCCACAGGCACTATGAGACTAACTAGCTATACCGATTTTGGATTGAGAGCCCTGCTCTATCTGGCGACCCTGCCGGAGGGCGAATTGTCGAGCGTGGCCAAGGTCTCCGCCTTGTATGACGTCTCCCGCAATCACATGGTGAAGGTGGTGAACCAGCTGGTGAAACTGGGCTATCTGCAGTCCCAGCGCGGCAAGAATGGCGGGATCCGCATGGCTTGTGCGCCGGAGACCGTCAACATCGGTCAGGTGATCCGGGCGCTGGAAGGGAATCTGGACGGGATAGATTGCGGCTCGCCGGCCTGCCACATCGTCTCGGTCTGTCTGCTGAAGAATGCCCTGAAGGAGGCGATGAACGCCTTTCTGGCGGTGATGGACAGCTATACCCTGCAAGACCTGCTGGCCAATCGCGACGAGCTGCAGAAGGTATTTGGCGAATTGATTCCGACTCTGGTGCTGGAGCCGGATGAAGAGAGCGAGTGAGCAAGAAAAAAGGCTGCCAGTGGCAGCCTTTTTTCAATCTTCAAAGCCAGACTCGTTACGGTATAAATCAGGCATGATCCGCGCCATCTTCACCATGTTGTTCTCCACTTCCAGGATCTCGATGGGGTAACCGGCCAGCCGCAGGCTGATGTTGGGCTGGGGAATCTCCTCCAGGTATTCCAGGATGGCGCCATTGAGTGTTCTGGGCCCGTCGATGGGCAGTTGCCAGCTCATCTCCTTGTTCAGCTCACGGATGCTGGCGGAGCCCTCCACCAGGAAGGAGCCGTCCGGCTGGGGGTGAATCTCGTCGCTGGGAGCGGGGGTCATGGAGGTGGTGAAGTCGCCCACTATCTCTTCCAGAATGTCGTCCAGGGTGATCAGTCCCTGAATGTCGCCGTACTCGTCAACGATGAGGCCGATCCGCTCCTTGTTGCGCTGGAACTTGGCCAGCTGCACGTTGAGCGGCGTTCCCTCCGGGATGAAGTAGATCTCGTCCACCTCTCGCAGCAGGCTCGACTTGTTGAACTGATCCCTGGCCATCAGCCTCAGTGCGTCGCGGGCGTGCAGAAAGCCCACCACGTCGTCTATGTTGTCGCGATAAAGCAGGATCTTGGTGTGGGCGCAGTGGGCCAGCTGGCGCAGTATGGTTTTCCAGTCATCGTTGATGTCGATGGCGTAGATCTCGCTGCGCGGCACCATGATGTGCTCCACCGTCATCTTGTCCAGATCCAGAATGCTGAGCAGCATCTCCTGATGGCGCTGGGGGATGAGGCTGCCGGCCTCGTTGACGATGGTACGCAGCTCCTCGGTATTGAGGGCGTCATCCTTGCTGGGGTTGAGCCGCAGCAGCTTGAGCAGGCCGCTGGTGATGCCGTTGATCAGCCAGACCAGCGGCGAGAGCGGCACCATCAGCCCCTTGAGCACCCAGGAGGCCGGGTAGGCAATCTTCTCCGGGAACATGGCCGCCAGGGTCTTGGGGGTCACTTCACCAAACACCAGCACGATCAGGGTCAGGCCGAAGGTGGCGATGGCCACCCCGAGATCGCCGAAGACGCGGATGCAGACGATGGTGGCGATGGCCGAGGCGAGGATGTTGACCAGGTTGTTGCCGATCAGGATCAGCCCCAGCAGGCGATCCGGGCGAGAGAGCAGCTTTTCTACCCGGCGGGCGGCCTTGTGTTTGGTCTGGGCCAGATGCCGCAACTTGTAGCGGTTGAGGGACATCATGCCGGTTTCGGAACTGGAGAAAAAAGCAGACAAGAGGATCAAGATAACGAGAACAATCAGCAATGTACTCGTTGAGATACTGTCCAAGAAGGGCTCCTGTGGGAGTGGGTGATAAAAAGGGTAGCGGTCAGCTCAACAAGACTTCTTTGACGAACCGGCTGCCAAAATAGGCCAGGGTCAGAATGAAGCTGCCGATCAGGCTCAGGGTGATGACCTTGCGACCGCGCCAGCCACGGGTATGGTGGCCCCACAGCAGCAGCACGTAGACGCACCAGGCCAGGATCGAGAGGATGGCCTTGTGGGATTTGCCCTGGGCGAACATGTCTTCGAGGAAGAACAGGCCGGAGGCAATGGAGAGAGTCAGCAGGAACAGACCCGCCGAGATGAGCTGGAACAGCCGCTTCTCCACCGTCATCAGAGGCGGCATGGCGGGCAGCTGGCTGATCTTGCGCGATTTGAGCTGCCGGTCCAGACAGGCGAGCTGCAGTGCAAACAGGCAGGCGATCATCAATACCGAGTAGGCCATCAGCGCCAGACCAATGTGCAACAGCAGCTGGGGATGGGCCTCCAGATGGGTGATGTAGCGACCGGGAATGAGGGCGCTGGCGGCCAGCAGCAGGGCCGAGAAGCTGTAGACCACCGGCAGCAGGATCCAGCCGTTGAAGCGGCGGGTGACGCAGGTCATGAAGCAGCTGATGATGAGGCTGACCAGCGAGGCCACGTTGAGCATGCTCAGGTTCTGGCCGGAGTGAGTCACCAGCACTTCGCCGGCCACGGCGGTGCCATGGGCGATCAGGGCCAGTCCGATACAGGCAAACAGGGGGGCTTGTCCCACTGGTTTGGCACTGAGCAGCAGGTGCAGAGAGGCAATGATGGCCAGCAAATAGAACGCCAGGGCCAGAACAGAGATCACGATCATAACCGGGTCGTTGTCGAGCAAGCGATTGGGAATAGGAAGGGCAGTATACCTTGCACAAGATGTGCTCGCCAGTTGTGCAGCCGCCGATCCGCCCATATATAGGCAGCAGTCTGCCGCAGCGACGCGCACCAGAAGGCGCGCCGGCACCGGCCGAAATACCAGCCTGGGTTCATTGTGCCTGCCCTTTTGAGGGCAGGTCACCGTCGTGTGCGGCGAATAATCGTCCTCATTGCGCCGGCTGAGGTATAATGCCCCCATTTGTTACGCCAAGAACCGGAATGCGTCATGTTTGAGAATTTGACTGAACGACTCTCGCGCACCCTGCGCAATGTCAGCGGCCGTGGTCGTCTGACCGAAGAGAACATCAAAGAGACCCTGCGCGAAGTTCGCATGGCGCTGCTCGAGGCGGACGTCGCCCTGCCGGTGGTGCGTGACTTCGTGGCTCGCGTCAAGGAGCGGGCGGTTGGCCAGGAAGTGGCCAAGTCGCTGAGCCCGGGCCAGGCCTTCATCAAGATTGTGCATGGCGAACTGGTTTCCGTGATGGGGGAGGCCAACGAGCAGCTCAACTTGGCAGCCCAGCCACCGGCCATCATCCTGATGGCGGGTCTGCAGGGTGCCGGTAAAACCACCACGGTTGGCAAGCTGGCCAAGCTGCTCAAAGAGCGCAGCAAGAAAAAGGTGCTGGTAGTCAGTGCCGACGTCTATCGTCCGGCGGCGATCAAACAGCTGGAAACCCTGGCCAATGACATCGGTGTGGACTTCTTCCCGAGCGATGCCAGCCAGAAGCCGGTCGACATTGCCAATGCGGCCATCGATCAGGCGCGCAAGAAGTTCTATGACGTGGTGATCGTCGATACCGCCGGCCGCCTGCACGTCGACAGCGACATGATGGACGAGATCAAACATCTCCACGCTACCATCAAGCCAGTCGAGACCCTGTTCGTGGTGGATGCCATGACCGGTCAGGATGCCGCCAACACCGCCAAGGCCTTCAACGAGGCGCTGCCGCTCACCGGCGTGATCCTCACCAAGGCGGACGGTGATGCCCGCGGTGGTGCCGCCCTGTCGGTGCGCCACATCACCGGCAAGCCGGTCAAGTTCATCGGTATGGGCGAGAAGACCGATGCGCTGGAGCCGTTCCACCCGGATCGTCTGGCCTCCCGCATCCTCGGCATGGGCGACGTGCTCTCTCTCATCGAAGAGGTGGAGCGCAACGTCGATAAAGAGAAGGCGGCCAAGCTGGCCAGCAAGGTCAAGAGCGGCAAGGGCTTCGATCTGGAAGATTTCCGCGAGCAGCTGGCCCAGATGCGCAACATGGGCGGCATGATGGGCATGCTCGACAAGCTGCCGGGCATGTCCGGCCTGCCGGACAACATCAAGGATCAGATGGATGACAAGCTCACTGTGCGGATGGAGGCCATCATCAGCTCCATGACGCCCAAGGAGCGTGCCCATCCCGACCTCATCAAGGGCTCTCGCAAGCGTCGTATCGCTGCAGGCTCGGGCATGCAGGTGCAGGATGTGAACAAGCTGCTCAAGCAGTTCACCGAGATGCAGCGGATGATGAAGAAGATGTCCGGCAAGGGTGGCATGCGCAAGATGATGGGGCAGATGAAGAACATGCTGCCGCCGGGATTCGGTGGTGGCCGCGGCCCCTTCTGATTGCCGGGTCGTCATGCACACGTCAAGGGCTCACCATGGGTGGGCCCTTTTCATGGGGCCGCTTGTGCAAAAAATGGCTGGCTTGGTTGCAATTATTACGAATCCAAGTAGAATTACGCGGCTTATTTTAAGCTAGGGTCCGCGTGTTTGCGGGCCTTGTTCATTAGATGTTAATGAGGACGATATGGTAACCATTCGTTTACAACGTGGTGGCGCGAAAAAGCGTCCGTTCTACCAGGTAGTAGTTGCTGACAGCCGTAACGCCCGTGACGGTCGTTTCATCGAGCGCGTTGGTTTCTTCAACCCGGTTGCTTCTGGTAACGCTGAAAAGCTGAACCTGGACCTGGCTCGCATCGAGCATTGGGTTGGTACTGGTGCCGCTGTTTCTGACCGCGTTGCCAAGCTGATCAAAGACGCTGCCAAAGCTGCTTAATCAGCCAAACGGTAAGGAGTTAAGGTGGAAAAACCTGTAGTTCTGGGCACCCTGGGTACCGTTTACGGCATCAAGGGCTGGCTTAAAGTGAACTCCTTCACCGATGTTGCCGAAGCGATTTTCGATTACAACCCCTGGCTGATCAATCAGAACGGGGTGTGGCGTGAAATTCAGGTTTCATCCTGGAAGCGTCACAACAAGGGTCTGATCTGCAAACTCGATGGTATCGACGTGCGCGAGGATGCCCTGGCATTGACCAATGTCGAGATTGGCGTAGCCGCCGATCTGTTGCCTGCGTTGCCTGAGGGCGAGTTCTACTGGCGTGACCTGATTGGTTGCTCGGTAGTGACCACCAAGGGATACGACCTGGGCAAGGTGACCGAATTGATGGAAACCGGCTCCAACGATGTGTTGGTGGTTGAGGCCAATGTAAAAGATGCCTTTGGTGCGAAGGAGCGGTTGATTCCGTTCCTGGAAGAGCAGGTGATCAAGAACATTGATCTGACTGCTCGAACAATCGAAGTTGATTGGGATCCTGGTTTCTAGTTTCCCGCGCTAACACGGGTGCCGGAGGTTTCTTATGTGGATTGGGGTGATTAGCCTCTTCCCTGAAATGTTCCGAGCCATTACCGAGCACGGGGTAACGGGTCGGGCCGTCAAGAGTGGCCTGCTGCAGATTGAGTGCTGGAACCCCCGGGACTTTACCCACGACAAACACCGTACGGTCGATGATCGTCCTTATGGTGGTGGGCCCGGCATGTTAATGATGGTTCAGCCGCTGCGTGACGCGATTCATGCAGCCAAGCAAGCGGCGGGAGACGGAGCGAAAGTCATCTATCTCTCTCCTCAGGGACGCAAGCTGACTCAAGCGGGCGTGACCGAGTTGGCGACGAATCAGAAACTGATTCTGGTCGCCGGTCGATACGAAGGTATCGATGAACGCGTGATACAAACCGAAGTCGACGAAGAGTGGTCTATCGGGGATTACGTGTTAAGTGGTGGCGAGTTGCCTGCCATGACCCTGATCGATGCGGTTTCGCGTCTGGTCCCTGGGGTTTTGGGCGATCAGGCCAGTGCCGAGCAGGACTCCTTCACGGATGGCCTGCTGGATCATCCCCACTACACTCGGCCGGAGTTGTTGGATGGATTGGCGGTGCCAGAGGCGCTGACAAGCGGCAATCACGAAGTGATTCGGCGCTGGCGGCTCAAGCAATCGCTCGGACGAACCTGGCAGAGAAGGCCGGAACTTATTAACAACCTAGCTCTGACTGACGAGCAAGAATCACTTCTTGCCGAGTATGTCCGCGAAGTGCGTGACAGCGTTAAGTAGAGTTTTCAGTTTATCCTAGGTAAGGAAAGACAATGAGCAAGATTATTCAGCAGCTTGAACAAGAGCAACTGCGTACCGACATCCCGGCTTTTGCCCAGGGCGACACCGTACGTGTTCAAGTTCGTGTTAAAGAAGGTGGTAAAGAGCGTCTGCAGGCTTTCGAAGGCATCGTTATTGCCAAGCGTAACCGCGGTCTGCACTCTGCTTTCACCGTTCGCAAGATCTCCAACGGCGAAGGTGTTGAGCGTGTATTCCAGACTCACTCTCCGCTGATCCACAGTGTAGAACTGAAGCGTCGTGGTGATGTTCGCCGCGCCAAACTGTACTACCTGCGCAACCTGTCCGGCAAAGCTGCTCGTATCAAAGAGAAGCTCAACTAATCCGATTCGAATTGGTGTCGGTATGTCGGCGAAAAGCTCGACAGGTAGTGAAAAGGCTCGCCAATGGCGAGCCTTTTTTGTATCCGCTTCGGGTGTGTCGGCTCAACCTGGCTGGCTGACCCGCACCACCGAGTTGTCCCGTCCGAAGGGGCCGGGCACGTAGTCATCCGCCGCCCAGTCGTTGTCGTAGTGGGTCTCCCCGTTGGGTTGCACCAGCTGGTAGCAGTACTCGAAATGAGCGGGACCGTCGGTCGGCAGATTGAGGGTGGTCTTGAACTCACCGCTCTTCATCCGCTTGAGCTCGATGGGTTGCCACTGGCTGAACTCCCCCAGCAACAGCACCTGCTCGGCCTCTCCTGCGGCCTCTTTTTCCACAGCAAAGGTCACCTTGACCTCGGGGCGGGACTTGAGAAATTGCTTGTTGATCGGCATGACGCCTCCTTGTCCTGATTGCGAAGAAATAGCTTCTGGCTATTTTTATATCACTTTATGACAAGGATGTTGATAACCGAGATCAAGCGGGCAGGGCAAAGTGGCGCTGCAGCAGCCCGTGGGTAAAGCCTATCTTGAGGTAAAAGCCGCGCGGTAGGGTCATGATCGGCTGGCCATTGCGGCCGATGGCCCGGGTCAGAGCCTTGTTGTTGGCCGCCTTGGGGCGCAGTTGCAGCACCTGGCCGTGGCGGGCGCTGATCTGCTCCACCTCTCCCAGCACTATCATGTCCATCAGCTCTTCCCAGTCCTGGCGCAGCAGCCGCTCCTCCTCTTCATTCGGACTCCACAACAGCGGCATGCCGATCCGGCGCTCACCGATGGGGATCTCGCGGCTGCCCTCCACCGGGATCCAGAGCACGCGGGATAGCTTGTTGCGCACATTGGACTGTTCCCACTGCTGGCCGCTGACACCGATCAGCGGTGCCACGCAGACGAAGGTGGTCTCCAGCGGTTTGCCCTGAGGATCGATGGGGATCGTCTTGAGTTCGATGCCGAGATCCGGGAAGTCCTGTTCGGGCTTGCTGCCGGCGCTGGCCCCCAGCTGCCACTCGATCAGCTGACCAACCCAGCCCTTGTCACGACGCAGATCCGCCGGCACGGCGATGCCGGCCGTGGCGGCCAGCTGGGCCAGCGTGAAGCCCGCCATGGCATAGGCGCGGGCCAGCAATTCCTGCTCGGACTGGGGGTTGGTGGGCATGGGTCACTCCTGCAAAGGGGAATTATTCTAGCAACTCTGATCCTCGCTGAGGATCGCTGTTTTTATAACCGATCCTGGCAGGGGTATGCACAGGGGGGGCTGTTTTGTGAGTAAGTACTTATCATAATGATTTTAAACAAATTTGTCTCTATGCCGTCGGTCATTGACCGGCAGGATCCAGGCTCAAAATAGTTGTCCAAGGGTTTGCTCGCGCTGTTGCACACAGTTATCCACAGAAATCTTGGATAACTGCCGGCAAGTGCTAATAGTTGGCTCATTGTTACAAAAAAATGTGAAACAGCACCGATTTCAACGGCGATTCCAGCGCAGATAGTGTGCCACCCCTGTGGATAAAATAGCCGTGGTGGATCTTTGAACAGTCGAACTTGTTCACAATCGAGATCCCGGATCGCCGGCCGTGAAAGACATGGATCTTGATCCAGCATTGATTGTTTAACATCATGTATTTAAATACATATTCTGTTTTTATCAACATGGGGTATGCTGTCGCTTGGTTTGGAACAGATAAATGAAACTACTGTATATACCTGCTTGCTCACAGGCTTATGCACAGTCTGGGTGGGCAACTTGGTCCAGTTGATCCTTGGATTTGTTTATAAGTCGGCTTGAAATTGAAAGTTATTCATGAGTGGGGGATCGCAGTCCCTGTTTGCTGCCACGAGGTGAATGTGGAACAATCCCCTTATAGATTCAGCCTTTATAAGGTGATCACGTGATAGATGGCGACGGGTTTCGTCCCAATGTCGGAATCGTGATCTGTAACCGTGACGGACAAGTATTGTGGGCTAAGCGCTATGGGCAGCACTCCTGGCAGTTTCCGCAGGGAGGGGTTGATGATGGTGAGACGCCGGAGCAGGCCATGTATCGTGAGCTGTATGAGGAGATAGGCCTCAAGCCCGAAGATGTGACCATCATGGCCACCAGTCGCAACTGGCTGAAGTACCGCTTGCCCAAACGCCTCGTTCGTTGGGACAGTTCACCGGTCTGTATTGGCCAAAAACAAAAATGGTTCTTGCTGCAGTTGGATTCGGGCAGGGAGTCCAGGATCCAGTTCGGCTGTCATGGTCATCCCGAGTTTGATGACTGGCGTTGGGTCAGCTTCTGGTATCCGGTCCGTCAGGTCGTCTCCTTCAAGCGGGAAGTCTATCGACGGGTAATGAAGGAGTTTGCCCCGCTGGCGATGCCGGTGCCGGCAGTTCAGGTCAACAAGAAGGATGGGCGGCGCAATCGCCCCCGTTAAGGAGCACAGATTAGTTGTTAACGGAACTCAGACGCATCGTCGAAAGCATGGCCGAGGCCAATACCCTCGAGCTGGCCTTGCAGGCACTGGTCAGCCAGACCCGGCTGGCCATGATGGTGGACTGCTGTTCCGTTTATGTCTCAGAACCCGAGATGCGCCGCTACCGGCTAGCCGCGACCGATGGTCTGGCCGAGTCGGCGGTGGGCAAGGCCACCCTGCCGTTCGAGCAGGGCATCGTCGGTCTGGTGGGTCAGCGGGAAGAGCTGATCAACCTGGCCGATGCCCCCTCCCATCCCAGCTTCAAGTTCCTGCCCGATGTGGCCGAAGAGGCGTTTCGCTCCTTCCTCGGCGCCCCCATCATGCATCAGCGTCAGGTGGTGGGCATTCTGGTGGTGCAGCAGAAGGAGAGCCGCCTCTTCGATGAGGGGGAAGAGTCCTTCATGGTGACCCTGGCGGCCCAGCTGGCGGCCCGGATCGCCCAGGCCCAGGCCAAGGGCTGGTTGCAGAAGACCGACTGGAGCAAGCCGCTGCGCGGTATTGCCGGTGCCAGCGGCATCGCCATGGCCAAGGCCTGGGTGTGGCGGCCGCGCAAGGAGCTCAACTCCATCACCCCGCGCAAGGATGAGGATCACGCCAGACAGCTGGAACGGCTGAATGTGGCGGTGGAGGAGGTACGCCACGATCTGGAGAGCCTGGCACTGCGGTTTCGCGAGAGCTACAGCCAGGACTCGGTCGCCATCTTCGACATCTACCTGCATCTGCTGAACGATCCGGGCTACATCAAGCCCATTCGCAACAAGGTGAGCAAGGAGCACTGGACGGCGGTATCGGCGGTCAAGCTCATCAGTGACCGGCTGATCGATCAGTTCAAGGGGATGAAGGATCCCTACCTGCAGGAGCGCTCCACCGATGTGAAGGACATTGCCCAGCGGCTCATCAGCCGGCTGGTGCAAAACGAGCCAGAGCATATCGCCATCGGCGAGCCGGTGGTGCTGGTCGCCGACGAGGTGACCGCCACCATCCTGGCCGAAGTTCCCCGCGAGTTTCTGACCGGGGTGGTGTCGCTCAAGGGGGGCACCAACTCCCACGCCGCCATTCTGGCTCGCGCCATGGGGGTGGCGGCCATCATGGGGGTGGATCTGCCGCTCGGCGACATCGGCGGTCGCATGCTGGTGGTCGATGGCTACAGCGGTGATCTCTTCATCGAACCCAATCAGGTGATCCTGACCGAGTACCGCCAGCTGCTGAGCGAGGAGCGGGCGCTCGATACTCTGGTGCGCAGCGTCGACAACCAGCCCTCCGAGACGGCCGACGGCGTGCCTGTCTCCCTGCTGCTCAACGCCGGGCTCAGTGCCGACACCGAAATATCCCTCAATCAGCTGGCGGACGGGGTCGGCCTCTATCGCACCGAAATTCCCTTCATGCTGCAGGACAGCTTCCCCTCCGAGTGGGAGCAGACCGCCCGTTATCGCGGCATTCTGGAGACCTACCGCAATCGGCCGGTCTGCATGCGCACCCTGGACGTGGGCGGCGACAAGCAGCTGCCCTATTTCCCCATCGTCGAGGAAAATCCCTTCCTTGGCTGGCGGGGGATCCGGCTTACCCTGGATCACCCCGAACTGTTCCTGGTGCAGCTCAAGGCGATGCTGCGGGCCAGCGAAGGGCTGGACAATCTGGCCATCATGCTGCCAATGATCAGCAGCGTCAGCGAAATCAAGGCCTCCCGCCGCCTGCTGGATCAGGCCTGGCGGGAAGTGTCGGAAGAGGCGGCCAGCCGTGAGGCGGTGATCCGCTATCCTAGCCTGGGGGTGATGATCGAGGTGCCCTCCGCACTCTACATCCTGCCCGAAATGGCGCCGCTCATCGATTTCTGGTCGGTGGGCAGCAACGATCTGACCCAGTACCTGCTGGCGGTAGATCGCAACAACGCCAGGGTCGCCAACATCTACGATGCCTTCCATCCGGCGGTGATCCGCGCCCTGCAACTGCTGGTCGATGCCTCCCATCGTTACCAGAAGCCGGTGTCGGTGTGTGGCGAGCTGGCCGGTGATCCGGTCGGGGTGCTGCTGTTGCTGGCCATGGGCTATCGCCGCTTCAGCATGAACACACACAACATTGCCCGCATCAAGTACGTGCTGCGTCAGTCCACCCTGAGCGAACTGACGGTACTGCTGACGGATGGCCTCAAGCACGACAACCCGCACGTGCTGCGCGGCCTGTTTGCCCGCTATCTGGAAGAGCACGGCCTGGGCGGTTTGCTGCGCGCCGGTCACAAAACGAAACAGACTGATTGATAATCATGCCTTGTCCCTGCTGACGAATGATCGGAAAATGCGGCTTTTCTTATGACTGGGGCCGCATATGCAGCACGATGGATATTGGGTTTTCTCGCAGATTGATCCCGTAGCATTCAGTTTGGGACCACTATCGGTACGCTGGTATGGTCTCATGTACCTGTTTGGTTTCGCCTTTGCCATGTGGCTGGCGGGGCGCCGCGCGGATGCGCCGAACAGTGGCTGGACCCGCAACGAGGTCTCGGACCTGCTGTTTTACGGCTTCCTCGGGGTGATCCTGGGTGGCCGGGTCGGTTACGTGCTGTTCTACAACTTCGACATGTTCCTGGCCGATCCCCTCTACCTGTTCAAGATCTGGACCGGTGGCATGTCGTTCCACGGCGGCCTGATCGGGGTCATCACCGCCATGGTCTGGTTTGCCCACAAGACCAACCGCCACTTCTTCACCGTGGCTGACTTCGTGGCACCGCTCATTCCGTTCGGCCTCGGCGTCGGTCGCATCGGCAACTTCCTCAACGGTGAGCTGTGGGGCCGGGTCACCGATGTGCCCTGGGCCATCATCTTCCCGGAGGCAGGTCCTGAGCCACGCCACCCATCCCAGCTCTATCAGTTCGCGCTGGAAGGGGTGGTGCTGTTCATCATCCTCAACCTGTTCTGGCGCAAGAACCCACCCCGTGGCGCCATCTCCGGCATGTTCCTGCTGTTCTACGGCCTGTTCCGCTTCCTGGTGGAGTTCGTGCGCCAGCCGGACAGCCAGCTCGGTCTCTACTTCCAGGAGATCAGCATGGGCCAGATCCTCTCCACCCCGATGATCATCATCGGTGCCCTGATGATCTGGGTTGCCTACAAGCGACCGCAGCTGTTCGGTAACCGCGTCAAGGAGGCAAAGCAATGAGAGCCTATCTCGACCTGATGCAGAAGATCCTCGATGAAGGGACCGTCAAATCCGACCGTACCGGTACCGGCACCGTCTCCCTGTTCGGCCATCAGATGCGCTTCAATCTGGCGGAAGGCTTCCCGCTGGTCACCACCAAGAAGTGCCACCTGCGCTCCATCATTCACGAGCTGCTGTGGTTCCTCAATGGCGATACCAACACCGCCTACCTGAAAGAGCACGGCGTCAGCATCTGGGACGAGTGGGCCGACGAGAACGGCGATCTGGGGCCGGTATATGGCGCCCAGTGGCGCTCCTGGCCGGCGGCTGACGGGTCTGTCATCGATCAGATCCAGAAGGCGGTGGACGACATCAAGCACAATCCGGATTCGCGCCGCATCATCGTCTCCGCCTGGAACGTGGGCGAACTGGACAAGATGGCGCTGGCCCCCTGCCACGCCTTCTTCCAGTTCTATGTGGCCGACGGCAAGCTCTCCTGCCAGCTCTACCAGCGCAGCTGTGACGTGTTCCTCGGCCTGCCGTTCAACATCGCCAGCTACGCCCTGCTGACCCACATGATGGCCCATCAGTGTGACCTGGACGTGGGCGACTTCGTCTGGACCGGTGGTGACGTGCACCTCTACTCCAACCACATGGAGCAGACCGCACTGCAGCTCTCTCGCGAGCCGCGCCCGCTGCCGACCCTGGTGATCAAGCGCAAGCCGGACTCCATCTTCGATTACAAGTTCGAGGATTTCGAGATAGAGGGTTACGACCCCCATCCCGGCATCAAGGCGCCCGTCGCCATCTGATGTGAAAGGCGCCCATGAGGCGCCTTTTTTATGCATAAAAACCACAGGATATTCATTCTGATGACTGGGCTTCGAGTGATATCCGTATGGGAGAAAACCTGCTTATAGCAGACATGTTTGATTTTGCCTTCGGTTTTCTCGTTGTATTTCGCAGTAAGAAACGATTTTCCATTAATTGTTATGGGATATAGACTCAAAACAAAGTAATACTGTGGATAATTTAACCATGAGCGACGTAATCAAAAAGTTCCTCAAGCTGGAGGCTGCCTCCGGAATAATTCTGATCATGGCGGCCATGCTGGCGATGATCCTGGCCAACAGCGGCCTGGCCGGCAGCTATCAGGCCTTCCTCGATACCCAGGTGCAGGTGCGCATCGCCGCCCTCGACATCAACAAGCCGCTGCTGCTCTGGATCAACGATGGCTTCATGGCCATCTTCTTCCTGCTGGTCGGCCTCGAGGTGAAGCGCGAGATGCTGGAAGGGGCCCTCTCTTCCCGGGTGCAGGCCACCTTCCCGGCCATCGCTGCGGTGGGCGGCATGCTGGCACCCGCGCTCATCTATGCCTTCTTCAACTACTCGGATGAAGTGGCGCGCGCCGGCTGGGCCATTCCCGCCGCCACCGACATTGCCTTCGCCCTCGGGGTGATGGCGCTGCTGGGCAAGCGGGTGCCGGTCAGCCTCAAGGTGTTCCTGCTGGCGCTGGCCATCATGGATGACCTGGGCGTCATCATCATCATCGCGCTGTTCTACACCCAGCAGCTGTCGCTGACGGCGCTGGCGATCGGCATCCTGGCGACCCTGACCCTGCTGTGGATGAACCGCCGCGGCGAGGATCGGATCAGCCTCTACATGCTGGTGGGGCTGGTGCTCTGGGTAGCGGTGCTGAAGTCAGGCGTCCATGCGACCCTGGCCGGGGTCATCGTGGGCTTCATGATCCCGCTCAACGGCAAGCGCTATGCCTCGCCGCTCAAGCAACTGGAGCATGCCCTGCACCCCTGGAGTGCCTACCTGATCCTGCCGCTGTTCGCCTTTGCCAATGCCGGGGTGTCGCTGGAGGGGATCGGTCTTTCCGCCCTGCTGAGCCCGGTGCCGCTCGGCATCATGCTGGGGCTGTTCATCGGCAAGCCGCTCGGGGTGTTCACCATCAGCTGGCTGGCGGTGAAGCTCGGCATTGCCCAATTGCCCAACGGGGTCAATTTCAAACAGATCTTCGCGGTCAGCATCCTGTGCGGCATCGGCTTTACCATGTCGATGTTCATCGCCTCGCTGGCCTTCGAGCACGGAGGGTTGGATTACGGCAGCTATTCGCGCCTCGGGATCCTGGTGGGATCGACCCTGGCGGCGATCGTCGGTTATCTCGCCCTGCGCATGGCGCTCCCGAACCGGGAGGCCGACCAAAGCACGGAGGGGTTATGAAAAGACTAGGATGGCTGGCCTTGCTGGTGCTGAGCCAGACGGCCTGGGCTGGCAGTCTGCAGGATTGCCAGCAGGATGCGGCCTCGGCCGGCTGCTCGGCCTACCTCAACGGGGTGGTCGACAGCGCCCTGATGCTGGGGGACAAGCAGGCCAAGGCCCAATTTGGCGAGACCTTCGCCGAGCGGGCGCTGAGCAGCCGGGCCGGCGAGCGGGTCAAACAGTCCAACAAGCGTTACTGCGGGGAGCGGATGCCGGATCCGGCCCGCCTCAAGGCCCATCTGCAGGCTCAGTTCGACGCGAACAAGGTTGACTCGATCAGCGACATGTATGACATTCTGGCGGCTGAACTCAGTTGCTACCGGAGTCCGCGCAGCGCGGGAACCCCATCGGATGTCACACCTTAACTACAATCACCTCTACTATTTTTGGATGACTCAGAAGAAGGGCTCCGTCACGCAAGCGGCGGAAGCCCTCTTCTTGACCCCGCAGACCGTCACCGGCCAGATCAAGCTGCTGGAGCAGCGCCTGGGCGGCAAGCTGTTGATGCGTAAAGGGCGCTCCCTCGAGGCTACCGAGCTGGGTCAGCTGGTGTTTCGCTATGCCGACAAGATGTTCAGCCTCTCCTACGAGATGCTGGATATCGTGAACTACCGCAAGGAGAGCCAGATCCTGTTCGACGTCGGCATCGCCGATGCGCTCTCCAAACGCCTTGCAAGCCGGGTACTGCTCTCCGTCATCCCCAACGACGGCTCCATCCACCTGCGCTGCTTCGAATCGACACATGAGCTGCTGCTGGAGCAGCTGAGCGAGCACAAGCTCGACATGATCCTGTCGGACTGCCCGGTGGACTCCAGCCAGCACGCCGGCCTGCTCTCCAAGCGGCTCGGTGGCTGCGGGGTCAGCTTCTTCTGCAAGGCGCCACTGCCGTCGCTCCCTTTTCCCGCCTGTCTGGAGGAACGCAAGCTGCTGATCCCGGGCCGGCGCACCGCCATGGGCCGCCAGCTGACCCAGTGGTTCGAGCAGCAGGGCGTATCGCCCAGCATCCTCGGCGAGTTTGACGATGCGGCCCTGATGAAGGCATTCGGCTTCTTCAACCAGGGCATCTTCATGGCTCCTACCATCTATCGGGAGGAGATCCTGGAAGGGGAGGAGGTGATGCTGCTGGGGGAGACCCAGGATCTGATGGAGGAGTACTACGTCATCTTCGCTGAACGGATGATCCAGCATCCGGCGGTAAAACGGGTATGCGAGAGCGATTTCTCCTTTCTGTTTGCCGGTCAGGAGGATTTCACCACGATTCAACCGGCAACCCTGTCATTTTAAATCGACGGGCCACAGAGTATGATTCTTGCCTCGAACGAGAGGGAATGAGATGCAACTGGAAGAGATGGAGGCAAATGCAAGCCGGGCGGTCGCTCTGCTCAAGGCGCTGGCCAACGAGCGGCGCTTGTTTATCCTGTGTCAGCTGCTGGAGCGGGAGCTGTCGGTGGGCGAGCTCAACGAGCGGCTGGGCTTGAGCCAGTCGGCGTTGTCACAGCATCTGGCTGTGTTGCGGCGGGATGAACTGGTGGAGACGCGTAAGGAGGCCCAGACGGTCTACTATTCGCTGCGCAGCCACGAGGTGCGCGAGATGATAGGATTGCTGCACAAGTTGTACTGCAGCGAACAGAAATAAAAAACCGGCACGAAGGCCGGTTTTTTTAGCTTTGTTCAGCAGATGCTGAATTAAGCCATAGCTTTGATCTGGGCAGACAGGCGGCTCTTGTGACGAGCAGCTTTGTTCTTGTGGATCAGGCCTTTGGTCGCCATACGATCCATGATCGGCTGAGCAACAGCGAAAGCGGCAGTCGCGGCAGCCTTGTCGCCGGAGGCGATGGCAGCGATGACTTTCTTCAGGTAGGTACGGGTCATGGAACGACGGCTGGCGTTGTGCTGACGACGTTTCTCTGACTGAAGAGCGCGCTTCTTAGCAGATTTGATGTTAGCCAAGGTAAAACTCCTAAAACTGTCTTAGCGAGTGTATTGAAAAGGCCCGGAAATATGCCTTCTCAACCACATATTGTCAAATGATTTGTGCAAATAAACACCGCCCCCCGGTGGTGTGTCAGATGGGAGACGGTTAAACTGTCGGCCGATTCTAACAGCATTCTTTTCTTTCCGACAGTTCCAGAGGCCTCGTCTTGAGTAAGAAATTGATCAAATCCGGCATGATAGTGTCCGGAATGACGTTGGCGTCCCGCGTGATGGGCTTGGTGCGCGATGTGGTCATCGCAAATCTGCTCGGTGCCGGGGTGGCCGCAGACGTCTTCTTCTTTGCCAACCGCATTCCCAACTTTCTGCGTCGTCTGTTCGCCGAAGGTGCCTTCAACCAGGCCTTTGTTCCCGTGATGACGGAGTACAAGAAAAAGGGCGACGAGAGCGAGGTGCGCGAGTTGCTGGCCGCAGTGGCGGGCACCCTAGGGGGGATCGTCACCGTGGTCACCCTGCTCGGGGTGCTGGGTTCCGGGGTGCTGACCGCCCTGTTCGGTTGGGGCTGGTTCTGGGACTGGTTGCACGGCGGGCCGGCGGCCGAGAAGTTCGAGATGGCGAGCCTGATGCTCAAGATCACCTTCCCCTATCTCTGGTTCATCACCTTTACCGCCATGGCGGGGGCCATCCTCAATACCTTCGGCCGCTTCGGGGTCTCCTCCTTCACGCCGATCTTTCTCAACATCACCATGATCGCCGCCGCCTGGTGGATTTCGCCCTGGCTGGACGACCCCGAGCTGGCGCTGGCCATCGGTGTTTTCCTCGGCGGTCTGGTGCAGTTCCTGTTCCAGTTCCCGTTCCTGCGCCAGATCAACATGCTGGTGTGGCCCAAGTGGGGTTGGCACCATCCCGGGGTGGTGAAGATCCGCACCCTGATGATCCCGGCGCTGTTCGGGGTGTCGGTCAGCCAGATCAACCTGCTGGTCAACACCATGCTCGCCTCGTTCCTCGCGACCGGCGCCATCAGCTATCTCTATTACTCGGACCGACTGCTGGAGTTCCCGCTCGGCATGTTCGGTGTCGCCATCAGTACCGTCATTCTTCCGGCATTGGCCAAGAAGCACGTGGATGCCGATCCGGCCGACTTCTCCCGCACCATGGACTGGGGGGTACGGATGGTGATGCTGCTCGGCCTGCCCGCCATGGTGGGGATTGCCGTGCTGCGCGAACCCATTCTGCGAGTGCTGTTCATGCGCGGTGAGTTCGGCTTGCATGAGGTGAGCATGTCCAGCGCGAGCCTGCTGGCATCCACCACGGGCCTGCTGTCGCTGATGCTGATCAAGGTGCTGGCCCCCGGCTACTACGCTCGCCAGGATACCCGCACCCCGGTGCGGATCGGGATGATGTCGATGGCGGCCAACATGGCCTGCAACCTCATCTTCATTTATCCGCTCGGTTACGTGGGGCTGGCGCTCTCGACTGCCTGCTCGGGCACGCTGAACGCGGCCCTGCTGTTCAAAGGGCTCCATCAGCAGAACGTCTACCGGCCCTCCCGCCACACCGGGGTATTTTGCCTCAAGCTGTTGACCGCAAGTCTGCTGATGGGGGGCGTGCTCCTTTACCTCTCGCCGGATCTGGCCCAATGGGGCGCCTGGCACATGGGCAAGGCGAGCATGCAGCTGACCATGCTGCTGGTGCTGGGGGGCGCCATCTATGCCGGTGTCCTGCTGGCGCTGGGC
The DNA here is from genome assembly GCF_027707985.1 of Aeromonas sp. QDB03. NCBI lineage: Bacteria > Pseudomonadati > Pseudomonadota > Gammaproteobacteria > Aeromonadales > Aeromonadaceae > Aeromonas > Aeromonas sp. QDB03. Next base: position 78,691 of record NZ_JAPCJG010000003.1, on the reverse strand, counting down.
ATTCGGCCAAAAGATCTGAGAGCGGGGCGGGATGACTGAGTCGGCCCGCCATGGCTGAAGTCCCACCTGAACCAGCAATCAGGGCGGGATGGCTGAAATCGGGTCAGCAACAGGGCTGACCCAGAGTGCCACCTGATATATAATCCGGCGATTTTCATAGCAGCGACGCACAAGGCATTGATGGAGCTTATCCGCGGTATTCACAATATCAAGCCCCGTCACCGGGGGTGTGTATTGACCATTGGCAACTTTGATGGGGTTCATCAGGGTCATCATGCCGTGCTGTCCCGCCTGCAGGAAAAAGCAGCCCAGCTGGGCCTGCCGGCCTGCGTCATGCTGTTTGAACCGCAGCCGCTGGAGCTGTTTGCCGGGGCCGCGGCGCCGGCCCGCCTTAGCCGCCTGAGGGAGAAGTATGAAGCGCTCAAGGGGATGCAGATCGATCGCATGCTCTGCGTGCGTTTCAATCATCGCTTCGCCGAGCAGTCCGCCACCACCTTCATCGAGCAACTGCTGGTGGAGAAACTCGGCGTGCACTATCTGGTGGTGGGCGACGATTTTCGTTTCGGCAAGGGGCGGGAAGGGGACTTCCACCTGCTGGAAGAGGCCGGCCGGCGCTTCGGTTTCGAGGTGATCAGCACCCAGAGCTTCCAGTTGTCCCGTCAGCGGGTCAGCAGCACGCTGGTGCGCGAGGCCCTCGCGGCCGGCCGCATGGCGGAGGTGGAGCTGATGCTCGGCCGCCCCTATACCATCAGCGGCCGGGTGGCTCACGGCGACAAGCTGGGCCGCACCATAGGTTTTCCCACCGCCAATCTGGCCCTCAAGCGCCAGGTGATCCCGGTCGGTGGCGTGTTCGCGGTGGAAGTGTTATGTTCCGGCAAGACCTTCCCCGGTGTCGCCAATGTGGGTGTACGGCCGACCTTGAGCGGTACACAAGCCAGATTGGAAGTACATCTATTTGATTTTTCTGGCGACCTATATGGTCAACAGGTCAAGGTGCTGCTTCGCCACAAGCTGCGCGAAGAGCAGAAGTTTGCCTCTTTCACCGCCTTGAAAGAGCAGATCGAACGAGATGCCCTGGCGGCCCGAGCCTGGTTCGGGCTGCCACTACTCCATTTACCCAGCACTCTTTTAGAAAAGAAGGGAACCCAGGACTGATGAGCGACTATAAACACACCCTGAATCTTCCGGAAACCGAGTTTCCGATGCGTGGCGATCTGGCCAAGCGCGAACCCAACATGCTGAAACGTTGGTACGATCAGGATCTTTACGGCGCCATTCGCCGCGCCAAAGCGGGCAAGCCTTCGTTCATTCTGCACGATGGCCCCCCCTATGCGAACGGCAGCATTCACATCGGTCACTCGGTCAACAAGATCCTCAAAGACATCATCATCAAGTCCAAGGGCCTCTCCGGTTTCGACTCCCCCTACGTGCCGGGCTGGGATTGCCACGGTCTGCCCATCGAACTGAAAGTAGAAGGCATGGTCGGCAAGCCGGGCGAGAAGGTCTCCGCCGCCGAGTTCCGCGCCGAGTGCCGCAAATACGCCAAGACCCAGATCGAAGCGCAGAAGACCGACTTCATCCGGCTGGGCGTGCTGGGTGACTGGGAACACCCCTACCTGACCATGGATTTTGGCACCGAAGCCAACATCATTCGCTCCATGGCCAAGATCGTTGAAAACGGCCACCTGCACAAAGGTTCCAAGCCGGTGCACTGGTGTACCGACTGTGGCTCCGCCCTGGCGGAAGCCGAAGTGGAGTACTACGACAAGAACTCCCCCTCCATCGATGTGCGCTTCAAGGCCGTCGACGAGGCGGGTGTTGCCGCCAAGTTTGACTGCGCCGAAGGCCACACCGGCAAGGGCCCGATCTCTGCCGTGATCTGGACCACCACCCCCTGGACTCTGCCCGCCAACCGCGGCATCGCCATGCACGCCGATCTGGACTATGCGCTGGTGCAGGTGGAAGGGGAGCATCCCGAGCGCCTGATCCTGGCCGCCGAGCTGGTCAAGGACGTGATGGATCGCGCCGGTATCGAGCAGTTCCACAACCTGGGCTACGCCAAGGGCGCCGCACTCGAGCTGCTGCGCTTCAACCATCCCTTCTACAGCTTCGACGTGCCGGTGGTGCTGGGTGACCACGTCACCCTGGATGCCGGTACCGGTGCCGTACACACCGCACCTGGCCATGGTCAGGAAGACTTCGTGGTCGGTCAGAAGTACGGTCTGGAAGTCGCCAACCCGGTTGGCAGCAACGGCGTGTACCTGCCGGATACCGAACTGTTTGCCGGCCAGCACGTGTTCAAGGCCAACGCCTCCGTGGTCGAGGTGTTGACCGAGCGCGGCGCCCTGCTGCACCACAAGGTGTTCAACCACTCCTACCCGCACTGCTGGCGTCACAAGACCCCGATTATCTTCCGTGCCACCCCGCAGTGGTTCATCAGCATGGAGCAGAAGGGTCTGCGCAAACGCGCGCTGGAGGAGATCGAGCGCATCGAGCAAGACGGCATCCAACAGCACGGCCAGAGTGGCTGGGTGCCGGCCTGGGGTAAAAACCGTATCCAGGCGATGGTCGAGAACCGTCCTGACTGGTGTATCTCCCGTCAGCGTACCTGGGGCGTGCCCATCTCCCTGTTCGTCCACAAGGAGACCCAGGAACTGCACCCGGAATCCGTGCGCCTGATGCACGAAGTCGCCAAGCGGGTCGAACAGTCCGGCATTCAGGCCTGGTGGGATCTGGACAAGGCCGAACTGCTGGGCAGCGACGCCGACCTGTACGACAAGGTGCCCGATACCCTGGACGTCTGGTTTGACTCAGGTTCGACCCACTCCTCCGTGGTCGACGCCCGTCCCGAGTTCAACGGCAACCCGGCCGACATGTATCTGGAAGGCTCTGACCAGCATCGCGGCTGGTTCATGTCCTCCCTGATGATCGGCGTGGCGATGAAAGACAAGGCTCCCTACAACCAGGTGCTGACTCACGGCTTCACCGTGGATGGCCAGGGTCGCAAGATGTCCAAGTCCATCGGCAACGTGGTGAGCCCGCAGGACGTGATGAACAAGCTGGGTGCCGACATCCTGCGTCTGTGGGTCGCCAGCACCGACTACACCGGCGAGATGACCGTCTCCGACGAGATCCTCAAGCGCTCTGCCGACGCCTATCGCCGTATCCGCAACACTGCCCGCTTCCTACTGGCCAACCTGAACGGCTTCAATCCGGCGACCGACATGGTGGCGCCTGCCGACATGGTGGTGGTGGATCGCTGGGCCGTGGGTCGTGCCAAAGCGGTACAGGCTGAGATCATGGCGGCGTTCGACGAGTACAACTTCCACGGTGTGACCCAGAAGCTGATGCAGTTCTGCTCCATCGAGATGGGCTCCTTCTACCTGGACGTCATCAAGGACCGTCAGTACACCGCCAAGGCTGACAGCCTGGCCCGTCGCTCCTGCCAGACCGCCCTGTATCACATCGCCGAGGCCATGGTGCGCTGGATGGCGCCGATCATGAGCTTCACCGCCGACGAGATCTGGGCGCTGCTGCCGGGTGAGCGCGGCGAGTTCGTGTTCACCGAGGAGTGGTATGACGGCCTGTTCGGGCTGGAAGCGGGTGAAACCCTCAACGACGATTTCTGGGCCGAGATCCTCACCGTGCGCGGTGAAGTGAACAAGGCGCTGGAAGTGGCTCGTGGCGAGAAGCGCATCGGTGGCTCCCTGCAGGCTGAGCTGACCCTGTTCGCCAAGCCGGCACTGGCTGCGCGTCTTAACGCCCTGGCCGATGAGCTTCGCTTCGTGTTGCTCACCTCCAAGGCCAAGGTTGTCAGCGTCGATGCCGCCCCGGCAGACGCCGTGGCGACCGAGCGCGATGACCTGTGGCTGAGCGTGGCCCAGTCTGCCGCCGCCAAGTGCGACCGCTGCTGGCACCATGTGGAAGACGTGGGCACCATCGCTGGTCACGAAGAGATCTGTGGCCGCTGCGTCACCAACGTCGAGGGTGACGGCGAAACTCGTCAATTTGCCTGATGAACATGACTCACCATAAAAGCGGCCTGCGTTGGCTGTGGCTGGCAGTGCTGGCATTTGTACTGGACCAGGGGAGCAAGCTCGCTGTGGTCAAGCTGCTGCCATTTGGCTACCCGGGGGTGGAGATCACCCCCTTCTTCAACTTGGTCCATGTCTACAACAAGGGGGCGGCTTTCAGCTTCCTGGCTGATCAGGGCGGCTGGCAGCGCTGGTTCTTCGCGGTGCTGGCGTTTGCCATCTGCGGCTTGCTGATCCACTGGCTGCGCAAGCAGTCCGTCGCTCAGCGCTGGAGCGGCATCGCCTACTCGCTGATCATCGGCGGGGCGCTCGGCAACGTGTTTGACCGGCTGGTGCTGGGTCACGTGGTCGATTTCCTTGATTTCTACTGGCAGCGCGCCCACTGGCCGGCGTTCAACTTGGCCGACAGCTTCATCTTCATCGGCGCCGCCATGATAGTGCTGGACGGTTTTCGCAGTGAGAAGAAGAAGGACGTGACGCCATGAGCCAGCCGATTGCGGCAGACAGCAGCGTGCTGTTCCACTTCGCCATCAAGCTGGAAGATGGCTCGGTGGCCGACAGCACTGCGCTGCAAGGCAAGCCTGCCCGCCTGCGGATGGGCGATGGCAGCCTGACCTCCAGTTTCGAGCAGTGCCTGCTGGGGCTGCGCGAAGGGGAGAACAAGAGCTTCACGCTGGCACCGGAAGAGGCCTTCGGCCTCTCCAATCCCGACAATATCTACCATCTGGACCGCGCCAAGTTCGGTGCCGATGTAGAGCCCAAGGTCGGCACCATCATCCTGTTCGACCAGCCCAACGGCAGCGAGCTGCCGGGTATCATCCGGGCGGTGGCAGGGATGTCGGTGACGGTCGATTTCAACCATCCCCTGGCCGGTCACACCGTCACGTTCGAGGTGGAGATCCTGGGGGTTGATGACGAGGAAGCGGTTCACTGATGAATATTCTTCTGGCCAATCCCCGTGGTTTCTGTGCCGGTGTCGACCGGGCGATCAGCATCGTCGAGAGCGCGCTGGAGAAGTTTGGCGCCCCCATCTATGTCCGTCACGAGGTGGTGCACAACCGCTACGTGGTGAACAAGCTCAAGGAGGCGGGCGCCGTCTTCGTCGAAGAGCTGGATGAGGTGCCGGACGACAGCATCGTCATCTTCTCCGCTCACGGCGTCTCCAAGGCGGTGCGCGAGATGGCCAAGTCCCGAGCCCTCAAGGTGTTCGATGCCACTTGCCCGCTGGTGACCAAGGTGCACATGGAGGTCCATCGCGCCAGCCGCAAGGGCTCCGAGGCCGTGCTCATCGGTCATGCTGGCCACCCCGAGGTGATCGGCACCATGGGTCAGTACGAGAATCGCGAGGGGGGCATGTATCTGGTGGAGACGCCGGAAGACGTGGCTAAGCTCAAGGTGAAGAACCCGGATGACCTCTGCTTCGTCACCCAGACCACCCTCAGCGTGGACGAGACCTCGGACGTCATCGATGCCTTGCGTGTCCACTTCCCCAAGATCCAGGGGCCGCGCAAGGACGACATCTGCTACGCCACCCAGAACCGCCAGGATGCGGTGCGGGAGATGGCGGGGCTGGTGGACGCCATGCTGGTGGTGGGGTCGCGCAACTCCTCCAACTCCAACCGCTTGCGGGAGCTGGCCGAGAAGGTGGGTGCCAAAGCCTATCTCATCGACGATGCCTCCATGATCGAGCCCGACTGGCTGGCGGGAGTAGAGGCGATCGGTGTCACCGCCGGCGCTTCCGCCCCCGAGGTGCTGGTGCAGTCGGTCATCACGCGCTTGCGCGAGCTGGGCGGCAAGGTGGTGGCCGAGCATCCCGGTCGTGAAGAGAACGTGGTGTTTGAGGTGCCGCCGGAGCTGCGCATCCTTTGAGTCAGCCATCCCGTGCGGGATAGTGCCACGAGTGCCTGAGCCACCTCCTGTGAGGTGGCTTTTTCATGGGCGATTCTTATGACTCTTGTTGTCCGGTTTGTGGCGAGATTGCCGCGAAATTTGATGATGTATGTCCAAGATCTGAGTAGATTGAATTGCAAGCGAAGGTCTGCGGTCTAGACTGCTGATGATCTTCTCATCTGGCTTGATGGCACATGGATATGCGAACGAGCCTCCCCGACAAAATCAGAGCGAAACAGGATGTTTTTGCGTTCAGGTTTTAGCCTCATCGAGCTGATGGTCACCGTTGCGCTCATCTCTATCCTGCTGACGTTGGGAGTTCCCTCCTTTAGCGCGATATTGCGCAACATGACGCTGACCAGCCAGGCCAACAACTTTGTGGCCGCCATCAACCTCGCCCGCTCCGAAGCCATTCGCCGCAATACCGCGGTCACGCTCTCCGCAACCGCCAGCAACCTGACCCAGAACCACTGGGAATCGGGCTGGCAGATCTGGGTCGACCGCAACGGCAATGGCACCCTCGACAACGGCGAATTGCTGCGGCTCTTTCCCGACATGGGTGCCGGCACCCTGGTCAGCAATACGTCGCTGGTACGCTTCAGTGGCAATGGCTTTCTCGACGGGCGTCAGCAGGTGGCGCTGGTGTTCTCTCTGCAGCCGCCGGAGTGTGCCCAAGAGGCCTCGCGCGACATCACGATCACCCCGGCCGGGCGCCCATCCATCGTGGAGACCAGCTGCATATGAAACGACATCAGGGGGTATCTCTGCTTGAGATCATGATCGCCGTGCTGGTGCTGTCGATCGGCATTCTCGGCATGGCAACCCTGCAGTTACAGGCGCTCAAGAGCAATCAATCGGCGCTCACCCGCACAGAAGCGACCCAGTTCGGCTACATGATCACTGACATGATGCGGGCCAATCGCAGCGCGGCCCTGCTCGGCCAATACAATGTCGGGCTGGGAGAGGCTGTCTCCGGCAGCTCGATGGCGATACAGGATGTGCAGTACTGGAAACAGGCGCTGACCGGCCTGCCGGGCGGTGACGGCGCCATTGCCGTCAGTGCCGGGCAGGCGACCATCACCATCCAGTGGGATGCCAGCCGGCTGGCTACCGAGCCTGCGCTGCGCAGCATGACCCTGAGGACGGATCTGTGAGCGGGCGGCGCACCTTGTTGCGTCAGGCCGGCGTCGGTCTGGTGGAGGTGATGATCGCCCTGCTGCTGTCACTGCTGACGGTCGGGGTCATCATTCAGGTGCTGCTTGGCAACCACAAAACCTATCTGACCGGCGAGGCCATCGCCCGGGTTCAGGAGGACAGCCGGTTTGCCGTCAATTTGCTGCAGCAGGAGCTGCGGATGGTGGGCTACCAGGGTTGCCTCAGCAAGCAGGGGGTCAATATCACCAACACCCTTAACGGTGGTACGGCGCTGCCCTACAACTTCACCGTCCATCTGCGCGGCTATGACAATGTCACTGCGACGCTGCCCACGGCGTTGTCGGCCCTGTTTACCGCTGCCGAGCCCAAACCCAAACCGGGAACCGACGTGCTGCTGGTGCAGGGGCCGACCGGCGCCGGGGTGCCGGTCACTCGCAACAACAGCGCCGCCCAGCTGTTCGTGCAGCAACTCTCCAGCAAGGCCAACTACTGCGGTACCGGCAAGCAGGGCTACAGCGACCTGTGCGAGGGGGACATCGTCATGGTGTCCGACTGTCAGAAGGCGCGGATCTTCCAGATCACCCAGACCCAGGTGGTGGGTGGCGGCAGTGAGATCAACATCGGCCACTCCAACGACAACAAATATACCCCTGGCAATGCCGTCAGCTCCTGGGGAGGTGCCAGCAGCCCGGTCGAAGAGCGCTTCGGTGCCGGCTCGGTATTGAGCCGGATGGAGACCCGGATCTATTACATTGCCCGCCCCTCTGCCAATGCGCCCTATGCCCTGTATCGCAAGAGCGGTCTGGCTGCGGGCATGCTGCTGGTGGACGGGGTCACCGATGTTCAGCTGACCTTCGGCGAGGATCAGAACCGGGATCGGGCGGCGGATCGCTATGTGAGCGCCGCCAGCAACCCGAACTGGGACAACGTGCTGGGGATCGGCGTTCAGCTGTTGATGCGCAGCGGTCAGGGCAATGTGGTATCGGATCCGCAGGCCATCAGCTTTGCCGGCGCCACCTTCCAGGCTGTCGACAATCACTGGTACTGGGTGGCCGAAACCACGGTCGCTCTGCGCAACCGGCTGCCATGAGGAAGGAGGCATGATGGCTCGACAAGGGGGAATGGCGTTGGTGATCAGCCTGATTTTTCTTGCTGTGGTGAGCCTGCTGGCAATGGCCAGCATGCAGAGCGCCCTGCTGCAGGAGAAGATGGCGGGCAACCAGAAGGAGTCACAGCAGGCGCTGCAGGCGGCGGAGGCGGCGCTGCGTGCTGCCGAGCGCTATCTGGAGGCGGGCAGTTCAGGCCCCTACGACAACAGTGCCGGCCTCTATGAGTTCGTCAGCGTGGCGGTGGATCCCGCCTCTCCCTCCACGGCCTGGCGCACCTATGCCAATAGCGGCCTGACCGGACGGGCCCCCGAATATTTTATCGAGCGGTTGCCCTATACCCAGGGCAGCAACGAGAGTCTGGCGGTTGACGAGCCCATCAGCGAGCGCCGCCTCTATCGCATCACGGCAAGGGGATTCGGACTCTCGGACGAGAGCCGGGTGCTGTTGCAATCGACCTACAGCCGCTAGGAGAACAACCCATGCGTGCATCTGGCTACGGACTCTCGGCCCTGCTGCTCTGCTCCCAGGTGCAGGCAGCCCTCGACATTGCCCAGGTTCCCCTCTATCTCGGAACCCGGGCCGAACCCAACATCATGTTCAGTCTCGATGACTCAGGTTCGATGCACTTCGAGTTGATGCCGGAGGGGTTGATCGAGAACAGCGCTCGCTACGTCTATCCCAGAGCCGACAATGTCTATGGCAGCGAGGATTATGACAACCGGACCGTGACCTTCACCAGCAGCAACGACCGCAACGCCTATACCCGCTCAAGCAACAACAACAAACTCTACTACAACCCGCAGCAGAGCTATCGGCCCTGGGCCAAGGCAGACGGCACCCTGATGGCGAATGCCAGCGTCAGCTGTGCACCGCACAACCCCTTCAATACCACGGCCGGCTGTCGAGATCTGACCAAGAACAACCGCTCCAAGTCCCTGCGTTACTACACCGGGTTCTCCTCCACTGACTACAACGACGATGAAACCTTCTGGCCTGCCGTCTACTTTGCCTACAAGGGCAGTGGCGACGTGAAGAAGGTGGGCAGCTATACCCGGGTGGAGATAAAGTCCGGCAGTACCTATGGCGGACGCCCCAATCGCAGCGATTGCAAAAGCGCCCCCGTTTGTACCTATGACGAGGAGATCCAGAATTTCGCCAACTGGTACACCTACTACCGCTCCCGGATCCTGGCGGCTCGTGCCGGGGTCGGCCGTGCTTTTGCAAGCCAGGGGCAGGCCCTGCGGGTGGGGTTTGCCACCATCAATGCCAGCGGCAGCGTGATCCGCGGGGTTGCACCTTTTTCCGGCACCGATCGCAGCGCCTTTTTCAGCGACCTCTACAGCCGCGATATTCCGGCCGCCGGCACACCGCTGCGCACCAGCCTGAAAGATGTGGGGGAGTACTTCTCCCGCACCGACAACAACGGCCCCTGGGCGGCCAGTGCCGGCAGCACCTTGCCCCACCTCACCTGCCGGCAGAGTTACAACATCCTGATGACCGATGGCTACTGGAACGGGGATACCCCCTCGGTAGGGGATCTGGACAAGGATGGTTACAGCAATACCCTGGCCGACGTGGCCTACAAATACTGGAAAACCGACCTGCGTGCCGATCTGGCCGACAAGGTGCCGACCAGCACGGCGGATCCCGCCAACTGGCAGCATCTGGTCAATTTTACCGTTGGACTCGGGGTCAACGGGTCGCTCAATCCGGCCAACGGCATCCCGAACAGCTGGCCCAATCCCCATGATCCGGATGACAAGGAGTACAAGAACGCGACCTACATTCCGGAGTACAAGATCGATGACCTGTGGCACGCGGCACTCAACAGCAAGGGCAGCTTTTTCAGCGCGGGCGACCCCGACATCTTTGCCGCAGCCCTGAGCAGCACCCTGGCCCAGATCGCGGCCCGCAACAGCTCCGCCAGCTCGGTGACCGCCAACGCCACCCGGCTGGACAGCAATACCCACATCTACCAGGCCCGCTACAACAGCGGCGACTGGTCGGGGCAACTTATCTCCATCCCCCTCAACAGCGATGGGTCGCTGGGCAACATGGCCTGGGATGCCGCAACCCTGATCCCGGCACACACCTCCCGCAGCATCTTTACTCGACAAAACGGGGTCGGCATTCCCTTCACCTGGGCCGATCTCAATGCCACCAACCGTGCCCTGTTCAACCTTGCCGGCGACAGCCAGGGGGAAAACCGGGTTGCCTACTTGCGCGGCGATCGCAGTCGCGAGCAGAGCAATGGCGGTCTGTTTCGCAGCCGCAGCGATCTGCTGGGGGACATCATCAACTCGGATCCCGTCTATGTCGGCAGCCGGGATTACGGCTACGGCAGCGCCACCGGCCTGACCCAGGCGGAGCGGGACGGTTATCTGAGTTTCCTCGGTTCGACGGCTATTCGCAGCCGCACCCCCATGCTCTACGTGGGGGCCAATGACGGCATGCTGCACGGTTTCAGGGTTGCCAACGGGGTGGAGACCCTGGCCTACATCCCTGCCAGCCTGTTGGGGGATTTGAATCTGCTCACCAAGCCGGACTACAGCCATCGTTACTATGTCGATGGCACGGCCAAGGTAGGCGATGCCTATCTTGGCAGCAGCTGGAAAACCGTGCTGCTGGGATCGACCGGTGCCGGTGGCAAGGCCGTGTTTGCCATCGACGTGACGGCGCCGGACAGCTTCACCGCTGACAAGATGCTGTGGGAGTTTACCAATGCCGAGATGGGGGTGGCGCTGGCAGCGCCGACCCTGGTTCGGGTCAAATCCGGCAACAAATGGGTGGCGCTGGTGGCCAACGGCTACAACAGCACCAGCCAAACGGCGCGCCTGTTCGTGCTGGATCTGGCGACCGGCGCGGTGATCAAGGAGATAGACACCCAGGTGGGCTCGGCCAGCGAGCCCAATGGTCTCTCATCCCCCTTGCCGGTAGACGAGGATGGCGACCGGGTGGCGGACTATGTCTACGCCGGCGATCTGCAGGGCAATCTGTGGAAATTCGATTTGACCGACAACAACAGCGCCCAGTGGGGGAGTGCCTTCAAGACCGGCAACAAGCCAAAACCGCTGTTTCAGGCGTGCAACGGAACCTGCTCCGCCAGCACGCGTCAACCCGTCACCATGCGCCCGCTGGCCATCCGTCATCCCAAAGGGGGCATCATGGTGCTGATGGGAACGGGCAGCTATTTCACCAATGACGACAAGTTGCTGCCGGCGACCCCTAGGCTGGAAGCCGTCTACGGCATCTGGGATACGGGGGCTAGCGTACTCAGCAGCCAGCTGTTGCAGCAGAGCATTACCCACGAATACTCCGCCAATGGCACTACCATCAAGTTCAACGTGAGGGTGGTGTCCAACACGGCGGTCAACTACACCAGCCAGAAAGGGTGGTATCTGGTGCTCAAATCCCCTGCGCTGAGCAAGGGGGTGGGGGAGCGAGCCGTGTCAGAAATGCTTTATCGCAACAAGCGGCTGATCTTCAACACCCTGATCCCCTCGGCGGACGCCTGTGACTTCGGTGGGCGCTCCTGGTTGATGGAGCTGGATCCTGTCTCGGGAGCGCGTCTGACCTACTCGGTGTTCGACGTCAATGGCGATGGCGCGGTCAACGATGACGACTATGTAGGGATCAAGGACAGTGGCGGCAACGACATCAAGGTGCCGGTCAGCGGCAAGCAGTTTGACGAGCTCACCACGACGCCAAGCGTGGTGGAAGATGCCGACATGGAGCGCAAGTACATCAGTGGCTCCAGCGGCAACATATCGGTCACGCTGGAAGAGGGGGCGGGTGATCTGGGTGGTCGCCAATCCTGGTTGCAACTGGAGTAGAGGTGGAGATGGAACGTGGATTTTCCCTGATGGAGCTGATGATTGCGGTAGCCGTGATGGCCATTCTGACCGTGATCGCCTATCCCAGTTACAACAGCTACATGGCCTCTGCCAAACGGGCCGAAGCCAAGGCCGCCCTGCTGGAGGCGGCGCAATACATGGAGCGACAGTTTACCGCCGACGGCAACTATGATGGTGGCAACCTGGCCTCCGCCGGGCTGGCTACCTTGCCCAGGGATGGCGGGACTGCCTATTACAATCTGGCACTCAATGCCAGCGGCGCCAGCTATACCCTGACGGCGATCCCGACCGGGGTGATGAACGGCGATCCTTGCGGCCTGCTGACCCTTGATCAGGGCGGACAGCAGGGGGTATCGATGGCCAGCATGACGGCAGCCGAGTGCTGGTAGTCTGTCACCAGCAGGCAGCAGGAGTCTTGGTATCGGCCTTGTTGAGGGTCAGGGTATCGCAGGCGGTGCTGCCACTCTTGTCGCCTACCTGTGCCCCCTTGCTGGTGGCGATCAGGGTATAGCCGGTTGCGGTGGCACCTGAAATGGAGAAGTCATAGTAGCTGCTGGTGGGGTTGCCCACTTGGGATGGGGTGGCGCTGTAACTGGTATTGGAAACCCGGAACTCTTCCTGTTTCAGCTGCATGCTGAGCAAGCCCTTGAGCGCTTCGGCCCGGCGGGATTTGCGCAAGCCATCGGTGAAGCTGGGATAGGCAACAGACGCTATGATGGCGACGATGGCGACCACGACGATCAGTTCAAGCAAGGTGATTCCGGACTGTTTGATTCTCATGGGGCGGCATGCTTCGTGAAACAGGTTGATACTATAGGATAGTACTGACAGTAGACCCTACTGGCACGTGCAAAAAGAAAGGAGTCTTGAGCTGATGGAAGGCAGAAAGGGCAGATCCGCCGGTTTTACCCTGATAGAGCTGATGGTTGCCCTGTCCTTGGTCGCCCTGTTGCTGACCGTGGCCATCCCCAGTTATCAATCCCTGCGCCAGGATCAGATGGTCAAGGCGGCCACCCAGGCGGTCTACACCGACATGATGCTGCTCAAGTCCGAAGCGCTCAAACGCAACAGCAATTTGCAAATGATCCTGTTCAACAGCGGCACCGACAGCTGGTGCTATCGCATCAGCATCGATGGCAGTTGCGCCAGTTGCAGCGACACCTGTTCCAGCATCGAGGGACGCAAAGGCGCTGATGCCAGTGAATTTCCTGGGATCATTCTGACGGGCACCTACACGGAGTCCTCAAGCCAGATACGTCCCATCAGCTTCTCCCCCCGGCGCGGTACCTTGCCAAGCGGCAGCATCACGGTGAGCTCCTCGGCCGCCAGTATGAAGGTTGTCACCAACAACCTTGGGCGGGTACGTACCTGTGCCGTCAGCAACCTGGTGGGAGAGGTGGCATGCAACTGAAAATGTGGGGTTTCAACCTGGTTGAGTTGATGGTGGCCATGGTAGCGGGCTTGCTGCTGGTGGCTGCAGTCATTTCGCTGTTTGCCACCATTCTCAAGGCCAATTACACCGCCATGCAGACCAGCCGCCTGAATCAGGAAGTTCAGTTGCTGACGGACATGATGGCACGAGATATCCAGCGAGCGGGGTATGACGCCAACGCCACCCAGTTTCTTGCCGCCCCTTCTGGCAGCCGATCCAGTTTCTATTTCGATGCGGCAGCGGATCTGATGAGTGAAACCGCGACGGGCTCTGGCCTGTATACCTGTATCAGGGTGCGCTATGACAACGATGAAAATGGGGTACTGAGCAGTGATGACACCCTGGTTTACAGCTACAGCAGTGCTGACAAGGGGATCAAGCAGGGGACCGGGACTACTACCTGTGGCAATGGCAGTCTGATCTCCAGCGACGATACCGTAGAAATCACCGCCATGACGTTCAGGCTCCTGCCAAGCAGTCAGGTCAGCGGGGCGAGGGCGCTGCAATTGATGGTGAGCGGGCGGTTCAAGGCCACGCCGGCACTGACGCTGAATCTGCAGCGGGATATCAAACTGCGCAATGATGGGTACTGACATGAGCCGACAAGCCGGTTTTACCACCTTCACCATCACTTTGTTGCTGGTGCTGATCTTGCTGGGCATTTCACTGCTGGTTGGCAAGATGCTGGTGGCCGATCGGCGAGTGACCCTCAACGAGGTGCTCTATCGTCAGGCCATGGCAATGGCGGAAGTGGGTCTGGCCGATGGACTGGGACGGTTGACGCTGGACCCGAGCTGGAGGACCAGCGGGGCCACGACTACCTTGACCACGGGCAGCTATACCCTGTCATCTTCTGACGATACTGCCATCACGGTGGGGTCGGTGGTCGTGACGCCGGTAAGGGTTCGTTCCCAGGCGACTCTCAGCAACAGCCAGGCCCAGGCGGCAGTCGAAACCAAGGTTGTACGTTTCAGCGTACTGGCCGGCTCTCCTGCCGCGCCTCTGACCGTGGCTGGCGGCATGGCGGTCGGCGGCAACTTTACCATAGTGGCCAATCCCAATGGTGGCGGGCTGGGGGTACCACTGTCGGTCTGGACCAGCGGCAACGTCGATCTAATAACGGGGACCGGACAGACTTGTCATCAGGGGGACTACGACGGCGGCTGTTCGGCCAACATCAGCCAGAAGGGGGACAAGCAGCCGGATATCAAGGATAACGATACTGCCTTCCCGACCGATCTGGTCTGGTATCTGTTCAATGAAAAGGATGATGCCAACGGCTGGGCCAATCTGGAGGCCAGGGCGACCCAGAAGCTGACGGACTGCAGCTCGCTTGGTCCAGCCTCAACCGGCCTCATCATTGTGGATGGGGACTGCAAGCCCTCCTCCAACGTCGGCTCCGCAACGGCGCCTGTGATTCTCATCGTGCGCAATGGCAATCTGGCGGTCAACGGCAATACGGTGCTGTATGGTTTGGTATTTGCCTACTCATCCAACCCTGCTGCTGCCGGGACGGACGTGAAGCTGACCGGTGGGGCCATCGTGTATGGCGCCATGGTTTCCAACTATCAACTGGGCAACGCCAACGGTACCTACGATGCCAAGTATGATGCCAGTGTCCTGAGCAACATCTCGAATGGTGCCGCATTCCAGATTGTCAATCAGGTGCCCGGCAGCTGGCGAGACTGGTAAGGGGATATGGAGATGAAAGGGCAAAAAGGATTTGGCCTGCTGGAGATCCTGATCACGCTGGTGGTGCTGGGAGTCGGCATTGTCGGCCTGGTCGCCATGTCCAAGTCGGCGCTGACGGTTTCGCAGGATGGCCGGCGTTATGAGACGGCGATGCGACTGGCTGAGTCCAAGCTGGATGAGTTTCGCAATTTCAATGGCGTGGTGAGTGCAACCGCGCCGCTGACGGCCTACAACCAGATAGCCTCGGCCAGTGCGGCCGTGACTCTGTCGGGTGAGGCCTACTCGGTGGGATGGACGGTGACCAATCAGTATCTGAATGGCTCAACCTGGCAGAACGTGGCACCGGCGGGCTATCGCCTGAGTTACCCGGGCCGCAAGGCGATCGCGGTCAACGTCGGGTGGACGGACAGCGAAGGGCAGGCTCAGGCGCTGCAACTGGCCGGCAATGTTTCACCCATCGAATCCTTGAGCTCCGATCAGCTGGATGGCGGTTTGAATACGGCGAGGCAGGGCCCCAAGGTCAACTACACACCCGGGGTGGCACCTGACGTCATCTCGGTGGAACTGGGGGATGGCAACAAACAGGAGACCAGCAAGCCACTGCCGACCGTCACATCCAGAGATGGTCTGGTGGGCAAGCTGGTCCAGTTCGAGACGGTGACTTATAAACCCGCTGCGGGCGGCAACACCCAGCAGGTGCTGCAGGACATGGCATCTGTCTCCTGCTCCTGCAGTTATGGCTCCAGCCTGAGCGCCTATCTGCCGGGTCAGGCCTACAGTTCAGCCAGCAACCAGCTCTATTGGAAATCAGGCTCGCTGCAGACCAAGACCACGGGGACGCTCGACAGCAGCGTCAATGGCCAGCCTGCGCTCTGTACCAGCTGCTGCAAGGATCACTTCGATGGCAGTGGCTCCAGCTTCACCAACTTCTATGCTCCGCTCAACACCAGCCGGGTACGCTACAGCAGCAGCCTCAGCACGGCGAACAGCGGCAAGTACGTGGATGCCTGCCGTTTCGTCCGGTTGGATGGCTATTATCGCCCGCTGCCTGACTGGAACCTGGTCAAGGTAGTGGTGACCACGGCCGATTTCCTGGCCAAACCAGCGAACCAGGCCAGTTATCAGAAATACATCAAGTATGTGGTCAAGACCTACATCGACTGGCAGAAGTCGACCCTGAACTGGACCCAGGGGGCCTCCGCCACCTTGCCGACCATCACCGATTTTTCAGCTTGGCTGGCTACCAACGCGGAAGCCGGGGGCGATACCACGACCGGGATCACCGTCAATACGGGTACGGCGCAGCTCATCGCCCGCGGCATCTATGTGGATGTGCTAGACCCTGTCTATCTGGTGGGGATTGATACCAGCGCGGTGGACTATCTGACCAAGGTGCCGTTTCAGGATATCAACCTGACCATGCTGGCAGAGTGGGCCATGGCCCCGCAGAACTTGCTGACGGGCAATGCCACCGACTATGCCGCCGTCACTAACGAGACGGTCAAGACGGTGGTGGATCTCAACAACTACTATTTCGGCAGTTACAGCCGCGGCTACATGACGGCGAAGAAATCGACCAAGGACAGCAACCAGGTGCTGCAGAGCGTCACCGTGCGTGTCACTGCCTATCAGGGGAATTCCGGCATCACGGCTTCGCTCATTTCGCCACGGGACCAGTCGCTGGCGCAGACGGCGGACATGCTGGTCAAAATCGATGTGGGGCAGCAGACGGTGCCAACAATGAAGGTTAGCGGCCGTATTCAATGTCTTGAACGCGGGAAAGGGAACAATAATCCACCGCCTGAGGCATGTAGTAAAAATGCTTTCAACAACCTGAATATCAGTACCCCAAATTCTGGCGCTACCTGCCGCATCGACAAGCCACAGGCCAACAATCAACCGGCATCTTATCTATGTGAAGCTCCGGAGAACTCGACCTTGGCCATCAATCTTTCTTACTCCAACCAGGGCAGCACCACCTATATGTTGCAGCCACCCTCCTTCAGCGTGCAGATGACGCAACAGTCCAACAATCAGGTGTTGAGCGGCCCCTGTTCACTGCTGGTGGACAACGGAGTGACCAACGCGACCAGCCTGACTTGCACCCCTTGAGCCTTGGGCGCTGGCACAGCCAGCGCCTTTTCTTTATCATTCCCCATCATTTTCGAATTCAAGATGCATCGCCATGGCAAAAGCCCTCTCTCTGATGCTTGCCCAGTTGAATCTGACGGTAGGCGCCATCGAAGATAACTGTGACAAGGTGCTGGCGGCAGCCGCCGAGGCCGATCGGCAAGGCGCCGATCTGCTGGTCTGCTCCGAACTGGCTCTGACCGGCTATCCGCCGGAAGATCTGCTGCTGCGCGCCGATCTGATGATCCGGGTGGAGGCCGCCCTGGCCCGCATCGCGGCATGGCAGGGGGCTTGCGCCATTCTGGTGGGTCACCCCTGGCGCGACGAGGAGGCACTCTACAACGCCGCCTCCCTCTACGAGCAAGGCAAGCTGGTCGCACGCTACTTCAAGCAGGATCTGCCCAACTACGGGGTATTCGACGAGAAGCGCTACTTCACTGCGGCAACCGAGACCTGCGTGGTCCTCTTCCGTGGTCATCAGCTGGGGTTGCTCATCTGTGAAGACCTCTGGCAGCCGGGTCCGGCGCTGGCCGCCAAGGCCGCGGGGGCCGAGCTGCTGCTCACCATCAATGCCTCGCCCTATGATCAGGAGAAACCCTGGATCCGCCGCGAGCTGATGATGGAGCGCTGCGATCAGACCGGTCTGCCGCTGGTCTACCTCAATCAGGTATGTGGTCAGGACGAGCTGATCTTCGACGGTTGCTCCAAGGTGTTCAACAGCCAGGGTGAGCTGACCCACAAGCTGGCCCCCTTTGCCGAAGAGCTGGCGCTGGTGCGCTTTGCCGATGGCCAGCCGGTGAAAGAGCGGGAACCGGCTGCCCCGCTCGATCCTTTGGCCGAGACCTATCAGGCGCTGGTGCTGGCGGTGCGCGACTATGTCACCAAGAACGGCTTCCACGGCGCCGTGCTGGGCCTCTCCGGCGGCATCGACTCGGCACTGACCCTGGCCATCGCGGCTGATGCCATCGGTGCTGACAAGGTGCAGGCGGTGATGATGCCGTTCCGCTACACCGCCCAGATGAGTGTGGAAGATGCCAAGGAGCAGGCCGAGCGGATGGGGGTGGAGTTCAATATCATCTCCATCGAGCCCATGTTCGAAGGGTTTATGGCCCAGCTGGCACCATTGTTTGAAGGGACCGCCCGCGACACTACCGAAGAGAACCTGCAGGCCCGCTGCCGTGGCGTGCTGTTGATGGCGCTCTCCAACAAGCGTCGTCGCATCGTGCTGACCACCGGCAACAAGAGTGAGATGGCGGTCGGCTATGCCACTCTGTACGGCGACATGGCCGGCGGCTTCGACGTGCTGAAAGATGTCCCCAAGACGCTGGTCTTCAAATTGTGCGAATACCGCAATTCCGTCGATTATGTGATCCCGCAGCGGGTTATCGATCGCCCGCCTTCGGCAGAATTGGCGCCGGACCAGGTGGATCAGGACAGCCTGCCCCCCTACGACATCCTGGATGCCATCCTCAAGCGCTACGTGGAAGAAGATGCCTCCGTGGCCGACATGGTGGCTGAGGGCTTTGAAGAGGCGGTGGTGCGCAAGGTGATCCGGCTGGTGGATCTCAACGAATACAAGCGCCGTCAGGCGGCGGTCGGGCCCCGCATCACGGCCCGCAACTTTGGTAAGGATCGCCGTTACCCCATCACGTCCGGGTTTGGCAAACAGAACTGGTAAGGAGTCACCATGAAGAAGATTGAAGCCATCATCAAACCGTTCAAGCTGGACGATGTGCGCGAGGCCCTGGCCGAGATCGGCATCAACGGCATGACAGTGTCCGAGGTCAAGGGCTTCGGCCGTCAGAAGGGCCACACCGAGCTCTATCGCGGCGCCGAGTACATGGTCGACTTCCTGCCCAAGGTGAAGGTGGAGCTGGTGGTGCAGGACGAGGATCTCGATGCCTGCCTGGAAGCGATCCAGAACACCGCCCGCACCGGCAAGATTGGTGACGGCAAGATCTTCGTCTGTGAGGTGGAGCGCGTCATTCGTATCCGTACCGGCGAAGAGAACGAAGACGCCATCTGATGAGATGGCAGAGCCTCGTGATGAGCCAACGAATGGAGACTCGATCCCGCTGATGTCCTGGATGCGCCTCGTTGCGGTGGCCGGCCTGCTGGCCGGTCTGACCGCCTGCAGTACCCGGCCGCCGGCCCAGCCGGAAAACCTGTGCCAGATCTTTCGCGAGAAACCGGACTGGCACAAGGCGGCACTGAAGATGAACGAGAAGTGGGGAACCCCGATCCAGGTGGTGATGGCCATGATGTATCAGGAGTCCTCCTTCGTGCACGACGCCCAGCCGCCGATGCAATATTTCCTCTTCATCCCGACCGGGCGGGCCAGCTCCGCCTACGGCTATGCCCAGGTCAAGGATGAAACCTGGGCCGACTACCAGCGGGAAACCGGCAATGGCTGGAGCGATCGCGACGACTTTGCCGACGCCATCGACTTCATGGGCTGGTACACTCACAAGGCCCAGCGGCTGAACGGCACCTCCAAGTGGGATGCGTATGGCCAGTATCTCAACTATCACGAAGGGTGGGGTGGCTATCGGCGTGGCAGCTACCGCAGCAAGGGGTGGCTGATGAAGACATCCCGCAAGGTGGAAGCCCGCGCCCAGCGCTACGGCGCCCAGTATCGACAATGCAAGGATCAGCTCTCCAGCGGGGGCTGGTTCTGGTAACCAAATCAGGAGTCAGAAATGCCGTTATTGGACAGTTTTACCGTTGACCACACCCGTATGGCTGCGCCGGCGGTGCGTGTGGCCAAGACCATGCAGACCCCGAACAAGGACACCATCACAGTGTTCGATCTGCGTTTCTGCGTGCCGAACCAGGAGATCCTCTCCGAGCGCGGCATCCACACCCTCGAGCACCTGTTTGCCGGCTTCATGCGTGATCACCTGAACGGCAACGGGGTGGAGATCATCGACATCTCCCCCATGGGCTGCCGGACCGGCTTCTACATGAGCTTGATCGGTGCGCCGGACGAAGCCCGGGTTGGCGCCGCCTGGCAGGCCGCCATGAGCGATGTGCTGACCGTGCAGGAGCAGGGCAAGATCCCCGAGCTGAACGAATACCAGTGTGGTACCTACAGCATGCACTCACTGGAAGAGGCCCATGCCATCGCCCGCCACGTGCTGGAGCGCGGCATCGGCGTCAACCGCAATGACGAGCTGGCCCTGCCGGAAGAGAAGCTGAAAAGCCTCTGATTCCTGGGGTAGTAAACATGAAAAAGGCCGGTCATTGACCGGCCTTTTTGTGTGCTGGCAGAATCAGGATGGCAGCGGCATCACCCGGTTGCGACCCAGCTCCTTGGCCTTATAGAGCAGCTTGTCGGTGCGTTCGACCAGGCTGTCGCCGGTCTCCTGGCCGCTGTATTCACCCACCCCGAACGAGGCGGTGATGTGGTCGATACGCCGGCCTGACTTGCGATCCAGGATCGACATCTTTTCGATGGCCCGGCGCAGGCTCTCCGCCATCTGGCGGCTCAGCGCCAGACTGCGCATGGGGACCAGCAGGGCAAACTCTTCGCCGCCGAGGCGGTAGGCGGTGACGCCCTCCTTGCAGGTTTCCCGCAGCCGCTTGCTGAAGGCTCGCAGCACCTGGTCTCCCAACAGGTGGCCATATTCATCGTTGAAACTCTTGAAGCGGTCAATGTCCGACAGGATCAGGGAGAAGGGCTGCTTGCTGCGGATCAGGCTCTCTATCTCCAGATCGAAGGCACGCCGGTTGAGCAGGCTGGTGAGCGCATCCTCGTTGGCCAGTTTGCGAGTCTCGTTGAGCGCCTCGCGCAGCTCCTTGATCTCCTTCTCGGCGCTGCTGAGCTGGTTGCGAAAGTGCATGGTGGACATGCGCACGTCCCGCGACTCGCGCACCAGATCCCGCAGGATCCCCATGGTGTCTTCCAGGCTCAGCCCCTCGTCGTCGATGAGGCTCAGCCGGTCGAAGCTCTTGTCGAGCATGTCCTGAAACATGCCGGTGTCGGAGAGGGCATCCTGCATGGTGTGACCAAGCTCATTGGCCATGGCGGCCAGGTTGAGCTTCATGGTTTCCATCTGCTGCTCATCTTGCGCGGCGAGGTGCTGGTGATAGAGGCGTTCACAGGTGGTGAGAGAGCAGGTTCCCTGCAGCTTGATGGCCTGATCGATGGCCTGATTGAGCTCGGGCATGCTGGCCGCCACGTAGTTATACCAAAGGGTGTAATTATCCGGCGTGGTGGGGATTTGATACTTGATCATCAGGGGAACCGCCTGCTTGAGATAGGCGGCGGATTGGGCGAACGAGTCCTTGCTCATGAGTTCCATGTCTCATCATGCCTGCAAACTGTGCATAGTATGACAGAGAGATTGGCCAAAAGGCAGTCGATGGATGCCATTCGCCCCCCCCTCCGATATAATGGCACCGTTACCACCTACCCTAAGGCCTGCTTATGTCTCAAAAAGATCCTTTCCTCGAACGCGAGGCCGAAAAATACGAGAACCCCATCGCCAGTCGCGAGATGATCCTCGACCTCATCAAGGGCCATGAAAAGCCCATGTCCCGTGAAGAGCTGGCAAAGGTCCTCAAGCTGACCGAAGAAGAGCCGCTGGAAGCCCTGCGCCGTCGTCTGCGCGCCATGGAGCGTGATGGTCAGCTGGTATTCACTCGCAACCAGTGTTACGCCCTGCCGGATCGTCTGAATCTGGTGAAAGGCTACGTGCTCGGCCACAAAGATGGCTTCGGTTTTCTGCGCCCCGAGGGTGGTGGCCCGGATCTGTTCCTGAACAACCGCGAGATGCAGCGCCTGATGCACGGCGACTACGCCCTGGTGCAGCCTACCGAGATCGACCGCAAGGGGCGCCAGGAGGCGCGTCTGGTACGTCTGCTCAAATCCCGTGAAGCGGACATCGTCGGCCGCTACTTCGTCGAGAACGGCGTCGGCTTCGTGGTGCCGGATGACAGCCGCATCGGCCAGGACATCATCATCCCGGAAGGGGAGAACAAGGGGGCTCGCCAGAGCCAGGTCGTGGTCGTGCGCATCAATCAGCGCGCCACCGCCCGCTTCAATGCGGTCGGTACCGTGCTGGAAGTGCTGGGTGAAAACATGGCGCCCGGCATGGAGATCGAGATCGCCCTGCGTACCCACGGCATTCCGCACACCTGGCCGGAAGAGGTGACCAAAGAGGTTGCCGGTCTGGGCGAGCAGGTGCCGGAGAAGGCCAAAGAGGGCCGCATCGACCTGCGCGCCCTGCCGCTGGTCACCATCGACGGGGAAGATGCCCGTGACTTCGATGACGCCGTCTTCTGTGAAGCCAAGCGCGGCGGCGGCTGGCGCCTGTGGGTTGCCATTGCCGACGTCTCAGCCTACGTGAAGCCGGGCACCGCCCTCGACACCGAAGCCTACCAGCGCGGCAACTCGGTCTACTTCCCCGAATTCGTGGTGCCTATGCTGCCGGAGGTACTCTCCAACGGCCTCTGCTCGCTCAACCCGCAGGTTGACCGCCTCTGCATGGTGTGCGAGATGACCATCTCCGCCGCCGGCCGCATGTCCGGCTACAAGTTCTACGAAGCGGTGATGAACTCCCATGCCCGCATGACCTACACCAAGGTGGCTGCGATCCTGGAAGGGGATCCCAAGCTGCGCCAGCAGTACGAGCCGCTGGTGGGTCACATCGAAGAGCTCAACAACCTCTACAAGGCGCTCAAGCATGCCCGCCATCAGCGCGGTGCGGTGGAGTTCGAGAGCGAAGAGACCCGCTTCATCTTCAACGCCCAGCGCAAGATCGACCGCATCGTGCCGCTGGTGCGCAACGACGCCCACAAGATCATCGAAGAGTGCATGATCCAGGCGAACGTGGCCGCGGCCCGCTACATCGAGAAGAACGAGGCCGCCGCCCTGTTCCGGGTGCACGACCGCCCGGGCGAAGAGCGTCTGACCGGCTTCCGTGACTTCCTCGCCGAGCTGGGTCTGGAGCTCAAGGGGGGCCTGGAGCCAGAGCCGAAGGATTTCGCCGACCTGGCCGCCAAGTTCGAAGGCCGCCCGGATGCGGAGCTGCTCTCCACCATGCTGCTGCGCTCCATGCGTCAGGCCATCTATCAGGCCGACAACATCGGTCACTTCGGTCTGGCGCTGAAGTCCTACGCGCACTTCACCTCGCCGATCCGTCGCTACCCCGACCTCATCCTGCATCGTGCGATCAAGTATCAGACCGCCAAGGAGCAGCAGGCCAACCTGCGCCACAAGTGGACCCCGAGCGGTGGCTACCACTACCAGCTGGAAGAAGTGGACCCGATGGGCGAGCACTGCTCCATGACCGAGCGCCGTGCCGATGACGCCACCCGTGACGTGGCAGACTGGCTCAAGTGCGAGTACATGCTGGATCACGTAGGTGACGAGTTTGACGGCGTCATCGCCAGCGTCACCGGCTTTGGCTTCTTCGTGCGTCTGGCTGAGATCCACATCGACGGTCTGGTGCACGTCAGCACCCTCACCAACGACTACTACCAGTTTGACCCGCTGCACCAGCAGCTGATCGGCGAGAACTTCCGCCGCCGCTACCGTCTGGGTGACAAGGTGCGGGTCAAGGTGATGGGCGTGAATCTGGACGATCGCAAGATCGACTTCGTGATGGTGGAAGAGCCTCTCAAGATTACCGGCAAGAACGCCAAAGAGATGGCGCGCAAGCAGGCCGAGATCAAGAAAGAGAAGGCCAAGAGCGCACAGCGTCACGAAAAACGTAAAGAGGGCAAGGATCACGGCAAATCCGACAAGGGCGGCCGTGCCAAACCCAGCAACAGACGACCGAGCAAAAAAGCTCGCGACAAGGCCAAGAGCACTAAATGAGTACTGAACTGATCTACGGCATTCACGCTGTATCCGCGCTGCTGGAGCGCACCCCGGAGCGTTTCATCGAAGTGTGGGCCCTCAAGGGGCGCGATGACGACCGGCTGCAACCCCTGCTGGCCGAGCTGGATGCGCTCGGCCTCAAGGTGCAGAGCGTGAACCGCAAGACGCTCGACGACAAGGCGGAGGGCAACAATCACCAGGGCATCATGGCCCGGGTGAAAGAGGCGCCCAAGCTGGCCGAGCACGACCTGGCCAGCCTGCTGGACAAGTTGACCGAGCAACAGACTCAGCCCTTCCTGCTGGTGCTGGACGGGGTGACCGATCCGCACAACCTCGGCGCCTGCCTGCGCAGCGCCGATGCGGCCGGAGTGCATGCGGTGATCGTGCCGCGCGACAAGGCCACCGGCCTGACTCCGATCGTGCGCAAGGTTGCCTGTGGCGCCGCCGAAGTGGTGCCGCTCATTCAGGTCACCAACCTGGCCCGCAGCCTGCGCGAGCTGCAGGAGCGTGGTGTCTGGATCGTCGGTACTGCCGGCGAGGCGGATCACGACGTGTTCCAGGCCAAACTCACTGGCCCGATGGCGCTGGTGATGGGTGCCGAGGGCAAGGGTATGCGCCGCCTCACCCGCGAGCACTGCGACGAGCTGGTGAGCATCCCGATGGCAGGGGCTGTATCCAGCCTCAACGTCTCGGTAGCGACCGGCGTCTGCCTGTTTGAAGCCGTGCGTCAGCGTCGTGTCTGAGGCGAGCTGAATGGACAGACCCCCGTTTTGCCGGGATCGGGTCACGGATGAGCAGGAGGCCGCGCGCCTCCTCTCTTTTGCCCGGCCGCTGACCCTGAGCCCCCGTGCCTGCCTCTGGCATGCTGGCGATCGACCCGATCTGCTGGTCATGGTGGAGCAGGGGCTGCTGCGGGCCAAGGTGGTGCTGGCGGATGGCCGCGAGTACATCAAGGAGTTCTACTGGGAGGGGGACGAGTTTCTCGACTTCCACCACCTGCTCAGTGGCGAGCCGGCCCGCTACAGCGTGGAGGCGCTGGAGCCCTGTCGGCTCTTGCTGTTCAATCTGGCCGACCTGCACACGCTCTCCTGCTGGCCCGCCTGGTATCAGCATCTGCTGGCGGTGCAACTGCGCATCAAGGAGGAGAAGGAGCTGCTGCTGCTGACCGAAAGCCCGCAGGCCCGCTATCAGCACTTTCTGCGCAGTTTTCCCGCGCTGGAGGCCAGGGTGCCCGATCACCAGATCGCCGCCTACCTCGGCATCACCCCCATCAGCCTGAGCCGCATTCGCAAACGGCTGAAGGATCTTAACAAAGGTTAATGCCGGCTCGCGTGCGGCTGGCTATGCTGCCCTTCTCATCATGAGCAAGGAACCCCCATGAACTGGTCTCTCAAGTCTTTTGAACAACTCGACGTCAACGAACTCTATGAACTGCTCACCCTGAGATCCCGGGTCTTCGTGGTGGAGCAGACTTGTGTCTTTCTCGATCTGGACGGCGTCGACAAGCGCCCTGACGTGCTGCACCTGCTCGGCTGGCAGGATGGGGCTCTGGTGGCCTACGCCAGGCTGATGGCGCCCGGTGTGGCCAAGGCGCAGCAGGTAGTGATCGGCCGGGTGGTGACCGCCCCCGAGGCGAGAGGCGATGGTCTGGGTCATCGGCTGATGCAGCAGGCGTTGCAGGAGTGTGCCCGGCTGTGGCCCGGGGTCAGCATCTATCTGGGGGCCCAGGCACACCTGCAAGGTTTCTACGGTCGTCATGGCTTCACCGCCGTGGGTGAACCCTATCTGGAAGATGACATTCCCCACATCGGCATGAGCTCCTCTTAATACCTTTTAAGCATAACAATGAAATTATTATGTCTTGAGGTAGTAAAGAAAACGGGTGCTCGGCGCCATGTTAGTGGGTACCCTCTGAGTGATTAATCGGCAACAGTTGATGGATAGGTTTTAAAAATGGTCTTTTACCCCATTAATTCAGAACAAGATTCAGCGATTGAGCCGTTGAGCCATTTTATTAGCGTTCGCCACTCGAGCGGCTGTCGCTGATGGAGTTGTTGCGCAAGCGGTTCGCACTGGACCTGCAAACCTTCGCCATCATCACCCTGGTGCTGGGCAATCTGGCCCAGGCCTTCTCCGATGTGCTGGTCAAGCTGATCGGCCCCGGCTTCAGCCCCTTCCAATACATG
Organism: Aeromonas sp. QDB03; assembly: GCF_027707985.1. Classification (NCBI taxonomy): domain Bacteria; kingdom Pseudomonadati; phylum Pseudomonadota; class Gammaproteobacteria; order Aeromonadales; family Aeromonadaceae; genus Aeromonas; species Aeromonas sp. QDB03. The sequence goes on along the minus strand of NZ_JAPCJG010000003.1, from coordinate 52,383 downwards.
TTCCTGCGCCAGCTGCTGACCCTGTTGGTGCTACTGCCCTTCATGTTGCGGGTGCCGCGCTCGGCCTGGGGGCTGGGTGCCTGGAAGTGGCACCTGCTGCGCGGCCACCTCTGCCTGCTCGGCGGGGGCGGCATGATGCTGGCACTGACCCAGCTGCCGCTGGCCACGGCCAACGCCATCTTCTACGTCTCCCCGTTGCTGACGCTGCCGCTGGCGGCCTGGTTGCTCAAGGAGAAAATCAACTCCCGCGTCTGGTTGCTGGGAGGTATGGGGCTGCTCGGCGTGGTGTTCGTGTTGCGGCCGGGGGATTTCCATCTGGCCGGGCTGGGCGCCCTGGTGACCGCCTTCACCCTGGCGCTGTTCAACATCACGGGGCGCAAGTTGCCAGCCGGGATCTCGGTGGTGGCGACCCTATTCTGGGCCAATCTGCTGGCCCTGCCGTTGACCGCCGGGCTGGCGGTACATCAATGGCAGCCGGTGGACTGGCGACTGCTGGTGCTGATCGGCGGCAGCGGCGTCATGCAGTTGCTCTATCACGCCAGCTGCTTCTACGCCTATCGCCAGGTAGAGGCCAACCGCATCGCGGCGACCGAGTACTCGGGCCTGATGTTCGTGGTGCTGCTGGGGGTCTGGCTGTTTGGCGAGATCCCGGCGTGGAACCTCTGGGTCGGGGTGAGTTTTATCCTGCTGGCCATTCACTGGCAGCGCCGGCTGCGCTGATGACATACCCATCGGCTGCAGGCCGATGGGTGAGAAAAGCAGGCATCTTATGAGGCTGCTCTCTGTCATCGCCGGGCAAACCGGCTATGCTGGGCGGCCTGTTGCTATCGGAACCCTGTCGTGACCCCTACCATCTTTGCTGCCATCCTGCTGGCCGCCCTGCTGCACGCGCTCTGGAATGCGCTGGCCAAACGCCAGGCCGAGGGGCGAGTCAGCGTCTTGCTGGTCTCTCTCTGCTCCGGCCTGTTTGCCGCCCCCTTGCTGCCCTTGGTGGGGTGGCCGGTGGCGGCCGAATATCCCTGGTTGGCGCTCTCCATTCTGCTGCACTGCGGCTACTGTCTTTTTCTCGGTCGAGCCTACCGGGTGGGTGAGTTCGGCCAGATCTATCCGCTGGCCCGGGGCAGTGCCCCTCTGGTGACCCTGCTGTTCGGTGCCCTGCTGCTGGGTGAAGTGCCGGGGATGGTGGCGGTGACGGGGGCCCTGGTGCTGGTGAGCGGCGTGCTGCTGATGGCGTGGCGCGGCGGTCTGCGGCTGGCGCCGGCAGCGCTGCAGGCGGTGCTCATCACGGCACTGTTTACCGCCTCCTACACCCTGTCCGATGGGGCGGGAGCCCGCTCGGCCGGTGAGCCGATACGTTACACCCTCTGGCTGTTCGCCCTCACCGCGCTGATGATGCCGCTGCTGATGCGCTGGCAGAGTCGCACCGCCTGGCGCGAGCTGGGGCCTGCGGCGTGGCGCAGCGGCGCCATCGGTGGCGCCCTGTCGCTGTTGGCCTACGGGATCGTCATCTGGGCCATGACCAAGACGCCCATCGGCCTGGTGGCAGCCCTGCGCGAGAGCAGCGTGCTGTTTGCGGTGCTGCTCTCCTGGGGCTGGCTGAGGGAGGCGCTGGGGTGGGTCCGGTTGCTGGCCGCCCTGGTGATCCTGAGTGGCATCCTGCTGATCCGTCTCGGCTAGGGGGAGGCGGCTTAAGGCATCCGGGCCGGCCGGTCAGGGAGTGACCCGGGTCGTGAGGGTGAACCCTTCCTCACAGGAGGCCAGTTGCACCTGGACCTGCCCCAGTTCGGCCAGGCTGCCCACATGGGTGCCGCCACAGGGGATGGTGACCTCCCGGCCTTCCAGCGAGCAGTGCCAGTAACGGGAGTCGATGATCGCCTCGCCGGCCCGGCTGCGGTGGATCTCACCACCGGCCGCCAGCCAGTCTGCCAACTGCTGGTTGATCCTCTCTTCTATCTGCGCCAGGTCTGCCAGCAGTGCCTCGCTGTTGACTCCCTTCTTGCGCAGGCTCTTGCCGATCCGGTACTGCTCGCGCGAACCCATGGGCTCGACCCGCGAAGTCTGGATGGCGAGGCGATCGAAGTCCGGCTGATCCAGCGCATCCCGCTCGCTGACCTCTTTGCGCCAGTAAGGCATCAGCGCCCGGTTGAGCGCGAGGGCTGCCAGATGACAGCCGCTGTGGCCCAGGCTCAGGGCGTGGCGGGCCTCGGCATCCACCCGCAGTGTCACCTGGCTGCCAGCAGGCAGCGCACAGTGACCGGCCAGCGGGTGCACCACCACGAAGCGCCACCCTTCTGCACCCCGCTTGACCGGGATCGCCTGATCGACGAACAGCGCCCCATCCGGGCTGATGGCCCCCATGCGGCAGGGGCCGACGGTCGTGTCGCCGCCCTCCCAATGCACGGTACCCACGTCACCCGGCTGATCGGGCCAGAGGTGGCTCTGGGGATGAAAGGGGGTGAGGTCGGTGACCAGCAGGCTGGTGTCGCCGCTCTGGCAGCAGATGACGCTGGCCTGCTCCTGATGGTGGCCCAGCACGAAGCTGGCTCGGGTATGTGGCATGGATGGCTCCCGCAAATCGAAGAGGAAGAGAGCCGCCAGCATACGCCAAAGCGCAGGCCGGCTCATTAACCTCGGTTAACGAACCGGCCTGAGGAGGGGGGAGGGCTAGATCATGGCGACCAGCAGGTAGGCGTTGAGCCCGATCACCAGGGCGACGATGAGGCGGCCGACCGCCTGTGTCACCGGGTGGTTGCGATACTCCCCCATCAGGGCGCGATCGCCGGTCAATATCAGCAGCGGGATCAGGGCCAGCGCGATGCCGAAGCTCAGCACCACCTGGCTCAGCACCAGGATCTCGGTGGTGTTGAGGCCCATGGCGATCACCACGAAGGCGGGAGCCATGGTGATGGCGCGGCGCAGCCAGAGCGGGATGGTGAAGCGCACGAAGCCCTGCATCACCACTTGGCCAGCCAGCGTGCCCACCACGGTAGAGCTGATGCCGGAGGCGACCAGCGAGAGGCCGAACAGGGTGGCGGCCGCCTGTCCCAGCAGCGGGGTCAGGGTCTGGTAGGCCGACTCCAGCTCCGCTACCTGCTGGTTGCCGGAGCTGTGGAAGGCGGCCGCTGCCATGGCCATCATGGCCAGGTTGACGAAGCCGGCGATGGTCATGGCGATGGCCACGTCGACCCGGGTGGTGTGCAGCCGCTGGGGTACCGAGCCCTGATCCTGGGTGTGCTGGGTCAGTGCCGAGTGCAGGTAGATGACGTGGGGCATCACGGTGGCACCGAGCACGCCGGCCGCCAGATAGACGGCGTCGCTGTTGGGCAGGCCGGGGAAGAGGGCGCCCTCCAGTAGGCTCGGCAGGTGGGGGCGGGAGAACACCAGTTCGACAATGTAGGCCGCCGCCACGAACAGCAACAGGCCGCCCACCACGAACTCCAGCGGTTTCTGGCCGCGGGACTGCAGCATCAGAATGCCCCAGGTGACCACGGCGGTGATGCCGGCCCCTTCCAGCAGGGTGACTCCGAGCAGCAGCTTGAAGCCGACCGCTGCACCGATGAATTCGGCCAGATCGGTGGCCATGGCGATGATCTCCGCCTGTACCCAGTAGGCCCAGACAGCCGGCTTGGGCAGTCGGTCGCGAATGTGTTCCGCCAGGTTCTTGCCGGTGACGATGCCGAGCTTGGCCGAGAGGGTCTGCACCAGCATGGCCATCAGGTTGGCCCACACCACCACCCACAGCAGCTGGTAGCCGAAGGTGGAGCCAGCCTGAATGTTGGTGGCGAAGTTGCCCGGATCTATGTAGCCGATGGCGGCGATAAAGGCCGGCCCGAGCAGGGTCAGTTTGAATTTGCGGGCCGGGATGGCCGTGGTCAGCGCGGGTTGCATGGTATCAGCCTCCATAAGTGCATGGAGATAGAATAGATCTAAATGATAATTATTATCAATTGAAGTTTTGTATTGTTCTCATAGATAAAAACATCGGTGGCGGCTGGTTGCAGTGGGGGATGGGATTTTGTACAATACGCCGCCCTAGAAAAGCAGCGTCTAAACACCATTATGTTCCTTGCCTCCGAGGTCTGGCTGCACCTGGGCGGAGGCTGAATTAATCCGTAAGGAGCTAAAATGCGTCATTACGAAATCGTCTTCATGGTTCATCCGGACCAGAGCGAGCAAGTACCTGGCATGATCGAGCGTTACACCGGCGCCATCACCACCTCCGGTGGTACCATTCATCGCCTGGAAGATTGGGGCCGTCGTCAGCTGGCTTACCCGATCGACAAACTGCACAAAGCCCACTACGTTCTGATGAACGTAGAAGCAGAGCAAGCCGTTATCGATGAGCTGGAAACCAACTTCCGCTTCAACGATGCCGTTATCCGCAACATGATCATGCGCACCAAGCACGCCGTGACTGAAGTTTCTCCGATGGCCAAGGCCAAGGAAGAGCGCTTCACCCGTCGTGACGACGAGCGCCGCGAAGAAGCTACTGAAGCTGCTTCCGAAGAGTAATTCTGGATCACTGACTAGAGGATAAAGGCCATGGCACGTTATTTCCGTCGTCGTAAGTTCTGCCGCTTCACCGCCGAGAACGTTACCGAGATCGACTACAAAGATATCGTTACTCTGAAAAACTACATCACTGAATCTGGCAAGATCGTACCGAGCCGTATCACCGGTACCCGCGCCAAGTATCAGCGTCAGCTGGCACGCGCCATCAAGCGTGCTCGTTACCTGGCTCTGCTGCCGTACACCGATCTGCACAACAAGTAAGAATCGGTCCGGCGCTTAAGCCTAACTCAACGAAATTTATAGAGGAAAGGTAATGCAAGTTATCCTGCTCGACAAAATCGCCAAACTGGGCGGTCTGGGTGACCAAGTTTCCGTGAAAGCTGGTTATGCCCGTAACTACCTGATCCCGCAAGGCAAAGCTGTTATGGCTACCAAGGCCAACATCGAGACCTTCGATGCTCGCCGTGCTGAACTGGAAGCCAAACTGGCTGCCGGTAAAGCTGCCGCTGAAGAGCGCGCTGCCAAGCTGGGTGAACTGGCTGCCGTTGTTATCGCCTCCAAGTCTGGCGACGAAGGCAAGCTGTTCGGTTCCATCGGTACCCGTGACGTGGCTGAAGCCATCACTGCTGCCGGCGTAGCCGTTGCCAAGAGCGAAGTCCGCATGGGCAACGTTCTGCGTAACACCGGTGACTACGAAGTTGTTGTTCAGCTGCACGCTGACGTCAAAGCAACCGTACAGATCCAGGTTGTTGCCCTGTAATAGCGACTCGCTTTTGCAGAAAAAACCCGCGCACTTGCGCGGGTTTTTTATTTTCAGGCCCGGGGTTAGAGTAAGGATCCGTTCTTCTGGAGGAGATCCCTATGGCCTGGGTCGAAGGTCGCGTCCTTGAGCGTATCGAGTGGACGCCCACCCTGTTCTCCCTGCGTGTGGCGGCCGAGCTGGCCCCCTACAAGGCGGGGCAATTCACCAAACTGGCCCTCGAGCAGGGCGATCGCCGCGTCCAGCGGGCCTACTCCTTCGTCAATCCTCCGTCAGCACCCTATCACGAGTTCTATTTCGTCGAGATCCCCGATGGGGAACTGACTCCGTCCCTCGGCTCCCTGCAAGCGGGCGACAGCCTGCTGGTGCAATCCCTGGCGACCGGTTTTCTGACCCTGGACGAGATACCGGCCGGGCGCGATCTCTGGCTGCTCTCCACCGGTACCGCCATCGGCCCCTTCCTCTCCATGCTGGCCGACGGGGAAGCCTTCGCCCGTTTCGAGAATCTGGTGCTGGTGCACGGGGTGCGCAAGGGGGAAGAGCTGAGCTACCGGGAGCTTATCGCGGGTTTTGCCGCCCGCCACGGCGAGCGTTTTCGCTATGTGCCCTTCGTCAGCCGGGAGGAATGGTCCGAGGCGATGGCGGGGCGGATCCCGGCAGCCATCGCCGACGGTCGGCTGCAGGCGCGGGTCGGGTTGGAATTCGCCCCCGAGCTGAGTCAGGTGCTGATCTGCGGTAACCCGGCCATGGTGAAGGAGACCCAGCAGACCTTGCTGTCATTGGGGCTGGCCAAGAACCTGCGGCGGGCGCCCGGCAACATCAGTGCGGAGAACTACTGGTAGAGAAATGGACACAGGGGCCTCGGCCCCTGTGTCAGGGTGACGGGGATGACGATCAATTCTTCTTGCCGTTGCCTTTCTGCTTGTTGTGGCCCTGGCCCGGGTTGTTGCCGCTGTGGATGCTGCGGTTGTAGTGGTCCCGGTATTTGCCGTCCATCTTGTCGCAGTTGAGCTGGATGCGGCTGTCGCCGATGCCGAGATCGAAGCAGTTATTTTGCCACCAGTCGTACTCTTTCTGATCCCAGTTAATGTCCAGCTTGATGTCGTCGGTGGAGAGTTTGACACCATCGTTGTTCTTGGAGGGGGGCGCCGCCATAGCCACGCCTTGGACGAGCAGCAGGGAGAGCAGCAGTATGGATTTGTGCATGATGACCTCGAGTGCGGAAGGATTGGTCTCAGTGTAGAAGCTGGCGCCTTAACCGGGCCGGAACCGGGCTCGACATCAGTTGGCGGGCATGTCATGCCGGCTTGCCGCGGGCGGGCATGCGATCAGGCTGGCGGGGATTGCAGCGGCAGACAACGGGGAAGCGTCGACAATTTGCCCAATCTGGTCGCAGCCTGTCCGTTTGTGAAGGTATCGGAGTCAATTCAAATGATTAGCCTTCATTCTGTGGCTCGGCTGACTATAATCGGCAGCCAACTTTTCCTGCATATCGCACCCCCTTCATCATGACTACACAGGCTTCTACCGTGCTGCGCTACCCCAAGGGGTGGTTCGCCTTGACCACGGTGTACAGTTTTACCGGGCTGGCCATTCTGGCCTCCATCGTCTTCTCCCTGCTGCTGTTTCTCTCCATCGACGAGAACCCCCTGATGAAGTGGCTGTTCGGCGGCCTGGCCATCATCTTCGAGCTGGGCAAGTTCTACGTCTGGTACGAGTACGGCGAGTGCAAAGCGCGGCGGGAGCTGAGCGGGGCCTTCTGGTCGCTGCTGTTTTACAGCGTGCTGGCTGCCATCTCCATCGGTGGCAGCATCGGCGGCATCAACAGCGCCACCAACACCATCCTCAACCAACAGGCGCGCCATGAGCGGGAGATCGCCCGCTTCGACGAGCAGATCGCCAGCATAGAGCGGCAGATCCAGCTCAACGAGGAGGCGGCCCGCAAGTATATCGAGATGGCGCGCATCTCCAGCGGTGTCAGCGGGTTGCAGCAGGCCAACACCAAGCTCAGGCTGCGTCAGGATGAACTGCGTCAGGAGCGCGATGCCAAGCCCATCAACGAGCAATCCTCCATGCTGGGGCTGATGAGCAGCCTGGCGGACGGGGTGGGAATGAGCATCAGCCAGGTGCAGTTTCTGCTGGTCTGCTTCCTCTCCGTGCTGCTCGACGTGTTTGGTGCCTTCTTCGTCAGCCTGATCGGCGAGGAGAACCGCTTTCGTCGCAGCTGGCTGTGGCAGCAGGCCAGGGAGCAGACCCTGGCCCGCCAGGCGCAAGCGGCGGCCATGGTGCCCGCCGTGATGGCCAGACCGGAGCCCGAGCCGGAGGTGGTGGCTCAGGTACGCAGTGCGCTGGAGAGCGGCGAGCTCAAGTGCAGCAAGCGGCGAGTCGCAGAGGCGCTGTCGCTGTCGCTGGAGGAGGTGGATCGGGTGTTCCAGCATCTGCTGGCCCAGGGGGTGCTGGGGCAGGGCAGCAACCGCCACTACCATCTCAGCTCGCAGGGGAGTTGATCATCAGGCCACCGCAGGGTGGCCTTTTTATTGCCGCGTGGGGGCTGTGCTAGTGGGTCAGCACCATCATCAGGCTGAGGAAGGCGGCCAGCCCGCCGCCGATGCCGATGATCCAGTAAAAGCCCTTGGCCCCCTGCTTGAGCGGGATGCGGAAGTAGAGCAGAAACGCCCACCACCCCAGGGCCAGCAACAGAGGAATAAGAAACATTCGAGCCATGGTGTCCTCGCTGTTATTCTGTTGACCCTTGATCAATCAACAGGATGGATTGTGCAATGACGCAGCTACAGATTACCGCATTCGGCGACCCCTCGGTACTTCGGCTCAACCCTTCCCTGGACAAGGTGCCAGCCGACGGCGAAGTGCGGGTGCGCATCTGTTTTGCGGGGGTCAACCCCATCGATGCCAAGACCCGGGCCGGCCTCGGCTGGGCGGCGGCCCAGAACAAGGACAAGCTGCCCTGGACGCCGGGCTATGACGTGGCCGGGGTGGTGGAGAAGATAGGCCCTGGTGTCGACTCGCTGGCCGAGGGGGACAGGGTGTGCGGCATGGTGGGCTTTCCCCTCGCCGCCGGTGGCTACGGCGAGTCCGTGGTGGCCCGCGAAGAGGAGCTGGTCAAGCTGGAGGATCTCGCTCTGAGGCAGGGTGCGGCGCTGCCGCTGGCCGGCCTCACCGCCTGGCAGGGGTTGTTCGAGCACGGCGCCCTCAAGGCGGGGCAACGGGTGCTGATCCTGGCTGGTGCCGGCGGCGTCGGCCATCTGGCGGTGCAGTTTGCCAGCGCCTATGGCGCCGAGGTGGTGGCGACGGCGAGCGGTGACAACCACAGCTTCCTGCACGCGCTGGGGGCCAGCAAGATGGTGGATTACCACGATGCGGACTGGGCCGCCCAGGTGGTGGCCGACGGTCTGGTCGATCTGGTGCTGGATCTGGTGGGGGGCGAGAGTGGCCAGGCGGCGCTGGCCTGCGTCAAGCCGGGTGGCCGGCTGGTGACGGTACCCACCATCACCGCCCAGCAGATCAAGGATGCCGCGGCCGGCAGCGCCATCGAGGTGCTTGGCATGCTGGTGCATCCTGACCGCCAGCAGTTGAGCCAGATGCTGATCCTGTTGCGTCAGGGGGAGGTGCAGATCACCGTCTCCGGCGAATTCCCGCTGGCGGAAGGGGCACTGGCCCATCAGGCCATCGAGCAGGGCCACGTGCGTGGCAAGCTGTTGCTGCGCATGCCCGCCGCGGACGCTCTGGCCGGATGAACGGCATCACCGAGCTGGGGCTCGGCTGGCTGTTTCTGAGCGCCTTCACCTCCGCCACCCTGCTGCCCGGCAGCTCGGAAGTGCTGCTGGGAGCCATGGCGACCAAGGGGGAGTGGAGCATGGCCAGCCTGCTGCTGTGGGCGACGCTGGGCAATACCCTCGGCTCCATGACCACCTGGTGGCTCGGCTGGCTCGCCACCTTCAAGAAAAAACCGGAAGATTTTCAAGGCCGTGGGGAACAAAAAGCCCTCGGCTGGCTCAAACAACATGGCCACTGGTGTCTGCTGCTGGCCTGGACGCCGGTGATCGGCGATGGTCTCTGTCTGCTGGCCGGCTGGCTGCGTCTCTCCTTCTGGCGCTCTCTCATTCTCATCGGGCTCGGCAAATTGTTGCGTTATGCCCTGGTCTTTCTGCTGGCCAGGCAGATCTTCTAGCTTCACTCACGAGGTAACTGTGAACAAACTCATTCCATTAAGCATGCTTCTGGGCTTCTCCCTGCCCGTGCTGGCGGCACCCACCCTGGTGTCGGAACAGGTCAAGGAAGAGGGCAAGCTCGGCATTCCCTACCAGATGTACAAGCTGGACAACGGCCTGACCGTCATTCTGGCGCCCGACAAATCCGATCCCCTGGTGCACCTGGACGTCACCTACCACGTGGGCTCGGCCCGCGAGCAGGTGGGCAAGTCCGGTTTCGCCCACTTCTTCGAGCACATGATGTTCCAGGGCTCCAAGCATGTGGGGGATCAGGAGCACATGCGGATCATCAACGAAGCTGGCGGTGACATGAACGGCACCACCAGCAGGGACCGCACCAACTACTACGAGACCGTGCCGGCCAACCAGCTGGAGAAGGTGCTCTGGCTGGAGGCCGACCGCATGGGCTTTTTGCTCGACGCGGTGAGCCAGAAGAAGTTCGAGATCCAGCGCGCCACAGTCAAGAATGAACGAGGTCAAAATTATGACAACCAACCCTATGGTTTAAAGCTTGAGAAGGTGGGCGAGGCGCTCTACCCGCGCACCCACCCCTACTCCTGGCTACCCATCGGCTATGTGGAGGATCTCGACCGGGTCGACGTCAACGATCTCAAGCAGTTCTTCCTGCGCTGGTACGGCCCCAACAACGCCACCCTGACCCTGGGCGGCGACTTCGATACCAAGCAGGCGCTGGCCTGGATTGAGCAGTATTTCGGCTCCATCCCGCGCGGCCCGGACGTGGCCGAGCCGACCCCTGCGCCCGTCACCCTGCCCGAAACCCGTTACGTGACGCTGCAGGACAAGGTGCACCTGCCGCTGCTCTACATCAGCTACCCGACCGTGTCGCTCGGCGATCCGCAGGAGCCGGCGCTCGACATGTTTGCCGACGTGCTGGGCGGTAGCGCCAGCTCCATGCTCTACCAGTCGCTGGTCAAGAGCGGCAAGGCGATTGATGCGGGCGCCTACCACAACTGTGAGGAGCTGGCCTGTACCCTGACCGTCTACGCCTATTCCAACCCGGCGGTGGACGGCAGCCTGAAGACCCTCAAGAGCGAGGTGGACAAGGTGATCGGCGAGTTCGCCGGTCGCGGCCTCAAGCCGGAGGATCTGGAGAAGGCGATCAACAGCTATCGTGCCTCGGCTATCTGGGGGCTGGACAGCGTCTCCGGCAAGGTGAGCCAGCTCGCCATGGGTCAGGTGTTCGCCCAGGACCCCAACTATGTGTTCAAGCGCCTGGATGCCATCGGCAAGGTGACCCCGGAGCAGGTCAAGACCGCCTACGACAAGTTCATCCTGAACAAGCCGGCGGTGGTGTTGAGCGTGGTGCCCAAGGGCAAGAGCGATTGGCAGGCCGCCAAGCCCAACTTCACCCCGGCCAAGCGTGAGCTGCCGGATTACAGCAAGCATGATCAGGTGCTGGCCGAGCGACCGGTGAAAGACGATTTTGATCGCAGCGTGCAGCCCAAGGCGGCCGATGCGGTGAGCGTCAAGGTGCCGGCTATCTGGCGCGGCAAGCTCGACAAGGGGATCGAGATCATCGGCACCCAGAGCGATGAAATCCCTGCGGTTTCCATCATGGTTGCCCTGCCGGGCGGCATGCGGGCCGAAGGCAAGGGTGAGTTGGGGCTGGCCAGCCTCACCGCCAGCATGATGGGACAGGGCTCGGTGCGTCTGACCGAGGCCCAGCTCAGCGACGAGCTGCAAAAGCTCGGCTCCAGCGTCAGCGTCTCCAGCGCCCAGTACAACAACCTGGTCACCATCAGCAGCCTGGCCGACAAGCTGCCGCAGACCCTGGCGCTGGTGCGCGAGGTGTATGAGCGGCCCGGCATGCGCGAGGCCGACTTCGAGCGGGTCAAGGCGCAGATGCTGCAGGGGATGAAGCAGAGCGAGCAGCAGCCGGAGTGGCTGGCCGGTCAGGCCTTCCGCGAGCTGGTCTACGGCAAGCAGAACCGCCTCGGTCAGCCGGGTGACGGCGTGCTGGCCGATGTCGAGAAGCTGACTCTGGCGGACGTGAAGCGCTTCTATCAGAACTACTACAACCCGACCAACGCCAAGGTGGTGGTGGTGGGTGATGTGACCCAGTCCCAGGTGGAGGATCAACTCGCCTTCCTGACCCAGTGGAAGGGGGCCGAGCCCTCTCTGGGCAGCCTCAAGCCGGCGGGTGAGCAGGCCAAGCCGGGCATCTATCTGGTGGACAAGCCGGGGGCGCCCCAGTCGGTGATCCGCATCGGTCGCCGCGCCATGCCGTTCGATACCACGGGTGACTATTTTACAGCCGCATTGATGAATTTTAATTTCGGGGGAAGTACAAGCAGTCGCATTAACCAAAATCTTCGTGAAGACAAGGGCTACACCTATGGTGCCAGTTCGGGCTTCTCCGCCAACCGGGAGGCGGGTACCTTCGCCACCGGCGCCGACGTGCGGGCCGATGCGACCGTGGATGCCGTCCGCCAGTTCCTCAAGGAGATGGACAACTACCGCAAGAACGGGCCGACGCCGGTGGAGCTGGCCTACATGCGCAGCGCCGTCTCCCAGCAGGATGCCCTCTCCTACGAGACCCTGGGCCAGAAGGCGGGCTTCCTGCTGCAGATGATCATGTACGACCTGAAGCCGGACTATGTGCAGGCCCAGAACAACCTGATCAAGACGGTGTCGGCCGAGACGCTCAAGGCCAGTGCGGCACGCTGGCTTGACCCGGCCGAGATGGTGATTGTGGTGGTGGGGGACAAGCAAAAGCTTGAAAAACCCTTGAAGGAGCTTCATCTTCCCATCTATCCGCTGCAGCTGCCCTGAGGGCGCTACATAATAAAGAGTGCCGCCCCCCTGTGGGGCGGCCACACATGAGCCGTGAATATGACTACGACAAGCTTGTCACTCACCGAGTTGTTGACCGCCCTGGGTTCGCCGGAACGGCTGACCGCCCTCAAGGGGATCCGGCGCGGGATCGAACGTGAATGTCTGCGCATCACCCCGGAAGGAACCCTGGCCCAGACCGATCACCCCCGCAGTCTGGGCTCGGCGCTGACCCATGCCAACATCACCACCGACTACTCGGAGAGCCTGCTGGAGTTCATCACGCCGGCCACCGACTCCATCGACAGCCTGATGGAACAGCTTGGCGACATCCACCGCCACACCATCCACCATCTCGGTGATGAGCGGATCTGGCCGCTCTCCATGCCCTGCTTCGTCGGCGACGAGGAGAACATCCGGCTGGCCCAGTACGGCAGCTCCAACATCGGCCGGATGAAAACCCTCTACCGGCAGGGGTTGAAGAACCGCTACGGCAGCCTGATGCAGGTGATCGCCGGGGTGCACTTCAACTTCTCCATGCCGGACAGCTTCTGGTGCGAGTGGCAGGAGCTGGTGTGCGAGGGGTGCTGCAGCCAGCGCTTCATCTCCGACAAGTACATGGGGCTTATTCGCAACGTCTACCGTTTCGGCTGGCTGGTGCCCTATCTGTTCGGTGCCTCGCCGGCCATCTGCGACTCCTTCCTGAAGGGGCGCAAGAGCAATCTGCCGTTCCAGAAGACCGGCAAGGGCACCCTCTACCTGCCCTACGCCACTGCGCTGCGGCTGTCGGATCTGGGCTACACCAATAGCGCCCAGGCGGGGCTCAAGATCAGTCACGACAGCCTGCCGGCCTATGTCAGCAGCCTGCGTCGCGCCATCAACACCCATGATCCCGACTTCGCCAAGATCGGCGTCAAGGTGAACGGCGAGTACCGCCAGCTCAACGACAACGTGCTGCAGCTGGAGAACGAGCTGTACGCCCCGATCCGGCCCAAGCGTACCCCGCGCAGCGGCGAGAAGCCGTCGGATGCGCTGGAGCAGCGCGGCATCGAGTACATCGAGCTGCGCACCGTGGACGTGAACCCCTTCACCCCGTACGGCATCGAGGTGGATCAGATCCGCTTCTTCGACCTGTTCCTGGTCTGGTGCCTGCTGCGCCCGTCCCCGGTGCTGGGCGACGAGGAGATTGCCCGCAATCGCCGCAACCAGACCAAGGTGGTGCTGGAGGGGCGTCGTCCCGGCCTCGAGCTGGAGGACGAGCAGGGTCATGCCATCGGCCTGAAAGAGTACGGCCTCAAGCTGTTCGACGAGCTGGCCGAGGTCGCCGCGCTGCTGGATCGCTGCTGCGGTCGCAACCGCTACCGCGAGACCCTGGCGATGCACCGCGAGAAGCTGCTCAACCCCGAGCTTACCTACTCCGCCCGCCTGCTCAAGCAGTTGCTGGAGAGCGGCCAGGACAACGGCTGCTTCGGCGACGAGCTGGCCAACCGCTACCGGGAAGAGATGCTGGCCGGTGAGCTGCAGTACTGGGACGAGGCCTATTTTGCCGGCGAGGCTCGCGACTCGCTGGCCAAGCAGCGGGAACGCGAGCGCAGCGACTGCCTGTCGTTCGACGACTTCCTGGCCGACTACTTCGGGACCAGCAAGACCCCGGCCTGACGGGATCCACTTCTGCTGCAAGCCGCTCTTCGGAGCGGCTTTTTTATTCGCGCTTCCCAGTAGGCGGTTGGCCGTCACGGGCCCGAAAATAACTGTGAGTCAGCCTTCACTTCAGCAGAGCGATTGGCGGTTTTATTGTCAATCGGCTCACATTTTCCTCTTTTGCAGCTTGAGTCTGATGGGCTTGCCGCCTAATTTCTCGATCACTGAAACGATTCAGCTTAAACAAAAACAAGAGACACGAGGATAAATCCATGTTGAAGAGACTTTCCATTGCCGTACTGTTCGCGCTGGGCGCCAGTTCGGGCCAGGCTGCCGAATTCCTGCTGACCGACTCTCAGCAGGGGCTGGATGCGGGGGACTGGAAGATCACCAGCGACAAGCTGGGGATCAAGAGTCCGGCACCGTTCAGCATCGAGAAGAAACGGCTGCATGGCGGGCGTCAGGAGGGGGTGGACCTGCTGATTGTCGACAACGGGGTGATGAAGATAACCCTGATCCCGACTCGTGGCATGGGGATCAAGGAGGTCAGAGCCGCCGATTTGCGTCTCGGCTGGGATTCGCCGGTCAAGGAGGTGGTCAATCCGGCCTTCATCGATCTGGAGAGCCGCGCCGGGCTCGGCTGGCTCGATGGCTTCAACGAGATGCTGGTGCGCTGTGGCTACGAGTGGACCGGTCACCCGGGAGTGGATGACGACGGCCGCCTCAAGAGTCTGCATGGCCGGGTGCAGAACATTCCGGCCTCCGTGGTCAGCGTGACCATAGACGAGGAGCCGCCTTATGCCATTCACGTGCTGGGCCGGGTGGACGAGCGCACCTTCAAGATGAGCGAGCTGGTCACCTGGACCCAGCTCAGCGTCGTGCCCGGTCAGGCGGAGTTTGCCCTGCAGGACAAGCTGACCAACCACGCCGACTACGAGAACGAGTACCAGATCATCTACCACGGCAACTTCGGGGCCCCCATCCTGGAGGAGGGCGCGCGCGTCAGCACCCCGGTGAAGCAGATCTCCCCGTTCAACGACTACGCCAAGGGGGGGCTGAAGAGCTGGCAAACCTATCTGGGGCCGACCAAGGGCTTCGACGAGATGGTGTTCAACCTGGTGCCCTACAGCGACGCCGAGGGCAACACCCTGGCGGTGCTGAACAACCGGGCAGGCAGCGCCGGGGTGGCGGTGGGCTACAACACCAGGCAGTTGCCGGTGCTGACCCTGTGGAAGAACACCGACACCCGGGCTCAGGGCTATGTGACCGGCATCGAACCCGGCACCAGCTATGCCTACAGCACCAAGTACCAGCGCCCGCTGGGGCTGGTCCCCAAAATTCAGCCGGGGGAGACCAAGACCTTCGACCTGACCTACCGCCTGCTGCAGAATGCCGACGAGGTGAAGCAGGCTCTGGCCAGCGTGGAACAGATCCAGGCCGGCCGGCCTACCGAACTGCGTGACCAGCCGCTGGTCAAGCTGCCGTAAGCAACGGACAAACAGCAAAAAGCCGCTCTTGAAGCGGCTTTTTTATTTCCCTGAACCCGAGCGGTCTCAGACGTGGTTGTACTCAGACATGGTTGTACATCGCCTCGATTTCGCTCTGGTACTTGGACTCGATGATCTTGCGGCGCAGCTTCATGGTCGGGGTCAGTTCCCCCAGCTCCATGGAGAAGGCGCTCGGCAGCAGGGTAAACTTCTTCACCTGCTCGAACTTGGCCAGCTCTTTTTGCAGATCCTGGATGCGTGCCTCGAAGAACTCCACCACCTTGGAGTGGCGCAGCAGTTCGGTCTTGCACTGGTACTGCAGGTTGATGGAGCGGGCGTACTCTTCCAGCGACTCGAAGCAGGGCACGATCAGCGCCGACACGAAGTGGCGGGCATCGGCGACGATGGCAATCTGCTCGATGAAGCGATCCTTGCCGATGGTACCTTCCACCAGTTGCGGGGCCACGTACTTGCCGTTGGAGGTCTTCATCAGCTCCTTGAGGCGCTCGGTGAAGTAGATGTTGCCTTCGCTGTCGAGCTCGCCAGCATCGCCGGTACGCAGGAAACCATCCTCGGTCATCACCTCGGCGGTCGCTTCCGGCTTGTTGTAGTAGCCGCGCATCACGGTCGGGGAGCGCACCAGCAGTTCGTTGTTCTCACCCAGTTTCACCTCGATGCCGCAGAGCGCCGTGCCGATGGAGCCCAGCTTGAACTGGCTGTCTTCGTAGCAGCAGACGGTGGCGGTGGTCTCGGTCATGCCGTAGCCGTACTTGAGGTTGAGCCCCATGGCCTGGAAGAAGAAGTTCACCTCGTCGGCGAGGCGGGCGCCAGCCACCGGCAGGAAGCGGGTGCGGCCGCCGAAGCGGGCGCGCAGCTTGCGAAACACCAGTCGTTCGGCGAGCCAGAGCTGGCCGTAAAGCAGGGGGGAGGCGGTCTTGCCCGCCTGGCGGGTGGCGACCATCTGCTTGCCCACTTTGGTGGCCCAGCCGAACAGGGCCTGACGCAGGCGCGGGGCCTGGGCCACCCTGGCCTGGATCATGGCGTAGGCCTTCTCGTAGAGGCGCGGCACGGCGCACATCACGGTGGGCTGTACCTCGCCGATGACATCCATCACCTTCTGCGGATCGCGGATGTAGACGTTCTCGGCGCCGCAATAGAGCACGTAGTAGCTCCAGGCCCGCTCGAACACGTGGCTGAGCGGCAGCATGCAGAGCGACACATCCTGCTCGTTCAGATCGAGGCGGCTGTTGTGCATCTCGAAGCAGGCGGCGATGTTGGCGAAATCGAGCATGACCCCCTTGGGCTCACCGGTGGTGCCCGAGGTGTAGATCAGGGTCAGCAGGTCATCCATCCGGTACTGGCTTTCGCGCTCGCGCAATACCTGCTCGCTGGGCTGGTGATTGCCGGAGACCAGAAACGTCTGGAAGTGGCTCGCCTGCGGGCAGCCGCGCAGGTTGACGCTGCCGTCGAGGGCGACCAGCTGGCGGATCTCGCCGCTTTCAATCAGTTGCAGCGCCTGGTCGAACTGAGGCTGTTCGCCGACGAACAGCACCTTGATGCCGGCATCTTTGACGATGTAGCGCAGCTGCTCCAGGGTGCTGGTGGGGTAGATGGGGACACTGACGCCGCGGGCGGCCAGGATGCCGAGATCGGCCTGGGTCCACTCCGGCATGTTGCGGGCATAGATGCCGACCATCTCGGTGGGCTGGTGGCCGGCGCGGATCAGCGCCTGGGCACAGTAGTCCATGGCCTGTCCCAGAGTACGCCAGCCGATGGCACGCCACTGGCCATCCTGTTGTACGCGCAGGGCGGCCTTGTTGCCAAGCCGGGCGATACGCTCCCGCATCAGTCGAACCAGGTGGTGTTTCGGCATCAGTCAGACATCCTCAAGTAACAGTTGTACGCCCTAAGGGGCACTGAAAAATCGCGCTGGAGTTTAAACTCTAAGATTACAGCTTACAAGTGTTCGCCATTTGTCTTGGATCACAAAGTCGTCAATTAGGGTGAGCTTGAGGCATGATGGGAGCTGACATGCGGAGCCATTCAGGGAGGGTGAACAATGAGTGTCGGCATCAAGGGGGTGGTGACCGGGGTATTGCTGTTATTGGCGGGGGCCGGCGGGCTCTGGTTTACGCTGGGTGGCACGGGGAGCGAGGAGGACAACCCCTGGCTGAGCGGCGCCGAAGGCTATGCGCAGGCGCAGCAGCTGGCCCTGCACAAGGGCTATCCGCTGCTCTACGTGATCGAACGCGCCAAATGCCGGCGCTGCAAGCTGCTGGATACCAGCCTGTGGCAGTCAGAGGAGATGGCGCCGGTGCTGGCCCGGCTGGTCAAGGTGCGCCTCAACCCGGATGCGGGGGATGGCAGCGAGCACATACTGCGCCGCTTCCCGCAGGTGGCGACGCCGCCCGGCATCTATGTGCAGCAGCCGGGCGAGCCGCTCAAGCCCATCAAGATAGTGGTGGATATCCAGCAGATCTGGATGCCCGGGGTGACCTGGCAGCGCGGCTTCTTCATGCCGCTCTCCGCCGCCGGGTTCGAGGCGGTGCTGCACACCACTCAAAGCCTGCAGGATCCGGCCCTCGACAACGCGCCGCTGCTGTAGTGCTGCAGATGTAGTGCCGCAGATGTAACGCGGCGGCCTAGCCGAAGTCGAACAGGCGGGACATCAGCACGGCATCTTCCCGATCCTGGCCGGTGCCGTAGTAGTCGGCGCGCCGGCAGTACTCGGCAAACCCTTCGCTCTCGTAGAGGCTGATGGCGGTGCTGTTGCCGGCCCGCACCTCGAGGAACCAGGCCTCGGCCTTGTTGGCCTTGCTGCGGCTGAGGTACTCCTTGAGCAGCGCCCGCCCCAGCCCCTTGCCCTGAAAGTCGGGGTGCACGCAGATGTTCATCAGCGAGCTGTCGCCCGCCACCAGATCCGAGATGTAGAAACCGGCCGGCTGGCCGTCGACCAGCAGCAGGCCGTTGAGGTAGCGCGGCCCGAAGCAGGAGAGCAGGTTGGCCTGGCTCCAGGGCTCCTTGTGGGCAGCCTGTTCGATGGGGTAGATGAGCTCGAAGTCGGTCTCGAGCAGGGGACGAAATTGCACCATGGTGGCTCCGGGTCGGGGCGGCTGAACGAAGAGAGGGTGGGGCGCGGCGCTCAGCCGAGGCGCCCCTTGAGCTGCTGCCACAGCGCCCGTTTCTGGGCCGGGCTGGGCGCGAGCGGGCAGATCAGGGCCTCTGGCCAGGCGGGGTCGGCCGCCTCCAGCCAGAGCAGGGGCGGGGTGTGGCCAACGGGCAGGCTGCTTAGCAGGCTGACTTCGTCGCTGCCGATGCCGAGCAGCTGGCAGAGATCCGCCAGCAGGCCGGGGGCGGGCAGCCGGCTCGCCAGGATCCAGAGCTTGCCGCTTGGCGGCTCGCTTGGCACGGCGGAGGCGGGGGCCGCCTCCTGCTCGCTTGCCGGGCTCTCATTGGCCGGCGCGGGCGCAACCTGATGGCCCGCCAGCAGGGCTGGCCGGCGCAGTTGCCAGCTCGGGATGCCCATCCGGGCCAGCAGGTGTTGCCGCAGGCGACCGGATGCCTGGTCAGGTTGCGCGGGGGTGGGCTCCCGCGCTGTGGTCAGCTGCACTGGATCTTGCATGGACGATGACTCAGTCTTGATCTGCATTGATGAAAAAAGCTCTGCGCAGGGTACACTCGAACGCGTTTTGCTGCATCTTTTGCGGTATGTTTTAGCCAGGTGAGGCGGCCCGGCGCTCGGCAACCGGCTGGAGCGAGCCACAGGCGGCCTCCCGACAATCCAATAAGCAGGACAGGGAACCTTCGATCGCGTCGCGGGTGTGCCGGTTCCAGACAACCCCAGTATCGGAAGTGTGCCTATGCCACCTTTAGCATCACAGAATCTTCGTCTCGCCCCCATTCACGAGCGCCTGCCACGCCTGCTGTCGGCCCTCGGCGAGGGGCTCTACGAGCGCCAGGATGCCCTGCGGCTCGGCCTGCTGGCGGCCCTGTGCGGCGAGAGCGTGTTTCTGCTGGGCCCGCCCGGCATCGCCAAGAGCCTGATCGCGCGGCGCCTCAAGCTGGCCTTCTTCGATGCCCGCCACTTCGAGTACCTGATGACCCGTTTCAGCACGCCGGAGGAGGTGTTCGGCCCCCTCTCCATCCAGGCGCTGAAGGAGGATGGCAAGTATCTGCGGCTCACCGCCGGCTACCTGCCGGAGGCCGAGGTAGTGTTCCTCGACGAGATCTGGAAGGCGGGCCCCGCCATCCTCAACACCCTGCTCACCGCCATCAACGAGCGGCAGTTTCGCAACGGCGACAGTCAGCACCCCATCCCCATGCGGCTGCTGGTGACCGCCTCCAACGAGCTGCCGGCCCCCGACAGCGGGTTGGAGGCGCTCTACGACCGCATGCTGGTGCGGATCTGGATGGACCGGGTGCAGGAGAAGGCCAACTTCCAGGCCATGCTGGCCAGCGACGGCCAGTCCCACCAGAATCTGCCGCCCTCGGTGCAGATCCACGGCGAGGAGTACCTGGAGTGGCAGGAGCAGATCGACCGGATCCGGTTGCCGGATGACTGCTTCGAGCTCATCTATCAGCTGCGCCAGCAGCTCGACAGCCAGCTGGCCCACAGCTGCTACGTGTCGGATCGGCGCTGGAAGAAGGCCGTCAGGCTCATCAAGGCGAGCGCCTTTTTCAATGGCCGCGACGAGGTAGCCCCGCTCGATCTGCTGCTGTTCAAGGATTGCCTCTGGCATGACGAGGCCTCGCGCACCGCCCTGCTGGAGATGATGACCGAGTTCTCTCGCCTCTACGGCTATCAGCAGCTGGCCATGACCCGTCAGCTGATGGGACTGCGGGAGCAGTTCAAGCAGCTCAGGCAGAGCGTGGCCCAGCGCCTGTGCTGCAAGGCCAGAAAGCGCCAGCAGTGGTTCGGGCGCCGCGCCCGCGGCATCCAGATCCCGCTGGCCAACGCCCGCCCGTTCGGCAAGCTGGCGCACTTCCACCTGCTCACTCCGGCGGCGCTGGATGGCGACGATCCGGAGCGGCTGGTGGAGACGCTGGTATTCGACCGCACCCTGCTCTCCCACTGGCATCCCACCGGCGAGGCGCTGGTGGGCTGGCCGCTCGGCAACCCCAAGGAGGGCCACTACGAGCTGGTGCTGGACGACGAGCTGCGCCTGCACGTGCTGGACTTGCAGCGCCAGCAAATTCCCCTGGTGCTGGTGGAGCGCAATCCCATCCCCGAGGTGGTGATCGCCCCCTGGCAGGCCGCCCTGACCGGGCTGCTGGCTGAGGCCGGCGTGCTGGCGCAGGAGCTCAAGCGCCAGCGCAACCTGTTCGAGCGCCATCAGCAGCATCTCTTCATCGGTCGCCACTGGCTGCAGCAGGTGGAGGACAGCTTCTTCGTGCTGAACCGGGATCTGGACCAGTTGCGCGCCGACCTCAGCCACTGGCATGACCGGCTGCCGCAGCTGGACGCCTGAACCATGGCGAGCGCGAAAGGGACCGTGGTGAGCCTGGTCGGTGGAGGTCGCCATGCTTGAGATCGGCATGATGGATCTGGGGCTGCTCATCGGCGAGGGGGAGCTGGCGGGCGAGATGGCGCTGCTGCTGGCCTCCACCCCCAAGATCTCCGAGTTCATCAAGCGCTCCCCGTTGCAGGGCAAATTGTTGCAAAAGCGGATCCGCCGCTGGAGCGAACAGCTGGGGGAGGAGATGCGCCACAAGCCGGTGCCGGTGGCGCTGGAGCAGGAGTATCGCCTCTATCAGGCCCACAAGGGGTTGCCGCTGGCCGAGCTGATGGGACGCCTGCCGGCCCTGCTGGACGGGCTGGAGCAGTACAGTCCCTTCGCCGGCGAGGCGCGCAGCCTGGTGCGCCAGCTGATGGCCCACCCCACCGACAGCCAGCGCCAGCTGCTGATCGAGAAGTGGCGCACCAGCCTGGTGGGCAGCCTGCTGCAGCTGCAGCAGCAGATCGCCGAGGCGGAGCGGGAGAAGCAGCGCCAGGAGATCGAAGATCAGCTGCTGGCGAGCCGCACCCTGGCCGATGCGCTCGATCCCAACCAGATCTCCGCCGGCGGGCTGTGGGATCTGGCGCAGGGCAGCTGGCACAAGCGCAGCCTGGTGCTGGTCAAGCAGTATGCCCGCATGCTGCAGCGCGAGCCGCTGCTGGCGGAGATCGCCAACCTGCTGGGGCGCAGCCAGCAGGACAACCGGGCCAACGACTCGCCGGTGCCGCCGGTGCAGGTGCACGAGCTGGAGGAGGTGCAGACCGACGACGTGCCGGACGATCTGGTGGGCATTCATCCGGCCAGCGATCTGATGCGACTGTTGCCGAGCGAGGCGGTGATGCTGGCGCTGCCGGAGCTGGAGCTGGAGTTCTACCGCCGCTATCTGGAGCGGCGCCTGCTCAGCTACCAGTCGCGCGGTACCCTGCCGCGTCAGCGCATCATGCTGCGCACCCCGGAACTCGGCGGGCGGCAACTGCAGCAGCGGGGGCCCTTCATCGTCTGCATCGACACCTCGGGCTCCATGGGGGGATACCCGGAGGAGTGTGCCAAGGCGCTGTTTCTGGCGCTGCTCAAGGTGGCGATGGACGAGAAGCGGGGCTGCTACCTGATGCTCTTCTCCACCGAGGTGGCGACCCTTGAGATCACCGCCGACACCGGGCTCGACAAGGCGGAGCGCTTCCTCTCCATGAGTTTTCACGGCGGCACCGATCTGGTCCCCTGCCTCGAGAAGGCCCTGATCAAGCTGGATGACCCCGCCTTTGCCAAGGCGGACGTGCTGGTGGTCTCCGACTTCATCGCCCAGAGCCTGCCCCACAGCCTGCTGGAGCGGATGAACCGCCAGCGCAAGCAGCAGACCCGCTTTCACGCGGTGGCCATGTCCCGCCATGCCAAGCCGGCGCTGTTGCGGGTGTTCGACAACAGCTGGCTGCTCGATT
This sequence comes from Aeromonas sp. QDB03, assembly GCF_027707985.1. Taxonomy (NCBI): domain Bacteria; kingdom Pseudomonadati; phylum Pseudomonadota; class Gammaproteobacteria; order Aeromonadales; family Aeromonadaceae; genus Aeromonas; species Aeromonas sp. QDB03. The sequence goes on along the minus strand of NZ_JAPCJG010000003.1, from coordinate 30,030 downwards.
GCGGCCTGCGCGGGCGCCTGCTGCGGCGCTGGCAGCGCAGCTGAGACAGGCCGTCAGCAGCTAGGCTGGTGGCCGAGTCCCCGTTCGTTGACCTGCTCCTGATCCAGCAGCGGCTGGCCGCTTGGCTGGGAGACGTAAAAACCCTGCTTGCCGCTGCGCTTGACCCGATACATGGCCTGGTCGGCGCGAGCCAGCGCCGTACTGAAATCATCCTGCGGCCGGATCGCCGCAATCCCCATGCTCAATCCCACCGAGGCGTCGCCGTTGGGCAGCTCGAACGGGGTGGAGATGGCGTTGATGCACTGGCGGGCCAGGTGGCTGGTGCGGGGATCGTCGCTGCTCCAGGGCAGCAGCAGCACGAATTCGTCTCCGCCGAGCCGGCCTATCTTCACCCCCTCCTCGCAGCAGTCGCGCAGCCGGCGGGTGAGGGCGATCAGCAGCTCGTCGCCGGCGCGATGGCCCAGGTTGTCGTTGACCTGCTTGAAGTCGTCGAGATCGATGAAGCAGATCGCCCGGTACTCCTGCGGGAACTGGCGCTGCAGTGCGGTGCGGTTGAGCAGGCCGGTGAGGGGATCCCGGTGGGCGAGCTGGGCCAGCTGCTGCTCGTACTCCTTCTCGTGGGTGATGTCGATGTGGGTGCCCATCACCCGTATGGGATTGCCCTGTGCGTCCCGCTCTACCACCCGGCCCCGGTCCAGCACCCAGGTGGTCTTGCCGTCCTTGGCGATCATCCGGTGCATCACCTGATAAAACGGGCTCTTGCCGTTCAGGTGATCGAAGAAGGCTTGCAGCACCCGCTCCCTGTCTTCCGGATGCAGGTGTTCGCGCCAGACGTCGAAGTGGGCCGACAGCTCCTTGGGCTGGTAGCCGAGCATGGCGCCCCAGCGGCGGTTGAAGATGATGAGCTTGCCGGTGGGCACATGGTTCTGCCAGATGCACAAGCCGGTGCCGTCCATGGCGGCTTCCAGCTTCTCCCGCGCATCCTCGGCGACCCGCTTGAGCCGTTCGTTCTCCTGCAGCAGCTTGTCGTAGGCCGCCTGCAGCTCCTGGTATGTCATCAACCCGCGCTTCCCTGTAGTGGATGGCGCTTATAGTCGATGCTGATTTTCCATCTGTAAAGAGGCACGAGGGGTCAGTGTGAGAGCCCGCCAGATCTGGCTGATTTTCTCTCTTTCTCCCTGGTGGCTGTGTGCTTGAACAAGGCAGGATATGATGGTCATAGTGAACACACCTGCCTAGCTGCACCACCAGAGGGGAAACCGAACCGGCATGAAACGCATCATGACCCTGATCCTGCTGACGGGATTGTGCACGCCCCTCGCCTGGGCGGCCCGGGCGCCGCTGACCGAACCCCAGCTCTCCCGCGAGCTGCAACTGCTGGAAGAGGGCTTCCAGCCCGACCGCATATTCCGGCTGCGCATCGCCGCGCTGGTGGCGAGCAAGGATGAGTATCCCCTCGACGTGCAGGGGCGCATCGTGCGCCTGCAGTGCTGGGCCATGCCCGCCGAGTGGGATAGCGAGTATCGCGCCGTGGTGGCCTTTGCCGATCAGCAGCTGGCCATCGCCCGGGCCCGCAAGGACAGGATCACCGAGACCGGCCTGCTCACCTGTCGCGGCTTTCACCAGCAGCTGCTCGGCAACATGGATCAGGCCAAGGCCGACTACCAGCAGGCGCTGGTACTGGCCCGCCGACTCGGCGATCGGCTGCAGGAGGCCGACATCCTCAGCTTTCGCGGCGACATGTACGCCTATCAGGGGGAGCTGGCGGAGGGGCTGATGGAGCTTATCGAGGCGCACAAGCGCTTCGAGTCGCTCGGGCAGGACGGCAAGGCGCGGGAGGTGCTGGCCCAGATCGCCAACGCCTACCGGCGGATGGGGCTCTACGAGCGGGCCGAGGGCTATTTCAAGGAGCTGGAGCACGACTATGGCACCCTGGGGGATCAGGAGCGGCTGGTGGACATCCGCTCCCAGCAGGGGCTGCTCTATGCCGAGATGGGGGAGTATGAACGGGCCCTGCCGCTGATGATCCAGGCCGAGCAGCTCTACCGCTCCCAGCAGAAGGAGGGGCTGCTGGCCTGGATCCAGATCGAGATCGCCACCATCCTCCTCAACCAGAACAAGGTGGCCGAAGCGGTGAGCAAGCTGCAGCAGGCCGATGCCATCCTGCGCAGTGGCGAGAGCTCCGACAGCGTGACCCTGGGCCACTGGCAACTGGTGATGGGGATGGCGGAAGCGGCGCAGAGCAACCCGACCAAGGCGCTCTACTACCTGGCCCAGGCCGAGCCCATCTTCGTCAAGGAGAAGAACCAGCGCTTCCTGGCGCGGGTCTACGAGGTGCGGGCCCGGATCCTGGAGCAGCAGGGCCAGATCAACGGGGCGCTGGCCAGCCTCAAAAAGTACGTCGAGACCAAGCACTCTCTGGAGCGGGTACTCAGGGAGCAGCGTTCGTTGCAGATGCGCTTCGAGTTCGATCTGGCCCGCAAGGAGCTGGAGAACCAGGCCCTCAAGACCAAGCAGCTGCTGCAGGAGGCCAAGCTCAAGCAGCTGCAGGAGCGGCGCCACTGGCAATATGCGGTGGTCATTTTGTTGCTGCTGGTGATGGGCATGCTGGCGCTGCATCAGTTCAATCGCTCCCGCAAGATGCGCCGGCTCGCCATGACCGACGACCTGACCGGGCTGCACAACCGCCGCCAGATCCAGGCCAAGGGGCTGGCCTGGTTCAAGCAGGCGCGAGAGCATGGTCGGGCCTTGTCGGTGCTACAGCTCGACATCGATCACTTCAAGCAGGTAAACGACACCCTGGGCCACCACATGGGGGACAAGGTGCTGGCCGAGGTGGCCAGCTGTGTCGCCGCCCAGCTGCGCTCCCTCGATCGGGTGGGGCGCAACGGTGGCGAGGAGTTTCTGGTGCTGCTGCCCGACACCTGTCTCGACGAGGCGGTCGAGGTGGCGGAGCGGATCCGCCATCGGGTCGCCCAGCTGCGCATCGACGGGATGCCGGAGGGGCAGCCGGTGCACGTCAGCATCGGCTGTGCCCAGTACAGCCCCCTCGACGAGAGCTTCGGCGATCTGGTGCAGCGGGCCGACGAGGCCATGTACCGGGCCAAGCAGGCGGGCCGCAACCAGGTGATGCGGGCCGAGTAGGGGGGCGCAGGCTCCCCTGCTCGTCTGCAAAGCCGGGCTGGGTATTTTTCACTCGCGCGGGTATAATGTCGCGCAATTTTGCTTTGGCTCAGGTGAGAAGACCCATGTAACGCAACCCTCTTCCTCTCTCCACCGGTTGGTCTGATGCCAGCTTGGTGTGGCTCGTTGCGTATCCATGCCGGACCGTGAGTCAATGCGGCACTCCGGAATTATCCCACGGTGGCTTAAGGCCGCCGCCCAATAGAAGAACGTTGAATTATGTCAGCTGAATTTCTGAGTGAAGTCTCCAAGAGACGCACTTTTGCGATCATCTCGCACCCGGATGCGGGTAAAACCACCATCACCGAAAAAGTCCTGCTGTTCGGACAGGCCATTCAGCGCGCCGGTACCGTCAAGGGCCGTGGCTCAGGCCAGCACGCCAAATCCGACTGGATGGAGATGGAGAAGCAGCGTGGTATCTCCATCACTACCTCGGTGATGCAGTTCCCCTATGCCGATTGTCTGGTCAACCTGCTCGACACCCCGGGTCACGAGGACTTCTCCGAAGATACCTACCGTACCCTGACGGCGGTCGACTGCTGCCTGATGGTCATCGACGCCGCCAAGGGTGTTGAAGACCGGACCCGCAAGCTGATGGAAGTGACCCGGCTGCGTGACACCCCCATCCTCACCTTCATGAACAAGCTGGACCGCGAAGTGCGCGATCCGATGGAGGTCATGGACGAGGTGGAGCGCGAGCTCAACATCATGTGCGCCCCCATCACCTGGCCCATCGGCTGCGGCAAATCCTTCAAGGGTGTCTACCACCTCTACAAGGACGAGACCTATCTCTATCAGAGCGGCCAGGGCCACACTATCCAGGAGAAGCGGGTGGTCAAGGGGTTGAACAACCCCGAGCTGGATGCCGCCATCGGCGAAGATCTGGCGGCCCAGCTGCGCGGCGAGCTGGAGCTGGTACAGGGTGCCTCCCCCGAGTTCGATCACGATGCCTTCATCGCCGGCGAGATGACCCCGGTCTTCTTCGGTACTGCACTGGGTAACTTCGGTGTGGACCACATGCTGGACGGCCTGACCGACTGGGCACCGTCGCCCATGCCGCGCAAGGCCGAGAGCCGTGAAGTGGCCGCCACCGAGGAGAAGTTCTCCGGTTTCGTGTTCAAGATCCAGGCGAACATGGACCCGAAACACCGCGACCGTATCGCCTTTATGCGCATCGTGTCAGGCACCTACTCCAAGGGCATGAAGATGCGCCACGTGCGCATCGGCAAGGACGTGAACATCTCCGACGCCGTGACCTTCATGGCCGGTGACCGCGAGCAGGCGGAAGACGCCTTCGCCGGCGACATCATAGGTCTGCACAACCACGGCACTATCCAGATCGGCGACACCTTCACCCAGGGTGAGGATCTCAAGTTCACCGGCATCCCGAACTTCGCGCCGGAACTGTTCCGCCGTATCCGCCTGCGCGACCCGCTCAAGCAGAAGCAGCTGCTCAAGGGGCTGGTGCAGCTCTCCGAAGAGGGTGCGGTGCAGGTGTTCCGTCCGCTCATCAGCAACGATCTCATCGTCGGTGCGGTCGGTGTGCTGCAGTTCGACGTGGTGGTTTCTCGTCTGAAGAGCGAATACAACGTCGAGGCGCTGTACGAGGCGGTCAACGTCTCCACCGCCCGCTGGGTGGAAGGGACCGACGTCAAGAAGTTCGAAGAGTTCAAGCGCAAGAACGAGGTCAACCTGGCCCTCGATGGCGGTGACAACCTCACCTACATCGCGCCGACCATGGTCAACTTGCGCCTGGCCCAGGAGCGTCACCCTGACGTCCAGTTCCGCCAGACCCGCGAGCACTGATAAGTGCTTGCCCGCTAGGCAGACAAGATAAAAAAAGACCCCGCCCAGGCGGGGTCTTTTTTTGCATGGCGATCAAGGCGCAGATGGGGGCTGAGCCCCCGTCACCCGTCGACAAGGGGGGCAATGCCCCCTATAAAGGAGGATGTTACATGATTCAGGGAGTGATGCATGTCGGTCGAACTGCCCGTCGAGGCACAATTTAACGCTTACAACGCCCATGATCTCGAGGCCTTCCTGGCCTGCTTCTGCGAGGCGTTCAAGGGATACCGGATGCCGACGGAGAGCCCGAGCACAGTGGGCAAGGGGGCGCTCCGGACCTTCTATGCCGAGCACAGATTCAATAACCCGCAGCTCAGGGCCGAGCTGCTGTCGAGAACCGTCATCGGCAACAAGGTGTTTGATCACGAGTTGATCTATGGCCTCTCCCCCGAGCCGCTGGAGAGCATGGCGGTCTTCGAAGTGGAGGCGGGTCTGATCAAGACGGCCTGGTTCTACTTCCCCACCTGACAAGCGCCCAGCACCCCTGTCTGCCTCGGCCTGACTGCAAACCCCGTCCGCTAACACCGGCTGGCGTCAGGCCTCGCCCTCCATGCCGCTGGCGAGGTTCGCCAGCCAGCGTTTGACCAGCCGCAACTCCTCCTCGGCCAGCGGGGCGGCCAGCTCCTGCTCCAGCCGGGCGACCCTGGCCTTGGCCTGCGCCAGCAGTTCAGCCCCGGCGGGACTGAGGCTGAGCTGCTGGATGCGGCCATGGACCGCGTGAGGGGTGCGGGCCAGCAGACCGCTGCGCTCCAGGCTGGTCACCATGGGGCTCACTGTCTGGGGGGTGAGCAGGGTGAGCCGGGCGAGCTCGGCGTTGGAGCTGCCGGGATAGGCATCCAACATGGTGAGCAGGGCAAACTGGGGCGCCGTGATGGGCAGGTCCGCCAGTGCCCGCTCCATGCGCAGGCGCTGGGCGGCCGCGGCCTGGCGCAGCAGATAGCCGAGGTGACCCGCTTCGCCGCGCTTGCCTTCGCCTGGGGCGGGCAGGGGGATGGGCAGCTCTGTACTCAAGGGGGGCTTGTTTATCATGTTAGGGTGCTGATATGTTGTTCGTGCCCTGATATTAAATCATGCCCAAGGAGAACACCAGAATGAGCACCCGCATCGATTACCCCGACTTTCGCCAGCTGCTGCCGGCGGCTCACGACGCCCTGATCGCCGCCGGCAAGGCAGTGGACGAGGCTGGCCTCGACAAAAGCCTGAGCGAGCTGGTGAAGCTGCGCGCCTCCCAGCTCAACGGTTGCAGCTTCTGCCTGCAGTATCACCTGAACATTGCCCGTCGCAGCGGGGTGGGGCAGGCCAAGCTGGATCAGCTGGCAGCCTGGCGGGATGCCACCGTGTTCAGCGCCCCGGAGCGGGCGGCCCTGGCCTGGACCGAGAGCCTGACCCTGCTGCCGCCGGACGGCGTGCCCGACGCACTCTATGGCGAGCTGCGCGAGCACTTCAGCGAGGCCCAGATAGTGCAGCTGTCGGTGACGGTGGCCACCATCAACAGCTGGAACCGGCTCGGGGTGGCGCTGCGCTTCGTGCCGCCCGCCGCCCAGCTCTGAGCAACAGGCAAACAAAAGGGCGGCATCGCTGCCGCCCTTTTTCATCCTGAGCTGATCGCTCAGGCTGGTCGCTGGCCATCGTCGGCGCCAAGCGTCAGCACCATGCAGATCTCGCAGGCATCGTGGCCGGTGCAGCCAAGCGGGCCCGGCAGGTGTTCGAAGCCCAGGGATTCGTAGAGCGCGGTGGCCTCGCGCAGCACGGCGGTGGTCTCCAGATAGCAGCGCTGATAACCGAGCGCGCGCGCCTCGTCCAGCGCCTGCAGCACCAGCCGGCGTCCCAGCCCCAGCCCGCGCAGGGAGGGCATGAAGTACATCTTCTGCAGCTCGCAGACTTGCCCCTCTTCTCCCGCCAGCGGCGCTATGCCGCCCCCGCCGAGAATGGTGCCGTCCGGCCCCTCGATCACCCAGTAGCGGCTCTGCGCGCCCTGATAGGTCTCATGCAGCCGATCCAGATTGGGGTCGGCCACCCCGTAGCCTTTGTCGGCGGTGAGGCCGTATTCGGCGGAGACGGCACGGATCACGGCGGCGATATGGGGGTTGTCGGCGGCTGTGATGGGACGGATGCGGTAACCCTGCTGGCGACGGGCGCGGGAGAGGGCGCTGCGATAGAGGCGCAGACCGGTCCACAACTGCTCGCGCTCGGCGAGGGTGAGCTGGGCCAGGGTCTCTTCCATGGCGCTGTCCATCTCCTGATGCAGATCCAGCAGCTGGGCCTGGCCGGCGATGGTGAGGCGCGCCTCCTTGCTGCGACCATCGGACGGATGGGGGTGCCAGCTGATGAGCTCGCGCTCGGCCAGGCGGGCCAGCGGGCGGCTGGCGTTGGACTTGTCGATGCGCAGCCGCTCGGCCAGTTGCTGGTTGGTGGCGGGGCCGCTCTCCAGCTCGATCAGCAGATGGGCTTCGAGCGGACTGAGCGCCAGTTCGCCGCACTGCTGGGAGAGCATGCCGAGTTCGCGAACCAGATCGCGCGACAGGGCGCGCAGGGGGCGGGGATCCATATCAGGGCTTCCTATTTGGTTGTCATCAACAACCAATATAGCCAACTAGTTGTTACTAGCAACTTTTTTATTGCACTGGCGAGGGTTGGGAAACGGCGGACATGACAAGCGGGCACAAAAAAGGGCCCGGGAGGGGGCCCAAACATTGGAAACCCGCGCGAGGGCGCGGATCCCATCCTTGGTCAGGCAAGGTGCCGGCGAGCGTTAGACCAGCTCGGCCAGCATGGTGTCGGTATAGGGCACCAGGGCGTCGCCCTGTTTCACTTTGGCGAGGTAGTCCGGGTTGGCGATGAGCGGGCGACCGATGGCGACGAGGTCGAAGCGGTCGGCCTTGATGGCCTCGGCGGCGGTCTCGGCGCTGTAGTTGCCCACCCCCACCAGATGGCCATCGTAGCGGGCGCGCAGGTAGTCGGAGGCGCGGCCGTCCAAGTAGTCGAAGGTGAGGCTGTCATCGAAGATGCCGAGGTGCACATAGGCCAGGTTGCGCTGGTTCAGCTCGGCCAGCAGGTGGTCGAACACGGCGCGATCCCGGGCATCCCCTTCAAGGTGCACGTAGGCGCCGGGGGAGAGGCGCAGGCCCACCCGATCCCCGCCGATGCGGGCATTGATGGCATCCACCACCTCCAGCGCGAAGCGGCTCATGTTCTCGGGGCTGCCGCCGTAGTTGTCGGTGCGCAGGTTGCTGGCGTGGTGCAGGAATTGATCGATGAGGTAGCCGTTGGCACCGTGGATCTCCACCCCGTCAAAGCCCGCTTCGATGGCGTTGGCGGCGGCCTGGGCGTAATCCTCGACCAGCTGGGCGATTTCGCTCTCGGTCAGGGCGCGCGGCACCTGATAGACCAGCTCGCGCATGCGCGGCACCGTGCCCTCATGGGCGACGGCAGAGGGGGCCAGCACTTCGGCATGGTGGAAGAAGGGGTGGGAGAGACGACCCACGTGCCACAGCTGGGCGAAGATCTTGCCGCCGTTGGCATGCACGGCGCCGGTCACTTTCTTCCAGCCGGCGATCTGCTCGGCGCTGTAGATCCCAGGAGTATTGGGGTAGCCCTGACCGTCCGGCCGGATGATGGTGGCTTCGGAGATGATGAGGCCGATGTCGGCGCGGCGCGCGTAATAGGCGGCCATCTGCTCGGTGGGCACCAGGCCTGGGCCTGCCATGCAGCGGGTGAGGGGAGCCATCATGAAACGGTTGGCGAGGGTGAGGGTGTCGTTGAGGCGATAGGGCTGAAACAGGGTATTCATGATCGTCTGTCCTGAGGGAGTGATTCTTGAACGTGCATTCAAGACGTTTTTTGTTTTGTGTGCAAGTCTTTTTTGAACGAGCATTCAACATGGGTTGGTGTTGCGGTCCCGCTGGGGTAAACTTGCCGCCCTCTTATTTCCCCTCGCCGGCCCCAGGCCGGTGAATCCGCTTTTTCAACGGAGAAACCATGCGCAGCGCCGAGTTCAACCGGGACGACGTCTTGCGAAATGCCATGGAAGCATTTCGGGCCAAGGGTTACGCCAAGACCACCATGCAGGAGCTGGTGGCGGCGACCGGGTTGCATCCAGGCAGCCTCTACGCGGCGTTTGGCAACAAGCGCGGCCTGCTGCTGGCGGCAGTTGATCACTATGTGCAGGAGAAGAGCGCCCTGCGGCGCAGCTTCTTCGCCGCCGCGAGCCCGCTGGCGGGGGTGCAGGCCTACCTCGAGCAGGTGGTGAACGACGCCCTCTGCGGCACCTGTCTGGTGACCCGCACCCTGATGGAGCTGGCGGAGCAGGACGAAGAGCTGCACCTGAAGCTCAAGGCCATCTATGGCGAGCTGGATGCCGATCTGGCTGCGGTGCTGAGCCTGGCCCTCGAGCGCGGCGAGCTGGCGGCCGGGCGCGACATCCCGACCCTGACCGCCTTTTTACTCATCAACATTCAGGGCCTGGTCACCTTCGCCCAGTGCCGGCCCGAGCCCGCCCTGCTGGGTGGCGTGGTCACCCAGTTGATGATGGCCCTGAGGGCGTAATGCGCCGCCCAGAAACAACCATGGCTCCCGCGGGAGCCATGGTTGTTTCTGGGGATGCCACACGCAGCCGAGTTGTTTGCTCCCTTCTCCCCTTGCGGGAGAAGGGTTGGGGATGAGGGGGAGGTCACGGCTCAGCGCAATTCTCCCCTTGCGGGAGAAGGGTTGGGGATGAGGGGGGGCTGCCTGCCACTGCCGCTTATCCCGGATTCACCAACTCCTTCATCAGCGCCTTTAACCAGATCAACGCCGGCTGCTGCGCATGCACCGGATGCCAGACGCAGTTGAGGTGATAATCCGGCACATCTTCGGGCAGCGGCAGGCTTTTCAGCGGCCAGTGGCTGGCGAGCAGCTCGGCCACCATGCTGGGCAGCACCAGCAGGTGATCGCTCTGGCTGACGATGGCGGCGGCGGACATATAGCTCTGGCTGTTGACCGAGATGGTACGACTGAACCCCAGCGTCTTCAGATAGCGATCCAGACTCGCCTCCGAGGTTCCGAGCGGTGAGTGGAACACGTGGGGCATCTCGATCAGCTGCGCCAAGCTGATGCGCTCGCCCTGCAGCGCCGGGTCATCCCCACTCTCTGCGAGCGCCGGGGCGGTCATCGGCAGATCGGCGCGCACCAGCCCGGCCAGCGGCTCGGTGAGCCAGGTCTCCTTGCCGAGATACCCCGGCACTTGCATGTATTCGTCAAAGCCCAGCACGAGATCTATCTCGCCGCTCGCCAGCTCGGCTTCGGGCAGGGTGTCGCGCAAGATGCGGATCTCGATGGTGACTCCGGGCGCCAGCCGTTTGAGGCGCTGGATAAGCGGCGGGATCAGCACGCACTCCACGTAATCCGTGGTGCAGAGCACGAAGCGGCGCTTCGACTGGCTCGGCTCAAACACCTCCTCATCGCTGAGCTGCTGCTCCAGCAGTCGCAGCGCCTGCTGTACCCCCAGATGCAGCCGCTGGGCGCGCGGGGTCGGCAGCATTCCTTGCGGGGTACGCACCAAGAGCGGATCGCCAAAGAAGGTGCGCAGGCGATTGAGCGCATGGCTCATGGCGGGCTGGCTGATAAAGAGGGTTTCGGCGGCGCGGGTGACGCTGCCCTGCGCCATCAGGGCGTCAAAGGCGAGCAGCAGGTTGAGGTCGAGCTGGTGCAGTTTCATCAAGATTATTTGCCTAGCTTATGGGACAATCCATCCTATTCATTTGATGGATGTGAGCGCAACTTCTTACACTGCGACCACTGTTATTTTTCCAGGATCCCCGCGCCGCGTTTTCACGCCTGCGGGGTCTCAATCCATGCAAGGAGCCTTGCGATGAGCATCAAGACCATGAACACCACGCCGGCCGCTGACGGCTTCACCATGCCCGCCGAGTGGGCACACCAGCAGGCCGTCTGGATGATCTGGCCGTTTCGCCCGGACAACTGGCGTGAGGCCGGTCGCTTCGCGCAAGCCACCTTCGCCAAGGTGGCGGATGCTATTGGGCAAGCCACCCCGGTCTTTATGGGGGTACCGGCCCAGTTTATGGAGCAGGCTCGCGCCATCATGCCCAGCCATGTCACCCTGGTCGAGATGAACAGCGATGACTGCTGGGCCCGCGACAGCGGCCCCACCATAGTCACCAACGCGGCCGGCGAGTGCCGTGGGGTGGATTGGGGCTTCAACGCCTGGGGCGGTCACAAGGGCGGTCTCTACTACCCCTGGGATCAAGACGAGCAAGTGGCGGCCCAGATGCTGGCACAGCACGGCATGGCCCGTTACGACGCGCCGCTCATTCTGGAAGGGGGCTCCATCCACGTCGACGGCGAAGGCACCTGCCTGACCACCGCCGAGTGCCTGCTCAACGAAAACCGCAACCCGCACCTGAGCAAAGAGCAAATCGAAGCACACCTGCGCGACTATCTGGGTGTGCAGAGCTTTATCTGGCTGGACGAAGGCGTCTACATGGACGAGACCGACGGCCACATCGACAACATGTGCTGCTTCGTGCGTCCGGGTGAAGTGGCCCTGCACTGGACTGACGACCAGAACGATCCCCAGTACGCCCGCTCCGTGGCCGCCCTCAAGGTGCTGGAAGCCGCGGTCGACGCCAAGGGTCGCAAGCTGAAAGTGTGGAAGCTGCCCCAGCCGGGCCCGCTCTACTGCACTCAGGAAGAGTCTGCCGGTGTCGAGAGTGGTACCGGTGTGCCGCGCGAGGCGGAAGGCCGTCTGGCCGGCTCCTACGTGAACTTCCTCATCACCAACGATCGCATCGTCTACCCGCTGCTGGATGTCGCCACCGACGGCGAAGCTCAGCGCATTCTGGAAGAGATCTTCCCGGAGCATAAGGTCGTCGGCGTGCCGGCCCGCGAGATCCTGCTGGGCGGTGGCAATATCCACTGCATTACTCAGCAAATCCCTTCAGGTCAATAAGCTGGTCGAAGAGTGTAGAAATTCAAAACCCCACGCCGTGGGGTTTTCTCTCTTGATGATGTGATGGTCGCAGGTGCTGATGCGGCGATCATCATGACAAACCGTCACCCTTTACAGGAGATCCCCATGATCGAAGTGACCGAGGTTTCCATTGCCGAACTGCGCGGTGCGCTCGAATCAGGCCGCACCACCGCGGTCGAACTGGTCAAGGCCTATCTGGCCCGGATCGAGGCCTACAACGGCCCCGAGACACAAACCCGCCTCAACGCCCTTGTGGTGCCCAATCCCGATGCGCTAAAAGAAGCCGAGGCTTCCGATGCCCGCCGCGCCCGTGGCGAAACTCTGGGGCCGCTCGACGGCATCCCCTACACCGCCAAAGACAGCTATCTGGTCAAGGGGCTGACCGCCGCCTCCGGCAGCCCGGCCTTCAAGGATCTGGTGGCCCAGCGCGATGCCTTTACCGTTGAGCGGCTGCGCGCCGCCGGTGCCATCTGCCTTGGCAAAACCAATATGCCGCCGATGGCCAATGGCGGCATGCAGCGCGGCGTCTATGGCCGTGCCGAGAGCCCCTACAACGCCGACTACCTGACCGCACCCTTTGCCTCCGGCTCCTCCAACGGGGCCGGTACTGCCACCGCCGCCAGCTTCTCCGCCTTTGGTCTGGCGGAAGAGACCTGGTCGAGCGGCCGTGGCCCGGCTTCCAACAACGGCCTGTGTGCCTACACCCCGTCCCGCGGCGTGATTTCGGTGCGCGGCAACTGGCCGCTGACCCCGACCATGGACGTGGTGGTGCCCTATGCCCGCACCATGAACGACCTCCTGGAAGTGCTGGATGTGGTCGTGGCCGACGATGCCGATACCCGTGGCGATCTGTGGCGCTTGCAGCCCTGGGTCAAGATCCCCAAGGCCTCCGAGGTGCGTCCGGCTTCCTATCTGGATCTGGCTGCCAAGCCCGATGCCCTCAAGGGCAAGCGGCTCGGCGTGCCGCGCATGTTTATCAACAAGGATGAACTGGCCGGCACCAGCGAAAACCCCGGCATTGGCGGCCCGACCGGTCAGCGGATCCATACCCGCGAGACCGTGATTGCCCTGTGGGAACAGGCCCGCCAGGCGCTGGAAGCCGCTGGTGCCGAAGTCATCGAAGTGGACTTCCCGCTGGTCTCCAACTGCGAAGGGGACAGGCCCGGCGCGCCGACCGTGTTCAATCGCGGCATCGTGAGCCCGGAGTTTCTCAACGACGAGCTGTGGGAGCTCTCCGGCTGGGCGTTCGACGACTTCCTGCGCGCCAACGGCGATCCCAAGCTGAATAAATTGGCCGATGTGGATGGCCCGAAGATCTTCCCCCACGATCCGGGCACCCTGCCGAACCGCGAGGGCGATCTGGCGGCGGGCATGGACGAGTACGTCAAGATGGCCAAGCGCGGCCTCAAGCGCTTCGACGAGATTGCCTCGGTGCCGGACGGCCTGCGTGGTCTGGAGAAGACCCGCAAGCTGGATCTGGAAGACTGGATGGACGGGCTCAAGCTCGACGCCGTGCTGTTCCCCACCGTTGCCGACGTCGCCCCGGCTGACGCGGATGTGAATCCGGCCTCCGCCGATATCGCCTGGAGCAACGGCATCTGGGTCGCCAACGGCAACCTCGCCATTCGCCACCTCGGCGTGCCGACCGTCACCGTCCCCATGGGCGTCATGGCCGATATCGGCATGCCGGTGGGCCTGACCTTCGCCGGCCGCGCCTATGACGACAACAAGCTGCTGCGCTTCGCCTCGGCCTTCGAGTCCACCGGCAGCAAGCGTATGGTGCCGCCACGGACGCCGCCGTTGGGGTGAGTGCTGCCGTGAGTTAAATCTCTCTGGATCATTCTGAGATAATAAAAAAACCACCCGTTATACGGGTGGTTTTTACTTTTATTATTGGGTAATAGATATGTTCATTGAATATCCTGATCTTTCTTCTTTGATGAATAATATCATTGCATATTCGATAGTCTCTAGATGTGTAGAGATTATTAGGGATATAACAGATTTTCATTAACTCCATCGTTGGAGATTTTCTTCTTCATGTTCAAGTGTTATATCATGTAATTCATTTACTATGTTTGAGATGTTATGATTGGTTTTTAAAAGCTGACAAATACTATTTATAGTAAGTCCATAAAAGTAGACTGATTTTATCGATAGATAAACTGACATTGATAGACTTAATGCTCTGTAATTTCTTATTACATGCTCCTGTAACTCATCAGGATAATTGCTGACTGTACAGTAATTATAAGCATCTTCCGATAGGCTATGAACTGAATCTGAATTCATTGCATATAATGTAACATATTCTGCTTCATACCCACATTCTTCAAATCTTTTAAATGGACTGGGCCACTTACCAATGGAACGATCATATAGTCCAGAATGGCCCACTTTGAGCTCTTTAAGGAAATTGATTTTTTTTAGGGCAATATCAGCGGCTACATCATCGCAATTCTTTTGCGCAAATTTATACCAGAAATCAGATTTTTCTAATGTTGTTTCAATGTAGTGCTTAAGTAATTGCTTGGAACGTTCATTTTTTTTGCCTCTACTTAAATAAATGACATTTACCGAGTGCTCCATTGCCACCCTAGCTAATGGGTCTATACTCTCATAGTTTTTTTCATCAAGTAGGGTGATTATTGCCTCTAATAATTTTGTCAGGGTATTTAACAGGGTTCTAATCTGAATTCGTTGAATTGTATAACTAATACCTTCTCCCTGTTCAATGTCTAGTTCTAGGAAGATTTCCCTCAGTTTTAAAAAAGCACTCTTAATTATTGGTGCATGTGATGCGTGGGCTTCTTTTATTTGGGCTGCCTGGATTATTTTTTCAATTATTTTTTCCATAAAGACCTTGGGCTAGTATGTTGATGCCAGTTTTTTATGCCCATATGGGGCCATTTTGGAAGGGTATCACATCTAGTTTGATGAAGAACAACATAAGGTACGTGTAGGGCTGTAGAGCGACTGTGAAATGGGATCGCTGATTGGCCTTTGGCATCCAAGGTTGCTAAATAACTGATCCTAATAGGGCCGCAGGTTCGAATAGCGAAGCGTATTCGGACGTTCGCGAATAGGAGGTCGCTGCCGATTTTTCCGGACTTTCCCCAGACTTCACCTTCCCTTCACACAAGCCCATTTTCCCTTCACACAAGCCCATTTTCCCTTCACAAATCCCCCGTATTTTCTGCCCACTGATAAATGGGCCCGGCTTGTCACAGGGGTGGCGAGGGGCCGGTTGGTTCGAGGGAGCAAGATGATGAAAGGTTGGATAAAGTGCGGGCTGGCCGGCGCCGTGGTGCTGATGGCGAGTTTCTGGGGCGGCAGCGTGCGGGCGGCGGGGATCTCCCTCAAGCAGGTGAGCGGCCCTGTCTATGTTGTTGAAGATAACTACTACGTCAAAGAGAACTCCATGGTCTATTTCGGTGCCAAGGGAGTGACTGTGGTGGGGGCGACCTGGACACCGGATACCGCCCGCGAGCTGCACAAGCTGATCAAACGGGTCAGCCGCAAGCCGGTGCTGGAGGTGATCAACACCAACTACCACACCGATCGGGCGGGCGGTAACGCCTACTGGAAGTCCATCGGCGCCAAGGTGGTGGCGACGCGCCAGACCCGGGATCTGATGAAGAGCGACTGGGCCGAGATTGTCGCCTTTACCCGCAAGGGGCTGCCGGAATACCCGGATCTGCCGCTGGTGCTGCCCAACGTGGTGCACGATGGTGACTTCACCCTGCAAGAGGGCAAGCTGCGCGCCTTCTACGCGGGCCCGGCCCATACCCCGGACGGCATCTTTGTCTACTTCCCCGACGAGCAGGTGCTCTATGGCAACTGCATCCTCAAGGAGAAGCTGGGCAACCTGAGCTTTGCCGATGTGAAGGCGTATCCGCAGACCATCGAGCGACTCAAGGCGATGAAGCTGCCGATCAAGACGGTGGTGGGCGGCCACGACTCACCGCTGCACGGCCCCGAGCTGATTGATCACTACGAGGCGCTGATCAAGGCCGCACCCCAGTCATAAGCCGCCGCAGCGGCAGCCGAATGACGGGCTGGGCGCACGATAAAGGAGACGCCCGGTCGGGCGTTTCTGGCAGGGGATCGCCCTTGCCCCCTGTTTCGGGCTGTTCAAGGGCGGCCCCCTTTCATAAGATGGGCCTCTCTTCACGCAGTTAGCGGGCCTTTCGTGATGCACGCAATTCAAGACGAACAACCCGATTCACTTGGCCGCCTCAAGCAGGCTTTCATCACCGGCATGTGGGCGTCGCTTGCCAGCATCATCATCGGCTTCGCCTTCAAGGTGTGGCTGGCGCAGTGGGTGGCCAAGGGGGATCTGGCGCTGTTCAACAGCGTGGTGGATTTGATCTCGCTGTCCCTCATCCTGATGACCGGCTTTCGCTCATCCATGGTGGTGAGCTACTCCCAGACCAAAAACGATCGGGACATCATCAATATCTTCCGCTACTTCCTCATTGGCATGGTGCTGCTCACCTGGGGGCTGGTGATCCCCTACATCAAGCACGGGCTCCATATCCGGGTGGAGTATCTGGAACTGGTGGGGGTCATCTTCGGGCTCGGGTTCAAGGTCTACTTCACCAATCTGGTGGCCATGTACCGGATGTACGGGATCTCCAACCGGGTCACCTGGCTGGAGCCGCTGGCCAACGGTTTGCTGTTTATGGCCTGCTATTTCGGGCTGGGGATGGATGCGCTCGCTTCGCTCTTCTACGGACTGACCTTCTCTTCGCTTGGCATCGCCGGCTACATGTATCTGCATCGCCGTCGGGCCATCGCCACCCGGCCGCTGACCAAGGTCGAGCTTGGCCCCGAGATGCGCAGCTATGTGAAGAAGAGCTTTACCGCATCCCTCGAGGCGGGGGCCAGCATCCTGATGATCTACATCACGGTACTGCTCACCATCCGCCACTTCAGCCTCGACGAGCTGGGGGATTTTCAGGTGGTGGTGCGCCCCATCTTCACCTACATGACCACCCTGTTCGTCTTCCCCATCTACCGCTTCGTGCTGCCGGAGCTGGCGGTCAATCTGCGCAGCGGCGATCACCGCCAGATCCGCCTGATCCGGCGCTGGATCTTCCGCCTCAGCGCCATCGTCAGCCTGGTGTTCTTTCTGGTGATGCTGCTGGCGGGCAAGCCGCTGGTGTCGCTGCTGTTCCCGGCCGACTATCTGGGGGCCGTACCGGTGCTGCTGCACTTCTCCCTCTTCTTCATCTTCATGATGCTCAACGGTTACCAGCTTGCCTACATCAAGGCCCACGGCCACTTTACCCAGAGTCTGCTGATCCGCGCGGTGGGCATAGTGGCGCTGGTGGCGGCCTACTACCTGGTGGCCCGCTTCACCACCAACGTGGTGGCCATTATCGTGGCGCTGGGCCTTGGTTATCTGGTGATGTTCGTGCTCTCCACCCTGGCCGAGCAGCGCATCCTGCGGGCCTTGCCGCCGGAACTGGCGGCTGCGCCGTAGGAGTGGAGCAGGTGTGTATCGGATAACAAAAAACGCCCGACTGGGCGTTTTTTTATTGGCGGTGCCGGGGCGGCTTAGCGCCGGCCCTTGCCACCCTTGTTGCCAGCCAGTGCCTGCTTTCTGGCACGCTGCTTCTGGGCTGCCTTGCTGCTGCGGCGCGGCTCGGGCTCGAAGCGGGTCAGGTCTGGCTCAAAGCCCGGGAACCACTGCTGGGGCAAACGGGTGTCGAGCACCGCCTCCACCTTCTCCAGCAGCGGCGCATCTTCCGGGCTGAACAAGGTGATGGCGAGCCCCTTGTTGCCGGCGCGACCGGTGCGGCCGATACGGTGTACGTAATCCTCTGCCACAAATGGGAATTCCATATTGATCACGTAGTTGAGATCCGTGATATCTAGGCCGCGGGCCGCCACGTCGGTGGCAACCAGCGCCTGCAGGGTGCCGGCGCGAAACTCCAGCAGCACCTTCTCCCGCGCGCCTTGTGACAGATCACCGTGGAAGGCCAGTGCATTGATGCCCGCCTTGCCGAGCTGCTGGGCCAGCTTGTCGGCCCCCTGCCGGGTGCGGCTGAAGATCAGGGCCGGCGCCCAGCCTTTCACTTTGAGCATGTGTTCGACCAGCGCCAGTTTGCGATCGCCATCCACCGTATAGACCCGCTGCTCCACCTCGGCCGCCGTGGTGTTGCGCGGTGCCACTTCGATAAGTGCCGGGTCACGCAGCAGCACCTTGCTCAAGGCAAACAGGTTGTCATCGCAGGTAGCGGAGAAGAGCAAGGTCTGGCGATCCACCGGGATCTGTTTCAGCAGTTCCTTGATCTCGTCCATAAAGCCCATGTCGAGCATGCGATCCGCCTCGTCAAACACCAGATGGCGCAGCGCCGCCAGACTCAACGCCCCCTGCCGCAGATGGTCGAGCAGCCGGCCCGGGGTGGCGATCAGGATATCCACCCCGGCTTTCAACGCCTCCACTTGCGCCGCGATACTCACCCCGCCGTAAACTTGCGTGCTGGTGAGCTCGGTGCCCTTGGCGTAGCGCGTGACACTCTCATGTACCTGCACTGCCAGTTCGCGGGTCGGCACCAGCACCAGGGCGCGGATGGGGCGGGGGGCATCGTTGGTCGGGTTTTGCAGCAACTGCTCCAGCAGCGGCAGCACGAAGGCGGCGGTCTTGCCGGTGCCGGTCTGGGCGCCCGCCATCAGATCGCGCCCCGCCAGAATGACCGGGATGGCGCTGGCCTGCACCGGGGTCGGCGCGGCGTAGCCAAGCTCGGTCAGGGTCTGCTGCAAGCGGGGGGAGAGCGCCAGATCGGCGAAGGAGGCAATGGACATAAGGGTACCCGTCGGGATGGGCGCGGCCACGCCGCGCTGGAAACAGTCTTGATGGCCGGCATGGTAACAGATGCGGGGCCGTGGGCAGAAGGCGCCGCCGGCTCAGCGGCAGTGAAACACCTCTTCCAGTGCATCCACCACGGCGCGCACCCGGCTGGCTTTTTGCAAGTCGGGGTGGAGCACCAGCCAGATGTCGACCGGATCGCACAGGGTGGGCAGTACGCGCACCAGCTCCGGCTCCTTGTCTGCCAGAAAGGTGGAGAGCAGGGCGATGCCGAGCCCCTGGCGGGCCGCCGCCAGCAACAGCAACTGGGCGTTGCACTGCAGCACCACGTTGGGCTCGTGCAGCGGCTCCCCGCACAGGCTGTGCCAGTGGCGGGAGACCAGTTCCCTGGCAAACAGCAGCAGGGCATGCTGGCTGAGAGCGTGGCCGCTCTTGGGCGTGCCGTGGCGGGCCAGATAGTCGCGGGAGGCATAGAGCCCCATCTCTATGGTGGTGAGGCGCTTGATCACCAGCTCGTCGTTGTCCGGGCGCAGCCCGCGGATGGCGAGATCGGCCTCCCGGTAGGCGATGTCGCTGACGCTGACCGCGGTCTGCAGGCTGAGCCGGATGCCGGGGTGGCGCTCGCGCAGCAGGGTGAGGGCGGGCAGCACGAAGGCCTGGGCCAGGGTATCGGTGGTGGCGATGCGCACCTCGCCACACAGGCTCTGATCGCCGGCGCTCGCCTTGCGTTCGATGGCCTTGATGGCCAGCTCCATGGCGCTGGCATCCGCCAGCATGGCCTCGCCGAGGGGGCTGAGATCATAGAGCTTGGGGGTGCGGATAAAGAGCTTGGAGCCGAGGTTCTGCTCCAGCGCCGTGATGCGGCGCCCCACGGTGGCCTGATCGACCCCCAGTACGCCGGCGGCGCCGCGCAGGGTGCCCTGCCGTGCCAGTGCCAGAAAAAACCGCGCGTCGTCCCAGTTGATCATCGAGCCTCCCACTCAAAGTGCCCCGGCGGGGCGTGCCCATTAGAAGCCAGTGCCGGCGGGATCACAAGGCGAGAGTGCCCTTCTCGACATGCAGATAGATGCCACTGACATGCATTATTGAAGCAGGCTGATGCATTTGTGTCGCTGTCGAGGGGCCTCGACGGGCGCTATCATGGCGCCTCTCGTCAGCGGCCTTGCCCGCCCTCATCGGAGCCTTGCATGTCATCATCTCTTTGCGCCGCCGCCCCCTCTGCGGCGGCCACCTCCCATCGCGCCATCCTGCTGTTTCTACCGCTGGCGTTGATGTCGGCGCTGCTCAACAGCAGCGTGCCAACTCCCCTCTATCCCCACTATCAGCAGGCGCTGGCCCTGAGCGATGTCAGCCTCACCCTCATCTATGGCGGCTATGCGGGCGGGGTGCTGATCTCCCTGTTCGGGGTCGGCAATCTGGCAGGCAGGGTGAGCGATCTGCGCGCCATGATCCTGCCGGCCCTGCTGGCGGTACTGGGGGGCGCCCTGTTGTTCTCTCTCGCGGACTCCTTCTGGTCGCTGTTGCTGGCGCGGGTGCTGGCCGGGATCGGCACCGGCGCCCTGACCGGCGCCGCCAACGTGGCTCTGCTGCGCTTTGGCCCACGCGATGGCGGCAAGCGGGCCGCCCTCAGCGCGACCCTCTCCTTCACCGCCGGGCTGGCGCTCGGCCCGGTGTTCAGCGGGTTGGCGCTGCAGCTGGAGTGCTATCCAACCCAACTGCCCTTCCTGCTCATCATGGGGCTGGCGGCCTGTGCCATGGCGGGGGTGGCATTGAGCTGGCCCGCCCGCGCGCAAGGGGCGCCGGCTGCGGCAACGCAGCAGGGCAGGGGATCGCTGGGGGAGGGGCTCAAGGCCACCGGGGCGGCTTTCTTTATTTGTGCACTGGCGCTGTTTACCGCCTGGGCGGTGGCGGCCAGCCTGCTGGCCATCGGTCCCAAGGTGGCGAGTCAGCTGCTGGGGCTGCGGGATCTCGGCCTGTTCGGCTATCTCATCGCGGCCTACATGGTGCTCTCCGGCCTGTGCCAGCTCTGGGCCCGTCGGCTCGATGCCCGTCACACCCTGCAAAGCGGCGCCCTGGCGCTGGCGCTCTGCATGCTGCTGTTTGCCGGCGCCGTGCATGTCCAGTCGTGGTGGCTGGCAGTGCTCGGCTTGCTGGTGGCCGGTTACGCCCAGGGCGCGGTGTTCGTCGGCAGCGCGACCCTGGTCAACCGCATCGCGCCGGCTGCCAGCCACGCCCGGCTGGTGTCGCTCTTCTACGTGATCGCCTATGTGGCGAACTGGGTGCCGGTGCTGCTGGGCTGGGTCAGCGACGGGGCCGGCGTGCAGGCGGCGGTGGATCTGCTCACCGTCGGCAGCGTGCTGATCAGCCTGGGGCTGGCCTGGGCGGCCTGGCGCACCCGCTTCGAGCCGGCTGCCGGCTAGTGTGACTCAGTCGGCCAGCAGCACCCGCTCGGCTGACAGATGGTGCATCCATTCGCGCAGGATCAAGAGGACAGCGGCAAAGCGCCGGGTCTTGGGCAGATTGGCTGCGGCCAGCGGGTCACCCTCCACCATGGCGGCAAACTGGCCGAACAGCTGCTCCAGGCTCTCCCGGCTCAGTTCACGACTGCCGAGCACCTCGGCCAGCGGCATCAGCACGTCCTCCACCACCATGATGGCCTGCTCCAGCTCCAGCGCGCTCGGTGGATCCCGGCGAAACGGGCCCGGTGTCATGGCCTCGAGGCCGAAGCCCAAGTCGCGGGTGAAGTGGGTGCCGTCGGCCCGGGTCAGCTGCAGCTGGCTGTTGTGCTCCCCCAGGCTGAGCAGGATGGCGGTCTGGTTGCGGGTCATGGGATCTCCTTAGTGGCAGTCGCGACTCTGCCCTATCCATACACCCGCCGCGACCTGCTGGCGAGGGCTTTCGGCGCCCCCCATCCGGGGAATACGGCTTGCAATATATGGAAGTAATGGCATTCTGGATGTCTAGATGGTTGTCTTGTCGTTACCTTCAGGAGCTTAGATATGGATATTCGTACCGCCCCCCGTGCGCTTGCGCTCGCCCTGTTGCTGGCCAGCAGCCTTGCCACCGCCAACGAGGCGCTGGTGATCCAGACCGACTTTGGTCTCAAGGATGGCGCCGTCTCGGCCATGAAGGGGGTCGCCTTCGGGGTGGACCGCACCCTGCCGCTCTATGACCTGACCCATGAGATCCCGGCCTACAACATCTGGGAAGCCTCCTACCGCCTCTATCAGACCCTGCAGTACTGGCCCAAGGGGACAGTGTTCGTCAGCGTGGTGGATCCGGGGGTCGGCACCGATCGCAAGTCGGTGGTGCTCAAGACCAAGAGTGGCCATTACATCGTCAGCCCGGACAACGGTACCCTGACCCTGGTGGCGGAGCACTTCGGTATCGACACGGTGCGCCAGATCGACGAGAAGACCAACCGCCTCAAGGGCTCCGAGAAGTCCTACACCTTCCACGGCCGCGACGTCTACGCCTACACCGGCGCCCGGCTCGCCTCCGGTGCCATCAGCTATGAGCAGGTAGGGCCCAAGCTGCCGGCCGAGGTGGTGAAGATCCCCTATCAGCCGGCAGTGGCCGAGCAGGATGGCACCCTCAAGGGCACCATTCCGATCCTGGACGTGCAGTACGGCAACGTCTGGACCAACATCGACGACAGCCTGCTGACCAAGGCGGGGATCAACAAGGGCGACAACGCCTGCATCAAGATCAGCGAAGGGGATGCGCTGAAATACGAGGGCAAGGCTCCTTATGTCAGCAGCTTTGGCGATGTGCCGGAAGGCCAGCCTCTGGTCTACCTCAACAGCCTGCTGCAGGTGTCGGTGGCGCTGAACATGGACAGCTTCGCCGCCAAACATCAGGTGCAATCCGGCGCCAACTGGCATATCAGCCTGAAGAAGTGTTCCTGATAGCGAGCCGAGGTCGCCGGCTGACCGGTACACGGAGATAAAGAGGGCAGGCATCGACGGATGCCTGCCCTCTTGTCATGGTGCCCGCGACAGCGTGGTTGTTGTCAAAACACATATTTGCAAGGTGATATTGATAATGATTGTCATTTAACTGGATAATCACCGACTCCTCAGACCACTCACCCTTTGCACGATGAAAGCCAGCCTCTTACTGGTCAGCCTGCTGATCCTGACCGCCTGCAATGACAACCATAGCCAGACGCCCGTTCCCTCTGTGCCGGTGGTGACACCGCCCGTAGTAGAGCCGCCGGTGGAACCTCCGGTGGTGACGCCACCCACAGAGCCGCCGATTGAACCGGTACCGACCCATACCCGCAGCGAGTTGACCGTGCGGCTTGATGTGACGACCCGCCTGGGGCAGGGGGCCACCCTGCTGCTGCGCCAGGCCGCTACCGGCATCGCGGTGAGCGGAGAGGTGGGGGAGGAGCGCCCCCTGGTCATGACGCTGCCGGCCGGTTTGCTGCTGGATCAGCCGCTGGAGCTGATGGGGCGCGATGGCAGCTATATTCTGCGCGCCGCGACGGCCCGGGTGGCCGAACTCGGCGCCACGGCCCTGTCGGCCCGGCGCGCTGACGCACCTTCCTTGCGACTGGATGAAGAGGAGACGGCGCTGTTCCTGCTGGCCGACCGCAATGGGGACGGCACCCTCGATCAGGGCGAGTGGGGGCAACTGGCACAGATCCGTCTGCAACAGCAACCGCTCATTCAGGACTATGCGACCCTGTTGCTGGCCCAGCGCCAGCCGGGGGCCGAGCTCAACTATCCGGACAGCTGGCAGATGCTGCTGGCCCTGCGTGCCGATCAGGGGGAGCGCAGCTGGTATCGGCGCAGCAACAGCGGCCCCATCGAGGCGGCGAGGCTGCTGCTCTATCCCGCCCAACCCAGCCAGCCCGACGAGCCGGAGACGGCCGACCTGCTGCGCCTTGATGAGCAGGGTCGGCTGACGAGCGGCACTGACTGGCGTTGCCTGCACGATGTGCGCAGCACCGCCGGGGTCAAGGGCAGCCAGTATTGGCTGCACGCCAGCGGCAGCAGTGCGTTGCCGCAGGCCAGCCGTGCCGGGCTGGGGGTGGTGCCAACCGGCTGCGGACGCAGTGACTGGCGACTGCCTGGTCTGGCCGAATTCGAACGGCTGCTGGCGGCGGACAAGCAGAGTTGGCGCTACCCCCACACCTTTGCCCTGGCTGTGCCGACCCGGATCTGGCTGCAGGACGGCGCCGGCCGCCCCGCTCTTTATCAGCCCGCCACGGGCAGCTGGCTCGAGGAGGGGGAGGGCAGCGTGATCTGGTATGCGCTGGCGCCCTATCCGGTACGCCCTTCGGTCATCCGTGACGACAGCATGCCCGACATGGCCGCCCTGCGCGCCCGGTATGCCGGCCCTGCCGCCCAATGGCCGGCGGCCAGAGTTGATGAGGGGGTCGAGTGGCAGGAGCTGGGGCCGCTGCCGGCGGTGCCCTTCCCGGCTGACAACCCTTACAGCCGGGCCAAGGTGGTGCTGGGTCAGCAACTGTTCTTCGACAAGCGGCTCTCCCGGGCGCAAGACATCAGCTGTGCCAGCTGCCACGATCCGCAAAAAGGGTGGAGCGACGGGCTGAGCGTCTCGGTGGGCCATCAGGGGCAGAAGGGGACTCGCAACGCCCCCTCGATCATCAACAGTGCCTTCAGCAGCAGCCAGTTCTGGGATGGCCGGGTCGGTTCCCTTGAGGAGCAGTCTTTGCACCCCATCCAGAACCCGGTGGAGATGGCGCTGGATCACGACGAACTGCTGGCACGTCTGCAGGCCAGCCGCGACTACCCGGCGGCCTTTGCCACGGCGTTCGGTGACGAGGGGATCAGCCTGGAGCGGATTGCCAAGGCGATCGCCACCTTCGAGCGCACCATCATCAGCCGCGACAGCGACTTCGAGCGCTTCGTCCAAGGCGACGGGCAGGCCCTAAGCGACAAGGCGCTGTGGGGGATGCATCTCTATCGCACCGATGGCCGCTGCATGAACTGCCACTCCGGGCCGTTGCTGAGCCAGTACCGGTTCGAGAGCGTGGGGCTGGCTTACTATGGCCGCAATCTGGAGGACCGCGGCCGCTTCCTGCACACCCGCCAAAAGGCGGACATGGGGCGCTTCAAGACCCCCAGCCTGCGGGACGTGGCGTTTACCGCTCCTTATATGCACAACGGGGTCTTCCCCATCCTGGCGCAGCGCATCGGCAGTTCCGTGCAGGGGGTGGTGGCCATGTACAACTTCGGGGTGACCAAGTGGAGCAGCGGGGTGGGCTTCCCGACCGGGGTGGCGCAGTACGATCCCTTCTTCCCGCAAGCCTCCGATCACCTGCATGCGCTCGGTCTCTCCAACGACGAGCTGGATGCCATCGGCGAGTTTCTGCGCAGCGTGTCTGCCGAGCCGAGGCGCACTCCGGCCACGGTTACCGAGCTCGGATTGAGCGGGGTGGCTGACGAGGCGCCGGTGCCTGCCATCGTGATCGATCTGCAGGTGACGCCGGCAGCGCCCCGGCTGGAAGTGGGCCAGACGCTGGCTCTGCAGGCCGCACTGCGGCTCAGCGATGGCATGCTCAGTCCGGCGCAGGGCCCCTTGCAGTGGCGCAGCATGACGCCGGAGCGGGTCAGCGTCGACGGCGATGGGGTGCTCCACGCTCTGGCGCTGGGGCCTGCCCGGGTACAGGTGAGCACGAGCGAGCGGATGCTGGAAGTGGCGGTGCAGGTGGTGGATGCCCAGCCCGACTTCAGCCAGGGCTGCCGTCATCCCGAGCTGGCGGCGGGCGAGCTGATCTTCGTCTGTCCCCTGACTCGCGCGGAAGCGGACCGGCTGGCGCTGGCGTACAACGGCAGCGCCAGGGATGACGATGGGGATTACAACCCCTTCCCCCACGACTATGTGGTGATGAGTCAGGAACGGGCTCGCGACTACTGCCAGCAGCTGGTGGCGCGTGGCCACGATGATTGGCGCCTGCCGGCGGCCAGGGAGCTGACGGCGCTGTTTGCCGCCTATCATCAGCGCGGTGAGGAGCTGAAACTACTGACGGAGCAGGGCTGGCCGCTCTACAGCCGGCTCTGGAGCAGCGATGCCCCCAACGACGACGGGGAGGCTCCCCTGCTCGATCCGGGCAGCGGCGAGCTCATCACGGATCTGCCACAAGAGGCTCACGGCGTCGCCTGCGTGCGGGCACGTTAAGGAATTCGAGTCATGATCTCGACAAGGGCGCGGCGGCGCCCTTTTCATGGTTGGTCCAGTGGTGAGTCTTACTGCCCCTTGAGCGGGGCGGCGGCGGGTTGGAGCCGGATGGGCTGGGGCGGCAGCTCGCGCACGCTTACCACCACCTCATAGCGTTTGTCTGCTTCGGCCGGCGGAATGTTCTTGAACAGCGCCTGGGCGGTGGCCTGAGGATCCTGGCCTAGCTTGCTGGCGTGATAGAGGGGGGCGGGTAACGTCGGCGGGCGGGCGTCGGGACGACCGGCTGCTGAAGGTGGCAGCTCACAGGCCTGGGCCGACAGGCTGGCAAGCAGCAGAGTGAGCGCGAGGGGGTAACGTGACATGGGGATGACTCCATCCAGGGAAGATGGCCCATCAAACGCCAGGCGGGCCGCTAGCTCAACGGCTTTTACGCTCCCTTTTCACCCTCTTTACAGTCGTGACAACGGGCGCCTGGGCGCCCGTTGTGGATCCTGGCAAGCGCGGGACTCAGAACTCGTTGGAGAGCGCTTTGTACCCCTTGACCAGATCGATGTTGGTGTGGGCCACGTCCTCGGAGAACTCGGCGGCATCCACCGAGACCCGCGGGATATGGTCCAGATCGCTCTGCTGGTTGATGCGGGTGGTGGAAGGGACGTAGAACTCCGGCGGCAGATCGCAGCCGTCCACCACCGAGTTGTGGCGCACCACGGCGCCATCACCGATGTGGCAGTTGAACAGCACGCTGTTGAAGCCGATGAACACCCGGTTGCCCACTTCGCACGGCCCGTGGACTATGCTGCGGTGGGCGATGGAGGTGTACTCGCCGATGGTGACGGCGGCGCCGGACTTGGAGTGGATGACGACCCCGTCCTGAATGTTGGAGTTGGCGCCGATGACGATGGGCTCCATGTCGCCGCTGGCATCCACCTCGTCGGCGCGGATCACCGCATAGGGGCCGACAAACACGTTCTCCTTGATGATCACCTTGCCACAGATGATGGCTGTCTTGTCGATATAGGCTGACTCGTCGATGACCGGCAGATGGCCGGAGGGATTCTTGCGGATCATGTTACATCCTGTTGAAGAGGAAAGCGGACGGGAAGCAGGCCGGACGTGCGGGCCCGCCGGAGAGTCAGCTTACGCCTCGGTGCCGGGAGGGGAAACCCTTTACTGGTCTGACCCCGACATGGGCCGGCGCCCCGGCAGGGTGTTCCCTCTGGGCAAAATATGGGAGCATGGCCGTTCTCGAGGGCAAAACGGCCCGCTCGACATTATGTGCATAACCCTGGATACCCAAGATGAAGAAGATTGTTGTGCTGCTCGGCATGCTGCTGGCCCCCTGGTTCTCCTCCGCCGTGCAGGCCAAAGGGGAGGCCGGTGAATTTGACTATTACGCCATGGCGCTCTCCTGGTCACCGGAGCATTGCGCCATCAAGCCGGCCGACCGGGACCAATGTTCCCGCCAGCTGGGATTCGTGCTGCACGGGCTCTGGCCCCAGTATCAGCGCGGCTACCCGAGCAGCTGTAGCCGCGAGCGGCTGGATCCGGCGATGGAGCAGCAGTTTGCCGGCCTCTATCCCAGCCGCTTCCTCTATCGCCATGAGTGGGAGAAGCACGGTACTTGCTCCGGTCTGAGCCAGAGCGGCTTTCATCAGCTAGCCAGCGACCTGCGCCAGAAAGTGAAGATCCCGGCCGCCTATCAGTCTCCCGCCGAGCCGCTGCGCAAGAGCCGCTTCCAGCTCAAGGCGGATCTGGCCAGTGCCAACGACTGGCTGGCTCCGGACAACATCACGGTGGCCTGCGCCGACGGTGGCCGCTTCCTGCGGGAGGTCTATATCTGCATCAACAAGGAGGGGACGGCAGCCGTCACCTGTTCCGACGAGATGCAAAAGCGCGAGTTGCGCTCCTGCGGTCAGCCGGACTTCCTGCTGCGCAGCGTACGTTGACCACTTATCTTCATCAGGCCCCTCGCGGGCCTGATGTGCAATGAGGGTATGGGAAAGGAGTCTGATCAATGAAGAGCAAGCAAGGATTTTCGGGCGAGGAGCGGGGGCTGCTGCTCGGCGTGAAAGGGGTGGGGCCCACCGTCATCGGGCGGCTTGAACAGCTTGGCTACCACAATCTGGCGCAATTAGCCGCGGCCGACACCGGCCATATCGTGCAGCTGGTGGCCAGCATGCTGGGCTCGACCTGCTGGCTGAACAGCCCACAGGCCCGGGCGGCCATCGATGGGGCCATCGCCCTGGCACGCAGCCAGGTCGGAGGCGTCTCTACGGAGCAGCGAGAGGCGACATCATGACGCTGTTTGCCGAGCTGGGGCTGCGCTACCCCATTATTCAAGCCCCCATGGCCGGTGTGCAGGACAGCGTGCTGGCACTGGCCGTGACTCGGGCCGGCGCGCTGGGCTCATTGCCTGCGGCCATGCTGAGCCTCGCCACCTTGCGCGAAGAGCTGAGCAGGCTGGCGGCGAGCGCTGAGGGGCCATTTAACATCAACTTCTTCTGTCACCGGCAGGAGGCGCCGGATCCCGCCGCCCAGGCCCGCTGGTTGCAGCGGCTGGCGCCTTACTATGACGAATACGGCGTGCGTGACACGGCCAGCACGGCGGCTGCCAGTCGGGCCCCGTTCAATGCCGAGCATGCCGCCATGGTGGCCGAGTTCACACCGGCCGTGGTCAGTTTTCATTTCGGACTGCCCGAGCCCGAGTTGCTGGCCAGGGTGAAAGCCAGCGGGGCCAAGGTATTTGCCAGCGCCACCACGGTCGCTGAAGCCCGCTGGCTCGCCGACCATGGTGCCGATGCCATCATCGCCCAGGGGCTGGAGGCCGGCGGCCATCGCGGCCATTTCCTCGAGGACGATCTCAGCCTGCAGCAGGGCACCTTTAGTTTGTTGCCACAGATAGTAGAGGCGGTGAGGCTGCCGGTCATCGCCGCCGGCGGCATTGTCGATGGCCGCGGGATTCGCGCCGCACTGGCGTTGGGCGCCAGCGCCGTGCAGATGGGCACCGCCTTTCTCTGTTGCCACGAAGCGACCACCTCGGCCCTGCATCGGGCGGCACTGCACTCGTCGGCAGGGCGACACACGGCGCTGACCAATCTGTTCAGTGGTCGCCCGGCCCGCGGCATCGTCAATCGCCTGATGCGAGAGCTGGGCCCGCTGTCCGAAGATGTGCCTGCATTTCCTTATGCCAGTGGCGCGCTGGCACCACTGCGCAGTGCGGCCGAACAGCGGGGAAACACTGGGTGTTCGCCGCTCTGGGCCGGCCAGAATGTCTCTGGTTGCCGTGACTGGCCGGCTGCCGAGCTGATCTCGCGCTGGGTAGAAGAAGCTGGGTTGGCTGACGTTATGCCTATATAGGAAGTCAATGTGAGCGCTGGCTCAAGCGGGGGGATGGAAAACAGGGTAAAAGCAGACTCGGATCTCCCTGTTTTACTCGTTATCTGTGGATAAGTTTGTATAAAAGCTGTGCTTGGATATGAATAACTAAAAAAGTGCGCTTTTTTGCAATTTTATTGCATTCGCCCCCTTGCCAGCGTGATCAATCTCTCTATAATGCGCCCCATCGACACGGCAAGCGGCAACGCAAACAACCGGGTCGGTAACCTCGAAAAGCCTTTGAAAATAAGGCTTGACTCGAGAAGGCGGTTGAGTAGAATGCCACTCCCGCAGCAGCCAAAAGCTGTGTCGCTCTTTAACAATTTGAATCAAGCAATCTGTGTGGGCACTCATAGCATCGAGCATCAAAAACAATTTTTGATATCAATGTCTGATGAAGTGACCAAAGCAACTTTATAGTTGCAGCAGTTAATTCAGCAATTCATTGAGCCGCCTTAACAGGCAACCAAACTTAAATTGAAGAGTTTGATCATGGCTCAGATTGAACGCTGGCGGCAGGCCTAACACATGCAAGTCGAGCGGCAGCGGGAAAGTAGCTTGCTACTTTTGCCGGCGAGCGGCGGACGGGTGAGTAATGCCTGGGAAATTGCCCAGTCGAGGGGGATAACAGTTGGAAACGACTGCTAATACCGCATACGCCCTACGGGGGAAAGCAGGGGACCTTCGGGCC
>NZ_JAPCJG010000002.1:0-964118 GCF_027707985.1 Aeromonas sp. QDB03 | reverse complement strand
GGAGAAGGATTCGAACCTTCGAAGGCAGAGCCGTCAGATTTACAGTCTGATCCCTTTGGCCGCTCGGGAACCCCTCCCCAAGTGCGAGGCGCATACTATCAGATCTTCGCTCTTTGTGAACCCCTGGTGGCCCTATCTGGCGATAAAAAAGTGCTATTCGGTCATTTTTTGATATTTGTCGCTCATTTTTCACGCTTATCAACGACTTCCCTGTCGCTGTCAGACCGGATCCAGGGCTCATCGCGGGTGTGAAGCGTCACCAGACAAGATGTACCGAGTAGCGTTTTGTACTGAAAAAATCACCTTCTCTTCTAAGTGTGATGGCTGACCGCTTCCTTGATGGACATTGCTGCTGCCGCATTTTACTCTCGCCATGTTATTCAACTGTTAACATGGATTGTGGACTCTCCCTATGCAGGCTCTCGATATCGCCGTGTTGCGCGGCCAGTTTCCCGCTCTCAATCAGCTGGTTGAGGGCAAAGCCCCCATCTTCTTCGACGGCCCCGGTGGCGCTCAGGTGCCACATGCCGTACTCACCGCCATGACCGATTACCTCGGTCACTTCAACGCCAATCTGGGGGGCCCCTTTTTCTCGGCCAGGGTGACCGAGCAGCAGGCGCTGCGGGCCAGGCAGGCGGTGGCTGCGTTGCTGGGGGCTGAGCGGGCAGAGGAGATAGTGTTCGGCGCCAACTTCACCACCCTGACCTTTGCGCTCAGCCGAGCGCTGGCGCGGGAGTGGCAGGCCGGTGACGAGATCATCGTCAGCGCGCTCGATCACTACTCCAACGTTTCCAGCTGGCAGCAAGCGGCGGCGGATCGTGGCGTGGTGGTGCATCAGGCAAGAGTGGATGTGGTCACCGGCGGGTTGGACTATGAGCATCTGTTCAGTCTGCTGGGGCCCAAGACCCGGCTGGTGGCGGTGACCGCGGCCTCCAATACCACCGGCACCCTGGTCGATATCCCTCGCATCGCCGATGCGGTGCACGGGGTCGGGGCCTTGCTCTATGTGGATGCGGTTCACTTTGCGCCCCACGAGCGTATCGATGTGCAAGCCTGGGATTGCGATTTTCTGGGGTGTTCCGCCTACAAGTTCTTCGGCCCGCATCTCGGCATTCTCTACGGCAAGCATCGTCACCTGGCGCATTTCACTCCCTACAAGGTCGAACCGGCCAAGAACGTGGCGCCCTACAAGTGGGAGACAGGTACCCAGAGCTGGGAAGCGCTGGCCGGGGTGGAGGCCACCGTCGCATACCTGGCCTCCTTGTCCGGGTTGGACGGCACCGAGCATGAGCTGGAAGCACGCCTCGATCTGGCGTTTGCCCGTAGCCAGGCCCATGAACGCGAGCTCAGCGAGCACCTGCTGGCCAAACTGGCCGAGCGGCCCTGGTTCACCCTGCACGGCATTCACGGCAGTCAGGGGCGCACCCCGACCTTCGCCCTGACGTCAAACCGTCATACCCCGGCCGAGATAGCCGAGTTTTTGGGGCAGCATCAGGTATGCAGCTGGGCTGGCCACTTCTATGCCTTGGCACTGGTTGAGCAACTGGGTGTGAGTGATGGGGTGCTGCGCATAGGCTGCATGCACTACAATACCTCGGCCGAGATTGACCGCCTGTTTGCCCTGCTCGACGATATGCCGCATTGAGATAAAACAGCCCGGTCATGCCGGGCTGTGTCGTTTCATATCTCTGCCGCCTGCTAGCGGCCCACGATGGCGTGATGGATATCCTGCAGCGGCAAGACATGGCGGGCGGCGCCAAGCTTGATGGCCTCCTTGGGCATGCCGAAGACCACGCAGGAGGCCTCATCCTGAGCGAAGGTATTGGCGCCCGCCTCCAGCATTTCCCGCAAGCCGCGGGCGCCGTCATCCCCCATCCCGGTCATGATGATGCCGGTGGCATTGCCGCCGGCAAACTTGGCCACCGAGCGAAACAGCACGTCCACCGAAGGGCGGTGGCGGTTGATGAGGGGGCCGTCCATCACGTCGACGTGATAGTAGGCGCCGCTGCGTTTGAGCAGCATGTGCTTGCCGCCGGGGGCGATCAGCGCCAGCCCGGGGATCACCCTGTCATTGCTCTTGGCCTCCCGCACTTCTATCTGACACAGGCTGTTGAGCCGCTCGGCAAACGAAGCTGTGAACTTCTCCGGCATGTGCTGCACGATGACAATGCCGGGGCAGACCCGGGGCAGGGTGGTCAACACGGCCTCCAGCGCCTGGGTGCCGCCGGTGGAGGTACCGATCGCCACGATCCGCTCGGTGGTCTGGGCCATGGCATGCTGGCTGGCGGCGGGCATGATGGCGTCGGCGTTGAGCTTGGGGGCGACGCTGGGGGTGGGCACTTTGGCCAGTCGTCTGACATTGGCCTGGGCGGCGGCGCGTACCGCCATGGCCAGCTCTTGCGCCGACTCCTGCAGAAAGCTTTTCAGGCCGACGGTGGGCTTGGTGATGATGTCCACGGCGCCGGCGGCCATGGCTTGCAGTGTGGTCTCTGCTCCCTTCTCGGTCAGGGAGGAGCAGATGACCACGGGAGTTGGATGCTCGGCCATGATCTTGGTGAGGAAGGTAATGCCGTCCATGCGCGGCATCTCCACGTCCAGCACGATCACGTCCGGCCACTCCTTCTTCAGCTTCTCCAGCGCAAACAGCGGATCAGACGCGGTGGCGATGACCTTGATATCCGGCTCCTGCTCGAGAATGGCCTGCAATACCTGCCTGACCACGGCGGAATCATCCACCAGCATGACCTTGATCTGTTTCATTCCCGTCCCCTTAGCGATGTGGCAAGCGGTGATGACGCACCCAGACATTGCCGTTGGCCAGCTCAAAAATCAGGCTTCTGTGTCCCGCATGGCCAAGATGGTGGGCCTTGATGGTGAGGCCCAGGTGCTGGGTCAGTTGCCAGGCAGCCTTGATGTTCCTGATGGCCACATTCATGGTGTTGAGCGTTTGTTGTTCGATAAACATGTTGCCGCCGCCAAACAGCTTGACCTCGTATTCGTGGATGGGAGCGGGATATTTGCTTATCTCATTGATAAATAGCTGAATTGCCTCATCGGCATAGCGGCCGTCCAGACTCATGGTGCTGTGACCGCGGCTGGGCAGCATGTAGTGGCACATGCCGCCTCGCTTCTGTTCTGGGTGCCACATGGTAATGGCCACACAGGAACCAAGATGGGTGCGGATGATGGTGTCATCCTGCCCAAAATAGAATTCTCCGGGTTGCAGCGAGACCTCTCTCATATTGAAACCCTTATGGTTTCAGATAGATGGAAGGCGATACCAGTTGCAGGCCATGGGGCAGACCGTTCAGGCTCTCGGCATGACTGACGATGAGATAGCCCCCTTTGCGCAGGCGCGGCACCAACCGTTGCAGTACCTGGGCCTTGGTCTCCCGGTTGAAATAGATCATCACGTTGCGGATCAGGATGACGTCGAACAGCCCGATGTCGGGCAGCTCCTGATTCAGATTGATGTGATGAAACTGCACCTTCTCGCGCAGCTTGCGATCGATGATGAAGGTGCCTTCCTGAAAACCGACCCCTTTCAGGCAGTACTTCATCAAAAATGGCAGTGGGATGTTGTGGGCCCGCTCGATGGGATATTGCCCCGCTCTGGCCTGCTCCAGCACCCGGGTCGAGATATCCGAGGCGATCACCTCCCAACTGCCATGGTTCAGATTGTCGGCCAGGGTCATGGCCAGGCTGTAGGGCTCTTCACCGGAAGAGCTGGCCGCGCTCCAGATCCGCACCGCCCGTTCTTTTGGCAGTTGTGCCAATACCTTGTTGCCGAGAAATTCAAAGTGTTTGGGTTCGCGGAAAAAATAGGTCTCGTTGGTGGTGAGCAGATCGAGTGCGACCTGCAGCTCTGCCCCCCGGTTATTCATGATCAGGCTGAAATAGTCGCCATAGCTCTCCAGCTCGTAGTGGCAGAGCCGCTTTGACAGGCGACTGGCGACCAGGGCCTTCTTGGCCGGTGACAAGTCGATACCCGCCGTTTGGTGGATCCAGCGTTGAAACTGCGCAAATTCATCATCATGCAACTGGGTCTGATACACGCGCGAACTCCCTGCGGTGAGCGGGATGCGGGTGAGCTTGGCCCACCCGCATCAGGCTAGAAGCGGATAAAGTCGGCGTCATTGTGAGGGCGGGGCGTGGTGCCTACACCTTCCTGGCCGTTGCCCTCGTGCATGAAACGCCCCCGTGGGCCACCGCGGGCGGGTGCCTTCTGGTTGGCGCCGTGCTTGTGCTGTTCCAGCGTGAAGAACTCCATCGCCAGTTGCAGTTGCTCTGCCTGGCTGCTCATCTCCTCGGCGGTGGCGGCCAGCTCCTCACTGCAGGAGGCATTTTGTTGAGTGACCTGGCTCAGCTGATTCATGGCGATGTTGATCTGGCTGACGCCGGTGGACTGTTCGGCGGAGGCGGCGCTGATCTCCTGCACCAGATCCGAGGTCTTGTTGATGGAGGGCACCATCTGATCGAGCAGACGGCCCGCCTTCTCCGCCATGTCGACACTGCTAGAGGCCAGCTCGCCGATCTCCTGGGCCGCGACCTGGCTGCGCTCCGCCAGTTTGCGCACTTCGGCGGCCACCACGGCAAAGCCCTTGCCGTGATCCCCGGCCCGGGCGGCCTCGATGGCGGCATTGAGGGCCAGCAGATTGGTCTGGTAGGCGATGTCGTCGATGATGCCGATCCGCTTGGCGATCTGCTTCATGGCATCGACCGTGAGCTTGACGGCCTCACCGCCTTCTACGGCCTCCTTGGCGGCCTTGCTGGCCATGCCATCGGTGACCTGGGCATTGTCGGTGTTCTGGTTGATGCTGGCGCTCATCTGCTCGATGGAGGCGCTGGTCTCTTCCATGCTGGAAGCCTGCTCGCTGCTGGACTGGCTGATGGACTGGGCGGTGGCGCTGACCTGCTCGGCCGCGCTGGAGAGATTGTCAGATGCGCCTCGTACTTCGGTGACGATATTGGTCAGCGAGACGATGGTCTGGTTGAGGGAGTCCTTGGTGGTGCCGAATACACCGGGGTAGTCGGCCTCGACCTGTTGGGTCAAGTCGCCTCTGGCCAGGGATTGTACCACCCGGATCACGTCGTTGAGGCTGGTGTCGATCACCTCAGCGATGCGATTGATCCCCTCTCCCAGGGTCTGGAAGAAGCCATTCTTGCCGGTCAGATCCATGCGGCGGTGCAGTTCGCCGTTGATCACCGCCTGCACGATCTCCGACATCTCCCGCTCGATGGCGACTTCCTTGGTGCGATCCGACCACTCGACCACGGAGCCGAGCCGTTCGCCATCGTCGCCAAACACCGGGTTGGCGATGAGCGAGAAGGTGCGCCCGCCGAGCAGGATCTGGGTGCGATAGGTGTTGTTCAGCTTGGCCAGCATGCTGCGCTGATGGCCCGGATTTTTGTGGAAGCTGTCGATGTTGGCCCCCATCAGGGTGGCTGAATTGAAGTTGTAGAGTTCTTTGCGAATATCCGCTTCAGCCAGGCTCAGCATCTCTTTGACGGATTCATTCATGTAGATGATGTTGAGATCGGTGTCGGCGATCATCACGTTGGTGCTGGCGCCATCGAGCGCCTTCTTGACGCGCAAACTCTCTGCTGCGGCGATCTTGGCCGCGGCGCTGGCAGCCTTCATCTCGTTCTCGATGGCGATCTCCTTGGTCCGGTCTGCCCACTCGACAACGGAGCCAAGCCGTTCGCCGCCATCGTTGAAGACCGGATTGGCGATCAGCGAGAAGATACGCCCCCCGACGGTTATCTGGGCGCGATAGGTGCTGTTCAGTTTGGCCAGCATGTTGCGCTGATGGGAAGGGTCTTTGTGGAAGGTATCAATGTTCTTGCCCATCAGCTGTCTGACATCAAAATTGGGCAGATCCTTGCGAATGTCCGATTCGGCCTGGCCCAGCATGGCGAGCACGGCTTCATTCATATAGACGATGTCGAGATTGGTGTCGGCGATCATCACATTGGTCGAGGCCCCATCCAGCGCCTTGCGCACTCGCAGGTTTTCGTCATACAGGGTCTGGTTGGCACTGATGGTGGCGAGGGTGTTGCTAAGGCGCTCCCCCAGCAGCGCCAGCACGGTATTGAACTCCTGACAGAGTTCCCGCAGCGGGCCGCTGAGCGAACCCAGCTCAAGCTGGGCTGACTGGTCGCCTTGTCTGATCCCCTGCTGGAGCGATCGGGTTGCGCCAATGAGCTGGAGCAGTTGTTCCTGCAGCAAGGCATGAGCGCTGCCGTTGCCGAACAGATTGCCAAAAAATGATTGAGTCATGAGCCTTATCCTTGTGCGACATGTCATTGCTGTGTGGTGTGGTGAGCGACACTCTTGTTGCTTGCTACGCCTGAATCACGGTGTCTGTGGCTTCTGTTCCAGCAACCGTTCCTGCTGCTGGGTCAGTTCGCTGAGTTGTGCCATTTCGTCGATGGAGAGCACCTTCTCGGTATTGATGAGGATGACGAATTTGCCATTTACCTTGCCCATGCCGCTGATAAAGTCGGCCCGGATGCGCGCCCCGAAGCTCGGTGGCGGCTCTATCTCATTGCAGGGAATGGTCAGCACTTCGGAGACGGAATCCACCACCACGCCGATGTCCTGATTGCCGTGTTCCGGGTCGTCCGGATGCACTCCCTCGATAATGACGATGCAGCTGCGGCGGGTGATGCTGGAAGGGGCATTGCCAAAGCGGGCATTGAGATCCACCACCGAGACCACGGCTCCCCTGAGGTTGATCACGCCGCGGATGAAGCTCGGCATCATGGGGATGGGGGTGATGTTGCCGTATTCGATGATCTCCTTGACCCCGAGAATGTTGATGGCAAACATCTCGCCGTTGATGAGAAAGGTCAGGTACTGGGCATCGCCCTGGTTATCAGGGGCCAGCGTGCCAGGCTGGACGGCCACTTCGGTAGACATGCTCATGGGGCTCTCCGGTTAAAAACGGACAAAATCGGCCTCGTCAACCTGAGGTTGCGCTGCCGTATTGCCGTGCAGTGGGTGCTGGGTCGGCATGACAAATTTGCCTCTGGGGGGCAATCCTTTATGTCCGCTCTCGTGAGTCCTTGCCGGTTTGCTCAGGTTCTCCAGCGAGAAAAAATCCATGGTTTGCTGCAGCTCGTTGGCCTGAGAGCTCATCTCTTCGGCCGTGGCCGCCAGCTCCTCGCTGCTGGCGGCGTTTTGCTGGGTCACCTGATTGAGCTGGCTCATGGCGAGGCTTATCTGGTTGGCGGCGCTGGCCTGCTCACCGGAGGCGGCATTGATCTCCTGCACCAGATCGGAAGTCTTGCGAATGGAGGGCACTATCTTGTCGAGCAGGCTGCCGGCCTTCTCGGCAGTATCGACGCTGCTCGATGAGAGCTCGCCTATCTCCTGCGCCGCTATCTGGCTGCGTTCGGCCAGCTTGCGGACCTCGGCGGCTACCACCGCGAAGCCCTTGCCGTGTTCACCGGCCCGGGCCGCCTCGATGGCGGCGTTGAGTGCCAGCAGATTGGTCTGGTAGGCAATGTCGTCGATGATGCTGACCTTGCGGGCGATCTGCTGCATTGCGGCCACCGTCTGCTGGACCGAGCGGCCACCTTCGGTGGCTTCAAGCACGGCACTGCTGGCCATGTTGTCGGTGACCTTGGCGTTGTCGGTGTTCTGGTTGATGCTGGCGCTCATCTGCTCGATGGAGGCGCTGGTCTCTTCCACGCTGGCGGCCTGTTCGCTGGTGGCCTGGCTCAGGGACTGGGCCGTGGTGCTGACCTGGTTGGAGGCATTGGTCAGGTTGTCGGCGGCGTTGCGCACTTCTTCGATGATGGCGGTCAGCGCCTCTATGGTGCTGTTGAGGCCATCCTTGGTCTGGCCAAAAATACCCGGATAGGGTTGTTCTATCTTCTGGGTCAGATCACCCCGCGACAGGGCGGTGGCGATACGCATCACATCGTTGAGGCTGGTGTCGGTGACGTTGGATAGACGGTTAAGCAGCTCGGACAACCGCTTGATGTAGCCCTGGCGTCCATCCAGTTCGATCTTGTAACTGAAGTTTCCCTGCTCGACGGCGGCAGTCACCAGGGTCTCGATGTCGTTGATGAGTGCGGTCAGCTTGTTGACCATGTTCTGCATGGCCAGCAGCAGTTGTCCAGCTTCGTCGTGGGCTCCGATGTCGATGGTCACGTCGAGGTTGCCTTCGGCAAGGTGGTTGGCTACCTGCAGTGCCTGGTTGATGGGGGAGATGATGTTGCGGATAAGGACGATGCC
This sequence comes from Aeromonas sp. QDB03, assembly GCF_027707985.1. Taxonomy (NCBI): domain Bacteria; kingdom Pseudomonadati; phylum Pseudomonadota; class Gammaproteobacteria; order Aeromonadales; family Aeromonadaceae; genus Aeromonas; species Aeromonas sp. QDB03. Next base: position 955,873 of record NZ_JAPCJG010000002.1, on the reverse strand, counting down.
AAACCAGGCGGCAGCCACCATGCCTGCGGCAACGACCGCCAGCATGGTGAGCAGCATGACGTCGTACCAAGCCTGCGCCTGCTCGTACTCGGATTTGGCGACGTCGAGCTGCAGGCTGACCAGCTCGGTTATCTTGCCGCCGATGGGATCGATGGAGCTGTACAGCTTGCCATCAAATTCGTTGAGCATGCCGGTGACGACACCACGCTGGGTCGAGAGAAACGCTTCCAGTCGGGTAATATCCCGATCCGCTGCGCTGAACAGGCTGTTGGCCTCGGCTGACAGCTTCTGCTCGGCTTCGGTCAGCTTGGTGGCCTGGTAATGCTGCCACTCCAGTTTGATCTGCTGCTGAGCATGCTGGATCTGCTGCCGCGCCTCTTCGGCACTGATGAGGCCCGCATTGGCCTTGTTGACGTTGTCGATGATGGCGACGGCATAATTGTCTGAGATGGTCTTGAGCTGTTTGAGCGGCACCACCCGATCGTTGTAGACCCGCTGCAGACCCTTGTTGCTGCTCTGCATGTTGTAGAGCCCCAAGGCACCCACTCCCAGCAGCAGTGCGCAGAGCAGGCAGAGTAAAATGGTGAGTCGCAGCTTGATGGTGGAGTTTTTGAACATGACAGGCTCCTGGCGTTAATTGACTCTAGGTTGGGTTTGCAGACGTGGAATGGCGTACTGGCTCAGCTGGCCCAGCTCCTGCTCGATGGCGTGCTGAATGAGAGAGGGGATATCCAGAATGAGGGCAACTTCACCGCCTCCCAGAATGGTGGAGCCGCTGATCCCCTGCAGGCGCTGGAACAGCTTGCCGAGCGGCTTGATGACGGTCTGGAATTCACCCAGCAGCTCGTCGACCACCAGGCCGGATTTCTTGCCGCCGTGGCTGACGACCACGATGTTTTCCCGGCGCCCTCTGGCGCCCTCTACGTCGAAATAGTGCTGCAGCCGGACAAAAGGCAGCACTTCACCGCGCAGATTGATGTAGTTGCGCCCCTGGGTATCGGCCAGCGCGCTCTGGGTCAGCTCCACGCATTCGATCACCATGTCGAGAGGGATGACGTAGTGGGTCGTGCTGACGCGCACCAGAAAACCATCGATGATGGCCAGAGTGAGCGGCAGCCGGATCTGGACCCGGGTGCCGAGGCCGGGTTTGCTGTCGAGTTCGACACTGCCGCGCAGGGCCTGGATGTTGCGTTTGACCACATCCATGCCCACCCCGCGGCCGGAGAGATTGGTGATGGCCTCCGCCGTGGAGAAGCCGGGTTCGAAGATGAGCTGGTAGATCTCCTGATCCGTCAGGGTGGCATTGGTGGTTAGCAGGCCGCGTTCTTGCGCCTTTTGCAGGATCCTGGCCTTGTTGAGGCCGGCGCCATCGTCCTGGATTTCGATGACGATGCTGCCTGAGTCGTGATAGGCGTTGAGAGTCAGGGTGCCCCGTGCCGGCTTGCCGGCGGCCACTCTTCTGTCAGCCGATTCGATGCCGTGATCCATGGCGTTGCGTACCAGGTGCATCAAGGGATCGCCGATCTTCTCCACCACCGATTTGTCCAGTTCGGTATCGCCGCCGGTGATGACCAGCGCGATGTCTTTGTCCAGTTCATGGCTGACATCCCGCACTACCCGCTGGAAGCGGTTGAAGGTATCGCCGATGGGCACCATGCGCAGGCGCAGCGCACCATCCCGGATCTCTTCGACCAGCATGTCAATGGTGGAGTTGGCCTCCTGCAGCTGGCTGTCCCGTGAACGCTGGGCCAGCAGGTTGGCTCCCGAGCTGGCGACCACCAGTTCGCCCACCAGATTGATCAGGTCATCCAGCTTGTCAGCATGGACCCGGACATAGCGTCCCTCCTTGTTTTTGCTCTCCTTGTTCTGGCTCTGCTTCTTGAGCGCGGCATCCACCACCACCTCGCTGACGGCACCCTGGGCAATCAGGATCTCTCCTAGTTTGCCGGCGTCGGTCTGCGGCTGTTCATGCTGGGCTTGCAGTCCGAGTACCAGCTCGCTGGCCGTCAGGGCGCCGGTCTTGACCAGCAACTGCCCCAGCATCTCGTTGTCTTCCGGCAGGGCATTGATGAGGTCGATGTACTCGGCCAGCTTGCTGTGGGGCGGGATAATGGTGATGCGGCAGTCATCGCGGACAAATTCGAACACATCGCTCAGGGCATTCTTGTCGGCCTGGGTATCCAGATCGAGTTCGTAGCCCAAGTAGCAGCTCTCCGGATCGAAATGTTCCCAGTCGGGCAGAGCATGGTGAATGGTCTCGATGGCGCAGAGGGTACCCAAGGTGCCGAGGTAGCGCAGAAAAGAGGTGGGATCCATGCCGTTGCGCAGCACATCCGGGCCAAAGCGCAGGGAGATGTGCCACAGAGACGTGGCGCTGACATGACCCTCCTCCTTACTGACCGGGCTGGTCTCGGCTGGTGGGTTGTGTTCCGGCAGGCCAGCTTGGCTGGTGGTTTGATGGCGTGCCAGGTTGCTTCTCAGTTGTTCATCCTGAGCCTGTTCATCCGCACCGAGCACTTCCCCTTGTTCGGCCACCAGGCTGACCAGACGTTCGATGTGATCCCGGCTCTCCAGCAGATCCTTGATGAGTGCTTCACTGATCGCCAGCTGCTGGTTGCGCACCTGATCGAGCAGATCTTCGACGATGTGGGTGAAGCTGACGATGGGTTGCAGGCCAAACAGGCCGGCGGAGCCCTTGATGGTGTGGGCCGCCCGGAAGATGGCGCCGATGAGCTCGCTATTGTCCGGCTCGTTTTCCAGCGTCAGCAGTGCGGACTCCATCTCCTCGAGCAGCTCACGCGCCTCGGCGATGTAGGTTTGCAGGGCCTGATCAAGATTGATGCTCACGAATGACTCCTTGTCCGCGGAACCGGCTAGGCGTGATCGGGGTGGGGGATGAGGGTGGGATCGCCGAAGAAGGTTGCCAGCTGGCACAGCTCAAGGGCATCGAGTACCGCATGGCTGTGCATGACCAGATGCAGCGGATAGCCGCCCTGCAGCGCCGTCTTCTTGGCGGCCAGCAGCAGTTGCAGGCCGGCACTGTCCATTTCGCTGACCAAGGAGAGATCCAGCTCCAGCTCTTGCTGGCGATAGAGCAGGGGAGTGAGCGCCTGTTTGAGCTCGGTTGCGGTATAGATGGTCATCTCTCCCGCAATGGCCACAACTGTCTTCTCTTCGCCCGTTTCGATATGCAGCGGCATGAATGCTCCCGACTCAGGGCATGATGAGCTTGGCGACGGCAGCCAGCATCTGGTCCGGCTGGAACGGCTTGACCACCCAGGCCTTGGCTCCCGCAGCCTGCCCTTCCTGCTTCTTGCTGTCCTGGGACTCGGTGGTCAGCATGATCACCGGGGTGAACTTGTAGCTGGCCAGCTTCTTGGCCTCCTTGACGAAGCTGATGCCGTCCATGTTCGGCATGTTGACGTCGCTGATGATGAGGTTGATCTTCTTGCCGTCGAGTTTCTTGAGGGCGTCCTTGCCGTCACAAGCCTCCATCACCTCGTAACCGGCTCCCTTGAGCGTCATGCCGACGACCTGGCGTATGGTTGCCGAGTCATCCACGATCAGGACTGTTTTAGCCATATCTCTCTCCTAGAAAAAAGTGACATCAGCGTTGCTGGATGGGGTTGCCGTCGGGGTTTTGCGACCGTGATGGATATTGCGCTGCTCATCGGTGGCATATGAGAGTTCCATGTCTGCCAGCCAGCTTTCCGCATCGATCTGGATGGGGCCGGACTGATGCGTTCTGGTGCGCGACGAGATCAGGTGATCGTTGAGGCTGTCCATGTTCTGACGAACATGGCCAAGGATTTGACTGACTCTATCCTGGAACTGTAACGAAACGATGACATCGGAAATCTCACGGTGGATCCCGGTACTCTCGCTCTGCAGCAGGGCTGCCGATTCGGCCAGGCTGGTGGTGGCCATCCGAAAGCGCTCCAGTACCTGTTCGATGGCGTGTTCGGCGTCGCTGACGGCGGCCTGATCCCGCCCCGCCGCACTCTCGGCAATCTGGAAGGCCCGACCGATGCCGGTATTGATGGTATCGACCTTGTCAGTCATCTTCTGGGCGGTCTCGCTGGAGAGGCGCGACAGGGTGCGCACCTCGTCCGCTACCACCGCGAAGCCACGACCCGCTTCACCGGCTCTGGCCGCCTCGATGGCGGCATTGAGGGCCAGCAGGTTGGTCTGGGAGGCTATCTTGGCCACGTCGAGCGCCATGGTATTGAGTTCGATGGTGTAGGCGGTGAGGGTTTTTATCTCTGCCAGCATGGCGTCACGGTTGGCCTGGGTGGAGTGCATGATGGCGACGACCTGATTGAGCTGGGCCTGACTTTCGGCCAGCACGGCGGCCATGCCGGCGGATTTCTCGCCGCCCAGGTCACCGGCGGCGTTGTGGGAGGCGGCGACCGCCTCTTCCAGCTTGGTGGTCAGCCCGGCAAAGCGCTGAGTGAGGTCAATCATGGCCCCTTCGGTTTGCTGGCGAGAGTTTTCAATCTGTTGCGACCAGATGGGCACGGCCTTTTCGCACACCTGCTCGAGCCCGATGATGGAGTGGTTGAGCCCGGCAGCGGACCATGACGGAGTCTGTTCTTGTTCATCGGGCTGGCCGGCAGGTTTGGCGTGGTAGTGGCGGGCACCCCACAGGGCGGCAGCCACGGCCAGCACCAGGTTGGCCAGCAGATACGGCAAGGGGCTGCCCGCAAGTACCAGCAGCAGGGTGCTGAACAGGCCCAGGCCAAGGCCGCAGGCCCAGCTGACAGGCTCCCAGAAAGGGGAGGAGTGTGCCCTTGTGTTGTCTGTCATACGCGAACTTGCCCCTGCATATGGATGGAAGAAGGTGAACCGCCGTCCCCTCAGGTAGGGACCCAAGCGCCAACTTGCTAGTTATCAATAGCTCAGTAAGGTTAGCGCAAAAAAATGGGCTGGTTACAAATTGGTCCTATTCGGAGGGCGCTACTGAGAAAACTGGAATATGGCGACTGTCACAGGGCCATCGTCGGGAGTCACAGCGGTGAGAGGGCCGGAACCTGGGAGGAGGAGAGAAGTGCTGGGCGAGGCAATAAAAAGAGCCTGCATTGGCAGGCTCTTGGTGCTGTATGTGTCGATTTACGCTTCGTCGGCGTGGGCCTTCTGGCACCCTTCCACGGCATGGGCGATAAGCTCGAGCGCGCTCTTGTCGCACGGCGGCAGTTCAGCCTCGCACGTCTTGATGGGAGTCACGCGATCGCCCCACTTGATGATGGCGGCGCCCCAGGTCAGGCCGGCACCGAAGGCGGCGGTCAGCAGATAGCTGTTCGGCTGGACGCGGCCCTGTTCCAGTGCCTCGCACAGGGCGATGGGTACGGTGGCGGCGGAGGTGTTGCCGTAGTGCTCGATGTTGACCATCACCTTCTCCATCGGCGCGTTCATGCGCTTGGCGAGGGTCTCGATGATGCGGATGTTGGCCTGGTGCGGCACGATAAGATCGATCTGCTCCGGAGCGATGCCGGCCTGTGCCAGTACCGTGTTGGTGGCTTCGCCCATGCCGCGTACGGCCCGCTTGAAGATCTCCTGGCCTTCAAAGTTGAAGGTAAAGAGGCCGTCAATGTCGGCAAAGCGCACCCGGTCGGTACCGAAGTTCGGCACGTGCAGGATCTCGCGCGCCTCGCTGTCACAGCCCAGCTTGTTGGCGATCAGGCCGCTCTCCTGCTCGCTCGCCTCGATCACCACGGCGCCAGCACCGTCACCAAACAGCACGGCGGTGTCGCGACGGGCCCAGTCCAGCAGATAGGTGAGGCGCTCGGCGCCGATCACCAGCACCTTTTTCATCATGCCGGTCTGTACCAGCGAGGTGGCGACCGAGAGGGAGTAGACGAAACCGGTGCAGGCGGCGTTGAGGTCGAACACGGCGGCATTGACGGCGCCCAGTTTCTTCTGCACCGCGGAGGCGGCGCTCGGCAGCAGGTTGTCCGGCGTGGCGGTGGCCAGGATGATGCCGTCGAGGTCACTGGCTTCCAGCCCGGCGCAGGCCAGTGCACGACGCCCGGCCAGGGTGGCCAGATCGGAGGTGCTGACGTGGGAGATGCGGCGAGCCTTGATGCCGGTGCGCGGGTAGATCCACTCATCCGACGTATCCATGATGGTGCTGAGGTCGTCGTTGGTCAGCACGGAGGGAGGCAGGCATTTGCCCCAGCCTGTGATATTGGCGTATTTCATCTTGTTACCGCTTCTCAAGTGGATCGCCCGCGGGCGGAAAATCGCGCAATTATGCCGCACGGGGCAACCACTGTCATCTTGTGGTCATGGTTATCTGGCAGCAGGGGCACGCCAGGTGGCGGGAGCCGCCGGGAAATTTCGCTTAAACCACAGGGCTTGCCTGCCCTAAGATAGGGCTTTCGCCACTGGATGGAATCACCCCTTGCACAAAGCCAATCTCAACCTGCTGCCCACCCTCAAGGTGTTGCTGGAGACCCGCAACATCAGCCGGGCGGCGGAGCTGCTGCACCTGAGCCAGCCCTCCATCAGCAAGCAGCTCGGCCAGCTGCGCAGCGAGTTTGGCGACGAGTTGCTGGTGCGGGAGGGGCAGCGCTGGCTGCTGACACCACGGGCCGAGGCGCTGGCTGCCCAGTTGGCGGACTCCCTCGGTGCGCTGGAGCGGCTCTACGAGGCCCCCGGTTTTGACCCGAGCCGCTGCGAGCGGGTGTTCCGGCTCGCCTCCTCCGATTACGTGGCCCAGCACATCCTGCCGGACATCTGCGCGGCGCTGGCCAGGGAGGCGCCGCTGGCGGCGCTGGAGTACAGCCTGTGGGACAAGCGCCTGCTGCCGCAGCTGTGGCAATCCGAGCTGGACATGGTCTCCACCATCACCGAACTGGTGCCGGATCAGATCCGCGGCCTGCATCAGGGGGAAGATCGGCTGGTGGTGTTGATGGGGAGCCACCACCCGTTGGCAGGGCGTTCGCTCAGTCTCGATGACTACCTCGCCTGGCCTCACCTGCAGGTGAGCGGCGGTGGCGACAAGGACAGCCCGGTGGAACAGGTACTGGCACCGCAGGGGTTGTCCCGGCGCTGGTTTGCCCGGGTGCCCTTCTTTCAGGCGGCGGTGGAGGTGTTGCTGCGCACCGACTGCCTGCTGACCACCCCGGCCCATATCGCCTGGCAGCTCTCCTGCGAGCACGCCCTGCATTTTTGCGATCTGCCGTTTGTCAGCCGTACCCAGCAGTATCATCTGCTGTGGCACCAGCGCCATCACCAGGATCCGGCCCACAAGTGGTTTCGCGAACTGGCCTATCCCTTCCTGCGCGAGCACCTGCAACGCACGGTGGCGGCGAGCCGCAAGGTGTTGAACCCGCCCCGCTAGCAACAGACGCTTGTGTTGGTCTATAGCCGTTGGCTATGGGTTCTATTCCCAACTTTCACTTCTGGCATAACCAGAGGCCCTTTACCCTGAGCGCAGACATTCATATTCCGCTTGAGACAAGGAACACCATGGAACTGACGAGTTGGCTGGCACTGGCCGCAATCTGCGTGATGGGCGCCATCAGCCCGGGGCCGAGCCTGGCACTGATCATCCGCAACACGGTGCAGGGAGGGCAGGGGCACGGCGTGGCCACCGCGCTTGGCCACGGCTTCGGGGTTGGCATCTATGCGCTGATCACGGCTTTGGGTCTGGCCATCCTGATCACCCAGACCCCGCTGCTGTTTGATGTTATCCGCTACGGCGGCGCCGCGTTTCTCGCCTGGCTCGGGGTCAAGGCGCTGCTGGCCAAACCCGCCAAGGGGGAGGTGAGCGAAGAGGTGCACCAGCTGCTCGGTCGGCAAGGCGCCTTTGAGGGCTTTATGGTGGCCTTTCTCAACCCCCAGCTCGCGGTTTTCTTCATCGCTCTGTTCAGCCAGTTTGTGCATGCCGATACCGGCTGGCGCGAAGGTGGCATCATGATGCTGACCGCCGGCGGGATCGATGCTGTCTGGTACGTGCTGGTGGCGCTGGTACTCTCTCGCGGCCCCGTGCTTGCCTGGCTCAAGGCCAAGTCCTTTGTCATCGACAAGGTAAGCGGTCTGGTGCTGCTGGGGCTGGCCCTGAAGGTGGTGCTCTGATCCAATCCTGTATTTTGCGGTGATCTTAAGCGGGATCAAGGCGGGGAGGGTGGCAATGCCCTAGAGTGGCGCCCATTTGCTGTCCGCCCTGATCCCGAAACCATGCACCAGAACAAGCACCCGTTAAGCCACAACAACCGGTTGGAGCTGCTGGCTCCGGCCAAGAACCTCGCCTACGGCATCGAAGCCATCAACCACGGCGCCGATGCCGTCTACATGGGCGGCCCCGCCTTTGGCGCCCGCAGCGCGGCGGGCAACTCCATCGAGGATATCGAAGCGCTGGCGCGCCATGCTCATCGCTTCGGTGCCCAGGTCTTTGTCGCCTTCAACACCCTGCTGCACGATCACGAACTGGAGCAGGCCCGGCGGCTGACTCACCAGATCTACGAAGCCGGTGCCGATGCGCTGATCGTGCAGGACATGGGGCTGTTGGCGCTCGATTTGCCCCCCATTGCGCTCCATGCCAGTACCCAGACCGACAACCGCACCCCGGAGAAGGTGAAATTCCTGCAGGATGTGGGCTTCTCCCAGGTAGTGCTGGCGCGGGAGCTGTCCCTTGCGCAGATCCGCGAGATAAGCGCCGCGACCAATGTGCAGCTGGAGTTCTTTATCCACGGCGCGCTCTGCGTCTCCTACAGCGGTCAGTGCAACATCAGCCATGCCCGCACCGGCCGCAGCGCCAACCGTGGCGAATGTGCTCAGCTCTGTCGCCTGCCCTGCTCGCTGCAAAAGCCGGATGGCGAGGTGCTGGTGGCCGACAGCCACCTGCTCTCCCTCAAGGACATGGATCAGACCGACAACCTGGAGGCGCTGATCGAGGTGGGGATCCGCTCCTTCAAGATTGAAGGGCGTCTCAAGGGGCTCGATTACGTCAAGAACGTCACCGCCTGGTATCGGCAGAAGCTCGATGCCATTCTGGATAGCCGCAGCGATCTGGTGGCCTCTTCGGCTGGCTGTTGCAGCTACAGCTTCACGCCTGATCCCAAAAAGAGCTTCAACCGCGGCAGCACCGACTATTTCCTCCATGGCCGCCAGCCCGGAATCGACTCCACCAAGAGCCCGAAATACGTGGGCGAGCCGCTGGGCCGGGTCACCAGAGTCACCAAGGATGGCATCGAGATAGATGGCAAGCCCGTGAGCCTCAACAACGGCGATGGCCTTGGCTTCTTCAAGCCGAACAACGAGCTGGTGGGGATGCGCCTCAACAAAGTTGAAGGTAAGCAGTTACTCTTGTCAGAGCGCATGCCGGGCTTGAAGGTAGGCACCGAAATCTACCGCAACCACGATCAGGCATTCAGCAAGGTGCTGGAAAAGGCCAGCGCAGATCGCCGCATCCGGGTCGATATGGTGCTGGCAGAGTGCGATGAGGGCTTGCGCCTCACGCTTACCGACGAGCAGGGCATCAGTGCCGCCGTCGCGCTCCCCTGCGACAAACAGCCGGCCGACAACCCGGAGCGGGCGCTGCAACAGGCGCGCGACCAGCTTGGCAAACTCGGCAATACCCTGTTTGTGGCGCGCAAGGTTGAGTTGGCGTTTACTCACCCGCTATTCATTGCCGCATCCATGCTCAACGGCTTGCGCCGGGAGGGTATCACCGCGCTGGAGGCTGCCCGTCTGGCCAGCTACCAGCGCCCCGAGCGACGCATCGCGCTGCGGGATATCCACTATCCCCAGCACCGTCTCTCCTACCTTGGCAACGTGCTGAACAGCGCGGCCGAACAGTTCTTCCGCGAGCACGGGGTGGAGCGCATCGCGCCCGCTTATGAGGCGAACAAGGAGGAGCGGGAAGTAGTGCTGATGATCACCAAACACTGTATCCGCTACAGCCAGAACCTCTGCCCGAACGAGGTGCCTGGCCTCAAGGCCGAGCCGCTGGAGCTCAAGATGGGCAAGGACACCTTCCGCCTGCGTTTTGACTGCCACCGCTGTGAAATGCATGTGATGGGGAGTTTGAAGCGTTGAAAGCTATGGACTCCTCCCACCCTTGCTTGCGCTGAAGAGAGGGGGATACGAAATAACAGAAATGGGGTGTTTTACGCATGTTTTCGTGAGCGGTTGCTGATGTTCTTTCTTGATTTCAATGTGTTAATCGGGAGAAATACAGCTTAATGGCATCAAGAGGCTGTAGAGAGATTGCCATCCTCGAATCGATGATCATCAAGGCGTAAAAATACAAGGATGTGTTGATGCTTGCACTTTCGATCGTGACTCCGCACGGAACCAATATCGCATCAGGTAAAAAGACATTGGAGGTTCGCTCCTGGTGTCCCCCCACTCTCCCTGTTCGCAATCTTCTGATTGTTGAAAATACAGTGTTTTTATCTCGTGATATGCCATGCGACCCCGACGGTAGAGTCGTTGCGATCGTCGATATTGAGGAGGTCCATGAATGGCGATCTGATGAGGTCACTGCTGCTTGCTCAAGTGGCTGGGAACCGGGTTACTGGGCATGGAGTTTGTCAAATGTCCGCCTGATAAAAAACGATCTGGTTGTGCCCGCCAAAAGGAAGATCTACGACGTGGATGTGGAGTCTGCAGGCATACGATTGGATGCTTATCAGGCTTCTCCAGAGTGCATGGCCAATTCATCCCCTGAGTAAGCTTCGATGTGATCTGATGCTTTACCTTCTCCCGGCGGCAGGCTCTATCAAGGAGTTTTACGGGGAGGAGAGGATGACGCGATTCAATGGGGAGGGGGCGCTGGATTATGACCAGCGCATTACCCGATTGGTGCCCGGTTATGAGCTGCTGCACCAGCTCAGCGCGTCCCAATTGATGGGACGGCTTGGGCCGGAGGCGCGCGTTCTGCTGGTGGGGGTCGGCACGGGCAGCGAACTGCTGTTGCTGGGTAGCCTGTGTCCCCGCTGGCAGTTCGTTGCCCAGGACATATCGGCCGACATGCTGGCGCAGGCCAGAAGGCAAGCCGAGCAGGCGGGGATGGCGGCGCGGATCACATGGTGGGAGGGGCCGTTGCCGGCCGACAGCATGGCGTGTGACGGTGCACTCTGTCTGCTGGTGCTGCACTTTCTGCCGCAGGAACAAAAGGCGGCACTGCTCGCCGACATTGCCCGCCAGCTCAGGCGCGGTGCCCCTCTGTTGCTGGCCGACCTGATGGCTGCGCAAGACGATGACGAGCGCACCGTGATGGGGCTGCACGCACACCGTGCCGGTCTGCCTCGGAGCGCCAGCGAACAGATGGTGCTGCGCCTGGCCCAGGACTTCTTTCCTCTCGATGAGAAACAGACCCGGCACCTGCTGCAGGCGGCGGGCTTTGGCGTTGGTCGGCGCTATTTTCAGGCGCTCGGGTTCCACGGCTGGCTGGCTGAGCGCCTGTGAGTGGGCGCCGTGTCGTCAACAGGAGATCCCTTCCAGCGTGAGCAGCGCCTGCTTGATGGGCAGACCCCCCGCATAGCCGGTCAGGCTGCCGTTCTGGCCGATCACCCGGTGGCAGGGGATGATGATCGAGAGCGGGTTGCGGCCGTTGGCGGCGCCCACCGCCCGCACCGCATTGGGCTTGCCGATGGCACGGGCGATGTCGCTGTAGCTGCGGGTCTCGCCGTAGGGGATGTCGCACAGCGCCTGCCAGACCGCTTGCTGAAACGCCGTGCCTCTTGGTGCGAGCGGCAGGGTGAAGTGTTGCAGGCAGCCTGCAAAATAGGCCTCAAATTGCGCTAGAAAAGGGGCCAGCGCCACCTTGTCCTGTCGCCAGCCACTCATGTCGGGCAGCGCGCGCAGCCCCGCCACGAAGTCCACGTGCAGCAGACCGCGCTCGTCGATGGCCACCAGCAGATCGCCGCAGCGGCTGGGCAAGATATCGTAGCGGATCATGGGGTTATCTCCTCTGATGGATTGTCGCTTGCTGCGCGGCCTGGTACCGACTCGGTCAGCAGTGCCGGCTCCTCGCTCATGGTATGCCACAGCCAGCTCGCCGCGTAGCCGCGCCAGGGCCGCCACCTTTCGCTGTGGGCCAATACCGCTTTTACCGGCAACTTGGTGCCGCCCCCCAGCGCCTTCAGTAGCACCAGATCCGAGGCGGGGAAGGCATCCGGGTCCAGTCCGCAGCGCAGCCGCCAGTAGGCGACCGTCCAGGGGCCGATGCCGGGCAGTGCCAGCAGCTGTTCATCGCTGGCGCTGATCAGGCTCAACTCGCCGCTGGCCAGCGCCTGTGCCAGCCCCTGCAGCGTTCTGATCCGGCTGCCGGGCATGCCGATACCGTCCAGGTTGAGCTCGCACAGCTGGGCAGGGGTGGGCAATTGCGCTACCCCGAATTGCGCCTCGGTGCGTGCCACCAGCCGCCCGAGTATGGTGATGGCCCCCTTGACCGACACCTGCTGGCCGACGATGGCGCGCAGCATCACCTCGTACTCATCCCAGCCGGCGGGCAGCCTAACCCCCGGCCAGCGCGCCTGCAGGCGCGCCAGCAGCGGATCCTGCCCGAGCCGCGCACCGATGCGCAGCATGTCGGCATCGAGATCCCACATCCGGCGCACCCGATACAGCAGATCCGGCAGCGCGGCGGGCGGCAGATCATGGACGCTGAGCTGCAGGCTGTGCCCCTTGCCCTGGCTGATGCGCACCCGCGCGACCTGATCGCCGACCCGGTGCCAGCGTTCATACCCCTCGTCATCCACCCGCTCCAGCCCCGGAATGGCGCGCAGCCGGTAGAACGCCAGCATGGCCGCTACGTCGTACGGGGGACGGTAGGGTAGTTGCAGCGTGAGCATCGCCCCCTCCTCGGTCTGCGGTTCAGCTTGCGTCAGGGCGGCGCCGGCTGGCTCGCTCTGACGGCGCAGCGCCCGCGGCGCCAGCCCGTATGCTTGCTGCCAGGCATCGTTGAAGCGGCGAATGCTGGCAAAGCCGGCCGCAAACGCGATGTCGGTGATGGGCAGCCGGGTTTCGGTCAACAGCCGCTTGGCGAGCAGCAGCCGGCGCGTCTGCTCCACCTGTTTCGGCGAGGCGCCGAGGTGCTGCTCGAACTGGCGGCGCAGCGTGCGCTCACTGATGCCGGCCTGTTCCGCCAGCGTGGTGAGCGAGCCTTCCGCCAGCTCGCCGCGATCGATCCGGGCCAGCAGGCGTGCCAGCGTCGGCGGCAGATCGCCGGGGGCGGCGGGCGCGAGCTCAGGCCGGCAGCGCAGGCAGGGGCGCAGGCCGTGCTGCTCGGCTGCGGCGGCGCTTTGGAAGTAGCGCACGTTGTGCTCGTGCGGTGGCCGCGCCGGACAAACAGGCCGGCAGTAGATGCCGGTGGAGAGCACGCCGGTAAAGAAGCGGCCGTCGAAGCGCGCATCGCGGGCCAGGCGGGCGGCATGGCACTGCTCGGCGCTGAGCGGCAGGTCTGGCTCATACTCTGTGGCCGGCGGCATCGTCATGGCGTGATCTATTGGCATCGGTGGCTCCTTGCGCCGAAAACGGGGTGGGCGCGGCGGCCCGGATGAGTGAGAGACTAAGCAGGAACGAAGGCGATGACTAGCCAGAAACGGACAGCAATTGAAATAAAACCGACACCGCGCCCGCGATCGCGCGGCATGAAAAACAGATCGGTTTGGCGGGGCAAGTATGCGAATCTGGGGTGACAACATCCAAGGAGGAGAGAGCCATGCCAGGACCCGCACGTGCCGGCGCCCTGATCTATGCCAGGGATCCCGGCCTGCTGAGCCACTTTTATCGCACCCTGCTGCAGATGGAGATCCGCAGCCAGAGCGACGAGCTGATCGTGCAGGAAAACGCTGACATCCAGCTGTTGCTGCACGCAATCCCCGCTCCCTATGCCGAGCAGGTGGTCATCACCACGCCGCCGCAGCTGCGCGAGCAGGGGGCCATCAAGCTGTTCTTTACCGTGCCGAGCCTCGCCTGGGCGGAGGCGAAAGCGGCCGATCTCGGTGGCGGCTTGCTGCCGCAGCAATGGTCCGGCCCCGGTTTCGTGGTGCGCAATGCGTTCGACCCCGAGGGCAACATCCTGCAGTTGCGCGAGTTTGTCGGTGTGCCGGACGGGCGCTGACGCGCCGCGTTGCCATGAAAAACGGGGCCGCGAGGCCCCGTTTGTTATCTGCTGGCGGGCGCGCTGGCCCTACTTCAGATAGCGCTGCTCCAGATGGCGGCGCAGCCAGTACGGATTCAGCGCCTCGCCGGTGGCACGGCTGACCAGTTCGTCGGTGCCGTAGCGGCTGCCCTGGGACCAGATGTGGCGGCCCAGCCAGGTGAAGATCTCCGGCAGGCGGCCCGCCACGATCAGCTCGCCCATGTTGCCGAGCTCCCGCTCTAGCGCGAAGCGCAGCTGCGCCGCGTACATGGCGCCGAGCGTGTAGCTCGGGAAGTAGCCGAACGAGCCGTCGGTCCAGTGAATGTCCTGCATGCAGCCATTCTGGTAGTTGCCCTGGGTGGAGAGCCCCAGCCACTGCTGCATCTTGGCGTCCCACAGCGCGGGGATGTCTGCCACCTCGATGCGCCCCTCGATAAGGTCGCGCTCCAGCTCGTAGCGCAGGATGACGTGGGCCGGGTAGGTCACCTCGTCCGCATCGACCCGGATAAAGCCGGGCTCGACCCGATTGTAGAGCTTGACCAGGTTCGCCGGCGCCAACGCCGCCTGCTCGCCGAAGTGGGCGCGAATGTGCGGCGCCAGCAGCGTGAGGAAGGCGGGATCATGGCCGAGCTGCATCTCGCAGAACAGGCTCTGGCTCTCGTGAATGCCCATGGAGCGCGCCTCGGCCACCGGCTGGCCCAGCAACTGGCGCGGCAGGCCCTGCTCGTAACGGGCGTGACCGGTTTCGTGGACTATGCCCATCAGGCTGGAGACGAACTCCTGCTCGTTGTAGCGGGTGGTGATGCGCACGTCGGTCGGCACCCCGCCGCAGAACGGGTGGCTGCTCACATCGAGCCGGCCGTGGGCAAAATCAAAGCCGAGCAGCCCCATCACCTGCTGGCCGAGCGCCTGCTGGGCGGCGATGGGGAAGGGGCCTTGCGGGATCTGCACCGACTCGCGCTTTTGCTGCTCGCTCACGGTCTGGATCAGGTTTGGCAGCCAGCCGGTCAGATCGCCGAAGATCTCGTCGAGCCGGGCGCTGGTCATGCCCGGCTCATAGAGCGCCAGCATGGCGTCGTAGGGGCGGACCCCCAGCGCGTCGGCACGCAGGCGAGCCACCTCGCGCGCGAGCTTCACCACCTCGGTGAGGTTGGGGGCAAAGCCTGCCCAGTCGTTCTCCTTGCGCTGGCGGCGCCAGGCGTGCTCGCACTTGCTGCCGGCAAGCGACAGCGCCTCCACGAGATCCCCGGGCAGCAGGCTCGCATCCTGCCAGTGGCGCTTGATCTCGCGCAGGTTGGCGCGCTGGAGTTCGTCCAGCGGCTCGCTCTCGGCCTTGGCGATCCAGTCGCCCAGTTCGGGGGCGGTGCGCTTGTGGTGGATCAGCAGCCCCAGTTCGGCCATGGCCTCGGCGCGGGCTTCGTTGCCCCCCTCCGGCATCATGGCGGCCTGATCCCAGCCACAGATGGCCGAGAGGTGGGAGAGCCGGTGCAGCTGTTGCTGATGTTGTTCAAGTTTCTGATATGACATGGGATTGTCCTTGTTATCGTCCCTGATGGCGTACACCCCGTACCTGGCATGCTCGGGGCCGTTCGATGCTACCACCGCTCACCGGTCGGTGCGAGTCGCTGCTCAGCCGAGCCGTTTCTGATGGCGTTCGCGGTTCTCTGCCTTCTTGCGCTCGCTTTTGCGCAGCAGCACGTAGAGAGCCCCGCCGCCGCCGTGACGACGCTCGGCGCTGTGCATGGCCATCACCGCCGGCAGTTGCGGCAGCCAGGCGCTGACATAGCTTTTGAGCAGGGCGCGCGGCGTGCTGCGCTCTCCCTTCCCGTGCAGGATCAGCAGGCAGCGGATGTCGCGTAGTTCGCAATCCGCAATGAACTGCACCAGGCTCTGGCGCGCTTCGTTCAGGGTCTTCTGGTGCAGGTCCAGGCTCGCCTGCAGCTCGTATTTGCCGAGTCGCAGCTTCTTGTAGACCCCCTCCTGCACCCCGTCGCGCTTGAAGCCGACGATGGCGTGGGGGTCGAGCATCTCGACCGCTTCCATGCTGAGGTGATCCAGGGCGAGTTGTTCGGCGGTGGCGGCCTGGCGCCGCGCGAGCTGGGCGTCGGTCGGGCTGCTGCCCGCCGTCTGGAGGCGGATATGGTCGTTGCGAATGGGGCGCACGTCGGCCACTTCATTGCGAAACAGTGAGAGTTCGTCGTTATGAGACACGGCAGGCTCCCCGCAGGTGGAATGAGCGGCCATTATAGCGGGCGGGGGCGGATCTGAAAGTGGCGGGCGCGCTGGTGGCGCCGGGTTGCTCAGCCCGTGAGCAAAGGGGAGGCGAGAGCGGGATCAGGCGACCAGGGATCGCCTGACGCAGGCTTATTGGCCCTCTTTCGGCGGCTTGGCGTTCATCACCTTGTAGATGAAATAGGCCGCGTAGGAACTGATCAGCAGGAAGGTACCGATAATCACCAACATGGACATCAGTCCCACGCCGTTGCCGAACATCAGGTTCATCCAAAATTCCATCTCATGCACTCCAGTCATCCCATTGATGACAGGCATGATAGATACCTCTTTGGGAGCAAAGAGATGATCTCGATCAAGTCCTTCTGTGGTTATTAAATCGGCAGCCGGATCTGTGAGCGCCCTCCCATATAAAGACCCTGACGGGGCCTATGTGGCCCCGTCTGCGCCTTATTGGCGGGCCTGCTTGCGCGGACCCGGCTCGGTGAGCGGGGTGATGCGCCAGCCCTGCTGCTCCAGCAACGCGAGCAAGCCCTGGTCGCCGTAAAGATGCAGCGCCCCTACCACGATGAAGCTCTCGTTCGGCAGGGTGGACCATTTCTTCAGCCAGTTGTGGTTGCGCTCCGCCAGCAGGGTCTGCTCCAGCCAGGTCTGCAGTTTGGGCGGTGCCATCTCCGATTTGAGCAGGTTGATGAGGGTCGCCTCGTCCCCCTCTTCCCACGCCTTCATCACCTCGCGAAAGCCGCGCTCGAGTTCGGGCAGCTCGTCCAGGGTGCTCTCCAGCATCAGGGTCTGGTTGTCACCGACGCTGGCGAGGTAGCCGAGCTGCTCGAGCAGGGTCTCGAAGCCGATGATGGGCTTGCCGCTGTCGCCGGCCTGCTTGGCGAAGTGCTGATCCACCCCGAGCGCGCTGCTGAAGTCGGTGCGCTCCAGCGCCGCCTGGGTGAGGGTGATGGCGGCGAACCAGGGGCGCAGCGGGGCCAGCATGTTCTCGGTCAGGCCGTTCTGGCCGGCGGCGATAATGGTGCGCCGGTAGAGATCGAGCGGCACGTGCTCCTTGAGGGTCTTGCCGTCCACCAGCCGGGTGATTGCCCCCATCTCCTGCCACTGCTGCTGGCTGATGTGGGTCAGGTCGACCTCCAGCACCAGGGCGCGGCTCTGCAGCCAGGCTCGCTCGATGGGATCGGGCAGCGGATAGAGCGAGGGCTTGCCCGCGTGGATGGAGCCCAGCAGCCAGTGCTGCTGATCGCCCTTGCTGACCTTATAGAAGGCGGGGTCGGCAAAGGCGCTCAGCGGCAGCAGCAGGCAGAGCAGGAAGGGGAGCAGCAGGCGATGAAGTCTCATGGGGCACCTTATGTCAGCGGATGGCTTCTCTTCGTCACAATAACCCCTATGATAAGTCCTCATTTGTCACAGCCAAGAGGTTTTCCCATGCCCCACCTTCGTTTTCGGGCCGTCTCCGTCGACACCCTCAAGCAGATAAGCTCCCCCCTGCTGGCGGATCTCTGTGCCCTCACCGGGGGCAAACCGGAGTTCGTCACCCTGGAGAGCATCGACAGCCACTGGGTACGCGAGGGGGAGGTCGAGGCCGGCTTTCCGTTCGTCGAGCTGGTCTGGTTCGAACGCCCGCAGGAGCTGCAGGACGCGGCTGCGGCGCTGATCACCCGCCACCTGAAAGCGGTGCTGGGGGAGCAGACCTATGTGGTGGTGCAGGTGCTGCCCATCGTCAAGAGCTGCTATTACAGCAACGGCCAGCACTACTGAGCGGGGACTGCCAGGGATGGCGGCTTGGCTGATTCAAGCCACTCTGGCGCCGGTTGGTGGGGATGAGACGAGAGGCGACGACGCTCGTCGTCGCCCCTGGCTGCAGGCTGCTTGCGGGTGTGTCGGGTGACGAAGCTGTCGCCGTCAGGCCGACTTGGCGAGGATCCGGTCGAGCAGGCGGCTTGGCAACAGGCGGCGCAGCACCCCGAACAGCCGGGTCGGGAAGGTGATCGGGTAGCGGTGTTTGGGGCGCGGGCTGCCGAGTGCGTGCAGCAGCGGTGCAATGCAGGCCTCGCTTGGCAGGGTAAAGCCACGGGCACCCCCTTCACGCTCCAGCCGGCTCAGGGTCTGCTGGTAGGCGGCCTGATGGCGGCTGGCGGCGGGCTCTATGTGGCGCAGGAAGGCGGCGCGGGCATTGGCCCGAAAGCGGGTGTCGATGGGGCCTGGTTCGATCAGGCTGATCTGCACGCCGCTGCCGGCCAGCTCCTGGCGCAGGGTATCGGTATACCCTTCCAGCGCGAACTTGCTGGCGTTGTAGGCGCCGCGATACTTCATGGCCACCAGCCCCAGCACCGAGCTGTTCTGCACGATGCGCCCCTCGCCGGCCGCCAGCATGGCCGGCAGCAGCTGGCGAATGAGGTGGTGCCAGCCGAACAGGTTGGTGTCGAACTGCTCGCGCAGCGCCTGGGTGGGCAAATCCTCCAGCGCGCCGGGCTGGCCGTAGGCGCCGTTGTTGAACAGGCCATAGAGGCGGCCGCCAGCCAGTGCCTGCGCCTCGGCCGCGCCCCGCTCTATGCTGGCCTCGTTGGCCAGATCCAGCTCGACCGCCAGCAAACCCAGCTGGCGCAGCTGCGCCACGTCCTCGGCCTTGCGGGCGGAGGCGATGACGGTGTAGCCGTGCTGGCCGAGCGCCTTGGCGGCAGCCAGGCCGATGCCGCTGGAGCAGCCGGTGATCAGAACGAAGCGGGACATGGGCGCATCCTTGTGTGACGAGGCAGGCAGAAGCGCCTGCGGCTTTGCATGTTAACCCGCTGATCAGAAAAAAGAAAACCGGGCCAATCGGCCCGGTTTGCTAACTTCAACCACCTGCTTACAGGATGGTGAACGGCATGATGATGTGGAACTTGACGTCTTTCTCGGAGGCGAAGATGTTGGGGTATTCGGTCCAACCGCCGCTCTGGCTGATGTCGTTGTTGTAATCGGTGTAGTGCAGCTTGAACAGGGTGCCCTTCAGCTTGCCATCCTGCACTGTGTACATGACGTCGAAGTTGGCTGCCCATTCGGTATCTTCACCGTTGGTGGCCTTGGTGCCGTCGCCTTTCTGGATATCCCAGCCGTAGGCACCGGAGACACCGACGGACCAGCCAGGTGCACCCACCAGGTCATCCAGGGAACGGGTCACGCCGAAGTACAGCGCTTTCTCGTTGTTGGCGTTCCAGTCGGAGCGGGAGTCCCACCAGATTTCGTTCGCGCCCTGGGAGTTGCCGTAGCCACGGGTCAGACGGGGCAGGTAGTTGCCTTCGTTACCCTCGGCCTTGGTCCACAGACCTTCCAGACGGAAGCCGTACGGGCCCATGCCCCAGGCGGCGGTCAGCGCTTGCTGCCATGCCAGGCCATCGTAAGTCTCGATGTCGGCACCACCCTTCTGATAGGTCTTGGTGTCGGAACCGTAGAACTGGTAGCTGGTGGAGAGGCCGTTCAGCACGTCGAATTTATGGGCCAGCTTGAAGTGGTAGCTGTCCATGTAGTTTTCGGAGTTACCGTAGGAACCGGTGATGGCGGTACCGTTCTCGAAGGTGTAACGGGCGGCGACACCCTGGATGTAGTCGATGACGTTTTCATCGGCGAACGGATCCATCCATGCTTTGGCACGGGAGAACTTCTGGGTCTCTTTGTACCAGGGAGATTTGTACTCGTCGGCGATGGCGTAGGTCAGGTAGAGGCCACCGAAGTTACCCTCGATCTGGCCACCACGGTAGGTACCCGGCTGATAGGACCAGTTCACACCGATCACGCCCGGTACGTAGAGCTGGGTCAGACCACCCTTGGCGGTGAGGGCACCGTCCAGCGCCTTGAATTTCAGCGAGGCGTTGGCCAGGCTGAAGCCACCTTCCGGGGAGCCGTCCTTGTAGTTTTCGCCCCATTTGTTGCCGGCGAAGGAGAATTCATTCTCCTGGTTGACCGGGTGGTTTTCGGTCACGGCCAGGTCATAGGCACCGAAACCGCCCACATCGATACCCACCACGTCCCAGGCGTAGCCGGAGTTGAAGTTCAGGGAGGCCTGGGTGGTGGCGTGGCTCAGGTTGGACTGGTACTTGCCTTCTTTGTTCTTGGCAGTGGGGTCGCCATCGATACGCTGACGGTCACGCTGGAAGTAGAAGAGGCCACCGTTGAGTTTGCCTTCTTCATAGAATTTGCTGGCGGCGGCTGCATAGGTGGGGCCGGCTTCGTCGGCAGCCAACACCATACCGGGGGCGAGCATGGCAGCAACGATGGCTGCGCTCAATGCGGCACGTTTGAAGATCACTTTATCCATTTTGTATTGCTCCTGATTTTATGGACTTAGCTTTTTTTGTCCGGCAGTCAGGCAAGCGCCCGCCGCTCGGTATTGGCATTGCAATCAAGACCCCGAAGGGCAAAAAGTTTGAGTATGTCGGCTGCGGCCGCGACGTCTTGGCACATCTGCGGTGGTGCAGTTCTGTTCATCACATATTTTGTTTTTTTGTGTTCCGATCCTTGGCTATCGGACAATCCAAGAGTACGTTCGCGGTGCGAAATATCAATGGAAAGTTCCCACCAAGTTTCAAAAATATGACCGAGTGCAAATAATCATGACGCTCGCTGTGGACACTCCCAGCCCGCTGATATCGGTGATGACAACGTTTTCAGATGAAATTGCCGGCCGATCCGGACGGATCGCACTGTGCAGAGGGATCTTTCTTCGTTAACCAGCGGATAACAGATAATTTTGTGCCACAAAAAAAGATAAACCCCTGCGCGATGGCAGGGGCCGGGTAGGGGACGCCGGCTAAACCGGCACGGCTCAGGCCTGATGACCGAGGATGCGCGGGATCTGGCTGGCCTGGTGGTGGATGTGCTCCGACACCTGCACCGAGAGGCGGCTGCCCTGGCGGGCGTGCTGGCTGATGCGGCCGATGAGATCGGCAAAACTGGCCAGCTTGTGCTCCTGGCTCTTGGCATTGTCGGCCCCCTGCAGGGCGATGACCGCCGTGCTGCGCGCCATCTCCCGCACCGCCTGGGTGGTCTGGCGCAGCTGCTCCGCCTGCTGGCGCTGGGCGGCGGCTTCTGCGGTGATGCGCGCCAGCACGGTACCGAGCTGCTCCCCCGCCTGGGTCAGCCTGGTCAGGATTTCGGTGATCTGGCCGAGGGAGCGCTGGGTATCGGCGGAGAGGTGGCGCACCTCGTCGGCCACCACCGCAAAGCCGCGCCCCTGCTCGCCCGCCCGGGCCGCCTCGATGGCCGCATTGAGCGCCAGCAGGTTGGTCTGCTGGGAGATATGGCCGATCACGTCGACGATGGCGGTCACATCTTCCACCGAGCGCTTGAGCTGGGCCAGGGCGCCGCCACTCTCGTCGATGGCGAGCCCGGTCTGGGCGGTGGCCTGCAACATGCCGCCCACCAGCTGCTCGCTCTGGCTCATGGAGTGCTCGTTGTGCTGGGCGTGCTGCGCTATCTCGGCGGCCACCTGATGCACCTCGCCGGCCAGCTGGTTCAGCTCGTTCATCATCAGATCGCTCTCGTCCACCGCCTGCTCCGTGGTGCGGGTGCTGTGATGGATCTCCTGCACCTGGTTGACCATCCCCTGCAGACTTTGCGACACCGCCGACAGCTGGCCCTCTTTCTGCTGCTGATCCTGCTGCAGCCGCAGGATGAGGCGGTTGTAGCTGGCGACGATGTCGGCCAGCTCGTTGCGCTCGCGTCCCTCTGGCAGGGTCTCGGCCTGCCCAGTCTCGTCGAGCTGCAGGAAGGCCGTGCGCAGGCGCAGCAGCGGCCTGACCAGCCAGCTGCGCTGCACCAGCGCAAACAGCAGGGCGACCAGCACCAGACAGAGCGCCAGACTGCCGAGGATGGCGGCCAGCCGCTGGTTGACCGCCTGGCGGGCGGCGGCCAGTTCGCTGCCCATCTGGCCGGTGGCCTGCAGCATCTGGCCTATGTCTTGTTGCACCGCGAGACGGCCCGCCTGCTGCTGTTGCAGCGCCTTGCGGCTGTTCTCCAGCTCCTGCGGGTAGCGCTTGAGCAGCGAGAGCAGCTCGGCTTTGGGCAGATCCCCGAGCTCCTTGCGCTCCGGTTCCCCCAGGGTGAATTCGTCGGCGGGGTGCGCCTCGAACAGACCGAGCGGCGGCAGGGCTGCCAGCTGCTCAGCCTGTTTTTGCAGTGCTGCCAGCTCGAACTGCAACCCTTCCAGCAGCTTGGGGCTGGCCTGCTCCATGTAGTTCTGGCGCAGGTGAGCGAGCCCCGGCAGGGCCGCCAGCAGGTCGCCGGCCAGCTGACGATAGCGCTCGGCGCTGGCCGGGTCGCTCCCCGTCGCCCCTTGCTGGCCGTAACGCAGCAGCGCCCTGGCCTGATCGGTCAGCTCGTTCTCGGCATTTTGCAGCAGCCACTGGCTGTTGCCGGAGAGCTTGCCGGCCGCCAGATAGTCGCTGTCGATGCGCGCTCCCATCTGCTCAAGCAGGGTGCGCAGCGGGGCCGTGAGCGCCACACCCTGCTGGGTGAGCTGGGCAAGCGCCTGCTTGCGCACCGCTTCGGCCTCGGTCAGCCGCAGCGGATCGCCGCTGGCGAGGTAGTCGCGCAAGGTGCCCTGCAGGGTGCCGGTGAGCTGCTGCTGCAGCCGTTCGTGCTGGTGCTGGGCCTGCTCGGCCTGGTTCAGCTGTTGCCAGCCGTGCCAGAGGGCACCGGCCTGCACGGCGGCGACCAGCAGCAGAGCGAGGGAAGAGAGGGAAGCATAATGGGCAATTTTCACGGCAGCATTCCTGCTTGTTGAACCACGGCGATGGGCGTCGGCGTGAGCTTAAGCAGCAGAGATGGCGCTTTTATGACAGTCAGCCCGGCGGCCGGGCTGACTGTCGAGGGGGACTGGCTTACGACTGCGGTGCGGGGGCTTCCTGCTGCTGGCGGGCAGGGGGCTTGCCCAGCATGCCGAGCAGGGCGCCCCCCATGATGAGAGCGCCGGCCAGCAGGTGACGGGGGGTCAGCTGCTCGCCATTGAGCAGCACCAGCAGCAGCGTGCTCAGCAGCGGCGTCAGATAGGCCAGTGCCCCGATCCGGCGTGGATCCCCGTCTCGCAGCGCCAGATACCAGGTGACGAAAGCCGCCCCCATGGGGCCGAGCGCCAGCCCGATGATGAGGCCCCAGTCACCGGCCGGGATGCGGGCCACCGGCAGCGGTCCCTCCAGCAGCCAGGCCAGCAGCAGCGCCAGCAGCCCGGCGGGCAGGCAGGCCGCCGCCGTCATTACCGCCGGGGCCGGCGGCAGCCGGCGCGAGAGCACCGAGTAGGCGCCCCAGACGATGGCGGCCCCCAGCGCCAGCAGATAGCCCGGCAGATAGGCCTGTTGCAGCTGCAGCTCGCCGTTCACCATCACCAGCACCGAGCCGGCTAGACCCAGGGCGCCGGCCAGCAGATGACGGCCGTGCAGCGGGTGACCGGGCAGCAGCAATGGGGTGAACAAGATGATGCACAATGGCCACAGGTAGTTGATGAGGTTCGCCTCCAGCACGGGGGCGTGGCGAAAGCTCATGAACAGCAGCAGGTGGTAGAGCAGCAGGGCGCTGATGGTCACCAGCCAGTTGACCGGACGAGCCCGCCACTGACGCCAGAACGGCAGGGCACCCGCCCCGCAGAAAAACAGCACCAGCCCCACCAGCACCAGCGGCGACACGCTGGTCACCCGGGAGGTGAGCGCCGCCAGCGAGGCCCACAGCACTATGGTCAGCAGCGCCAGCCCGGTGGACTTGTCCCACCACGAAGCAGCAGACATCCAACACTCCTTTGCAGATGAATGAACAAAAAGAGGGCCAGTCTAGCAGACCGGCCCTCCCTGGGCATAAAGTGTTGCCCTTCATTTACCGGTGGCGGGGATGCCTGTTCTCACGCCACGGAGTATTGCAAGATTGCGGACCGCCATGGTCATCAGGGACTCAGTTTGAGCAGGCGTCTCTGACCTGAGTCCGTCAGCAGATAAAGCGCGCCGTCGGGTCCTTCCTTGATGGTGCGGATCCGCTCTCCCAGCTCGGTGAGCAGCCGCTCTTCACCGATGATCTTGTCCCCCGCCAGCTGCAGTCGTACCAGAGCCTGGCCACGCAGGGCGCCGATCAGCAGATTGCCCTGCCAGCCTCGAAACAGCTCGCCCTGATAGAAGATCATGCCTGATGGGGCGATGGAGGGCACCCAGACCCACTTGGGGGGCGTCATCCCGGGGGCCTCGCTGCCAGAACCGATCTTGCCGCCGCCATACTCCTCGCCGAAGGTCACCTTAGGCCAGCCATAGTTGTCACCGGGCAGGATGAGATTGACCTCGTCCCCGCCCTGGGGGCCGTGCTCGTGGGCCCAGAACTGCTGGCTGCCGGGGCGCAGGGCGGCCCCCTGCATGTTGCGATGACCCAGGCTCCAGATCTCCGGTAGGGCGCCGGGTGTCTTGACGAAGGGGTTGTCGGCGGGGATCCGGCCATCCTTGTGCAGGCGTACCGTCTTGCCGAGGTGGTTGTCGAGGGACTGGGCCTGCTCCCGCTCGCTGAAGCGATCACCCAGGGTGATGAAGAGGTAGCCATCCTCCGTCAGCAGCAGCCTCGATCCGAAGTGAGCGCCCCCGGCGACCTTGGGCTGCTGACTAAACAGCCGTTGCCAGTCGACGAGCACATCCTTTTGCAGCCGGGCCCGGCCCACGGCGGTTCCGGCCCCGCCGTTGCCTGGCTCGCTGTAGCTGAGATAAACCCAGCCATCGTCATCCAGGGCGAGATCGAGCAGGCCACCCTGACCTGTAGCGGCAATTGCCGGCAGTCCCCGGATGGAGTGGTGTTCGCCAGTTGCGTCTATGCGCAGCAGCCGGCCGGGCCGCTCGCCGACTAGCCATTCGCCATCGGGCAGGATAACCAGCCCCCAGGGGTGGCTCAGCCCCTCTGCCAGCGGGGTCAGGGTCAGAGCCCGCAGCGGAGTTACCAGACAGATCAGCAGCAGGGTGAGCAGTCGCAACATGGTGTCCCTCTCTCAAATCGGGCCTGTGTCCAAATCGGGTCGGTGCGTCGCCAAAACGCCGCTGAAGTATAGGGGCAAGAAAAACCTGAGGCACAACAAGCTGCTGCGTCATCGGTGTGCATACACTTCATGCTGTCTGCGCAGCATTGGCAGGGTTGGCAAACCACAGTCCAGGTCGGCGCACCGCGGCAATTCGCTCTCCCAGGGA
The DNA here is from genome assembly GCF_027707985.1 of Aeromonas sp. QDB03. NCBI lineage: Bacteria > Pseudomonadati > Pseudomonadota > Gammaproteobacteria > Aeromonadales > Aeromonadaceae > Aeromonas > Aeromonas sp. QDB03. Next base: position 930,364 of record NZ_JAPCJG010000002.1, on the reverse strand, counting down.
GCATGGAGGAGTCACATGTCATCATTCGCATCGGCGCCCAGGCGCCTTCTTCCCGATTTGCTGGCCGGCATCACCGCGGCGGCGGTGGTGCTGCCCAAGGCCATGGCCTACGCCACAGTGGCCGGGCTGCCGGTGGCGATCGGTCTTTACACTGCGTTCGTGCCCATGCTGATCTACGCGCTGCTGGGCTCCTCCCGGGTGCTCAGCGTCAGCTCCACCAGCACCCTGGCGATCCTGACCGCTACCCAGCTCGGGCTGGTGGTGCCGGATGGCGATCCCGGCAGGTTGATCACGGTGACGGCCACCCTGACCCTGCTGGTCGGCGCCATGCTGCTGCTGGCGGCTGTGCTGCGGCTAGGTTTTGTGGCCAACTTCATCTCGCTACCGGTGCTGGTGGGGTTCAAGAGCGGCATAGGGCTGGTCATCATCCTCGATCAGTTGCCCAAGTTGTTCGGGGTACATATCCAGAAGGAGAACTTCTTTCTGGATCTCTACCATCTGGGACAGGCTCTGCCCCATACCTCCTGGCTGACGCTGGGTGTCGCCCTCGTTACCCTGGTGGTGCTGGTGGTCATGGAGTGGCGTTTTCCCCATTCGCCCGCACCCCTGCTGGGGGTGAGTCTCGGCATAGCGCTGGTATGGGGCTGGGGTCTGAACGAGGCTGGGGTTGCCATTGTCGGCGCCATTCCCACCGGCCTGCCCAGTGTGACCATGCCGGACTTGACCCTGGTACTGCAGCTGTTGCCGGGGGCGGCGGGCATTGCGCTGATGAGTTTCACCGAGACCATCGCCGCCGGCCGGGCCTTCGTCGGGAAGGAAGAGCCCGAGATCAACCCGAACCGCGAGCTGGTGGCCACCGGGTTGGCCAACCTGGGAGGCTCCCTGTGTGGCAGCATGCCGGCAGGGGGCGGCACCTCCCAGACGGCAGTGGTACGTTCCGTCGGCGGCATGAGCCAGCGGGCTTCCGTGGTCACCGCCGTGATGGCGCTGGCGACCATGATTTTTCTCGCTCCGCTGCTCTCCTGGCTGCCGAGCGCCACTTTGGCGGTGGTGGTCATCGTCTATTCGGTGGGGCTCATTCAGCCGGGAGAGTTTCGCAAGATAGGGCAGATCCGGATGATGGAGTTTCGCTGGGCCGTCATTGCCTGCCTGGGGGTGCTGCTGTTCGGTACCCTGGAAGGCATAGTGGTGGCGATCCTGGCCTCCTTGCTGGGGCTGGCCAGCCAGACGGCGCAGCCGCCGCTCCATGTGATTGGCCGCAAGCCCGGTGAGGATGTGCTGCGCCCGCTGGCGGCCCGCCACCCGGATGACGAGACCATTCCGGGCCTGCTGATCCTGCGACCGGAGGGGCGCCTCTTCTTCATCAATGTGCAGCATGTGGCGGCCGGGATGCGCGAATTGATCGCGCGCCATCAACCCCGGGTGGTGGTGCTCGATATGAGCCGGGTACAGGATGTGGAGTATTCGGCTTTGATGATGCTGATGGAAGGGGAGCAGCTGGCCAGATCCAAGGGGGTTACGCTCTGGCTGGCCGGACTCAATCCCGGGGTGCTCGAGAATGTGCGCCGCAGTGGCTTGGCTGCCCAGCTGGGGGAGAGCCGCATGCTGTTCAATGCCAGGGCCGCCATCCGTCAATACCAGCAGAATCAGGGGTGAGCACAGACTCACCCCTGCCGCTGTCTAGAAGGGTTCCGGGATAAAGCGGAACGGGTGCTCAGAGGGTTTGACCTTGCCTATCTTGCGTTTGGGCAGCTTGATGGGCTCGGCCGGGAGATCCTGATAGGGAACGTGGGCCAGCAGGTGGGAGATGATGTTGAGCCGCACCTTCTTCTTGTCCTCGGAGCGGGCCACGAACCAGGGGGCCCAGGCGGTGTCGGTGGCGGTGAACATGGCGTCCCGTGCCCGGGTGTAGTCATCCCAGCGATCGAATGATTTGATGTCCATGGGGGAGAGCTTCCAGATCTTGCGGCCATCGTCGATGCGATCCCGCAGTCGCCGCTCCTGCTCGTCGGGGGTTACCTCCAGCCAGTACTTCAGCAAAATGATGCCGGAGTCGACCATGGCCTGCTCCACCATGGGAACCCCGGCCAGAAACTTGTCGCTCGCCTCCTCACTGCAAAAGCCCATGACGCGCTCCACGCCGGCCCGGTTGTACCAGCTGCGATCGAAGATGACGATTTCGCCTGCTGCGGGCAGATGCGGGATATAGCGTGGGAAGTAGAGCTGGCTCTTCTCCCGCTCGGTGATCGCCTTGATGGTGCCCCCCTTGCCAGCGCCGTCGCGCCCCTCGAACACGATGCAGACCTTGAGCCCCTTGTGCACCACCCACTGTTGCAGTTTCACCAGCTCCACGTGCAGGCGACGCAACTCCTTCTCGTATGCCTTGTTGCCAAGGGGCTGCTGTGCGTCGGCCACGGCCGGCTGTTCTATTTTGCTTTTTTTGTTGTTACCCATGATGCCCTTCTTTTTGTCCCAAACGGATTAGAGTGCGACCGTCATCCCGGACGGCGCATTTCAAGCGTAGATGAGGGTTTTTCGGGCATGGGGATAGAGAAGACAAAGGGAGGCCATCATCTGACGCAGGGCGTAGGGGAAAGGCGGCCTTGGCCTGAAACGAGCAAGGGGTTGGTATCATGATGATACCAACCCCTTGTTTTATATGGCGCTCCCGACTGGAGTCGAACCAGTGGCCTGTCCCTTAGGAGCCAAGGTAGGTAGTGTTTCAGAAGGTTTTATAAAGTTGAATTTATGATGGCAACCTATTGTTTTTAATGTTTATTTTTCTTGTTGTGGGTTTCAGCTAGTTTCATGAAGTCTCACCCTATATCATGTTTGCTGTGGTACCCCAAGTGGTACCCCAAACAGGGGGGAGAGAATGCTATGGCAAGAAAACCGGTAACGCAGGATCGAGAGATCCCCTCATTGATTTTGCAAGGGGAGGCTTCGATTACCCGCTATGCGGTGAAATCTCCCCATGGCGGTGGATTAGCTATTGAGGTTAGGGCAGGGAAAAGCAAGCGGTTTGTCTATCGTTATCGGATTGCTGGTACTCAGGCGACAGTTGTTCTGGGTAATTACCCGGCGTTGTCGTTGGCGCGAGCCAGGCTTGAGCATGCAGAGCTGGCTGCCTTAGTAAAGAAAGGGATAGATCCACGCAAGCATGTTGCTAGTGAAAAGGCTAAAAATGAAACCGCCCTGACGATGGATGAGTTACTTGGGCGATGGCTCGATGCACAACGTATTGCTCAGGTCGTCAAACCCAAGACCCTCCAATGTCATCAGGATCGTTGGAATCGTCATCTCAAGAAGACCCTCGGCAATATTCGTTTAATCGATCTGACTCGTGCACACCTGGCACAAGCGTTAGAGATAACTCGGCGTGCAACAAAAGACGAAACCCGTAAGGGGTTGGGAACGCTGAACCAGATGTTGGATTATGCGGTGGTTCACTGCCTTATCGAGGCCAACCCTGCGAGACTGTTGCGGCCCAAGGATTTTGGTGCCAGTGCTGGTTCGCCAAGAGAGAGATGGCTGACAGTCCCCGAATTGCGCAGGCTATGGAAAGCGATTGATGAGGATCTTGGCAGTGGTGGTAGCTTGGCGGCTGGAGGGCGTGGCGTTTCTCGCCATGCCACTATTTCTCTACCAGCAGCGAATGCGATCAAGCTATTGATACTGACCGGATGTCGTAGAGGTGAAGTCGCTAATATGCGTTTTTCACATATTAGAGATGATATCTGGACGATCCCTGATACTAAGAATGGAAAGCCACATTCGGTATTCTTATCTCGACAGGCGAAAGCACTGATTGATGAACAGGCACTATATGTAAACGGTGACTTCGTTTTTGAATCAGATAGACCTAAAAGTGACGTAATCGAACCAATTTTAGTTGACTCGATAACCAGAGCTTTAAGGCGATTTATTTCTCGCTCTTTATCTGACATGGAACCATTTACCGTACATGATTTACGGCGTAGTGCTGCAACAAATTGGGCTGAGAGATTAGATGCAGAAGAGAGAGTGATTGAATTATGTCTTAATCATATCCCACTCAATAAGTTGGTTAGAACCTATCATCGGTCGCGACATGACGATAAGAAAAAAATGCTATGGCAACGCTGGGGCGAATTGGTTGAACTTGAGGTAGCAAATGAGCCGCAAAAAAATAATAATCATGGGAATGTTATTGAATTCATCAAAAAAGTAAAATAAAAAGGCGGACTAGTGTCCGCCTTTTTTTATTTGTTCATATTCTGTTTGTATCAATCTAATTATTACTTCATTTTTTCTTCTGTCAGTTTTAATGCAAATTTCATCTAACATGCTAATTATTTTTTCTGGCAAGACAACGCTAACTGATTTTTTTCCATTGTTTTTGTCTCGAAAATATTTCTGTGACCAAGCCGATTTCATTTTCCTAAGCATCAGTTCTCTGGCTGGAGGTATTTCATTTAGTAGATCAAAAAGTGTGATAATGCAGTCTTGAATTGTCGAAGAATTATCCCTATTGATGAACCATACTGGAGGTCTATTACTTCCTGTTTTTATATTTTCAAACAAATAACTCCATGCCCATTCATTATCACATTTATCTACCCACAATTTCACATCAATTTTTTGACTTGCGATTTGCCATTTGTTTTTTAAAATAGCAATATCTATTATTTTTTGTTCATTAGTCGTGTTGATTATGTCAAAAAAAGAGATGATACAATTTTTTTTGCTGGCATTGTTGGTTGGTGAGAGGTCAAGATTAAAAATATTATACATATGCAGTGTGTTGGGTAAATCAAATGCACCATCTATTCTGACGCCTATATCCATAGTCGAAGGCGACAGAACGGGGTATGTAGTTAAAGAGCGTATGTATGCCCACACGTAATTACACAAACGATCGTTTTTTGTATCTATCCAACTGAAAATTGTTTCGTTTATACACTCATGTTTAATGCTGTTTATTATTAATTCTAGAGGGAGAGGGGCAACTTTTCCTTCATAACTTCTAAGGGGAGAATTAATTTCACAATTAGCTCTCTCTATAAGGATGCTGCTGTTATTGGATAGGTGGCTAATTATATCCGCATCACTTACTGATAAGAAAATGTCTTTATTTAATAATCTGAGAGCGAACTCCCTTTCTCTTTTAGATAAAGAAATGGGGGGCGATATTTCTAAATCAGTGTTTTCACATATTGTTGGCATAACCTTATCAGCTCCAAACAAACTCATTACTAAGTAATTTTGTTTTTGTTTTCAGATGTTTTATGGTTGTTTTTTAACCCTTCCTTGAGTGATTTGCAATGTCTTTGTGTCATTTTATTTATCTTTTTAAAGGTATTGTTTATGTACTTTTGTCCACCATAAGCCTACTTTCTTGGGCTTTTCTGAAGGTAGTGAAGGCCTACGGTGTTGGGGGGGAATGGCAGAAATCTCTATCAACGGACAAGTTGATGGGCGCTCTCGGGTTATCACTGAGGTCTGATAGAGGGGGCGACACGATTTTAATCGGATGCTAATGATAGGCGCACTAGGCTTGCCAAAATACAACCACTAGGCACTCGAGTGTCTATGCCACTAATTGGGTCACTTGATCCTCTGTGAGGAGATCACAAAGAGATGCCTATAGCTGGTGAATGTTGGGTAATGATATCTGGAGCGCTAAGGTTGAATACATGGCATAAGTTACATGAAGCCATCACCCGTAATAACCAATGTAGAGGAATGGCTAATCTGTTGGTTCGAGTGAAACTCTTCATGTATACCGTGTCGTCTCTCCCTAGGAATAGCTATGAAACAGTTTAGCTTAGCTCATCAAGTTGGTGCCTCAGATCTGCTAATGAGATGTAGACCCGTGCCTTTTAAATTCTCTCTTGGGTAACAGAATGTGATCAATTTACGTTTTCTGTTTCGCTATGTTTTTACGCGAGCACCACGTCTTATGGACGACAAAGGAGCTCATCATGAAACTACTAAAATTGAAAGCTGTCATCGCAATGACATCACTGTCTAAGGCATCAGTTTATCGTCAGATGAAGGCCGGGAAATTCCCAGCGTCAGTTAATGTCGGCCCAAGATCTGTGGCTTGGGTTAGCTCTGAAATAGAGTCATGGATTGAAGGAAAAATAAATCTTCGTTAGGGCTAATTTCTGACGAGTAATTGAAATGAATTAGCTCGTTGCTCAGGCTAGAAGTCTTGTCCTATCAGGGGGCAGAGTTATTTGGTTGGTTTGACATTCAATGCTTTAGTGTCGGCAATAGTAATATATAAATAAATGGTTCAAATCAACAAATAGTAAAGCTGCGTACTCAAGTATGCAGAACGACAGTACAAACATGTGGATGTTATTACCATCAACATACCGAAATCCATAACGCCTCATATCGCTAAGTTGATAGCACCGTTTCAAACCTTCAATGAAAGTGTGCTAGTGCACACTTGCAAACTGCTACCTTAATTTTAATGCAGGCATACATTCTCAGCATGTGGCCATGCTTTTATTTATGGAGTTTAATATGTTCGACACTCTTAATGAATATCGAGTGGCGGCTGAACGCCACTATCAGAAAAATGGATATACTTTCGATAAGGATAACCTGAGTAAAATTGTTGCTGTGATGAATGATGCTTTTACTCAATACTCTAGGGTGTTTGCTTTTCGAGTTGATTTTCATTTTGAACAACACACTGGCGTTGGAATGTATTTAGTCTTAAAGCCTGAATCGGGCTCAAGGATACTTAAGGCGTTCTTTTCAAGGCTTAAATGGCTCATTGATCGCGATGAGTCAGAACGACGTTATGAAGGCAAGAGGGTTCATTCGACTGAGATTAGATACGTTTGGGCTAGGGAGCAAACAGCCGATGCTCCCTGTCCTCACTATCACATGATGATTTTTTTGAATAGGGATGCTTACTACAAATTAGGGAATTATGAATCTGAAAGAATGAACCTTGCTAATAAAATAAGAGTGGCGTGGCACAGCGCTGTGTATGATGAAAATATCAATCTGCAAGATTGTAAAAGAATGGGACTGGTGCATTTCCCCGAGAATGCTGAGTATCTCATTGAGCGGAATGATACCGAGTCACTCAAGAAGATGCTTGTGCGGGCAGCCTATCTTGCTAAAAGCGAGACTAAGAGGCGCGGAGAACGTTACCGCTGTTTCGGGGGGAGTAACATTTGAAGGCTTATTGGTGTTGATAAGAGACTTTTACTGCAGCTTTAGATGGCATCTGATCCGGGAGTTTCTGCTCCCGGATCTGTTAAGCTAACCCTCATTTGTTATCGCATCAGTTGGAGTAACCCATGGCAGCCTATTCCCCACCCTTCACCCTGACCCACGCCATGTTGAGTCGGGTGGCGGAGATCGCCGAGTTGGTGGGGCAGTGGCGGTTTGCTCAGAGCTCCCAGGTGCCGATGCTGCGTCGAGAGAACCGGATCCGCACTATCCAAGCCTCCTTGGCGATTGAGCACAACACACTGAGTGTTGAACAGGTGACGGCAGTGATTGAGGGAAAGACGGTGCTTGGGCTTCCACGGGAAATCCAAGAAGTCCGTAATGCGTTCGCGGCCTATGAAGCAATGCCTGATTGGGATCCGGCTTCCGCTGATGATCTACTCGGTGCTCACAGACTCCTGATGCGTGGACTCTGTGATGATGCGGGTCACTGGCGTAGCGGTGGTGTAGGTATCTATCGAGGCGAGCAGTTAGTACATATGGCTCCCCCTGCGAACCAGGTCCCTCGTCTGATGGGACAGCTATTGACTTGGCTGGCTGAGACCGAGGCTCATCCGCTGATCGCTTCCTGTGCCTTGCATTATGAGTTGGAGTTTATTCATCCCTTTGCGGATGGAAATGGTCGGATGGGACGTTTATGGCAGACGGTGATCTTGAACCGCTGGCAGCCTGTCATGGCATTCTTACCCGTGGAGACGGTCATTAAGGTACGGCAAGATCACTACTATCAGCAGCTAAGTCAGGCTGATAGTCGCAGTGATTGTACCGAGTTCATCCTCTTTTTACTGGAAGCACTGCGCGATGCGCTGGCCCAAGCGATTGCGATTCAACCTGCAGCAGTATCACCTCATCAGGAGAAAACGCGGGTAGAAATGAAGGTTGAAACGCAGGTAGAAAAGCGGGTCAAAACCCCCCATGCCATCTTGGCGGAACTGACGGCTGAGCCGACCATAACGCTCAAGCAAGTCGCAGAGCGGATTGGCAAATCGACCAGTACAGTGGAGAGAGCTGTTGCCATGCTGGTCAAAGACGGGAGATTACGTTTTGTTGGGCCGCGTAAGAACGGACGTTGGGAGATATTGGATCCTGAGGCGTAAACCATCTAGCTCCGGAGCTCACTGACTCAGGACTACCTCGCGACCGGCAGGTCCTCCCAGCGGGTGGTGTAACAGGGGCTCAAGTGTTCTTGCCGCATCATCCACTCGGCTGACCCCGTGCCTTGACTGGCAAAGCCTACGCGCCCCAATCCCTTGGCTTTTATCTGGTCCATCACTGCCACCAGCGCGTCCGATTGAGCGGAGGACGGGGCAAACAGATCGGCCTGTTGCTGCCCCTTGGGGAGTGCCAGACTCAGCCAAGCGACTGAGCCATCTGCAAACGTCCTGGTTACAGCAGGTGGCGAGTTGGCCAGAGCTGGATGCTGCCTGCGCACGAATGAACCCGCGTAGATGTGAACTTTGGTCACTGACCATGTTGAATGACATCTTGCGTGGACGACAGGCGCTATTTCGGCTCTGCTCGCCCCGTCGGAAGAAAACGCTTTGTTGGGTACGAATGTCGCTTGCGCCATCCGCACCCGATCAACCAGCATTCACCGCATTGATTGAGGTCACAGGCTCCAAGGTGGGGCGGGTGTCACGCTACTGGGTGCGTCGTCTCTATCGCCATCTTTCGGCTCACCCCATAAAGCCTGGAAACCGGCCCTGATAGTTACCCGCTTCCCTGAATAGGTCAATGCACCGATTGCCGATGCAAACGAGGGTGCTGCCTGTTTTTGCTACATGTTTATACATTCAGTATCGTTCATTGCCCTGGGGCGCGATTTAATGGGCAACCGAACGGTCATCTGGCTGCGTCGGTTGGTGAGAGAGGCATTTCATGACAGCAATCAAAAAAAGTTCGGCCCTCAATGGGGTGGCATGTGGTTACCTGTGGCAACTGTTGCGCACCATTCCCTCCGTGTATTTGCAGATGCGCGAGATGGAGCCCCACCAACTGGGCGAGTTTGAGCTGAGCCCTCAGGAGCTTGCCAGCCGGCAGGCACTGTTGAAGTTGCTCAAGACCCGTGCCGCCGCTCCCAAACCCGCCTGTCTCTGGCACAACTGCGAGTTGCTCGATCGGCAGGTCGGTGAAAATTCGCCCCTCAGCCTGGCCCTCTTGCGCTTTATCGCTATCTACACCTTGCATTCTGGTCTGCAGCAGATGATTGAAGAGGCTGGTGATGCCGACAGGCAGGGTAGCCGCTTGCCGCTGCTGGCGGCGATGATCGGCTTTTCGCCAGAGGCACTGCGTCACTACCTCAGCGGTGCCAACTGGATGGGGGAAGTCGCCTTTCTCTATCGTGAGGCGGACTCTTTGTTGGGGGTGAATATCAACATGGATCTGCTGTTGGCTGAAAAGCTGCTGACCCAGACGCTGCAAAAACCGGTTGAGTTGATCTCCGATGTGCTCGAGGAGATGCCCCCCAGCCAGCTAACGCTGGACGATTACGGCCATATGCAGCTTGGCGCTCTTGTCGAGCATGCGGGCATGCTCGATCAGCAGATGCCGTCAGGCTGGAACGCCCTGCTATGGGGAAAACCGGGCACCGGCAAGACGCAGCTTGCCTGTCTGCTGGCAGGACTGGCCAACCTGACACTCTATACCTTGCGCAGTGAAGAGGGTGCCAACACCTTTCGCCGAAACGGTATGCAGAGCCGGGTGAGTGAACTGTTGCTGGCCCAGCGCCTGCTTGGGCGCAATGGTTCCTGCATGTTGCTGGTCGATGAGGGGGACGATCTCCTGATGAGCGGCACCATCGCCAAAAACAGACGCCACCAATTGCTGGAAGATAACCCGGTCCCGGTCATCTGGACCACCAATGATGTGGCGAGTATTGATGCCGCCTGTCTGCGCCGCTTCAACTGGTTGCAGCAATTCGAATTTCCCAATCCAGACACCCGCATCCGTCTGTTTACCAAGGCAGTGCGGGGTCTGGGGATCACCCGGCAGCAGATCGCACAGTGGGCTGAGCGTACCTGGTTGTCACAGGCCGATATCCAGAGAGTGGCCAGTCTGATGCACAGTCTCGGGCTCAAGCGCAAGGATGCAGCAGATGCCATTGAGCACTGGCTGGATCAGCGTGAGCGTGCATTTAACATCGAGCCGGATGAGTGCTCCGGCAATCCGATTGGCAAAAGGGCAGGGGGGAAATCAGAGACAAAAGCGGCGGCTTGCGCTTACCGAATGGAGGGCGAGTTTGACGCAGGTTTGCTCAACCTGCGAGGACGTGACGGCCAGCTCCAGCAGGATATCGATATCGCCGAGCTGATGGCATCACTCAGCCAGGCAAGAGAGGGCAGTATCTTGCTGCATGGCCTGCCGGGCACCGGCAAAACGGCGCTGGTTCACCACCTGGGCAAGCAGCTTGGCTGCGAGGTGGTACAGAGGCTGGGCTCGGAACTGCTACACAAATATGTGGGGGAATCCGAACAGGCGATGGCGCTGGCGTTTGCCGAGGCCAGGGATCGTAACGCCATCTTGTTCCTAGATGAGGTAGATAGCCTGTTGACGGACCGCCGCAGCCATCACCAGGCCTGGGAAACGAGCCAGGTCAACGAGCTGTTGCAGCAGATAGAGCGCTTCGATGGCATGCTGGTGGTGGCGACCAACTTCCTCGACCGTCTCGATACGGCGGTTGCCCGGCGTTTTGACTACCAGCTTGAACTCTGCCCGTTGCTGCCGGCACAACTCTATGGCGCCCTTAAGGGTTGTGTCGATAAGGCAACCTTGCGCGAGCTTGGCTCATCCCTGCTCGGTCTGGGGGCCGTGACTCTCGGTGATATAGCTGTTCTCAAGCGCCGCCAGCGCCTGCAAAGGCGCAAGCTGGGAGCTGCCGAAATTCTGGGGATCCTGAAGAAACTGATCGCAGGCCGAGAGCGTGGTAATGCCAGGCCGATAGGCTTTTTGCAGGACAGCCCGATGGTTTGCCAAGGCTAAATCAACCCTGACATGGGGCAAGTGGGCACGCCCTGCTTGCCTCTCAATTAGAAAAAATGTCAACCAAAGCGTTCATCTTTAGATATTTAAATGTTTTTTCACTGTTATTGAAAAACGAGACCACGAGCAGTAGTGTGTGTCAATCTGGCTGGATAGATATGCATAAATCTCGATTTTTATGTAATCACATTCACAAATAAGGAAGGTATATGGTTCCTGTCGATATATTAGAGCAACTCTATAAATCTGACTTGCAATTTATTCTTAGGGCGAATGGCTTCACCGGCACCGGAAACAAGCATGAATTAATTGAGCGAGTGCTCGCTTCGTTGTCTCTCTCGCAAGCCTTAAATAGGCTAACCTTTACTGATATTAAAGCGTTGTGTTCTTTTTTTGATGTTAAATATCAGGGCAAGCAGACATCTATATCATCGCTCTGTGATCTTTGTGGCGAATCATCTAATGGAAATAAAACCACCAATGACATGCATGATGAAATATCATCCATTCATAAAGAACTAAATAATATCGTCGGTTTAGTTGGTGTTAAAGGGAAAATAAAAGAGCTCATTGCATTTAGTACTGTTCAACAGAAAAGAAAAAAGTTGGGCCTAGAGTCTGTTTCAGTTGGTAGGCATATCGTGTTCACTGGTAACCCAGGAACAGGTAAAACAACAGTAGCTAGGATTATTGGCAGATTATTCAAAGCTTATGGATTGGTGAGTCAGGGAGGATTCAGAGAAGTCAAGCGTTCAGATCTTGTTGGGGAATATATTGGAAAGTCAGAAAAAATTACCAGCAAAATTCTTGAGGAGGCTAAGGGAGGGGTTCTCTTCATTGATGAGGCATATGCTTTAGCGGGCGAAAAAAATGACTTCGGCAAGGTTGTAATTGAAACTCTCATGGTTGCTATGGAAAATTACCGTGATGATATTGTGATTATTGTTGCAGGTTATAAAGAAGAAATGGAGCAGTTTTTGAATATGAACCCTGGCCTTAAATCTCGGTTCAATTTTTTCATTGAGTTCGATGATTATAATGATGAAGAATTAGTCAATATAGTCAAGGTGATGGCCGAAGAAAATGACTACTCATTAGAGAAAGAACTGGAAATGGCATTGCTGGATAAATTTTCAAACTGCAGAAATTCCACTGACAAGTTCGCGAATGGCCGTCTTGCCAGAAATTTATTTGAGTCTATGTTATTGAAGCAGGCGATTCGCCTGTCTGAAACTGAAAGCTATGATGACGCCATGTTGCAGCTGTTGACAATAGCTGATTTATAATGGTTTATTTAGTGTCATCTAAATAAGCTAATTCTTCTATTTTTAGGTTCATTGCAGCTTTCCTCGGAAAGCCGCGATGAAGCTAAATTTAGGCCACAGGTAGTGAAAATAGGCGTGGGATAGTTAGTTACCTCTAAATTGCAGCCTTTATTCTTCTAACTCTTGAGCAGATCCGCACCCCTGAGCTTGAAGATGCAACCCTTAGTCACCAACTCGTCCCGGTTTGCCAGCACCAGCGGGTAGAGCCGCGGATGCTGTTCGTGGTCGCCGTTATAGCTCACTTGCATGCGCTCCAGCGCGTAATGCATCAAAGGGATGCGCTGGTTGAGCAGCAGCTTGCCATCTGGCATGGCATAGTCACTGGCAATGATGGCCTGTTGTCCTGCGCTGAGGGTTGGATTGGGGATGACTACCGCAGTGACTTGGGTGTTCCACTCAAGATCCTGATCCCGGCCGTGAGGAGAGGTATCAAGTAGCTCAGTTTCCCCACGAAACCGGCTCATCACAAAATCCAGATATACCCCTTTCTTCTCGCAGTAAGCGCGCACGTGCCAGCGGATCCCGTCATAGACCAGGGTATGGGGCACGATATTGCGGCCGCTTTGCTCCTCTGAGCTGAGGGATACGTAATCGACATCGACCCGCAACTGACCGCGAGCCGCTTGCACCAGACCCCGCACAATCTTGGGGTCGATATGGCGGTTGGGTACATCCAAGATCTCGATATGGCCGTAGCGCAAATCCATCAGCGGCAGGGTCAACAGCCCCGCTTCATGTTGGCGTTGGTGCTGTTTTTCACGATGTAACAGCATCAGGTACTCATCTACTTTTCCTTCACTAAATCGCGGTACGAATTGCTCGGTGGGCTTGTATCCCTTCAGGCTTCGGTCATAGATCAACCCTTCTGGTGAGTAGTGGCTCAGGTAGTGATTGATATCCCGTGATGCTTGCTGGCGGCCGATATTGAAGGCTGTTGTCAGGTGATTGGTGGTCAGCCGTCCTTCCCATTGCAACACGATCTCTAGCAGGCGAAAGCGCAGCGTCTGATCCCAAGTGAGCTCTTTGGGGGGCATATGTGCCCCAAAATGCGACATGTGTATGTAACCAGTATCGGCATGAGTATACAGGCGACATATACTGAGTTAATCACAGTGTGATGAAAAAGATTGTGCTGTCTGTACCACGTTCTACCAGCATATTGCCGAAGTGCAGCTCAACTTCGGTTGCTCTCACAATCACAAGGTCATGCCAGGCTTTGTTGCCAGGCCCTATACCTCAGGGTTTTCGGGATGGTGTAGTACGATTAGGTGTATTTATTTAGTACAAGGGTACCAAGCAGATGAACGTGGTGGAGATTCAAAGGGAGCAGGTAAAGGGATAAGGCAGAGGACGTTGCCACTCTATTCTGCGGCTTACCAGAAATGAAGGTTGAGCTTATTCAGGTGACCGATTGATGGACTTTCAGAATAAAATACCCTTCGCAATTAAGACCGAAACCGGTGCAATTGTCTCGGTCGATGATGTTGAAAGAGGACTTGCAGCCGGTTGTCATTGTCCCAGTTGTAAAGGATTGCTCGTTGCCAGAAAAGGTGAGCAAAACCGCCACTGCTTCGCGCATTACCGTGACAGCAAGGAAAAATGCTTCTACGCCTTTGAAACCAGTGTGCGGTTGATGCTGCGCTCTAAGCTGGAAAGTGTAGTGAAGCTCAATACCCCTGCCCATTACACCTCGTTTGATGGGGTCAAGGAACTGGTTGCTAAGGCCCATGCTGACATTGGCGTTCAATTTGTTCCGCAAGCAGAGACCCATGGTGTTCCGGCAGGGCTATTTCAGTTGATGTCCCGACCAGACTTCCACCTTGCCTTACACTTTCCTGCCGCGCACGAGCCTGTAGGATTGTACCCGCTGTGGCTGGGGCGATTCATTGCCAAACACCCTAAAACAGGCGTTTTGGCTGTTCGTTATAACCAATTTGGCGACTGGATGTTCGATAAGTCTCGCCCGGCAGGGATGGACACGACGACTTTGATGCTGACGATTCTCAGCGAAAATCCCAACTGTCTACATTGGCTCTATCACCCACGCGAGGAGACTGCCCTGCTCGATCTGGAGCAGCTTGCCGAACAGCGACGGCAAGAAGCAGAGGAGAAAGCCAGACAGCAGCAACTAAAACAAGAGCAACTGGAGGAAGCGCGGCGTCAGTATGAGGCAAAGCAAAGGATGCAACGCGAGCACCAAGCGGCGATTACGGCTCAGATGAGATTGGCTGAACAGGAGCGCGCCGCTCAGAGAGCGCGGGACTATGCCGCACAGGCTGCGCAAGACAGCGACAAGACCAGCAATGGGGGGCAGTATCCACGATCTACGCCGACCGCGTGTCGAAATTGCCAACTACAGCACCAACGTCTTGATGCTGACGGCTACTGCTATCGCGAAATTTGCATCAGATCTCGTGCGAAACGAATAGCAAGAGCAGAAAAGGCAGAAGTGTCTACACGGTATTCCTACGCCAGCATGCGAGGTGGCGCAAATGTAAACCGCACTCCCCAGAAACAGACCAACCCCGTTGCCAGTCCGCAACCCGTGAGCGACACGCAACGCCAGTGGTATTCCTCTATCAAACCGGGTTCCTGCCCTCACTGTGGGGGAGATAGAGGCAACGGCCCTAATGGTTGGTGGTGTGAGAAATGTAAATAACCCTTTAAAATTCAATGCTCTTGTGTGTATTGACTGGTGCAGTGCAGGCCAATACCAGACAGATTACGTTCTGTTGGACCGCGTAAGAGCGGACGTTAGGAGGTACTGAATCCTAATGCGTAACCATCTAGCCCGCAACTAACCGACCCAGAACTACCTTACAAACGATGGGTATAACCGGGGCTCTTGGGGCCTACTGTCTCAGGCATGATTGCCGTACAATGCATGCCTGTTATCGCATTTTTGAAGGTCTTTTTTGCCTTGGAATGGATAAGAATGATCCGGATTATGGTGTCTGGAGATGTAGGTAGCTTTCTTAACAACAGAATAGCTTTCCATCTCACTCCCACTTTCAACTGAACCACGAATTCTCTAGCGGAACGGTTTCGCGCCTAAGGTGTTGCCGTTTGAGAGTGCTGGTGGAACAATATCCTCAATTTCAATATCTTGGTAACCAAAGGACAAGGAGTACAGATTGTGTACTCCTTGCTCTATGTAGGAAAATTATCATGGCGGACCTCAGTCGAGAGTCAAAAATCACTGCTGATGTGCTCGAAGAAGGAAAAATTTTCGATTACATCACCGGCGCTCAAGTAAAGAACACTGACAAAGAAAAGGTTAGGCAGCGGGTCGCACGAGCCATCATCCATGAATATGGTATCGCAGCTGAGGACATGGAGCCTGACTTCAAGGTCAAGGTGCTGGGTAAAAACCGTAAGCTTGATATCGCCATCTTCAAGCCTGGTCAGCCGCACATAATTGACAACCTCTACCGTGCAGTCACGGTTGATAAAGAGCCAAAGGTAGGAACCAAAGGTGCTTACCGAATGCGTGATCCCGAGGAGGCTCGTAAAGAATTTGAGCTGTTAGAAGCTGTAATGACCGAAGCCGAAAGCTGTCACTATGGCCTCTGGACCAACGGCCTTGAATTCTTCTTCTTCCAGAAAGAGGTCTCCCGATTCGACACTTGGCTTAATCCGATCGGTGACTGGCCCATGGGAGATGACACCTTCAGCGTTGAAGGCCGCTCCATGGGCCGCTTGCGCCGCGCTGACCCGGAAATGTTGCGCATCGCTTTTCGGCGGTGCCACAACTACATACACGGCAATGAAGGTATGCCGAAAGACGCCGCCTTCTGGCAGTTCCTCTTCCTCATTTTCTGCAAAATGTATGACGAGCAACAGCCGAATGAAGCTCGTGGCTTCTATGTCGGCCCCTTCGAACCCTTTGAACCTGTAGGCCAGAAGGCTATTCGTCAACGCATCAAGCCACTCTTTGAAAAGGTCAAGAAAGAGTACAGCGCTCTCTTTAAGGGTAATGAAGAAATCACCCTGTCAGACAGGGCGCTAGCTTTCATCGTTTCTGAATTGGCTCGCTATGACTTCGGTCGTACTGATGTGGATGCCAAGGGTGCAGCCTACCAAGAAATCGTAGGTACTAACCTGCGTGGTGATCGCGGCCAGTATTTCACTCCACGTGGCGCTATTAGCCTGGTTGTCAAGATGCTGGCCCCTAAGGAACACGAGCGTGTGCTGGATTCATCCTGCGGCACGGGCGGTTTCTTGGTAGAAACCCTGAACTACCTGAATAAGGTCTTCCACGAAGAGAAGCGCATCAAAACTGGTGACGAAAACACCGAGGAGTTTGTATCCATACGAGAGCGTCTGGCCAATTTTGCAGCTAATAACTTGTTTGGTGCGGATTTTGACCCCTTCCTAGTTCGCGCTGCACAGATGAACGTGATGATGGCGGGTAATTCATTGGGCCACCTCTATCACATGAACTCGCTAGAGTTTCCGCGTGGAGACTTGCCGGGAGTTACTCCGGCTAAGGTCAACATGCCGCTAGGGTCAATCGATGTTCTGATGACCAACCCCCCGTTTGGCTCTGACATTCCGATCACTGAAAAGACTATTTTGGAGCAGTACGAGCTGGCTCGACGCTGGGAACGCCAAGGCGATGGCTTCGTAATGACCAACGCCATAAAGCCTGCTGTATCACCTGAGGTGCTTTTCATCGAGCGCTGCGTTAAGTGGCTAAAGCCGGGCGGCCGGGCGGGCATAGTCTTACCCGATGGCATCTTGGGTAACCCTGGTGACGAATACATTCGCTATTGGATTCTTCGTCACTGCTGGGTGCTGGCCAGCATCGACCTGCCGGTGGAGTCTTTCATCGTCGAGGCTAATGTCAATATTTTGACCAGCTTGCTCTTCCTGAAGCGCAAGCCTGAAGAAGTGATCAAGGCAGAAGATCTGGGCCAGAAGAAGGATTACCCCGTCTTTATGGCAGTCGCCGAGAAGGTGGGCTTCGACCGCCGTGGCAACACGCTATACAAGCGCCATCCTGACGGCGAAGAAATCCTGGTGGATGTCAGCCATGAGGAGAAGGTCCGCATCGGCGGCGGTTTGCAAGTGCGCACGCTGCACCGCAAGGAGCGTATCCTCGACGACGATTTGCCCGAAATCGCCAAGGCGTATGCCGAGTTCCGCGCCCAACATCCGGAGCCCAGCAAATGATCACTCGACTGGGATCTGGTGAATGGGTGGAGCGAACGGCTCGGCAACCTTGTTCTTTAGCGATCAACCAGAAGCTGGCTGAGCACATCTCTATCAAGGGGTGCACTGACGCTGCTTTTGCGGAGATGCACGCAGCGCTTATGGCTTGGTTCCCGTTGGAGGTCGAAGCATGAAGTTCGCGAGTTTCAAGAACGCGCGCATTGTTCGATCAGGGTGGCTTGAAGAAGGTGGGCGACGACTGGATTGCAACCCTTACATGTCTGGCGCTCAAGAAGCCAGGGATGCGCTACGCCGCTTGAACGTTCGTAAAGACGCGCTGCTGACTGTGACCTCAGGGTATTCGGGCGGCATCTACAACGGACCAGTATTCTCGCGCATTTGGGTAGATCGCCCGGAGTACGGCGTTCCGTTCCTTGGCAGCAGCGATATTTCGAATGCGGACCTGGCTACGCTGCCTCTCTTAAAGAAGACTTATGCTCAATCGAAGAAGCTCTCGCATCTTGAGTTGACGGAGGGAACGACACTGATCACGTGTTCCGGGACGATCGGCCGTATGGCCTACGTCCGCCCTGATATGGCGGGAATTTGGTCATCACAACACGTAATGAAGGTGGTGCCTGACCCTGACAAGATTCCTGCTGGGTACCTCTACGCATTTCTTTCGAGTCGCTATGGAGTACCTCTGATTGTTTCAGGAACTTACGGCGCGATCATTCAGCACATTGAACCCGAGCACATTGCTGGTTTGCCTGTCCCCCGGTTTGATCCTTCGACTGAAGTAGCAATCGCTGCGAAAGCTGATGCTGCTGCACGTGCTCGCGCTCAAGCAGTCGAATTGCTGCGAGAAGCTACGAGTCGCTTACAAGAGATATTTGAATTAAAGCCGCCAACGCCGATTCCTGAGTTGCCCAAACCAGATTTCGCAACTGTATCCAGTGAAGCTTTTCGGGATCGGGGGGACGCGTACTACTACAGCGCCAGAAACGCGGAGTCCCGCAAAGCGTTTGACTCAGTTGGTGCAAACCGCACGCTGGGAGATGTGGCTGAGGTATTCATACCAGGAATCTTCAAGCGACTCTACGCCTCTGATCCTCAGTATGGGAGCCCTTACATCACGGGTGGGGATGTTTTCGAACTTGCTCCAACCTCTGAAAAGTACCTGATGAAGCGCGTGGCTGCCGCGTATCGACTGCTGCTCAAAAAGGGAATGATCGTTGTGCAGGAGGCCGGTCAACTGGGGGGGCTCATTGGGCGCTCGGTGATGGTCGGTAGCTATCTCGATGGATTTTCCTGCAGCAACAACATGATTCGGATTGTCCCAGAAGACGACATCGACGGTGGCTATCTATTCACGCTGCTATCCAGCGAACATGGAGTTCGGTTGCTGTCGCGAGAGGCTGCCGGGTCAAGCATTCCTCACACTGATGAGCAACGCGTCAAGCGAATTCAGGTACCCTGGCCATCACGGGAAGATCGGGAATATATTGGTGCGCCAGCCATTAGGGCTCGTGAGTTGAGGGATCAAGCTTGTGTCTGGGAGCGTGAAGCCCGAGACATACTGGAAGCAAGAATTCAGGGAGATAAGTGAGATGGCTAAAGTGATCCCAGTAGGTCAGCCGGTCAATGATGCAGAGCGTAGCGCCATTGCTTACTTGCGGGATCGCTTGCCAGATAGTTTCGTCCTGCTCCACAACTTCGAGATCGAGCGGCAGGGTGAGCGCTTCGAGATCGACATCGCGTTGCTGACCTCGCACGCTCTGTACCTGATCGACGTGAAGGGGACGCGTGGCACCATCGATGTGTACGGCAACAAGTGGTACCCCGAGGGGCGTGCGCCGTATCCGTCGCCGCTGGGCAAGCTGCGCGGCCATGCGCGCACGGTGAAGGGCTTGGTGACTCAGGCCAATCCCGGTCGGAATGAACTGGACGGGATCTATGTCGATGCCGCCATCCTGCTCACCGCACCGGATGCACACCTGAGCGACCGCGAGCAGCTTGACGCAGATCGGGTGGTGAAGCTGAAGGACGCTGAGCGCTACTTCAAAGACGCCACGCGTATCCCTTCACGCTTCTCGAAGAATATCATCCAGCAACAGGGGTTGATTCTGCATGCCTTGAAGGTGGTGAAGCCAGCATCTAGCATGCAGAGTTTTGGGCACTGGCAGGTGAAAGAAAAGCTCGGGGCTGCGGAGGCTTACACTGAGTTCCGTGCTGAGAATGCGTTCGCGGGTGGTACGGCTCGGCTGAGGGTGTACCAGGCTGATCCCTACCAGCCCGAAGACGTGCGCAAGGCGCAGGTCAACCGCATAGCCAATGCCTACCGGGCGCTGTCCAAGCTGCCTTTGCATCCCAACATCGTGGCCGCGCGGGATTTCTTCCCGACCGATGACGACAGATCGTTCATACTGATCCTGGACGATGCTCCGGGTCAGGCGTTGACGGTGCACATGGCTCGGCCCCAGTTAGCGCTCACGCTGGACCAAAAGTGGCGTGTTGCCAAAGACCTGTTGGAAGCCTTAGTTCATGCCCATCATCACGGGGTTGTGCATCGCAACCTAACACCGGGTGCGATCTTGATTGGCCAAGATGGCACGACACGCATCACCGATTTTGATTTCGCCAAGCCCGGCGTGGACCGCAGCCGGACGATTGCGACGGACATTGTTGATTTAGTGGAGAAGGCCTATGTAGCGCCCGAGGCGTTCCGGGAGCCGGGTGCCGCATCGACCTCATCGGATATCTTCTCCGCAGGGGTTATCCTTTACGAACTATTCACCGGAGAGCGACCATTTGCCGGTGAGCCCACCACAGTGTGGGATCGGGCCGGGGAGTTCCTCCACAAGCCCTCAGCACTGCGGCCGGAATTGAACGAGGCCTTTGACGCTTGGCTGCAGAGCCTGTGCGCTTTTGATGAGCACCAGCGGCTGACCGCATCGGCAGCGCTGGCTGCTTTGAATGGTTTGCTGCAACCCGTGGCGCAAGCAGCCAGCCAAGCTGCAGAGGCACCGAAGCCCGAGGTCTTTGAAGTCGATGATGCCCAAACCGACTACCTGAACTTGACGGCAGGCCATCGCCTAACCCACAAGTTCATCGTGGAGAAGAAGCTCGGGCGCGGTAGCTTCGGAGTAGTCTACAAGGTGATCGACACCTTGGGTGATGTGGCGCGTACGGTGAAGCTTATCGTCAGTGACCGGCACTCTACCTTGGAGCGCCTGAAGAAGGAATACCGCCATCTGGTGCATATCCCCGAGCACCCTCATGTGGTGCGTGTACTGGATGCGGATGTTATTCCAGGGCGCGACATCCCCTTTCTGGTGTTTGAGTTCGTGGAAGGTGCCGATGTCGGCGACATGATCCACGACCGCCTGTTGTCCCCCGAGGATGCGTTGGAGTTGGGCAAGCAGGTGATTGAGGGCCTGGTGCACCTGCATGCGCAGGGCTTCCATCACTGTGATATTAAGCCGCGCAACATCTTGTGGACGCAAAAGGGCGCCAAGATCATCGACTTCAATGTGTCGGTACGAGCTGACGACAAGGAGTCACGTGGAGGGGGCTCGCGGCGCTATCTACCGCCGGACTTTGACCCGGAGGTCATTCCGCACAACAGTGAGCGCGCGGACCGGGACTTGTATGCGCTGGGCCTGACCTTGTATGAGGCATTGACGGCCCGCTACCCGTGGGATACGACAGAGCCCCCCATCAATAAGCCTGCGCCCGACCCGCGCGAACTGTCGGGCTTTGCCGACCTAGCGCCGGAGCTGGTTAACGTGCTACTTAAGGCCATCGCGCCTCGCAGGTCAGAGCGTTTCCACGCAGCTGTTGAATTTCGCGATGCGTTGGCAGATTTGCGCCATGCTCGTCGAGTGCAGACTGTTAGCCTAGCAACCGTGGTGACGGGTGTGAGCAACGGGCAGCCTGCCTTGGCTAAATCGGCACCTAACTCCAACGCATTCGTTTCACACCTGCTGACTCTTTACAGCCAAAGCCGCCGCAGCAATGCCGGAACGCGGGGCATGGACGCACTTGGTTTCTCTGCCTATGTGGACACCGCGCTGGACCGGGCCTTATTGCCTGCTGTACTGCAGGGTGAGTTCCGGCTTGTGCTGATTTCAGGCAACGCAGGCGATGGCAAGACTGCCTTCTTGCAACGGCTGGAGAAAGAGGTCGAAGCCCGAGGCGGGGTTGTCAATCGTGGTTTGGCAAACGGCAGCGAACTGAGCCTGGAGGGAAATCACTACCTGATCAACTACGACGGCAGCCAAGACGAGGGCAACAAAGACAACAACCAGGTGCTGCTGGACTTCCTAGCCCCGTTCAAGGGCAACGACACAGGGTCCTGGAGGCCACAAGAGACGCGACTGATAGCGATCAACGAAGGCCGCTTGGTGGACTTCTTGGCCGCACATGAGCGGGACTTCTTGGCACTCACGGCCCTTGTTAGACGTGCATTTTCTACCGGAGAAGCTGAATTAGGCGTTGCGGTAGTGAACCTGAACCTGCGTAGTGTTGTGGCCGATGCGGAAGGCGGATCGATTCTGGAGCGCACGCTGCGAAGCATCGTTCGTCCCGAGAACTGGTCCGCATGCGAGCAGTGTGACTTGAAGGACAGCTGCTACGCCTTGCATAACGCGCGCAGCTTCCAGGATGAGATCGCCGGGCCGCGCTTGTTAGAACGCCTCAAGACGCTTTACACGATGGCACACTTGCGCGGGCGTTTGCACATCACCATGCGCGACCTGCGTTCAGCTCTGTCGTTTATGCTGATTGGCAACCGCGACTGTGGTGAAATTCATGCTCTTTACACCTCGGGCAAGCACGATGACTTGGTGCGCAGCTTCTACTTCAACAGTTGGATGGGAGGCGGGCAAGCCACATCAGACCGGCTCTTGACGCTGCTGAGCGATCTGGATATAGGCCAGCAGGAAGATCCCCGCTTCGACCGAGGGCTGGACTTTGTTCAACCTGATGACCGTGCTCTGTTCCGCTTCGAGCGCCGAGGACAGTTTGACTTCGAGGTGTTGAGGCGCCTGTTTAGTGATCTGCCGCGTGGCGTTTCTGACTTGTCAGTCCGCCAACGGGCACGTAAACATCGCGAGTATGTGACTATGGCACGCCGCAAGCATTTCTTTGAGCGGCGTGACGCCAGCTGGGAAAAAATGCTGCCCTATCGCTCCGCCAAGCGCATGGTGGAGATTGTTCGAGGTGAAATGCCCATCGATGAGCTCACGAGTGAAATCCTGCATGCCATCAACAGAGGGGAAGGGCTGCTGCACCCAGAGCGACTTGGAGCCAGCCTAGCCTTGCAGTTGCGGCAGGTCGAACACGGTACGATACGCAGCTACCGGCTCTTCCCTGTGGAGGGTTTTGGGCTTCAGGTACAAGACTTTGCAGCTAAGGCTCGCTTCGTTGAACACCTGCCGACCGGTCTACTGCTGAAGTACCAAGGCCAGGGCTCAGGTGCCATCAGCAGCGAACTGATCATCAACCTCGATGTGTTCGAAATGCTAGTGCGCCTGAATCAAGGCTATCGGCCTAGCGTTGAAGAGATGCAGGGTTTTTATCTCTGTCTCGGTGTGTTCAAGAACAGCCTCAACGCACAGCCGTACCGCGAAATTTTGCTGACCACCACGGGGCACGACTTCTACCGCTTGGCCCGCCATGACGATGGGCGGGTGGAGATGCGATTGCTGCACGGACCGGTGGCTGGTGCGCGCCAAGAAGAAGTCGCAGAGAGCGGCTCTAGGGGGAACTGATGGCATTGCAGAAAAAGGACAGGGAGTTCCGGCTCCCGAAAATCAGCTATCTCGACTTCAAGATGATTGAAATGGATCGGGTGCTCACGGGTCTGTTCGAGCGCTTGGAGCATGGCGGCTACCCGAGCGTTTTCCGCGACAAACGAGAACTGACCGTGGACAAGTTCGTCGATGACATCCTCGATGCCCGCGACAAGTTCTTGGGCTTCACGCAGCATCGAGACATAGTAGAGCGTTGGGTGGAAACGCATCTGATGGACATCGTGAACCGCGGCAAGAAGAACGCTGCTGTGGCGGGGCCACGCCCTCTGCACGGCTACACCTATCGCTTTCGTAATCCGAAGCACTCGCGTGACTACGGGGCTGCACAGCATCTCTATCAGATGCTGCATCACGCACGCCACCTCGCAGGCCACAAGGCCATCGAGCATCTCAAGGGCTTTTTCTTCGACGGGTTCGACAAGCTCACGCGAGAGCTGAACGACAAAGCGCTGACAGACATAGAGACGGCGACGCTGCTGCATTTCTTGTCGCAGAGGAAAGACACGGCAGACACGCGCGCTGGCGGAGATCGGTTCGCACCAGTGTGCATAGGCTCAGCCGATCTGATGGCCGAAGACATTCAGCGACTGTTGTTCTACAAGCCTTTCATGCCGCGCTCGGTGATGGTGGAGTACCTGAAGGTGCTCTTGTCGTTCCACTTGGCGCTGTACCACCTTCGTCTGCTGAAGCTACTGCCTGCCTGGCAGAAGCTTGAGGGAGCCAACTCGCTGTGCGCCGAATCTGCTTGCCCCATGAAGCCCCGTGAGCAACGCGAGCCTCAGGGGGACTGCCCCTACAAGCTGGGACTGTTTGTTGATTTGTCAGGTAGCGCAGAGTCCGCAAGCGCAGCACTGGCTGAGCGCAGCGCAGATGGTTACTACCGGCGCATTCCAGGATTTGTGCGAGCGTACTTCGTCGCCAAGAAGTTGGACGAATTTTCTGAACACCTCGTTCGGCGAGGCAAGCTGATTCGGCCCTTGAATTCCGTGTTCTCGGTGAGAGAGTTGTATAGCCTTCAAGGAGAACCGTTTGAGGAAGAACGGGACAAGTTCTTCGGTGAGCGCCTGGCTGGGTTGCTGGAATCTTTGTCCGAAGGTGATGCAGGCCTGGATACAGAGGTCGAGGCAATAACAAAGATGGGATTATCGGACTTTGAGACCTACATCGAGATTCTGGTGGCTCTGCGTGGTGCCTTCCACCGGAAGTACATCATCGAGTCGTTGGACGCGACGATGCTGAAGAACAAGTCGGGGGCGCTGCTTGCTCAGACCCGCGCGCGAAATGCGCCTCGGCGATTTACTTTGGAGAGCCGCCTGCTGGAGGTGTTGCTGCAGATCGCAGTGTTGAGGCCAGGTGGAGATCTGGGTTACTTCACCGGCGAGATGCGGATCGATGACCTGCTGTCATTCTTGCGCGAACGCTATGGGCTGTACATCGATCAGCTGCCGCTAGGTGAGGGCTCACCGACTATTGACGAACGGAAAGCCCTGCGCAGCAATGTGCAGGCATTTACCGGACGCCTGCGCGAGATTGGCTTCTATCGAGATTTGTCTGATGCTTACGTGACCCAGACAGTGGTGCCGCGCTACACGATTGCAGAACGAAATGAAGGAGCGTGCTCATGAGCCAGGGATTACGTGAACTCACGAGTCAAGAATTGAACGCTGCACTGGAATCTGTTCTGCTTCCAAAGCTATCTCATCTGCTTGCTGCCCGCGAGCTTGGGCATTGCATGCGGGTCACCGACTTGGATCGGGAGCTGATGATCCGTTTGGCTGGTGGTTTGCGGGCTGCAGTGCCGTCAGCGAACGTCGTAGTGTTGGCGGATGAGAGCTTGCGAGTGATGGC
This sequence comes from Aeromonas sp. QDB03, assembly GCF_027707985.1. Lineage (NCBI taxonomy): Bacteria > Pseudomonadati > Pseudomonadota > Gammaproteobacteria > Aeromonadales > Aeromonadaceae > Aeromonas > Aeromonas sp. QDB03. Next base: position 905,004 of record NZ_JAPCJG010000002.1, on the reverse strand, counting down.
GCCGGACATGGCCGTCAGCAGCACCAAACTGGTTGAGTTGCGGAACCCGCTTCCAAACGATGAGCTTAGACCTCCGTTGCTGGTGTTCGTGCCGAATGACCTACGCGCCTCAGCGGAAGATTCATTTGGGGTTGCCACGTTCGAAGAGATTCCCATTGATGGCGCTTATGCAGAGCTGAGCGGACAGTTGCTTGCCCAAGTTCCTGCCAACTTGCGCGTGGCCGTAGAGGCCTGCTTGAGCGAGTTACGGCGGCGTGAATCCCGGTGGCGGTATGCAGATGACGCTGCCGTAGCGCGGTACCTGCTCACTTGCCAGGTCAATGAGTTTGATCCGGACGCCATGGGGGCTGCGCTGTTTGAGCTTGCTCTGGTGCCAGACTTTGAATTGTTCCTGCATGCAGAGAGCGCGCCAATACGGGTGGCTCGCAACCGGGAGTGCGTTGAGCGCGTGACATGGTCGACCAAGACGGAGCGCGTTCGACCACTTGAGCTGGGCTTGCTGGATCCCGTGTTCTGCAAGCAACTGGGTGAATTCTTTTTCCGTATCGGCGTATCCAATCCCAAGGAGTGGACGCAAGCCATCGTTCGCGACCGTGTGAATTGGCGACTTGCGTTCAATAAATGGTTGTTCGAGGACGGAGGTGTTAATCCGGACGCGATCTACATAGGCGATGTCGCGCTGCCTGACCTGCCTGTGGTGAAGGATGATAATGAAGATCCCCGCTTGACCGAGTTGATCGGGCATAAGGTGCTGCCCATCTCAAAGACCGGGCTCAAAAAGTTCAGTGTCTCTTTCCGTGTTGACCCTGTGCCTTCCAAGGTCGAAGGGTTGTCAAGGTTTGTAGCGGAGGTTGTGTCGCGAGACAACGGGCCGACAGGTTTGCGTAGGCGTAAAGCAGCTTGGACCAAAGGAACCGACTCCGGCACGATTGCTTTTTCTTCGATTGGTAAGATCGACTGGGAAGAAGGCTGGCACTACGTGCGTGTGTATGCAGAGACCGAAGACGGTGAACGCATTCCTCTCGCGGACGGAGAAGGCAATCCTATTCAATTCAATGGTGATTTATCTGAGGTGTATGCCAGCTCTAACGAGAGTGATCTCTTCTACGTGGTCACTGATGATGAGGTCGAGGTTGAACCACCACAGCGTGCAGTTCCGCGTGAGGCGAGCTTGATGCATGCATTGCTGCGTGCACGCTTTGCGGCCGTAGCCCAGGATCGCGATCCTGATACCGTTACTGTTACCGGTTGCGGCTGGGTAGAACGCAGTAGCAAGGCCACGGCCAGCGGAGAGACCTTGGAGATTCGCCTGGGTAAGGAGGGTAAGGCGAACGTCTTGGTGTCCAGCCGATTGGCTGACTTGGAGCGAGCGTTTTTAGAAGACCCCGAAGGTCTCAACCGTTTAAGGTTTTCGATCAGTGCTTCGGGTGTTGCAACACGATCCACTACGTCGTTTCAGTGGCCAGTCTCAGACGAGGTTACTCGGTTTCGAGAGGCGCGGGAGACATTGTTCGCCGCTGTACTGAAGGGGGACCAACGGCTGATCATGCAGGCCAGCGATCTTCTGTCCCTTCAGGAGCCGGCACAGAACTATGCCTCCGCCTATCTGGCTTGGATCGACGCAGTGCTTGCTCGTACCAGCTCCACAGAGACGGCCGTTGCGCGGCAAGCTATGGATGAGCTTCGCTATGCGCTTACCATCGATTCGGTGGCCCTCGTGTTGGAAGACTATCAAGGCAGGCGCCGAGATGCTGTTCTGCTGGGGCCAACACATCCGTTGCGTGCCAATTGGCACGTCACGTGGAGCCATCTCGGGCAGGCTTGGATGGAGCAGAGCCGGTCTAGCAACAAGGAGTTCGTAGTCCCCACACGCGACGCGGTGATCAAGCAGTTGGCGCCAGCTGCTTTTCCTCCAGTCGTTCCTTTCGGTGAGGAGCTGGGACGGACAGCGTTGGCTGTAGACAACATCAACCCGTTCTGGTCTTTGTACGCAGCGACCGATGAGAAAGATCCTCGTGGACTGATTGGGGAGGTGTGCGCTGCTCTTGGCCTACCAGAGCCAGCCATCGGTGGTGCGAGCATTGATAGTGCTTATCTTGCCGCGCGCGTGCAGCGTTATCTGGTCCAGCACCCATATGTTGAGACGCTGACGATCAACGCTTTCAATGCGGGGCGCGCCGGTGCGTTGGCCGAGGTGTTGCTGGCACTGCAGCGACATCCTGAGTTCGCCGATCTGCGTTATGACATCCGGCTCTTCGTGCTTGATCCGGGAGCGCCCTCGACCGGGGAAGCTTTGCTGGAACTCTTGTCGCCGGACTCGGGAACCAGCGCAAAGGAGGCTGATGCTTTTTCGACGCCGACCAGCAGCCATCTGCACCCCAAGCTGCGACTGGCCATTCGTGCGATCAAGGAGTTCCGTGAGGACCCGGATTTGCATGCTGCGCACCTCTCCTTCTTGTTCGATCTGTTCCCGGCAGAGGAAATTCGAGCAGTTGATGTTCAAGGCAGTGATGATTCGTCGTTTGTCCATGGACTGGTTCAGCCCTTCGAAGTGGATTATCTGGAGGACGAGCAGTCCATCACTTGGCTACGTCGTCCGCTTCATGGTGTCGCACAGCCGCTAGAGGGGGCAGAGGCGTTATCCGACCTCATGGGGGGCGTGTCCCGTGCGGTTTCGGTCGCTGTGGCGACGCTTGCTCGCAGTCAATACCTACCACATGCACGTCCAGTGGTTGCGTTGAGCTTGTCCGCAGATGAGCGCGCCATGCTTCATCAAGTGCATGAGGTCAGTGACTGGGTGCTCACGATTGATCGGAACTTGGGAATCGAGTTCTTTGACCATCGCAGACATGCCACTCGGCCAGACTACTTGATCGACCACTCGCCTGACATGGCGAACGCGATGAGCCATCGTTTGGCTATTACATCGAGATCTGTTGCAGAGCTTGAGTCTTTGCTGATCCCGATCTTGAGCGAATACGGATTGCCCAACACGGGTCGACATGCCTTGGTAATGCTGGATCAGCTTCGCTCGTTGTCTGGACGGCTGGCTTTGAAGCTACTGTCCTCATCTTCCCAGCGGGCTGAGGCTATGGGTTTGGCGCTTTCGCGCTTGTTCCTCGAACACCAGGGCGTTTTCCAGAACCAAGTCGTCGTGCCGTTAGACGCACACTTGGAGCTGTACAAGGCGTTGAAACAAAGCGCTGAGGAAATGGGCGATGAAGTCAGCTTCCGGCGGACTGACCTTGCCCTGTTCGATCTCGATCCAGCAAGCCGTGTAGTGACGTGCCGGCTGGTCGAAGTGAAGTGCTACAGCCAGGTGGGCGATGTGGCTGCATACGCGCAGTTGAAGGCGTCAATCGCGGATCAGATAGCTCAGTCCGAGCACGTATTGGCCTATCACTTCGACCCCAAGATGGCTGATGTAGATCGGCCTGACCGCCCTATAAAGAATCGAGATCTTGCTGCGCTGCTAGGCTTTTACCTAGATCGCTCTGAGCGCTACGGCGTGGTCTTGCCAGAAGCAGCTGAAGAAGCCCACTACTTCCTGCGACGTCTCGATGAATACCCTTACACCCTGCAATTCACGCGAAGTGCAGTGGTGTTTGACTTCAGCAAGCCAGGTACTGAGCCCGCCGAGCATGAAAACGGCATCGAGTTCTATCGGATCGGTAGTGATTTGATCCGACAGTTGGTTGAGTCGGCCGTTACTGACACCGAAACAGTGGCCAGTATCCAGTACTCACGCTCTACCGACACAGTGAGAGAGGTCACGCTGGAACTGCTTCGTCGCAGGGAGTTGGCACCGGCTGTCCCCACATTTGAAACGGCAGCCTTCCTTAGCCCACCACGGGATCGAACGCTCGCTTGGGACGACCGCCCGAGGGAAAGATTAACGCAACATGAGGTGGCTTCCAGCGTGCCCGTGCGGGAGCTGGAACCAACCACCTTGGCTCAAACGAATTCGAGGTCAATTGACGCCGGACAGGCTGCAAGCCCTGACACATTACTACCGTCTACAGACGCGTCGGGTTCAGATACGACCACGGAACAAGTGCCCTCACCAGTTCTTGTTACGGAGGAGGTGGCTCCCCAGAATGCGTTCGCTACACGGTCGCAGTCTCAAGACAGCGAGGCTACCGATAGCCGAGTGGCCTACGACATCATGCTTGGTACCACAGGAGCAACACCTCAGTACGGCCTGATTGGCGAAGTGTCTGGACGCAAGGTGGCACTTGACCTCAATCAGACCCACACCATCAGCCTGTTCGGCGTTCAGGGGGGTGGGAAGAGCTACACCTTGGGCTGCGTGGCAGAGATGGCTTCGCTGCAGATCCCTGGTATCAACTGCCTGCCCGAGCCGCTGTCTACGGTGATTTTCCACTACAGCCCGACGATGGACTACAAGCCTGAGTTTACGTCGATGGTGGGGGCGAATTCTGTGGAAGATCAGGTTCGTGCGCTGAAGGAGAGCTATGGCGCGGAGCCAAAAGCACTCGCAGATGTCTTGCTTCTTGTTCCAACAGACAAGATCGAAGAGCGTCAGGCCGAGTACCCAGACATCGAAGTACGGCCTTTGCAGTTCTCTGCATCAGAGCTGAAGGCTTCGCACTGGAAGTTTTTGATGGGCGCCGTAGGCAATCAAGCCACCTATATCCGCCAGATCATGCGCATCATGAAGGCGATGCGTGATGACATCACCCTTGAGGGCTTACGTACGGGCATCGACGCATCATCAGTTCCCGAACACCTCAAGGAGTTGGCTCGGATGCGTCTCGATTTAGCCGCTGAGTATATCAATGACGGCACATCTCTTACCGAGGTTGTGAGACCTGGTCGACTGGTCATCGTCGATCTACGAGACGAGTTCATTGAGAAGGACGAGGCTCTCGGACTGTTTGTTGTGCTCCTGCAGTTGTTCGCTGATGCCCGGATAGATGGGCGCAGCTTCAACAAACTGGTGGTGTTCGATGAGGCTCACAAATATATCGAAAGTCCCGATCTGGTTGCAGGGCTCATCGAGGTTGTACGAGAAATGCGGCACAAGGGGGTTAGTATCATGGTGGCGAGCCAGGACCCGCCATCAGTGCCTGTTAGTCTTATTGAGCTTTCAAGCCAGATAATCATGCATAAGTTTAACTCTCCTGCTTGGCTGAAACATATTCAAAAAGCCAATGCCGCTCTTGGTAACTTGACTCCAGAACGTATGTCTCTCCTTAAAGCAGGGGAAGCCTATGTGTGGTCAAGTAAGGCCTCGGATGATTCATTCTCACGAGGTGCAATTAAGATAAAGTGTCGGGCCCGAGTTACACAACATGGTGGTGCAACAAGAGTCGCAGTTGAGGAGCTAACAACATTAAGCTAAAGGCATGGTTGAAATATATCTGGTGATACTGCACCAGCTTGTTGCGTTCAACGCCAAAAAAATAAAACCACAATTAAGGCCCACCAGAGTTGGTGGGCCTTAATTGTATGACAACCTAAAGGTGAGGACTCACTGTAAATGCCCTCGTTCTGCCAGCGACACCACTCCCTCAGTACCGACGACCAGATGATCCAAAATCCGGATATCCACCAGTGCCAGGGCATCCTGTAGGCGCAGGGTGATCTCGATATCTGCCCGGCTGGGTTCCGGGTATCCCGATGGGTGGTTATGCGCCAGCATCAGGGCGGCAGCATTGTGGTGCAGTGCCCGCTTGATGACATCGCGGGGGTAGACGGTTGCAGCGGACAGGGTGCCAAGGAACAGCTCCTCGTAGGCCAGGATCCGGTGTTGGTTATCGAGGAACAGTGCCGCAAAAACTTCGCGCTCCCATGTTTGCAGCAGCCCTTGCAGGGCTTGATGGGCCAAGTGTTTATCGGTAATAGCTTCGCCCTTGGCCAGTTTCTGCCGGGCAACAGCTTGGGCGATGGTGAGCAGGTCATCGTCGGTGACAAGGTCAGTCACCCGGTAGGTGCCGGGGGTCTCCCCGGCGATCAGTTTGTGATGCAACATGATTAGGCTCCATACGCCATCGCCCCACCGCATTGGACGCGACAGGGTAGGCGAGGTAGTTGGTTAATTGGTTATTGCATGGGGTGTGACCGCAGGCTTGGTTGGCGGTGTTCAGGCCGCCAAGGTGTGTAGTCGTGCAGCGGAATGTGGTAACTGGTGGCTAGTAGGGTGCCGAACTGGGTTAGCCAGCGGTGATCCGGGTGGGCGCATAGATTGCACCAGTGCATCGCCCCGTTCATTTTCATAGCGCAGGTAGAGGGCATAACCGTCCACCGGCTTGTCTCGGTCATGCACAGCTTCAATCTGACCATCGTGCTCAAGATAAACCTCCAGCTCGATGGCGATCACGGCGTTAATCATCTTCGCTCTCCTTGTCCGGGATGGGGTCACTTTCCACGGCATAGCCGCGGTGGATGCAGATGCGCTGTAGGTCAGCCAAGAAGCTTGCCAGTACGCGGGGTTGCTCGGTGAGCGGCACTGGCCCTGCTTTACAATGCCAGAAGCAACTGCGTTTGGGGTCGATGCAGATCTCATCTCTAGGTTGGTTCATGGTGTGCGAGTCCTCCGCATTGGTGAGGGTGAGCAACTGCCACTGTGCCCCAGACCAGCGCACTTGTAAGGTGACTGTGCGGGTATGTGGGCGATCCGGTGTCAGGTGAAGCAGCCAACGTTGACCAATGTGGGTGGGGGTTAACTTGGCGCTCGCCGCGACGTGTCCCAGCCACTGACGGGAGTAGTGGGAAAGCGCTAATTCTTGGATCATTGTATCCTCCTAATCTCCTGCGACCGTGACGCTGAAGCATTCCAACCGGCAGTAGGCAATGAAGTTGCGTTGCCAGATATCGAACAACTCCCGCGCTTCGGCCAGTCGCAACGGTCCCCAGCCCAACATGGTGTGTTCCCCATCGAGGAAGTTGAAATCGAGCTCCTTGCAGAGCTCAGCGTTTTGGCCCTGCCCCTGGTAGCTGAAGTCGGTGACGTAATCGAACAGCCAGCCATCGAGCCCACGAATCAGGCGGATCTCAACTGGGTGCACACCGCCTTGTTCGACGCTGTAGCCGGGGTTGCGAAAGTTGAAGGTCAGTTGGGTTAAGCGCTCAATATTGAGCTCGGTTTTAGCTATTTCTTGGTCGAGCAGAACCAGCAATGCTTGGTCAACGGATAGGGCAAAACCGTCCCGGAAAAAGGGAATAGTCATGGTGTTTCCTCATTAAGTTCAAAGCAGGGGGAACCCCCTGCTTTTGCTTTGAAGTGATGGATCAGTCGTTTAACCAATCCCATAGTTTGCTGACGCCATAGGCAGCGACAACGCCCACGGCAAGGGGGGCTAACAGCGGGGCAGCGGCAATACCGGTAACGGGCACCACGGTCGCAGCGGCGCCACTACTGCCAGCAGTCGTGGCCAGCGTGCTGGCAGCAAGTCCTGCTGTTGCACTGGTGGCCGCTTTCCCCAGCGTATGGCGAGCCACTTCGGCTGCCACTACGGTTGCAACTGCGGTCTGCAGCAGCTTGGGGGGACGGGCAAGTCCTTCGATGCACCAGGTAACAAATTGCTCGCCACTGGCAAATGGCTGGCCTTGTGCACCTTCGCTGAGCCGTGCGTAGGCCCGCGTCAGACACTCCTCTCGACTGAACAGCCGTTGGGCATGGGGCTTGACCTCAATGACGCCGTGTTGGCTGAATTCAGTCAGGGATGTCCGCGCCAGTTGGCCTGAGTGCTCTCCTGTAGGGGATGGAAGACAATGAATGACCTGGTCATGGCCAACAAAGATCCCGTGATGGCGGCCTTCAGGTTGTGGTGCAACCAAGTGATCGCCAATAATGAAATGTCGTGTCATGGAGTGATGATCCTCATCAAGGGTTGGAAATGAAAAAGGGCGTCACCGTAATGGTGACGCCCTTTGGCTTTGTTTTTCCTGAGCGGGCTACTTGCCGCTCACGGTGATCTTCAGTGGTTGGTAAAACTTGGGGGTGAAGGTGGAGATGGGGAGCCGGGTAACTTGGTTATGTGCAAAGACCTCGGTCGCCTGAATAATGGCGATGGATTTGGCTTGCTCAACCTGTCCGCAATCAACTTCCGTAAAACCACCACCATAGCGTGTGGCGGAGCTCCCGCCGAAGGGTTCAACCTCCAGCGTCGATTCGGCCAGGGCCTTGCCCTTCTTGTCATTAAACTGCAGCGAGATGTACAAGTGACCAAACTCATCGACTCCACCGCTATCGAGGGAGAAGTGGTACGCACAAACGCCTTGGTTGGCGTAGACAGTGTCAGTGTGCTGGATAGCGAGGTAGCGCTGATCTTGGGCGACACTGGCCGATGTCCATAGTAATCCAGCAAACAGTGGTAATAAATGGTATTTATTCATGTGATACATGGTCGCTCTCATTTAAGGTGCCGACACTCCACTGGTGTATGCTTAATTCAGATAAGGAACGCAGCTTTATGTTTAACATCCGTTGGATGTATCATTGTTGCAGTGCATTAATAATCACACTTGATTTTTTCAGGAAGTTTTACCATATCTTTATCTACATATATCGTAACTTTCTCCGAGTCATCTTTAAAGGTTATCTGAGATGCTTGAAACAATGCATTAATCGCCGTATCCCATTCTGCTTTGTTGCTGGCTTTAATGGATATATTCTTGTCATCAACATTTAAAACAGAGACTCTTTTAAGTTCCAATGAACCATTATGATAAAGCGATATTTTTCCATGTTTTAAATCCCCGGAGGATTCATAAGCGCAATTTATGTGTAAAGTCTTGGCGCTGCCAATTAAATTATAACTATAAATAAAACCATCATCAGAGCGGTAATAGTCTCTCTCATAGTTCCAATATGATTTTCGTGTGCCAGCATTTTCCTCCGCTTTGCTCCAAGATGGTTTTTTACCTTCCTTTCTTGTTTCCTCCCACTTCCAAGCATCCAGTGGATAACGCTTGATGAGCCGGTCACCGACCATGACATCGATGTTGTTCAGCCGATTGTAGGTATTGACCTCGATACTGGCCGAGGTGCTGCAGGTGCCGGTATCGAGCTTTTTAAAGCTGCGGCTAGCGTGTTCGGCAACCAGCAGGTCACCGATGGCACAGCCTGTTTGGGAGCGGTTGTTGACCAAGGCAATGTAGTGGCTGTTTTTGTAGAGCGGCTCACAGGTACTTTTGTTATTGCACGCTTGAGCCAAGGTGGTGCCATCAGTGTCTTGATAGGACCAGATGTCATTGGGGCTGCTGGCCATGGCGCTCGGTGCGGTGAGTGCCAGGGTAAGCAACAGAACGAGTTGTTTCATGAGAACTCCTGTTGGTAGTAAATCGTTGAGAAAGGGATAACCCTATACAGGTCAGGCAGGCAAAAAACGCCCAATATCAACCCATTGGGTTGATGTTCGCCTTTTGCGGTTCTTCATGTCAACGAGTCCACCCCCAACCATAAGGGTTGGTTGGAGGACTTATGACAGATATCAACTTTGAGCAGTTAGCCAAGAGCGTGGGTAAGGCGATTGGGCGTCAGCGTAACCAAGCAGGGTTTACCCAGGAGCAGGTGGCTGAACACCTCAATATCGGGATGGAAGCCGTTTCCCGGATGGAGCGGGGGATTGTGGTGCCGACCGTTGTGCGGTTGGCGGAGTTGGCTCAGCTGTTTGGTTGTGAGCTGGCGGATTTCCTGCGCGAGGCCAGTAACCGCCCGACCGAGCAGGGCATTGTGCTGAGCCAGCAACTGGCCCGGCTCGATGATGCCGACCGAACCCTGTTGCTGGAAACAGTAGAACGGTTGGTGGAGCGGTTAGCTCGTCCCAGCTGATCATCCACCATTCACTGGGGAGGTGATGGGTTCCCTTTCCCCAATTTATTGGTGAGCGGACTCCTTCTTGGTTGTGGTCTCTGTGGTGTTCTGGTTGCTTGGCCTTGTGGTGTGCTATGCGAGGTTGTCGCCTCCGCACTCGCGTTACCATTCGTTTCGTCAGTGCTGGCTTCGGGATAGAACTCCTCCAGCAGCATCGGCACCTCTTCATCGATATCCTCAAATTGGCCGTTACGCAGCAATTCACGCGCGGCCTGCTCCATCTGGTCGATGGCGAGCCCCGCCTCTTGGTCACGCTGGGCCGCCTCCTGTGCCAGCTTGACTGCCTCGGTCAGGTTGGTCTCTTCCCGCAAGGTTAAATCCACGTAGTAGACTGGTGTGCGGTAGGACTGGGTGGTGCTCTTGGCCCGCAACCGCAGGGTGAGCGGCAGATAGCGGGTATGGCCCCCGCTTACTGCCTCCAGGTACTTCAGTCGCGCCGCCAGGGTGCGTACCGAGTTGTAGCCGGTGGTGCGGAAGATAAAACTGCCCAGCTCATCCCCTTGCCCCTCCACAAACAGGTTCAGTCGCCCGTACAGCTTGCAGCCCTGTTGCCCGGCAAAGGCGCAGCGCTCTGGTCCAGGGCAGCTGACCTCCTCCATGCCTTGTGCCCCCACGCGTCTTGCCACCTCCCCATTCCCGACACAGAGCGGCCTGCCGGTTTGCCGGTCAAAGGCGCTGTATTCCGCCCGCAGATTCAAGTCGCTATCGTTGAACAGTACCCGCACCGGAATGGCGCGGATCTTGGTCTGCTCTTGCCCCTGGCCACTTTTCTGCGATGAGTAGTGTTGATGCAGGGGATGGAGCAACCATCCCCCCTTTTGCTGTATCTGGGTGGTGAGGGTGAAACTGTCGTCCTTCTCCGGTACCCACTTATCCTGTTTTTGCACCAGCTTGCCGATGCAGATCCGCCCGATCACGGGCGGGGTAATCGCCAGTCCTTTGATCATGGTGTTTGCCTCAAGGGTTGAATGGTGAAACGGCGCACGCCGGGCACCGGTTTGACGTAACGGGTGAGCAGGTCGGGATGATCCTGACCGAGCTTATCCAGGTCCGGTGCCAGCCGGTCTTTACTGCGCTTCCAGGTGATCTTGCCATCGGCAAACAGCCCGGCAGTGGCTTCACCCAAAGTGGCTTGTAGCCGCTGCTTGAGTTGTGACTCCTGCTGCTCGACAGCCTCCTTTTGCTGACGCAATCGCAGTAGCTCCCCAAACAGCTGGTTGAACTCGGGGGAATCGGAGAGATCCAGCGTCTGGCCATCGTCATGGGGGAAGAGCCAGCTCAGGGCATTGGCGGCATCACTGGATCCGTCAGGCTCAGGCTGCTGATCTTGTTGCACCATCTGCCAGAACTGCGCTTCCCGCTCGGTGAGATCCTGGATCTTCTCTTCGTCACGCTCGATACGGTAAATCCGAAAATCCTGGCCGCCGATCAGCACTGCCACCTCAGCCCAGGCATGGCCGGTGACGGCCAGTTGATGTAGTACCTGACACTGGTAAGCCACTGGCACCCCTTCCTCCCACTGAGGGGCGCTGTGATAGCTGGCGGTCTTGATCTCCAGAATGCCCGGCCCATCGGGATGGCCGACCACCTCCCGATCGAGGTTTGCGAGCATGAAGGGTTGCTCGGGGTGTTGCAGCACCGCATTGACCCGGCGCACCTTATAGCCGGTGCGTTTGGCATAGACCTGCGCCAATACCGGCTCCAGTTCAATGCCCCACAGCACCGCTTCCTTATGGGAGATATCCTCCGGCTCCTTGCGGCCAGTCTTCTCCAACCACAGGCTGAGCGGGCATTTGTAGGGGGATAGCCCCACTGCCACGGCGGCATCGGAGGAGCCAATGCCGAGTTTGCGGATAGCGAGCCACTGCTCGCGGGTTAATTGGGTAGTGGAGGCCAGCCGCAGGGCTTGGCCGTATTTGGCTTTTGCTTTCATGACTATTCCTTGTTGACGGCATAAATGGCGACGCCCGGATTGGCTTGTGCCAGTCCGGGTGAGGTCGTTATGCGGTTTGAATGGGGAAGCGGAATTACTGCAGCAGAGTGAGTGCCTGATTCAGGGCTTGGGATTTGAGTTGGGCGCCCTGACCAAACCAGGCGGAATCGAGCCGGTGGTCTTGGCTGCGAGCGCGGCGGTGGTGATCAACGTATTCTGTTACCGCATTGACCAGCCCCCAGGCGGTATTGCGGGAGCTTGCAAGCTCTGAGCCCATGCCTGCGCCCAGATAGAGCTCATGCAGCCGTTGTACCGGCTTGGTGAGGATGATGTTCTCCTCATCCAGCGGTTGCGCCAGCAAGTCGCTGAAAAAGCGCAGCGCCTCTTCGGGGGGGGCAGGCCGCTGTGCCAGCGCCTTGGTCTGTGCCTTGAACTCATCCCAATGAGAGAGCCCCAGCCCGAGCGACTCTTTGACGGTCGCCGCATCGAATTGAGTGGAGTGGGGCACCTTGATGGCGCCGGTAGCACCGCACAGTGCCATCTGCAGGGTGTTGTTGCATACCACCCGCAGCGAGGTGAACTGTGCCGTGGTGCAGAGTGTGCCGTCGCAGCTGGTCGCCAACAGCAGATAGGACTTTACCAAGTCATTGCCTTTGAGTTTCAGATCCTGGCCGGTCTTAGCCAGTGCCCACAGCTTGCGGCCACCTTTGAGCGAGCCTGCGGTCTCCAGCTCAAAGCCACCGGCTTCTACCAGGTCTTGATAGAAGTGCAGCACCTCGTGAGGCTGTACCACGTTGTAGCGGCTTGAGACCACCGACAGAGGGGTGAGGGTATCGGAGCGATACAGCACCTTGCTATCGCTGTAGGGACGGATATGCAGTGCATCGGAGGCGACGTTAAACATCACGTCGCTCTGCTCGATGGTCCAATCCATCCCGGCTGCCTGTAGCCAGATATCGAGAGATTGTTGCGGGGGCAAAACATTGCCAAGGCCATGCCAGGGCGTTTGACCGGTGTAGGCCATGGTGTCGATCAGGTGAGCCATGAGAAATCTCCAATAAAAAAGGGACTGCACAGAGCAGTCCCTTGAGTAGGTTCATGGAGATAATATATATCTGAAATTAATTCAAATGAGACTTATTTGCCTCTCAGGTTTCTAGCTATGGAATGCGCGCTGTGGTACCCCGTGTGGTACCCCAGGCCAAAAACGACCAAGGGGTTAGCACCATGAAGATGCTAACCCCTTGTTTTATATGGTGCTCCCGACTGGAGTCGAACCAGTGGCCTGTCCCTTAGGAGGGGACCGCTCTATCCTACTGAGCTACGGGAGCATTGTGGCCGGCATTATACAAGAAGCCGCTCCCTTTTAAACCCTTGATTCTTATTCCAATACTGCCAGGTCCCCGATCTGGATGTTAAACGGCGAATATTTGTTCTGGCTGCTGATGATGGCGCCATCCTCGAACACCTGCACCACTTCGAACAGGCCGTCGGCGGGGTTGCGCATCATGCGCGACTTGCCGTAGGGGTCGATGAAATCGGCATCGTGCTGGATGCGGAACTGATCCCCGAGCCGGACGCCGTTGCGGCGGCCCAGATTGATGTGGGGGCCGCGCTCGTTCTGGCCGACCACCCGGGCGGTGACCGGGGCGCAGCTGAGCTGGGCCACCAGATCCTGCACCGCTTCCTGCAACTGGTAGTTGACCTCCTGGCCATAGCTCGACTGCCAGAACTGGCCGCTGCTGCTGCCCACTTGATCCCGCTTGGCGAAGGTCCAGTTGGCCCGGCCCTGGTACTCCTTGCGGCCGAGCAGGCTGCCGTTGATGCCGTCGAACAGATAGAGCTGCATACGAAAGTTGCGGATGGGATCTTCATACCAGCTGGTCAGCTGGTTGCCCTGCGGCTCGAGGGAGAGATCGTCGATGCTGCCGAGCACCAGATACTGGCTGTCGGTGCGCAGGCTGAGGGCCTTGATCTCCTCGAGGGCGCTGCGATCTCCCTGTTGCAGGTGGAGCGGGTCGATGCGCAGGTTCTCGTCCAGCCACTGGCGCACGGCCACCCCTTGCGGCGCGTTGGCCAGGGCCTCGAACATGCGGCGTGACAGGTTGGCGGGCATGTCGTCGAGGGCGCCATAGCTCGCCTGCTCGGGGTAGCGCAGCCGCAGCCGCACCAGCGTCAAATCCTTGGCGTAGTGCTGGGTCTGGCAGATCTGGCGTTCGGCCTGGATGTCTGCCTGCACCGTGATGTACATGCGACCGTTGCGCACCTCTTCCCGCTTGAGCCGATACTGGCGAATATCGCCGCCGGAACGGATCTGGATCTGCTCGGAGCGCAGGCTGCCGTTTTCCAGGCGCTGGATGCTGGAGACGGCGGCGCCGCTGGCCAGCAGAGCCTGCCGCAGGGCATCGCGGGTCGCCTGCTCGCGGGCGTAGACCTCGTCTCCGCCCAGGATGGCGGCACTGCCCTGCGCCTCGATGATCTCGGCCCGGGCCGACAGACTGGCCAGCAGCAGGGTTAACAGCAGCGGTAATTTCATGACAAGCACCTTGAATATGCGGGTCGGCGCGATTCGCCCCTGTCGAAGCGAGGTCGCCGGCCGATACAGATCACAGAACCGTGCCGGTTGCACAGCACTCGCGAATATTTAGCAAGATCCATGCCTCATTCCCGGCTCAAGCTTTGGCCGGTCGAACCGATAACAAATCAGGTGCAGATACAGGAAAGGTATCCATGAACAAACTCATCACGGCGTTGGCGCTCGCCCTGGCATTGGCCGGCTGCGGCTCCGACCCCATCAACCGGGAGCAGGGTGATCCTCGTCAGGCGGCGCAGGGGATGGAACTCAACTGGTTGGTGGCGCGCATGACCGATCAGCTGATGGAGCGCAAGTCGCTCTCCACCCTGACCGAACCCATCGCGGTCTCCTCTTTCGTCGATCTCGATACCCTGCAGGACACCAACTGGATGGGGCAGCAGATCGAGGAGAGCTTTATTTACGAGCTGAACCGGCGCGGGGAAGTGGTGGTGGATTTCAAGCTGACCGGCAGCATCAAGGTCACCCCGCAGGGGGACTTCGTGATGAGCCGCAACTATCGGGATCTCTCCCCCCGGCTGCCCATCTCCCGCATCCTGACCGGCACCTTCAGCCGCAACAAGCAGGGGATCCTGGTCAATGCCCGCATCATCGACCTGCGTACCAAGATGGTGGAGACCACGGCCCAGAGTTTGATCCCGCAAAAATACCTGTTCGGTGCCAACAATTCGTTTGGCCGGGCCTCGATCAACCGCGGTTACCTGATGCGTGACAGCCAGGCGCGTCCCGGCGGCCATCTGGTCAATCTGACGCCCTGACAAGGAGTAGACGTAATGAAAATCCTGTTCGGATGCCTGCTGGCCCTGCTGCTGACGGCGTGCAGCGGCGGCAATCGGGTGGTCAACTATGGCGGCGGCAACAACAAGCCGGATGACTTCCCGGTGCTCAAGGCGGTCGGTTACGCGGTGATCGACATCCAGCCCGGTCCGTCCCAGTCCGAGAAGATGCTGCAGGCCATCCGCGCCTCCAAGATGGATGCCTATCGGGAGCTGGCGGAACAGCTCAACGGCCAGCAGGTGCGCGGCCAGAGCAGCTACAAGGACTTGACCCAGACCTCCAACTCGCTGGACGTGTCGGTGGCCGGCATGGTGCGCGGCGCCAGGGTAGTGGCCTCCTATCCCCGCGGCAACACCTATGCCACCGAGATGGAGCTTGATACCCGTGCCCTCTACAACATCAACCAGCTGATGGCGGGCCAATTCTGACGACGTATCTCAGGCGAATGGACGACAAAAAGGCGACCCGGTAGGTCGCCTTTTTCATTGGCGGTATCGGCCGCCCAGCCTGGCGGATTAGAGTGCTGGCTAGTTGCCCAGCAGCACCGGCGGTACGGCGGTCGGTTTGACGTCTTCGCTCGGGTAGCAACCCAGCACCTTGATGTAGCGGGTGATCTTGGTCAGCTCCATCAGTGCGGCCTGCATGGCCGGGGTCTGCAGGTTGGCGGAGACATCCAGATAGAACATCTCCTCCCACGGGTTGCCCTGCACCGGACGGGATTCGAGCTTGGTCATGTTGATCTCGTTGCTGCGCAGCACCAGCAGCGCCTCCACCAGCGAGCCCGGTTTCTGGGAAGTGGACATGATGAGGGTGGTCTTGGCCGGGATCTGCGGTGCCACGTCGATGGGCTTGCGCGCCACCACGATGAAGCGGCTGTAGTTCTCCTTCTGGTTGGCCAGCTGCTCGGCCAGCACGTCCAGCCCGTACAGCTCGCCGCCGGCGGCGCTGCCGATGGCCGCCGCCTCCGGGCTCGCCAGCTCTTTGACCTTCATCATGGCGCTGGAGGATGAGTCGCAGATCTCGTGGCGCGCCCCTTCCAGCTTGCTGAGGTAGTGGGAGCACTGCTGGAATACCTGCGGGTGGGCATAGAAGGTCTTGATGCGGCCCAGTTCGGTCGGCACGGCGGTGAGGATGCAGTGCTCGATGGGGTAAGTCAGCTCACCGACGATGGAGAGGCTGGTGTGCTGCATTACGTCGTACACCTCGTTGATGGAGCCCGAGCTGGTGTTCTCGATGGGCAGCACCCCGAAGGCGGCACGGCCCGATTCCACCGCATCCAGCACCTCGCGGAAATTCTGGCAGTTCACCTCGATCACCTGATCCTTGTAGCGGGCCAGGTACTTGCGGGCCGCCAGGCTGGAGTAGGAACCGCGCGGTCCCAGGTAGGCGACGCTGGTCATCGGCTCCTGCTGCTCCGGGTTGAGCAGGCTCTGCAGATAGGCCTGCTGGGAGAGCACGGAATCTTCGATGATGGTGTGGTAGATGCGGGTGATGTACTGGGCGTCCAGCCCCAGCACACGCCCTTTCTGGATCAGGGCGACCAGCAGATCCTGCTCGCGCTGGGGATCGCGGATCGGGCGCGGGTTGGCCTGCTTGGCGCGGGCGACCTCGATGCTGAGGGTCTTGCGTTTGGCCAGCAGGGCGAGCAGCTCCTGATCCAACTGGGTGATGTCTTGTCTGATCTCGTCGAGCGTTGCCATGATGGTTCCCTATCCAAGTAATCGATTGTGGTGGCTGCAAAAAAAAACCTCCGCTAGGGGAGGCTCGATTCGTCTTTGCTTTCTGTTTACGCGAGTGCTTCACGTGACGACGGGCCTTCCCTCATGAGGGCCGGATAAACGAGAAAGCAAAAAAGAATGGTGCGTGCATGAGTGTGTCCTTGAGGTAACGCCATAACCATTAAGGGATTTGACCGTGCTATGCAAGTAAAACTTGCCCGGGGGAGGCGAACGGGGCAGGGTAGGGGCGTGAGCCTGCGGGGGAAAAACCGGGTAAAACGGACCCGCTTGCTGTCGTAATGAGGCAGATAGCTGGAGGTGAAGATGGCGATTATTTTCGATCTGGGACGGGTGGTGGTGAGCTGGGATCCGGTCGGTATCGTGCGCTCGGTGCGCGGGGAGCAGGGAGCTGAACAGCTGGCGGAGCGGCTGTTCAACCACCCGGACTGGCTGGAAGTGGACCGTGGCACCCTCTCACTGCACACCATGGCCCGTCAGGCCGAGCATCGCACCGGTCTGAGTACCGCCGAAAATCTGGCGATTTTGCAGGCAGTGCCCGCCTCACTGGTGCCGGATCCCGCTATGCTGAGCCTGATAGAGAGCCTGCATGGGGCGGGTCATACCCTCTACGCACTCTCCAACATGGGGCATGCCAGCATCGACTGGCTGGAGCAGCATCAGCCCTTCTGGCGTTTCTTCAGCGGCAAGGTGGTGTCGGCAAGGGTACGGATGATGAAGCCGGAGCCGGATATCTACCGCTATCTGCTGGTGTCGTTCGACTTGCAGGCCGAGCAGTGCCTGTTCATCGATGACAGCCCGGCCAACGTGACTGCCGCACAGGCGTTGGGGATCGGCGGCCTGGTGTTTACCGATGCATACAGTTGTCGCCAGCAACTGGTGGCGCAGGGTTACCTGCCCGCCTGAATGGCAGGATGTAGAGGGAGAGGGTATGGAGCATGGCCGGTTTCGCAATTGGCTCAGTCATTATCCGGATGCGGGGCTGCTGATCGCCTGTCTGGATGGCAGCGGGTATCAGCTCTGTGTCGAGGCCGACGGCGAGATGCAGTGTCTCACCGACAGCGGAGGGGGCCGGCTGACCTTTGCCTCTCTCGAACAGGCGGAGGGATTTCTGCGCATGCATCAGGTTCATCAGGCGAAACTTCGGATTTATGATGCTCAGCTGGATGAAAATGAAACTAATTGGCATGAAATTATCATTAAATTCTGATTTATCCCTGCCCTTTAAGGGTTTATTCAGGATTGTTGCAGCACAATGGCACCCAATTCATCATCCGGTGCCGTCGTTATGGATGCCAATATCGTTGTGCTGAATCGGGGATACGATCAGACCTTTCAGACCAGGGAACAGTCACTTATCGAGACCCTGGCTGGCTACGGCGAACTGGCGGTCTCCTTCTCCGGTCGACTGGAATCCTGCTACAGCATGGATCTGTGCCGCGCCAGCGGTATCCGGATCCGGGCCATCACCCTGGACAGCCCGACCCGCAGCCGCAAGGAGGTGGCACGCGCCAAGCGCTACTGCCAGCGTTACGGCATCGAGCAGCGGGTGATCAAGACCGATGAGATGATCTTCTGCGATCACCTGCGCCACCTCAACGAGGTGATCGACCCGGTGCGCTACATCTGCCACCTCACTGCGCTGGAAACCGACTGGAGCCACCTGCCCATGCTGCTGCCGGCGCCGGTGGAGGAGCTGCAGGAGTATCTGCGCCGTTTCGGCAGCCTGCCGACCAATACCCTCTGGTTGTTCGCCAAGCAGGGCATGACCCACAGGGACTTTCGCTATGGCTTCAACAAGCGCCAGCTTGGGCGCTGGGGCAAGAGTGCCCACGGCTGCCTGAGCTACCGTTTCTCCGACCCGGAGCTGGTGGAGCGCCGTCATCTGCGAATGGTGGACATGGCGGAGCAGATGCTGGCCGACATGGGGCTGGAGGAGGCCCAGGTGTTTTTTCATACCCTCGCCGATCGGGCCACCACCCTGGCCCGGGTGCGGGTGCCGGCCCGGCTGCGGGCCCAGGCCTTCGATCTGCAGCCGGATATTCTCACCGCCCTCAAGAGCACGGCCTTCGATCTGGTGACGCTGGACATGGCGGCGGAAGAGGAGCGGCAGGAGCTGGTGGTCTAGGCAACCGAGGGCAGGAACGTGAGTGCGGTCATAGGCAAGCCGGGACGGACTCTTTATACTGACGCCCTTTTCCATCGACGCCGAGTCATCACCCTATGAAACCCTTGTCCCGTCTGCTGGTTGCCCTCTGCCTCTCGCCCCTGCTGGTGCAGGCCGCTCCGCTCACCCAGGTGACCCTGCCGGATGGCCGCCAGGTGCAGCTCAACGATGACTTCACCTGGGAATACCTGCTGCTCAAGCCCGCCGCCGATGGCAGCGCGGTGCAGGGCACGGTGGCCGTGCCGGTGCTGACCGAGCAGGCGATGAGCAACCCCGAGCTGCTGGCCCAGGCCGTCAAGGACGGGATCGGCGTCAAGCTGGCCAAGGTGGAGGGCTCGGATCCTCTGCAACTGCAATTCATGGTGAGCAACACCGGTACCCGCAACGTGGTACGGGTGCGTGGCAGCGTCACCCTGTTCAGCGAGCAGGGGGCCCAGCTGGTCAAGCAGGAGGCCCGCTTCTGGGTCGGCGAGAACCGTCTGCCGGAGTCCTATCTGCGCAAGGGGCAGCAGCGCCCCTCCATGGTGCTGGAGGTGCCGCGCCCGGCCGGCCTGACCGGCAAGCCCCTGGTGCGGGTCGAGATTGAGGAAGTGGAGTTCCGCTGATCCCTCATGCAACAGGCTCCTTCGTGGAGCCTGTCTTGATTGTTAACCCGGTAACCACCTGCAACAGTTGCTTACATCTGACATGGTTTGGCAACAGCTTGCCGCTCGGCATTTCTCCCCGCCCTCTGCACAATGACCCCATTCCAGCTAGGTCCCAACTAGCTCAACCTGTGGAGTCATCAAAATGAAAAAAGTTGCACTTTCAGTTCTGGTTCTGGCCGGTTTCGCTTCAACTTCCGCTCTGGCTGAGGATGCCTTCAGCTACGCCAAAGGCGGCCTGACCTGGGCGCACACCAAGTCCGATTACATCGGCGGCAAGGATAGCAACAACCGCGACTTCGGCGGTCTGAACCTGGACCTCTCCAAGAGCTTCGGTTCCAACTTCTACGGTCGTCTGGGCAGCGAGTACACCTCCCGCAACGATGGCAACGACAGCATGGGCATCTCCAGCCTGGGTCTGGGTGTCTACACCCCGCTCAGCACAGGTCTGAACCTGTATGGGGAAGCGGGCCTGATGGGTTACACCATGGAGCGTCAGGTGGCTGCCAACGTCAAAGACAGCGGCTGGGACGTGATCACCCGCAAGAACAGCGGCAGCATGTACGGTGAGGCCGGCCTGCGCTACGACATCGGCGCGGTCGAGCTCTCCACCGGCTACCGCTACGCCAACATGACCGACGACATGCACGATTTCAAAGTGGGCGCCGCCTACAAGGTGAGCCAGAACCTGGCCCTCACCGCCGACTACACCTACCGCAAGTGGGACCTGCAACAGGGCTCCATCACCAGCCTGGGTGTGAAGTACAGCTTCTAATCATCCTTCCTGTAGTGTCTTCATTTTTACCCATGACTTCGGTCATGGGTTTTTTCATTTCCGGTTGATCCAACCTTCACCCTTGCGCCGTATCAGTCCGCAATAGTTATACAACTTCCATTTTTTTGTATAACTGCTATAACTGATTCAGACTTATACAAGGAGTGATTATATGTACAAGATCAAGGTTGGTATCAGCGCCTGCCTGCTGGGGCAGGAGGTACGGTTCGACGGGGGCCACAAGCGTTCCAGCTTCTGCGAGCGGGATCTTGGTGCCCACTTTGACTATCACCCCGTCTGTCCCGAGATGGCCATTGGCCTCGGGGCGCCCCGCGCCGCCATCCGGCTGGTCAAGCGCCACGGCGAGATCCGCGCCGAGGCGAGCAACGGCAGCTTCGATGTCACAGAAAAGCTGATTGCCTTCAGCGAGCAGAAAGCGCGCCAGCTCGACTTCATCTCCGGCTACATCCTCTGCGCCAAATCCCCCAGCTGTGGCATGGAGCGGGTGCGCATCTATGGCGCCAACAACGAGGGGAGTGCCAAGGAGGGGGTCGGCCTGTTTGCCAAGGCGCTGATGGAGGCCAATCCCCTGTTGCCGGTGGAGGAGGATGGCCGCCTGTGCGATCCCATCCTGCGGGAGAACTTCGTGCTGCGGGTCTTTGCCTACCACGATTGGCAGCAGCTCTGCGCCCGCGGCATCACCGCCTCTGCGCTGATCCGCTTCCACTCCCGCTACAAGTATCTGGTGCTCTCCCACGCCACCACCCACTACCGGGCGCTTGGCAAGCTGCTCGGCAATCTGGCCAAGGCCGACCTGCAGCAGGTGGCCGACAACTACATCAAGGGGTTGATGGCGGCGCTGACCCTGCGGGCCAACCGCCGCAGCCACACCAATGTGCTGATGCACCTGCAGGGCTACTTCAAGCGGGTGCTGACTCCGGCCCAGAAGCAGGAACTGTGCGACACCATCGACAAGTACCGTACCGGCGTCTTTCCGCTGCTGGTGCCGCTCACCCTGATCCGCCACTACCTGCGCGAATACCCCAACCCCTATCTCGCCGAGCAGGTGTACCTCAATCCCCATCCCGACACGCTGAAACTGCGCTACGGGCTCTGAATGTTCTGTGCAGGCCCCGGCGGATGGCCGGGGCCTCTCCCTCAACCTTTGCTGGATGCCGTTATGTCTGATTTACCGCACGCCGCTTCTCCTTCGCCGGAGGAGGGGATCTACCCCATTCGCGAGGTCTCCCGCCTCACCGGCGTCAACGCCGTGACCCTGCGCGCCTGGCAGCGCCGCTATGGGCTGGTGCAGCCGGCCCGCACCGAGAAGGGCCACCGCCTCTACAGCGAGCAGGACATTCGCCAGATCGGCGAGATCCTGAGCTGGCTGGAGCGGGGAGTGAGCATCGGACAGGTGAAGGGGCTCCTGAGCGAACCCCAGGCCGAGCCGGTGAGCGATCACTGGCAGCAGACCCTGGAGCAGTTCAGTCAGGCGCTGCTCGCCTTCAACCAGCGCAAGGCGGAGGCCGAGCTCAACGACCTGCTGGCGAGCTACCCGTTCGAACTGGTGCGCAGCCGGGTGCTGCAGCCGCTGGTGGAGCGCTTGCTGGGGCTGTGGCGCGAGCGCCCCGATGGCGAGCTGCTGCAACAGGTGTGGCTGGGCTGGCTGCATACCCGCTTTGCCCGCCACCTCATCGAGCAGGAGAAGGGCATGCCGGTCACCCTAGCGAGCTGGGGACAGGTGGGCCCGCTCGATCTGGTCTGGGCCGCTTACGAGCTGATCGGTCAGGGTTATGAGGTGCAGCTGCTGGGGGCGGTGGAGCCGCGCCATGCCAGCCTGCTGGAGGGGCGCGCCGTCACTCCCTGGCTGGTCATGCTGGGGGCAGGGCTTGGCAAACAGGAACTGGCTGCCGGCTGGCCCGCCGGCACGAGCCTGTTTGGCGAGCTGGGGCGCCTCTACGATGGTGAGTGGCTGCAAGCCCACGGCTGGCAGGCGAGCCTTGCCGAGGCGATGGCGGGCAGGCCTGCGGCGGCTGGCGCCAGCGGACGCGGGAGGAAAAAATCATGAAGCTGGTCTGGTTTCGCAGCGATCTGCGCCTGGCCGACAACCCGGCGCTGCGGCATGGTTGCGCCGGTGATGAGCCGGTCGCCGCGCTCTTTATCCTCACCCCCACCCAGTGGCGGCAGCACAAGCTGGCCCCGGTCCGTCAGCGCTTTATGCTGGCGCAGGTGGATGTGCTGGGCCGCGAGCTGGCGGCGCTCGGCATCCCGCTCCATCTGCTGCGAGTGGAGACTTTTGCCGAGGTGCCGGCAGCGCTGGCAGATCTTTGCCGCGAGCTGGGCGTAACCCAGCTCTACGCCAATCAGGCCATCGAGATCGACGAGCAGCGTCGGGATCAGGCCGTCAGCGCCGCGCTGGCGGAGCAGGCGGTGGGTTGTCATTGGCTCAACGGCTGCTGCGTGCTGCCGCCTGGGCGGGTGCTGACCGGCTCGGGTGAGATGTTCAAGGTTTTCACCCCTTTCAGCCGTGCCTGGCTCAAGGCGCTCGACGAGGATGGTTTTGTCATTCATCGCGCGCCCACTGCCCGCGGTGAGCCGTTGCCGTGGCAGCCGCTGGCGGAGCGGCACTTCGTTGATGCCGCCCTTGGCGAACTGACGGCAGACCCCCGCTGGCAGGTGGGAGAGGCCGAGGCCAGCCGCCGTCTGAATGATTTTCTGGAGCAGGCGGTGCTCGATTATGGCGAGACCCGGGATTTCCCTGCCATCGCAGGCACCTCCGTGCTCTCCCCCTATCTGGCGGCCGGCATCCTCAGCCCGCGCCAGTGTGTGGCGGCGCTCCAGCAGCGGCTTGGCTACCGGCCCCAGTCCAAGGCTCAGCCCGGCTTTGTCTGGCTCAATGAGCTGATCTGGCGCGAGTTCTATCGCCACCTGCTGGTGCTGATCCCGACCCTCTCCATGAATCGCCCCTTCAAGCCGGAGACGGCGGCGTTGCCGTGGAGCTGGGATCCAGATGCCTTTGCCGCCTGGTGCGAGGGACGCACCGGCTACCCCATCGTCGATGCGGCGATGCGCTGCCTCAACGCCACCGGCTGGATGCACAACCGGCTGCGGATGATAGTGGCGAGCTTCCTCACCAAGGATCTCCACATCCACTGGCGGCTCGGGGAGGATTACTTCATGAGCCGGCTGATCGACGGCGATCTGGCGGCCAACAACGGCGGCTGGCAGTGGGCGGCGGGGACCGGCGCCGATGCGGCGCCCTATTTCCGGGTGTTCAACCCCACCACCCAGGGGCAACGATTTGATCCGCAAGGGGAGTTCATTCGTACCTGGGTCTCTGAGCTGGCTGATCTGCCTGCCGCCTATCTGCACCAGCCCCACGACTGGTTGCGGCTCAAGGGGCGACACGATTATCCGGCCCCCATGGTGGACCACGCCGTTGCCCGGGTGAGAGCCATCGAGATGTTTCGCGCCCTGGAGAAATAGCATGGATGAGTCGCTGGCCCGCTTTGTGGCCCTCTATCAGCAGCTAAGCAGAGACGAGCTGCACCGTTTGCCCGAGGTCTACGCAAACGAGGTGGTCTTTACCGATCCTGCTCACCGCATCGAGGGGTTGGCGGCGCTCAGCGACTATTTTGCCGTCCTCTATCAGCGCCTGGCCTACTGCCGTTTCGTCATCACCAGCCAGCTGCTGCAGGGGCGCCAGGCCTGGCTCGGCTGGACCATGACCTTCTCCCATCCCAGATTGCGCGGCGGTGCGACGGTGACGGTGGAGGGGGCCACCCGCCTCGAATTCGACGAGGCGGGCAAGGTGTGCCTGCATCGCGACTACTTCGATCTGGGCGCCATGCTCTACGAGCAGTTGCCGCTGATCGGCCCCCTGGTGCGCACCATCAAGGGGAGGCTGGGCGCATGAGCGGCGGCCGGGTGCTGATCACCGGAGCCACCTCCGGCATCGGCTTTCAGCTGGCGTTCGATTATCGGCGCGCCGGCTGGCAGGTGTGGGGTTGCGGGCGCGATGGCGAGCGGCTGCTGGCACTGGGTCGCCACGGCATCACGCCGCTGCAGTTTGACGGGCGCGATGCAAGCGCCGTGAGCGAGGCGGCCGCCGGCTTGGCTCGGGTCGACCTGGTGATCCTCAATGCCGGCAACTGCGAGTACATGGATGTCGCCGAGGGGTTTGACGGCGCCCTGTTTGCCCGGATCATCGAGACCAACCTCATTGCCACCGGCCACGCCCTGGCCGCCTTCTTGCCGCTGCTCGGGGCAGGCGGACGCCTTGCCATCGTCAGCTCGTCGGTGAGCTGGCTGCCGCTGCCCAGGGCCGAAGCCTATGGTGCCTCCAAGGCGGCCCTCGACTATCTGGCGGATACCCTGCGCCTCGATTTGGCCGGCAAAGGGATCGGCGTGACCCTGATCCGCCCCGGCTTTGTGCAGACCCCGCTCACCGCCAAAAATGATTTTCCCATGCCCTGTCTGGTGACGGTGGAAGAGGCCTCCCGCGCCATCATGGCGGGGCTCACTGCCGGTCGTCACCAGATCCACTTTCCCCGTCGTTTCATCTGGCTGCTGCGCCTGCTTGGCGCGCTGCCGACGGGGCTCTGGCTGCGTCTTGGCCGCACACTCGTTTCGAAAGGACGCCCTTCATGAAGAAAAGGATCGCCATCGTCGGCTCCGGTATTTCAGGTCTGACCGCCGGTTTTCTGCTCCACAAGCTGCACGACATCACCCTGTTCGAGGCGGCACCGACCCTGGGTGGCCACACCGCCACCGTCGACGTCCACCAGGCGGGGCGCAGCTATGCCATCGACACCGGTTTCATCGTCTTCAATGACCGCACCTACCCCAACTTCCTGCGGCTGCTCGAGCGGATCGGGGTGGCGCGGCAGCCGGCCGAGATGAGCTTCTCGGTGAAAAGCCCGCAGGGGCTGGAGTACAACGGCCACAACCTGGATACCCTGTTTGCCCAGCGCAGCAACCTGCTGAGCCCCCGTTTCTACGGCTTCGTCGCCGAGATCCTGCGCTTCAACCGCGAGGCGCGGGCCTGGCTGGCTGATGGTCAACATCAGGGCGAGGGCCCCGAGCTGACCCTGGGGGATTTTCTGCAGGTGGGGGAGTTCAGCGACTACTTCGCCCGCCACTACATTTTGCCGATGGGGGCCGCCATCTGGTCGTCGACCCTGGCCGATATGCGCGCCTTTCCGCTGAGCTTCTTCCTGCGCTTTTTTGCCAACCACGGCCTGCTCGAGGTGGCCAACCGGCCCCAGTGGTATGTGATCCCGGGCGGCTCACGGGAATATATCGGCCCGCTGACGGCCGGCTGGCAGGATCACATTCGTCTGGCCTGTCCGGTGCAGGGGATCCGGCGCCAGGCGGACGGGGTGCTGATCCAGAGCAGCTACGGCGAGGAGCGGTTTGACGAGGTGATCCTCGCCTGTCACAGCGATCAGGCGCTGGCATTGCTGGCGGATCCGGGCGAGCGGGAGCAGGCCATTCTCGGTGCCATGCCCTATCAGGCCAACGACGTCTGGCTGCACACCGATGCGCGCTGCTTGCCTACCCGTCGCAAGGCATGGGCCAGCTGGAACTATCAGCTCGATGGCAACGACGAGGCGCGGCCGCTGGTGAGCTACAACATGAACATATTGCAGGGAGTGAGCTCGCCGCAGCCCTTCTGCGTCAGCCTCAATCCCCTGGGCAAGGTAGACGAGAGCAAGGTGCTGCGCCGCTTCGTCTACCACCATCCGGTGTTCAATCAGGCCTCCATCGCCGCCCAGCAACGGCGGGCCGAGATCTGCGGCCAGCAGCGCACCCACTTCTGCGGTGCCTACTGGTACAACGGCTTTCACGAAGACGGGGTGCGTAGCGCGCTGGACGTGGCCAGACGGTTTGGGGCCGAGCTATGAAGGGTGCAGTCCTGAGCGGCCAGGAGGCGAGTGCCGAGGCCATGACCGGCACCCTCAGCGCCATCTGGCTGGGGTCGGTGCGCCACCGCCGCTTCGCACCGCGCACCCATGCCTTCTCCTACAACCTCTTCATGCTGGGGCTGGATCTCGACGAGTTGGCCACGCTCGATCGCGGGCGCTGGTTCGGGGTGGAGCGAGCAGGGCTGCTCTCGTTTCGTCGTGACGACTACCTGCGCGGCAGCGAGGGGCCGCTCAAGCAGGCGGTGTGGCAGAAGGTGAGCGAACTGGGTGGCGATGCCGAGCCCGAGGGGCGGGTGCTGCTGCTCGGCAACGTGCGCTGTCTGGGGTTCTACTTCAGCCCGGTCAATTTCTACTTCTGCTACCGGCAAGGAGAGGCGCGCTATCTGCTGGCGGAGGTGTCGAACACCCCTTGGAATGAGCGCCACTACTACCTGCTAGATCTGGCGGTGCTGGCCCCCCACGACAAGGATTTTCATGTCTCCCCCTTCATGGGGCTTGCGATGCGCTACCACTGGCGCATTCGTCCACCCGCGCAGGAGACACTGATCCACATCGAGAGTCATCCCGTATCCGGGGAGGCCAAGTTGTTTGACGCCACCCTGGCGCTGCGCCGGGCGCCGCTGTCGCGCAAGGGGCTGGCGGCCCTGCTGGCCCGCTGGCCCTGGATGACCATGAAGGTGCTGCTCGGGATCTACTGGCAGGCCCTGCGTCTTTATATCAAACGAACACCGATTTTTAGCCATCCGGAGAGCCGCTAATGGAACTTGTGCAATCAACCCTCTCTGCCTCTTTCATCGACAAGGGGGCCAGGCAACTGCTGCTCAATCTGCTGGGGCGCCTCGAAAACGGCCAACTGCTGCTGCGGGATGGCGCTGAGCGTCACAGCTTTGGCGTGGCTGGTACCGACCTGCACGCCGAGCTGGTGGTACAGGATCCGGCCTTCTACCGCCGCCTGCTGCTGGGGGGCAGCATCGCCGCCGGGGAAACCTGGGTGGAGGGGCTCTGGACCAGCCCGGATCCGGTGGCGCTGGTGCGGCTGCTGGCCCGCAATCTGGCGCTGCTCGACTCCCTTGAGCGGCGCCTTGGCTGGCTCAGCTTTCCGTTCAACAAGGTGCGCCACTGGCTCAATCGCAATACCCTGACCGGGTCGCGCTCCAACATCGCCGCCCACTACGATCTCGGCAATACCCTCTATCAGGGTTTTCTCGACAGCCATATGCAGTACTCGAGTGCCATCTATCCCCATTCCGAGGCCAGCCTGGAGGAGGGGCAACAGGCCAAGCTGCGCACCATCTGCGAGCGGCTGGCACTCGGCCCTGACGATCATCTGCTGGAGATCGGCACCGGTTGGGGCGGCCTCGCCGTCTATGCGGCCCGTCACTATGGCTGCCGAGTGACCACCACAACCATCTCCCGGGCCCAGCACGATTACGCCAAGGAGTGGATTGCGCGGGAGGGGCTGGGAGATCGCATCACCTTGCTGCTGGAGGACTATCGCAAGCTGGAGGGCAGTTACGACAAGCTGGTCTCCATCGAGATGATCGAAGCGGTGGGCCACGCCTTTCTGCCCGATTATTTCCGCCAGCTGTCGCGGCTGCTCAAACCCGGTGGTCGCCTGCTCATTCAGGCCATCACTATCGCGGATCAACGCCATGCCCAGTACCTGCGCGGGGTGGATTTCATCCAGCGCTACATCTTCCCCGGCGGTTGCCTGCCGAGCGTCTCCCAGATGGCGGGGCTGCTGGCGCGCGAGACCGATATGCAGCTGGTGCGGCTGCACGATCACGGCCACCACTACGCCCGTACGCTGGCTCACTGGTGCGAGCGCTTCCTGGCGCTGGTGCCCGAGCTGCCAGCCCTCGGCTACAGCCAGGACTTCATTCGGTTATGGCACTTCTATTTCGCCTACTGTGAAGGGGGCTTCTGGGAGCGCACCATCAGCCTGGTACAGCTGGAAGCGGCCAAACCGGGCCCACTCGGCTGGAGTGGGGATCTGCCTGTCGGCGGTCGCTGAGCATGTGGCAGTGGGCCCATCTGCTGGGGTTCAACCTCTACTGGTTGCTGGCGGTGAAGTGGCAGCAGCCGGGCCCGCTGCTGGCAATGCTGCTGCTGTACTTTCTCTTCTCACCCAGCCGCCAGCGTGACTGGCGGCTCATCCCGGTCGCTCTTGCCGGCAGCCTGCTCGATGCCTTGTTCTGGCAGCTCGGGCTGTTTGATTTCAACGCCGGTTTTCCGCTCTGGCTGGTGCTGCTCTGGTGCGGTTTTGCCCTGACCCTCTGCCACGGTCTGCGCTGGCTGCGGCCCTTGCCGCGCTGGCAGCAGGGGCTGTTCGGCATGGCTGGGGGGGCCTCCTCCTATGTGGCGGGAGCCGCCATGGGGGCAGTACACTTACCTTGGGGCATCGGGATCAGTGCAGCACTGCTGGCGGTGATCTGGATGTGGTGGTTACCCGTACTCCTGTGGGTAACGGTCAAGCTGGAGGGTGAAGCGAGATGAACACCTTTTCGACCGACACCTTGTTGTTTTCCAAATGGACCAAAGAGAGCCGGCACGAGCTGACCGAGCGTTTCTATCTGGTGGTGGCCTGTCAGCGCGACGCGCAGGGGCAGCTGCAGCAGGTGGTGATGCAGGATATCAACACGCTGCTGGAACAGGAGATGGACTGGCATGAACTCGAAGATCCCGCCCATTGGCACATGGGGTGGAATTAGCCTGCTGCTGGCAGGCTTGAGCCTACCGTTGACCCCTTTCGCCCAGACCGGGCAAGCCCTGGTCACTCCCTGGCAGCAGCTGCAGCCGGTTGGGCGCGGCGAGATGAGCTGGCTCTGGTTCAAGCTCTATGACGCCACCCTCTACAGCGAGAACGGCCGCTATCGGCCGGGTCACTATCCTCAGGCACTGAGCCTCACCTACGCCAGAGCCATCGAGCGGCAAGATCTCTTGAGCGCCACCGCCGCCGAGTGGCAGCGACTGGGGCTGGGCAGCGAGCAGCAGCGTCAGGGCTGGCTTGGTCAGCTCGCCGCGCTCTGGCCCGATGTCCAGGCGGGTGACCGGCTTACCTTCTATGTCGACAGGGGCGGCGCCGGCCATTTCTGGTGGCGGGACAAGCCGCTCGGCACC
The DNA here is from genome assembly GCF_027707985.1 of Aeromonas sp. QDB03. Taxonomy (NCBI): domain Bacteria; kingdom Pseudomonadati; phylum Pseudomonadota; class Gammaproteobacteria; order Aeromonadales; family Aeromonadaceae; genus Aeromonas; species Aeromonas sp. QDB03. The sequence continues at coordinate 875,491 of NZ_JAPCJG010000002.1, read as the reverse complement.
CTCGCCGATCCGCAATTTTCGGCGGCCTTTCTTGCCATCTGGCTGGCACAAGGGAGCCGCGATCCGGCGCTTACCCGCCGCTTGCGGGGAGAGCGCTGATGCAAAAGGGATTCATGAAATACACCCGCACCTGGCGCTACCTGCTGTTGTTGCCACTGCTGCTGGCTGGTTGCGGCAGCAGTCTGGAGGATTATCGCGGCCAGGGCCCCGAGTGGGATCTCGCTCGCTTCTTCAGTGGCAAGCTGACGGCGCACGGTCTGGTGACCGATCGCAGCGGTGAGGTGACCAGCCGTTTTCGGGTGGAGATGCGCGGGCACTGGCAGCGGGACAAGGGAGAGCTGTTCGAGCAGTTCTATTTTGACGATGGGCGCCAGCAGACCCGCACCTGGTTTTTGAGCAAGGGGGCGGATGGTCACTGGCGCGGCACGGCGGCGGACGTGGTGGGGGAGGCGGTAGGCAAGACGGCAGGCTTTGCCCTCAACTGGCGCTATCAGCTCGATCTGGCGCTGCCTGACGGCAGCGTGGTGCGGGTGAGTTTCGATGACTGGATGTATCTGCTGGATGAAAATCGCCTGCTCAACCGGGCTGCCATCAGCAAGTTCGGCATCCAGCTGGGGGAGGTGATCCTCTACATCGAGCGTCAGTCTGAATGAGCCACCTAGCCCGGCGACTGCTGGGATGATAGCCGCACGCTATCAATCAGTTAGATCTTAACTATTACCTTTTGAGTCTGATGAGTTCTAAGATGACCAGGTCGTCAAATCTGGAGGTGAAACATGAAGAGTCCGATTGGTCTTGATACCGTTCAATCACAAGCGCTGGCCGCCGAGCTGAACAAGTTGCTGGCCAGCTACCAGATCCTTTACATGAACGTTCGCGGCTTCCACTGGAACATCCGCGGCAACCAGTTCTTCGAGCTGCATCTGAAGTTCGAAGAGATTTACAACGACCTGCTGCTGAAGGTCGATGCTCTGGCCGAGCGCATCCTGACCCTGGATGGCGTGCCGCTGCACAGCTTCAGCGACTACCTGAAAGTTTCCGCCATTGCCGAGCAGAAGGGGCTGCACGACGGTCGTGCCTGCGTCGAATCCCTGCTGGAGAGTTTCCGCGAACTGCTGGTGGCCCAGCGCCGTATCCTGGGGCAAGCCGCCGATGCCGGTGATGAAGGGACTGCGTCCATTCTCTCCGACTATGTGCAGCAGCAGGAGAAACTGGTCTGGATGCTGCGCGCTTACCTGGCCTGATAGTTAACCAGGCCGGACGCTGCGAAGCATGCCTGCTTGATGAAGTGAAGGGCTGGATCTGCCTGACTAGACGCCAGCCCGACCCGTTCCATTATCGTGTTCTGTTGCAAACCTGAGTTGTCTCTCCTTTTATCCACCCGCTTGCCGCCCTGTTTGGGCGGCTTTTTTGTTTTTGATCTGCATCAATGAAAATTGAATTGGCAAATTGAATGCCTATTAAGTTCTGAGCCGTAGGAATAGAATCGCCACAAAACAAACAACTGAAATGTCCAATTAGGAGAGGCATGATGTTTTGTGTGCAATGTGAACAGACAATTCGTACCCCGGCAGGCAACGGCTGCGCCTATGCACAAGGTATGTGCGGCAAGACGGCTGAAACCTCGGATCTGCAGGATGTGCTGATCTATACCCTGCAGGGGCTCAGCGCTTGGGCGCTGGCCGCCCGTGAGCACGGCATCGTCGACAGCGAGATCGACGCCTTCGTGCCCAAGGCCTTCTTCGCCACCCTCACCAACGTCAACTTCGACTCCGCCCGCATCGTGGCCTATGTCAATCAGGCGCTGAGCTATCGTCAGCAACTGGCTGCCAAGCTGGCTCCGCTGGCGGTGCAGGCCGATGCACTGCCCGCTGCCGCCCGTTTCGAGCCGGGTGCCGATCTGCTGGCCCAACTGGCCCAGGCACCGCAGACCGCAGTCAACCGTGGCAAGAACGAAGTCAACGAAGACATCATGGGGCTGCGCCTGCTCTGTCTCTACGGCCTCAAGGGCGCCGCTGCCTACATGGAGCACGCCCGGGTGCTGGATCAGCAGGATGCCGGGGTAGCCGCCGAATTCCATCGCATCATGAGCTGGCTCGGCACGGATCCGAGCGATCTGGATCCGCTGTTCAAGTGCGCCATGGACATTGGCCTGCTCAACTTCAAGATCATGGAGATGCTGGATCTCGGTGAAACCACCGCCTTCGGCCACCCCGAGCCGACCCAGGTACGCGTCACTCCGGTACCGGGCAAGTGCATTCTGGTTTCCGGTCACGACATGGTGGATCTCAAGCTCATCCTGGAGCAGACCAAGGGCACCGGCATCAAGGTCTACACCCATGGCGAGATGCTGCCGGCGCTGGCCTACCCCTTCTTCAAGCAGTACCCGCACCTGGTGGGCAACTACGGCTCCGCCTGGCAGAACCAGCAGAAGGAGTTTGCCAACTTCCCGGGTGCCGTGGTGATGACTTCCAACTGCATCATCGACCCGAACGTGGGCAACTACTCGGATCGCATCTTCACTCGCTCCATCGTCGGCTGGCCGGGCGTGACCCACCTGGAAGGGGAAGATTTCTCCGCCGTGATCGCCAAGGCGCAAGCGCTGGAAGGCTTCAAGCACGTTGAGCTGGAGCACTTCATCACCATCGGCTTTGCCCGCAACGCCCTGATGCAGGCTGCCCCGGCGGTGATCGACAAGGTCAAGGCCGGCGAAATCAGCCACTTCTTCCTGGTCGGTGGCTGTGACGGTGACCGTGCCGAGCGCGCCTACTACACCGAGTTTGCCAAGGCGATCCCGCAGGACAGCCTGCTGCTGACCCTGGGTTGCGGCAAGTACAAGTTCAACAAGCTCGACTTCGGCGACATCGGCGGCATTCCCCGTCTGCTGGACGTGGGTCAGTGCAACGATGCCTACTCCGCCATCCAGCTGGCGCTGGCGCTCTCCGAGGCGTTCGAGTGCGGCGTCAACGATCTGCCGCTGACCCTGGTGCTCTCCTGGTTCGAGCAAAAGGCCATCGTCATCCTGCTCACCCTGCTGGCGCTGGGTGTGAAGGACATCCGTACCGGCCCGACCGCCCCGGCCTTCCTGACACCGGCTCTGCTCAAGGTGCTGGAGGAGCAGTTCGGTCTGAAAGGGACCACCACGGCCGAAGCCGATCTCGCCGAGATCCTGGCGGCCTGAGCGGCGCCACATCCGCCTTACACGCTCAGCATGTTGTAAGCCTTTGGCGAGCCTGATGGCTCGCCTTTTTTAACGACCCCTGTCCAACATTTTTCAACAAGAGGAGCCTTGCGATGACCTCCACCTCTCTCACCCTCAGGTGCATCGGCCGCCGGGCGGATACCCACGATGTAGCGAGCTGGCAGTTCGTGCCGCAGACGGGCAGCCTGCCTGCCGTGCTGGCGGGCCAGTGCGTGACGCTGTACACCGAGATTGACGGCCAGCCCCACTGCCGTGCCTATACCCTCTCCTCCAGCCCGCAGGATGCCTGCTGGCAGGTCACCATCAAGGATGTCGGACTGGTCTCCCATCATCTGCATCAAACCCTGCAAGTGGGGGACGAGATCCGGGTGGACGGTCCCTTCGGCGACTTCAACCTGACTGCCTTGCCCTGCGAGCGGCCGCTGCTCTTGAGTGCCGGCTCCGGCATCACCCCCATGTGGGCCATGCTGCGCGACGAGCTGGCAAAACGGCCGGATGCCGACATTCGCTTCATTCACAGCGCCCGCTCGCCGGAGGATGTGATCTTCGCAGACGACTTGGCTGCGCTGGCCGCTGCTCATTCCGGCGTTCGCCACGCTTTAGTGCTGGAGCAAGTACGGGAAGAGGCGCCGACGGCCTATCCCTGGGTTGGCCGGCTCACGCCGGACATGCTGAGGGAGCTGGCACCGGATTTGCTCGCCCGCCATGTCTATCTGTGCGGGCCAGCCCCTTATATGACCGCAGTCTGCACCATGCTGGCGGAGCTGGGGCTGCCGGCAGCGCAGTTGCACCAGGAGTCGTTCGGCCTGCCTGCTGGAGCATCGAGTGCGGCGCCAGTTGCGGCCGGCAGCGACCACTTCTGGCTGACCCTTAAAAAGAGCGGCAAGAAGGTGAAGATCCTGCCGGGTCAGACCCTGCTGGCGGCGCTGGAGGGGGCGGGGGAGACCATGATGGCGGCCTGCCGTGCCGGGGTGTGCGGGGCCTGTCGCTGTACCACGGAGGGCGAAATCGAGCGCCAGAGCGTAATGACCCTGAGCGCGCAGGATCTCGAGCGCGGGGTGGCACTGGCCTGTTCCTGCACCGCCAGCGGGAATGTCAGCATCGACTATTGAGGGCGTCATTGGCATCCCGCTCTTTTCCTGAGAAGGCTGGGCGGGTAGACTCTGCTCCCAGTTTCAGTCGAACACGGGATAAATAATGACAATTCTGGTCACAGGGGGCGCCGGCTATATCGGCTCCCATACCCTGGTTGAACTCTTGAATGCTGGGCAGCAGGTCGTGGTGCTGGACAACCTCTCCAACTCCTCCCCCGAGTCGCTCAAACGGGTCGAGCGGATCACCGGCAAGCCGGTCATCTTCGTCGAAGGGGATGTGCTGGACCGGCTCTGCCTGCAACAGCTGTTTGCCGCCCACCAGATCGAGTCGGTGATCCATTTCGCCGGGCTCAAGGCCGTCGGCGAGTCGAGCCAGATCCCGCTCACCTACTACCAGAACAACATCACCGGCACCCTGGTGTTATGCGAAGAGATGGCTAGGGCCGGCGTGTTCCGGCTGGTCTTCAGCTCCTCGGCCACCGTCTACGGCGATCCGGCCTCGGTACCGCTGCGGGAAGATTTCCCCACCAGCGCCACCAACCCTTATGGCCGCTCCAAGCTGATGGTCGAAGAGATCCTGCGCGATCTCGCCAAGTCCGATCCCCGCTGGGCCATCGTGCTGCTGCGCTACTTCAACCCGGTCGGTGCCCACGAGAGCGGTCTCATCGGGGAAGATCCCAACGGCATTCCCAACAACCTGCTGCCCTATATCAGTCAGGTCGGCGTGGGCAAGCTCAAGGAGCTGGGGGTGTTTGGCAACGACTACCCAACGCCGGATGGTACCGGGGTGCGCGATTACATCCACGTGGTGGATCTCGCCATTGGTCACCTCAAAGCGCTGTCACGCATCGCGTCGGATACCGGGGTCTTTACCTACAACCTGGGGACCGGTCAGGGCTATTCGGTGCTGGAGATGATCAAGGCATTTGAAGCGGCCAGCGGTCGCACCATTCCCTACCAGATCAAGCCCCGTCGCCCCGGCGACATCGCCGAGTGCTGGGCCGAACCGCACAAGGCCCGTGCCGAGCTGGGCTGGCAGGCCGAACGCGGTCTGGAGCGGATGATGGTGGATACCTGGCGCTGGCAAAGCCAGAACCCGAACGGTTATGGTCCTGCTGCGAAGCCGTGATCAAGGGTCATGCGCTGCTCTTCGCTTTGCTGACCGCTTCTTGCGACGGCCCATCAGGCCTGATGGTTTGCAGCATGAATAGCAAAACGCCCCGGCATGCCGGGGCGTTTTTTTATGTGCCGGAGCGGGATTACTGAATGCTCTTGCCGGCGCGCACATCCTTGATGAAGCCTTTCAGGCTGGCCAGATCACGGGGGGCGCCGCGCAGGATCTGATCGCCGATGATGAAGGCCGGTGTGCCCGAGATACTCATGGCTTCGGCCAGTGCCCGGTTGGTGCCGAGATTCTGATCGATGCTGCCATCCTTGATCTTGGCTTCAACCTTGCTCCAGTTGACGCCGGCTGCTTCCGCCAGCTGCTTCACCTGTGCCTCGTCGGCCAGCGGGCCCTGATGGGCGTACAGCTTCTCGTGGAAGGCCTGGTACTTGTCGGGCTGACCCAGCTGTACCGCCAAGGCGGCGCGGGCGGCGAAGTAGGAGGTTTCGCTCAGGATCGGGAACTGCTTGTAGATGTAGCGAATGTCCTTGTCTTCCGCCAGCAGCTGCTTGATCAGCGGGTGGGCGCGTTTGCAGTAGCCGCAGTTGTAGTCGAAGAACTCGACCACGGTCAGGCTGCCCTTGGAATTGCCGCTCTCCGGATCCTGGTTGCTATAGAGCTGCTTGGCGTGTGCCTTGATCAAGGTCTTGTCGCTCTCGGCCTGCTGGCTCTCCTGCTTGGCGCGCAGGGCGTTGGACATCTCGACCAGGATTTCCGGGTTCTTGACCAGATAGTCGCGCACTATCTGTTCCACGTCGCTCTTGGTCAGTTCGCTCGCCTGAACCGGCGCCGCAAGCAGGGTGGCACCCGTCAGGGCGCAAAGCAGGGCATGTTTGATTTTCATAAGTCCATCTTGCTGGGGATTTCGTGATGCTGACTATAGTGGGTGAGTCTGTTTTCAAGTCAAGTTATCTGGTTGAAAAAGCGCTGGTTATGCTCAAATTGGCGGCTTTGTGCATCATTTAGCCCAATAAATCGGCAAACGAGCGGCGAGGGGATTTACAAGGGCGATCACCATGGGTAATATTCGCCGCACTGTCGCGGAGGGGTGGCAGAGCGGCTGAATGCACCGGTCTTGAAAACCGGCGATGGGCGACCATCCGTGGGTTCAAATCCCACCTCCTCCGCCATTTATTCAGCTAAAAAGGCCATCCGAAAGGGTGGCCTTTTTGCTATTCAAATCCTCGCGTTCATTCTGCCTGTGGTCGGGTAAGCCATCTTTATCCACGTATATTCCGACACTTGGCTAAGGCTTGCTGTTTTCCCGCCAGTTTTGCTCAGTGTTCATTGTCAGACCATCACCGGACAACCAAGTGCATTGATCATCTCCTTCGGCCCTGATCTTCGTGCAGGTCGGTGGCTATCTAGTCTTACTGGCTCCTCAGCCACGACCTGGACACCTTCTGTTGCGTGATGCAGGAAGGAGCTGAGGGTTGTTGACCGCCCGTGAGGGGAAGAGCCATGGCAAATGTTGCAATTCTTAGCATCCGTAGGGGTCACGACTGGTCGCTGGCGGAACGCTTGAGGTTTTCTGTAGCATTTCATTACAAAAATTACGATTCGATAGCATAAAGTGTGGGAGAGTTCTGATTTTCCTATGTGCCGGAGTGTGTCATCTGTTGACGCTTGTTAACATTCAGCATGTTTCCATGTTTGGCTAGCCTACCTTGTGCACAATCCTCATACCCCAGAGATGAATACCCTGCACGCGCTGGATCTCATCGGCCAGTTCGAGACGGCCGCTGACGATCGCACCATAGTGACCCTGCTGCGCGAGCTGAGCGGTCGCATGGGATTCGACTATTTTCGCCTGGCCCTGATCTTTCCCAGTACCATCCAGCGCCCGGATGTCATCATTTTCAACGGCTGTCCGCAGGCCTGGGTGGATACCTATACCAGCAGCGGCTTCTTTGCCATCGATCCCATCGTCAAATGCGCCATGACCAGGAGCACTCCTATTCTATGGGCCGATGTGGTGAACGATCAGGAGCGTTGTGATGAGCAGGGCCGGGAGGTGATGCAGCTGGCCAGCGAGTACGGCATTTGCGACGGCATCACCCTGCCCTGGCACGGTGCCAACGGCCATGTCGGCCTGCTCTCTTTTATTACCAGTACGCCTCGTAGCCGCCAGCAATGGCTCTCTGCAGTGCCCTTTATCAGCTGGCTCTCCATGCATATTTTCGAGGCGGTGGCCCGGGTCTGTCTGGCGGGTCTGTCACCGCACGATGCGTTGAGTTTACGGGAGCTGGAAGTGTGTCGCTGGGCGGCGGAGGGCAAGCAGGTGAGCGATATTGCCCAGATCCTGGGGATCACTCCCCGTACCGTGACGTTTCATCTGAACAATGTGGTCAGCAAGCTGGGTGCCAGCAGCAAGAGCCAGGCCATTTCATGGGCATTGAAGCAGGGGATGGTCAGGTTGAATGTGGAGATGGCGTTGGTTGCCAATGTGGATGAAAAGCAGTGATTATGTTTGTCGCAAGCAACTTGTTGCGTAAGTGGCGAGATGTTCCACTGCGAGTGCAAGAACTAATGGTGCAATAGTCTGCTGGTTGCAACTTTTTGCGCCATGTATCCGGCAGGACGACTTGCCAGTTTATTAAGTCTTTGAAAAATAACTATAAAAAAGAGTGGCATGGTCGCTGCTAACTGGTTCGGTCGAGTGTCATTACCGTTCAACCAATCAGGAGCATACTCATGCCAACTCCATGTTATATCAGCATCGAAGGTAAAACCCAGGGCAACCTCACCGCCGGTGCTTTCACTTCCGATTCCGTCGGCAACATCTTCGTGCAGGGCCACGAAGACGAGATGCTGGTACAAGAATTCCAGCACGTCGTGACCGTACCGACTGACCCGCAATCCGGTCAGCCGGCTGGTCAGCGTGTCCACAAGCCGTTCAAGTTCACCGTTGCGCTGAACAAGGCCGTACCGCTGATGTACAACTCGCTGGCCTCCGGCGAAATGTTGCCGAAAGTGACCCTGAAGTGGTACCGCACCTCCGTCGAGGGCAAGCAGGAGCACTTTTTCTCTACCGTGCTGACCGATGCCACCATCGTCGACATCGACTGCCAGATGCCGCACTGCCAGGATCCGGCGAAGTCTGACTTCACCCAACTGATCCAGGTCTCTCTGGCCTATCGCAAGATCAACTGGGAGCACACCGTTGCCGGTACTTCCGGTGCAGACGACTGGCGCGCGCCGATCGAGGCCTAACGCTCGATCTCTTATTGCCGTTATTCCTTGTAGTGCACCCTATGGCCTGACGATGGCAGTGTCAGCTGTCGTCAGGCCCGTGCAAGCTTTCTCCGACCTGTTCAGCTGGATGCGGTCGGAGCTTTTGTGTTTTGCCATATGGCTGCGAGGCGACCTTATTGCAAAGCACAACAGAGGCCAGTCGTCATGTGTTCCACCATTGCATCGTCCGGTGATGTGCTCATCGATCGCGATGGGCTTTTCCCATCTCTCGTGATTTCAGTCAGCTCTGAGTGTTCCCTCGGTGGCAAATTGGCGTCCCGGCAGGATGAGCCGCTGGCCCCCCACGACAAACCCAACAATCCACCCCATCCGCGCAGCATCTCGGGCGGGGTCGGCTGTGGGCTGCGTACTTCGCGGTGTGGTGGCAAGTCCATCGCCGTGACCGGTACCGCCGTCGGCTGTGGCGGCGTGGTGATTGGTTCAGGCAGCGGACAGGCAGGTTAAGGAGCGCTTCATGGCAGACAGCACAGGATTACAATTTACCGTCAAAGTGGGGGCCCTGCCCGAGAACACCTTCGTGGTGGCCGAGTTTGCGCTGGAGGAAGCGCTCAACCGCCCGTTCAACCTGCGCCTGGAGCTGGCGAGTGCCCAGCCCGACATCGACTTTGGTGCCGTGCTGGACCAGCCGTGCGAGCTGCTGGTGTGGTACAACGGTGAGCTGCAGCGCCGGGTGTGCGGGGTGGTCAGTAACTTCGCGCAGGGTGACAGCGGTTTTCGCCGCACCCGCTATCAGCTGCTGGTGCAGCCGGCGCTGTGGCGGCTCTCTTTGCGCCAGAACTCCCGCATCTTCCAGGCACAAAAGCCCGATGAAATCCTCTCCATCCTGCTGCAAGAACACGGCATCACCGACTATGCGTTTGCCCTGAAAAACGAGCACGCCAAGCGGGAGTACTGCGTCCAGTATCGCGAGACCGACCTCGATTTCGTGAACCGGCTCGCCGCCGAGGAGGGGATGTTCTACTTCCACGAGTTTGAAGCGGGCAAGCACCGCATCGTATTTGCCGATGACGCTGCCGCCCTGACCGCCGGCCCCGAGCTCTTCTTTAACCTTGGCAACCGTTCGCTGGAGCAGGGGCCCTACGTCCTTCAGTTCCACTACCGGGAGGCGGTGCGTCCGAGCGATGTGGAGCTCAAAGACTACAGCTTCAAGACCCCGGCTTATGGCCTCTCCCACAAAAAGCAGGGCAGTGAGCTCGAGCACCAGCGCGACACCTACCAGCACTTCGACTATCCGGGTCGCTACAAGCAGGACCCGAGCGGCAAGGCGTTTGTCCAACATCGACTGAATGCGCTGCGCAATGATGCAGTGGCGGGCCAGGCCAAGTCCAACTGCGCCGCCTTGCTGCCGGGCCAGACATTTTCACTCACTGAACACCCGAACGGTAGCTTCAACACTGACTGGCAAATTGTGCGCATCCAGCACACCGGCTTGCAGCCGCAGGCGCTGGAAGAGGAAGGCGGCAGCGGCCCCACCGTCTACCACAACGAATTCGGTGTGGTGAAAGCCAGCACCACCTGGCGGGTGAGCATCGGCAGCCCGGAAGCCCCTCACAAGCCCATGGTGGATGGCCCGCAAATCGCCATGGTGGTGGGCCCCGACGGTGAGGAGATTTACTGCGACGAACACGGCCGGGTGAAGCTGCAGTTCCCGTGGGACCGCTACGGCAGCTCCAACGACCAGAGCTCCTGCTGGGTGCGGGTCTCGCAAGGCTGGGCCGGCGGTCAGTACGGCATGATGGCCATCCCGCGCATCGGCCACGAGGTCATTGTCTCGTTCCTGGAAGGGGACCCCGACCAGCCCATCGTGACCGGTCGCACCTATCATGCCACCAACCGGCCGCCGTACGAGCTGCCGGCCAACAAGACCCGCACCGTGTTGCGCACCGAAACCCACCAAGGGGAGGGTTTCAACGAGCTGCGCTTTGAAGACCAGGCGGGGCAGGAAGAGATTTACATCCACGGTCAGAAAGACCTGAACGTGCTTATCGAGAACGATGCTGCTTGGCACATCAAGCACGACCAGCACACCGATATCGACAACGAGCGGGTGACCCGCATCAAGGCCAACGACCACCTGACGGTGGAGGGTGAGAAACGCGACCAGATAAAAGCCGACTACTCGCTGACGGTGGATGCCAGCCTGCATCAGAAGCTGGGACAGTCCCTGCTGGTGGAGGCGGGGAGTGAGTTGCACCACAAGGCGGGCATGAAAATCGTGATGGAGGCCGGTGCCGAGCTGACCCTCAAGGTGGGCGGCAGCTTTGTGAAGCTGGATGCCGGCGGCGTTACCCTCAGTGGCGGCTCCATCAAGATGAACTCCGGCGGCAGCCCGGGTTCTGGTTCTGGCTGGGGTGGCAAGGCCCCCATCCAGCCAGGCAATGTCGAGGTGCCAACACCACCACCAGCAACATTACCAGCCCCGGCCATTCACAAGAGCATGGAGTCCATGGCACCGTTGGTGAAGCCCTGCCCCTTTGCCCAGGGAGGTAAGGCATGACCTTTCAAGAGTGGCGTAGCCAACATCCCGGCCCACTGTTTGCTATCGTCGATGCTGCGCTCGATACCACCGCCGTGGCGGACTACTGCAACCAGGACGGTAGCAATGCCATCCCCTTGTTTGCCGGTACGGCGTTTGCGGACCAAGCCGAACAAGGCCCCTGGCTACTACCCGACCCTGCTCCCGAGTTTATGGCTGCTCACCCGCAACTGGGCGGCGTATATGTCGCGAGCGATGCCTCTGTCGACGTTGTCCAGCAGCACTGGCAAAGCCTGATAGAGGTAGCCTTCGAAGGGGAAGTGATGTGGCTGCGCTATGCCGATAATCGGGTCTTTCCCAAGATGCTGGGCACCATGAATCAGCAGGAACTCGATGATGTTCTGGGGCCCTGCTCAAGCCTGTGGGCCAACGACAGTGTCTGGCAGCGCACGCCGGATACCGAATTTACTCCCCGCCAAGCCCCCTGGTTTCGCATTCAGCCTCACCACCTGACGCCGCTCTATGACGAAAACCGTCACGCCTACATCCTCTCTCGCCACTTCTGGCAACGGATGGAGGAGATGATGGCGCGTCATCCCAATCCGGAAGCCGCCATTACCACCGTCCTCAAGCAGGCCAATCAAGCTGTGCTGACAGGCGACGTCCTGGATGGCGTGGTAGCTGGCGCTCTCACGCTACAGGCAAGCATGGCGCTGGATGCCATCAGAGCGCCGTTGATGCTGGCCGACGACGAAATGGCTCAGGTGAATAACTGGCTGAAAAAACACCCTGAATTGATAGGAGCCAGCTAATGGCGATTTCTCCCTACTGCATCCCCTGTGAGAAGAACAACTGCTGGATTGAGATAGACGTTCGAGATGAACAGAACCGCTCGTTCAAGGGGCAAAAAGCCACCTTGACCGATGCCAGTGGCACCAGCAAAACCGTGACCCTGAAAGATGGTCCAACCCTGGTACAAGGCTTTGCGGTGGGGCCGGTGACCGTCAAGCTGGAGACCCAACCCTGGCTTAAAGCAGCCCAATCCCGTGAAGCCCTCAAAAAGGGCGAGGCCAGTCAGGTTCCCGCCTACACCGAGAAGTTTTGGGGGCACTGTGACGTGAAGCGCGAGCATGTCAAAGTGACCACCGGCGACCTCTGCCTCACTGACCCAGAACAGCCGCTACCGGAAGGACACAAAGCCGGGCAGGCCCAGCCGCCGCGCTTTATCACCAAGCACTCCTACGTGATTGAGGTGAAGGGATATCAGCTCACCACCCTGCGCATCGGGGTGTTTTTTGATGGCACCTCCAACAACACCTTCAATCATGAAAAGGGGAAAAATGCACTGGAGGCGGCACTGGCCAAGTGCAGCCCGCAAGAGCAGGCGGCGTTACTGGAGCAATGCTTTGAGGGAACGCTGCCGGGTGGTCTCAATAACAGCGAGAAAAACGACGTCACCAATATTGGCAAGGCGCATGACCTCTATCTTCCACCAAGTAAGAGCTCTTTCTTTGTCAAGGTTTATGTTGAAGGTATCGGCACAGCCAAAGGGCAGGATGACACCAAGGCTGGGGCGGGGGCCGATAAGGGCGAGACCTCCAGCACCTCGCGGGTTGAACAGGCGTGCCGCACCCAGATCGTGGCAGAGATAAAAGAACAGCTTGAACGGATACTGCCCACCATCGAGTGCATTCATAAGGTCGAGTTCGATGTGTTTGGTTTTAGCCGGGGGGCCTCAGCCGCCCGCCAGTTTGTCAACCGCATCGACCAGAAGGGTGACCACCCACTGGTGGAGGCGATGGCCGGTTACACAGATATCCGCCTAAAAGCGGGCTTTGACTGGGCCAGTCGCGATGATGTGCGTATCCAGTTTGTCGGGCTGTTTGATACCGTGATCAGCTCCTATCTGTGGGGCAAACGCAGTGTGACGCTGGCCCCTGACTGCGCCGAGCGGGTGGTGCATATTATCGCCGCCGATGAGTGGCGCTATCACTTTGACTTGACCCGGATTAAAAATATGGCCAGCGAGCTGCCCGCCACCTTTACCGAGGTGATCATCCCCGGTGCTCACTCCGATATTGGCGGTGGTTATTACAGCCGTTGGAGTCTACGTGATCCCAACTACGCGTCCCCCGTCATCAACGAAACCAAGGTGATCGCCACCTTCAAGTCAACCGAATCGCGCTACAGCAAGGAAAGAGATTCACATGCGTATAGCCAGGCAACCGCCTATGCTAAAATGCGCGCAGCGCAGGGGTGGGCGAAGGGCGTTGAGCTGCTCTCCTCCTATAACAACACAACGGTATCGGGCTACCTCAATGTGCGCCCCCAACGACCAGGAACCGTGAGCAAAGATGCGTCAGAGCAAGAAGTGAAGGTCGATGTGGTGCTGCACCGGGTGGTGGAGGGGGAGTATTCACGCATTCCGCTCCATATGATGGTAGAAGCAGCACGGGATGCCGGTGTGCCGTTCGAGAAATGGGATCCGACAGATAGGGGGCTGAAGATGGACAGCGCCCTTTCACACCCCACCTTAAAGCTGGCTGTGCTCGATGCACGCTGGGTTGATGCAGCCAAACGGCGCGGCGAGGTGATTGATTTGACTCGCACCCTCTCGCCGCAGGAGTATCACGCACTGCGGCTCGGTTATTTGCACTACAGCGCAGATACCGGGATGGTCAATAAGCCCAATCGGGTTGGCGACCAAGAGGTACGCCGAGTCACAGACAATCAGAAGGGAGGTTATTAATGCGCAGGATATTGTTGTTGCTGCTGTTACCGTTTGTCAGCGCCTGCCAGGCCGCCCCCTCCGCGCCCCACGATCTCGATTGGCGACATATGGTGGGCTCTAATGCGGATCAGATCTGGGTGACGGAGGTGCACTTTTATCGTCAGGGCGAGCTGGTCGATGCCTCAACCAATGGCGCTGCCAGCCGAGTGGATAATGAATCGCTGCGTGAAAAAGATTATCGCTGGCTGATCACGGCTGGCCGCCGTGATATTCATCCCGCCCCTGACCGGGTTGAGGTGGAATGGGTGTCATATCACGACAAGAAACGCTATCGCATCAGCCTTGACTTACCCGCCGCGCAGTTGGAAAGGATGATAGCGCAGCGTTACCGGGTAAAAGTAGGCAAGGAGTGGCGCGAAGAGCGCCGCGATAATATTGGATTGGGTATGGCAACCGGGGGCTATGTCGAGGCGTTTTTGACCGACGTCAGAGTCACCCCCGATATTCTGCTGGCCCGAGGGATAGCAAAAGAGGTGACGGATGATCCCTATGATCAACGTTTTCCCCTTTCCAGCCAATTTGAGAATCGTTGGGCTGACTTTGATGCAAAGTACAACCAAACCTATCAACAATACCCAGTTCCCAGTGGTATGGCCTGGGCCCCGATCATGGACGCTTACCGTGCAGCGCAGCCCAAAACAGATACTGACCCGATCCAATGATGAGCTCCATGCGCAGTGTTCTCTTATTACTGCTGTTGCCGTTAGTCACCGCCTGCCAGGCCGCCCCCTCAGCCCCCCACGACTTGGATTGGGGGCATATGGTGGGCACCAATGCTGATCAGATCTGGGTGGCAGAGGTGCACTTTTATCGTCAGGGCGAGTTGGTGGATGCCTCAACCAATGGGGCTATCAGGTCAGTTAGCGACCAATCTCTCAAAGGGAAAGATTATCGCTGGAGCATAGGCAAGGGCCGCCGTGATATTCACCCAGCTCCCGATCGGGTTGAGGTGGAATGGGTGTCGTATCACGACAAGAAACGCTATAGCATCAGCCTTGACTTACCCGCCGCGCAGTTGGAAAGGATGATAGCGCAGCGTTACCGGGTAAAAGTAGGAAAGGAGTGGCGCGAAGAGCGCCGCGATAATATTGGGTTGGGCATGGCAACCGGGGGCTATGTCGAGGCGTTTTTGAGAGACCCTCGTGTTACCCCCGATATCTTGCTAGCCCGAGGGATCGCAAAAGAGGTGACGGATGATCCCTATGCTCAACGTTTTCCCCTTTCCAGCCAATTTGAGAATCGTTGGGCTGACTTTGATGCAAAGTACAACCAAACCTATCAACAATACCCAGTTCCCAGTGGTCTGGCTTGGGCTCCCATCATGGATGCCTATCGTGCCGCGCAACCCAAGACGGATACCGACCCAGTAAGGTAATACCATGGATCTCTCCCATCTAGAGCAGGATGTACCAACACAGAGATGAAATATATCGTCGCATTGTTGGGGTTCTGTCTGTCATTGATGACCTGTGCGGCCCCCCAATCTCTGCTTAAATTTGCTTGGGATTATGGTACAGGCAGCAATATAGATCTTACTAAGAACACCAAGACAGAGTTCTATCTTGGAGGGAAGCAAGTTTATGCCGACCGTTTGGCTGGTGGCGGAGCTGGAGGTCTACTTGCCGATCGAATCAAGGCGCAACGTTACTATTGGGCGGGCGGTAGTGGTCTGCCTACCGACGGTGTTCCCATCCCCGATAAAGCGGTGATTGAGATGGTTTCCTTCCATGATCGCAAGCGCTACCGCATAAAGGTGGACTTACCTGCCAATCTGGAGCAGCAGATGCGTCAAGTCTACTCTGTTGAGGGTCGTTATGACCGGCGTAGCTGGCTCTATTTGGGCCTAGCGCCAGGCGGCTATTTTGAGGTGTTACTTAAGGGAGATAGGCTAAATGTTAAGCCAGATATTCTGCTTGCTCGTGGTATTGCCGAAGTAGTGATCGATGATTGGTATGACCAGAGAGTACCGATAGCGCGCCAATATGATATGGATGATTTCGACAAGAAATATGGCGCGTTATTTAAGCAATACCCAGTTCCTAGCGGGATGGATTGGGCTCCCATCATGGATGCCTACCGTGCTACCCAACCCGTCACCGATGTGAATCCTGTGTCTGAATAGCCACTCGTTTCATCTCAACCGGCGATAAAGGTGGGCTGAATTATTAAGTAGACCAATATTTGTACGCTATGTAATGCGGCACCAATGCCCCCATCAGTTTATGCCGATGGGGGTTTTTGTGTGTCTTTCAATGATGGCTGGGGATCAGCCCAATCAGATGTTGCAGGCTTTTCTGGCGGGGATGGCGGCGGGTGGCGAGGCTGATGCGGGTGGTGAGCGGCTCGGTGGCGATGGGGTGATAGCTGACGCCGTGGGGGTGCAGCTCGCTCACCGAGCGCGGGATGATGGCTACCCCGAAGCCGGCCTGCACCATGCCGACGGTGGAGATCACCTGCGGGCTCTGGCTGCCGAGACGGGGGCTGAAGCCGGCCCGCTGGCAGCGCTGGGTGATGGCGTCATGCAGCCCGGGCCCGAGCTCGCGGGGGAACAGGATGAAGGGATCCTGCGCCAGCGCCTCGATAGGAATGGCACCACTGCCGGCCAGCGGATGGTGCGGGGGCAGGGCAATCAGCATCTCCTCCTCGTCTATCAGGTGGTGGGCCAGCGCCGAGCTACTGCTGCAGGGCAGACGCAGAATGGCGGCATCCAGCTCTTCGCTCACCAGGTCGCGCACCAGATTGGGCATGCTGTTCTCGATGGGGTGTAGGCTGACCTCCGGCCAGGCCTGGCGAAAGTCGTGGATGAGTTGCAACACGCTCGGGTGCAGCACGGTGGAGCCGGCAAAGCCGAGGCGCAGCGAGCCCAGCTGGCCACGAGCGATACGCCTGGCCTTCTGCATGGCCTGCTCGGTCTGCGCCAGTATCCCCTTGGCATCCTGATAGAGGCTCAGCCCCGCCTCGGTCAGCTCCACACTGCGGGTCAGCCGGTGAAACAGCGGCGTGCCCACCTCCTGTTCGAATTTGCGGATCTGCTGGCTGAGCGGCGGCTGGGCCATGCCCAGCGCCTCGGCGGCGCGGGTAAAGCTCTGTTTGTCTGCCACGGCCACTAGGTAGCGCAGGTAACGGAATTCCATATCTGGTACGTCTCGAAGCTGATGGGTTTGGATATTGGTATCAAACTGTGATCTTGGTCACTATTGAATCCTGATTTGCCAACCTAACAGGATTGGAGGTGAAATCCAAATGGAAACCAATTCATCATGTGACTGCGCCATCGAAATCAGCCAGCAGTTTGCCCGCTGGCAGGCTCGCCAGGGCGGCGGCGAGGTCTACCAGAGCTCCCTGATTAGTGCCCTGCTGGCGGGGGTTTACGAGGGGGAGACCACCATGGCGGACCTGCTGCGCCACGGTGACTTTGGCCTCGGGACCTTCAATCGACTCGACGGCGAGCTGATTGCATTCGAGCGCCAGATCCACCAGCTCAAGGCTGACGGCTCGGCCCGCCCGGCCAAGGCCGAGCAGAAGACCCCGTTTGCGGTGATGACCCACTTTCGCCCCTGCCTGCAGCGTCGCTTCGATCATCCCCTGAGCCGCGAGGAGATCCACCAGTGGGTGGATAGGTTGGTGGGCACCGACAACGTCTTCGTCGCCTTTCGGCTCGACGGTCTGTTCGAACAGGCGCAGGTGCGCACCGTCCCCTGTCAGAGTCCTCCCTACAAACCCATGCTGGAGGCCATCGAGGCCCAGCCGCTGTTCTCGTTCAGCCAGCGGCGCGGCACCCTGGTCGGCTTTCGTTGCCCGCCCTTCGTGCAGGGGATCAACGTGGCCGGTTATCACGAGCACTTCATCACCGAGGATCGCCGGGGGGGCGGCCACATCCTCGACTACGCCATGGGCTACGGCCAGCTGCAGCTGTCGGTGGTGCAACACCTCAATATCGAGCTGCCTCGCAATCCGGCCTTTCAACAGGCTGACCTCAATCCCGCCGATCTGGACCGCGCCATCCGCGCCGCCGAAGGCTGAGCCCTTCGCTTAACAAGGAGTGACATCATGGAAAATCAACACTGGGCCTGTGGGGCCGAACTGGTGGTGCACCATCTGGAGGCACAAGGGGTCAAGCAGGTATTCGGCATTCCCGGGGCCAAGATCGACAGGGTATTCGATGCGCTGGAGGACTCCCCCATCGAGACCATAGTGGTGCGTCACGAGGCTAATGCCGCCTTTATGGCTGCCGCCGTCGGCCGGCTGACCGGCAAGGCCGGGGTGGCGCTGGTGACCTCGGGGCCGGGTTGTGCCAATCTCATCACCGGTCTTGCCACCGCCACCTCGGAAGGGGATGCCATGGTGGCGCTGGGCGGTGCCGTGCGGCGAGCTGACGGCCTCAAGCTGACCCACCAGAGCCTGGATACTGTCAGTCTGTGCCGGCCGGTCACCAAGTTCAGTGCCCAGGTGGGCACCGGCTCCGCCCTCTCCGAGGTGATGGCCAACGCCTTTCGCAGCGCCGAGCTGGGGCGGCCCGGGGCGGCCTTCGTCAGCCTGCCGATGGACATCATCAACGAGCCGACCGACGGCGCCATTCTGGTGCCGAGCGCCATCCCGGAGCCGGGAGCGGCCGACGAGCGCGGCATCGATCGGGCGCTGAGCCTGCTGGCGCAGGCTCGCAAACCGGTGGTGCTGCTCGGCCTGCTGGCCAGCCGGCCGGAGAACTCCCTCGCGGTGCGCGCCTTCCTCGACAAGAGCCGGTTGCCGGTGACCGGCACCAATCAGGCGGCCGGGGTGGTGGATACCCACCATTTCGATGACTTCGCCGGACGGGTGGGGCTGTTCAACAACCAGCCGGGGGACAAGCTGCTGCAGGATGCGGATCTGGTGATCTGCATCGGCTACAGCCCCATCGAATACGATCCCGTGTTGTGGAACGGCACCGGTGAGCGCAAGCTGCTGCACATCGATGCGCTGCCGGCGGAGATCGACAGCAGCTACTGCCCGGCGGTAGAGCTGGTGGGCTCCATCAGCGCCAACCTGGCGCGGCTGACCCGGATGCTGCACCAGCCGCTGGCGCGGGATCCGGCCATTACCGCGCTGCTCGGCGAGATCCGCGACCAGCGCCATCAGCTCGCCGAACATGCCGGCCGGCTGGGAGGCACCCCCATCCATCCGCTGCGCATCGTCAAGGAGCTGCAGGACATCATCGGGCAGGACATGACCCTGTGTGTGGACATGGGCAGCTTCCACATCTGGATTGCCCGCTACCTCTACAGCTTCCGGGCCCGCCAGGTGCTCATCTCCAACGGCCAGCAGACCATGGGGGTAGCGCTGCCCTGGGCCATCGGGGCCGCCATGGTGCGCCCGGGGGAGAAGATCATCTCGGTGTCTGGCGATGGCAGCTTCATGCAGTCGAGTATGGAGCTGGAGACCGCGGTGCGGCTCAAGTCCAACATAGTGCACATCATCTGGGTTGATAACGGCTACAACATGGTGGCGATGCAGGAGGAGAAAAAGTACAGCCGCAGCTCAGGGGTGAGTTTCGGCCCCATCAACTTCAAGGCCTATGCCGAATCGTTCGGGGCGGCCGGGTTTGCCGTCACCTGTGCCGAGGATCTGCGGGCGACCCTGCGCGCCGCCATGGCGGTGAGCGGGCCGGCGGTGGT
Source organism: Aeromonas sp. QDB03 (assembly GCF_027707985.1). Lineage (NCBI taxonomy): Bacteria > Pseudomonadati > Pseudomonadota > Gammaproteobacteria > Aeromonadales > Aeromonadaceae > Aeromonas > Aeromonas sp. QDB03. The sequence goes on along the minus strand of NZ_JAPCJG010000002.1, from coordinate 855,857 downwards.
GGCCATCCCGGTGGATTACAGCGACAACCACCTGCTGATGGAGCAGCTCAGGCCCGAAATGCTCAGTTGAGCCGGATCTGAGGGAGGCTGCGAAGCGGCCCGACCAACGCAGAGCGCCCCTTGCCAATCGGCAAGGGGCGCTCCGTCATTGCGAGAGGGCAATTTACTCAGGGCATGAACGAGGGGGGCAACACCATGGGGCCGGCCACCGCACAGGCAGCCTCGTCACCGCGCAGCACCCGCACTAGCTCGAGGGCGAACTCGATGGCGGTGCCCGGCCCCTGGCTGGTGACAAGGTGATGAGCCTGATCGGTCACTACCCGCGCGTTACTGAGCTGCGCCGCAGGGAGGCGGGCCTGAAAGCCGGGATGGCAGGTGGCGCTGGCATCCCCCAGCAGATCGTGATGCAGCAGCACCACGGCGGGGGCGGCGCAGATGGCTGCCCGCCAGCGCTGCGCTGCCGCCTGCGCCTTGAGCAGGGCGATGGCGCGCGGCGTATCGCGGATAACCTCGCTGCCGGGCAGGCCACCTGGCACCACAATGGCCTCGAACTCTTGATCCACCAGCTCGTCGAGGTGGCAATCCGCCACCAGCTGTACGCCGCGGGAGGCGCGGATCTGGCGCTGCCCGGCGGGGCAGCAGGAGGCCAGCACCACCTCGATGGCCCCGCGCACCAGGGTATCGACGATGGCGACCGTCTCGATCTCTTCTGACCCGGGGGCCACCAGTACCAGTACGCTCATCCGTTGCTCCTTGCGTTGGCCAGCCCGCCGGGCTCACTGCTTCTCTTTGATGGCCTGATAGAGACCTTGATTGACCGGCACCGCGATGCCGTGGCAAGCGGCCCGGGCCAGCAGGAAGCCGGTGATGGCCTCAATCTCGGTCTCGCGCCCCTGCTCCATGTCCTGATACATGGAAGAGTAATTGTCGGCGGTGAGCTCCACCACCGTCATGACCCGGCGCAGCAGCTCGTCGCTGCCGGTGGGTTGGCCTTCGGCCTGCATCACGTCGGCCACTTCCACGCAGATCTGCTGCAGGGCATCGGCAAAGCGCGGACCGGCCAGCTCGCCATTCTTGAGCTTGTAGAGTGCGGTGAGCGGGTTGATGGCGCAGTTGACCGCCAGCTTCTGCCACTGGCGCGCCTGGATCTGCTCATCCCAGCCGGCCTGGCCGAGGGCCGCCGCCAGATCGTCAGCCAGGGCGGCGTGGGCTCTGGCCGCCTCGTTGACCGGGCCGAGCCAGGTTTCGCCCTTGCCGGTGTGGCGGAACACGAAGTGGCCGCTCTGCATGGCTCCATGGCTGGTGACGCCGGCGATGATCGGATTGTGCGGGAACAGGGTGACTACCTGCTCGGCGATCCCCATGCCGTTGTGCAGCAGCACGATGGGCACGTCGGTCGCCAGCTGGCCCACCAGCGGAGTCAGTGCCTCGATGACCTGGCCAGCCTTGGTCATCACCAGCAGCCGTTTGACTTGGCCGGGCTGGCTGATGAAACCGCGCTCGATGTTGATGAGCTGGGTGTGGCCTTCCAGCGAGGTGAAGTCGATGCCGGGGTGCAGGGTGGAGCGGTGGCGCTCGCGCAGCAAGACGCGAGTGGCCTGGCCGCTTTGAGTCAACAGGGAGGCGAACACGCCGCCCAGGGCGCCGCAGCCCAGCAGTGTCCATTGGGGGGAGGAGGTGTGTCGACTTTGTGTCAGGTTGTAATCGCGTGATCCGCTTGGCATGGAGAGACTCAATCAAGGTAGGGGCTGCATTCCAGTCAACCGCCTGCCGGGGATAAGTGAAGATGTCGCCTGGCGGACACCAGAAACGAGTTCATCATCTTGCTGCGAGGTCGTGATCAAGGTTTGTATGAGACTTGCTTATAGGCAACCGGCAGCTGATGTATTCATGTACACGCCGGTTCCTGCGCTGCACTTTACCTTCTGGACGACCTATCGCGGCAGATCCTGAACAGGTTCTAACGGGTCTCGCCATTCCTGTGCGCAGGGGATTCTAGCAGAGCAGCCCCATCGAAATCAGCAAATTTGCCGTAATTCTGGTAGATTTGCCCCCTTATAGCGCAACATGAGGAGCCCACTATGCCGTCATTCGATATTGTCTCTGAAGTCAAAATGAACGAGGTGTTGAACGCCGTCGACAACGCCAATCGTGAACTGGCGACCCGTTTCGATTTTCGTGGTGTCGAAGCCAGCTTCGAATTGAACAAGGAAGAGGTCAAGCTGGAGGCCGATGCCGATTTCCAGCTCAAGCAGATGGTCGAGATCCTGCGCGCTGCCCTGCTCAAGCGCAACATCGAGAACAGCTCCATGGACGTGGGTGACAGCGTTCACTCCGGCAAGCGCTTCCACCTGACCGTGAAGTTCAAGCAGGGGATCGACAAAGAGATCGCCAAGAAGCTGGTGAAGCTGATCAAGGATTCCAAGATCAAGGTACAGGCCGCCATTCAGGGTGACGAAGTGCGCGTCACCGGCAAGAAGCGTGATGATCTGCAGGAAACCATGGCCCTGGTGCGCGGCGCCGAGCTGGGTCAGCCGATGCAGTTCCAGAATTTCCGCGACTGATGATGGCCGGGGGAGGGCGTGGCTCTCCCCTGTTGCCGGCAGCAAGCCATAAAAAAACCGGAGCAGCTGCTCCGGTTTTTTGTATCCCTGATACCCGTTCGATTAGAACTTGTAGGTAACGGAGAAGTAGTGGCTGAAGCCAGAGCTCTTCCACGGGGTACCGTCGTAGGCAGTGGAGCCATCTTTGGTGCCGTAGGCATCCATGAAGTACTTCAGGCCGTAACCGACGGCGTAGCGATCGGAGTGCCAGTAGATACCGTGGAAGGTAGCCAGGTTGTCGCTGGTACGGTCAGCACGGTTGTGGGTGTCCAGATCGAAGGCGTAGTCCAGGTAGCCCTGGTAGGAGACGAAGCTGCCGTTGCTGAAGGTGTAGAAAGGCTTGAACCAGTTCATGGCGAACCAGTAACCATTCCACTCACCCTCTTCTTCGGTGAAGAACTGGTTTTCGGTGGCGTGACGAGCATACAGGTTCATGCCCACTTTGCCGAACCAAGGCACTTGTACATCAGCACCCAGACCGATCATGTTCTCCATCTGGTTGTCGCCGATGTTGTTCAGGGAGGCGATGTAGACCTCTTGCACCGGACCAAAGGAGAGATCTTTACCAGTCAGCGCATCCAGAGACATACGCGGCGCAAACTTCATGAACAGGTTCTGACCCTTGTGCTTGTCGCTGTGACGGGAGTCGAAGATATCGAAGACGTCGACGTAACCGTACAGGTCAAACAGGCCGGAGCGACCACCGAATTCCATTTCGAAGTAGGTGTCGTTGTAATCTTCAGCACCAGTGGTGAAAGGACGTTGGTCGATGGTGTGCATGACGTTGAACTGCATCCACTTGTAGTCATTCTTGTGGATGTCACCGCTGTAGTCAGCAGCGAAGGCCGGGGTAGCGGCGGCAGCCAGCAGACCGGCAGCGATCAGAGTCTTGGTAAATTTGGCCATTTTATTGGTCTCTTGTGCGTTAGTTGAGGTTTTCCGTAGCCTGCCCACAAGGAGCGGAAGGGATTCTAGCCAAATAAATTCATCGGAGAAACCAGCATCGGGGAACTTTATTCGGAAGTGTGAATCTAATCACCCCCAATTTTACGCAAACGCTTGCTATTTATCCGATTCCGATAGCAAGTGTCTTCCTCGTTTGGCAACCAGCACGATCAGGATCAGCACCGGAATTCCGAGCAGGCTGGTGCTGATGAAGAAGCTGCTGTAGCCGAACTGTTCGACGAAACGACCGGAAAAACCCGCCAGCAGCTTGGGCAGCAGCAGCATGACCGAGCTGAACAGGGCGTACTGGGTGGCGGAGAAGGCCACGTTGGTCAGGCTCGACAGATAGGTCACGAAGGCGGCCGTGGCAATACCGGCGCTGAGGTTGTCCAGCGAGATGATCAGGGTCAGCAGCTCCAGGTTGTGGCCCACCTCGTTGAGCAGGGCGAACAGCAGGTTGGTGCTGGCGGTGAGCAGGGCGCCGAGGAACAGAATGCGCAGGGTGCCAAAGCGCATCACCAGCACACCACCCAATGCGGCTCCCACCAGGGTCATGATGACCCCGTACACCTTGGTGATGGTGGCCACCTCGGTCTTGCTGAACTGCATGTCCACGTAGAAGCTGTTGGACATCACCCCCATCACCACGTCCGAGATGCGATAACAGGCGATGAGCCCGAGGATCAGCAGGGCCGAGCCGCCGTAGCGGCGGAAGAAGTCGGCAAACGGACACCAGATGGCTTCGTGGCTCCAGGCGCCGAGCCCGGCCAGCGAAACGGGCCAGCCACGGGCGAGCAACAAGGCCTTGTGGGCCGCCTGCTGCTCATTCTGGCTGGCAAGGTCGATCACCGGTTCGTGACAGCAGAGGGTGGTGATGACGCCGAGGGACATCAATCCCGCCATCAGCAGATAGGTGAGTCGCCAGCCGTTGTAGTCATAACCGCTGTTGCTGCCGAGCCAGGCGGCCAGCGCCAGTGCGCCGGCGCCGGCCATGATCATCGCCAGCCGGTAACCGGTCATGTAGGAGGCCGCCATGGCCGCCTGCAGCCGCTCGGGGGCCGACTCGATGCGATAGGCGTCGATGACGATGTCCTGGGTGGCGGAGGCAAACGCCACCAGCAGGGCGAACAGGGCCAGCTGGGCGAGCTGGGTCTTGGGATCGCAGAAGGCCATGCCCACCAGCGAGGCGGCGATCAGAAGCTGGGAGAACAGCATCCAGCTGCGGCGCCGGCCCAGCCAGCGAGAGAGCAGCGGGAGCGGCAGCCGATCCACCAGCGGTGACCACAGCCACTTGAAGCCGTAGGCCAGCGCCACCCAGCTCATGTAGCCGATGTCGGTCAGGCTGACATCCGCTTCGCGCAGCCAGAACGACAGGGTGCCGAACACCAGCAGCAGCGGCAGGCCGGAAGAGAATCCCATGGCAAACAGGATGAGAACCCGAGTCTCAAGGTAGACGGCGAGTGAGTCTCGCCAGCTCGGTGTACGGACAGTGTTCAAATACCTGACTCCTCTGGGAAAATTGCGCCATTTTGTCAGGTTCGAGAAGGATAGCCAAGGCAAGCCGGGGGTGGCGTTGTGCGATTCAGGGGCGCAGACCGATGCAGTGGCGCGGCAGCGGCCCGTCCGTGGTCAGGTAATTGGCGCACTCCATCAGCTGCAGGCGCAGCCAGACGTCGGCGATGATCTGCTGTTCATCCCATTGATGCAGGCTGTGCAGCAGGTGCCAGAATACCCCCTCCTGCTCGGAGGCGGGGGCCTTGTCTGCGGGAACCTGGGGCAGATCCTGCCAGCGGGACAACAGCTGCCAGCTCAGATCTTCGAGCTGTTGATAGGGGATCTCTCGTGCCAGAAAGTGACGAACCGTCTGGGCCAGCGGGATGGCGTGCTGGGCGATGTAATCATTGCAGGTCACCGGAACCTCCTTCTCCTCTATGTGGGCCTAGTCCCGAACATCGGGGCAAGGCCAGAGTATAGAAAGGGGCGCCGGCGACCCAGCGCGCGGGGTGGCGGAATGTGATCCGCTCCGCGTTATTTGTCTGCCAGCAGCACCACTTTCTTCAGGATGATGGGGCTGGTGGGAACGTCATTGGCACGCAGGATCGGGCTGTAACCGGTCTGCACCTGGGCCAGCTTGTCCAGCACCTCCATGCCCTGCACCACCTGGCCAAACACGGTATAACCGGCGCCGGCATTGGCGTTGAGGTTGTTGTTGTCGACCAGGTTGAAGTAGAACTGGCGAGTGGCACTGTCGACCGCCTGGGTGCGGGCCATGGCGATGCTGCCGCGCTTGTTGGGCAGGCCGCCCTTGGACTCGTTGACCACGGGATCGAAGGTCGGCAGTTGTTGGAACTGCTGGTTGTAGCCGCCCCCCTGCACCACGAAGTCCTGGATCACCCGGTGGAAGATGCTGCCGTCATAGCTGCCATCCGCCACGTAGCGCAGGAAGTTTTTCACCGTCTGCGGCGCCTGTTTGGACGCCAGTTCCACCACGATATTGCCGTGGTTGGTCTCCATCCTGACCTTGGGGCCGGCGAACGCCAGCGGGGCGATCAGCATGGCCAGTAACCAGAGTTTTTTCATCTATCCGCTCCTCGCTCAGCTCGGCTGACCCTTGAGATAACCGCGCAGGGCATTGTCCGCCATGATCTGTTGCAGCAGGCTGCCCAGCTGCTGGTTCAGGATGGATTCCAGCTCGGCCATGCTCGGCTCACCCGGGCCTTCCTTGCTGGAGGACATGTTGAACTGCTTGGTCAACTTGCTGCCTTGGAAATCGGCGATCACCTGCAGGCTAACGCGGGACTTGGTGACATAGGTGAAGGTCTTCTCTTCCACCGTGACCGCGGCACTGGAGATGGCGAGGGTCAGGTTGGTAGTTCCGCTGTTGCCCACTTCCAGCCCCTGGCTGCGCAACCCTTCCGCCAGCTTTTCGGCCAGCAGGTTGTTGAGCGGCTGTTCGCTGTTGACCAGCACGGCAGCCTTCTCTTTCTTCTTGATGGAGAAGACGTAGGCGGCTTCACGCTTGTCCACCCCTTCCAGGGTGATGCGATTGCCGGAGTAGTACTGCTGATTGGAAGGGATCACCTGCGGGTTGAGCAGGGCGGTCTCCGGCCAGTGAGTCGCACAACCACCCAGCATCAGGGCGGCCAGCAGCAAGAGTGACTTTTTCATCATGGGTTTCCTTTAGCTTTCTGTTTAGCGTTTGATGGCTTTCAAAATAACGAATTTGCTGTTCGACGCAACGACTTGTGCGTTGGCAAACAGGCGCTTGAGCTTGTTGTGATAATCCAGGTGACGGTTGCCTACTATCCAGAGTTCGCCGCCCTTGGGCAACACCCGATGGGCATCGCTGAACATCTGCCAGGCGATATGATCGGTGATCGCCTGCAACTGGTGGAACGGCGGGTTGCAGAGGATCCGGTCGACCGAGCCGACCGCCACGCCGTCGAGACAGTTGTTGACCAAGAAGTGGGCACGGGGCAGGGCAGCCGGCAGATTGTGTTCGACGTTGAGCCGGGCCGAGGCGACCGCCATGTGGGACTCGTCGATGAAGGTCACCTCCACCTCGGCGTCCCGCGCCAGCAGGGAGAGCCCCAGCACGCCGTTGCCGCAACCCAGATCGATCACCTTGCGGGCGCTGTGGATGGGCAGGTTGTCCAGCATGAAGCGGGCGCCGATGTCCAGGCTGGTGCGTGAAAACACGTTGGCGTGGTTGTGGATGAGCATGTCGGTGCCCTCCAGCTGCCAGACCGTGGGAAAGGGATTGGCCAGCGCAGGCCGTTCGGCAGGCGTAGCCGCCGGGGTGCAGTGAATCAGGCGGGCCTTCTTCCAAGCCAGCGAGGTGCGGGTCGGCCCCAGGTATTTTTCAAACAGCGCCAGAGTGGAGCTGTGAATGTCTTTGGCCTTGCCGGCGGCGATGACGCGGGTAGCGGGGGTGGCCACCTGGCGCAGGGCCAGCAGTTGCTGCTCCAGCAGTGCCTGATACTTGGAGACCTTGATCACCACCAGCGCGGGGGCATCGGGCAGGGGGGTAAGTGCATCCTGCAGGTGGATGGCATGGGGATCCAGGCCGTTCTCGGCCAGATTGGCCAGGGTGGCCCGCTCGCTGATATGAGAGTCGGTCACGCTGACGGGAGCATGGCCGTGCAGATAGGCAGCCAGCGCGCCGAAGCCGTCATTCATGATGATGACCGGGCCGTCGCGCTCGAGAGGATCTTCGGCCAGGGTGTTGATCAGGTACTCGTCTGCGGCGTCCCAGGCCTGCAACGGATCCTGGAGCTGGCGTGGATAGCGATACAGGGTCAGGCGACAATGGGCCGTGTCGAGAAGGGTTTGCATAGGCGAAGTGTCCAGCTGATTCATGTAACGGGCGCCGACGGGGCGCAAAGTGGCGCTATTCTAGCGGGGGCGGAGAATTTCACCAGTCCCGGCCGCTGCGGCAGAACGGGAAAAGCGTGCCATTTTCCCGTTCTGGGTGATTTCGTCATACGGCTAACCCTGGCTACAATGGCCGGACATCCACTTTGGGAGTTTTGCTCGTGACCATGCAACAACAGATCGAGGCCAAGCTGGCCGCCGCCTTGTCCCCCAGCCATCTGGAAGTGATCAACGAAAGCTACATGCACCGGGTGGCGCCGGGCTCCGAGAGCCACTTCAAGGTGGTGGTGGTGAGCCAGGCGTTCGAGGGGCAGCGGCTGCTGGGTCGTCATCGTCAGGTCAACGGAGTGCTGGCCGAAGAGTTAGCAGGGGCCATTCATGCATTGGCGCTGCATACCTATACCGAGCAGGAGTGGCAACAGCGGGAGCAGGCACCGACCACCCCCAGCTGCGTCAGCAAAAACGGCCTCTCCTAAGGCTATTGACGAATTGATTACTCAATCTGCGACCAGTTAACAATTCATAAACGTTTTTCGGTGGCGTCCCGGGCTGTGGAACGGGACGTCAACCTCCCGTCCTGACATCAAGATTTCTAATCTTTTTTTGAACATAAAATTCATTACCCATTTTTAGGTAATAATGGCTAACTCGAAGTCGTGCCTGAGGTTTCGTGAAAAAAAACCGCATGATTAAATTTCGATGATTTTGTGATAGAGCGGGGATTTTCCCCATTTTGCATGGCAGGCAACTCGCCATAAGTGGTAAACTCAGGCGCTTTTGAATGACTCTGTATGTTGCTGATTTGTTTGTTTCTTCGACATCATCCCGCAACATCAACGGGCTCATTCAACAACTCGTCGTGATGTATTTCTCGGCGCTAACCAACCTGTCTTCCCTTAACGGTAGTGCAAGTGAGTATGATTACAATTAAAAGAGGACTGGACATCCCCGTGCTGGGTGCTCCGGAGCAAGTAATCTACGATGGCCCGGCCATCACCCGTGTTGCTACACTCGGCGAAGAGTTCGTGGGGATGCGTCCTACTATGTTTGTCAAAGTAGGTGATCGCGTCATTAAAGGTCAGGAGCTCTTCGAAGATAAGAAGAATCCCGGCGTTAAATTCACGGCCCCCGCCACCGGTGTGGTTTCAGAGATCAACCGGGGTGCCAAGCGCATTCTGCAATCCGTTGTCATCGATATCGATGGGTCCGACGAGCAGGTGACCTTCGAGCACTTTGCTTCTGCCGAGCTGGCCAAGCTCGAGCGCAGCAAGGTGCAGGAGATCCTGGTCGCATCCGGCCAATGGACCGCGTTGCGTACCCGCCCGTTCAGCAAGGTGCCGGCCGTGGGTTCCACCCCTCGCGCCATCTTCGTCACCGCCATGGACACCAACCCGCTGGCTGCCAGTGCGGAGCTGATCATCAAGGAACAGGCCCAGGCCTTCCTCGACGGTCTGGCCGTGCTGACTCGTCTGACCGATGGCGCCGTCTACGTCTGCAAGGGCGAGGCGAGCCTGCCGCACGCTTCCCTGGCGCAAGTCAAGGAAGAGGTGTTCGTCGGCCCGCACCCTGCCGGTCTGCCCGGTACCCACATCCACTTCCTGGACCCGGTCGGTGCCAAGAAGGTGCAGTGGCACATCAACTATCAAGATGTGATCGCCTACGGCAAGCTGTTCACCACCGGTCAGATCTTTACCGACAAGGTGATCGCGCTGGCCGGCCCGAACGTGGTCAAACCGCGTCTGCTGCGCACCCGCATGGGCGCCTGCATCAGCCAGCTGACCAACAACGAGCTGCGTGCGGACGAGAATCGCATCATCTCCGGTTCCCTGCTGAGCGGTGCCAAGGCCGAAGGGGTACATGACTACCTGGGTCGCTACCACAATCAGGTCAGCGTACTGGGTGAAGGTCGCGAGAAAGAGTTCCTGGGTTGGGTCAATCCCAGCGCCAGCAAGTTCTCCATCACCCGTACCACCCTCTCTCACCTGATGAAGGGCAAACTCATCAACTTCACTACCACCACCAATGGTAGTGACCGCTCCATGGTGCCTATCGGCAACTATGAGCGGGTGATGCCGCTCGACATCCTGCCGACCCTGCTGCTGCGGGATCTGGTCTCCGGCGACACCGACAATGCGCAAGCACTCGGCTGTCTGGAACTGGATGAGGAAGATCTGGCGCTCTGTACCTTCGTCTGCCCCGGCAAGACCGAGTACGGCCCAGTCTTGCGTGAGTGCCTGACCAAGATCGAACTGGAAGGTTAAGCGATGAGTTTCAAGCAACTTCTTGAAAATATGGAACATCACTTCGAGCCGGGTGGCAAGTACGCCAAGTACTATGCCCTGTTCGAAGCGGCGTACACCCTGTTTTATACCCCGGGTTCCGTGACCCGAAATGCTGCCCACGTCCGTGATGCAATCGATCTGAAGCGCATGATGATCATGGTGTGGCTGGCCGTGTTCCCGGCCATGTTCTGGGGCATGTACAACGTCGGCAACCAATCCATCGCCGCCATCGCCCATCTGGGCACGGCTGCCGGTGCCGACACCTGGCAATACACCATCGCCACCCTGCTGGGTGCTTCGCTGGATCCGGCCGTCGCCGGCATCGGCAGCAAGATGCTGATCGGTGCTGCCCACTTCCTGCCCATCTACCTGACCGTGTTCCTGGTCGGTGGTTTCTGGGAAGTGCTGTTTGCCATGGTGCGCAAGCACGAGATCAACGAAGGCTTCTTCGTGACCTCCATCCTGTTCGCGCTGATCGTGCCGCCCGAGCTGCCCCTGTGGCAAGCTGCCCTGGGTATCACCTTCGGTGTGGTGCTGGCCAAGGAAGTGTTCGGTGGTACCGGCAAGAACTTCCTGAACCCGGCGCTGGCGGGTCGTGCATTCCTGTTCTTCGCCTATCCGGGCCAGATCTCCGGTGATGCAGTCTGGGTTGCCGTCGATGGCTACTCGGGTGCTACCGCACTGAGCCAGTGGGCCCAGGGCGGTCAGATGGCGCTGATCAACGGTGCTACCGGCCAGACCATCAGCTGGATGGACGCCTTCCTTGGCAACCTGCCCGGTTCCATCGGTGAAGTCTCCACCCTGATGATCCTCATCGGTGCAGCCATGATCGTCTACATGCGGATCGCCTCCTGGCGCATCATCGCCGGTGTGATGATCGGTATGGTAGCAACCTCTCTGCTGTTCAACGTCATCGGTTCCGATACCAACCCCATGTTCAACATGCCGTGGCACTGGCATCTGGTGCTGGGCGGCTTCGCCTTTGGTATGGCCTTCATGGCGACCGATCCGGTCTCCGCTGCCTTCACCAACAAGGGCAAGTGGTGGTATGGCGCCCTGATCGGGGTGATGGTGGTGCTGATCCGGGTGGTGAACCCCGCCTTCCCGGAAGGCATGATGCTGGCCATTCTGTTTGCCAACCTGTTTGCCCCCTTGTTTGACCATTTCGTGGCGCAGGCGAACATCAAGCGGAGGATCGCTCGTGGCGTTTAATAAAGACTCTACTGTCGGCACCCTCACCATAGTGACCGGTCTGTGCCTGGTCTGCTCCATCGTGGTCTCCGTGGCCGCCGTGGGACTACGTCCTGCCCAGCTGGAAAACCGGGCGCTGGACAAGCAAAGCAACATTCTGTCCGTCGCCGGTGTCGACATCAGCAGCGTGGCCAAGCGCGATCTGGCCCAGCTGTACGGTGACAAGATTGAAGCGCGTCTGGTTGATTTGACTACCGGTGAGTTCGTTGACGGCGATGCCGACAACTTCGATACCAAGCTGGCGGCAAAAGACCCGGCCAAGAGCATTCGTCTGGCCCCGGCAGACGACAAGGCCGGCCTGCGTCAAATCTCCAAACTGATCCCGGTGTTCTTCGCGAAAGATGCCGAGGGCAAGGTCGACAACATCATCCTGCCGATCTACGGCCAGGGTCTGTGGTCCACCATGTACGCCTTCGTGGCGGTCGCGGCCGATGGCCAGACCATCAAGGGCATCACCTACTACGACCACGGTGAAACCCCGGGTCTGGGCGGCGAGATTGAAAACCCGGCCTGGCGCGAGCTGTTTGTCGGCAAGAAGCTGTTCGATCAGGATGGCATGCCGGCACTGCGGGTGATCAAGGGTCATGCTCCGGCTGGTTCCGAGCATGAGATCGACGGCCTGTCCGGCGCGACCCTGACCGGTAACGGCGTACAGCATACCTTCGACTTCTGGATGGGTCCCAAGGGCTTCGGTCCTTTCCTGGCCAAGGTTCGTGCAGGAGAAATCAACAATGGCTGACAAGAGCGAAATGAAAAAGTTGCTGTTGACGCCTGTGCTCGGCAACAACCCCATCGCACTGCAGGTGCTGGGGGTCTGTTCCGCGCTGGCCGTTACCAGCCAGATGAAGACGGCGTTCGTGATGACGCTGGCCGTTACCGCGGTCACCGCCTTCTCCAACCTGTTCATCTCCCTGATCCGCAACCAGATCCCGAACAGCGTGCGGATCATCGCCCAGATGGCGGTGATTGCCTCGCTGGTTATCGTGGTTGACCAGGTGCTCAAGGCGTATGCCTACGACATCTCCAAGCAGCTGTCGGTGTTCGTCGGCCTCATCATCACCAACTGTATCGTGATGGGTCGTGCCGAAGCCTACGCCATGAAGAGTGCCCCGCTGCCCTCCTTCCTGGACGGTATCGGCAACGGTCTGGGTTATGGTGCCGTGCTGCTGACCGTGGCCACCGTGCGCGAGATCCTGGGCTCCGGTACCTGGTTTGGCATCGAACTGCTGCCGCTGGTGAACAATGGCGGCTGGTATGTGCCCAACGGCCTGCTGCTGCTGCCGCCGAGTGCGTTCTTCATCATTGGTCTGATCATCTGGGGCGTACGCACCAAGGATCCCAAGCAGGTGGAGGCGAAGGATTAAGGTATGGAACACTATATCAGTCTGTTGATTCGCTCGATCTTCATCGAGAACCTGGCACTCTCCTTCTTCCTGGGGATGTGTACCTTCCTGGCGGTGTCCAAGAAGGTCAAGACCGCCATGGGCCTGGGGATCGCCGTTATCGTGGTTCAGACCGTGGCCGTCCCGGCCAACAACCTGATCTACAACTACGTCCTCAAGGATGGCGCCCTGGTTTCCGGCCTGGATCTCAGCTTCCTGAGCTTCATCACCTTCATCGGGGTGATCGCGGCACTGGTGCAGATCCTGGAGATGGCGCTGGACAAGTACTTCCCGGCTCTCTATAACGCGCTCGGTATCTTCCTGCCGCTCATCACCGTGAACTGCGCCATCTTCGGTGGCGTCTCCTTCATGGTGCAGCGTGACTACAACTTCGTTGAGTCCGTGGTCTATGGCGTGGGTTCGGGTGCCGGCTGGATGCTTGCCATCGTCGCGATGGCGGGGATCCGCGAGAAGATGAAGTATTCCGATGTTCCGGAAGGCCTGCGCGGCCTCGGCATCACCTTCATCACCGCGGGTCTGATGGCGCTGGGCTTCATGTCCTTCTCTGGTATTTCCCTGTAATCGGAAAGGAAATATAGATGGAAATTATTCTGGGTGTGGTCATGTTCACCGTGATCCTGCTGGCCTTGGTGGCAGTCATTCTGTTCGCCAAGTCCAAGCTGGTGACCGCCGGTGACGTGACAATCAGCATCAACGGCGACCCGGCCAAGGCTGTGACCAGCCCGGCGGGTGGCAAGCTGCTCGGCGTGCTGGCCGGCAGCGGTATCTTCGTCTCCTCCGCCTGCGGCGGCGGCGGCTCCTGTGGTCAGTGCAAGGTACGGGTGAAATCCGGTGGCGGCGATATCCTGCCGACCGAGCTGGATCACATCAGCAAGGGCGAAGCCCGTCATGGCGAGCGTCTGGCCTGTCAGGTCACCGTTCGTTCCGACATGGACATCGAACTGCCGGAAGAGATCTTCGGGGTGAAGAAGTGGGACTGTACCGTCATCTCCAATGACAACAAGGCCACCTTCATCAAGGAGCTCAAGCTGCAGATCCCGGATGGCGAGAGCGTACCGTTCCGCGCCGGTGGTTATATCCAGATCGAAGCGCCGGCTCACCACGTGCAGTACAAGAACTTCGATATTCCCGAGGAGTATCGTGGTGACTGGGATCGCTTCAAGATCTTCGAGCTGGAGTCCAAGGTCAACGAGCCGATCATCCGTGCCTACTCCATGGCGAACTATCCGGAAGAGTTCGGCATCATCATGCTGAACGTGCGGATCGCGACCCCGCCGCCGAGCAACTGGACAGCACCTCCCGGCCAGATGTCCTCCTACATCTTCAGCCTGAAGGCTGGCGACAAGGTGACCATCTCAGGTCCGTTCGGCGAGTTCTTCGCCAAGGACACCGATGCCGAGATGGTGTTCATCGGTGGTGGTGCCGGTATGGCGCCGATGCGTTCCCACATCTTCGACCAGCTGCGCCGTCTGAAGACCAAGCGCAAGATGAGCTTCTGGTACGGTGCCCGTTCCAAGCGCGAGATGTTCTATGTCGAAGACTTCGACATGCTGCAGGCCGAGAACGACAACTTCCAGTGGCACGTCGCCCTGTCTGATCCGCAACCGGAAGACAACTGGGACGGCTACACCGGCTTCATCCACAACGTGCTGTTCGAGAACTATCTCAAGAACCACGAGGCGCCGGAAGATTGCGAGTTCTACATGTGCGGGCCTCCCGTCATGAACGCTGCCGTCATCAACATGCTGAAAAACCTCGGTGTTGAAGACGAAAACATCCTGCTGGATGACTTTGGTGGTTAATCAATGCACAGTGTTGTAAAGACCTGGCTAGCCTTCGGGCTAGCCTTTTTCTTGACTGGGTGCGGTCAGGAACAAGCGGTCCAATCGAAGCCGGAGATCCACATTACCGGCAGCACCATGGGTACCTATTACTCCATCAAGGTGGCGGACAGCGTCATCACGGATCCCGCCAAGTTCCAGGCCGAAGTAGATGTGCTGCTGGAGCGGGTCAACGATCAAATGTCGACCTACCGCCCGGATTCCGAGCTGTCGCGCTTCAATCAGCATCGTGGCTCGACTCCGGTGGTGGTCTCCCGCGATACCGCGCGGGTGGTGACCGAGGCCATTCACATTGGCCGTGAGAGCCGCGGGGCGCTGGACGTCACCGTCGGCCCCTTGGTCAATCTGTGGGGCTTCGGGCCCGATGCCAGACCGACCAAGATGCCCTCCGACGAGCTGATCACCCAGACTCGCCAGAAGACCGGACTCGGCAATCTGCACGTGATCACCTCGGCCGATGCCGATACCTTGCAAAAGGACATCCCGGATCTCTACGTGGATCTCTCCGCCATCGCCAAGGGCTTTGGGGTCGACAAGGTGGCCGAGTATCTGGAGTCCATGGGATCGCGCAACTATCTGGTGGAGATCGGCGGCGAGCTGCGGATCAACGGTGTCAACGGCAAGGGACATCCCTGGCGCGTCGCCATCGAGAAGCCGACCGCCAACGCCGGTTCGGTGCAGGAAGTGATCGTGGCCGGTGACAACGGGGTGGCTACCTCGGGCGAGTACCGCAACTATTACGAGCTGGACGGCAAGCGTTTCTCCCACACCATCGATCCCATGACCGGCAAGCCGATCCAGCATCGGATGGTGTCGGTGACCGTCATTCACCCCTCCTGCATGACCGCAGACGGGCTGGCGACCGTGTTCATGGTGCTCGGGCCCGAGAAGAGCCTGGCCTATGCCAAGGAGCGGGGCTTGGCTATCTTTGTGATCACCAAGACGGATGATGGTTTCGAGGAGTCCTACTCCGATGCCTTCAAACAGTATCTGGTTAGAAAATAAGGGGCGGTAACATGCAGATTTTTTTGATCACCTTCGGGGTATTTCTGGCGGTAGTGGTGGCCATGGCCATCGGTTACATCTTCCAGAAGAAGACCATCTCCGGCTCCTGCGGCGGGCTCGGCAGCATAGGTATCGAAAAAGAGTGTGATTGCCCGGAACCCTGTGACAACCGCAAGAAGAAGATGGCCAAGGAAGAGGCCCGTCGCAAGATGCTGGCGGAGAACCGGATCATCTGAGCGGACAGGGCGCCCAGTCGTACTCGACCCCGTGCCGGATAACCGACGGGCTGACCTGATGGTCAGCCCGTTATTTTTTGCAAAAGACTCAGTAGTCGTATTGCTGGCAGGCTTTCTTTTTGAACTCAGCCCGCCAGCGTGCCAGCTCCTCCCGGGTGCCCAGCTCGTCGCCCTGTTTGATGGCCTGCTCCAGCGCCGCGATGCGGTCATACAGCCAGCTGCATTCGGCGGTCGGGTTGTCCTTGCTGCTGCCCGGCTGTGCCAGCAGGCAGAGCCCCAATCCCAGCCAACCTATCTTCATCTCACCCTCCTTGCATGATGCGCTAACCAATGGTGCCTTAAGAGTCTATATCTGACCCTCATTTCATGCCGATGGCAGAAATGGCAGCACTGGGTTAGCATAGGCAGGTTACCTGTTTATTCGTACAGTGGTATGCGCAAGATCATTCACATCGACATGGACTGCTTCTATGCCGCGGTAGAGATGCGGGACAACCCGGCCCTGCGCGAGGTGCCGCTGGCCATCGGCGGCTCGGCTGACAGGCGCGGCGTCATCTCGACCTGCAACTATGTGGCGCGCCGCTTCGGGGTGCGCTCCGCCATGCCGAGCGCTCTGGCTCGCAAGCTCTGCCCGCCGCTGGTGCTCATTCCCGGTCGGATGGCGGTCTACAAGGAGGTTTCCCGTCAGCTGCGGGCCATCTTCCTGCGCTACACCGAGCAGGTGGAGCCGCTCTCCCTCGATGAGGCCTATCTCGATGTGACGATGAGCCCCTGCTGTGGTGGCAGTGCCACCCTGATGGCCCGCGAGATCCGCGCCGCGATCAATACCGAGCTGGGGCTGACCGGCTCGGCCGGGGTGGCGCCGAACAAGTTTCTGGCCAAGCTCGCCTCCGAGCAGCGCAAGCCGGATGGACTGTTCGTGATCCGCCCGCAGGAGGTGGATGAGTTCGTGCGCCAGCTGCCGCTTGGCAAGTTGCCCGGCATCGGCCGCAAGACCGCGGACCGGCTGGAGTCGCTCGGCCTTTACTCCTGCGAAGATGCCCGCCAGCTCGGCAATGAGGAGCTGATCGCCCGTTTCGGCAAGCTCGGGGAGATGCTGGCCGGGCGGATCTGGGGCCACGACGAGCAGCCGGTGCAGGCCCAGCGGGTGCGCAAGACCATCGGGGTGGAGACGACGCTCGCCAGCGACGTGCTGGATGAGGCCGCCTGCTGGCAGGTGCTCCGCCAGCTCATCCCCGAGCTGGAGCAGCGTTTCTCGGTCAGCCACGGCAAGGAGCAGCTGATGGGGCAGGGGATCAAGCTCAAGTTCGCCGATTTTCAGCAGACCACCGTCTACCGGCGCGGCGGTTACCAGCCGGAGCGGTTTCACGATCTGCTGCACGAAGGCTTGCTGCGGGCGCAGGGCAAACCCATTCGGCTACTGGGATTGGTGGTCGGCCTGCCCGCAGCCGGCGAAGTGAACCAACTTGCCCTGGATTTAGCGTGATAAGGTTAAGTTTTTGTTTCTAAAACCGATACACTGATCACATCTGTAAAAAGCTAGGAAATGGTGGCATGAGTTCTCTTTCTGTTCAGGGGCGGATCACCCTGATCGCCGGTTGTTGTTTGGTGGCCAGTGCCGGAGCCTTGGTGGCCTCTTCCCTCTTCAGTGCTGCCAACATGCAGGATCAGGTGCTGACCTCCACCACGGCGGAAGCCCAGAGTGCGGCCGAAAACTGGATGAAGGCGATGGGTTCCGAGCAGGCGGCCAAGGTGACCAGCTATCTGGACGAGGCCTACTTCCGGGCCACCCTACTGGGGCAGGGGATCCTGTTCCAGCGCAAGAATGCGGCCGACAATTTCGGCTCCTCCGAAACGCTGCGCACCGCCGTCAATCAGCAACTGCACGACGCGGCCGCCTCCTCTGACAACCTGCTCGGCGTCTATGCGGTGTTCGAGCCGGATCAGCTCGACGGTGAAGACAGCAATTATCACGGCTCCAGTGCGCTGGGCTCCAACGATCAGGGCCGCTTCTCCACCTACTGGGCGCGGGTCGACGGCAAGATAGAACCCGAGGTGCAAAACGAATCCGTGCTGGCGGACCAGAGCCCGACGGTGGCCGGCGGAGTGGAGAACGAGTGGTATCGCTGCAGCATCCGCAGCAAGGCGCTCTGTCTGCTGGAACCTTACCTCGATGATGTGGGCTCGCAGAAGGTGTTGATGACCTCGGTGACCGTGCCCCTGCTGGAGCAAGAGAAGCTGCTCGGCATGGTGGGCGTGGATATCTCGCTGACCGCGCTGCAGAGCCTGGTCAAGGAGATGGATCAGGAGCTCTACGAGGGGCAGGGCAAGGTGCTGCTGGTCAGCAGCCAGGGCCGTGTCGCCGGCGTGGACGGTTTTGATGTCACCCTGGGCAGCCCGCTCGGCCAGCAGTATCAGACCCTGGCCGGCGAGCTGCTGGGCTGGCTGGGTCAGGGACAGGTCAGCAGCCGCTGGAGTCCTGACGGCACCCTGCTGCAGACTTTCGTGCCGGTCAAGATGCGGGGCACCGAGCAGAAATGGGGCATCTACATCGAACTGCCGCGCAGCGTGGTGCTGGCGTCGGCCCTCCAGCTGCAGGACGAGCTCTCCGGTCAGGCCAGCCGCAGCGTGATGACCCAGCTGCTCATCGGCGGCCTCATCTCGGCGGTCGCGCTGATCTGCATCTGGCTGATGGCCCACCAGATAGTGGCCCCCATCCGCGCCGTGGTGGCCCGCCTCAAGGACATCGCCAGCGGCGAGGGGGACCTCACCCAGCGCATCGAGCTGCGCCGTGACGACGAGATTGGCGAGCTGGCCAAGTGGTTTAACAGCTTCCTCAACAAACTGCAGAGCACCATCAGCCAGGTCATCGATACCGTTGCTGGCACCCGGGCCAGCGCCGAACAGGCCGCCAGCGTTGCCGAGCGTACCAGTGCCGGCATGCAGGCCCAGTATCAGGAGGTGGATCTGGTGGCGACCGCGTTCGAGGAGCTGAGCGCCACCGCTCTGCAGGTAGCGGGCAATGCCAATTCGGCGGTGGCCGCGGCCAATCAGGCGGATACGGCGGCGCAGGAGGGCAAGTACGTGGTGGCGGATACCCAGGAGGCGATGCGCAAGCTGATGGCGGTGATCAGCGACGCCAAGCCGGTGGTGGAGCACCTGTCAGCCAACAGCGAGAACATCAACGACATTCTGGTGGTGATCCAGGGGATCGCCGAGCAGACCAACCTGCTGGCGCTCAATGCCGCCATCGAGGCGGCGCGGGCCGGTGAGCAGGGCCGTGGCTTTGCGGTGGTAGCGGACGAGGTGCGCAACCTGGCGGGTCGCACCCAGAACGCCATCGTCGAGATCCAGACCCTCATCGGCCAGCTGCAGTCCGGTACCGAGGCCGTGGTGAAGGCGATCATGACCGGCCACAGCCAGGCGGATCTGACGCTCACCAAGGTGGACTTGTCGGTCAGCGTGCTGGAGCAGATCATCCACGCGGTGGCGACCATCCATCAGATGAACGAGCAGATTGCCAGGGCGGCGCAGGAGCAGAGCGGGGTGGCGGACGAGATCAATCGCAACGTCAGCAACATTCGCGACGTGAGCCACACCATCCGTGCCGAGGCGGCCAGCTCCGCCGAAAACGGTCGCGAGTTGTCGGCGCTGGCCGACAAGCAGCAGCAACTGGTGGGGCAGTTCAAGGTATAGGGATAAGAAAAAAGGCGCCATCCAACCGGAGGCGCCAAACACATTCAGATGACAGACTGGGTTAAATCGGTCCGATTTAAACCCCTCTTCCCGCAGAGGAAGAAACACAACACCACAATCGCAGTCCAGTGACTCACAAAAATCACATGTAAACCAACATGGAAGAGAAAAAGTGAGCCATATGACAACGGATTGCGAAGCGAATTATGTTTATTCACTGGTCGACCCGCAACCGACAAATTATAATGCGGCCCATTAGAAAAACTCATCGTCGGCTGGTCTCATGTCTCGTCGTTTACCCCCGCTCAATGCACTGAAAGCATTCGAAGCCGCGGCTCGTCATTTAAGCTTCACCCGGGCTGCGGAAGAGCTTTTCGTGACCCAGGCCGCCATCAGTCACCAGATCAAGGCGCTGGAAGAGTACCTCGGCATCAAGCTGTTTCGCCGCAAGAACCGCTCCCTGCTGTTGACCGAGGAAGGGCAGGGCTACTTCCTCGACATCAAGGACATCTTCACCTCCATCTCGGAGGCGACCGACAAGCTGCTGGCGCGCAGCGCCAAGGGGGCGCTCACCGTCTCCCTGCAGCCGAGTTTCGCCATCCAGTGGCTGGTGCCCAGGCTGGTGAAGTTCAGCGAGCGCCACCCCGACATCGATGTGCGGATCAAGGCGGTGGACATGGACGAGGGCTCGCTCACCGACGATGTGGATGTGGCCATCTATTACGGCCGTGGCAACTGGCCTGGGCTACGCGCCGACAAGCTGCACACCGAGTATCTGATCCCGGTCTGTTCGCCGCTGCTGCTGACCGGCCCCAAGCCGCTGCGTACCCCGGACGATCTGACCCGCCACACCCTGCTGCACGACACCTCGCGCCGCGACTGGAAGGCCTGGTTTCGCCAGCTCGACATCGATGCGCCCAACGTCAATCAGGGGCCCATCTTCAGCCACTCCACCATGGTGATCCAGGCGGCCATTCACGGCCAGGGGGTGGCCCTTGGTCACAGCGTGCTGGCCCAGCCCGAAATAGAGGCCGGCCGCCTCATCTGCCCGTTCGAGCAGGTGCTGGTGAGCAAGAACGCCTTCTATCTGGTGTGCCAGGAGCAGCAGTCCGATCAGGGCAAGATAGTAGCCTTCCGCGACTGGATGCTGGAGCTGGTGGAGCAGGAGGAGGCCCGTCGCCGGGCACGGCTGGCCGATGCATGAGGTGATCCGGGAGGGGGCTGTCGATGCCCCTGTCCGCATTCTGCTGGCCCATGGCGCCGGCGCGGGCATGGAGCATGCCTTTCTGGCCGAGTTGTCGCGCCTGCTGGCCGGGCCGGACATCGAGGTGGTGCGCTTCAACTTCCCCTACATGAGCAAGCGTGCGCTGGATGGCAAACGCAGACCACCGGACAGGCAACCCGTGCTGCTGGCGCACTGGCGCCAGATGGCGAAGGAGTTTGCTCATCCCCGGCTGTTTCTGGCCGGCAAGTCGATGGGCGGGCGGATGGCGGCCGAACTCTATCAGGATGGCGAGGACGAGATGAATGCTGCAGGATTGCTCATTCTCGGGTATCCTTTCCACCCCCCGGCCAACCCCGACCGCTGGCGGGGTGACGTGCTCAAGCAGATCAAGACGCCGACCCTGCTGTTGCAGGGGGAGCGCGATACTTTCGGCACCCGTGCCGAACTGGCTGATTTTCCCTTCTCACCCGCCGTATCGGTCCATTGGCTGACCGATGGTGATCATGGCTTCAAACCGCGCAAGAGCAGCGGGGTGAGCGAGCAGGAGAACCTGCGGCAGGCGGCCGGGCAGATCAAGAACTTCATCGCGACCATCCCGACGTAAACGTGAGGATGGGAAGCGGAACGACGAGGAGGCAAGGGATGCAATTCCATCGACATTGGCTGGTGCTGGCGGGCGTGTTCGGCCTGACGGCAACCCTGCTGGGGGCCTACGGTGCCCATGGTCTGGCGGCCAGCGGGATCGAGCCTTCACGTCTGGCGGCGTTCAATACCGCCGTGCAGTATCAGTTTTTCCACGCCCTGGCCCTGTTGGTGCTGGGGTGGTGCGGTGTGCGCAGCAAGGTCATCACCTTTGCCGGCACCGCCTTCGTGCTGGGGATCCTGGGATTCTCCGGCAGTATTTATGCCATGGTGCTGCTCGGCAGCAAGGGGCTGGGGCTGATTACCCCGGCCGGTGGCCTCTGTTTTATGTTGGGATGGGCGGCTCTGATATGGGCTGGCTGTCGTCTTGGAGGAAAAAATGAATAATCTGCTGCTTTATTGCCGCCCCGGTTTTGAGAAAGAGGCGGCGGCAGAGATCACCGAGCGTGCCAGTAACATGCAGTGCTACGGTTTCGCCCGGGTCAAGGACGACAGCGGTTACGTGATATTCGAGCTGTATGACGAGGAGCAGGCCGATCTGCTGGCGCGCAAGTTGCCGTTCAGAGAGCTCATCTTCATTCGCCAGATGCTGGTGGTGACCCATGAGCTGAAGGATCTGGATCTGTCGGATCGCATCACCCCCATCCTGGAGGCGACCCGCGAGTACGCCATCTGCGGCGATCTGCGGGTGGAAACCGCCGATACCAACGAGGCAAAAGAGCTGTCGGCCTTCTGCCGCAAGTTCACCGTGCCGCTGCGCCAGGCGCTGCGTGGCAACGAGTTGCTGACCAAGAAGGAGACGCCGCACCGGCCGGTGTTCCACGCCTTCTTCCTGGCCAATGATCACGTGTTGCTGGGTTACTCCTACTCCTTCAACAACTCCGAATTCCACATGGGCATCCCGCGTCTGCGCTGCCCGGCCGATGCCCCGAGCCGCTCCAGCCTTAAGCTGGAAGAGGCCTTCTACGTGTTCGTGCCGCGGGAAGAGTGGGACCTGCGCCTCACCTCCGGCATGAAGGCCGTCGACCTGGGCGCCTGCCCGGGTGGCTGGACCTATCAGCTGGTACGTCGCGGCATGATGGTGACGGCGGTGGACAACGGCATGATGGCCCAGTCCCTGATGGATACCGGTCAGGTCAAGCACATCCGCGATGATGGTTTCGTGTGGCGTCCGAGCAAGAAGAACACCTATTGGCTGGTGTGCGACATGGTGGACAAGCCGGCGCGGGTCACCCACATGATCGCCGACTGGTTCCGGGAGAGCGATTGCCAGGAGGCGATGTTCAACCTCAAGCTGCCGATGAAGAAGCGCTACGCCGAGGCAGTGCACAACATCGAGGTGCTGCGCGAGCTGCTCAAGGAGATCGACAATGCCTTCGTGATCCAGGCCAAGCAGCTCTATCACGATCGCGAAGAGATCACGGTGCACGTCTACAACAAGTACTGGGTTTCCAAGCTCTCCGCCAAGGAGTAATTGCTTAGCGGCAAACCACTGACCACGAGGCCGACAACCCACGGGTTGTCGGCCTTGTGATTTCAGCGCCATCAGAAACGGTAATCGAAACGCAGCGAGGATTCGCCGTCGGTGAGCTTGAGCTCGATGTCGAGCGGTATGGTGCGATCGGTCGGGCTGAACTCCAGCTTCACCCCGTTGCCGCGCAGCTTGATGGAGGTATTCATGCCGGCGGTCTTGAACTTGATCCTGGGTTTGTGCTGCTCGAAGGAGAGGCTCACGCTCTTCTCGGCGGTCAGGTTCAGTTTCTGGTAGGGAGTGACCTGACTGTTGCCATCGCTGTCGGTCACGACATCCATCCCGAAGGAGAGCGGTTTGGGTGCCTTGAGCAGGTCGTTGGTATCCACGTTGGAGCGCCAGACCTGGCTTGCCTGCTGGGAAGAGGGGGGCAATTGCGGCCAGGCATTCTCGAGCGGTCTGTCTACTGCCATGGCGTTGCTGCTGATGAGCAGCAGGGTAACGATAGCGCGCATAATGGATCTCCTTATCCCTTATCTATTGAACATAGTAGCCAATCGACAAAGGGGGGAGAGCGCCGCGAGATAAAACAAAGGGAGCCGAAGCTCCCTTTTAAAATCAATATCTTGGGTGTTATTGCAAACGGTCGATGATGGATTGGGTGAACTCGCTGGTGGAAGCGGTGCCCCCCAGATCCCGGGTCACCCGGTCGCCTGATTCGATGGTGGCGCGTACCGCCTCACGGATCCGTTCGGCCTTGTCCTGCATGCCCAGATACTCCAGCATCTGGATGGAGGCGAGGATCACCGAGGTCGGGTTGGCGATGTTCTTGCCGGCGATATCCGGCGCCGAGCCGTGCACCGCTTCGAAGATGGCGGCGCCATCGCCGATATTGGCGCCAGGCGCCATTCCTAAGCCCCCCACCAGACCGGCACACAGGTCCGACAGGATGTCGCCGAACAGGTTGGTGGTGACCATGACGTCGAAGCGCTCCGGGTACATCACCAGGTTCATGCAGGCGGCATCGACGATCATCTCTTCGCTCTGGATGTCCGGGTAGCGGCTGGCCACTTCACGGGCCACTTCCAGGAACAGGCCGGAGGTGGACTTGAGGATGTTGGCCTTGTGGATGATGGTGACTTTCTTGCGTCCTTCCTGGCGCGCCAGCTCGAAGGCGAACTTGACGATGCGTTCCGCCCCTTCGCGGGTGATGATGCTCATCGCCTCGGCGCTCTTGTTGTCGTCGCTGCGCTTCTGACCGGCGCCCGAATACATGCCTTCGGTGTTCTCGCGTACCGTGATGATGTCGATGTTGTCGTAACGGCTGCGGGTCCCCTTGAAGGAGAGCACCGGGCGGACGTTGGCGTAGAGGTTGAATTTCTTGCGCAGGGAGACGTTGATGGAGGTGAAGCCACCGCCGACCGGAGTGGTGAGCGGGCCCTTCAGGCTGACCTTGTTCTTCTCGATGAGATCCAGCGTCGCCTGGGGCAGCAGCTCGCCGTGCTTCTCCAGCGCCACCAGGCCGGCGTCTGCGTATTCGTATTCGAAGTCACAACCGGCGTGGGTCAGGATCTGGATGGCGGATTCGATGATGCTGGGGCCGATGCCGTCGCCCGGGATGACGGTAATTTTTCTTTTTGACATGAGACGTATCCACTTCTAGGGAACAGAGGGGGAGGATTCGGCGGTTTTATACCATTTCTACACCTAACCCTCCATGTTTCTTTACATTCTATCTGTTTTTGTCAACAGCGAGAGTGAGTCCGGTCATGGTTGGCGGTTTCGCTTTATCAGGCTTCGGGAGCCGGTGGGTAGCGGATCTCCCGCAGGTTGAAGCCGAGCGGAATGTCCCGCTGCAGGCGCACCAGCCGTTGGGCCAGCAGGGCCTCATCCTGGTGCTGGCGCAGCTTGAGCAGCGCCTTGGCGGCGTCTTCCTGCTGGCAGGCCGCCAGCAGGCTGGCCAGATCGCCGTATTGCTGCAGCAGCTGGGTGGCGGTCTTGGGGCCGATGCCGGGCACCCCCTTGATGTTGGAGCCGCCGATGCCGGTGAGAGCCCAGAAATCCACCAGTTGCGTCGGCGCCACCCCGTACTGTTGCTCGACGAAGGCGGCATCCAGCCAGCGCTTGTTGAAGTAGTCGCGGATCTGGATCTGCGGGCAGATGAGCTGGCAGAACCCCTTGTCGGTGGAGATGATGGTGGCTCTGGCACCGTGCTGGGCAATGCCGCTGGCGAGGGTGGCGATGAGATCATCTGCCTCGTCGGTCTGGGAGAGCAGGGCGTCCACGCCGCACTCCCAGAACGCATCCTGCAACTCGTTCAAACCCTCGCGCAGCTCGGTCGGCATGGGGGTTCGCCCCTCCTTGTACGCCGGGTAGACCTCTTTGCGCCAGCTGTGCACCTCGCCGTCAAACACCGCGATGACGTGGGTCGGCTCACTGGCGGCCAGCAGCTTGCGGCAGGTGTTGATGAGGTTGGCACGGGTGGCGATCAACGCCTGGGCCGGGGTCAGCGCCTGCTGGGCCTGAACCGCGTGCAGCCGGCGAATGAGATTGAGGGCATCGATGATGAGCAGGTGTGGCCTTGGGTTTGACATGGGGCACTCTTGGCAGTCGGGACGCCCCATTGTAACAAACCAGCGGGCTCGATGGGGGATTGATGGCCGCGGGCATCCCCTGCGACAAAAAAGGGGCGCCATGCGCCCCTCGTTTCAGCTGTGCTGTCCGTCAGCGCACGATTTCATAGCAGGGCACATACTGGCTGC
Organism: Aeromonas sp. QDB03; assembly: GCF_027707985.1. Classification (NCBI taxonomy): domain Bacteria; kingdom Pseudomonadati; phylum Pseudomonadota; class Gammaproteobacteria; order Aeromonadales; family Aeromonadaceae; genus Aeromonas; species Aeromonas sp. QDB03. The sequence goes on along the minus strand of NZ_JAPCJG010000002.1, from coordinate 830,121 downwards.
CCGGCAGCTTCATACGTTGCTGCTTGACGAAGCTCTCCAGCAGTTTGTCCATCAGGTGCATCAGCTCCTTGTCGCCGTGCAGCTTGAAGGGGCCCTTCTTCTCGATGGCGCGGATGCCCCCTTCCTTGACGTTGCCGGCGACGATGCCGGAGAAGGCACGGCGCAGGTTGGCCGCCAGCAGCTGGGGCGGCTGGTTGCGGTGAAGGTCGAGGCTGGCCATGTTGGCGTGATCCGGCTCGAACGGCAGCTGGAACTCCGGCTCGATCTTGAGCGACCAGTTGAAGGAGTAGGCATCGCCGACCGATTTGCGGTATTCGCGGATCTTCGGCATCGCCTCTTTCATGACCCGGGCCACTTCCGGGGCATCGCCGACGATGATCCGGTAGAGGCTGGTGGCCGGCTCGCCCAGGGTCGCCTTGACGAAGTCGTCGATGGCGCGGAAGTAATCGGCGCTCTCCTTCGGGCCGGTCAGGATGATCGGCATGGGCTGCCGTTCGTTGGCCGGGTGCATCATGATGCCGAGCAGGTAGAGCAGCTCTTCGGCGGTACCGACCCCGCCCGGGAAGATGATGATGCCGTGGCCGAGGCGCACGAAGGCCTCCAGCCGCTTCTCGATGTCCGGCAGGATCACCAGCTCGTTGACGATGGGGTTGGGCGGCTCGGCGGCGATGATGGAAGGCTCGGTGAGGCCGATGTAGCGGCCGTTGCGCACCCGCTGCTTGGCGTGGCCGACAGCGGCGCCCTTCATCGGGCCCTCCATGGCTCCCGGGCCGCAGCCGGTGCAGATGTTGAGTTCACGCAGGCCCAGCTCGCTGCCCACCGCGCGGGTGTACTGGTACTCGATCTCGTTGATGGAGTGACCGCCCCAGCAGACCACCAGATTGGGGTCAGCGCCCGGCAGGATCGCCTTGGCGTTGCGCAGGATGGCGAACACCACGTTGGAGATGTGGGTGGAGCTGGTCAGGTTGACCAGCCGGTTGGACTCCAGCTGGGTCGACACGTAGAGGATGTCGCGCAGGACGGAGAACAGGTGCTCCTGAATGCCGCGGATGATCTCGCCATCGACGAAGGCGTGCTCGGGGGCGTTGAACAGCTCGAGCTTGACCCCGCGCTCGCGCCGGATCACATGAATATCGAAGGATTTGAAGCGCTCCAGTATCTCTTTGGAGCTGTCGGTATGGCTGCCGGAGTTGAGTACCGCCAGCGAGCAGTTGCGAAACAGTTGATAGATATCGCTGGAAGCGGTTTGCTTGAGGCGGTCCACCTCGAGCTGGGACAGCAAGTCCATGCTGCCGACTGGATTGATGTGCGTAATCATAGGTTCCCCTTTCACTCGCTTGTTATCGTTGTGCTTTTCCCTGGGGAGAAAACGGGATGCCCTGTGGCATCCCTTGAATTTGATAGTAGATGTAAGCGGTGGGGCAGGGGAATAGGGGGAAAGTGCGTTTGCTGCTTTTTTAGTCGCCGATCAGGCCAGATTGACCTGATCCCGACCCGAGTTCTTGGAGCTGTAGAGTGCCTTGTCGGCCCGCTCGAACGCGTCCGTGGTGTGATCCCCCTCCCTAAACAGGGTGGCACCGATGGAGATGGTGATCTCGACCCTGGCATCGCGAAAACGGAACGGAATGCTCTTGATGGTCTGGCGCAAGGTCTCCAGCGGCTTCTGGAACTTGTCCGGGTTGATGTTCGGCAGCAGCACCACGAACTCCTCGCCACCGAAGCGGGCGATGAAGTCGGTGTCGCGCAGGGCCCCCTGCAGCGCCTTGGCCACCACCTTCAACGCCTTGTCGCCGGCCATGTGGCCGTAGTTGTCGTTGATGTGCTTGAAGTGGTCGATATCGATGATGGCCAGGCACAGCGGCGTGTTGTAACGCAGCCAGCGCTTGTATTCGAGCTCGAGCCGCTCGTCGAGGGCCGCCCGGTTGTGCACCTGGGTCAGGCTGTCGAGGAACAGCTTGTGTTTCTGGATGGTGAGCCGCTTCTTGTATTCGGCGGTCTCCTCCTTCATCAGCCGCAGCTTGGCCTCCATGGTGGAGAGACGGGTCAGCAGGTGGCGCTCGCGGGCGGCCATGGCCTCCCTGTCCTGCAGCAGCAAGTTGATGGCCCCCATGTGACCGGAGATGGCCCCCTTGAGGTCATCAATGGTGTCATGGCTGGCCAGGGTGTGATCGATGGCCTTGAGCTCCCTGTCGATGGCCTTGCGGGTATCCAGGGTGGCGCTTTGCAGGGCGCGCCCCTCGTCGAGGGATTCGGTGAAGCTGAAGTGGACCGCCGAGAGGCTCTCGTTGAGGGTGCTGAGAAACGCTTGGGAGGCTTTGCGCTCCTCGCGGGTGCCCTCGATGATGAGCTCGATCACCTGCAGGCAGATCTCCGCCAGCAGGGGAGGGGTGATGCCATTGAGCAGCTGGCGGCGAATGTCCGCCAGGCTCTCGCCGACGGCGCCGGCAAAGTCGAGCTCGGTGATGAGCCGCTGCAGCTCGTCGGCGATGTGGGCATGTACCTTGACGTCAAAGGGGGCGCCCGGCTCCGGCGTGGCTAGGTCGGTGGCCGTTTCTGCCTGGTTGCCGGCGGGTGTGCTCTGGGCCAGCAGGGGCTGGGTGGGCAGCAGCTGGATCTTGATGGCCTGCTGGTAGAACTCCAGCAACCGGATCACCTTCTTCTGGTGATCGCCGATGCCATAGCCATCCGGGCTTGCCAGAAACTCCTTGAGGGATTTGCGGGTCTCCTCCGGGAAGCCCTTGAGGGCCTTGAGCTGCTTGCTGCCGAGCTCGATGGTGGACTTGGTCAGGGAGATGGACTCTTCCAGCGCATTGCCGTGCTGCTGCAGCAGCTTCTCGATGACGGCGAGGTCGGCATCGAGGGAGGAGAGCGGCGGGTTGCCATCGAGTTTCTGCTTGAGCTTGGCAAGCTTGTTGTCCAGCTCGCGATCGTGGCCGCGACAGGCCTGCATCAGCTTGGCGATGAACTGGATGCTGCGGGCGCGTTCGGTGTCGGAGAAAGAGACGACGCCGTCCAGCTCCAGCTGCTTTTGCTGAAGGGATTCCCTGAGTCTGGCCAATTGTCCGGCTACGGCAGCGATATCATTCATTATTCAGGTCGCCCTGTTGTCATTATCGTTGTTGTGTTGGATAGCAACAGCGGTCGAACCCAGTTCCAGACCCAGTTGATTATCTATTTGTCATTGATCAACCGGCGCTTTCGTCCGTGAAAGTCGAAGCCAATTAACCCATTGCTTTTCATGAGAAGAATTTACTTTTACCAGTCCCTTGTCAATTGCCATCAAGCAGCATTGCCACACATCCCCATTAAAAAATGCGGCCTGCTGGCAATCGATGGCGGCCAGCTCCAGCCAGACGCTTTGCTGGTGTTTTTCGCTGAGCTGAATGGCTCCTGCCAGGGCCAGATAACAGAGGTCGAACAGGCCGTGATGATCGAGGGCGGTGGCCGCCTTGGGCAGGAAGGGGTGGCTGACGATGCCGAGGCTGATGTGGCGATCGAGCGGGTGCTGGCAGGGGAATTCGGCCAGTGCCGCGAGCAGTTCGCGGGCCAGTCGGTGCAGGTCTTCCACATGGCGCTGGGGCACCACATAGAGCAGGTGGCCTTCACGCAGGTCGTAGATGCGGCCATCCTGCGGGGTGAGGCCGTTGACGTAGGCGCCGAAGGCCTGCTCTATCTCGCGACTCACCTGATAACCGTGCTGTTCCAGGCTGTTGACCAGGAAGGGCACCCGAAACAGCAGGTAATGCAACTTGTCGTCGAACTCGCTGGTGGGCAGCTCGCTTAAATACCAGCGCTCGGATTTTTGCTGGCGCTTGGCCATCTCCCGCGGCCAGCGGCTCATCAGTCGCTGCCAGTTGGCCAGCCCGGTGCGTGGCTCGAGCAGCAGCGCCTCGCCCAGCTGTTTGCCCTGCAGACGGGCGACCCGCAGCTTGAGCCAGAGGGTGAAGAACAGATAGATGAACAGGGTCAGCAACAGACCGGTCACCACGCTCGACCAGAGGTAGCGATCCTGCTGATGCTTGCTGGTGCTCAGCTGCTGCTGCAGCTCCTTGATCTGCTGCTCCCGCTCCACCTGGGCGTAGTTGTCGCGGATCGCCTCCTGCTCCAGATCGACCTGCTGCTGGCGGACCTGCTCGCTGCGCTGGTGGAAATTCTTGTAGCTGTCCAGCGCCTGCTGCAGATAGCCCTTCTGCTCGTAGGCCGCCGAGAGCAGGCGGAAGATCTCGAACTGGCGCTGGGCGTCGCCGATCTGGTTGGCCAGTGCCAGCGCGTTTTCCAGCTGCAGGATGGCGATGCCCGCCTCCTTCTGCTTGAGGTGCAGCTCACCCAGCAGCAGCAGGGTGTCGATCAGCGGCTCCTTGTCGTCCCCCAGCTCGTGGGACTGGCGGGCCGCGGTGAGGTAGTTGCGGGCCAGGGTCAGGTTGCCGGTTTCCAGATAGGTTTTGCCTATCTCGTACTTGAGGTGGGCGATGCGGGTGCGGTTGTTGCCCTCGTCCAGCAGATCCAGGGCATTGAAGAAGTAGACCAGCGCCATGTTCATCTCGCCCTGTTCCCGGTTGAGGCGGGCCAGCACGATGAGGGCGTCGCTCAGCAGGGAGGGATTGCCGAGGGCATGGAAGTAGTTGGCCGCCTCGTTGGCGTATTGCAGCGCCTTCTGCGGCTCCTGCTCCTCCTGATAGAGGTTCACTATCTGGTTAGACAGCAGGCCGAGAAACAGTGGATCCTGCAACCCTCTGGCCTGCTGCTGGGCATCGATGTAGTCGCCCAGCGAGAGCTGGGGCTGCTTGAGGGCGTGGTAGAGGTCGCCGCTCACCGCGCTGACCCAGGCGCTGGCCAGCGGATTCTTGGTCTGATCCGCCCAGCGGCGAGCTTCGGCCAGCTGACGCTTGGCCTCGTCGAACTGGTGCGCCTCTATGCTGGCGTTGGTGCGCAGCAGCCGGCTGTAAACCTGCAGCTGGCTCTCTTTCAGGCTGGGGGTACTGAGCAGGGTCTCCAGCTGACCGAGCAGGCCGCCGCTGGCGCCGTGGGAACGCTCCTGCAGGTTCTGGCTGCGGATCTTCAGATAGAGGCCGTGGGCCTGCAGCTCCAGTTGCTGCTCTTTGGCCGCCATGGCGATGCCCTGATCGAGGGATTTCTGCGCCGCCTGGAACTGGCCAAGCTGCAGCAGGCACTCCCCCTTGAGCAGGTGGGCACCGGTGGCCTGGGCGGCGGTGCCATAGCTCAGCAGCGGCTCCCGATAGCCGTACTCTTGGCGATTGCTGATGATTTGCTTGGGATTATTGGCCGTGCGGGTGAGGAAGGCGGAGGTGATCTGCACGCATCTGGCGGGATCGGTCAGCACCAGGGTCTGGGCCTGTTGCAGATCGATGGACAACTGCTCCTTGGCCAGATCCAGATCAGGAGCCGACAGGGAGGACATCATCATTGCCAGAAAAAACAGTTGATTCATTGGATTAAGGGCAGCACGGGAGTGAGGGCATGTTATCCAAGCCCGCCCCCGTGCGTCCAGAGTTTACTGACAGATTGCGCGCCGGCCCCGCGATCCGGGCCGTGGCAGCACTGCAGGCCCGGCGGGTTGACCGGTTATTGCCGGATCAGGCGCAGGTTGACCGGCACCACTTCCCAGTCGCTGCGAAACGGGTTGATGTCCAGGCCGCCGCGGCGGGTGTAGCGGGCGTAGACCGTCAGCTGGCTCGGGCGGCAGAAGTGCTTGAGATCGGTGAAGATCCGCTCGATACACTGCTCGTGGAATTCGTTGTGCTGGCGAAACGAGATGAGGTAGCGCAGCAGTTTTTCCCGGTCCAGCTGCGGGCCGCGATAGTGGATCACCACGGATCCCCAGTCCGGCTGGCTGGTCACCAGGCAGTTGGACTTGAGCAGGTGGCTGTGCAGGGTCTCCTCCACCTCCTGGCTGCCGGCCGCACCTTGCAGCAGGTCGGCATCGAACTCGTAACAGTCCACGGCGATGTCCTGCTCGTCGATGCACTCGCCCGGCAGGGCGGCAATGTGGTGCGGAGCCTGGGCCAGCGGGAACAGGGTGACGCTCACGTCGCTACCGGCACAGGCGCTCAAGTCCTTGACCAGCATGGCCTGCACCGCTTCCAGCGAGTCACAGCGGGTCTGGTTGAAGGAGTTGAGATAGAGCTTGAACGACTTGGATTCGATGAGGTTCGCGCTGGTGGCGGGCACCGAGACCTCGCCGACGGCGACCATGGGCTTGCCCTTGGCATTGAGCCAGGAGAGCTCGTACAGGGTCCAGACATCGCAACCCTGGAACGGCAGTTCGCCGCCAAGACCGAGGTCGTCGCGGTTCAGGCTGCGCGGCACCGGCTGCAGCAGGGCCGGGGTGTACTGGCTGATGTAGGCCGACTGTTGACCCAGGCTCAGCCCCTGCAGGGCGCTGGCTCCGGCGTATCTCTCTTGTTTGCTCATGTGTGCTGACTCGAACGTTGAATGGGCGATGGCAGAGCATGCGCCCGATGGGGGCGGCAAGGCGGGGAGCGCTGGCTGGCGATCCGCGCTGCACCTTGTCTGCTCATGGCTTTGATGGTGCAATAGCGAACTTTGGCAGCAATTGTGGGGAATTTCGATGTCGGATCAAGTCTTGTCTGCCCTGGAACACTTTTTTTTGCGCTGGCAGCGCGATGGCGAGGCGAGGCGAGGGCTGCCCCTGTGCGAGTGGGAGGCAGACTGGCGCTCCCCCTGCGAGCTGGATGAGTCCAAGGAGGGGCGGGTGGCCTGGCGCCCGCATCGGCGCGCCGAGCCCGCCGATTTCACGGCGATGAACGAGGCGCTCGAGCTGACCCTGCATCCGGCCGCGCAGGCCCTGTTTGGTGGCTGGTTCAGCCGCCCTGTGCCCTGCCTCTACAAGGGGTTGCGGCTCGAGTTTGTGCTGCCCTGGAACGAGGCGGATCTCGACTTGCTCAAGGAGAACCTCATCGGCCACCTGCTGATGCTGCGCAAGTTGAAGCGCTCACCCTCTTTGTTCATCGCCACCACCCGCAACGAGATGACACTGGTGTCGCTCGACAACGAGAGCGGGCAGGTGTGGCTGGAGTGGCTCGACTCGGGTCGCCGGTTGGTGCTGGCCCCCTCACTGCCGGCGTTCCTCGAGCGGCTGGAGACTTTGCCGCAATAAACGGCGTCAGTTGCAATGAAAAACGCCTTGCCGACCGGCAAGGCGTTTTTGTTTGGTTCACCGCCGGGCTCAGTCCTTGAAATCCCAGGAGAGGTTGGCGACCAGCCGGCAGGGATCGCACTTGAAGTCGAAGATCTCGTGCAAGGGTTCGGCCAGTGCCCACTCGCCGCCGCAGATCGGACAGGGGCGGGCTTTCTCCTCGGCCGCACTCCGGCCGCCCACCCGGTAGAGGTAGTAGTAGGTGGGGATGCCGGTGAGGGCTTCCAGCCGCTTGCCGAGATCGCTGCCACGGCGATGGAGCCGGCTGCCCACCTCACCGATTTCATGCAGCGCCGCATGCTCGGCAATGGAGCCGTTCATCTGCAGCTGATCGCACGCCTCCCAATCCTCTTGCCACTTGATGATCTGTTTTTGGTCGCCGTTGGCGACGGCCGGCAGCCGATAGAGCGGGATGGGGGCGAAGTGGTCACCGCAGCGCAGCGGCGAACAGGTGTGCAGGAAGCTGGTGTAGAGCAGCATCCAGCTGGGGCGCTCGCCATCATGGCCGCAAGGGTCGGTGCTGTCGGAGAGCAGATCTGCCCCCTGCAACTGGAGTTTGGGGGCGAGCAGCCCGGCCTGATTGAGCTGCTGCTCCGCCAGCTTGACCTGCTCGCTCTGGTTGTCCGGGTGCAGGCTGTCCTGCTCAGGGCAGACCACCCGGCTGACGAAATAGCCCTCGTGCATGCTGGTGGGGAACTCCCGGCCGAGGATCTGGCCCTGATAGCGCAGCATGTCGAGGTAGTTGACGATGGCCCGTTCGGCCTCGCCCAGCGAGGTGTCGCGATAGCACTCAAAGCAGAGTTCGACGATGTACATGGCTTACTGTTTCCCCTGCTGGAGCAGCAGCTCGGTCAGCCGATCCACCTTCTGTTCGAGCCGCTCAAGCCGTTCGGCAAGCTGCAGCAGGGTGGGCTCGGCGGCGGGTGCGGGGGTCATCTGTGCTGTGCTGGCGGCTTCCGGGGCGCTGGCGGGCTGCTGCTTCCACTGGCTCAGCACTTTGAGCAGCTCGGCCATGGGAACGGGCTGGCTGAGGCGGGCCTTGACCATGGCGGTGGAGGGGGTGATCCCCTTGACGGCCAGTTCATTGGCGATGCGGATGATCTCTTGGGCTGACATGGGACTCCTGCGCAGGATGAAAAGTGGTTCGGGCTGGACGGGCAGAGAGCTTAACCAAAGCGCGGGGCGCTGAACAGCGGGGCAAGGGTCAGTCAGGCCGGCGCAGCAGCACATCCAGTTCGTCGATGGCTTCCGACCAGTCCGCATCATTCCACAGGGCATCGCGCAGAAAGTCGGCCTGGGCGCGATTCCAGAAGGGGGCTTCCGGCAGCAGGGTCTGGTTGTCCAAGCGGTGCTCGTGAATGAAGCGGTGCAGGCTCAGCTCGTCGTTGGCCAGCCCCAGCTGGGCAAACAGGGCGGCCAGATCGTGGGTCAGGAATTCCATCTCATCTCTCCCAAGAGGCATTCCTGAACATTATAGGCCCGCCCCGTGGCGGCAGATTTACAGGGTGGGCACCCGGTGGGGTGGCAGCTCGACGCCAACCACCTGCAGCCCCTGCATGCGCAGTTGCCCCAGATAGTGGCTCTCGCCATCGCTGGAGAATTCAAACTCGTAATAGGTGAGCAGCCGCAGTGGCTGGTGGGCCAGCGCACGGTGGCTGCGTGCCAGCGACAGCAGTTGCAGGTCGTGATGCTGGCAGTAGCGGCGCATGTATTGCCAGGCGAGCTCGGCCTGACGTCGCTGGTGCCAGAAGGCACCGGCACCGAGGATAAGCAGCAAGATTGCGAACATTTCACCCATCGCGGGCTCCTTCCGGGGTGTGATCCGTGGCGACAGGCGACCCGCTATGGTGGCGGGTCGCCGACATCATCAGGCCGAGGCGAACAGGCGACCGATGGCCTGTCCCAGGGCATCGCTGCGCTCGGGGTCGCGCAGCCTGGCCAGCATATCATTGCGCAGGGCCGGCAGGGTCACCAGCTCGGCAAATACCTGATTGAAGAACTGGGTCGGCTGCAGGGCCAGCTGTTCCAGGAACAGGCTGAGCAGGCCGGCATCCTTCAGGTCGGGCCAGAGTCGGCCGGCGATGGCCAGCAGCAGGGCCGGGCTTGGCTGGGTTTGCAGCAGGGTCAGCAGCTTGTTGGTGCGCATGCTGCTGCCGTTGCAGGATGCCAGTGCCCGGCACAGGTAGGCCAGGGTCTCGGCATTGGGTTCGGCACACTCCTGCTCCTTGCCGATGCGCTCGAACAGGGCGCCCTGTACGGCCGGCGGCAACGGGGCGTTTTCCAGGCTCTGACAAAGGGCGTAGAGCGGCTCTTGCGGCAGTTTTGGCAGTGCCTTGCACACCAGCGCCAGGTTGCGTTCATCCTGCAGCCGCTCCGCCAGATCGGCAAAGCCCTGTACGCCGAGGGTCTGCCATCCCTCTGGCGTCGGGGCCGCCAGATAGTGGCAGAGCCCCTCAAAGTAGGTCGAGGGGGCCTGCTCCAGCTGACGGGCCAGTTTGGCGTGCAGGCTGGCCATCTTGGCCTCGGCCGGGCGGAAGGTGTAGGGATTCTCCGCCAGACGCTGGGCTTTCTCTTCGTCGAGCTCGCCGGTCAGTTTGTAGCCCAGGGTTTCCACCACCTGATCCATGAAGTGTTTGGGGCCGCTGGCGATGAGCAGACCGCGCTCGTCGAGGGCAAACTTGAGAAACCACAGGTAGTGACGGGATTCGGCCGGCTGGAAGAAGTGGACGCCGAGCCAGGCGTGCTGCTGCAGAGGCCAGGGGTAGGGCTCCTGCTGCTGCTCGATGCGCTCGAAGGTGTCGCTCGCCAGTGGTCGCACCTGGCGGCCCATGTCGAACAGTTGAAACTGGGTGTCGGCCTGGGTCAAGAATTCGGTCAGCGTATTGATGGTGGACATGAGGTGATCCGGCTAAGGGTGATGCGGGCCGATTATAAGCAGGTTGCACAAGATAGCCAGTGGGGGCGCGCCGCCCGGCATCCGGCCCGGTACGCAGAGGCGGGAGCTGTCTTGGCTCTTCGCCCGTGTTGCCGGCCGCAAGGGGCATGGCAGAGGATAGGGGGGAGGGTGTATAGTAACGCCCTTTTTTGCAAAGTTCGGCCTGCCGCCAGCGACACAGGATTGGCGGCGGACGGTGTGTGGTGATGAGGAAGAGAACGCAATGAATCAATATCTGCTGGTAGCCGGCCTGTTGGGTGAACTGACCGCCGAGCTGCAACGTCTGGAACGCTGGCAAGCGGCCCATCCGGGTGAAGAGGCCCTGGCCAGCGAGCTGCCATTTTGCGTCGATACCCTGAGCTTCGATCAGTGGCTGCAGTTCGTGCTGATCCCGCGCATGGAGCAGCTGGTGCTGCTACAGGCACCGCTGCCCAGCAGCGTCTCCCTCTATCCCATGGCCAGCGAAGTCTACAAGGAGGAGCTAGCCGAGGTCGAAGCCCTGCTGCGCCTGATCGCCCGCTTCGATCTGCTGCTCTCCGGCAAAGTGGTTGAGCAATGATGCGTGAGCAGGCACAGGAAGAGAACGCCTTGCAGCTGACCCTGCTTTATCAGGATGACTGGCTGGTGGCGGTCAACAAGCCCTCCGGCCTGCTGGTGCACCGCAGCTGGCTCGACAAGGCCGAAACCCGTTTCGCCATGCAGATGACCCGGGATCTTATCGGCGGTCGCCACGTCTACCCGGTACACCGGCTTGACCGGCCCACCTCGGGGGTGCTGCTGTTTGCCCTCGATCCCGCCGTGGCCCGCACCCTGACCGAAGCCTTTGCCGCCCGTCAGGTGCACAAGGAGTATCTGGCGCTGGTGCGTGGCTGGGCCCCCGAGCAGGGGCTCATCGACTATCCGCTTAAGGAGCAGCTGGACAAGATCGCCGATGCCATGAGCGATCCGGATCGTCCGGCCCAGGAGGCGGTGACCGCGTTTCGTCGCCTGCATCAGGTCGAGCTGCCCCATGCGGTCTCCAAGAAACACCCTACCAGTCGCTACAGCCTGGTTCGGCTGTTCCCCAAGACAGGCCGCAAGCATCAGCTGCGCCGCCATATGGATCATCTGTTCCACCCCATCGTCGGTGACACCACCCATGGCGATGGCCGCCACAACCGCTTTTTTCGCGAGCATTATAGTTGTGATCGCCTGCTGCTGGTGGCTCGCACTCTCAGCTTTGAGCACCCGGTGCTGAAGGTGCCGATGCGGATCCAGGCACCGCTGGGGCAGGAAGTTCTGCAGCTGTTTGCCGAACTGGGCTGGCCTGCCAGCGAGAGCGACTACTGAGGCTGACGATCGCGGGGTGTTGCCCAAGCTGTTGCTGTGGCATGCTGAGCATCCATGTTGGTCAAAGGGGTCCGTGATGGCGCAGATAGACATAGTGGTGGGAACCGTATACGGCGCGGCCATGCTGGTGGCCGAGACGCTGGCGGCACAGCTGGAGCAGGCGGGGCACGGCTGCCAGGTGTTCGAAGACGCCGAGCTGGCAGATCTGGATGCGAGTCGATTCTTGCTGGTCATCACGGCTACCACGGGGCAGGGTGATATTCCGCCCAATCTGCAGCCACTGGCCACCGCTCTGGCTGACCGGGCCCCCTACATGAAAGGGTGGCGTTATGCACTGGTCGCCATGGGAGACAGCAGCTACGAGCACTTTTGCGGTGCCGGTCGTCACCTCGATGCGCTGTTGCAGGAGCTCGGTGCCAGTCCTCTGCTGCCCCGGCTGGAGATAGATGCCACCGTCGACGATGAGCCGGAAAAGGTGGCGCTGGCCTGGCTCAATGGCTGGCTAAATAAACTGTAGCGATCGTCCGTTTTTATCCTTTATTCATCCCCGCTCAGCCCGTCTGGCGGGGATGTTTATTTTGCGGTAATCAGCAGTCTCAACTGACCATATTTGCCCGATATTTATCCGGTTATTTTCCACGTCATCCCCGCTTTGCTCAGCGATTTATTTCGGGGGCAGCCGACATGCTTCAAATTTAAAAGTTCCCCATTGAAAGCGATTTCAGTCATGTTTTTGTCATCAATTTGAATATTTATAACTTATTCATCGAAGCGAATTAATGGTTGGTAGCGGTTTCATGGTGGATCTTTTCGCTTTTACTCCCGTGTGGATAGTGAGTTATTGCATGGTTAGGTTGATTATCATCGTACAAAACCCTCTACAGCCAATGCTGGGCGATTTGTCGCCATTTTGTGAATCAGCTCATGTTTGTCCTGAAATTGGCTACCTATAATCGGCCTCGGTTATCACCTAAACGTTTTTATGGTGATAAGAACTTGGATATTCAGGATCACACTCCTCTCAGCGGGAATAAGGAAAATGAAAATGAAAGCAAAGTGGCTCCCGATCGCTGCAGCAGTAACCGCAGCCCTGGCTTCCCAAGCCGCCTTCGCCGTTGATTTCCACGGCTACTTCCGTTCAGGTGTCGGCGTTTCCGGTGACGGCGACATGGTGAAATATAGTGTCAACAAGGTTGGCCGTCTGGGTAACGAAAATGATACCTATGGCGAAGTTCAGCTGGGCCAGGAAGTCTTCAACAAGGATGGCAAGACTTTCTACGTAGACTCCATGTTTGCCATGACCTCCAACGGTTCCAACGACTGGGAAGGTACCGGCACCGTCTGTAACTTCGACGCTAAACAGTGCAACGGCGACTCCGAATTCGCCCTGCGTCAGTTCAACGTGCAAGCCAAGGGCCTGCTGGGCTTCGCGCCGGAAGCCACCCTGTGGGCCGGTAAGCGTTTCTACCAACGTCACGACATCCACATCTCAGACTTCTACTACTGGAACATCTCCGGTGCCGGTGCCGGTATTGAAGGCATCCAGGCTGGTCCTGGCAAGATCTCCTTCGCCTGGATTCGCAATGACCGTTCTTCCACAGATGTTTTTGGCAAGACAGGTATTAATGGTGATCAGCCAAATCTTGCTGATTCAGTTAATGTAAACACCTTGGATCTGCGCTATGCCGGTATTCCGCTGTGGCAAGACGGTTCTCTGGAAGTCGGCGCCATGTATGCCCTGGTCAACGAGACCGACGCTCAGAAACAGCTGAAAAACAACAACATGAAAGACGGTGTCATGCTGACCGCCGAACTGACTCAGGGTGTGTTGGGCGGCTTCAACAAGACCGTACTGCAGTACGGTACTGAAGGATACTCCAAGACCATGGCCTACTACGGTGACGGCTCTTGGTATGGTGCCGAAGCCAAAGACGGTGCCGATGGTTATCGCCTCATCAACTGGGGTGTAGTCCCGATGGGCAACAACTGGGAGATGGGTCACCAGCTGGTCTACGGGGTAGCCAACGAGATGTGGGATACTCAAGACAAGTTTGAAACCATGTCTGTCGTTGTTCGCCCGATGTACAAGTGGGATGACTTCAACAAGACCATCTTCGAAGGCGGTTACTTCAAAGAAAAAAATACCTTTACCAACAAGGCTGATGAGAAAGATGCTGGCTACAAGCTGACTCTGGCTCAAGCCTGGTCTGCCGGCTCCAGCTTCTGGGCCCGTCCTGAGATCCGTGTGTTCGCCTCCTACCTGGCCAACGACGAAGACAAGAAAGTGTTCGAAGGTGATACCTCCAAAGACACCTACCAAGTTGGTGTTCAAGCGGAAGCTTGGTGGTAAGCAGCTGTTTAAGTTAAGTTAGTCACTGCCCCCGTATGGGGGCAGTTTTGTTTCGCCGGGTAACGGCAACCGGGTTATGGAGATAAGAAGAATGAAACTGGTAAAGATGTCTATCGCAGCCGTGGTTACTGCGCTGTTGGCCGGTTGTTCCGGTAGCATGTTGGTCCCCGTGCAGGATCATGCATCTATCCTGAGTAATGCCGATCAGGCCAAGCAGGCGCTCTCGCAGGCGACCAGCTGCTGCGCTGCTTTCAGTGATTTCAATTATGTGGCGTTGCCGGAGGGCGACACTCTACTGGCCCTCGACAGCAAGCAACCCAGTTTTCAGTTTGACGAGGGGATGAGCTATTTCGCCGCTTATCGCCTGCCGGCCAATACCGGCAATCTGGCCATCAGCATCGCATCCCAGGTGAGCAAGACGGTGCTGATCCCGCAGGTCATCATGCTGGATGCCCAGTTCAAGGTGACGCGCGTGCTGGGTGAATCGGTATTCACCTATCAGCCGGCCCATCTGCTCGATAACGACAGGATTGAGGGCAAGTTGTTCGTCGACCGCAGCATGCCGGGCAATCCGGCGGCCGAGATCTATATGATTGTCTATGCCCCGGCCAACAAGCTGGCAGGCAGCACCACCATACTGCACCCCTCCAAGGCGTTTGCCAGAGCCAACGGGACGGTTGAACCGGATATCAAGGACCCCGTGATCCCGCACTCCCCATGGGGTCTGGTACAGATCAAGGTGGCCGACATGGCAAAAGGGCAGGGACTGGAAGCGGTCTTCAAGCCTGAATATGCCGACAAGGTCGCAATGAGCAAGGCTGTACCGGCGGCGACGGCCGTTGCGGCAGGCACTGTGGCGACCGCTGCGGTAGCCGCGCCTGCCAAGCCTGCGCCCGCCATGCTGAGCGAAACCGAAGCCTTCTATCAATCCCAGATCGAAAAAGCGGTGAAAGCCGGTGATATCGACAAGGCGATGCAACTGGTCAGCGAGGCGGAGCGGGCCGGTTCGACCAAGGCGAAATCGGTCTTTATTGATGCGGTGAAGCGCTCCCAAAAGGGCTGAATATTGCCCGGTCTGTAAAATATAATATTTATTTGAGGCCTCCCTTGTTGGAGGCCTTTTTAATCGGTAGACTAAAATAGAAAAAACAGCAAATGGTTACATTAAGTTACAATGCGTTTCGTTGGGTATTAATTTGATTGGCTAAAATACAATGCGAAACAGCACTTTTCATATTTATGGCTTAGCATGAAGATGCCGAAATATATCCGTAATTAGCCGAAAATTCCCGCCAAAATTATCTTGTGATCTCCCCTCCAAATTTTTTATTCGCTTACCCCTGATGGAAGATATTTGCGATCTGCTGGGTTATATTCAGCTGGTCAAAATAAACAAACCCGCGTCGAATTCATGCCGATGAGAGATGATGTTGATGATCGTCTATAAATTGGACTGAAGCGTCTACGGTAAGACATTCCATTCAGGAGCGCACACATGTTAAAAAATGCTTTCTCTAATCTGCAAAAGGTCGGTAAGGCGCTGATGCTGCCAGTATCGGTCTTGCCCGTTGCAGGTATTCTGCTGGGGGTGGGTGCTGCCCACTTCAGCTGGTTGCCGGAAATTGTCTCCCAATTGATGGAGCAGGCTGGTGGTTCCGTATTTGGTCAGATGGCCCTGCTGTTCGCAGTGGGCGTGGCCCTCGGCTTTACCAATAACGACGGCGTGTCCGGTCTGTCAGCCATCGTTGGCTACGGCATCATGGTCGCCACCCTGAAGGTCATGGCGCCCGTGATGGGCGTTGAGACCATCGAAACCGGCGTCTTGGGCGGTATCCTCGCCGGTGGCGTGGCCGCATGGGCGTTCAACCGCTTCTACAAGATCCAGTTGCCCGAGTATCTGGGCTTCTTCGCCGGCAAGCGCGCCGTGCCCATCATCACCGGTTTCGTCTCCATCGGCCTGGGCGTGATCCTGTCCGTCATTTGGCCGCCGGTGGGCGCTGCCATCGGAGCCTTCTCCGACTGGGCTGCCAACCAGAACCCGGTACTGGCTTTCGGTATCTACGGCGTGGTTGAGCGCTCCCTGATCCCGTTCGGTCTGCACCACATCTGGAACGTACCTTTCTTCTATCAGGCGGGTACCTGTGTCAACGCTGCCGGTGAAACCGTACACGGCATCATGACCTGCTTCCTGACTGCTGACGACGCTTCCCGCGCTGCCGGCAACGGCTTCGGTCAGCTGGCCGGTGGCTACCTGTTCAAGATGTTCGGTCTGCCTGCCGCCGCGTTTGCCATCGCGCACTCCGCCAAGCCGGAAAACCGCGCCAAGATCGTAGGTATCATGGCCTCTGCCGCCCTGACCTCTTTCCTGACCGGTATCACCGAGCCGATCGAATTCTCCTTCCTGTTCATCGCCCCGGTACTGTACGCCATCCACGCCGTGCTGGCTGGTCTGGCCTACGTGCTGACCAACTCCCTGGGCGTGGTACACGGTCACACCTTCTCCAACGGCTTCATCGACTTCGTGGTGCAATCCCCGCGTGCCGATCACATGCTGCTGCTGGTGGGTCTGGGTCTGGTCTATGCCGTCATCTACTACGTGGTCTTCACCGTGGTCATCCGTGCCATGAACCTGAAAACCCCGGGTCGTGAAGACGAAGCGGCCGAAGAGAGCGTTGGTCAGAGCAAGGACGAGATGTCTGCCGCACTGGTCTCTGCCTTCGGTGGCAAGGAGAACATCGCTTCGCTGGACGCCTGCATCACCCGTCTGCGGGTCGGTGTGAAAGACGTGGCCAAGGTTGACCAGGCTGGTCTGAAGAAACTGGGCGCTGCCGGTGTGGTAGTGGCAGGTTCTGGCGTACAAGCCATCTTCGGTACCAAGTCCGACAACCTGAAAACCGACATGGACATCTGGATGAAGAGCAACTAATCCTGTTGCCTGAATACCAGAGTTGTTGAAAAGGGAGGCGCAAGCCTCCCTTTTTGCTGGGCGTCATAGGGTAGCCGATGCGGTGGTGCATGTTTCGACCGGCGCGGTATCAATGTTGCCATCGGTCTTCAGTTCAAAGAAAAAGGCGCCCACGGGCGCCTTTGCTGCATCAGACCGGTTTAGAGCTTTTCCAGATCCCGCTCGATTTCGCTGATCTTGTTCTGCACCACTTTTTCCAGGTGGCGCAGGTCGCGCAAGATCTTCTGCTTGATGTCCGGGTCGGCCTGCACGTGCACGCCCTGGGTCAGGTTGTCGAGCTCATCCACCACGTACTTGAGATTGGCGTTGATCTCGGTGACATCCTTGTACTCGTGGGTGCCCGAATCGACCAGCATGGTCTTGCGCTGGCGCGGATATTTGAACTTGACGCTCTTGGCGAAGAACTCGCCCTTCTGTTTCTTGAAGTAGATCTTGAGGATGTCGTGATTGGCTTCCTGGCGCAGGGTATAGCTGTCCACTGAGGTGGGTTCCTGGATCCCCAGGCTCTTCAGATTCTCGTACATCGGGCTTCCTCGGTTTGAAACGATCCTGACCAATCTATCTTAACCGAGTCGGTGTGGCTTGCCTGTGACAGGGGCGCCAAAATCAAAAGGGCGCCATCAGGCGCCCTTTTAAATCACTGCAAAACCGCTTACTCGTCGATGGAGCGCAGCAGGGCGTTGATGCCGACCTTGGCGCGGGTCTTGGCATCCACCTTCTTGACGATCACGGCGGCGTACAGGCTGTATTTGCCGCACTTGGAGGGCAGGGAGCCGGAGACGACCACCGAGCCGGCCGGGACGCGGCCGTAGTGGATCTCGCCGGTTTCACGGTCATAGATGCGGGTGGACTGGCCGATGAAGACGCCCATGGAGATGACGGAGCCCTCTTCCACGATCACCCCTTCCACCACTTCGGAACGGGCACCGATGAAGCAGTTGTCTTCGATGATGGTCGGGTTGGCCTGCAGCGGCTCCAGTACGCCACCGATGCCGACGCCGCCGGAGAGGTGCACGTTCTTGCCGATCTGGGCGCAGGAGCCCACAGTGGCCCAGGTGTCGACCATGGTGCCTTCATCGACGAAGGCGCCGATGTTGACGTAGGAGGGCATCAGCACGGTATTGGGCGCGATGAAGGAGCCTTTGCGGGCGGTGGCCGGCGGTACCACGCGCACACCGGCAGCCTTGAACTGCTCGGCGCTGTAGTCGGAGAACTTGAGGGGAACCTTGTCGTAATACTGGGCGTCGTCACCCTTGATGATGCCGTTGTCATTGATGCGGAAGTAGAGCAGTACCGCCTTCTTCAACCACTGGTGTACCACCCACTCGCCGGCAATCTTCTCGGCGACGCGAGCCTTGCCGGAGTCCAGCAGGTCGATGGCTTGCAGGATGGCGGCCTTGGTGGCGGCATCGACGGAGCCGGGAGTGATGGAATCACGGCGCTCGAAGGCCGCTTCGATGATCTGTTGCAACTCGGTCATGACAGGTTTCCTTTAAAAAATTCCGTTTGTTGTATCACACTTTTCCAATTGTTTTTAAGGGCTCGGGCCGATTTCTTCACGGGAACGCTGATTTATTGTGCTGGCGTGGTCCAACCTTTTGTTCTGCTTGATAAATCAGGGGCAGACTCGGCGTCTTGTGAAGCCTTCACGGGCCCGGCCTGCCCTCATCATCGGCCGACTCTTGCGGGTTGAGCTGGTTGACCAGCCGCTCCTCCAGCGCCTGCTGCTCGGCCTGGGTCAACGGCTCGCCGGCCAGGGTGGTGAGGCTGAAAAAGTCCTCCACCCGCTCGCCGATGGTGGTGATCTTGGCGGCATGGAGCGACAGGCCGCACTGCTGAAACACCGCGCCGATGCGGGCCAGCAGCCCCGGGGTATCGAGCGCGGTCAGCTCCAGCAGGGTGTGGCGGGTCTCCCCCTTATGGGGCAGAAAGACCACCCGGGTCGGCACGCTGAACTGGCGGTGGCGCCGTGACAGTGGCTTACTGCGTAGCACCAGCTTGCCCGGCTCCTGCAGCGCCTTCTCCAGCGCCTTCTTGATGGTGGCGGTGCGGTTGGGGCTGATGGGCTCGCCGTTGGGTTCGAGCACCACGAAGGTATCGAGCACGTAGTCGCTGCGCGAATTCATGATCTGGGCGTCGTGGATGTTGAGGTTCTTCTGATCCAGCGCCGAGGCCACGGTGGCGAACAGATTCGGGGTGTCGCGACAATAGATGAACACCTCGCTGCCGCCGCGGGTCGGGTGCTTGCCGATGATCACCAGCGGCGCCGGGTTGTCGCCGTGTTCGATGATCTTGCGGCAGTGCCAGGCGATCTGCTCCGGCGTATGGCGCAGGAAGTAGTCGGCCTTGAAGTCGCTCCAGAGCTGGTTGATAGCCTCCTCCGGCACGTCGCGCTGGGCCAGGATCTGCTTGGCCTGGCGCTGGTTCTCGCGGATCTTGAGACGCATGTCGGGCGGGTTTTCCAGCCCCTGGCGCAGCGCCTTCTGGGTGGCGAAGTAGAGCTCGCGCAGCAGGGTGCCTTTCCAGTCGTTCCAGAGGGTGTCGTTGGTGGCGCAGATATCGGCCACGGTCAGGCAGTAAAGTAGGTCGAGGTGCTGTTCGTCGCGCACCTTCTGGGCAAAGTCGGTGACCACCTCGGGGTCATAGATGTCGCGGCGCTGGGCGGTGACCGACATCAGCAGGTGATGGCGCACCAGCCAGGCGACCAGCCGGCTCTCGTAGCGATCCAGGCCGTGCAACTGGCAGAACTCCAGCGCATCGACGGCGCCGAGCTCTGAGTGGTCGCCACGCCGGCCCTTGGCGATGTCGTGGAACAGGGCGGCGATGCTGAGCAGCTCCGGCTTGCGCAGCCGGGTGAACACCTCGTGGCAGAGCGGGTGGGTCTGGCGGCTGGCCGGGTTGGGAAACTGGTGGATGTTCTTGAGCAGCCGGTGGGTGTGTTCATCCACCGTGTAGGCATGGAACATGTCGAACTGCATCTGGCCGACGATGAGGTTCCACTGCGGCAGGTAGGCCGCCAGGATGCCGTACTTGTGCATCAGGGTGAGCGGCTGGCCGATGCCGTTGGGGTGGCGCAATAGCGCCATGAACAGGCGGCGGCAGTCGGGCAAGTCCTGCAGCCAGCAGTTGAGCTTGCGGCGCGCCTCGCGCAGCTGGCGCAGGGTGGCGGAGTGAATGCCGGCAATCTCCGGATGCTGTGCTATCTGGTAGAAGAGGCGCAGGATGGCGGCAGGCTCACGGCCGAACAGCTCGGAATCCACCGCATCGATGAGGCGCCCGCGCAGCTGGAACTCGTCGGAGAGGCGGCGCACGTCCATGGCGGTGTTGCCAAGGATCGCCTCGTCAAACAGCTGCAGCAGCATCTCGTTGAGCTCGGAGACCCGCCGCACCGTCTGGTAGAAGCGTTTCATCATCTGCTCGACCGGGGCGTTGCCTTCCCCCTCGAAGCCCAGCATCTGGGCCACGGTACGCTGGCGATCGAACAGCAGCCGGTTGTCGCCCTTGTTGATGGCCATGTGCAGGGCGAAGCGCACCTTCCACAGAAAATTCTGGCAATCGAGCAGCTCGCGATACTCGGCCCGGTTGAGAAAGCCGTGGCTGGTCATCTCGAACAGGGTGGTGGCGCCGAAGTGGCGGCGGGCCACCCAGGCGAGGGTCTGGATGTCGCGCAGGCCGCCGGGATTGCTCTTGAGATCCGGCTCCAGCTTGTAGGCGGTGCCGAGAAACTGCTGGTGGCGCTGGGCCTGCTCTTCGCGTTTGGCCTTGAAGAACTGCTCGCTCGGCCAGAAGTGCTGGGGGCCGGTGGCCTCCTTGAGCTGCTGGAAGCCCGCCTCGCGGCCGGTGATGTAGCGCGCCTCGATCAGGTTTGTGGCGACCGTGATGTCGCCGCGCCCCTGCTCGAGGCACTCGGCCACGTTGCGCACCGCCTGGCCCACCTCCAGCTTGAGATCCCACAGCAGGGTGATGAATTCGCCGATGCGCAGCCCCAGCACCTCGTCCAGTTCGTCCCCTTCATAGAGGATCAGCAGGTCGATGTCGGAGTGGGGGTGCAGTTCACCACGGCCATAGCCGCCCACCGCGATCAGGGTGAGCTCAGTTTTGTCGAAGCCGAACTTTTGCCACAACCGGGTCAGCAGCTCGTCCATGTATTCGGAGCGGGTAGCCACCAGTTCGATGATGTTGTCACCGGCATCGAAGCGGGCGTGCAGCCAGCCGAGAAAACGGCTCAGGTACTCCTTGCAGTTCTCGCGGGTGAGCTGAGCGTCGGGTAACAGGTGGGGGGAAAGCAGGCTGGCATCCATGGCGTCTCACACTCTACTGTCGCACGCATGTGCGCTGTTTTCGCACGGGTTCGCGGCTGATAAAAACAAAACCCCGGCGGGAGGCCGGGGTTTGATGTTAACCGTGTTTGATGAGACGGTCGATAGTGTCATCCGGGCGCAGCGTCAGCACCTCGCAGCCATCCTCGGTCACCAGCAGGGTGTGTTCCCACTGGGCGGAGTCGCCGCCATCCTTGGTGGTCACGGTCCAGCCATCCTTCGGATTGACCTTGCAGTGGTACTTCTTGCTGTTGACCATGGGCTCGATGGTGAAGCACATGCCCGGCTTGAGCTCCTGCTTGCCGCCGTTGCGATAGTGCAGGATCTGCGGCTCTTCGTGGAACTCGGCCCCGATGCCGTGGCCACAGTAGTCGCGCACCACGGAGAAACCGGCCTTCTCGACGATGGGCTGGATCACGGCGCCGATCTCGGTGATGCACATGCCCGGACGCACCTGCTTGATGGCGGCGTAGAGGCTCTCCTGAGCGACCTTGCACAGCTGACGGCGCAGCGGGGTGGTCTCACCCACGATGAACATGGCCGAGGTATCGCCGTGGTAGCCATCCTTGATGACGGTGATGTCCAGGTTGATGATGTCCCCTTCCCGCAATTTCTTGTGGTTCGGGATGCCGTGGCAGATCACATCGTTCACCGAGGTGCAGATGGACTTGGGGAAGCCGTGGTAGTTGAGCGGCGCAGGGATGGCCTGCTGCACGTCGACGATATAGTCGTGGCAGAGGGTGTTCAGTTCGTCGGTGGTGACGCCCGCCTTGACGTGGGGGGCGATCATGACCAGCACATCGGCGGCCAGTTGGCCGGCAACGCGCATCTTTTCAATCTCTTCCGGTGTCTTGATTTTAATGGACATGGGATCTCTCTTGGGACCTGATCGCGCATCTATCGATGTCCGGCAATCAGGTAATGAAAAATAGATGCGTTTGCAATCAGGCCAAAATTTTATCCCCAACCCCCGTTTACTTCCAGTGTGATTGTCATCACAGCGTCAAATCGGCGCTTCAGCATGCTGCCCAGGGATCCATTTTTAGCGGTTAGGCTGGTGGTGTCCTGACCAAAGTTATGGTATAAAGCGCGCCGGAATGGGGAACTTGTGTCCTCATTCCATCACCCTTACTTAAACAACACACACACATCGACACATATGCCGGGGTGCCTTAACGGGTCGGTTATATGGGATGTGTGGAGGCCTAACCCCAATAGAGGTATAAAATGGCTAAAGTTTCTATGCGCGACATGCTGCAAGCCGGCGTTCACTTCGGTCACCAGACTCGTTACTGGAACCCGAAAATGAAATCCTACATCTTCGGTGCCCGCAGCAAGGTTCACATCATCAACCTGGAAAAAACCGTTCCGATGTTTGACGATGCCATGAACTTCATCAGCTCCGTAGCTGCCAAGAAGGGCAAGGTACTGTTCGTAGGTACCAAGCGTGCCGCGTCTGAAGCCGTAAAAGAAGCCGCTGAGCGTTGCGACCAGTTCTATGTTAACCACCGCTGGCTGGGCGGCATGCTGACCAACTGGAAAACCGTTCGTCAGTCCATCAAGCGCCTGAAAGATCTGGAAACCCAGAGCCAAGACGGTACCTTCGACAAGCTGACCAAGAAAGAGGCGCTGATGCGTACTCGCGAAATGGAAAAGCTGGAGAAGAGCCTGGGTGGTATCAAGAACATGGGCGGCCTGCCTGACGTTCTGTTCGTTGTCGATGCCGACCACGAGCACATCGCTATCAAAGAAGCCAACAACCTGGGTATCCCGGTAGTTTCCATCGTTGATACCAACTCCAACCCGGACGGCGTTGACTATGTCATCCCGGGTAACGACGACGCTATCCGTGCCGTTCAGCTGTACCTGAATGCTGCTGCTGACACCGTACTGGAAGCTCGCGCTCAGGACATCGTTGTTCAAGCCGAACAAGATGGCTTCGTTGAAGCTGAGTAATTGATAAGGACTGCAAAGCCCTTATTAACCAAGCTGATGTAATTGGTTAGCAGGGGCCCTTGTGGCCCCTGTTTCTTGTCAATTCAAGACCGAGGATACTGGACATGGCAAACATTTCTGCCGCCCTGGTAAAAGAACTGCGCGAGCGCACCGCCGCTGGCATGATGGATTGCAAAAAAGCACTGGAAGAAGCCAACGGTGATATCGAACTGGCTATCGAAAACATGCGCAAATCCGGTCAGGCCAAAGCCGCCAAGAAAGCTGGCCGTATCGCCGCTGAAGGTGTGATCTTCGCCCGTACCGAAGGCAACGTTGCCGTCATGATCGAGCTGAACTGCGAGACTGACTTCGTTTCCAAGGATGCCGGCTTCCTGGCCATGGGTCAGAAAATCGTTGAAATCGCCGCTACCCAGAAGATCGCTGACGTTGACGCGCTGAAAGCCGCCGACTTCGGCAACGGCGAGTCCGTTGAGCTGACCATCACCAACCTGATCGCCAAGATCGGTGAGAACATGAACCTGCGTCGCGTGATGCTGGTTGAAGGTGACAACCTGGGCACCTACGTTCACGGCTCCCGCATCGGTGTTATCACCAAGCTGGCCGGTGGTTCCGACGAGCTGGCCAAAGATCTGGCCATGCACGTTGCTGCCAACAGCCCGCAATTCGTCAAGCCGGAAGATGTATCTGCCGAAGTCGTTGCCAAAGAGCGCGAAATCCAGATCGACATCGCCATCAACTCTGGCAAGCCGAAAGAGATCGCCGAGAAAATGGTTGAAGGCCGCATGAAGAAGTTCACCGGTGAGGTTTCCCTGACTGGTCAACCGTTCGTGAAAGATCCTTCCATGACCGTTGCCGAGCTGCTGAAGAAAGAAGGCGCTGACGTTGTTTCCTTCACCCGTTTCGAAGTGGGCGAAGGCATCGAGAAGCAAGAGACCGATTTCGCTGCGGAAGTTGCAGCCCAAATCGCGGCCGCTCAAAAGGCCTAATCGAACCGGTTTTTCCGTTTCCCCAGACCGCGACTTATGTCGCGGTCTTTATATGACCAGGAATCAGTGACATGAGTACCAATCCCAAGCCTGCATACAGACGTGTTCTTCTGAAGTTGAGTGGTGAAGCCCTGCAAGGATCCGAGGGTTTTGGCATTGATCCGGCGGTGCTGGATCGGATGGCCCAAGAGATCAAAGAACTGGTTGAGCTGGGTGTTCAGGTCGGTCTGGTCATCGGTGGCGGCAACCTGTTCCGTGGTGCCGGTCTTGCCAAGGCGGGCATGAACCGCGTGGTGGGCGACCACATGGGTATGTTGGCTACCGTGATGAACGGTCTGGCCATGCGTGATGCCCTGCATCGTGCTTATGTGAATGCCCGTCTGATGTCTGCCATCTCCCTGCAAGGCATCTGTGACTCCTATGTCTGGGCCGAAGCCATCAGCCAGCTGCGTGCCGGCAAGGTGGTGATTTTCTCCGCCGGTACCGGCAACCCCTTCTTCACTACCGATTCTGCGGCCTGTCTGCGCGGGATCGAGATCGAAGCTGACGTCGTGCTCAAGGCTACCAAGGTCGATGGCGTGTTCACCGACGATCCGGTCAAGAACCCGGATGCCGTGCTGTGCCATGAACTGAGTTATGATGAAGTTCTTGAAAAAGAACTCAAAGTAATGGATCTTGCTGCTTTTACTCTGGCCCGCGACCACGATCTGCCGATCCGGGTGTTCAACATGAACAAGCCGGGTGCGCTGCGTCGGGTGATCATGGGCGAGCCGGAAGGTACCCTGATCCATCACGTCAGCAAGTGAGACAAGCGTGAGCTTCGGCTCGTTTGTCCATGACGCCAGCCAATAAGATAGATACGGGCCGGTTGACGGCTCGTTCGCCAAAAGGAAAACCACTGTGATCAACGAGATTAAAAACGACGCCAAGGACCGCATGGCCAAGAGCGTAGAATCGCTCAAGACCCAGATGTCCAAGATCCGTACCGGCCGTGCTCACCCGAGCCTGCTCGACGGTATCCAGGTGGAGTATTACGGTGCGGCCACTCCTCTGAAACAGTTGGCCAACGTGGTGGCTGAAGATGCCCGCACCCTCTCCATCTCCATCTTTGACCGCTCCATGATCCAGGCGGTGGAAAAGGCCATCCTGACCTCCGATCTGGGCCTCAACCCGTCCAGCAACGGCCAGACCCTGCGCGTGCCGCTGCCGCCGCTGACCGAAGAGCGTCGTCGCGACCTGACCAAGATCGTGCGTGCCGAAGCGGAAGGTGCCCGGGTTGCCGTGCGCAACATCCGTCGCGATGCCAACGCCGACTTCAAAGCGCTGCTCAAAGACAAAGAGATCTCCGAAGACGACGACCGTCGTGCTCAGGAAGAGATCCAGAAACTGACCGATTCCTTCATCAAGCTGGTAGACGAAGCGCTGGCTCTGAAGGAAAAGGAGCTAATGGAAATCTAAGCCTCTGACAGGTATATTACGAGCGCCGTGTAGTGCCCCTGCACGGCGCTTTTGTCTTTGTGGGAGAAATGAATGTCGCTTTTGGCAGCCGTAGGTGATTGCGCCAATTCGTCCTTGCCTCGTCACGTCGCCATCATCATGGACGGCAACGGACGCTGGGCCCAGAACCGTGGCAAGATGCGGGTCTATGGCCACAAGGCAGGCGTGAAGTCTGTTCGCGAGGCGGTAACCTTTGCTGCGCGGGCCAAGATAGACGCGCTGACCCTGTTTGCGTTTTCCAGCGAGAACTGGCGTCGCCCGGAAGGGGAGGTCAGCGCCTTGATGGAGCTGTTCATGACGGTGCTGGGCCGTGAGGTGCAGAAGCTGCACAGCAACGGCATCCGGCTCAAGGTGATCGGCGATACCGCCCGTTTCAGCGAGCGTCTGCAGGCCAAGATTGCCAAGGCGGAGGCGCTGACCGCCAACAATCAGGGGCTGACTCTCAATATCGCCGCCAATTATGGTGGTCAGTGGGACATCGCCCAGGCGGCCCGCAAGCTGGCCCGTGCCGTGGCGAGCGGGGAACTGGCTGCCGACCAGATAGATGAAGCCATGCTTGGCCGCGAGGTATGCATGGCCGACCTGCCGCCGGTGGATCTGCTGATCCGCACCGGGGGCGATCATCGCATCAGCAATTTTGTGTTATGGCAGCTCGCCTATGCCGAGCTCTATTTTACCCCGGTGCTGTGGCCTGATTTCAACGAGGCCGAGTTCAGCGAGGCCGTTGCCTCCTTCGTGGCCCGTGAGCGTCGTTTCGGCTGCACGGGTGAACAGATCCGGGAATTGATCGCCGAGCAACAGACCGGCTAACCCCCCTCCCAAGAGAGAGGCTTCTTTTGCTAAAACAACGAATTATTACCGCATTGCTACTGGTTCCCCTGGTGTTGGGGGCGCTGTTTTTTCTGCCGTTGAAATTCTTTGCCCTGTTGGCATCCCTGGTATTTCTGTTGGCCAGCCGCGAGTGGAGCGGCTTCGTCTCTGCCAAGCCGCAGCAGTGGCTGCCGCTGGTGTACTGCCTGCTGCTCGGGGCCAGCCTGTTCTGGCTGCCGGTGGAGCAGCTGTGGACTCCTCATCTGCATCCGCTGGTGATGGGCGTGCTCTGGACCGCCGTCAGCTGGTGGCTGCTGGGGCTGCTGCTGGTGTTGCGCTATCCCCAGAGCGCCAAGCTGTGGAAGGAGTCCATCTGGCTCAAGTCCCTGTTCGGCCTGGTGACCCTGGTCCCCTTCTTCTGGTCCCTGGTGGCCATCCGTGGTTACAACTTCTATCACGACCCCATGATGGGGGCCTGGATCCTGCTGTTCGTGATGGGACTGGTCTGGGCGGCAGATTCTGGCGCGTATTTTTTCGGCAAGGCGTTCGGCAAGCACAAGCTGGCGCCGGCCGTGAGCCCCGGCAAAACCATCGAAGGCATGTGTGGCGGCCTGTTTACCGCCAGCCTGCTGGCGGTCGGGGTGACCTGGTTCATGGGCTTTGTGCCCGCCAAGATGGCCATCGTGCTGTTCTGCTCCTTGCTGGCGGTGCTGGCCTCGGTGCTCGGCGATCTCACCGAGAGCATGTTCAAGCGCGAAGCCGGCATCAAGGATTCAGGCACCCTGTTGCCCGGCCACGGTGGCATTCTCGACCGGATCGATAGCCTGACCGCCGCACTGCCGGTGTTCCTGCTCAGCTATCTGCTGCTCAGCCAGGAGTTTTGATGCTCAGCCTGATGCGTCTGCCTGCGGCGGGCGCCATCCATTCGTCATACAGCGGGAGTTTTGATGCATAACCTGGTGATTCTGGGAGCCTCCGGCTCCATCGGTCAGAGTACGCTCAAGGTACTGCGGCACAATCCGGGGCGCTGGCAGGTGCTGGCGCTGACCGCGGCCCGCAGCGTGGAGGCCATGCTGCGCGATTGCCTCGAATTCTCTCCCCGCTTCGCCGTCATGGTGGACGAGGCCGCCGCCAGCGAGCTGGCCGCTCAACTCAAGACCCACGGCAGTGCGACTCGCGTCATGGCTGGCCCGGCCGCCCTGTGCGAAGTGGCCGCTCATCCCGATGCCCACAGCGTGATGGCCGCCATCGTCGGCGCCGCCGGGCTTGCGCCCACCATGGCTGCGGTGCGTGCCGGCAAGCGCATCCTGCTGGCCAACAAGGAGGCCCTGGTGATGTCCGGCGCCTTCTTCATGGAGGCGGTGCGCGAGCACGGGGCCGAGCTGCTGCCCATCGACAGCGAACACAACGCCATTTTCCAGTGCCTGCCCGAGGCCATCCAGCGCCAGCCGGGCTTTTGTGACCTGGCGGGAGCGGGCATCAGCAAGATCCTGCTGACCGGCTCCGGCGGCCCGTTCCGTTATACCGACATCGCTGAGCTGGCCCGCGTCACCCCGGCCCAGGCCATCGCCCATCCCAACTGGTCCATGGGCGCAAAGATCTCGGTCGACTCCGCCACCATGATCAACAAGGGGCTGGAGTATATCGAGGCGCGCTGGCTGTTCAACGCGGCGCCCGAGCAGATCCAGGTGGTGATTCATCCCCAGTCGGTGATTCACTCCATGGTGCAGTACAAGGACGGTTCCGTGCTGGCCCAGCTAGGCAACCCGGACATGTGCACCCCCATCGCCCACGCCCTGGCCTATCCGGCTCGAATCGAGTCCGGTGTGGAACCTTTGGATTTCTTCAGTGTCGGAGAGTTCAGCTTTATCCGTCCCGACTATGAGCGCTATCCCTGCCTGCAGCTTGCCATGCATGCCTGTCAGCAGGGACAGGCCGCAACCACGGCCCTCAATGCCGCCAACGAGGAGGCCGTGGCGGCTTTCCTTGCAGAGCGGATCGGTTTTATGGATATTGCCAGAGTCAATGAGGCCACCATGCTCGCCCTGGGCGGTACGGCGGCCGGTTCGCTGGACGATTTGATTGCGCTGGATGGGGCGGCCCGTGCCCGTGCTCACAATTTGATTGAGGAGCTTAGCTGATGAGAGCTGTTTCGTGGCATTGTGCTGCCTTCACCCTGATTGTCGGAGACAGGACCATGCATGAACGCGAGGTGATGGGCTGATGGGCGGTGTGTTGTGGAACATCGGTGCCTTTATCGTCGCCCTCGGGCTGCTGGTTGCGGTACATGAATTCGGCCACTTCTGGGTGGCCCGTCGCTGTGGCGTCAAGGTGGAGCGTTTCTCCATCGGTTTCGGCAAGGCCATCTGGCGTCGGCTCGGCAAGGATGGCACCGAGTACGTGCTGGCCCTGATCCCCCTCGGCGGTTACGTCAAGATGCTGGACGGTCGGGTGGACGAGCTCAAGCCCGGTGACGAGCAGTACGCTTTCAATCACAAGAGCGTCTGGGCGCGGATGGCCATCGTGGCTGCCGGCCCCATGGCCAACTTCGTGTTTGCCCTGTTCGCCCTCTGGCTGATGTTCATGATCGGCGTACCCGCCGTCAAACCCGTGGTGGGGGAGGTGCGTCCCACCTCCATCGTGGCGGCGGCCGGGGTGGAACCCGGCATGGAGATCGTCGGCGTCGGTGGCGAGGAGACCGGTGACTGGGAGAGCGTGACCTATGCCCTCATCAGCCACCTTGGCGATGACTCGGTCCAGCTCAAGCTCAAGGCAGCCAACACCAGCTACGCGGTGGACAAGACACTGCAGCTGGCCGGCTGGAAGTTTGATCCCGACAAGGAGTCTCCCATCGGCAGCCTGGGCATAGTGCCGCTTGGTGGCAAGGTGCTGCCGGTGGTCGATGCGGTGGTGGCCGCGAGCGCCAGCGAGAAGGCTGGCGTTCAGGCGGGCGATCGCATCAAGCGGGTAGGGGAGCAGGAGATCACCGAGTGGGCCCAGTTTGTCCACCAGGTGCAGCAGTCGCCCCAGCAGCCGCTTGAGGTGACCGTCGAGCGGGCGGGCAGCGAGCTGACCCTGACCCTGACGCCGGATGCCAAGAAGGTGCGGGGCCAGCTGGTCGGTTTTGTCGGCCTGTCGCCGCAACTGGTTCCATTACCGGATGAGTATCGGATTCTGTTACAGTATGGGCCTTTGCAAGCCCTGTGGCAGGGCGCCCAGAAGACCTGGAGCCTGACCACCCTGACGTTCGACATGATCGGCAAGCTGATCGGTGGCATCGTCTCGCTGGACAACCTGAGCGGCCCCATCTCCATTGCCAAGGGCGCGGGCAGCAGTGCCGACTACGGTCTGGTCTACTTTCTCGGCTTTCTGGCGCTGATCAGCGTCAACCTGGGGATCATCAACCTGTTCCCCCTGCCGGTGCTGGACGGTGGCCATCTGGTCTACTTCCTCATCGAGGCGGTCACCGGCAAGCCGGTATCAGAAAAAATTCAGGAAGTGGGTTTCCGGATTGGCGCCGCCATTCTGATGTTACTGATGGGTATTGCGCTGTTTAATGATTTCGCTCGCCTCTGAGGCCAGAGCATCAACAAGGACACATAAGAACAAAATGGCTGTTAAAAAAGCATTGGTGTTGAGTTGCCTGCTGGGTGCCAGTTTCCTGGCCCAGGCGGCCCCTGCCTCTTTTGTGGTGCAAGATATTCAGGTTGAAGGTCTGCAGCGGGTGACCCTGGGTGCTGCCCTGCTGAACCTGCCGATCCGGGTGGGCGATTCCGTCGATTCCGTGACGCTGGCCAACGCCATCAAGAAGCTCTATGCCTCCGGCAACTTCGAGGACGTCAAGGTCTACCGCGACGGCCAGGTGCTGCAAGTGGCGGTCAAAGAGCGGCCGACCATCTCCAGCATCGAGTTCTCCGGCAACAAGGATATCAAGGAAGAGCAGCTGACCCAGAGCCTGGAGTCCTCCGGCATCCGGGTGGGTGATCCGCTGGATCGCACCGTGCTGAGCTCCCTCGAGAAGGGGCTGGAAGATTTCTACTACGGCGTGGGCAAGTACTCCGCCAAGGTCAAGGCCATCGTCACCCCGCTGCCGCGCAACCGGGTAGACCTCAAGTTCACCTTCGTGGAAGGGGAAGCGGCCAAGATCCAGCAGATCAACATCGTCGGCAACAACGTGTTCCCGGAAGAGAAGCTGCTGGCTCAGCTCTCCCTCAAGGACGACGTGCCCTGGTGGAACTTCACCGGTGACCAGCGCTACCAGAAGCAGAAGCTGGCCGGCGACATCGAAACCCTGCGCTCCTACTACATGGATCGCGGTTACATCCGCTTTACCCAGGAGTCGACCCAGGTCTCCATGACCCCGGACAAGAAGGGGGTCTACGTCACCCTCAACGTCAAGGAAGGGGATCAGTACAAGGTGTCCGGCATCCAGCTCAAGGGCGATCTGATCGATCGCGGCGGCGAGATGAAGGGGCTCATCCCCATCGAGACCGGCAGCATCTACTCCGCCAGCCAGGTGACCCACACCGAAGAGGTGCTCTCCAAGTTCCTCGGTCGCTACGGCTACGCCTACCCGAAAGTGGTCACCTTCCCGCAGGTCAACGACCAGACCAAGGAAGTGGAGCTCATCGTCAACATCGAGCCGGGCCCCCGCGTCTATGTACGCAACATCAACTTCACCGGCAACGTCACCACCAAGGACGAAGTGCTGCGCCGCGAGATGCGTCAGATGGAAGGCACCTGGCTCTCTTCCGACAGCGTCGAGCAGTCCAAGACCCGTCTCAACCGTCTCGGCTTCTTCGAAACCGCCGAAGTGGACACCAAGCGGGTGCCGGGCAGCGATGACCAGGTCGATCTGGACTTCAAGGTCAAGGAGCAGCCGGCCGGTTCCATCAACGCCGGTGTGGGCTACGGTACCGAATCTGGTCTGAGTCTGCAGGCGGGCCTGCAGCAGGACAACTTCATGGGGACCGGCAAGAAGATCGGCATCTCCGCCAGTACCAACAAGTACTCCAAGAGCGTCGACCTCAGCTACAACGATCCCTACTTCACCGTGGACGGGGTCAGCCTGGGCGGTCGTCTCTACTACAACCAGTTCAGTGCGGCTGACGCCAACATCGTGGACTACGAGAACACCACCATCGGCTTCCGCCTCTCCAGTGGTTTCCCGGTCAACGAGAACAACCGTCTCGACTTCAGCCTCGGGGTCGAAAACAACAAACTGTCCCAGCCCAACCCCTATCTGCAGGTGGATGAGTTCTGGAAGGTGTACAGCGAGAACAAGGATGGCGACAACCGCATGGTGTTCAACACCGTCGACGTCACCGCCGGCTGGACCCGTTCCACCCTCAACAAGGGCCAGTTCCCGACCGCCGGTGACCGTCAGCGGGTCAACGCCAAGGTGACCGTGCCGGGCATGGATCTGCAGTACTTCAAGCTCAACGCCGAAGACGCGCACTACTTCCCGTTCGATGCGGATCACAAGTGGGTGCTGATGGCCAAGGCGCGTGCCTCCTACGGCAACGGCTACGGTAGCAACGGCAGCTATGACCACGTATTGCCGTTCTTCGAGAACTACTTCGCCGGTGGTTTCGATACCCTGCGCGGCTTCAAGAGCAATACCGTGGGTCCGAAGGCGCTCTACTACTACAACCTGAGCGGCAACGACGTCATCCAGGGCACTGACAGCTCGGTGGGCGGCAACGCCCTGGCGGTCGCCTCCCTCGAGATGATAGTGCCGACGCCGTTTGCGTCCGAGACCTATCAGCCGCAACTGCGGACCAGCTTCTTCATCGATGCCGGCTCCGTGTGGGATACCACCTTCGACTATGACCAGTACCGCAACCGTTGCTTCAGCGGCTGCAACTATCTGGCCGACTATTCGGATCCGACCAACTACCGCGCCTCGGCCGGTCTGTCGCTGCAGTGGCTCTCCCCGATGGGCCCGCTGGTGTTCGCGATTGCCCGTCCGCTCAAGCAGTACGAGGGCGACCGGACCGAGTTCTTCTCATTCAACATCGGCCGTACCTTCTAAGGACGGACTCTGCCCCCACCCAGCGGTGGGGGTATTCAATGATGGGACGCGCAGCTTGCGTGCCTCACCAGGTAACAAGTCGGTCCGGGTACCACTTGCATAATCAGGTAAATCAGGTAGCCCTCACATGAGGGAACAAGGAGTAAGTGTGAATAAAGCGTTGAAAGTAGCTGGTTTGAGTTTTGCACTGATGGCTGCCGGCATGGGCTCCGCCTTGGCCGAGACCAAGATCGCCGTGGTCGACATGGGCGAAGTATTCCAAAAGCTGCCCCAGCGTGAAGCAGTCTCCAAGAAGCTGAAAGGCGAATTCGAGCCGCGCATGCGTGAGCTGCAGAAGCTGGAATCCGACGGTCAGAAACTGGTCGAGAAGTTCAAGAAGGACGAAGCCTTCATGAGCGCCGAGCAGAAGAAGCAGAACCAGGAGAAGCTGGCCAAGCTGCAGATGGAGTTCAACCAGAAGCGTCAGGCGTTTGAACAGGACAACGGTCGCCGTCAGTCCGAAGAGCGCAACAAGATCCTGACCAAGGTGCAGGCTGCCATCGATTCCATCGCCAAGAGCAATGGTTACGATCTGGTGCTGGAGCGCAACGCCGCCCCGTACGCCGCCAGCAAGCTGGACATCTCTGCCCAGGTTATTTCTCAGGTAAGCAAGAGCAACTAATTGATGGCATTCACTCTCGCACAGCTGGCCCAGCAACTGGGGGCCCAGGTCCATGGCGACGGAACCCTGGAAATCCGCAAGGTAGCGACACTGGAAAAGGCCGGGGAGGGGGATATCACCTTCCTGTCCAATAAAAAGTACCGGCATTATCTGGAGCAGAGCAAGGCGACCGCCGTGCTCATCACAGAAGCGGATCTGCCATTTTGTCCCACCAATGCCCTGGTGCTCAAAGACCCCTATGTGGGCTTTGCCCGGGTTGCCCAACTGCTGGACACCACCCCGCAGCCGGCCACGGATATCCATCCGAGCGCCGTCATCGCGGCAGACGTGCAACTGGGCGAGAGAGTGGCCATCGGGGCCAATGCGGTGATCGAATCCGGCGTGGTGCTGGGGGATGATGTGCGCATCGGTCCGGGCTGTTTCGTTGGCAAGAATACCCGACTGGGAGCTCGCTCCCGGTTGTGGGCCAACGTCACCCTGTATCACAACATCACCATGGGCACCGACTGTCTGGTTCAATCCGGCACAGTGATCGGCGCCGATGGGTTCGGTTATGCCAACGAGCGCGGCGAGTGGATCAAGATCCCCCAGCTCGGCGGCGTGACCATCGGCAACCGGGTCGAGATCGGTGCCTGCACCACCATCGACCGCGGCGCGCTGGAAGATACCCGCATCGCTGACAACGTCATCATCGACAACCAGTGCCAGATCGCCCACAACGTCGAGATCGGCTACGGCACCGCCGTGGCGGGCTCCACCGTGATGGCAGGTAGTCTCAAGGTCGGCAAATACTGTATCATTGGCGGCGCCTCCGTCTTTAACGGGCACATGGAGATCTGCGACCAGGCCACCGTTACCGGCATGGCCATGGTGATGCGACCCATTACCGAGCCCGGTGTCTACTCTTCCGGCATCCCCCTGCAAACCAATAAAGAGTGGCGCAAGACCGCCGCCCGGGTGATGCGTATCGAAGAGATGCACAAGCGGTTGAGCAAGCTTGAGAAGAAGCTGGACCAAGAATAATCACGATTGGTATAGGGTACTGTTTTGACTACTGAAAAGAAGAGCCTGGGTATCCAGGAAATAATGGATCTGCTGCCCCACCGTTATCCGTTCCTGATGGTGGACAAGGTGGAAAACTACGAGATCAGCGATGAGCGCAAGACCTTGCGTGCCATCAAGAACGTCTCGTTCAACGAGCCGATCTTTCAGGGCCACTTCCCGGCCAAGCCGGTGTTCCCCGGCGTGCTGATCCTGGAAGCCATGGCACAGGCCACCGGTATCCTGGCGTTTACCATGGTGGGCAAGCCGTCTCCCAACGAACTCTATTACTTTGCCTCAATCGACAACGCTCGTTTCAAGCGTCCGGTGGGCCCCGGCGATCAGCTGGTGCTTGACGTGGAATTCCTGAAAGAGCGTCGCGGTATCGCCAAGTTCACCGGTGTGGCCACGGTCAACGGTGAAGTGGTCTGTACCGCCGAGCTGATGTGCGCCAAACGCGAGGTTTAACACACGTGATCGACCAGACTGCCATCATTCACGATACTGCCGTCGTCCATGAGTCTGCCGTCATCGGTAAAGGGGTTGAAATCGGCCCCTTTTCTGTCATCGGTGCCGAGGTGGAAATCGGCGACAACACCTGGGTCAGCTCCCATGTGGTGATCAAGGGCCCGACCAAGATTGGTCGCGGCAACAAGATCTTCCAGCACACCTCCATCGGTGAGGATTGCCAGGACAAGAAGTACGCCGGCGAGCGCACCTTCCTCGAGATCGGCGACAACAACGTCTTTCGCGAGAACTGCACCGTGCACCGCGGCACCATCCAGGATCAGTCCCTGACCAGGATCGGCAGCGGCAACCTGTTCATGGTCAACGTCCACGTTGCCCACGACTGCATCATCGGTGACAACTGCATCTTCGCCAACAACGCGACCCTGGCGGGCCACGTG
Organism: Aeromonas sp. QDB03; assembly: GCF_027707985.1. Lineage (NCBI taxonomy): Bacteria > Pseudomonadati > Pseudomonadota > Gammaproteobacteria > Aeromonadales > Aeromonadaceae > Aeromonas > Aeromonas sp. QDB03. The sequence continues at coordinate 795,153 of NZ_JAPCJG010000002.1, read as the reverse complement.
GTGATCGGCGATTTCGTGATCTTCGGCGGTCTCTCCGCGATCCACCAGTTCGGCCGTGTTGGCTCCCACGCCTTCGTCGGTGGCTGCGCCGCCCTCAACAAGGACGTGCCGCCCTACGTGATGGCCGCCGGCAACTACGCCAAGCCGTTCGGGGTCAACTCCGAGGGGCTGCGTCGCCGTGGTTATACGCCTGAGGCCATCTCCGCCGTCAAGCGCGCCTACAAAGAGATCTTCCGCTCCGGCAAGACCATCGAAGAGGTGCTGCCGGTGCTGATCGAGATGGCGGCCAGCGAGCCGGCCATCCAGCTCTACGTGGATTTCCTCAAAGACAACGAGCGCGGGATCATCCGTGCCTGATCCCGTTCGCATCGGTATCGTCGCCGGAGAGGTTTCCGGCGACATTCTGGCTGCCGGCCTGGTGCGCGAGCTGCAGGCCCGCTACCCGGACGCGCAGTTCGAAGGGATCGCCGGGCCGCGCATGCAGGCCCTCGGCGTGAAGGCGCTGTTCGAGATGGAAGAGCTTTCCGTCATGGGGATCACCGAGGTGCTGGGCCGTCTGCCGCGCATTCTCAAGGTCCGCCGCGAACTGCTGCGCCACTTCATCGCCAATCCGCCCGACATCTTCATCGGGGTGGATGCTCCGGATTTCAATATCGGGGTGGAGCTCAAACTGCGCCGCGCCGGTATCAAGGCGGTTCACTACGTCAGCCCCTCGGTGTGGGCCTGGCGCCAGAACCGCATTCACAAGATCAAGGCCGCCACCGACATGGTGCTTGCCTTCCTGCCGTTCGAGAAAGCCTTCTACGACCGCTTCGATGCCCCTTGTCGCTTCGTCGGCCACACCATGGCGGACGACATTCCGCTGGTGCCGGATCAGGCCGCGGTACGCAGAACCCTCGGCATCGACGCCAACCGGCGCTGGCTGGCGGTGCTGCCGGGCAGCCGCAGTGCCGAGGTGGGCTTTATGTCGCCCCTGTTTCTCGAGGCCTGCAAGCACCTGACGGTGCGCTATCCGGATCTCGGTTTCATCGTGCCGCTGGTCAACCAGAAGCGGCGCGAGCAGTTCCTGGCCATCAAGGCCGAGCTGGCGCCGGATCTCGACATGGTGCTGCTGGAAGGGCAGGGCCGTGAGGCGATGATCGCCGCCGACGTGGTGATGCTGGCCTCCGGCACCGCGGCGCTTGAAGCCATGCTGGTGAAAAAGCCGATGGTGGTGGGCTACAAGCTCAAACCGTTCAGCTACTGGCTGGCCCAGCGGCTGGTGAAGACCGAATTCGTCTCCCTGCCCAACCTGCTGGCCGGTCGCATGCTGGTGCCGGAGCTGATCCAGCACGAATGCACCCCGGAGAATCTGGTGGTCGAGGTGAGCAAGTTCTTCGAGCACGACAACAGCGCGCTGGTGAACACCTTCACCGAGCTCCATCAGCTCATCCGCTGCAACGCGGATCAGCAGGCGGCCGAAGCGGTGGCCGAGCTGCTCGGCAGATAACTTCCGGGCGGCCGCAGGGGCTGCGCCAACGTGACGCCAGGCCCTGCGGGGCCTGTTTTGATTCAAGGCTACAAGATGATGATCGATATTCCTGACGACAGGCTGGTTGCCGGTGTGGACGAAGTGGGCCGTGGCCCGCTGGTGGGGGACGTGGTCACCGCCGCGGTGATTCTTGACCCGGCCAATCCCATCATCGGGCTGAACGACTCCAAGAAGCTCTCCGAGAAGAAGCGCCTCGCCCTGTTTGACGAGATCAAACAGAAGGCGCTGGCCTGGTCCGTCGGCCGTGCCAGCCCGGCGGAGATCGACGAGCTCAACATCCTGCACGCCACCATGCTGGCGATGCAGCGCGCCGTGGCTGGGCTCTCCATCGCGCCCGAGCTGGTCTTCATCGACGGCAACCGCTGCCCAAGTTTGCCGATGGAAGCACGCGCCGTGGTCAAGGGTGACAGCCTGGTGGCCGCCATCAGCGCCGCCTCGATTCTGGCCAAGGTGACTCGCGATGCGGAGATGACCGAGCTGGACAGCCGTCATCCCGAGTACGGTTTCGCCCGTCACAAGGGCTATCCGACCGCGGAGCACCTCGCCATCCTGGCCGAGCGCGGCCCGCTGCCCGAATATCGCAAAAGTTTCAAACCGGTGCATCGCGCACTGGGGATCGAATAGACCATGCAATTTAGTCCGAGCAACGAGAGGGGATGACGATGGCTGAACCCCGTTTTATCCACCTGCGGGTCCACTCCGACTTCTCCATGGTCGACGGCCTGCAGAAGATCAATCCCATCGTCGGTGCGGCGGCGGCCAACAACATGCCGGCACTGGCGCTGACCGACCAGATGAACATGTGCGGCCTGGTGCGCTTCTACGGCGCCGCCCACGGCAAGGGTGTCAAGCCCATCGTCGGGGCCGACTTCTGGGTGCAGAGTGACGAGCTCGGCGACGAGCAGTTCCGCCTCACCCTGCTCGCCATGGACAACGACGGCTACCAGAACATCACCCTGCTCATCTCCCGCGGCTATCAGCGCGGTCACGTGCAGGGGCGCCCGGTCATCGACAAGGCCTGGCTGGCCGAACACGCCAAGGGGGTGATCGTGCTCTCCGGCGGGCGCGAGGGGGACGTGGGCAAGTTCCTGCTCAAGGGCAACCGCCAGATGACCGAGCAGTGTCTCGCCTTCTATCAGGCCCACTTCCCCGACGCCTATTATCTGGAGCTGCTGCGTACCGGCCGCCCCGATGAAGAGGTCTACCTGCACATGGCGGTGGCCATTGCCACCGAGTTTGCGCTGCCGGTAGTGGCCACCAACGAGGTGGTGTTCCTCACCGCCGATGACTTCGACGCCCACGAGATCCGGGTCGCCATCCACGACGGCTATACCCTGATGGACAAGCGCCGCCCGCGCCGCTACAGCCCGCAGCAGTATCTGCGCAGCCAGGAGGAGATGGCGGAGCTGTTTGCCGACATCCCCGAGGCGCTGGAGAACACGGTGGAGATCGCCAAGCGCTGCAACGTGACGGTGCGCCTCGGCGAATACTTCCTGCCCAACTTCCCCACCGGTGACATGACCACCGAAGATTTCCTGGTCATGAAGTCGAAAGAGGGGCTGGAGGAGCGACTCGAATTCCTGTTCCCGGATCCGGCCGTGCGGGCCGAGCGCCGCCCCGAGTATGACGAGCGGCTCGACATCGAGCTGAAAGTGATCAACCAGATGGGCTTCCCGGGTTACTTCCTCATCGTGATGGAGTTTATCCAGTGGTCCAAGGACAACGGCATCCCCGTTGGCCCGGGCCGGGGCTCGGGGGCGGGTTCCCTGGTGGCCTACGCCCTCAAAATCACCGATCTCGACCCGCTGGAATTTGACCTGCTGTTCGAACGTTTCCTGAACCCCGAGCGGGTATCCATGCCCGACTTCGACGTCGACTTCTGCATGGACCGGCGTGACGAGGTGATCGACCACGTCTCCGAGATGTACGGTCGGGAGGCGGTATCGCAGATCATCACCTTCGGCAGCATGGCGGCCAAGGCGGTGGTGCGGGACGTGGGCCGGGTGCTGGGCCACGCCTACGGCTTCGTCGACCGCATCTCCAAGCTCATTCCGCCGGATCCGGGCATGACGCTCGCCAAGGCGTTCGAGGCCGAACCCAAGCTGCCCGAGCTCTACGAGCAGGACGAGGAGGTCAAGGACCTCATCGACATGGCGCGCCGCCTCGAAGGGGTAGTGCGCAACGCCGGTAAACACGCCGGTGGCGTGGTGATCGCGCCCACCAAGATCACCGACTTCGCGCCGCTCTACTGCGATGACGAAGGTCATCACCCGGTTACCCAGTTCGACAAGAACGACGTGGAGTACGCCGGGCTGGTGAAGTTCGACTTCCTCGGCCTGCGCACGCTCACCATCATCGACTGGGCGCTCGGCATGATTAACCCGCGCCTTGCCAAAGAGGGCAAGCCGCCGGTCGACATCGCCGCCATCCCCATCGACGACAAGCGCTCGTTCGACCTGCTGCAGCGCTACGAGACCACCGCGGTATTCCAGCTGGAATCCCGCGGCATGAAGGATCTCATCAAGCGGCTGCAGCCTGACTGCTTCGAAGACATGATCGCACTGGTGGCGCTGTTCCGCCCGGGCCCGCTGCAGTCGGGCATGGTGGACAACTTCATCGAGCGCAAACACGGCAAGGAGGCCATCTCCTATCCGGACGAGAAGTGGCAGCACGAGAGTCTGCAGCCGATCCTCGAGCCCACCTACGGCATCATCCTCTATCAGGAGCAGGTGATGCAGATTGCCCAGACCCTGGCGGGTTATACGCTGGGTGGCGCGGACATGCTGCGCCGGGCGATGGGCAAGAAAAAACCCGAAGAGATGGCCAAGCAGCGGGCCGGCTTCGAGGAGGGCGCGGTCAAGAACGGCGTCGACGGCGAACTGGCGATGAAGATCTTCGATCTGGTGGAGAAGTTTGCGGGCTACGGCTTCAACAAATCTCACTCCGCCGCCTATGCGCTGGTCTCCTACCAGACCCTCTGGCTCAAGACCCACTTCCCGGCGGAGTTCATGGCGGCGGTAATGACTGCCGACATGGACAACACCGACAAGATAGTGACCCTGGTGGACGAGTGCCAGCGGATGGGGCTGACCGTGATCCCGCCGGATGTGAACACCGGCCGCTACCGCTTCAGCGTCAACGAAGACGGTCACATCGTCTACGGCATTGGCGCGGTGAAGGGGGTGGGGGAAGGCCCCATCGATGCGATCCTGGAAGCGCGGGATCGGGACGGGCCGTTTCGCGATCTGTTCGACTTCTGCAACCGGGTCGATATCAAGAAGCTCAACAAGCGGGTGATGGAGAAGCTGATCCTCTCCGGCGCCATGGACCGGCTCGGCCCCCACCGCGCCGCCCTGATGGCGACGCTGGAAGAGGCGATGCGCGCCGCCGAGCAGCACGCCAAGGCGCAGGCGGTGGGTCAGGTTGACATGTTCGGCGTGCTCACCGAAGAGATCGACGACGTCAAGAAGGCGTTCGCCAACGTGCCGCACTGGCCTGACAAGGTGTGGCTGGAAGGGGAGCGCGAGACCCTCGGGCTCTACCTCACCGGTCACCCCATCAACCAGTACAGCGGCGAGCTGCGTCGTTATACCTCTGGCCGGCTGTGCGATCTGCACCCCACCTCCCGCGATACCGTGACCACGGCCGCCGGCTTGGTGATTGCGGCGCGCAGCATGGTGACCAAGCGTGGCAACAAGATGGGGATCTTCACCCTGGACGACCGTTCCGGTCGCCTCGATGTGACCCTGTTCAGTGAAGCGCTGGAAAAGTATGAAGAATTGATGCAAAAAGACCGTATTTTGGTGGTTTCTGGACAGGTCAGCTTTGATGACTTCTCCGGTGGCCTTAAAATGTCGGCCCGTGAATTACTGGATATCAACGATGCGAGAGAGCGTTTTGCCAGGGCGATCCGCATCTCTCTCGATGAACAGCAGATTGATGATCGTTTTTTCCCGCGTTTGTGCGAGATTTTGGAACCCGCCCGTGCCGGAGTTTGTCCGGTTCAGGTAAACTATCGTCGCCCCGGCTCCCGGGTGCGATTGACGCTCGGTACCGAGTGGCGGGTGACGCCCACCGATCAACTGATAGATGACTTGCGCGTCCTGCTTGGACGAGAGCGGGTTGAATTGGTTTTTGATTAGAGGATCTATAGTCCCTATGAGTCTTTTTCTGGATTTTGAACAGCCGATCGCCGAGTTGCAGGCGCAGATTGACGAACTCCGTCATGTGAGTGAAGGCAATCACGCCGTGGATCTTAAAGAAGAGATCCGTCGGCTGGAGAAGAAAAACGAAGAGCTGACCAAGAAGATCTTCGGCGATCTGGGGGCCTGGCAGGTATCCCAGATGGCGCGTCATCCCCAGCGCCCCTATACCCTCGACTACATCGAGCACATCTTCACCGACTTCGACGAGCTGGCCGGCGATCGCGCCTATGCCGATGACAAGGCCATCGTCGGCGGCATCGCCCGTCTCGACGGCGAGCCGGTGATGGTCATCGGTCACCAGAAGGGGCGCGAGACCAAAGAGAAGATCAAGCGCAACTTCGGCATGCCGCGCCCGGAAGGGTATCGCAAGGCCCTGCGCCTGATGGAGATGGCCGAGCGTTTCAAGATGCCGATCATCACCTTCATCGACACCCCGGGCGCCTATCCTGGCGTAGGTGCTGAAGAGCGTGGCCAGTCCGAGGCGATTGCCCGCAACCTGAAAGTGATGGCCGGTCTGACCGTGCCGGTGGTCTGCACCGTGATCGGTGAAGGCGGCTCCGGCGGCGCCCTGGCCATCGGTGTCGGCGATCGCGTCAACATGCTGCAGTACTCCACCTACTCGGTCATCTCGCCGGAAGGGTGCGCCTCCATCCTGTGGAAGAGCGCCGACAAGGCGCCGGTCGCGGCCGATGCCATGGGCATCACCGCCCAGCGTCTGAAAGAGCTGAAACTCATCGACAACATCGTCGAGGAGCCGCTCGGTGGCGCCCACCGCAATGTGGAAAAGATGGCCAAGCGCCTGAAAGACCGCATTCAGCAGGATCTGAACGCCCTGCGCCCGCTCGAGACAGAGCAGCTGCTGGAGCAGCGTTACCAGCGCCTGCTGGGCTACGGCTACTGCTAAGCGGGCTTCGGTATCGCACCATGCTGGAAGGCCCCCGCTCTGCGGGGGCCTTCTTTTTTTGGGCGAGAGTTTGGGCGAGAGCAGGGCAGTGAAAAATCCTGTTCATATGGATACCTGTTGGCACGATGTTTGCCAAAACCCCCCTGTTGGATCAATTCAACGGCGATTTGTGGCCGAAAAAAGTGGGATCCCGCTCCCGTTTTGCTTAAAGTGATTGTTTCCGATCGACCCGATCGGCATGCCCGCAAGGACGCTCTGCGGACGTAAACAGGCCAGCCCGGCCTGACTCACAGGAATGTTCACCTTCCCGGCGGCCCAGTCTTGTGCAGCACCCTGCTGCGTCCAGCCGCCCCGGTGTTACGTCACTCTCATCGTGCATCGTCTCCATCTGCAGCGAGTGAATCATGAGCGAATCGGTTTTTGAGATCCATGACTGGACCCTGAGCGTCGACGACAACATGCTGTGTCGTCCCGACCGCGAGGTCTACCTCGAGCCCCGTCTGGTCAATCTGTTGCGCTTCCTGGCCAGCAACGCCGGCACGGTATTTGGGCGCGACTGCCTGATCAACGAGGTGTGGGACGGCGCCGAGGTGACCGATCAGGTGGTGACCCAGTCCATCTTCGAGCTGCGCAAGATCCTCAAAGACGGTCGCAACGATGCCGCCGACTACATAGTCACCGTGCCCAAGCGCGGCTACAAGCTGGTGGCGCCGGTGCGGCCGCTGCAAGTGGTGTCGGTGGTGATGGCGCCAGCCGGCGACGAGATCCAGAGCGATTTGAGCCCGCCGCTGGCAGAGGAGGATGCGGAGGCCGTGGTCACGGCGGCCCCCTTCCCGGCCGGCCCGCTGACCCGGGCCATCTCGAGCCACGCCCAGGATGGCCGCAGCCGCTGGAAGATGATCGGCTTCGATGTCTTCGTGGCGGTGATCCTGGTCTCCATCGTCAGCCTGCTCAGCTATCAGCACGCCAGCCCCCAGGTGCACTCCATGCTGGATCCCGATCTGCTGGTATTTCGCTTTCACTCCGGCATGGATGGCAGCAACGAGAACGTGCGCCTGGCCGACGGCATCACCCGCGCCCTGATGGGGGAGGTGGCCGCCGCCACGCCGCTGCGGGTGCAGTATGGTGCCAACACCCTGATGGGGGGCATCCTGCCCGGCAAGGAGCTGAGCGTGCGGGTCTCCCGCCAGCCGGGGGGCACCTATCTCGATCTGGAGTACCGCAACATCAACACCAACCGGGTGCTGTTCAGCCACCAGTACCAGCTCAGCCGTCACAACGTGCACGGGGTATTGCAGGCGAGCAGCCAGGATCTGCTGCGCGCCCTCGATCAGCCGGACGTGCTGCCCGGCATGGGCTGGCCGACGGATGACGGGGCGCTGATGGCCATGATGGAGGCGCACTACTACATCAACAGCCAGGACCCGGTAGCCCTCAGACGGGGCGTCGAGCTGCTCGACAAGTCGCTGGCCAGTCAGCCGGATCAGCCGCTGCTGCTGGCGGAGCGTTATCTGGCCGGAGAGGCGCTGGCGACCCTGACGGGGACGCCCCAGAGCGAGCGCCTGCAGGGCATAGGTGCCCATCTGGCCAGCGTGGTACGGGATCAGGTCGCCCTGCCGGCCCGGGTCTGGGAGGCACTCACCTTGCAGGCGATCCTGAACGGGCAGCAGCAGGAGGCTACCCGCCTGCTGGCCGAGGCCGCCAGCCGGGGCCGCTCCGTGCTCTATCACATTCTGCGCGGCAAGCTGGCCGAACTGGATGGCCGCCCCGAGGCGGCGGGGGATGCCTACAGCCAGGCCTTCCTGATGGAGGCGACCGAGCAGACCTATCTGCTCTGCCAGCAGCTCGGTTTTTACAGCAACATGGAAACCCTCACCCCGGCCCTGTTCAATGCCCTTGGCCAGAGCAAGGTGAAACTGTTCTGATTCCTGCCGGGGCCATCCCGGCCCTGTCGCCAAGGCAGCGCTCACCGCCGGTTGCCTAGGGCCGCCGGCGGGTGCGCCGCCTGACATCATCTCTCTGCTATCCCCATTTCAATCCGATGCTTGCCCCGTGCAGGCATAAGCCATGATTGCCGCCATCCTTGGCGCCAGCATCGAGCCTCTGAACCTCTGAACCTCTGAACCTCTGAACCTCTGAACCTCTGAACCTCTGAACCTCTGAACCGCCGAACCGCCGAACCGCCGAACCAGCCGAGCTGGTGCCGGTGTGTACCGTCCTGTGGCACTCAAGGTGCCCGACCTCAGTCTTGATATTGTCTTGAGTTGTCTTGAGCCAGGAGCGAGGCGCAGTTGTGGTCGCCAGCCGGTGCCAGTTGCGGCGGTTCGACTCAGGCATGGCGCTACCGGTCGCAGAGGATCGCGCGCACACGGCAGAGGGAAGAGCAAAAACACCCAGCAAAAGGGGCCGTGCGAACCCGTCTGTCGGGCATGGCCGGACTCGGTGGGTCATGAATGACGCACTTTATGCCGCGGTGCCCCTCAGAAAAATATCAAGGCGTGTCGACTGGCGCTTATCGGCCGCATCAAGGGGGGCGGCGGATATCAAGGTTTTATCAAGGTGCTCGATGACGCATTGGGCAGCTGATTGTTTTTAAAGTGTTTTTATCGATTCAGGCCGCCAGGTCGAAAAAGTTCACTCATGTTTTTATCCCTTAGCTGGTCTTTATGTTTTCCGGGGCAGAGGGGCCTAGTCTGTGGCCATTGGTTGGCGGGAGACTCCGCCAAGCGTGTGTTTGATGCCTTAATATCGACCCGGAGATTTTATGTCCCTAGATACGAGCAAGAAGATCGGCCTTGTCGCCTGTACAGGTGTGGTGGCCGGCAACATGATGGGGAGCGGTATTGCACTGCTGCCCTCGGCCCTGGCCACCATAGGTTCCATCTCTGTGTTCAGCTGGGCCATCTGCCTGGTCGGCGCCATGGGACTGGCCTTCGTGTTTGCCCGCCTCGCCACCAAGAACCCGCAAGAGGGCGGCCCCATCGCCTACGCCGGCGAGATCTCTCCGGTGTTCGGTTTCCAGACCGGTGTGCTTTACTACCACGCCAACTGGATCGGCAACCTGGCCATCGCCATTACCGGCGTCTCCTACCTCTCCGTGTTCTTCCCCATTCTCAACAGCCCGATCCCGGCCGCCGCGGCCACCATCGCCGCCGTCTGGATCTTCACCTTCGTCAACCTGCTTGGCGGCAGTTGGGTGAGCCGGCTCTGTACCCTGGGTCTGGTGCTGATCCTGTTGCCGGTAGTGGGTACCGCCGTGATGGGCTGGGGTCATTTTGATGCCACCGTCTACAGCCAGAACTGGAACACCACCAGCGGCAGCGACCTGCATGCGGTCATCAGCGCCGTGCTGATCTGCCTCTGGTCTTTCGTGGGCGTGGAGTCCGCCGCCGTCTCTTCCGGCATGGTGAAGAACCCCAAGCGCACCGTACCGCTCGCCACCATGCTGGGTACCGGTATCGCTGGCGTCATCTACATCCTCTCCACCCAGGTGATCAGCGGCATGTTCCCGGCCGGTGAAGTGGCTGCCTCCGGCGCGCCGTTTGCCATGGCTTCCTCCGCCATCTTCGGCAGCTGGTCCGCGCCGTTCGTCTCCGCCTTCACCGCCCTGGCCTGCTTCACCTCGCTGGGTTCCTGGATGATGCTGGTGGGCGAGGCGGGCAAGCGAGCCGCCCATGACGGCAACTTCCCGAAAATCTACGGCGAAGTGGACAAGAACGGTGTTGCCAAGAAGGGTCTGATCCTGGGCTCTCTCAAGATGACTGCGCTGATGGTCGGCCTGACCGCCTTCACCTCCCAGTCCGCCCACGCGGCCGATCTCTTCAACGTGCTGACCACAGATGCGGTGCTGCTGACCATGCTGCCCTACTTCTACTCCAGCATTAACCTGATCCGTTTTGAAGGCATGACCTCCCGCAGCATCGGCGCCATGATCTTCTCCGGTGTCGCCTGCGTGTTCTGCCTGGTGGCCCTGATGGGTGCCAAGGGTTCCAACCTCACCGCGACCTTCGTGGTGTCGCTCATCATCCTGATGTTCTACGCCAAAAAACAGGGTCTGCGTCAGCACGACGCCCTGCTCAAAGAGCAGACCAGCCACTAATTCCGTTTTCCTTTTCCGAGCGCTCTTCACTCACCATCCCTGATGGAGAGCGCCCCATCACGTGTGGAGCATTACGATGAACATCATTGCCATCCTCAACCACCTGGGGGTTTTCTTCAAAGAAGAACCCATTCGCCAGCTGCAAGCCTCCCTCGAGCGCAAGGGTTTCGAGGTCGTCTATCCGGTCGACGTGGCCGACCTGCTGAAACTGATTGAGAAGAACCCCCGCGTTTGCGGCGCCATCTTCGACTGGGACAAATACTCCCTGGGCCTGTGCAAGGAGATCCACGATCGCAACGAGAAGCTGCCGATCTTCGCCTTCGCCAACGACCAGTCCACCCTGGACATTCACCTGACCGACCTGCGTCTGAACGTGCACTTCTTCGAGTACCGTCTCGGCATGGCCGACGACATCGCCCTCAAGATGGGTCAGGCCACCCAGGAGTACCAGGACGCCATCCTGCCGCCGTTCACCAAGGCGCTGTTCAAGTACGTGGAAGAGGGTAAATACACCTTCTGTACCCCGGGTCACATGGGCGGTACCGCCTTCCAGATGAGCCCCGCCGGCAGCATCTTCTATGACTTCTACGGCCCGAACGCGTTCAAGGCCGACGTCTCCATCTCCATGCCGGAGCTGGGCTCCCTGCTGGATCACTCAGGCCCGCACAAGGAAGCCGAAGAGTACATCGCCCGTACCTTCAACGCCGATCGCTCCTACATCGTCACCAACGGCACCTCCACCGCCAACAAGATCGTCGGCATGTACTCGGCGCCGGCCGGCAGCACAGTGCTGGTGGATCGCAACTGCCACAAGTCGCTCACTCACCTGATGATGATGAACGACGTGACCCCGCTCTACTTCCGCCCGACCCGCAACGCCTACGGCATTCTGGGCGGCATCCCGCAGAGCGAATTCAGCCGCGAAACCATCGCCGCCAAGGTCGCCGCCACCCCGGGTGCCCAGGCGCCGCGCTACGCCGTGATCACCAACTCCACCTATGACGGCCTGCTCTACAACACCGGCTTCATCAAGGAGGCGCTGGACACCCCTTACATCCACTTCGACAGTGCCTGGGTGCCCTACACCAACTTCAGCCCGATCTACGAAGGCAAGTGCGGCATGAGCGGCGAAGCGATGCCGGGCAAGGTGTTCTACGAAACCCAGTCCACCCACAAGCTGCTGGCGGCCTTCTCCCAGGCCTCGATGATCCACATCAAGGGCGACGTGGAGGAAGAGACCTTCAACGAAGCCTTCATGATGCACACCTCCACCTCGCCGCAGTACGGCATCGTGGCCTCCACCGAGATCTCCGCCGCCATGATGCGTGGCAACACCGGCAAGCGGTTGATCAAGGACTCCATCGATCGCGCCATCTCCTTCCGCAAAGAGATCAAGCGCTTGCGTGAGCAGAGCGAAGGCTGGTTCTTCGACGTATGGCAGCCGGACGACATCGATACCGTCGAGTGCTGGAAGCTGGATCCGAAAGATGACTGGCACGGCTTCAAGGACATCGACGACAACCACATGTACCTGGATCCCATCAAGGTCACCCTGCTGACCCCGGGCATGGGCCGCAATGGTCAGCTGCTGGAGAACGGTATCCCTGCCTCGCTGGTCTCCAAGTTCCTGGACGAGCGCGGCATCGTGGTGGAGAAGACCGGTCCCTACAACCTGCTGTTCCTGTTCTCCATCGGCATCGATCAGTCCAAGGCGATGCAGCTGCTGCGTGCTCTGACCGAGTTCAAGCGCGGCTACGATCTGAACCTGACCATCAAGAGCATACTGCCGAGCCTCTATCGTGAAGACCCGAGCTTCTACGAAGGGATGCGTATTCAGGAGCTGGCGCAGCGCATTCACGAGCTGACCAGCAAGTACCGCCTGCCGGAGCTGATGTTCAAGGCGTTCGACGTGCTGCCTGAGATGAAGATGACCCCGCACGCCGCCTGGCAGCAGGAGCTGGCCGGCAACGTGGTGGAAGTGCCGCTGCGCGACATGGTGGACCGCATCAGCGCCAACATGATCCTGCCGTACCCGCCGGGAGTTCCGCTGGTGCTGCCGGGCGAGATGGTGACCCAGGATTCCCTGCCGGTGCTCGAGTTCCTCGAGATGCTGTGCGAGATCGGGGCCCACTACCCGGGCTTCGAGACCGACATCCACGGCCTCTATCGTCAGGCCGATGGCAGCTACACCGTCAAGGTGCTGCGCTAAGCGAGAGTGACAACAACGGGCCGCAAGGCCCGTTTTTCCCATCTGGGTTCATCCATTTTTTTGCGAGTCAGCATGAAGCGAGTTCTCTCCATCCAGTCCCACGTGGTGTTCGGCTGCGCCGGCAACAGCGCCGCCGTGTTTCCCATGCGTCGCATGGGGCTGGAGGTGTGGCCCGTCAACACGGTGCAATTTTCCAACCATACCCAGTACAGCGCAGGCTGGCAGGGGATGGTGATGCCAAACGGTCATATCCGCCAGTTGATGGCGGGGCTGGCCGACATCGGTGTACTGGGGCAGTGCGATGCGATCCTGAGCGGTTATCTCGGCTCGGCCGAGCAGGGGGAGGAGATCCTGGCGGCAGTGGCCCACCTCAAGGCACTCAATCCGAATGCCCGCTATTTTTGCGACCCCGTGATGGGGCATCCCGACAAGGGGTGTATCGTCGCGCCCGGCGTCGCCGATTTTCTGAAAAACCGGGCGCTGGCCTGCGCCGACCTGCTGGCCCCCAATCTGCTGGAGCTGGAGCAGCTGACCGGTCGCGAGATCTGCAATCTGAGCGAGGCGCTGGCGGCTTGCCAGCAACTGCGTGAGGGGGGAGTCGAGCTGGTGATGGTCAAGCATCTGGGCCGCGCCGGCTTGAGCCTGGACCGGTTCGAGATGCTGCTGGTGTGCGAAGAGGGGGCGTTTCATATCTCGCGCCCCCTCTATGAGTTTCAGCGTCAGCCCATCGGGGTGGGGGATCTGCTGAGCGCCACCATGCTGGCCAACTTGCTGGCGGGCTTCACGCCGGTGGCGGCGTTCGAGCGCACCAATGCCAGCGTGGATTCGGTGCTGGCCCAGACCTGGCTGGCGGGCGCCTACGAACTGCAGCTGGTGGCCGCCCAGCAGGCGATGGTCGAGCCCGAGATCCGCACCTGTGCCCGCCGGCTGCCGGCCTGATGGCAGCGCTTAACCGGCGCGCCTGGCCAGTTGCACTTGTTGGCGCGCACCAAGCGGCTTGCGACCGGGCCGGCTCAGCGGGGCACAGGCCAGCTTGAGGCGGCGCCACTCGCGCCACAGCAACCAGCACAGCGGCAGGGTCAGCAATACCACGGTGGTGGGCTGGGCCAGCAGCACGCCGTCCCGGCCCCACCAGAGCGGCAGCATGAAGATCAGCGGCAGCAGCAGCAGGGTCTTGGCGGACGAGATGAGCAGCGCCTGGCGGGTACGGGCCATGGACTGCAGCAGCACGATGCCGAACATGATGATCCCCTCCAGCGGAATGGCGCCGAGGTTGAGGGTCAGGCTGCTGATGGCGGCCGCGAGCAGCTCGCCATCCTGATCGCCGGTGTAGAGCATGGCTACCTGGCGCGGCAGCAGCTGGATCAGCAGCCAGACAGCCAGACCGTAGACGAGCGTGATCTTGAGCCCCATCTCCATCAGGAACTTGAGATCACGATGACGTTTGGCGCCGGCCGCCTGGCTGACCAGCGGCTGGATGCCGAAGGCCAGCCCCTGCAGGATGACGATGAACACCGCTTCGGTGTAACCGGCCACGGTGAAGCCCGCCAGATCCTTGACCGAACCGTGCACCATCAGCTGGCTGTTGTGCAGCAGCAGCAGCAGGCCGAGGTTGAACTGGGCGATCAGGCTCGGCAGACCGGTGAACAGCAGGTTCGGCATGGCCGGGAAGTCGGGCACCAGATGGCGCCACTCTATGCGCAGCTTGGCATGGCGGGTAAAGAAATAACCGAGCCCGAGCAGGCTGACGACCCCTTCCGAGATGAGGGTGGCCTGTGCCGTACCGATCAGTCCCAGCCCCAACCGGCCCACCATGATGTAGTTGAGGATGATGTTGAGGATGGCGCCGCTGCTCACCAGCAGCATGGCGAGACGGGGGCGGCCATCGTTGCGCAGCAGATAGGGCACCGCCAGGTTGCAGGCCAGCAGCAGGGTGCCGCCGCCAATCCAGTAGAGGTAGTCGCTGGCCTGTTGCCAGGTGTCGGTACCCTGTTCAATGCCCAGTGCTAGCAGGATGTCGACGTGCCAGTAGTGCAGCAGCAGCGGCGCCACGGCGCCCAGTAGCCCCAGCAGCCAGAGCGCATTGACCAGCGCCTGGCGGGCCTGGCCGAAATTTCTGGCACCTTGCTGGAAGGAGATGGCGGTGGCCGCCCCCATGCTGATCATGGCGGCGAGACCAATCAGCACCATGATGACCGGGTAGACCAGGTTGATGCCGGCGAGGCCGGCGGCCCCCACGTAGTGACCGACGAAGATGCCATCGACCAGGTAATAGGCGCCGGATACCAGCATGGCCATGATGGAGGGAAGGGCATAGCCCCAGAAACGGCGGGTCATCGCCCGCTGGCGCAGAGTGAAGTAGGCAGACATATCTGTTCTCTTGGGGAGTTCGATTATCGAGCAGATAGTCTAGATTAATATTTTTTTATCGATAATCCGGTTTCTATTTGATGAATTGCTGAACCACATTCATCAATCAGCGTGGCTGGTAGTGTCCCTTGAGCATGTCGATGAGGGCGCGCAGCCCGTTGCCCAGCTGATGGCGACTGGGATAGAAGAGCGAGAAGTCGACGAAGGTGGGGCACCAGGGCTCCAGCACGCTCACCAGGGTGCCCTCGGTCAGCTGCCTGCTCACCTCCTCTTCCAGACAGTAGGCCAGCCCCAGTCCCGCCTCGGCCGCCCCCAGGTAGAGGGCCGGCGTGCTGGTGGTGAGCGGCCCGGTCACTTCGATCTCCAGCATGGAGCCCTCCTCGCCGGCAAAGGCCCAGCGATAGTGATGGGAGGGGGTGAGCCGATAGCCGATGCAGGCGTGCCGGGTCAATTCGCGCGGATGCTGCGGGGTGCCGTGTTCGGCCAGATAGGCGGGGGCGGCCACCACCAGATAGCGCTGGGGCGGGCCGAGCGGTACCCCGATCATCTCCTTGGGCAGCAGATCCCCGTAAAAGAGGGCGGCGTCATAGCCATCTTCGATGAGGCGCGGCATCAGCTCCTGCTCCACCACCTCCACCTGCATGCGCGGGTAACGCACCATGTAATCGATCAGCACCGGGGCCAGCAACTCATCGATGGCGCCGCGCGGCGCGCTGATCTTCAGCCTTCCTACCGGTTCGTCGCTGTGACGGGCCAGCTCACCCAGTGCACTCTCCAGATGGCTCAAGGTTGGCAGCAACTGGGTCAGCAGGCGCTGACCCGCATCTGTGGGCACCACGGCGCGGGTACTGCGATTGAGCAGGCGCACCCCCAAACGGGTCTCCAGCCCTTTCAGGCTGTGGCTCAGGGCGGAGGCAGACACACCGAGTTCGAGGGCGGCCTTGCTGAAACTCTGGTGGCGGGCGACGGCGGCAAACACCGCCAGTTCGGCGAGATCGGTACGGGTGATGGCCATATTAATTCAGCGAAAAAATGTTGAGCAACAGGGTACGTCAGCGGACGGCGGGACACAATCTGAGCAATAAATAGGCGAATGTAAGCAATTTGTTGTACCCACAAGGATATAGATACGGGTGAAACTACCTCTATTTGTTAACGGCTGTTCACAAAATTGGGCTCGTAACGTGATCTCTGACGCCAGAAAGGCGATTCCAGTCAAACTTTGGTTGATTAATTCAAAAAAACACTGTGATCGCTAAGGGGATTTAATTAGAGTCAGCGCATCGGAACAAAAGCGTGTTAGCGAGTTGTAAAGTCTGACGCGTTTGTGGCCCTCGGGCCTATGACCCGCCGGCTTGTTTGTTGCAATTTGGTTGTTACATGGAGTGATGACCAGCTTGCCGGGCCGACGGGATGAGAATAACAGGGATGGACTGCAGGAGTTCCAGGGAGATGGAACAGGGCATTGCGCCCGGTTGACTAGAAATTTTCTATTTTCCTTGATGACAGGAACACCCCTATGTCTGACATGAACATTGCAGTAGAAGGCAGCTTAGCCAGTAATGCGTCTTCCCGTGGCATCAACAAGGCCGATGTGGTCTGGATGCTGGGTCTGTACGGTACCGCCATCGGTGCCGGTGTACTCTTCCTGCCGATCAACGCCGGTGTAGGTGGTCTGTGGCCGCTGGTTGCCATGCTGGTCCTGGCCCTGCCGCTGACCTTCTTCGCACACCGTGGCCTGACCCGCTTCGTGCTGTCCGGTTCCACCCGTGATGGCGACATCACCGAGGTAGTGGAAGAGCACTTCGGCAAGACCGCAGGCAAGTTCATCACCCTGCTCTACTTCTTCGCCATCTACCCGATCCTGCTGATGTACTCGGTAGCCATCACCAACACCGTCGAGAGCCTGATGGTGCACCAGCTGGGCATGACTGCACCTCCCCGTGCCATCCTGTCTCTGGCGCTGATCCTGGGTCTGATGGCGATCGTTCGCCTCGGCGGCCAGGTTATCGTCAAAGCGATGAGCGTGCTGGTATTCCCGTTCGTGATCACCCTGATGGGCCTGGCGCTCTACCTGATCCCGCACTGGAACGGTGCCATCATCACTGAAGCTCCGGCTCTGGGTGATGCCTTCAACGGCGACTTCCTGAAGACCCTGTGGCTGGCCATCCCGGTCATGGTGTTCTCCTTCAACCACTCTCCGATCATCTCCTCCTTCGCGGTGGACAACAAGGGTCGTTACGGTGAAGGTGCCGAGAAGAAGTGCAGCAACATCCTGCTGGGCGCCCACGTCATGATGGTAATGACTGTTATGTTCTTCGTATTCAGCTGCGTACTGAGCCTCTCCCCGGCTGACCTGGCTGCTGCCAAGGAACAGAACATCTCCATCCTGTCCTATCTGGCCAACCACTTCGACAACCCGGTTATCGCCACCGTGGCTCCGCTGATCGCCATGGTCGCCATCAGCAAGTCCTTCCTGGGTCACTACCTGGGTGCACAAGAGGGCATGAACGGTCTGATGGCCAAGTCCCTGCGTGAGAAAGGCAAGAACGTTGACGTCAAGCAGCTGAACAAAGTGACTGCAGTGTTCATGATCCTGACCACCTGGGCCATCGCCACCATCAACCCGAGCATCCTCGGCATGATTGAAGACCTGGGCGGCCCCATCATCGCGATGCTGCTGTTCCTGATGCCGATGTACGCCATCACCAAGGTGCCGGCCATGCGCAAATACGCTGGCAACATCAGCAACGTGTTCGTGACCATCATCGGCCTGATCGCCATGTCCGGTATCATCTACAAGCTGATTGCCTGATAACACGGGTTACCCGCTTGAATGAAGAAGCCGCCTCGCAAGAGGCGGCTTTTTTATGGCCGGTATTCAGGGCTGGGCGTTGTCGATGTTCTCCGCCTGCCAGAGGGCGTAGCCCTTGCCGGCGGCAGTGGTGGGCAGGTCAATCTGCATCAGGTCATTGCCGATGACGAAGGGCCCTGTGTAGCGGGCGCGCAGGCTCTGCGCCAGATCTTTCACCGTGATCTTGCCGTTGAGGCCGATGTGGCTGAACACGGTCAGCGCCGGTTTGGCTTCGTTCAGAACGCGGGCGGCCTGCTCGGGGGAGGCGAGGTGACCGGCGATGGCCCGGTAGCCGGGGTTGGCCTTCATGCGGGCGGCGGAGGTCATGGAGACGCAGTGCACCAGCAGATCCGCCCCCTTGGCCTCTTTCACCACCTGCGGGCTGTAGCGGGTATCGCCGGAGAGCACCACGCTGTGGCCGTGGTAATCGATGCGATAGCCAAACGATGGCTTGATGTTGACCCCGTGGTCGTTGTCAAAGGCGGTTACCTTGACCCCATCCCGGTCGTAGACCACCCCGGCAGTGACCTCGTGGCTGTTGATCTTCACCCCGTCCAGCGGCGTCCCCTCATCCTTGACCCGGGTGGCGATGTCGGTGGCGTAGGCCTGCTGCAGGCCGCTCGCGAGGGCATCGGTGCCCTTGGGCCCGTAAATCTCCATCGGCGTGTGACGCTGGCCGTAGGCGGGTTGCAGCCAGCCGGTCAGCCAGAGATCCGCCAGCCCGTTGGTGTGATCCGAGTGGAAGTGGGTGAGGAAGAAGGCGTTGACCCGGCCGATGGGGATATGCAGCTGCCACAGGCGGGTGGCGGAGTTGCGGCCAAAGTCGAACATCAGTTTCTGGTTGCCCGCCTCGACCAGGGTGCTGTAACCCCCGCGGCTGATCTGGGGCACCGGGGTGCCGGTGCCAAGCAGGCTGACCCGGAAGATATCGGGCTGGGCTTGGGCAGTGGCCTGGTTTGCGCTGACGGGGGCGCTCTGCTGCGGGTTGATAAAGCTGCTCTCGGCAGCCTGGCTGACACCGGTGGCCAGCAGACCGACCAGCAGGGCGGCCAGATAGGTACTTTTCATGGATGTATGTCCTGATAGGTGAGGTTGCTGATCACTATATTGGCAACCAAAAGTGCGATAAATTGGCAAAAAATCATTTCTTACTAAACTTTTGGTTGTGAATGTGGACCGCTTGCAGCGGGCCAAGTGGTCTAGAAACGTGGGCAAAGGAGGGGTTGTGGACCGATTGACCAGCATGCGTATTTTCACCCGGGTGGTGGATCTCGGCTCCTACAGCGCGGTGGCAAGCGAGCAGGGGATCAGCGCCCAGATGGTGGGCAAACATGTGCAGGGGCTGGAGCAGTGGCTGGGGGGCAAGCTGTTTCACAAGACCACCCGCCAGCAGGCCCTGACCGAGCTGGGCCAGCTCTTTCTGGCCCGCTGCCAGCGGGTGCTGGAAGAGCTGGCGCTGACCGAGTCGTTGACCCAGCACCTGCTGGCCGAGCCGGCCGGACGGCTGCGCATCGCCGCCCCTCTAAGCTTTGGCCACCATCGGCTGGTGCCGCTGCTGCCCGCCTTTCTCGACCGTTACCCCAAGCTGGAGGTGGATCTGCAGCTCACCCCGCGCTGGGTCGATCTGGTGGAGGAGGGGTTCGATGCCGCCATCCGTACCCTGCGCCCGCAGGATGAGGCGCTGATCGCCCGCCCGCTGCTGACCCAGCACTACCGCCTCTGCGCTGCGCCCGCCTACCTCGCTCGCCACGGCGTGCCCCGTGATCCGGCCGATCTCGCCAGCCACCAGTGCCTGCACGGTAACTGGGGCGAGCACGAGCGCTGGCAGTTTGTCGGGGGCGATGGCCAGAGCGAGGAGGTGCGGGTGGCCTCGCGCCTTCGCATCAACCACTGGCCGGCCTTGCTGACGGCAGCGCTGGCAGGGGCTGGCATCAGCTTGCAGCCTGCCGATCAGGTGCAAGAGCATATCGCTGCAGGGCGGCTGCTGCCCCTGCTCGATACCTACCGCATTCCGGACAAAACCCTCCATTTCATCTACCCGGCAGCGCGCCGGCAGGTGCTCAAGATCACCCTGCTGGGGGATTTTCTGGCCGAGGCGCTGCAACCGGACTCAGCGCCTGAATAAAGCGCTGCATATTCTTGCCATCCTGCTTAACCATCGTGCTTAACAAAAGGGCGAGGGAGGCCTAACATGGCGGGATGTTTTTCTAGTCGGGACAAAAGGATATGTCTGGGTTGAAAAAGGATCTCGGGCTCTGGCAGGGAATGGGGCTGCTCGCCACCTCGCTGCTCGGCACCGGGATCTTCGTGGTACCGGCGACTGCCGCCTCGCTGGCGGGTGGGGCCTCGCTGTGGGCCTGGTTGCTGTTGATTGCGCTGGTGCTGCCGATTGCCTTTACCTTCGCTCGCCTCGGCCGCCGTTATCCCCATGCCGGCGGCGCGCCGCACCTCATCGGCCTCGCCTTTGGCAACGGCGCCGAGCGCTTCTCCGCCTTCCTGTTTCTGGCGGTGCTGCCGGTGGGCCTGCCCGCCGCCCTGATGATTGCCGCCGGCTTCTGGCACGCCCTGTTCGATCTGGGGGAGTGGACCCTGTGGGGCATCCAGCTGCTCACCCTGCTCGGGGTATTTTTGCTCGGGCTGCGCGGGGCACGCTCCTCCGGCAACCTGCAGTTGCTGATCGCGCTCGCCATTTTGGGGCTCACCCTGCTCATCTGGTTCAAGGGGGATATCAGCTGGCGCGACGCCGCCCGGCCGCTGCCGACGACGGACGAGTGGCCCGCCATGGCCACCGCGCTGGCGGTGATGTTCTGGTGTTTCGTCGGGCTCGAGGCCTTCGCCCACATGGGGGAGGAGTTCAAGCGACCGGAGCGGGACTATCCGCTGGCCCTGCTCGGCGGGGTGCTGCTGGCGGGGCTCATCTACTGGGTGCACTCGCTGGTGGTGCTCAAATACGGCCTCTACGGCGATGAGGCGACCAACGCCACCGCCATTCCGGCCCTGCTCTCGCTGCTGTTCGGTCCCACCGCCAAGTGGTTGGTGGCGGTGCTCGGCTATCTCTCCTGCTTTGCCAGCATCAACATCTACCTGCAGGGATTTGCCCGGCTGATCTGGAGCATGGCGCGCGAAGGCAAGCTGCCGGTCTCGCTGGCCCGCCTCACCGCCCGCGGTGCACCGCTGCGGGCCTTGAGTCTGGTGCTCGCCATCTGTCTGGTCTGCATCACCCTGATCATCTGGTTGCGACTGCCCCTCGATGAGCTGATCCGCTACGCCAACGGCAACTTCGTGCTGGTCTACCTGCTCTGCATGGCGGCGGGCTGGCGCCTGCTCGGCGGGGTGGGCAAGGGACTGGCGGGGGTGAGCGTGCTGCTCTGTGCCCTGGTGCTGGCGGCGCTCGCCTCCCAGGTGCTCTATGCCGTGGTGCTCAGTCTGGGGTACGGCTGCTTCTCCCTGTGGCGGCGCAGACGCCGCCGCTCGGCGCCCGATGAGGGTGTCTGCGCCATCAAGTAACCCGAAAAAAAGCCCCGCAGTGCGGGGCTTTTGGTTGCAGGTCACAGACTGGCGGGCAGGTCGCTGCGCAAGATGGCGTAGTGGCGCAGGGAGATGAAGCCATCCCCCTTGCATTCGCACTCCCGCGCTGTGCCCTCGTAGTGAAAGCCCGCCCGTTCCAGCAGGCGGGCGGAGGGGAGGTTGGGCTCCTCCACCACCGCCAGCAACCGGTGCAGCTCGCTGGTGCGATAAGTGAGCGGCAGCCACAGTTGCAGCGCCGCGCTCATAACCCCCTTGCCCCAGTGTTCGGGATAGAGCCAGTAGCCCAACTCGGCCCGCCGGTGAGTCGGGTCGGCATCGTTGTAACCGATGGCGCCGAGCGGTTCGCCCGTGTGCCGGTCACGAATGAGGTGCCAGGCGCCACGGCCGGTGTGGGTCAGCTCGGCATACCAGGCCATCTGGGCCTGGCACGCCGTCAGGCTGTCGTAGCTGACGCCGTAATAGGCGACGACCCGCGGATCGGAGAGGCCGCGGAAGATGTGGGGCAGATCGGCGTCGCTGACCGGATCCAGCCTGATGTGGGGTTGTTGCATTGATGTCATGGTGGCTCCTTGCGGCCAACCGGAGTTGGCCGCGAGTGTTGAGTCAAACAGGGATGGCTGGCAGAGCCGGTTGATGGCTCTGCTCATGATCCGACCAACCCGAGCTGGTCGGTGAGCCTGGCCAGCTCGTCACGCCACTGCTGCTGCAGGCGTGGGGTCTGGTGCCTGGGCTTGCGGGCCAGATCGGCGGCGAGCAGGGCATCGAGTTCATACCAGCGTGCCAGCAGCGCCTCCTCGTCATCCGCCGGGCCGGCCGTGGCCTGCCCCATGACGGGGGCGGCCAGGTCTGCCTTGTCTGCTGCCGGCGAGGGCGCATCGCCAAGCAGCTCGGCATAGGCCCGCTCGGCGCTGTGAGCCTCCTGGATGCGGCCGTCCCTGATCAGCCAGAAGCGGTTGCAGCTGCGCTCGATCAGCTCCCGGTCGTGGGAGATCAGCAGCACGCCCCCCGGGAAGGCGGCAATGGCCTCGGCCAGCTGCTCCTTGCCCGCCAGATCCAGGTGGTTGGTGGGTTCGTCGAGCCAGAGCATGTGGTGGCTGCCGAGCGACAGGGCGAGAAACAGCAGCCGTGCCCGCTCCCCCCCGCTCAAGCTGTGCACCTGCTGACCGTGGCGGGCATAGGGGAAACCCGCCCGGATCAGCGCCTGACGCCGGGTGGTCTCCGGCAGAGGGGCCAGCGGGTAGAGGACGTCGCTCAGGGTGGCGTCGTCAGCGAGCTGCTGCAGGGACTGATCGTAATAGGCGATGCTGGCGCCGGGGTGGCAGTACCAGCCTGCCTGCGGGCTCTGCGCGGCCAGTTCGCGCCAGCACTGGCGCAGCAGGGAAGACTTGCCGGTGCCGTTGGCGCCGAGCAGGGCGACCTTGTCTCCTGTCCGCAGCCAGAGCCCTTCGGCGTGCAGCAGCGGCGTCAATGCCGGCGCGGGCGCCACGTCGAGGGCCTCCAGCCGCAGCAGGGTGTCGGCGGGCAGGCTCAGTCCGCGCAGCTCGAGCCGCCAGGGGGCCAGCGCCGCGACCTGGCTCTGCTCCTCCTGCAGGCGGGCGATGCGCTTTTCCATGGACTTGGCCTGGCGCACCAGCTTCTCGTTGTCATGCTCCCGCCCCCAGATGGCGAGGCGTTTGCTGCTGGCGCTCAGGCGGTCTATCTCCTTTTGCTCGTCGGCCCGGCGCAGACGGGCCTGCTCGTCCTCGGCGGCCAGCGCCGCCCGGGCCTGGCTGCAGGGCAGGGCGAAGCGGTGCAGCTGGCCATCGCGCAGGATCAGGGTCTGCTCGGTGACCCGGTCCAGCAGGCGACCGTCGTGGGAGACCAGCACGAAGGCGCCGCGCCAGCCCAGCAGAAACTGCTCGAGCCAGAGCAGGGCGGGCAAGTCCAGGTGGTTGCTGGGCTCATCGAGCAGCAGCAGGTTGGGTTGGCGCAGCAGGGCACGGCCTATCTGCAGCCGGCTGTGCTGGCCGCCGCTCAGCGCACTGACCGGCAGCGCGGCCTGGGCCTCCAGCTGCAACTCGGCCAGCAGCTTGTCCACCTGCCATTCGGCGCTCGGGTCGTTGCCCAGCGCATCCAGCAGCACGGCGCGGGTGCTGAGGGTTGAAAGCCTGGCTGGCAGTTGCTGGGCCACGAACTCGCAGCGGCAGGCGGCCGCCTGCACGACCCGGCCGGCCTGGGGCGTGCACTCGCCCGCCAGCAGTGCCAGCAATGTGCTCTTGCCGCAGCCGTTGGCACCAATCAGGCCGAGTCGGTCGCCCGCGCGGATGCCGAGTTCGAGGTGGTCAAATAACGGAAGGTGCCCCGCACTCATCTGCAGGGAATGGGTACTCATCAGGGTTGTCATGCTCTTGCTTTCTTAAATCGCGGGATCGAAGATCCCTGTCATCAGGAGCGCTGGCGACAACGGCAGAGTCGAGAAAGGTCTCGGTATGGAAGGGAGTCGGCTTTGCTCGAACCCGCTATCGCAGCGCGATGGTATGCAGGCAAGAGCACGCGAATGTGCCGAACAGGCGAGCCGAGAACATCGGACACGCTTGGATAACCATTTTTTACCTCCTTGTGTTTCGTGATGGCACGGTGCGGCGATTATAAGCGCAGAAAAAATAACCGTCTATCCATGGCGGTGCCCTGCGGGTGAGGCGGGAAGGCGCTTTGTCAGCGGCGGGACAAAAAAACGCCCCGCTGGGCGGGGCGTGGTGATGGGGATGTCAGTCGCGCGGGGTCTTGAGCGCCTGGATCAAATCTTCATTGGGGGCCAGCCCCTCCACGTGGTTGAAGCTGTCCAGCCCCTCCTGCGGGTTGATGGTGAAGGCGTCGGCGCTCAGGTAGCTGCCGCTGCCGGCACTCTCGACCACGACGATGAGCTCGGGCTGCTTGTCGCCGTTGAGATCCAGCAGCTTGAGCTCCTTGATGCTGCCATCGCGCGGCAGCACCTTGCCGTCGATGAACTGATCCAGCGGGAACTGGGGGTTGGCGCCGGAGTAGAGGCGCACGTCGTAGCTACCGGTGGAGGCAGGTTCGCCGCGCCCTTCGCTGACGGTCACTACCTGGCCTGAGGGGAGCGTCAGTTGTTTGAAGAACCCGTCCGCCGCCTGGCTGGCGAGGGGCAGGGTGAGCAGGCCGAGTGTCATGAGCAAGGCTTTCATCGGTTTGACCCTTGTTACTGCGGCGGCGGTTGCCCGCCACCTGTGTCACTGTGCGAACCGGCTGGGCAGCCCCCGCCGGTTCGCGTCATCCGCCCCTCATCGGGGCGGTCATTACCAGATCTTGACCCGTTTGGCCGGGTCCAGATAGAGCTTGTCACCCGGCTGGATCTTGAACGCCTCGTAGAAGGCGGGGATGTTCGGCACCACGCCGTTGACCCGGTATTCCGGTGGCGAGTGGGGATCCGAGGCGAGCAGCATCTGCATCAGCTCGGGGCGATACATGCCTTTCCACACCTGGGCCCAGCCGAGGAAGAAGCGCTGCTCGCCGGTGAAGCCGTCCAGCACCGGGGCCTCCTTGCCATCCAGCGACAGCAGGTAGGCCTTGTGGGCGATGGTGAGGCCACCCAGATCGCCGATGTTCTCCCCCAGGGTGAACTGGCCGTTGACGAACTGCCCCTTGATGGGCTCGAAGCGGTTGTACTGTGCCACCAGCCGGCTGGTGCGGAAGCGAAACTCCTTGAGATCCTGGGGCGTCCACCAGTCGCGCATCACGCCGTCCCCGTCGGATTTGGCGCCCTGATCATCAAAACCGTGACCCATCTCGTGACCGATCACCCCGCCGATGGCGCCGTAGTTGACCGCGTCATCCGCCGTCATGTCGAAGAAGGGGGGCTGCAGGATGGCGGCCGGGAAGACGATCTCGTTGTTGCTCGGGTTGTAGTAGGCGTTCACCGTCTGCGGCGACATGTGCCACTCGTCCCTGTCTACCGGCTTGCCGAGGCGCGCCAGGTTGTCGGCGTATTCGAAGGCGCGGGCCCGCTGCAGGTTGCCCACCAGATCGTCGGCACGGATCGCGATGGCGCTGTAGTCCTTCCACTTGTCCGGGTAGCCGATCTTGGGACGGAACTTGGCGAGCTTCTCTTTGGCCTGTGCCTTGGTGGCCGGCGACATCCAGTCCAGCTCCTCGATGCTCTGGCCGTAGGCGGTGCGCAGGTTCTCCACCAGCTGCTCCATGCGGGCCTTGGCCTCTGGCGGGAAGTAGCGCTCCACGTAGAGCTTGCCCACCGCCTCGCCCAGGTGATCGTCCAGTACGCCGAGCGCCCGCTCCCAGGGGGCGCGCTGCTTGGGCGTACCGCTCAGGGTGGTGCCGAAGAAGGCGAAGTTCTGGGCATCGGTCTGGCTGTCGAGGTAGGGGGCATAATCGGTGATGAGATGCCACTTGAGGTAGGCCTGCCAGTCACCGATCGGGGTCTGCTGCATCACCTCGTTGAGGGCCGCGAGATAGGTGGGCTGGCCGATGATGAGGCTGCTCTGGCCAGCGAGGCCGGCCTGGGTCAGGTAAGCATTCCAGTCGATGGCGGGGGCGAGGCGTTTGAGCTCGCTCTGGGGCCCCTTGTTGTAGTTCTTCTCCCGATCCCGCAGGGTGACATTGTCCCACTGGATCCGGGCTAGTTTGCTCTCGAGGGCCAAGATGCGTTTGGCCTTGGCCCCGGCATCCGCCTCGCCGAAGCGGGCCAGCATGGTGGCGATGTGCTGCTCGTATTTCTGGCGCAGCGCCTGGCTGGCGGCATCCGTCTTGAGGTAGTAGTCCCGATCCGGCAGACCGAGCCCGGCCTGGTAGAGGTAGACCGCATAGCTGTCCGGCGCCTTGGCGTCGGCATCGACCCAGAAACCGAACGGGGCGCTGCCGCCGTTGCGACCGCTCTCGGCGAAGGCCCGGGCCAGATCCTGCGGCGTGCGGATCTGCTCGATCTCGCTCAGCATCGGCATCAGCGGCGCCGTGCCCTTGGCGTTGCGGGTAGTCTGATCCAGGTAGCTCTGGTAAAGGTCGTGGATCTGCTGGGCCGGTGTGCCGGCGGCGGCCTTGCCGTCCAGCCCTTCCACCAGCACCCGCACGTCCGCCAGGGATTTGTCTCGCAGCATGTAGAAGGCGCCGTCGGCGGGCCTGTCGTCCGGGATCTTGGCGGTGGCGAGCCAGTGGCCGTTCACGTAGCGGAAGAAGTCGTCACCGGGTTTGACGCTGGTGTCCATGTTGGCCAGCGCGAGGCCGGAGTGTTTGTCTGCGCCGTCCGGGGCCTGACTGCAGCCGGCCAGCAGGGCCAGCCCGACGAGGGCGGCCAGTATGCTTTTTTTGTTGTTCATTATGTTGGATTCCAATTCGGGTTATGCGGCTTCCTTGCCCACGCAGGGAGCGTCTCACTCTAGCAGCCGGGTTAGCGCTTGATAAGCCCGAGTCTGCTAAGATCGGCCTGGTCGTATTGGGGAAGCCTATGATTTCTCGTATTTATTCTCGTTTTTGTCAGACTCTGCCCGCGCCGGAAGGTTCCCGCGGTCTGCTGGTGGCCTTCAGCGGCGGGCTCGACTCCACCGTGCTGCTGGTGCTGGCGGCCCGTTTTGCCCGTGCCTACGGCCTTGCCCTGCGCGCCCTGCACGTTCATCACGGCTTGAGCCCACATGCCGACGAGTGGGTGGCCCACTGCGAAACGGTGTGTCAGCAACTGGCGGTGCCGCTGCTGGTCGAGCGGGTGAAACTGCAACGAGGCAGTGGCGACAGCCTGGAGGCGCAGGCGCGGGAGGCCCGCTATCTGCGCCTCGCCGCTCAGCTGGGAGAGGGGGAGTGGCTGCTCACCGCCCACCATCAGGACGATCAGCTGGAGACCCTGCTGCTGGCGCTCAAGCGCGGCGCCGGCCTGCGCGGGCTGGCGGGCATGGTGCCGAGCCAGCCCTTTGCCGGTGGCCTGCTGCTGCGCCCCTTGCTCGAGGTGAGCCGGGCCGAGCTGGCCGATGCGGCGGCCAGCCTCCCCTATGGCTGGGTGGAGGATGAGAGCAACCAGGATGTGAGTTATGACCGCAACTTCCTGCGCCAACGGCTCATTCCCCAGCTCAAGGCCCGCTGGCCCGCCATGGCCCAGACCGCGGCGCGCAGCATGGCGCTGTGCGCCGAGCAGGAGGCGCTGCTGGAGGAGCTGGCAGAGGCCGACTGGCGGTTGGCAGCGGCAGGAGAGGCGCTGCAGATCGCGCCGCTGCTGGCCCTGTCAGGCACCCGGCGCAACAACCTGCTACGTTACTGGATCCGCCGCCAGGGGGGCGAGATGCCCTCCCGCGAGCAGCTCGGTCTGCTCTGGCAGGAGGTGGCGCTGGCACGGGAAGACGCCAATCCCCAGCTCAACTGGGGCGGGCAGAGCTGCCGCCGCTTTCAGGGCCGGCTTCATCTGGTGCGACCCGGGCTGCAGCCTCGCCACGAGCAGCTGACATTGGCCGTGGGTGAGACGCTGATCCTGCCGGACGGGCTGGGGGAGGTGCGCTTGCTGCCGCGGCTGGAAGGGGAGGGGCTGCGGCTGCCAAGGGCGGACGAGCCGCTGTCGGTGCGCTTCGGGGTGGCCGCCGGCAGCATGCTCAGGCCGGTAGGGCGTGGCGGCAGCCGGCGCCTCAAGAAGCTGCTGCAGGAGTACGGGGTTCCCTCCTGGCAGCGCGGCCGCATTCCCATCCTCTATTATGGCGAGCAGGTGGCGGCGGTGGGTGAGCTGTTCCTCTGTGACGGATTCATGACGCAGGGAGCCGGTCTGGCCTGGCACTGGCTGCCGGCGGCGGCCTGTCAGCCCCCGGCGTGACGCTCTCCTTCGCCAACGCGGATAACGGACAAGGCCGGCATATGCCGGCCTTGTCGTATTCAGCGGCTGGCCGGTTCAGTCCAGCAGGCCGGCCTTGCCCGCCTTCTTGCGGGCATAGAGGTGGGCATCGGCGGCCTCGTACAGGCTGTGCACGTCCACCCCGGACTGCCAGCTGGCGGCTCCCAGGCTGCAGCCGACCGAGAAGGTGCTGAGCTCCTTGTGGATCATCAGCATGTGCTGCAGGCGCAGCCAGACCGGGCGCCATGCCTCGGGCTCGGCGGGTTGCAGCAGCAGGGCGAACTCGTCACCACCGAGGCGAAACGCCTGATCCGTGCTGCGGATGCAGTGGGTCAGCAGCTGGGCGAAGCGGCTCAATACCAGATCGCCGACCGGGTGACCCCAGGTGTCGTTGATCTGCTTGAAGTTGTCGAGATCCAGCAGCACCAGCACCAGGCCGTGGGATTCCCGGCTGTGCTGCTCCACCGCCCGGCCGATGGCCTCGTCGAAGTAGGATCGGTTGCCGAGCCCGGTCAGGTGATCGAGCCTGACCTGCAGCTCCAGCTGTGACAGGCGCAGATAAAGGGGCAGGGGCAGGCAGAGCAGCTGGTGATACTGCTGCAGGATCCGCTGCTGGCTGCCGCTCAGGGCATGTTCCAGGGTGTAGTGCAACTGGCCGATCAGCTGGCCATGCTGGCCGCGCAGCTCGAACGGGTAGCTGTGCAGGGTCAGGCTGGCCTGGGGCGGATGCTGGATCAGGGTATGAGGCTGGCCGCAGTCGAAGTGCAGGCTGTGGATCCGGACAATTCTTGCCGCACGATCGGCAAAGGTTGCCAGCAGGCTGCCGAGGTCCATCTGCACCAACAACAACTCGAGCAACTGGTTGCGATCCTGACTGGCCAGCGGCGTGAGCCGCTCCATCTGGCGAACCCACTGCTCGATGCCATGTCCCAGACCATTCAATGATGATGTGTTTTCCACGGTACAGCCCTCAAACAACCTACTTCCTGACTCTTACCTGCAATCCTTGTGCCCAAAATATGTTCGATGCGAACAAGAGTGGCTGGCTAGGCTTAAGTAGATAAAAAGGGAGGAAATATTGTACGCAGATGTGTTGATCCTGCTGCTTGCCGCCGTCTTGTTGGTGGCGATTTTCCGGCGCCTCGGCCAGCCGGTGATCCTCGCTTACCTGCTTGCCGGGGTACTGCTTGGCCCCTATGGCGTCGCCGTGATCACCGGCCAGGCGATCATGCAGACCATCGCCGAGCTCGGCATCGTCTTTCTGATGTTCTCGCTCGGGCTCGAATTCTCGCTACCCAGGCTCATCGCCATGCGCCGGCTGGTGATCGGGGTGGGCGGTCTGCAGGTGTTGCTCACGTCATTGCTGTTTTTCGCCATCGCCTGGTGGTGGGGCTTGAGCCTGCCCCAGGCGCTGGTGGTGTCGGGCACCCTGGCGCTCTCGTCCACCGCCGTGGTGATCAAGCAGCTGGGGGAGCAGAAGCAGCTGCACACCCGCCGCGCCCAGCTCGGGGTGAGCGTGCTGCTGTTTCAGGATCTGGCGGTGGTGCCGCTCTTGGTGATGATCCCCATCCTGGCCAGGCCCGAGATCCAGGGCAGCGCCCTGCTGGCGGAGATCGCCTGGGCCACCCTCAAGGGGCTGTTTGCCCTGCTGAGCCTGCTGGCGGTGGGCAAGTGGCTGTTGCCGCTGCTGTTTCACGAGGTGGCGCGGGCCCGCTCCGACGAGCTGTTCGTGCTGAGCGCCCTGCTGGTGGCGCTGCTGGCGGCCTCGCTGACCCAGTGGATGGGGCTTTCCATGGCGCTAGGAGCCTTTCTGGCGGGCATGATGCTGGGGGAGTCCCACTATCGCCATCAGCTGGAGGTGGATATCCGGCCGTTTCGGGACGTGCTGATGGGACTCTTCTTCATCACCATCGGCATGACCATGGACTGGCAGCGGGTGGCGCAGGACTGGTGGCTGGTGGCCACCAGCGTGCTCTGCCTGATCCTGTTCAAGTCCCTGCTGGTGCTGCTGGCCGGCCGGCTGATGGGGGAGCGCAAGCGCGATGCCATGGCGGCGGGGATCATGCTGAGCCAGGTGGGGGAGTTCGGCTTCGTGCTGCTGGCGCTGGCCAACCACCACGGTCTGCTCGACCATCGGCTGGTCTCCCTGCTCATCGGCATCGGCGTCACCTCCATCGCCATGACGCCCTGGTTGGTGTTGCAGGCCCACCATCTGGCCCGCTCCCTCACCGATCCGGCCCTGCTCACCTGCTCCGAGGTGGCCCAGTCGGGCCTGAGCAAGACCCAGCATGTGATCATCGCGGGCTTTGGTCGGACCGGCCAGACCTGCGCCCGCTTTCTCAAGCAGGAGGAGATCCCCTTCCTGGCGCTGGATCTCGACCCGGAGCGGGTGAGCGAGGCCAAGTCGGCGGGGGAGCAGGTGGCGTTTGGCGATGCCAGCCGCCGCGACATCCTGCTGGCCGCCGGTCTGCTGCGGGCCAGGTTGGTGATCATCACCTTTGACGATCACAAGCGGGTGGAGGCCATGCTGGCGCTGATCAGGGAGCTGGCGGGGGAGGTGAAGGTGCTGGTGCGCACCCGGGATGACAGTTTTCTGGAAGCGTTCAAGCGGGCGGGCGCCTTTGCGGTGATCCCCGAATCCCAGGAGGGGGCCCTGATGCTGGTCTCCCACCTGCTGCTCAACTGCGACATCCCCATCGGCCGGGTGATCCGGCGCATGGAGCACGAGCGCAGCAGCCAGTACCGCTTTCTGCACGGTTTCTACTGGGGGGATCAAAGCGCCGGCAATCTGGAGACGGATCAGCTGCTCGAGCGGCTGCACCCCGTGCTGCTGCACGAACAGGCCTGGGCGGTGGGGCGCAGCGTGCAGGCCCTGGCGCTGGAGACGGTGCGGATCAAGGAAGTACAGCGCGGCGAGTTGCGGCTGGAGCCCAAGCCTGAGCTGGTGCTGGCGGCAGGGGATCAGCTGGTGCTGTTCGGCAATGGGGTGGCGGTGGAGCAGGCGGAGCAGCGTCTGCTGGAGGGGCGTTAGCCCTCCCTCTAGGTGTATTCATCCTCGCCACAGGTGAGTGAGCCGCTTGCCGGCAGGCGTGCCGGCCCACCCTCAAGAGGCCATTTCAGGCTTCGACCGGTACCATCTCCTCTATCCCCAGAAACGCTTCGACCCGCCGGCGCTCGTTCAGAGTATCCAGGTAGCCCAGCTTGATCAGCTGCTGGCAGTAGCCGGGATAGAACATCAGGAAACTGGCCAGGCTGCTGGTCTCGTCCCCCGTCACCCCCAGTACCCGCAGCAGGCGGCGCAGGTGCACCGGCAGCTTGCGCAGATAGGCCAGCGCCAGCAGGTCGAGATCCTGGCTCGGCTTGAGCACGCAGGTCTCCACCCGTTTGAGTTTCAACCGGTTGCGCTCCCGCTCCGGGATGAGATCCAGGGTCTGATTGATGCGCCACAACCGCTCCAGGTCCGAGTTGAGGGTGTCGGTGAAGACGGTGTCCAGCAGGTGGCTGGCGATGTTGGAGCTGGTCAGGTGGCCATGGTGGAAGGTGGGGGCCGTGTGCGCCGGCGGATCCAGAGTGATCAGCAGGATCCGCTCCGCCCCCAGGTGGATGGCGGGGCTGAGCGGGCTCAACTGATGGATGGAGCCGTCGCCGTAGAACTTGTCGCCGATGTGAGTGGCCGGGAAGACGAACGGCAGCGCCGAGGAGGCGAGCAGGTGATCCGAGGTGAGCAGGGTGCGCAGCCCGCGCCGTCTGGCACGCTCCCACGGCAGGTGCTCGGCTCGCCCCTGAAAGAAGGTGGTGGAGAGGCCGTCGTCGTAGTCGGAGGCGGTGATGGCCAGCGCCTCCAGGCTGCCGTAGAGGATGTTGTCATCGATGCGGTGATAGTCGATGAGCTGATCCAGCAGGCGGCGCAGCGGCGCATTGTCGAACAGGTGAAAGGCGTGGTTGGTGTGGGGGTTGATGAGCCCGGCAGAGCCCTCATACATCAGCCGCCACAACAGGCGTCCCGGGTGAAAGTCGAAGATGTGGTGGGTCTCGAAGCGGCGCCAGACCCACTCCAGCTTGCGCACTCCCAGATGGAAGCAGGAGGCGTAGCAGGCCAGCGCGGTGACATTGATGGCGCCGGCCGAGGTGCCGCACAGGATGGGAAACGGAATGCCGAGATTGCGGGGATAGAACTCGGCGATCGCCTTGAGGGCGCCGACCTGATAGGCGGCGCGGGCACCACCACCGGTCAACAGAAGAGCTGTGTTGGGTTTGGCCATGATACTGCGCCTTATGCATGCCACTGGGGGTGTTGCCATCGAGCAATTTAACTATAAGACGCTGTATCAAATATAAAAACAGGCCTGCCAACCATTTTTTGCAGGCCCTTTTTGAGGCTGTTCAGTTGGCGCGGCGGACGGCGCTCAGCTGATCGAACGCGGCGAATGCGGGGGCACTGGCGAGGATGCGGCCATGGCCGAGTCCGCGGGTGCTCACCAGCCGGGTGCGGCCATCCTGGGTGGCGCGCAGGGAATCACCATGCGGGGCGAAGCGATCCTCCTCGTCGTGCACTATGATGGCGGGCCCGCTGCGGCCGGCGAGCCGCCCCAGCGGGTCGACCGTGCTCAAGGGGTGCTGGTACTCCTGTTCAATCTCCTTGACCACCGCATCGAACAGCCGGATGGAGTAGCCGGAGCGCGCCACCATGCCGTAGAGCTGGGGCACGTAGTCGAGCACCGGCGAGATGAGCAGCAGCGGCAGGGCATCCAGCTCGCGTCGGCGGCTGGAGAGGGTGACGGCGCCCCCCATGCTGTGGGCGATGACGCCCTGCAGCGGGCCGTACTCCGCCGTCATCTTTTCCACCAGTTCGTCGAAGGCGCGCACGAAGCGGGGCAGGTGGCCGGTATGGCCGGCGCTGTGGCCGTGGGCCGGGTGATCGTAGGCAATGGCCGTGAAGCCCTGGGCCGCGATGTGGCTCATCAGCGGGTAGAACTGGCCGGCGCTGCCTGACCAGCCGTGCATCAGCAGCCAGACCGGCCCCTGGCCGAGCCGGTAGCTCATCAGGGTGCCTTCGCTGGTGTGTACGGCCTGTTTGACCAGTCCGGCCGGTGCCGTGTCATCCCGCTGGTTGCGCTGGGGGGTGAGCAGCAGCTTGCTGGCGGTGCGCTTGGCATGAGCGGGGGCCAGGATGTGATGCAAGCGGGTGCCAAGGCCAAGCAACCATTTGCTCGGGCTGAAGCGGCGGGTGTTGAAGTAGATCTTGCTGCTCATGGTCATCCTGTGGTTTTTATGTGCGAACGGTCGTGCTTTTTTGTCGGTTTTAAAAAAGAGAGGTCAATCTATCAGCGCCAGCCATCCAGCAGCGTCTCCACCTCGGGCCAGAAGTGGCGGGCCGGATCCTGACACAGATCGAGGGCATTGAACACCTGATCCGCCAGATAGAGGCCATAGAGGCGATAGACGGCGCGCCAGGGATCCATGTCGCTGCGCCACTCGCCCTCGCTCTGTCCCTGCACCACCTGACGGGCCAGGTAGTCGAGCCAGAAGCGCACCAGCTGGCGGGCGGCCTGCTGCACCTCCCCCTCCTGGGCCGAGGTCCAGGAGGGGGAGGTGCAGCGGCCGGCGAAGCACTGGTTCCAGGCCAGCCAGGCCTGCAGCAGGGCAGTCAGCTTCGCTCGCTGGCTGCCGTGCTGCTGCTGGCGCACCGGCTGGATCACCCGCTCCCGGAACACCTCGGCGGCGTACTCCAGCACGGCGATCTGCAGGTTGTCGCGGGACTGGAAGTGGGCAAACAGGCCGCTTTTCGACATCTCGCAGGCGCTGGCAAGGGAGCCGATGGTGAGGCTCTCCAGCCCCTGCTGGCTCGCCTGCTCGAACGCAGTCTGCAAAATGTTGTCGCGGGTCAGCCGGCCCTTGCTCATCGCACTCTCCTTCATTGACCGGAGCAGCATAAAGTACGACCGTGCTATTTGTCGAGCAACGAATCGGCCTGCAAGTGGGGATGAGGCGGACTCAGTCGCCCTTGATATCCATCTGCTGCAGGGCGATGACCGCCTGGGTGCGGTTCTTGACACCGAGTTTTCTGAAGATGGCGGTGATGTGGGCCTTGATGGTGGCCTCGGAGACGTTGAGCTCCCAGGCGATCTGCTTGTTGAGGCTGCCGTCACGCAGCATCACCAACACCTTGTACTGCTGGGGGGTGAGGCTGGCCAGCTTGCTGGCAAAATCGGTGCCCTCACTGGGCTCGGGGTGGAGCGAGATGCCGGCCGGCACCCAGTTGTCACCCCCGATCACCGTATTGAGGGCGTTGACCAGCTCCTTCATCGGCGCCGATTTGGGGATGAAGCCGAGCGCGCCGAGTCGCAGCACCTGCTGGATGATGGCGGGTTCTTCCGAAGCCGACACCACCACGATGGGCAGGTCGGGATACTGGCCGCGCAGGTGGGCGAGGCCGGAGAAGCCGTTGGCCCCCGGCATCTTGAGATCGAGCAGCAGCAGGTCGACTTCCGGGTGCTCACCCAGCAGGTGGGCCAGGCTGTCGATGGAGTCTGCTTCCAGCAGCTGGGCATCGTCGATGGCCATGTGCACCGCTTGATAGAGGGCGCCCCGAAACAGGGGGTGGTCATCTGCGATGACGATGGTAAATTGGCTGTCCATTGCTCACATTGTTGCTAACTGATTGTTTTGGAAAATCAAACTAGCACCGCTCCCGGAGAGGGTCAAACCTGCCGGCGCGCAAATGTGAAGCGACCGTCGGATGTCGTGCCATTGGGGCAGATGGGATGGTCATGAACAACCCATGCAGGAGGCAATAGATGGGATCTCTGGTATTGACGGTGGGCACCGGCTCCACCTGGGCGATGCGGGCGGCGCTGGTGCTGGCCATGAGCGGGCTGGAGTGGCAGGAGCAGGTGTTCGACCTGGAGGATGCCAAGGAGCTGCAGCGGCTCAAGCGGCTGGCCCCCGCCGGCCTGGTGCCCTGGCTCGATCACGACGGCGCGCGGATACACGACTCGCTGGCCATCGC
This sequence comes from Aeromonas sp. QDB03, assembly GCF_027707985.1. NCBI lineage: Bacteria > Pseudomonadati > Pseudomonadota > Gammaproteobacteria > Aeromonadales > Aeromonadaceae > Aeromonas > Aeromonas sp. QDB03. The sequence goes on along the minus strand of NZ_JAPCJG010000002.1, from coordinate 759,630 downwards.
CGAGTACCTGCACGAGCTCTGCCCCGCGCGCCGGCTCTATCCCGAGGCGCGAGCCGAGCGGGCGCTGGCCCGCAGTCTCTGCGCCGAGCTGCACGCCGGTTTTCGCCAAATTCGCACTCTGCTGCCCTTCTTCCTCGGCGCCCCGACCCGCAGCGAACCGCCGGTGGAGGCCATCGGCGAGCTGGCCCGGCTGCAGACCATCTGGTCCCAGGCGCGGGGCCCCTTCTATTTTGGCGAGGCGGGGATCCTCGATGCCTTCTATGCGGTGATGGCCTACCGGCTGGCGAGCTACGGCATCCAGCTGCCCGGACAGGCGGGCGCCTATCAGCAGGCGCTGCTGGCCTGGCCGCTGTGGCAGCAGACCCTGGTCAAGGCGCGTCTGCAGTGGCCGGCGGCGGCCCGTCAGCCGCAGTGAACCCGCGAGCACAACCGCTGTAAACAGCTTGTCTGAACGGCTGGTGTAAACAGAGAGGGAAGCCACTGGCTCCCCTTTCTGTTTGGGTTTGATTCCTTAAGCTGGATTACGGCTGGCGGCCGGCGAACACTACCACCACCTTGTCATCCCCCTTCTCCCGCACGAAGGCATAAGGGCTGTCGGCCAGTTTCTTGTGGCTGCCCGCCGCTACCGCCGGGTGGGCGGCGCGGAACTGGCCGAGCCGCTGCCAGTGCTTGACCAGCTCGGCCTTCTCGCCGCCGGCCAGCTCCTGCCAGTTCATGTCAGAACGCAGTGCCTGATCGAACACGCCGCCATCCTTGGCGAGCCCGCGGCCGGACTCATCGCCGTAGTAGATCTGGATGCCGCCCGGCAGCAGCATGAAGCTGCTGGCGACCCGGCGCTGCAGCGGTACGTCCTGATAGTCGCCGAAGAACAGCTTGGTGTCGTGGGAGCTGATGTAGCTCAGCACGTTGAACTCGGGATCCTGATTGATGCGGCTAGCGTAGCCGGCATAGGTTGGCTCGGCGCTGGCCAGGCACTGGGCCTGGGGCAGGGCAAACTCGCGCTGATAGTCGAAGTTGATCAGCGAATCGAAGCCGTGTCGGTACCAGAAATCCTTGGCCACCCCGTGATCCCACACCTCACCCACCATGTAGAAGGGCAGGTCGTCGAGCTTCTTGGTGGGGTTGGCGGCTTTCCACTCCTTGAGGGCGGCGGTGCCGGCCTGCTTGAGGCGGGCCCACACCTCGGGCTCCAGGTGTTTGACCGTGTCTGCCCTGAAGCCGTCGATGCCGAAGCGGCGCACCCAGTCGGTGTGCCAGGCAATCAGATAGTCGCTCACGGTGGCGTTGGGCAGCGCCTTGGCCTTGGTGTCTTTTTTCGCCGCCAGCAGCGGCGGCAGTCCCACCGGCTTGGTGGATTCGGTGAGGAAGTCCGGCAGCCCCGCCACCGAGCCGGTGACGTCGTCGGTGCCGGGCTGCGGGTAGCCGGGCAGGCCGGCTCGCACCCAGTCACCGCTCCACCACTGGTCCCACTTCGGCGACTGGTAGTCGATGAACTGGTTGTAGCCATGCCAGTTGAGGCCGCCGCTTGGTTGCCACTGGTTCCAGCGGGCCGGCAGTTTGCCGGTGTTCTGGGTGAGATCGGTGAGCCCGAGATCTTGCAGGTCGGCGAGGGTGGCGTAGCCGGCGTGGTTCATCACCACGTCGAGGATGATGCGCATGCCGCGCTTGTGGGCCTCGTCCACCAGGGTCTTGAGGCTCTCCTCGTCGCCGTAGTTGGGATCTATCTTGGTGAAGTCGAGTGCCCAGTAGCCGTGATAGGCGTAGAAGGGGAAGTTACCCTGCTCGCCGCCGCCGATGAAACCGTGCACCTGCTCCACCATGGGAGTGATCCAGATGGCGTTGATGCCAAGCTGCTTGATGTAATCGAGCTTGGCGGTCAACCCCTTGAAGTCGCCGCCGTGCCAGGTGGCCACTTCATCCTGACCGTCTTTTTGGCGCCCGAAGCTGTGGTCGTTGGCGGGATCGCCGTTGTTGAAGCGGTCGGTCAGCAGGAAATAGACGCTCGCCTGATCCCAGCTGAACGGCGCTGACTTGGCGGCCTTGACCGGCTCGAGCAGCAGCAGGCCGCCGCTCTCTTTACTCGGCGTAAGGGTCAGCTTGCCACCCTTGACCACCCCTTGCAGGCCGGAGTAGGCGTCCCGCAGCTGGGTGCCGTCGGGCCAGACTCCTTTCAGGGATACGGTGACCGGGCCGCCATCCCAGCTGATGCAGGGTTCCGCTGGCGGCTGGCGTTTGAACTCGCTCTTCCTGGTGGCTCGCAGCACCTTGAGGCTGGGGGTATCCGGGTTGAAGGTGAACTGATAATCCCCCGCCAGCATCACCCGCAGGTTGAAGTGCTGCCCCTTGCTGCACTTGTCCATGGGCTGGGCGGTGCCGAAGGGGAGCGGTTTGGCCTCGCTCGGGCCGAAGCTGGCGCCACAGCTGTTGCCCGCGTCGCTGATGCGGATCTGGTGGCTCCCCTTGGTGAGCGGATGGGTCATCTGCACCGCCCCCTTGTCCAGCGCCAGCGGCGCGCCGACCGGCTGGTCATCCACGTAGAGGCGCACCTCGGCGGCCATGGCCTGGTGGAGGAAGAGGGGGCTGGCCAGCAGGGCGAGCCAGAGGGAAGAAACCGAGGGAGTGCGACGCATAAGCCATTCCTTGCTGGGGTTAAGCGGACCAGATTGCCGTCAATGGGGCTCATTCTAGGAGGCATGAGGGCGGGCTTGGACAGGCAAACCGTCGATTTGTGACATCAGTTCAAATGGTTACGTTTTCAAGAATGGAAAAGTGTGAGCGGGGTGTCGCACTCATAAAAAAAGCCGGTCGATAGACCGGCTTGTTGCATTGCCACCTTCGTCAGACGGTGAAGAACTTGAAGTTGACGAAGGCCACCGCGATGAAGGAGGCCACCATGCCGCTCAGGCAGAGCACGGCCGGGCGAATGGCCGGCCAGCGATGGGTCAGCAGGATGATCGCCAGCATGGTCGGATAGAGGCCGAACATGTAGCGCGGCATGGCGTTGAGCCCTGTCATCAGCGGAATGGTGCAGCAGATGAACATCAGGGTCGCCTCGGCCCAGCGCTTCTGGCTGAACAGATAGAGGTTCAGAGCCCAGCCGAACATCACCATAATGGAGAGGTAGGATTTGCGTCCGCCCAGTTCGAAGCCGCTCAGCCACCAGTCCAGCGGGCTGTCCATGTAACGGCCCCAGGCCACCTGGATGTGCTTGAACGCCAGCGCGTCACCGGTGAGGTGATAGAGGTAGAACATGTAGGCGAACAGGCCGAGCGGGATCATCCAGAGGGTGAACACCACCTTGAAGGCGCGCTCGGTGAAGCGGAAGAACTCGCGCCAGCCGTAGGCCTGCAGCGCCAGGATCAGCACCGGGAACACCATCATCACCCCCAGGTTGCGGGTGGCGGAGATGAAGACGCCGAGCAGCGCCACCATCAGCCACTGCTGGCGATAGGCGAACAGGAACATGCCCAGCATCAGCGCCATGAACATCGACTCGGTATAGCCGGAGACGAAGTAGGCGGAGAAGGGGGAGAAGGCGAGCAGCCAGACGCCGAAGCGGGCGGTGTCGTCACCCAGCTTGAGCTGACGCAGCACCAGCAGCATCAGCGGCAGGCTGATGAAGAACGCCAGGTTGGCTACCAGCATCAGGCCGATCAGACTCTCGACGTTGAGCAGGTTGGAGATGGTGCCTGAGATCATCGGGTAGAGCGGCATGAAGGCCCAGTTGGCCGCATTGCCCTTGCTCAGCCAGCGCGGGTAGAGATCGTAGCCGTTCTCGATGATGCGCTGGAACCAGACGCAGTCGAACTGGCAATAGGCCTGCAGCGGGCCTATGTCGGGGGAGCCGTAGAGCTGCACGCCGAAATAGCCCATGCCGTAGAGGGCGGCCCGGCTCAGCACGAAGGCGGCGATGATCATCAGCCAGTCACGGCTGCTGATGGCCAGTGACGGGCGATAGGGGCCCGCATTGTCAGGGGTGATGGAGGTAGTCATGTCATTCATCAGGCAAATACCCAGATCCTGGAGAGGAGGTAGGTGAGCACGGTGACCGTCAGGGTGGCGATCACCACCGGCAACAGACCGGAAAGACCCGCAAACAGCAGACCGCTCAATATCAGGTTACGCACCGCCAGCGAGAAGAGGGCAACCAGCAAGAACTTGCTGGCGGCACCCTGCTTCTGGAAGGTGATGTAACGGTGACCGAAGAAGGAGAACCAGAAGGCGATGGCAAAGGCCAGCGTCGTCACCAGGTGCTCCGAGATGGTGGGCCAGGTGTGAAACAGGGTGATGGAGGTGCCCAGATCGACGAGGGTGGCCCCCCCGCCGACAAACCCGAAACGTACCAGCCGCCAGAATTCCTCGCGGGAGATCATTGAGACGCCTGCTCCTGCTGGTCATCAGCGGCTTTCGCAGCAGCAGCCTTCTTGCCGGCGCTCTTCTTGCTGCCGGTGGCGGCGTCCTGCTTCGGCTCTTCATCCTGCTTGGCATACTGGCCGTACACCCCTTCGATGAGGTAGACAGGGCGCTGCTTCACTTCCACGAACATGCGGCCGATGTACTCACCGATGATACCGAGCGACAGCAGCTGGATACCGCCGAGGAACAGCACCACCGACATCAGGGAGGCGTAACCCGGCACGTCGATGCCGAAGAAGACCACCTGAGTGACGATCTTGAGGATGTAGAGGAAGGCGACAAAGGAGACGCCGACGCCGACGTAGCTCCATACCCGCAGCGGCCAGCTGGAGAAACTCATCAGGCCGTCGAGGGCGAAGTTCCACAGCTTCCAGTAGTTGAACTTGGTCTCGCCGGCATGGCGGGCGGGGCGCTCGTAGGGCACACCGACGGCACGGAAACCGGCCCAGGCGAACAGCCCCTTCATGAAGCGGTTGCGCTCCGGCAGCTGCTTGATCGCCTCGACCACCTTGCGGTCGATCAGGCGGAAGTCACCGGCGTTCTCCGGCAGCTTGGTGCTGGTGGAGAGGGCGTTGAAGAAGCGGTAGAAGCCGCCGGCGGTGAGGCGCTTCATCGGGGTGTCGGCACTGCGATCCACCCGGATGCCGTAGACGGTGTCGTAGTCGCCGGTCTGCCACAGTTTGACGAATTCGAGAATGAGTGCGGGCGGATCCTGCAGATCCACGTCCATCGGCACCACGGCATCACCCTTGGCGTGATGCAGGCCGGCGGTCATGGCCGCTTCCTTGCCGAAGTTGCGGGCCAGGTTGACCAGGGTGACGCGCGGGTCGCGGGCGATGGCCTGTTCGACCACCTCACGGGTGCGGTCGCGGCTGCCGTCGTTGACGAATACTATTTCCAGCTGATCCTTGAGCGGCGCCAGTTCGTTATCTATCGCGTTGATGAAGGCATCTATGCTCTCTTCCTCGTTGTAAACGGGAACGATCAGAGAGAGTCGAAAATCGGCATGCGACATGAAAACTTCCTTATTTGGAAAATTATTTTATAAAACAGCGTATTGGAGAATACGTCTTATTGGGCGACGGTCAAGCGCACCGACTGGACATTGAGCGGAGTCGGGGCGGAGAGCGCCAGAAAGTTGGGACGCTTGGGGTCCGAGGTCAGCGACTCGCCCGGCAGGCTGAGACGGATCTCGTTGATGCCGGCCTTGGCCAGCTTGACGGTGGTGGTGAAATCGTGACCCAGTGCCACCTTGAGCAGAGCACCGGCCTGCGGGCTGTTGACCCGGGCCTGGATGGTCAGCTGTTCCGGCTGTGCCTGCTGCTTGGGCAGTACGAAGTAGAGGCCGCCCTGGCCGCTCAGTTCGGTGCCGTCCGCACTCGGTTTCTTGGCCCAGCCTTCGCTGGAGAGGAAACGGCTCGGTTTGGTCAGATTGAGCTCGTTGCCGGGTTGGTAGGTCATGCTGGAGTTGTGCTCCCAGAAGCGGGTCTTGCCTTCCAGGTAATAGAGCTTGTAGGCCAGGCTCACGTTGGGGTGGGCGGCCAAGTAAAGGGTATAAAGGTAGAAACCACTCAGCGCCATGATGGCGGTCAGAAAACCAAACTTTTTGTACGTCATATCACTCTCTGCGCCTCACGGTTTGTAGGCTGATTTCGCGCATATGCTAATCCAATTGCAAAAAAAGCATAGTGGATCACAAAAATATATTTGGTCACATATTAACCCCTTTTCGGCCGGTGTTCCAAATGTTGCTGTTCCCGCTTTTTACCTGCCCTGGCGAGCCGGAGATCCGGCGCAGGCCGGGGGCATTTCAGGCCCGGCTTCTACAAGCATAAACGAGGGTGCCGCTCACACGGCCGGGAGCCTGCATCGCTGTGGCAGGATCTGTCGCCATTTTGCCAAGGCCGATTTATGATGGCGTATCACGCAGTCAAGGATGACCCATGAAGCTGAAACTCTGCTGCTGGATGCTCTGCTTGCTGGCGCCGCTGGCCTCTGCAAACAGTCTGTGTCCCTCGCCCTTGCGGGTCGGTTTTGACAACTGGCCGCCTTATCACTATTACGCCGGCACGGCGGCCGGGCAGAAGGAGCTGCGCGGCTTTGCCGTCGAGGCGCTCACCGCCATGCTCAAGCGGCTCGATTGCAAGGCCAGCTATGTGGAGATGCCCTGGAAGCGGGTGCTGCACGGTCTGTCACTGGGCTCGGTCGACATCGCCATGGAGGCTTATTTCAACGAGGATCGCGCCCACTATGCCTGGTTCTCCGATGCCTACAATCCGGGCCGCAGCGCGCTCTGGATCCGCAAGTCATCCTCCTACCCCGAAACCGATCTGGCCAGCTGGCTGGCCAGCGGCCATACCCTGGGCATCACCAAGGACTACTACTATGGGGCGGAGATCAGCGAGTTGCTGCGTCGTTATGCCGCCCAGGTGAGCGTGGTCAATGACGAGCAAAACTATGGCAAGCTGGTGCTGGGACGCATCGACGGCTTTCTCGGCGATGTGCTGGCCACCCCCTGGGGCCTGAAGGAGGAGGGGCTGAGCGATCTGATCGTCCCCCACACCATGGCCGTATATGAAGCGCCGACCTTCTTCATGTTCAGCAAGAAGCGGCTGTCACCCGAATTTGTCAGCGCGTTCAATCGCGAACTGGCTGAATTTAAAGCAACAAATGAGTATGACATTATCTGGCGGCGCTACGCGCCCGCCAGCTAGTAAAGTCGCGGGCATTCACGCATCATGAGCGCCTTGACCGCCGGGTCTGACAGGCTGAAGTGAACCGATCTTGAGGTAAGCATGGGGAAGAAGTATTGGCTGGCATTGGCAAACCTGATCTGGCTGGGCTGCTGGCCGGCGGCCATGGTACAGGCCAGCGAGGGCCAGGTGGTGGTGAGCAATGCTGCGATGCAGCACGACTGGTATCAGAACAGCACGGCGGAGCAGGCCAGGCGTGAGCTGGAGCTGCAGCTGCAGGAAGCCGTGCTGGCCCAGTTGCACCCGGATTTTTACACGCTCTGGAAGAAGTTGCAGGCCAAGCCGGCGGATCAGCGTGGTGCCCTCTATGACGAGGCGTTCGGCAAACTGGCCCGGTTCCAGCAGGCGTGGCGTGCCATGGATCTGGTCTCCCGCGAGCAGATGCAGACCCTCAAACTCAACCTCAGCAAGCCGCTGGCCCACGAGCCGGCCGGCGACAATCTGCTGGAGCAGGTCAGGCAGCTCAGACCCCAGGTCGCGGAATATGACGCGGTGCGCGAAGAAGTGCGCAAGCTGCTGGCGCTGCCCATGGCCAAGAAGTGGCCGACCCTGACCATGCCGACCCTGCGGGCCGGTGAAGTCTCCGCGGAGCTGGGCCAGATCCGCTCCATCCTCAACGAGCTGGGCGACACGGCCCCGCGCCATGATGACGCCACCTACGACGCCGAGACCCTGCAGGCCGTCAAGCAGTTCCAGCGCCGCCACGGCCTGACCGCCGACGGCATCATAGGCCGGCAGACCCGTAGCTGGCTCAATACCGGGCCCGAGGTGCGTGCCAGCCTGCTGCTGCGCAACCTGTGGCGACGTGACCTGGTGGATCAGCTCTCCGGCGCCCGTTACGTGCTGGTCAACATCCCCGACTATCGGCTGAGCGTGGTGGAGTCCGGCAACGAGGTATTCACCAGCCGGGTGATCGTGGGCAAGGAGCAGCGGGCGACCCCGATCCTCGCCAGCGAGATCCGCTCCATCGTGCTGAACCCGGCCTGGCACGTACCGCGCTCCATCCTGAGCAAGGACATTCTGCCCAAGCTGGGACGGGATCCCGCCTACCTCAATCGTGAGCAGTTCGAGGTGATCGACGGCGAGGGCAATCCGGTGCAGTTCACCGAAGAGGGCTGGCAGCAGGCGCTGGCGTCCGGCTTCCCCTACCGTCTGCGGCAAAAGCCGGGCGATCACAACGCGCTGGGTCGTTACAAGTTCTATCTGCCCAACAACGAGGCCATCTATCTGCACTCCACCCCGCGCAAGGCGCTGTTCGAGCAGGGCGCGCGCGCCTTCAGCTCAGGCTGCATCCGGGTGGAGCATGCCGACGATCTGGCCGAGCTGCTGCTGGCGGACTCCCGCTATCAGCCGGACAAGGTGGCCAGCATCCTGAAAGAGACCCAGACCAAATGGCTGCCGCTGACCACCCCGATCCCGGTGTTCACCGTCTACTGGAGCAGCTGGATCGACGAGGATGGACGTCAGCAACTGCGCAACGACATCTATGGATTTGATCGAGTCAGCTACCAGAGTCGCTTGCTGTGATCCTCGCCACAGAGTGAAAAGCCCGGCCTGCGCCGGGCTTTTTCATGGCCCCTTGCGGTTTGACAGCGGCCGGCTCGGCGGGTAGTTTCAAGCGCCTGTATCAAATTCATTCAACGGTTTCACCTCAACATAGCGATGGACGGACAAGGGATGCTTGATCAAGAGATAAGCCGACGTCGCCTGCTGCTGGGTGCCGGTTGCCTGCTGGGGGGCTCGCTGCTGTCCTTTCCCGCCACGGCGAGCCGCAGTACGGCAGGACGTGAACTCAGTTTCTTCAATCTCAATACCGGCGAGCGGGTGCGCGCCAGCTATTGGGAAGACGGCCGCTACCTGAAAGACGGGCTGGCCGAGCTCAACCACATCTTTCGCGACTACCGTCGCAACGAAGTGTTCAACATCGACCGCAAGCTGTTCGACCAGCTCTACCTGCTGCAGCACAAGCTGGGTCGCCACGGTGAAATCCAGCTCATCTCGGGCTATCGCTCGCCCGTGACCAATCGCCAGAAGCGCAGCCGCAGCCGCGCCGTGGCCAAGCACAGCTACCATACCCTGGGGCAGGCGGTGGATGTGCGCATTCCCGGAGTACAGCTGGCGCACCTGCGCAAGGCGGCGCTCCATCTCAAGGTGGGCGGCGTCGGTTACTACCCGAGCGACAACTTCGTGCACCTCGACACCGGGCCGGTGCGCAGCTGGTAACGGCCGGCTGCTGGCCACAGCTGCCCGGCGGGTGACTGGTCAGCGGGGTGGCCGAGCTGGTAGGCTCTGGACACCATGCAGAGGAGAACCAGATGAAACATATTTTGCTTGGCGGGCTGATTGCCCTGCTGCTGACCGGTTGCGGCAAGCTCAACCGTGAAAACTACGACAAGCTCAAGATGGGGATCAGCTACGCCGAGGCGAGCAGCATCCTCGGCAAGGCCGAGCGTTGTGACGATGCACTGGGAACCACCAGCTGCATCTGGGGTGACGAGGGCAAGAACATCAAGATCCGTTTCATCGCCGACAAGGCGACCTTCTTCAGCTCGGAAGGGATCAACTGAGGCAGCCACAGCCCGGTTGCCCATATAAAAAAGCGCCTTCGGGAGTATATAGTGAAAACTATGTATCTTGTCTAGTGAGTGAGTGAACCACACGCCACCACTGGCTTTGCTGTAAGCACAGAATCGTACATGCTATGTATCATGGTATGTACGATTTTTTTGCTCTCACCAGCCTTGCTCTCCAAGGCTGACACATGAAAAACCACATGGTTATGGTGGAATAGTCATCCTGGTCAACATCAGCCTAGGTCGGAGAGCATTCGTCTCAACTCATCCTCTGGGTTGTACTGCTTAGAGGGCTCTTGGGATTTCAATGTGTGATTCGCTTTCCTAGTTATGCCGAGCAGGGAGGTGTCAAAATCCTGCTGACACTGATTCAGAGCCCGCTCAATTGCGATTTTCGCCTGAAATAGGTCTTTACCCTGTAAGATCTCATCGGCCTTTCTGACGGCTCCTGCATACATGGTATCGAGTGTAGACTCGCTTTTAGCGCGTTTGAATCGAGCTAGAACGTTTTCATAGCTAAAGAAATTTTCGTTATCGATGTTCATTGTGTGTATCTAAGGTAGGTGAAAAGTGCATGAGGCTACCGCCTAAAGGAAGATCATGAACATATTGCCACAATAGTGGCACTAACAGAAAACTCCACTGTTTTGCAGCAATCAAGTATTTGCTGCCAGATCGGCCAAAACTACTCGGAAAGCCTCGTTTGAATTTATTTGATCTGGCGCAAGCTTTCTTTCAGCTCGCTATCATTCAGGATTCTCCTTGTAGTAGCATGACAATCCAGGTTTCATCCAAGGCTATCTATGCGTCACTCATCCGCTCGCCGCCATTGGTTCAGTAACCTACGGTGGTAGCGATTGCTAATATTTAATGATGGTCATCCCCGCGTGGCATAATGGTCGAGGGGGTAAACAGGGATAAGGTAGGAGGGGTTGTGTATTAAATTGCTAGAGAAAGATGTTAACGTAAATATGATACTACTCGTGAGATATAGAGGAATATATTCGACATATCTGCTGTATATGCAGAGAGTAAAGATATAAGAACACTGAAATATCAATGATTTATTGTTGCCTAAATAATTTGACGCTGAGATGAATTTAACTATCAAAATATAGCGCCAGAGCTAAGGAGATCGAAGGATGAAATGGTTTATAGGTGTCAGCTTTGCATTTTCAATTGTTTTCACACATACAAGTCATGCCGAAATATTATGTCCGAGTACAGAATATGACCGTGGTTATAAGAAAAACCTCCCAACTATAGATGAAGAAGAGGCTATCCAAACAAATAGTGCATTGATTAATGGTGGCAATATCACATGCAATGTTTCGTTTGACTATGAAAAACTAAAAAATAACAAGAGGATGAGAATAGAAACTGGGACATACGAAGGAGTTAAATACCGCATATATTTTTCTGATGGAAGTGGGACTATACAAGGATTGCCAACAAATACTCTTGATTATGTTGGTGATAAGTATGGAACCAATTGGTCAACACAGTGCCGATTTGATGAGATGGATGATACACATTGGTGTTCTTTAAATAGAGAAGATTTACAAATAGGAATTTTGAAGGATGGGACACCTTTTGTTAGTGTTGGGGGCAGTCACTACCCTAACTCAAACATTGCTGTCCGAGTGGATAAGAACAAACCAGTTACAGCATCAGAAAAAAATGGGTTTACGAAAGATCAATCTGCAAAGATAATCCAACAAATGAAAGTTGGAAGCACTATAGTGACCAGATACCAAAAATGGCCATATCAAACTAACATTGATACATCTATGCAACTGTTTGGTTTTCAGCAAGCATGGGCAATTTTGCAGAAGATCCATGAATCAGCAAAGGCAGAGAAATAGCATAATAAGGTGTTACAACGAAGATTAGGTTTTGTTGATCAACTCAGAGGCAAGGCGGCCTGCTCCCAAACCGCTTTCCCTCACCTAATTTACTTTCTGCCAATGGGTATACCTAATCGTATCATCCCATAGCGATAAGCCTAGGAATAATCGATGGATGATAATTGAGCCCATTCCTTCAACTTATTTTCGTTCATAATGACTTGATATCATAGTTATTCACACATTCAATAAGAATTTTGAAAACGGTTGGAGTTGGGTCTAAACCATGCTCTTCAACAAAGGCTAAATACTTACCATGTTTATGCAAGGTAGGGATCTCCCCATGTATGAACTTGCTGCGAAGTTCATAGATTATTCTGATTTTTGACTCTATGTTATCTATAGACGAAGCATCTTTGGTCACGCCATTTATTATCGAACTCTTATTATTTGATTCAGTTCCATACAATGCATCTAATGCAATAAAATGATTGATGAATCGCTCTCTCTCGTCATTCGTCCAACCATGTGCAATAAATGACAGTGCTGACATTAGTCGGTTATTTGAATTTGACAATAGATATTGCATTTTCTTAATGGCTAAATCGTGTAGGTTCATTTCATGTACAGATGGGATTTTAATTCTAGCCGTAAAGGTTGTTACGCTATTTTCATTTATATGGCCCATCCTATTATCAATAGGAAGACAATTTATCTGGAATGGTTTATCAATACTTACACATGCAGCCCCAAAAAATTGATTTAATTTCAACATGGCATCTTCATCTGACTTTGCATAGATTAGTACCATGGCTGAGTCATGCAGCATTTTATACATCGAAAGCTGCTCCCTTTTTTTTGAAGGCTGATCTATAAATTTTTCTGGAATTAACACGCCCAAATCATCGTTAATGTCAGACAATAATAGCGCAAGTGATCCAGCTCCATAAATCCGTATATGATTATTAAAATCAATGCGTCCACTACATTTTGTATAACGCAAAAGATAAAAATATGCTGAATCATTCACTAGGTTAGATACGTAATCTTCAAACATGAACTCTAAGTTTAAAAGGTGAATGTCTGACAAGATATTAAATACGCTAACATCCTTCTTTCTGAAAGAAAAGAAATCAGCATCGATAGCATTGAATCCAGCAGCCATAGAGGTTAGCAATATGTCTTTAGCCTTTTTCATATCAGCAATAGCTAGTTCATCACCAAGTTCTTTAATAAGTGATGCAGCACATTGATTTATTTCATAGTCATCGTATTTTAACCAGAATATAAAATCACCGTAACCATCAGCCTTACCTACTTGGATGCTTGGATATCCTCCATTTTCGCAATAAAAGAAACTTTTTGTTAACCTCTTTATTAGACCTTTTTTGAATTTATTTCTCATATATCAGCTCTGTTTATTAAAATCAATGTACGCTATCGGCTCAACTGACTCGATACCAGCAAGCTAGCATCGCTGGGTATTTCAGTAGGTCGCTCAACTACAGGCACATCCGACATTCCGCACCTGATTTAGGAATAAATTTGCCGATAGCGCTCACCCAATACCTCCAAAATGATCTGCTGGTCTCCTGTTAGCTCCGTTACTTGTGGCGGAGCTTCTCCCAGTCGATATTCATGGATGCCACCAAAGCGCAAAAAGATCCAACGGGCCGTCGGCTGCTGGGTCGGTTTCTTTTTCATATCCGCCACACTGCGATTCTGCTCCACTAATCCCTGCCGGATCCGGTGCTCCAACGCTGCGTAAATCATCAGGCTACAGGTCATCACCATGAGCAACGCTTCAATCCGCTCCGGCTTTTTCAGGTACAGTGAGGAGGTTAAAAACTCCGGGCTCTTGAGAAAACGAAAGCCCCGTTCGACATTCTGCTGCGCTTTATAGGTGGCCAAAAGTTCGGCCATGGTCAGCGTATCGCTGTGGTCATTGGTCGCCAGGATGAACACCCCGGTCTGGTTGCGGGCCTCTTCAACGCAAGCCAGGCTAGTTGCCGCCAACCCAGTGATTTGAAACTGATGGCCAATTGGCTCTTCGCCACGCTTGGGTCTGCCACGTCCTGTATAAACGGGTTCACCTACCACTTCGGCATCCAGTTGCAGCAGCATCAAGCTGGCGGTAAAACAGCTCAACTCAGCTTGGGCATCCGCCTCACAAGCAAAGCGTCGGGCACACAATTTGGCGAAGGCTTTGAGCTCGCGGGTACTGTCTTTGAGCAGGTTTTTGGCCAATGTCTGCTGCTCGCGGTGGCTGGCTTGTTCGCTGCGCACCAGCAACCAACGTTGCGCGACCCCGGCATAATTCGCGTGTTGCCAACGGCCATGATAGCCATTGCCCAGAGCGGTCAGCGGTTGTGCACCTATGGTTGCCACGGCCTGCTTTGCCTCATTGAGAGTGACGGGCACCCGGGTCACAAATAGTTGCTGCTGTTGCGCCAGTAATTGCAAGGTATCGGCGCAGTACAGTGCGGCATCGCCGACCAGATAACGGCACTCCTGCGCGGCCTTGAGACTGCTCAAATGGCGACGAACGGTCTGGGCAAAGGCTTTGGTGTCATTACGATTGCCGCTCAGGGCCTGCATATAGACAGGTAGGCCGGCCTGATTTTCACAGATGAGCTCAAGGATCACTTGATTCAGCTCTGGCCGGTGATCACGACTATAACCACGCACCAGTTGCAGCTTACCGACCAGATCCCCATCGGCACAGTCATAGGCGCCATCGACGTGGAAGCTGGTAATATCGAGGTGCACTGCGGTGCTTTTGAGCCCCAGCCGCTCGACAACTTGCGCCGCCATCACCTGATACAAGGCGCTGACATCGGCCTCAAAGAGGGCATCGAGACAGCGACCGAGCACATCATCATTGAGGTCATCAGCACAGATCCCGGGGCCAATCAGGCGCTCAACCGGCTTGTTAGCGAAGAATTGCGGGAACATGTGCAGGGTGCTGCTGTGAAAGCCGAGGCCGTTCACTATCATGGCGACCAAGGCTTCACCATGTGAGACCTTGAAAGGCGGGGTTTTGGGGAGCAAGGCATCGATCATGCGGGCAATGCCCAGTTCCTGGCAGAGTGCGGCGACCAAACCAAGGTGATCGAGGTTACGGATCGAGATAGCGGGTGCGGCCATGATGATCTACCTGCAAAAGAGAGTAATAGATCAGAACGGCCGATCGCCGTCAAGCACTGAAAATAGCAAAATCAGGTGCGGAATGACGGGCACATCTTGCTGCGCAAGAGCACGGAATAAAATGTGGACAACGCTTCGCGTTGACGCACAATTTATTTCCGTTTGTACCAGTAGTCGCTCCCCAAGGTTATAGATCCACTCTTGTTTTTAATAGCTCCAGCAAGTAGCTGTTTCGGTTATGAACATTGCTGGGTGCTCTTGTGATTGCTTCAAACTCAGCAGCGCTGCCTACAATATGCACCTCGTATTCGGCTCTGGTTATCGCTGTATAGAGCCATGCCCTATCTACAATTCTGCCCTTTTGCAGCGCAACGATGATGCGCGGGAACTGCGAGCCCTGCGCCTTATGGAGTGTGATGCAGTACCCCAACCGCATGCAGTCCAGGAGGGATTGGGTAACATACACGCTCTCGCCTGTGTCCAGCTCAACCACCCCGTAGTCATCTCCGGTTCCAACAGCGCTGGCTAGCTTTCCGAGCGAACCATTTTGGATGCCCTTTTCGTAATTATTTTGAGTGAAGAGGATTACATCACCTTGCCGCAAATCGTTGCGGCAGTAGGTTTCGCCATACATCTCAAATGTCATTCGAACGCCATCAGAGTTGACGGCCTCCTGAATAAGATTATTGATGTCAGCCACCATGGCGGTGGTCGCCCCTACCACGCGGCTGTTCTCAGGTGATTGCTGATACAACTCGGCACAGACCTGGGCGATCCTGTCCTTGGAGGTTTCGTGAAAATGGACGTTACCCATATTCAAGTGCTCGGGAACAAGACCCTGATTGATCAGCATCGAGTATTCGGGAATACCTGTGGCTCCCTTCTGGCGTTTAACTATGTCCAGAGTCACGTTTGCAATAGCTTTTGATGCCACTATATCAGCCAGCACCTTGCCACACCCTATAGGAGGCAATTGGTTTGGGTCACCCGTGAATATGATCCGCACGGCGGGGTGCAGATGGTTGACCAGTCGGTACATGGTGGGCAGGTCGATCATCGAGGCTTCATCAATCACCAGCAGATGGCTGGGCTGCTCCCTTGAAGGCTCTATAGGCTCATTTCGTAGTAGTGCTGCAATGGTCAAGGTTCGAAAGCCAATCGACTCATACAGGCGCATTGCAGCGCGTCCTGACAGCGCAACGGCATGCACCTCACTCCCCATTTGGCGATAGGCTCTTAATGCGGTCCTGAGTACCGTGGTTTTTCCTGTTCCTGCACCTCCGGTAATACAACTAACAGCGTTGTCCAACGTAGTCAGAACAGCTTCACTCTGTTTCTGGTTCAACTCATAGGGCAGTTCATTAACAGCAGAAAGAAATGCAGCATTGGTGTGCTCGTCGTACAAATTTTGCTGCTTTGCCAGCGCCAGCAACCGCTTGGCAACAACCGTCTCCATCAGCAATTGCGCAGTTGGATGATAGGTGCCTGTCGCCGGATTTAGGACGTATTGCGCTTGGTTGTAACCCGCTTTAAATGCCTGTGCAGCCAGTTCATTATCGCCAAGTAGCTTGTTCAAGAGTGGGCGAAGCTTGGCGTGAGTCGTGTAGGTATGGCCCTTTGCCACCTCTTGATGAATGGCAGATTCGAGGGCTGCACTCAACCGTCTGGCGTCTTTTCGATCTACCTCAAACTGCGTTTGAGCAAGGATATCCAGTGCTTTAAAATCCATCCCAAAGCCGATCAGCAGGTAGGGGTTAACCCTGATAGCTTCAATCGATTTTTCGTCATGAAATCGCAGCAATCGCTGCTGAATGGACGAGGGTATTCTGTGCTCCGACATCCAGTTGCAATGACTCAAGTTCTTGTATTTGGCGTAACCCTGAAACAGGGCATCAATGGATTCGTCGCTCAGAACCTCCCTGAGGCGTTTTCGTGATGCTTCTGTGTCTGACATCAGGGTTGAGTGAAAGTGCTCGCCCAGCAGTTGCCACAACGCTCGGGCTTTACTCTCACCAATACCTTTGAAGTCTTTTTCTTTCGCAATAAAGGTGATCAGTTGCTCACCCGTTTCAGGCAAGCTGCATGCGATATGGGTTGGCGACTCGTAGGTATGCTGCTGCATAACATGATCACCAACGCACTTAGTCTCGACAAACCTCGCCCCTGTAACAACCCAGTGTTGACCTACCATCGGCTGGACAGGCAGTGCGTCTACGGAGGTCTTGATGGTGACGTAGTATTTGCCGCTATTTCTCTTGTAGGAGTTTGGGTTTAGCGGAATACCCGTGAATATCACCACGCTGGCTGAGTGATAGGGAACACTGGTCACACGGATCTGTTCGGAGAAATCGGTCTGTGTCATCGAGGCATGAACCCCATTTCGGCAAGGGTCTCTGACAACTCGCCATAACGCTCCAACCTTCGCTGGAGTTCGTTCACCTTGGCTTTCAGCTCAATGTTTTCCTGCTCCAATGTCGATACCCGTTTGGAATCTAGTTGGCGTCGATGAGCGGTAGGATCATACACCTTAGGGCTATCGGTACTGGCTTTGGCCTGGGCTGTTAATGGTGGGAGGACTCCTTTTTCCCTCAGACTGTCTTCCAGCGATTTTAGGTGTTTACGCAGCTCAGGATTTTGGCTTAACGCCGACTTGCCACAGCCAACTGCCTTGGCAATTTCGCCTCGATTTAGCTGCCCTTGAAAAATGATTTGCTTGAAATCATCTTCCGATTGGGTGGCCGACCACGCTTGAAATGCCGCCGCATTTTGCTGTGCTTTTTGTTGACCGTTAGCCATTGCTATCAACCTCACCCAGCAACTTACGAATACCAGTCACAAATCCGCGAGGGAAGATTTCAGTGCCGAGTTCTACATCTTTAACTT
The DNA here is from genome assembly GCF_027707985.1 of Aeromonas sp. QDB03. Classification (NCBI taxonomy): domain Bacteria; kingdom Pseudomonadati; phylum Pseudomonadota; class Gammaproteobacteria; order Aeromonadales; family Aeromonadaceae; genus Aeromonas; species Aeromonas sp. QDB03. Next base: position 742,011 of record NZ_JAPCJG010000002.1, on the reverse strand, counting down.
GGCCCATCTTTGTGTATTGCCAATTGTGCTGGGTCATACATTCATCAGAAATAGCGTAGGCCAGCGCCTTTCTCTCAGACTCGATGAGCAAGCTCGATACCGAGGGAATGAGTACCACCCCAGGCTCAGTGCTGCTGTCAAATTGCCTGACAGGACGCTTATCTATGGTAATATTGGCATGCTGTTTAAGCAGATTGACTTCTTTAAGATAGCGGTTGCGTTCAGCAATAATTTGCCCAAACAAGGCCCGTACCGCCGGATCTGAAATTCGCTCTAGTAATTTCATGTCAGTCGGCACTTCACGGGAACGTGAATAGGGTGCTAACGGCTTTTTCATGCTGGTGTTGCACTTTTGTGCCCACGCATTAATGAGATCACGATAGTGCTGGTTGCGAGTCGCCCGTATTGCCTCATAGCCAGGGCCATCTTTAGCCGCAGAGATACGTCCAATTTGCACGACCGAGAAATCGCGCTGACCGCTCTCTACATAGTGCTGTAAAATACCATTAAGGGTCTCAAGGGATTGCTGGGTTCGAGTCGATTTCCCGTCTTTTAAACCTTGCAGAATACTATCAACGTTGATCTCCATCATCCCTCCAACAATGTAGGTTGCTTGATAGTGATAAATGGAAATACTTTATCGGTAAGTGCAGTGATCCCAGCATCTAATAATTTGTTGTCTTGCAGATATTCAGCCATCTCAAGGTAGTTGGAAACCTTGCGATAACCTTCCATCTTATTGTCAGGGTCAGCGATTTTTGCCATGTGACGTAGCATTGCATTCGCAGCAATGAGTTGCTGCTTTTCGTCCATTTCCATGAAGATGGGATCTAAACCTTTTCTCATCAAGATCCGATTCAACTGGCGTGAGCGTTTTTCAATCGCTGGTGTTTTGCGCAATGTATCCTGTAAATCAGGGTAGAATTCAGCATCATCGCAAAGCAACGACAGGTGCAATAACTCAGAATCTGTTTCGATGAATTTCAGTGCGTAGCTGACATCTTGCTCTGACCCTACAGCGATTATTTTATCATTCTTATCATCACCGCGAGTCTCTTCAATACGGATGATCTTGTGGATCAACTCAAAACAGGCGATCCAGTCTTTAGCGTATTCATCTGCTTCTACCTGCTGTTTTTCGTAACGGCGTTGAAGCACTTGCAATTCATTGTGTTTCGTAAACGGTAGGCCATCCGCTTCGCAGCCAAACTGTTGGTCTTTAAGTGCTTCCAGTTCACCTTCAATTTCAACCGATAGGTTCGCCGCTTGGTGTGCATGGTAGCTTAATTGGTTAAATTGGGCATTGAGTGCAGGCAGGTAACGTGCCTCTGTGATAAACCAGCGACAACGGATGCAATTTTCAGCACCGTGTGGCACAGGGCCGTGAATCCGAAATGATGCATTCGCTGAGTCTCTAATGATATTGCCACCGTTCCAGCAGCCACCTAATGTACCCACATGATCAGCATTAGCCGTGTTGCCACCGACCAGACAAAGCCCTGTTGCCCGATTTTCCCATCCAATGGGCACGCGCTTGTCCAATGCAGCTTCAATACTGGCCGTATCGTTGTACACCATTTTGCACTGGATTTGGCTCATGGAAGCATCTTTGAGAAAGTTGCGCACCGATTGCTCAGAGCTAGAGTCTAGTTGCGCATGAGCCTCATCCATTTTTGTTGCCATCACAGATGGCGTTATTTTGGTGTAGTAGATAGTCATCAACAAACGGGTGTGACCAGCTAACAATTTGGAAATAACAGGTAGAGGTAGATGTGTATCCATTACATAAGAGGTAATGAGCGACACGCGCAAACTGTGCAGAGAAAATAAAGTAACGGTCTTACCACTTTTTTGCGTACCCTCTGGATAATCAACAACGAACTTCAATCGCTCACCGTTATCCAGTGTGTTGCTTTGCGCAGCAAGGCTATTTTCAAGTGTGAGTAGAAGCTGATACCAGAAGGGGAATAATGGCGCATCGGATATCGGCTTGACCTTATCCTCATTGTTGCTGGCCGCAGCGTCACGAAATAAAAAACATATATCACCCATTTGTTCTAGTTGAGTGCTAGATTTAAGATCTCTTGTATGTTTAGCCAGCAGTGTGGTACAACTTGTTGGCTTCTCAATTGGATTGTATTTCTCCTGCCAATTGCGCAACTTTTCCAGCCAATATAATACCTCCTCGTGCTGCCAAGGGATGGTATAGCCGCGTTGTATTTCTTCTTTGTTTTGATCAGCGGTTTTATTGGTGTTGATGTACAATCCGGTGGAATATAGACCCGTCATGCTATCGTGAATTCGCTTAAAAACACCTTTTCCAAAAGGGCGGCCATCAGATCCCATTGAAAAGTTGTGTTTATTGTTTTGTTGCCATTGTCCCTGCTGATAGCGCCATGTATCGGCCTCACCGCTATCGATCATCCGCACCTGATAGGTGCGCAGCGGTAGTTGTAACTTTATATATATTGCCATCGCTCTGACGGGCGACCAGAGTTGAAAAATGGTCATTTGTTTGCCATTGCGCGTTATCGTCTTGTGCTTCCACACACAATCAGGGTCATGCCTGTCAATCAAATCCGGCCCGACATCGAACCAATCACCGCTTCCTCCTCGTTCATTCTCTCCTGATTGCTGTTGCGCCCACACCCAGTCTTTAAAATGGCGGTAATGATAGGCAGGTAGCAAGCTATCATCTTCATCAAGCTGTTGCTTGATTGTCGCGAGTTCCATTTTATTGGGGAGTGGACAAAGAATTTGTCGCAGATCCTGAATGTATCGGTACGGTAATGGATTGCGCACGGTTTCCGTTAGGTCAGCGGATTTTTTTATCTTACTTAATGGATTGTTGAACAAAGGTTGCAGAACGCCATTATCATCCAGTTTGGAAAAATGGTGTTCAATGATAAAATCGATAAAATTACATGAATGATTAATCGATCTTGTTAATTCAGAAGTTGATTTAACAGTTTTGCTTACTATTACTTGCAACTCTTCTGTCGAACAATGATGGCCGTTATGTCCCTTGAAAAATAGATTTACATCAATTGCATAAGGCGCACAAATTAATAGGTAGGACTCAAAAAAACGTGTAAGTGATTTCTGTTTATCAGAAATACTTGTGTTTTGTTTACTCATCCATTCTGCTGCGAATGCTTGCCATTGTTGCCACTCAGGGCCAAGCGTGTCGAGCATCCAGCTAAAGGTTAGATTGCTTTTTCGCCCGTCATTTTTTTTTCCTTTCTGTCTCCCCATTATTTCCTCCCGAGCTTTGGATGTTTACCCGTAAAATATTTTTGGGGATCGATATCATTAAATCCGTGCTCAGTCAATGTTTGCCAGTCCAATGCCTTTACTTTGGACTCAGGATTGGCTAATTGAAGCGTGGCTTTATTGAGTTCGTCAGAAATTTCTTGCTGCCCCTCACCTGTATAGACGATTTGAGATTCGAGGGATTGGTGGTGCATACAGCGACGAATAATCATCGGGTTTAAGCCTGAGCGTCTTAATCGCCTGCCGTAGCTGTGCCTGTGACCATGTGGGTCAAGCCCTTCGGCTTTGTTCGGTGCTAATCCAATCCGTTTCAGGGCAGACGCATAGTTTTGGTGAAAAGCATTAATGGTATAGGGATTACCCATTGATTTTGGGTGAAATGAGATAAACGCATAGGGATGGTGGCACTCAATGCTGGCGCGGTAATTCAAGTAAACCTTCCACAGTGTCATAAAAACCTTGCCATAATCAGCAGGAAACCACTGTACTTGAATGTATTTATCTTTATGGTCAATTACTCGACATTTCCAGCCGATGTGAGCCGTGCGGCTCATCTTGATCCGAGGAATACGAGCATACTGTTCTTTTAAATAAGCTTCCCTGGTTTGTGAGCCACTGCGACTTTTCCACTCATAAGGCGCTTTACCTTCAACCTCGTTGTAGATACGAACAGTTGCTGAGTCATGGTTGTAAGTATCTTCGAATACATCTGTTACCCAAAGCGTCAGCGCCTCGCTTTCTCGTAAACCGCCACCGTGCATCAATAGCAGTACAAGCTTATCTCTCAGTGCTACACGAGGATCTTTTGCGCTGCCAACTCCTTCCAAAAAAAACTTTTCCCAATGCATTTCTGGAAAGGAAATTGCGTCATCGTCGGTTTTGGCGAGGGGGGTACGCCCTTTGATAGTGCGGGCCATACGAGCGGTCTTGTTGATACTTTTATCTTCAATATGACCCAGAAAGTCGTTTTGATTTTTTCGAAACCACGCCGCATAGTTCAGGCGCTGTTCGTGCGGGGTTGCCTCTCGCAGCGGATTCATGCTCACCGTGCCTTGCTTGTTTGCGAGCCAGCTAGTGAATGCTGTTAATCTGGAAACATGTTTATTGGCGTTCTCCCTTGTTGTGGGCACCCAGTACAGGCCAGAAGGATCAAGCCCATCTTCACCGATGGTGCCCGTATAAAGGCGCTTGGCGAACGTTTGGAACAGAATTTTAGGATCGTTGAATAGACTGTGATTTGCTTCCATGTAGTTTAAAAGGAGAGTAACCGCCCTAATAAACCCCTTCATCATTGAAATGCTTTTGCCGTCTGCCTCCATCTTTAGCAAGTAGTCAGTAACGGCACCCAACTCACCTTGTTCAGTCAACAGGATAGGCATCTCGCTTTTGATACCAGTGTTGTCTTCGACAACGGTTGCACGAACACTAACGACAGCCATGATTTTGTCTCACATACACAAAGTACATGAAATACACTATAGTAACTGATATGAAAATGCGCAACAAAAAGGCAAATTTCTTTGCCTTAACACACAAAATACATACTTTACTGCACTATAGATAACTGACCGGCGCTTTTTTGTTGGCTGCAATCCGTACCGGCTTGCCAGAAGCTGGCGCGCTCAGTGCGTGGCGTACTGGTAGTGGAAGGTAGGCAGCCCCCACTTGAAGCGCACTGCCAGGAGGCGCAGCACGAAACCGATGCCGATGGCGCCGAAGGCGGCCCAGTCGTTGGGCAGGCCCTGATCGAGCGCCAGGCAGTAGATGGCGGCCGTCACCAGCGAGATGGCGGCATAGAGCTCGCGGCGAAACACCAGCGGAATGCGCTGGCAGAGCAGGTCTCTGAGCACGCCGCCGAAGGCCCCCGTCACCACCGCCATGATGCAGGCGATCCCGGCGCCGTGGCCCATCTCCAGCGCCCTTGCCGCGCCGAAGATGGAAAAGACCACCAGCCCCAGGGCATCGAGCGCCATGAACAGCTTGCCGAGGTAGCGCATCAGCGGCGCCGAGATGACGCCGGCCATGGCCGCGCCGGCGACCAGCAGCACATACTCCGGGTGTTCGACCCAGAGCAGGGGGTAATGGCCCAGCAGCACGTCGCGAATGGTGCCGCCCCCGATGGCGGTCGCCGATGCAATGATCACCACGCCAAACAGATCCATCCGTCGCCGGCCCGCGGCCAGCGCGCCTGTCATCCCTTCGGCCACCAGGCCCAGCAAGAAGAGTGCATGTAACATGAGATATCCCAGGGTGCGAGAAAGCTCCGCATCCTATCAACTCGCGCTATAGGGGACAAGCAATGAAGGCTATGCATTATTTTTTATAATGCAAAAATGAAACGAGGCCCCCAAGGGAGCCCCGTTGTCACCACCAATCGGCTCAGCGTCTGAGCTGTTCGGCGCGGTAGTGATCGACCCACATGGCGGTGGCGCCGCAGATGGCCACCGGCATCACGAACAGGTTCACCACCGGGATGGCGGAGAAGAGGGTGACCAGGGCGCCGAAGCTCAGGCACTTGCCGCGCCGCTGCTTGAGGGCGTCGCGCATGGTAATGAAGTCGATCTTGTGGTTGTCGAACGGATAGTCGACGTACTGGATCGCCATCATCCAGGCGCTGAACAGGAACCAGAGCACCGGCGCCAGGGTCTGGCCCACCACCGGAATGAGGAACAGGATCAGGCAGCCGATGGCCTTGGGCAGGTAGTATTTGAGCTTGGTCCACTCGCGGCCGAAGGTGCGCGGCACGTCCTTGACGATGTCCAGCATGCCGGTATCGCTGACGGTCTCGCCGGTGAGGGCCTGTTCTACCTTCTCCGCCAGCAGGCCGTTGAAGGGCGCTGCTATCCAGTTGGCCACCGAGCTGAACAGGAAGGAGAAGACCACCAGGATGGTGATGAGGGCGATGGGCCAGAGCAGATAGTCCAGCCAGTCGAGCCAGCTCGGGATCTGCTGGTGCAGCCAGCCAAACAGGCCGTCCAGCTGCAGCAGCAGGGCGTAGAAGGCGCCGGCAAACAGCACGAAGTTGACCAGCAGGGGGATCAGCACGAAGGTGCGGATGCCGGGCTGGCGAATGAGCGAGAAGCCGCGCAGGAAGTAGTCTGCGCCGCTGATCGAGTCTTTTACCATACGGGGTGAGTGGCTCATCTGAGCTCCATCTGTTCATGGGAAACTGCCTGCATATTACAAACAAGCTTTTGATTTGGTAAAGTCGCCTGCCCGCCTCCTCTTTATTTCGTTACCCACATAGGCCGCCATGCGTCTGAAATTGATCAAACTCGCCGGTTTCAAGTCGTTTGTCGAGCCGACCCGCATCGAGCTCAACGCCGACATGACCGCCGTGGTGGGCCCCAACGGCTGCGGCAAATCCAACGTCATCGACGCCGTGCGCTGGGTGCTGGGGGAGAGCTCCGCCCGCCATCTGCGCGGCGAAAACATGACCGACGTCATCTTCAACGGCTCCGTCAACCGCAGCGCCCACGGCCGTGCCTCGGTGGAGCTGGTGTTCGACAACCCCCACAACCGGGTGCCCGGCGAGTTCGGCCGCTTTACCGAGATCTCGGTGCGCCGCGAAGTGCTGCGCGACGGCTCCAACCACTACCAGATCAATGGCCAGAAGTGCCGCCGCAAGGACGTGACCGACCTCTTTCTCGGCACCGGCCTTGGGCCCCGCAGCTACGCCATCATCGAACAGGGCACCGTCAGCCGGCTGGTGGAGTCCCGCCCGGCCGATCTCAAGCTGTTCATGGAAGAGGCCGCCGGGGTTTCCCGCTACAAGGAGCGGCGCCGCGAGACCGAGCAGCGCATCCGCCATACCCAGGAGAACCTGGAGCGCCTCGGCGACATCCGCGGCGAACTGGGCTCGCGCCTCGAGCATCTCAAGGCCCAGGCCGAGACCGCCGAGCGCTATAAGCAGCTCAAGAGCCGTTCGCGCGCCGCCCGCGCCGAGCTGATCGGCTCGGAACTGTGGGCGCTGGAGACGCGCCTCGGCGAGGCCAAGACCGAACTGGCCCAGACCGAGCAGGCGCTGGCGGCGCTCGATGCCAAGCGCACCGCCGACGAGGGGCGTCACGTCACCCTGTCGGTGGCCCGCCAGGAGGCGCAGGCCGAGCAGGCCAGCCGCCAGCAACAGATTTTTCTCGGCGGGCAGGCCATCGCCCGCCTCGAGCAGCAACAACTGCACCAGAGCGAGCTGGGCCGCGACTGGCAGGCGAGGCGGCAAGCCCTCGGCGAGCGTATCGAGGGGCTCAAGGCCCAGTTGGCCGGCCAGCTGGAACAGCTGAGCGAAAGCACGTTGCAGGGCGAGGTGGCGTCGGCGCGCCTCGAGCAGTGTGAGCAGTTGCTTACCGACCAGCAGAGCGTGCGGGCGGCGGCGACCGAGCGGCTCGAGCAGGCGCGCCAGCGTCAGCAGCAGTGGCAGCAGCAGCTGGGCCAGTTACAGGGACGGCTAAACCAGACCCGCGCCGAGGTGAACGGTCTGCAGGAGCTGCAGGCCAAGACCCGGCTGGCCCGTCTCAAGCTGGAAGATGAACAGGCCGGGCCCCTTGGCGGGGAAGGGGAGAACCTGCAACCGGCGCTTGATGCGCTGGCGGCGGAGCTCGCGCTCTCCCGCGCCCGCCATGAGCAGTCCGAAGCGGCGTGGCAGGCCGCCGTGGCCCGCCACGAAGCCCTCAAGACAGAGCAGGGTCACCAGCAGGGCTTGCTGCGCGAGCTGGAGGCTCGCCTCGCCACCCTGGATCAGATCCTGGGGGAGCAGATGGCGGGCGCCACCCTGGCGGATCGGCTGCAGGTACCCCCCGAGTGGGCCCGAGGGCTGGACAAGGTGCTCGGCCGCTGGCTCACCGCCACCCCGGCGGATGAGTGCAATCTGACGCAATCCGGCCTCTGGATCGGCCCGGCCCAGCCGGCGGTTGCCGGTACCCTGGCGGCGCAGCTGGGCGGCGAGCACATTCCTTCCTTCCTCAATGCCATCTGGCTGGTGGAGAGCCGGGAAGCGGCATTGGCCCGCCAGCCGAGCCTGGCGGCCGGTGAGTCGCTGCTAACTCCTGCTGGCGACTGGTTTGGTACCAACTGGGCGGATCTGGGGGAGGGCATGGCCCTCGGTACCCTGGCGCTGCTCGGCGAACGTGAGCGGTTGCACACCGAGCAGGTCGCAGGCCGGGAGGCGCTGCGCCGGCGCGATGAGCAGCTTGCCGCCGCCGATGCGACGCGGGCCCAGCTGCACGGCGCCCATGAGCTGGCTCAGCGTACCCTGCGCGAGCAGGAGCAGCAGTGGCAGCAACTGCGCGAAGCCTGGAGCCTGCGCGAGGGGCAGCGGCAGGAGCGGTTGCTGCGCTTCGGCCAGCTGGGGGAAGAGCTGATCAGGCTCGACCAGGAGCAGGCCGAGGAGGCCAAGCGGCTGGCGTCGGCCGGGGAACGGCTTGAGCAGGGCGAGGCGGCCCTTGGCGAGTTGCAGGAGCAGGGCGAGGCGCTCGCCGAGGCGCTGTTGCTCGCCCAGGAGCAGGCAAGCGGGGCGGAGCGGGCGCTGGAGGAGGCGCGCCTGCGCCGGGAGCAGCAGCAGGCCGCCTGCCAGCGGCTGCAACTGGAGCAACAGAACCTGCGCCAGCTCATCGCCCTGCGCGAGCAGGAGCTGGCCCGTCTCGGGTTGGAGCTGGCCGAGCTCAAGGAGCCGGGGGCTGCGCCGGGTCAGGATCTGTCGCCCCTGCTGGCCGAGCAGCGCAATCTTGAGGCGCAGCAGCTTGCCTGTCATCAGCGGCTTGCGGAGCTGGAGCGTCAGCTGACCGAGCTGGAGCAGGCCAGAAGCGTCGATCACAAGCAGCTGGTGCAAATTCAGGAGAAGCTGGCGACCCTGCGCCTTGAGCGTGAACGCAACCTGACGCGCCGGCAGGGGTTGCACGAGCAGTTCGAAGAGCTGGGCGTGCGACTGGTGGATCTCGATCAGGCGGTGCTGATTGCCGCTGATCGCGGCAAGCTGCGCCAGGAGATCCAGACCCTGGAGGCACAGGTGGAGGCACTTGGCGCCATCAACCTGGCGGCCCTCGAGGAGTATGAAGAGGCGAAAACCCGCTCAAGCTACCTGGAAAACCAGTGCCAGGATCTGGAGCAGGCGCTGGAAACCTTGAGCCAAGCCATTAAAAGAATTGATAAAGAGACACAAATACGGTTCCGGGATACTTTCGATAAGGTCAATGAAGATTTAAAATCCCTCTTTCCGAAAGTGTTCGGGGGGGGCAGTGCCTGGCTTGAGCTCACCTCCGATGATCTTTTGGAGGCCGGAGTGAGCATCATGGCGAGACCTCCGGGTAAGAAGAATGCTACCATTGCCCTGCTTTCCGGGGGGGAGAAGGCGTTAACCGCACTTGCGCTGGTTTTTGCCATCTTCAGACTCAACCCAGCACCATTTTGTCTGCTGGATGAGGTGGATGCACCGCTCGATGAAGTGAACGTCGGTCGCTTCTGTTCTCTTGTCAAAGAGATGTCGAGCACAGTACAGTTCGTTTACATCAGTCATAATAAGGTCTCCATGGAGATGGCTGAGCAGCTGGTTGGCGTCACGATGCAAGAGCCCGGGGTTTCGCGCATAGTGTCGGTCGATATCGGTGAAGCCGTCGCTTTGGCTGAGCAAAACTAGAAAGAGAAGCAGCTAATGCAGGAATTGCGTTACATCTTGGTTGCCCTGGGCGGTATTGCCATCGCGGCATTGCTCATTCACGGGTTGTGGAGCAACAGAAAGAATCGTCAGGCACCGATCAAAGAGAAACCTCTGGGCCGGATGGAATCCAAATCACGGGATCGTGACAACGACGCCTTCGACAGCGATGGCATCGGTCAGGTGCGAGTGGTCAGCGGTGGCCGTCGTGCCGAGCCCAAACTCCACCATGATGAGCCCCGCCAGCCGGAAGTCAGCCGTCGTGCGCCCGCGCCCGCCTTCGATGATGAAGATGACGACGCCGATCTGCCGCCGCCCGTGGTACGCAAGCCTGCCGCCCGCCCCGTGCCGCCGCCCCCCGTCTATGAAGAAGACGAGGAGGAGTTCGAGGAGCCGGTTGCCGCAGCCGTCGAGGAAGTGCCTGCCGCGCCGGTGCGCAAGCCCGCCCAGGTCATTCGCCGTACCCCGGTCCACCGTTCCCGTCCCCAGCGCGAGCCGCTGCTGCAACCGCTGGACGAAGAGCCACTGGTCGAGCCCGCCTACGCGACCGCACCCACTTTCGGTGCCCGCGAGCCGGCTCCGGTCGCCGCTCCCGAATACCAGGCACAGCCCCGTCATGCAGCCCCCGAGCCAGCCTACGAGGAGCCCGTCTATGAAGAGCCGGTACGTGCCGCGCTGGTCGAGAAGATCTGGCAGGATGTCTATGTCATCAACCTGATGGGCCGTCCGGGTCATGATCTGCAAGGGGCCACCCTGCTCTCTTCCCTGCTGGCGTTGGGCTTCAAGTTTGGCGAGATGGACATCTTCCACCGTCACGAAGACCCGAACGGCAAGGGAGAAGTGCTCTTCTCCATGATCAACATGGTCAAGCCGGGCACCTTCAACCCGTATCGGATGGAGCAGTTCGCCACCCCGGGCGTGTCGCTCTTCATGCAGCTGCCGCTGCGCAGCAACGCTGCGTTTGCCTTCGAGGACATGCTGCAGGCCGCCGATCAGCTGGCCAGCGATCTCGATGCCATGCTGACGGATATGGATCGCAGCCCGCTGAGTGACGAAACCATCGCCCGTTACCGGCATGAGCTGGCCGCCTACGAGGCCAGTCGCGACTAATACGCCATGCGGGTCGAATGAATGAAAAGTGCGGTACCCAGGTGCCGCATTTTTATTGGTCCGCTGGCCGGTTTTTCCATCACACTTCGAGACTTTTTCATGAGCGACATCCTCTCCCGCCACCGTCAACTGTGTGAGCTGCTGATCGAGTACGGTCATCAGTACTATGTGCTGGACAACCCCACGGTGCCGGACGCCGAATACGATCGGCTGATGCGCGAGCTGATCGCGCTGGAAGCCGAGCATCCCGAGCTGAAGACGCCGGCCTCGCCGAGCGTGCGGGTGGGCGGCCAGCCGCTGACCGCCTTCAAGCAGGTGCGCCACGAGATCCCCATGCTGAGCCTGGACAACGTGTTCAGCGGCGAGGAGCTGCAGGCCTTCGAGCAGCGGATGCGCGATCGCCTCAAACGGGAGGTGAGCTTTACCTTCTGCTGCGAGCCCAAGCTGGACGGCCTGGCGGTGAGCCTGCTCTATGTGGCTGGCCAGCTGGTGCAGGCCGCCACCCGGGGCGATGGCACCACGGGTGAGGAGATCACCGAGAACGTGCGCACCATCAAGGCCATTCCCTTGTCCCTGCGTGGCGAGGGCTGGCCGGCCCGGCTGGAAGTGCGTGGCGAGGTGTTCATGCCCAAGGCGGGGTTCGAGGCGATGAACGCCAAGGCGCTGGCCGCCGGCGAGAAGGTGTTCGTCAACCCGCGCAATGCCGCCGCCGGCAGCCTGCGTCAGCTCGACTCGCGCATCACCGCCAGCCGCCCGCTGGCCTTCTACGCCTATGGCGTGGGGGTGGGTGGTGAGCAGCTCGGTGGCTCTCACTTCGGTCGCCTCAATCAGCTCAAAGAGTGGGGGCTGCCACTTAGTCCCGAGGTGAAGCTCAAAGAGGGGGCCGCCGGTTGCCAGGCGTTCCACGACGATATCCTGGCGCGCCGCGGCGAGCTCCCCTACGAGATCGACGGCGTGGTCTACAAGGTGGATGCGATTCCCCTGCAGGAGGAGCTCGGTTTTGTGGCGCGGGCACCGCGCTGGGCCACCGCCCACAAGTTCCCGGCCCAGGAGGAGATGACGGAGCTTGAGAACGTCGAGTTCCAGGTTGGCCGTACCGGCGCCGTGACCCCGGTGGCCAAGCTCAAACCGGTGTTCGTCGGTGGCGTCACCGTCTCCAACGCCACCCTGCACAATGCCGACGAGATTGAGCGCCTCGGCGTGATGATCGGCGACACCGTGATCGTGCGCCGGGCCGGGGACGTGATCCCGCAGATCGTGGCGGTGGTGGAGGCGCAGCGCCCGGCGGATGCCCGCGCGATCCTGTTCCCGACCGAGTGCCCGGTGTGCGGCTCGGCGGTGGAGCGGCTGGAGGGAGAGGCGGTGACCCGCTGCTCTGGCGGCCTGTTCTGCGAGGCGCAGCGCAAGGAGGCGATCAAGCACTTTGCCGCCCGTCGTGCCATGGACGTGGACGGCCTCGGCGACAAGATAGTGGAGCAGTTGGTGGACAAGGGGCTGGTGAAGACCCCGGCAGACTTGTTCAGCCTCAACGCCATTCAGCTGGCCGGGCTCGAGCGGATGGGGCAAAAGTCGGCCCTCAATCTGGTGGCGGCCATCGATGCGGCCCGCAGCACCACGCTGCCCCGCTTCCTGTTTGCGTTGGGGATCCGCGAAGTGGGGGAGGCGACCGCCTTGAACCTCGCCAACCACTTCCTCACCCTGGACGCCCTGCGCGCCGCCTCGGTGGAGCAGTTGCTGGAAGTGGCCGACGTGGGGGACATAGTGGCCAAGCACGTTTACTACTTCCTGCGCCAGCCTCACAACATCGAGGTGCTGGAGGCCCTGCTGGCGGCCGGCATCCACTGGCCGGCCATCGAGAAGAAAGAGGCCGCGGAGCAACCCTTTGCCGGCAAGACCTTCGTGCTGACCGGCACCCTCACTACCCTGTCGCGCAACGATGCCAAGGCGGCGCTGCAGGCGCTGGGGGCCAAGGTGGCTGGCTCGGTGTCGGCCAAGACCGATGTGCTGGTGGCGGGGGAGGCAGCAGGCTCCAAGCTGGCCAAGGCCCAGGAGCTCGGCATCACCGTCTGGAGTGAAGAAGAGCTGCAACAGGCGTTGCAGGGCTGAGTCGCTCACGCAGAAAGAGAAACAAAGAACCCGGCATGGCCGGGTTCTTTGTTATGGGGACTCTGATCAGCGCTCAATCACGCCAGAGGATCTTGTAGCGCCATTTGTCGGGCAGGGTGAGCTGCCAGCGGGCCAGCTCGCTCTTGCTGAACACATACTCGCCGCGCAGGGCGGCGCGCGGTGCCAGGGTTTTGGGCTGGGCGCCCGCCAGGATGGCGTTGACCAGCTCGGCCGCCTTGGCCCCCTGATCGCGGCCATCCAGCACCAGGCCACCGATGGCCTTGCCCTTGCCCACCGAAAACTCCCAGAAGCAGAACAGCGGCACCGGGCTGTGGGCGCTGGTCCACTCCAGCAACCTGTTCTCATCCACATGGCGGCCCTGCTCGTCGCTGAGGGTGTGGTAGAGGCCGATGAAGATGGCTTCATAACCACTCTGCTTGGCATTGAGCACGGCTTCCTGCCACAGGCTGTAATCGCCGATGAGCTGGCTGTTGACCCGGGTCTGGCCGACCCGCAGCTCGGTCTGGGTCTTGAACTCATCCTCGATGGCGGTGAGCGCCACGTTGCTCGAGTCAAACAGCACCAGTGCCTTCTTGATCCCCCCCATCAGCTGGCTCATCTCGCTGATGTTGCGTTTGAGCAGGGGGCGCTCCAGCACGCCGGTGATCTTGGGGTGGCCGACCAGCCCCTTGTGGCGCGGGTTCTCGTTCATGCCGAGAAACACTACCGGGGTGCCGAGGGAGGCGATGTCGCTGGCCAGGTAGTTGATGGCGTTGTCATCGCCGAGCACCACCAGATCCGGTTTCACCTGGCGATAGTAGGCGAGCGCCTGCTCAGCTATCTGATCAAACTCCTCGGCGGGGCGGCGCTTGGTATCCATGTAGAAGTGGCTGATGTGGTGGTCGCCCTTGAGGTTGGCGGCCAGGCTGGCGTTGTAGCTCTGATCCCACAGGTATTCGGTGGTAGCTGCTGATCACCAGAATTTCGGCCGCCCACAACCGCAACGGGAGGGCACACAGCAGCAGTAGCAGCAATAGCGGGTTGGTCATGTCGCTTCCCATGGAACAAGAGGAGTTGTCCTTCATTATGTCCATCTTGGTGCAAACCTGTCCCGGTCAATTACTGTCGGAAGGGAAATCTTTTTCCCTCTGGCCGGTATCGGGCGCCAGCCCGCATCAGGCTTGAATTGGGTCTTGTATGGGGCCGTTTGTGACTGGTCGGGAACTGCGCCACTCGCCTCAAAACCTGTTCTGGATCAAGAAATACGGTCACGCTTTGGTGCCTAATAGACACCACATATAGGGCTGCATTCGTTTTTAATCCCTATATGTTGTGTTATTAAGCTGTGTACAAGCTGTTCCTTTCTCATCGTCAGCCCTGGCTTGTCAAGCCTCGGCTGAATTTATTTGCGCCGAGGACGAGGCGTGGAGGAGGGGGCCAAACAAGGGTAAGCCGAGGGCGAGAGCCTGGCCTTTTTAACGGGGAAAATCCATGAAACCGGTTGTGATCAAACGTGATGGATGTCGCGCACCATTCAATGCCCAGCTGATTGCCGAGGCGGTGGGCCGAGCGGCAGAAGCGGTCAATCAGGCCAGTCCGGCGCTGGCCGAGCGCATTGCCGCCGCCGTCACCCAGGAGCTGGAAGGACGGGGGGAAGTGGACATCCACGAGATCCAGAACCGGGTCGAGAACCACCTGATGGCCTCCGACGACAAGGCCATCGCCCGTGCCTACATCGAATACCGTCACGACCGGGATCAGGCTCGCGAGGCCCGCGGCCGGCTGGCCCAGGAGATCCGCGGCCTGGTGGAGCAGACCAACGCGGCCCTGCTCAACGAGAACGCCAACAAGGACTCCAAGGTGATCCCGACCCAGCGTGACCTGCTGGCGGGCATCGTCGCCAAGCATTACGCCACCAGTCACATGCTGCCCCGCGATGTGGTGCAGGCCCACGAGAGCGGCGATCTGCACTTCCACGATCTCGACTACTCCCCCTTCTTCCCCATGTTCAACTGCATGTTGATCGATCTGAAGGGGATGCTGACCCACGGCTTCAAGATGGGCAACGCGGAGATCGACACTCCCAAGTCCATCAGCACCGCCACCGCGGTCACGGCCCAGATCATCGCCCAGGTGGCGAGCCACATCTATGGTGGCACCACCATCAACCGCATCGACGAAGTGCTGGCCCCCTATGTGACCATCAGCTGGGAGAAACACCGGGAAGTGGCGCTGGAGTGGGGTATCAGCGATGTGGACGCCTACGCCATGGCCCGTACCGAGAAGGAGTGTTACGACGCCTTCCAGTCGCTGGAGTACGAGGTCAACACCCTGCACACCGCCAACGGTCAGACCCCGTTCGTCACCTTCGGCTTTGGCCTCGGCGACAGCTGGCAGTCACGTCTGATCCAGCGCGCCATCTTGAGCAACCGCATCGCCGGCCTTGGCAAGAACAAGAAGACCGCCGTGTTCCCGAAACTGGTGTTCGCCATCAAGGATGGCCTCAACCACAAGCAGGGCGATCCCAACTACGACATCAAGCAGCTGGCACTGGAGTGCGCCTCCAAGCGGATGTACCCGGACATCCTCAACTACGACCAGGTGGTCAAGGTGACCGGCTCCTTCAAGACCCCTATGGGTTGCCGCTCCTTCCTCGGTGCCTACGAGGAGCACGGCGAGCTGGTCCACGAAGGGCGCAACAACTTAGGCGTGGTAAGCCTCAACCTGCCGCGCATCGCCCTGAAATCCCGCGATGAAGCGGACTTCTGGGACAAGCTGGACGCCGCCCTGCGGGTAGCCAAGACCGCACTGATGTACCGCATCAAGCGCCTCGACGGGGTCAAGGCCCGGGTCGCGCCCATCCTCTACATGGAAGGGGCCTGCGGGGTGCGCCTGAAGGCCGACGACAATGTCAGCGAGATCTTCAAGCACGGTCGCGCCTCCATTTCGCTTGGTTACATCGGGGTACACGAGACCATCAACGCCCTGTTTGGCGATCAGGTGCACCTGTTTGACAGCGCCGAACTGCAGCAGAAGGCCATCGCCATCATTGCGCGGCTCAAGGCGGCCACCGACGAGTGGAAGGAGGAGACCGGCTACGGCTTCAGCCTCTACTCCACCCCGAGCGAGAATCTCTGCTCGCGCTTCTGCCGCATCGATGCCAAGGAGTTTGGCGTGGTGGCGGGGGTGACCGACAAAGGCTACTACACCAACAGCTTCCACCTCGACGTGGAGAAGCAGGTCAATCCGTACGACAAGCTGGACTTCGAGGCGCCCTATCCGCCCATCGCCAGCGGCGGCTTCATCTGCTACGGCGAGTACCCCAACATCCAGCACAACCTGGAAGCGCTCGAAAACGTCTGGGATTACAGCTATGACAAGGTGCCCTACTACGGTACCAACACCCCCATCGACGAGTGCTACGACTGCGGCTTCACCGGCGAGTTTGAGTGCACCTCCAAGGGCTTTACCTGCCCGCGCTGCGGCAACCACGACCCGGCCAAGGTATCGGTGACCCGCCGTGTTTGCGGCTACCTCGGCAGCCCGGATGCGCGCCCCTTCAATGCGGGCAAGCAGGAGGAGGTGAAGCGCCGCGTCAAGCATATGTAAACAGAGCCAACTGAAGTTCTTTCACGTAGCAATTTGTTAGGAGATGCCTGTATGAGTACTTATGAATTAGTCAAATACGCAATTCTGAATAAAAAACAAATTATTGCTGAATACCAAGGGCATTATCGTGAAATGTGCCCTCATGCAATCGGTACCAAGAATGGGTACCAGCAAGCACTTTTCTATCAGTTCGGTGGTTCAAGTAGCAAAGGTATTGTGACTCCAAACTCTATTTACAATTGGCGCTGTTTGCGGTTGAAGGATCTAAATGATGTTCAGGTTCGTGATGGTGAATGGTTTACTGCGGCCAATCACTCTCAGGCTCAGACATGTATTGATGTAGTTGAGTGTGAAGTGACGTTCTAGATGCACTACCACCAATACTACCCGGTCGATGTGATCAACGGCCCCGGCACCCGCGCCACCCTGTTTGTCTCGGGCTGCAAACACCAGTGCCCAGGCTGCTACAACCAGAGCACCTGGCGGCTCGATGGCGGCAAGCCGTTTGACGAGGCGATGAGCGATCGCGTCATCGCGGATCTCAACGACACGCGCATCAAGCGGCGCGGGCTGTCGCTCTCCGGCGGCGATCCGCTCCACCCCGCCAACGTGACCCACGTGCTGGCGTTGGTGCGGCGGGTGCGTGCCGAGTGCCCCGGCAAGGACATCTGGTGCTGGACCGGCTATCTGCTTGGCGAGCTCAGCCCGGCCCAGCGCGAGCTGGTGGCCTTGCTGGACGTGCTGGTGGACGGCAAGTTCGAGAAGGGGCTGGCGGATCCCGGCCTGCTCTGGCGCGGCAGCAGCAATCAGGTCATCCACGACCTCAACGCCTGGCGGGAAGGGGGTGAGCGCATTCCCTGTCTGGTTTGCAGTTGAAGCCAGGGATGTTTATGGTTAGCCCATTGCTATCCCTGTGACATCGTTGACGAGGAAATCCGAGATGAACAATCTGCTCAAGATCCTGCTGGCCATCTTTCTGCCCCCGGTCTGTGCCTTTCTTCAGGTGGGCTTCAGCCTGCATTTTCTGATCAACATAGTGCTGACCCTGCTCGGCGGCCTGCCCGGCATGGTGCATGCGCTCTGGCTGGTGGTCAGCGACAAGCGCGGCTGACGCTGAGCCGCTTTGCTAAAAGCCAACCCGATGGGGTTGGCTTTTTTTATGCTGCTCAAACGGGTTCCGATTGTTACAGTAACGGGCCGGTAACCCTGCCGGGGAGGGGTGACCCCTCTGATCTGACTCAACAAGGAGTGTTGAATGGGTTTGAAGGTCTTGCTGCTGGGCATTGTGCTCGGTCTGCTGGGGGGCTGTGCCAGCCCCAGTCCCACCGTGAAGCTGAACCAGCCGCCGCTGGAGGTGACCATGGCGGAGCTTGGCAAATACTGGGTGCAGGATGGCGAGGTGCCTCCGTTTGAACCGGTGGGCGGTGCGCCAGCCAAGCGGCCCGTCAAGGGCTATGTGGAGATCCGTTATCTCATCGACTCCAACGGCAATCTGTTCAGCCCAGAGATTGTGGCCTCGGAGCCGCCCGGCGTGCTGGACCTGATCGCCCTGTCGGGGCTGGCCAAGACCCGCTATCGCGTGTCGGAGCAGAACCCGCAGGCCATTCCGGTACGAGTGGTGGGTCGCTACGAGATTGAAGTGGAGTAATGAACAACCCCGGCCTGGCCGGGGTTGTTCATTACTGCTGCTTGCAGTCGTTGTAGACGCTCTGCCACTCGCCATCCTTGTCGCGCATCTCGACAAAGCCTTCATCTCCCTTGTTCCACCAGACGGCCTCATGGTCGTCGGTGTAGCGGGCGCCGGAGGCGGAAACGCTCTGCGGCAGGGTGTAATCCTTGCCATCTGGCAGCGCCAGTTTGACGAAGTTGAGGCTCTGATCGGAGAGGGCGAAGTAGCGTACCTGCACCCGTTGGCCCTGTTCACACAGATAGGTGACGGGGTCGCCACCGGTCACGCTCAGGGTGCCGGCACCGCGTTCGCAGCCGCTCAGCAGGGTCAGGCTCGTGATGCCCAGCAGCAGAAGGTTGGCGTGCTTCATGTTGATTCTCCATCGGTGTCATCCGGGCGTGATCCTAACAGCTTGCCAAAGGGGCGCAATGCGCCTCGACCCGGCTTGCGTCGATATGCGTCCATGGGCTTCAAAAGAAGCGCTAATGAGCAGCGGCTCAATGCAGGCCGAGTCTGGCCTCGAAGGCGCGCACCAGTGCCTCGTAGGTGCCGTTGTTGCGGATCTTCTGCAGCCCCTCCTCGAAGCGCTTGGCCATCGCCTCACCCTGAGGGTGGGCGCGAGAGAAGGCGAGCCAGAAACCGTCGGTGGAGATCTTGCCCACCTTGACCACCTTCCCGCTCAGCTGTTTTTGCTGGATCTTGAGGTAGCCCGGCATCTCGTTCATCAGGATGTAGTCGACCCGGCCGCGCACCAGCATCTCAATGATCTGGGCGTCGGACTTGGCCTGGAAGCGGGTGATCCTGGGGTTTTCCATGAAGTCGGTGGGGTAGGTGTAGCCAAGGGTGATGCCCACCGTCTTCTGTTCCAGCGAGGTGAGCTTGAGATCCCGGCGCGGTTCGCGGGCCAGGGCGAAGATTGCGAGATCCTCCTCGAACATGGGGGTCTCGTGCCAGAAGTACTGGTAGCGGTTCTCCTCGGTGATGGTGGCATCTAAGCAGCCGAGCACCTTGTCGCTGCGCGCCTCGTACATGCAGCGGGCGAAGGGAATGGTGCGAAACTCGACGTCGACCCCCTCGGCGGCGAAGGCCGCCTTCACCAGCTCGGGGGCCAGCCCCTGCGGCTGGCCGCTCTGCTTGTCGAGGGCGCAGTAGGGGGCCCAGTCATCCTCGGCGGCAATGAGCACCTGCTCTGCCTGGGCACAGGTCATCCCCAGCAGCAGAGTGATTGCCAACCAGTGGATGTATGCTGCTCGTGCCATGGTCTCTCTCCTGTTGCCGACTGCCCTAGCAAGCATAGTTGCTGGGGCTGGCCGCAGGCGCCGCCAAACGGAAGGCAAAAAAACGCCCCGGTAGGCATAGCGGGGCGAAAGGCAGCACATCCTTGAGCTAACAACAGGGGGTCAATAACCGAACCGAGTGGCCTCGAAGCGGTTAAGCAGTCGGTGGATGAGGTAACAGGCCAGCAGGGTGGCGACGATGGCAAACAAGATGCTGCTGACCCGGTAGAGGGCGCTGAACACCAGATCGTTGCCCGGCGTCAGGTATTGGCCGAACAGGATGCCGAGGGTGGTGAGGGCGCCGAAGCCGACCCCGGAACCGCTCGCCTCCTTCACATGGGCATGGCTGAACAGCATGGCGCCTAGCCAGAGCATGGGGGCGACCAGCAACAGCAGTCCCGACCAGTCGTAGAGCACCAGCTGGCTGACCAGGCCGAAGCTCACCCCTAGCAGGGTGCCCATGGCCCGTTTGCGGGCATAGCTGAGGGCGCCGTCCCAATGCATGGGGAAGAGCACCAGCAGGGTCGTGGCCTGGGCCGACATGGAGTCCCGCAGATCGAAGATCTGGAACACCATGAAGGAGAGCGTGGCGATGCTGGCGCCAAGCAGCGCCTCGTGCCGCATCCGGTGCGGTGCCTTGGGGGAGGGGGCCGGTTTGGGGCGCTCCTCCACGTCCGGGATCAGCGCCGTCATCAGGTAGGCGATGAGCACCGACAGCACGCTGGCCCACAGGTTGCTGAAGATGAGGTCGTTGAGATCGGTCTGCGGGTAACTGGCAAAGTGCAGCATGATGCTGAGACTCAACACCCCGTTGGCACCGAACAGGAACAGGCTGCCCCGCGACATGGCGGCAAAGCGGTAGAGAAACAGCAGGAAGGCGATGGGAACCATCAGACCGGGATGGCCGCCAAACAGCCCCCCCAGCAGCCCCACTTCCAGCCCGCAGACCACGGCGGCGGCGATCAGCTGGCGGGCGGCATGGCCGTTCATCACCGGCACCATGCCGAGCAGCAGCACCGGCGTGACGGTGTAGAAGACGCCGTAGTTCCAGCCGAACAGCTTGCAGAGCAGAAAGCCGGTGGTGCTGCCAAAGGCGATGCGCAGGCATTGGCGCAGTTCGTTGGCGGTGAGGGGCCTGTGCCATAACGTCATTGCCGTCACCTCAGTAGATGTAGTGCAGCAGGCTGAGCAGGCGGATCTGGGCGCGGGCCAGCAGTCCGGTCAGAGCGTTGTCGGGCAGCAGCTGCACGGTGGCACGGGCACCGGCCGGCAGATGGGCGGGCAGCTGCTCCAGCGCCAGGTGCAGGCGCAGACGCTGGGCATCGCGCACCCAGCGATCCGACTCGGTGGGGCTGGCCAGGAGGCCGTTGGCATCGAACTGGCCGGCGCTGACCCCGGCATCCAGGCTGGTGACCCGGGCCGGATAGAGGCGACCCGGCTCGCCATCGAAGGCGACCAGTGCCTGACTGTCCTGATTGACGTGGCGCAGGCTCTTCTCGCGAAAATCGGCGATCACGTCCACCTGCTCGGAGACCAGCGCCAGCAGCGGCGCACCCGCCGCGGCGAAGCTGCCCGGCTTGAGCTGCAGGTTGGTGATGATGCCGTCCTGGCTGGCGTGCACCCGGCTGTAGGCGAGGTTGAGCTCGGCCTGGGCGAGGCGGTTGCGGGCCTGGCGCAGCAGCAGGTTGTCGTCGCCGGGCAGACCGCGGTTGACCCTGGCCTGGGTCATGCGAGCCTTGCTGGCCAGCAGGTTGGCCTGGGCGGTGCGAAACGCGCTGTCGGCGTCATCCTTCTGCTGCTCGGAGACCATGTGGCGGCGATAGAGGGCGTCGATGCGTTCGGCCTCCCGCAGCTTGAGGGCAGCCTGGGTCTGCAGCGAACTGAAGTCGGCGCTGGCGGCATTGAGGGTGGCATCGAGCTGGCGATTCTGCTGCTCGGCCTGGGCCAGGGCGAGACGGGCCTGCTCCACCGCCAGTTCAAAGGGGGCGGGATCAAGCACGAACAACAGATCGCCCTGCTTGACGTGCTGGTTGTTGCCGACAGCCACCTCGACTACCTTGCCGCTGACCTGGGGCGCCATCTTGGTCACGACGCGGGTCGCCATGGCTTGCGGGGTGAGCGGCATCTTGAGGTCGGCCAGCAGGAAGTAGGCAAAGACCAGTACAAAGGCGCCCATGGCCCATTTTATCCAGCGCTTGAATTGTTGATCCGGGGTCATTTCACTCTCTCTCTTCACTCTGTGCACCTATCTTGCCGAGGGCATTGGCACAGATGCGGTGCACGATATCTTCAAACTGTTCCAGCTCCCGCTGGCTGATGCCGGCGAGCAGCTCCCGGCGTATCTCCATGATGCGATCTTCTATCTGGTCGAGCAGCGCCTTGCCGGCCGGGGTCAGGGTGACGATGCGGGCCCGCTTGTCCTGACTGCAGCAGTGGCGCTCCACCAGCCCCTGCTCTTCCAGCTGGCCCAGGGTGCGCATCAGGGAGGGCAGTTCGATCTCCAGCGCTTCGGCCAGGGTCTTCTGACTGAGATGACCACCGAGCCGGCTCAGCTTCCACAGCGCCGTCCAGCGGGGATGGGTGAGACCGAGGGGGGCCAGTTCGAGATCGGCCACGGTGCGCCACAGCCGATGCAGTCGGCCGACCCGCTCGGCGAGGGACAGCTCGCGCAGCATTTCCAGATCCTTCATCATGAGGCTCTCCATTTACTTAGCTTGCTAAGCATTTTAGTTGTTTAGCAGGCTAAGTAAATAGTGTGATCGCGATCTTGTTTATGAAAATTGGAGGTAGGTTTCTTGTGGAGCTTGCTTGGCGGGCTTGAGCACCCCGCCGGCAGCAACCCGCGTCTGCCGCAAGACTATTTGGGTGAATCATTCCCGCCATGGGCCGGTGAAATAACCAAATCATGTCACCGATTGTGCTGAAAATAGCCTTGGAATAGCCATGGCTGATAATGTTGGCAGCAGAAAAATATTATCTGAATTCGGCAGACTGTTTTTTATCCACTAATATTGATGGGTCAGCTAAACAGGGAGACGATAGCTGTGGAACGATATGAATCGGGTGACCCCCATTTCTCCATCGAGAGCCTGTTGATGGAGGTGGAATATGTTGCCGATGGCCATTATGGGCTCAGCCTGGAAAGTACCGAAACCTGTCATGAATTTGACCCTGCCAATATTCCACTGTTATTAGCCGAATAGTTTTTCGGTTGATGTCATGAGGCCGTCATCATCATCTGACGGTCTGTTGCAGGGCCCGCTCGTATCGGCTCAAACGCTTCCCAAGGCAGGTACGGCCTGCCATGAGCAGATCCTCTTTGCGGGTCTCGGCGTGATCGCCCGCCCTCAATCTTCCGGGTGTCTCTTCCGGTCTGCGGCGGTTTATCCGATTGGGATTTGCCGATCTTGAGATCGCCACTCAATCCTTGCCGGTGATCAATCGAAATAGCATCGAGCGGGGCAAGCATGGTTTCCCATTATTGAGATGTATGCCGTCCATTATTTAATCGTTATTTGATAATGGCCCCATCAAGAGCCTGCTGGCATTGAGAGATGAGGGCTCACCGGTTTGATTGGCGCGGCACAATAGTGCGTCTTAATAATGCCAATGACAGGCCGGACGGCATCCTCTGCCAGCCATAACGTTTAAGAATTTAATGTTTTTATATGCCTTTGCAGAGAGGCTAACCGACAGGGGCGAGAGAGATGGCTAGAGTGGCGCCACACCACACGCTGGAGCATAACAATGAAAAACCTCTCTACCCCACAGACCCGGATCGCGCTGTTTGGCGACCGACAGATTGCCGGCATGCCCATGATGATCTTCCTCGGGCTTGCCACCTGCGTACTCTTCTCGGGCTGGAATGGCTCTTTGCCACTCGGCATGGTCGGTGCGCTGGCATTGATGTTCGTGCTTGGTACCCTGCTGACCGAGCTGGGCGAGCGCATCACTCCCATTCGTGAATACCTGGGTGGCGGCACCATACTCGCCATCTTCGGCGGCGCCGCCCTGTTTGAATACCGGATCCTGCCCGTCGAGGCGGGCCAGGTGATCATTGGCTTCATGAAGGAGGGGGGCTTTCTCAACTTCTTCATCGCCAGCCTGGTGACCGGCTCGGTGTTTGGCATGAGCGGCGCCCTGCTGAAAAACGCCGCCATGCGCTACCTGCCGGTGATCCTGGGGGGTGTCGCGCTGGCGCTGCTCAGCGTCGGTCTGGTGGGCGCCCTGATGGGGTATGGCTTCAAGAATGCGGTGCTGCTGATCGGTCTGCCCATCATGGGTGGCGGCATGGGAGCCGGCGCCGTGCCGCTGGTGGAGATCCTCTCCGGGCCGTTGCAGATGTCGAGCGCCGATCTGCTGTCGCGCATGGTGCCGGCGGTGGTGATCGCCAACACCCTGGCCATCCTAGTGGGGACCTTGCTGGCCCGCCTCGGTCGCCGCTACCCCTCCCTGACCGGCAACGGCAAGCTGATGATAAAAGAGAGTGCCGCTGGCGTGGCCGAAGAGAAGGTGCAGGCGCCGACGCTGGAGAGCCTGGGCCTCGGGCTCTTCATCAGCTCCAGCATGTTCGTGCTGGGCTCATTGCTCGGCAACTTCATCCCCATGCACCCCTTCGCCCTGATGATCCTGGCGGTGGCCGTCATCAAGGTGAGCGGCCTGCTGCCCCGTCGCTACGAGCAGGCGGCGGCCGACTGGTACCAGTTCGTGGTGAGCAACCTGACCCCCTCCCTGCTGGTGGGGATCGGTGTCGCCTACACCAGCATTCCCGAGCTCATCAGCGCCTTCTCCGTCAGCTACTTCGTGCTGGTGCTGGTGACCGTGGTTGGCGGTGCCCTGGGGGCGGCGCTGGTGGGCCGAATGATCGGCTTCTACCCCATCGAGGCGGCCATCACCGGCGGTCTGTGTATGGCCAACATGGGGGGCACCGGCGACGTGGCCGTGCTCTCGGCGGCCCAGCGCATGACGCTGATGCCGTTTGCCCAGATCTCTTCCCGTCTCGGGGGTGCCGTCATGCTGATCCTGGCCACCCTGCTCATCTCGCTGCTGGCATAAGGAACAAGATAATGAACGACATCATGATGGGCACCAGCCTGCCCTATGCCGAGCGCAAGCGACAGGGACTAATGGGGCGCATGCCCCACAAGGAGGAATCGCTGGCCCAGCAGCGGCGCCGTATCTACCGGCTGGTTTCGGCCATGCAGAGCCCGTTTGATCAGCACCTGCTGCTGCGCCAGCTGCAGGAGGACAACCCGGTGCTGTTCTACGAGCTGGTGCGCCACCACCTGCCCGAGCTGTTGCCCATCATCTACACCCCGGTGGTGGGAGAGGCGTGCCAGCGCCACAGCGATCTTTATCTGCGCAGCCACGGCCTCTACCTCTCCTGGCACGACCGGGACGAGCTGGATGACATCTTCGCGGCGGTGGAGCAGGAGGTGGACGTCATCGTCATCTCCGATGGCGAGCGGGTGCTGGGGCTCGGTGATCTCGGCATCGGCGGCATGGGGATCTGCATCGGCAAGCTGGCGCTCTACTCCGCCGCCGGCGGCATCAACCCGGCGCGCACCCTGCCGCTGTGCGTGGACGTGGGCACCAACAACCCCGAGCTGCTGGAAGATGACTCCTACCTCGGCTGGCAGGCGCCGCGGGTGGATGGCGAGCCCTATTACCAGTTCATGGACAAGGTGGTGGCCGCCATTCGCAAACGCTGGCCCCAGGTGGTGCTGCAGTTTGAAGACTTTGCCGGCAAGCATGCCGCCAATCTGCTGGCTCGTTACCGCGATGAGCTTTGCATGTTCAACGACGACATCCAGGGCACGGCGGCGGTGGCGTCGGCCTGCGTGCTGGCGGGACTGCAGCAGGCGGGCAGTGTGCTTGCCGAGACCCCGGTGCTGATCGTCGGGGCCGGCTCGGCCGGCTGCGGTATCGCCGCCATGCTGGCCCAGCTGGCGGGCAGCACGGAGCGGGTGCAGCTGTTCGATCAGGATGGCCTGGTCTGCCTGGACCGGGCCGGGCTCACCCCGGCCCAGCAGCCGTTTGCCCGCCCGGCGGCGGAGGCGTGCAGCTCCTTGGCCGCACTCATCGAGCGGCTGCGCCCCGGGGTGCTGATCGGGGTGAGCGGTCAGGGCGGCCTGTTCGACGAGGCGGTGCTGACGGCCATGGGGGAGGTGTGCGAGCGGCCGGTGATCCTGCCGCTCTCCAACCCCACCCGCAGCGCCGAGGCGACCCCAGTCCAGGTGTGGCAGGCGACCGGCGGGCGCGCCCTGCTCGCCACCGGCAGCCCCTTCCCACCGGTGGCGGTGGACGGAGCGCCGCGAGTGGTCTCCCAGTGCAACAACGTCTATGTGTTTCCGGGCATTGGCCTCGGCGCCTGCGCGGTCAAGGCGCGGCGCATCAGCGACGGCATGCTGCGGGCGGCGGTACAGGCAGTGGGCGCCTATCCGCTGGCCGAAGGGCGGCTGCTGCCCCCCATCGAGCAGGTGGGGGAGGTGGCCCGCGCCGTGGCGAGGGCGGTGGCACTGTGTGCCCGTGCCGAGGGGCTGGCCGATTTTGCCGGCGATCCCGCACCTTTGATTGACCAGACCTGGTGGCGCCCGCACTATTGGTCCGCGTCCTGATGTTGCAAGGCTAATCGATGAAACTGCGTCACCAACTGGTCACCCTCTCCCTGGGTCTGTCACTGCTCCTGATCGTCATCCTGGGCAGCCTGCTGGCGCTCTTCATCCGCCACCTGCTGGAAGTGAACCTGGAGGAGAAGGGGGGCGATCTGGCACGGGTGCTGGCGGCGGACAGCCGAGTGGTACAGGCGCTGGAGTGGGGCAGCGATCCGGGTCTGCGCGACTATGTGCAGGGGATCTGCAGCCGCACCGACGCCGCCTACATGGTGGTGACCGACGAGCACGCCCGCCGGCTGAGCCACCCCTCCCCGGAGCTGGTGGGCGGTCTGTTTCGCGGCGAGGATATCTGGCCCTCCCTCAACGAGCGCAGCAGTTACTGCTCCAAGGACGTGGGCACCCTGGGGCCGGCCATTCGCTGCTTCGCCCCGGTGATCGGGGCGGACGGGCGCGCCATCGGCGCCGTGGTGGTGGGCTATCTGATGCAGACGGTGGAGGGCATCTATCTGGATCGGATCGCCCTGCTCATCAGCGCCATCGGCGCCGTGCTGGGCTGCGGCCTGCTGCTGGCGCTCTGGATCCAGCATCGGCTGCGCCGCACCCTGCTGGATCTGGAGCCGGAGACCATCGTCAACCGCTTCGTGCTGCAGGAGCTGGTGCTGGAGCACATCTCGGAGGGGGTGATTGCCCTCGACAGCCACGGCCACATCCGCATGCTCAACAGCGCCGCCTTTTACCAGCTGCGCCTGCCCGGCACCGGTCGCCACTCCCTGCTCGGCCAGCCGCTGGCTGAGCTGTCGCCGCCGCTCGCCCCCGCCCTGACCCAGCTCGAGACCGAGCTCGGCTTCACCGTGCACGGCGAGTCGTTCATCGGGCGCTGGCAGGCGGTGGAGGGCAAGATCCCCGGTCGGCTGCTGATCTTCAGCCGCCCCGAGGTGACCGGCAGCCTCGGCATGCAGGTGACTCACCTGCGCCAGTATGCCGAGATGCTGCGGATGCAGACCCACGAGTTCGCCAACAAGCTCAGCAGCCTCTCCGGCCTGCTGCAGCTGGGCCACGTGGATCAGGCGGTGGAGCTGATCCAGCAGGAGAGCGAGGCGTGCCAGACCATGCTGCACGATCTGCTGCGGGCCATCGAGGACAAGCCGGTGGCCGGGCTCATCCTCGGCAAGTTCAGCCGGGCCCGCGAGCTCGGGGTGGAGCTGGTGCTGGATCCCGATTCGGCGCTGGGCGAGTATCCGGCGGCGGTGTCGGCGGATCTCATCACCCTCATTGGCAACCTGCTGGACAACGGCATCCGCGCCGCCTGGGCCCGGCGCAAGCAGTGCCCGCCACGGGTGCTCATCTCCCTCAACGACTTCGGGCGCCGGCTGGTGATCGAGGTGGAGGACAGCGGCGAAGGGGTGGACGAGGCGCTGGCGGACCATCTGTTTGATTACGGCATCAGTCGCCAGACCGGCGATCACGGTGTCGGCCTGTTCCTGGTCAAGGAGACGGTGGCCAGGCGAGGGGGTGTGATAGAATGGCGCCGCACCGCCGAACAGACGACGCTGTTCGGTATCTACTTGAATAAAAACCAATTGGTGTGATCTATGGAGCCCATTTTCACTCTGGTGATCGAGGATGACGAACGGATAGGATCCATTCTGGCCGAGCTGGTCTCCTCCACCCCCGGATTTTCCCTGCTGGGTCGGGCCGAGAGCCTGACCCAGGCCGATCTCATGATGCGCGCGGCCCAGCCGCAACTGCTGCTGGTGGACATCTCGCTGCCTGACGGCTCAGGCCTGGAGTGGGTGAACCGGCTGCGCAGCCACAACCGCGAAGCCTACGTCATCATGGTGACCGCCTCCTGCGACGTGGAGACCATCCAGCAGGCCCTCAATCAGGGGGTGCAGGATTACATCATCAAACCGCTGCGGCTGTTTCGCATCCAGCAGAGCCTGGACGAGATCCTCACCCTGCACCGGCGCATCTGCGAACGCGGTTCCCTCGAGCAGAGCGACCTGGACCGGCTGATGGGCAAGGTGAGGCCCCAGGGGCGCGAGGTACGCGACACCCCCAAGGGGATCGACGCCATCACCCTGCGCCAGGTGCTGGAGCTGCTGGCGGGCGAGCCGGACAGCGTCTTCTCCACCGACACGGTGGCGCTGCGCCTGTCCCTCAGCCGCACCACGGCGCGCCGCTATCTGGAGTATCTGGAGTCGGAGGACCGGGTGGACGTGGATCTCAACTACGGTCAGCGCGGTCGGCCCGAGCGCCGCTACCACTGGCGGCGGGGCAGTTGAGCCGTTTGCCGCACGCAGACCCATGCCAACAAAAGAGGGAGCCTGAGCTCCCTTTTTTGTGTCTGCCGTTGGTGTAAAAACCCATGTTGCCGACAGCTCAGGCCTCTTCCAGCAGGGCCGGGCGGGCCTTCGGCTTGAACTGGGAGAGCATGACCCCCGCCAGGATGAGACCGCCGCCGAGCAGGTGATAGCCATGTATCGGCTCCCCCAGGCTGATGACGGCGATCAGCGCCGTGCACAGCGGCATCAGGTTCATGAACACCGAGGTGCGCTCCGCCCCCATGCAGGCGAGGCCGCGCATCCAGCAGTAGGCGGCGAAGAGGGAGGAGGCGATGCCGGCAAACAGCACCAGGCCCCAGCCTTCGGCCGGCACCGCCAGCGACTCGGCGCTGAGGGCTACCGGGATCAGCAGCAAGACTGCCAGCAGGATCTGCAGGTAGAGGTTGAGCCAGGGGCCGAACGGCAGTTGCCAGCGGCGGATCAACAGGCCATAGAGGGCGTAGCTGGCGGAGCCGAGCAGCATCAGGCCGTCGCCCTGATTGATGCCGTCGTGCAGCAGCGCCAGCGGCTGACCCAGGCTCAGCAGCCAGAATACCCCGAACAGGGAGATACTCATGCCGAGCAGCGCCTGTTTGCCCGGCCGCTGGCCGAAGAAGAGGGCGCTCTGCAGCAGGGTCAGCAGCGGGATGAGGGAGCCGATGACCCCCATGTTGGTGGCCGAGGTGGTGTGGGCGGCGTAGTAGGCGAGGCACTGGTAGAGCACCATGCCAAGGGCCGCCAGCACCAGCAGCTTGCCGAGCCAGGGGCGGATCTCGCCACGGCGGCGCCACAGCTGCGGCAGGCAGAAGGGGGTCAGCGTGAGGGCGGCGATCACCCAGCGGTAGAAGGAGATGGCCGCGGGATCCAGCACATCGGCGGCGGCCTTGGACACCACGGTATTGGTGGCCCAGATCAGCACGGCGAGCAGCGGAAACATCAGCGGGTAGAAGATACGCATCAAAGACTCCTTATTATCGAGGTGACCAGTCTACCCTTGTCTTTCTTATATCAAGTAACGTAAAACTGACAAATCATCCCGCGCAAAGGACAATCCGCCCGCCATGGCCATACGTCACTACCATCCGACGGACCTGCATCTGCCAGAGCCCAATCCGCTCTATCTGCGCTACCAGCAGATCCAGGCCGAGAGCGCATGTGCCCCCCACAGCCACCCCTGGGGCCAGCTCAGCCTCATCAGTCTGGGGGTGATGGAGATAGTACTGGACGATCACCGGCTGGTGGCGCCGGCCGACTACCTCATTTGGGTGCCGGCGGATCTGGAACACGCCTCCTACAACCAGCAGGCCCTCGACTACACCTCCATCTACGTCAATCACGCTCTGGCGGCGCGGCTGCCGGCCGAGCCCAGGCTGCTGCAGATGACCCCGCTGATCCGCGCCATCCTGGCGGATTTTTGCGATCGCAAGCTGGGCCACATGGCGGATGAGTGGGACGTGCGCCAGGCCGAGCTGCTGGTGGAGAAGCTGACCCGCACCCGCTGCCAGGACAGCTACCTGCCCATGAGCCAGGACAAGCTGCTGGCCCCCATGCTGGCGGCACTGCACAGCGACCCCGCCGATCCGCGCACCCTGGCCCAGTGGGCCGAGCAGCTGCACACCACCGAGCGCACCCTGGCCAGGCGCTGCGTACGGGAACTGGGGATGAACTTCGGCCAGTGGCGGGCCCGCCTCAAGCTGCTCAAGGCGCTGGCCTGGCTCAAGGGGGAGCTGCCGGTGCAGGAGATTGGCTGGCGGCTCGGTTACGGCTCCACCTCGGCCTTCATCGCCATGTTCAACCGGGAGCTGGGCTGTTCGCCCCAGCGCTATCGCCAGCAGCTGGGCATCGGCGCCGGGCAGGCGGCGCTCTAGCTGCGACCACTCTAAGCAATGAAAAGGGCACCCGTAGGCGCCCTGGTTGATCATGGGAGGGGTTTAGAAGAAGCCGAGGGGATTGATGTCGTGACTCACCAGCAGGTTCTTGGTGTTCTGGTAGTGGTCCAGCATCATCTTGTGGGTCTCGCGGCCGATCCCTGACTTCTTGTAGCCGCCAAAGGCCGCGTGCGCCGGGTAGGCGTGGTAGCAGTTGACCCAGACCCGACCGGCCTGGATGCCGCGCCCCATGCGCCAGGCCAGGTTGCTGTCGCGGGTCCACAGGCCTGCTCCCAGCCCGTACTGGGTGTCGTTGGCAATCGCCAGCGCCTCCGCCTCGTCCTTGAAGGTGGTGACCCCGAGCGCCGGCCCGAAGATCTCCTCCTGGAACACCCGCATCTTGTTCTGACCCGAGAAGATGGTGGGCTGGATGTAGAAGCCCCCCTCCAGCCCGCTCACCCTGGCCGGGCCACCGCCGATCAGCATCTTGGCCCCTTCGCCGCGACCTATCTCCATGTAGCTCAAGATCTTGTCGAACTGCTCGCGCGACGCCTGGGCACCGACCTGGGTGGCGGTGTCGAGGGGGTTGCCCTGCACTATGGTGCGGGCGCGGGCCAGCACCTTGTCCATGAAGTCGTCATAGATGCTGGCCTGCACCAGGGCGCGGGAGGGGCAGGTGCACACCTCGCCCTGGTTGAAGAAGGTCATCAGCATCCCTTCCACCGCCTTGTCGATGTAGCTGCTCTCGTGCTGCATCACGTCGGCGAAGTAGATGTTGGGGGACTTGCCGCCCAGCTCCACGGTGGAGGGGATCAGCTTGTCGGCGGCACAGCGCAGTATATGGGCGCCGACTTCAGTCGAACCGGTAAACGCCAGTTTCTGGATCCGGTCGCTGGTGGCGAGCGCCTGGCCTGCCTCGGCGCCGAAGCCGTTGACCACGTTGACCACCCCGGCAGGCAGGATGTCCTTGATGAGATCCATCATCAGCATGATGGTGACCGGGGTCTGCTCGGCGGGCTTGAGCACGCTGCAGCAGCCGGCCGCCAGCACCGGGGCCAGCTTCCAGGCCGCCATCAGCAGCGGGAAGTTCCACGGGATGATCTGGCCGACCACCCCGATGGGCTCCTTGAAGTGGTAGCTGACGGTGTTCTGATCCAGCTCGGCGGCCGAGCCCTCCTGGGCGCGAATGCAGCCGGCGAAGTAGCGGAAGTGATCCACCACCAGCGGCAGGTCGGCGGCCAGGGTTTCGCGCACCGCCTTGCCGTTCTCCCAGGTCTCGGCGATGGCGAGCACTTCGATGTTCTGTTCGATGCGATCGGCGATGCGCAGCAGCAGGTTGCTGCGCTCGGTGACGCTGGTCTTGCTCCAGCTGGCGAACGCCTTGTGGGCGGCGTCCAGCGCCAGCTCGATGTCGGCGGCGTCGGAGCGGGCCACCTCGCAGAACACCTTGCCGTCTACCGGCGAGATGTTTTCAAAGTAGCGGCCGGCGCGCGGCGCCACCCACTCACCACCGATGAAGTTGTCGTAACGGGACTTGAAGCTGACCAGGGCACCTGCCTGACCGGGAGCGGTATAAATCATCTCATCATCCTTTATGTGTGTGGTCCTGACCGGGCTGGCGGGCAACCCGGTTGCTGCTGTGTATCGCAAGGGCCATGCCAGAGGGTCTGACCAGCACAGGAAAAGTTACAAAAACGTTATCAAACGGGATGTGGCAGCGTATCTTGGTTAACCAATGACCAGGGCGAAGGTGAGGGAACTGTGCCGATTCTGGACAGTGGCCGTGACAGTCGTGCCGTTTGTGAACAGGAGGCGTGATGAGCGCGTTATCCGCATTTGCCGGCCCCATGCGTGCCGTTTGTGAACAGGAGGCATGATGAGCGAATTATCTCAATCCAGTACCAGCCCGATCGAGCGTTCCTGGCAGCGCTGCCTGCATCAGGGGCTGAGCCGCCGGCAGAGCGCCGAGCTGGACTTGCTGCCCCAGGGGGAGCTGTCGGCCCGCCAAGAGCAGCACAGGGTGCTGATCGCCAGCTTCCAGCGCTTCGTGTTGCCGCTGTTTGGCCAGTTGCTGGCAGGGCGCCCCTGTCGGTTGCTGCTGTGCGATGGTGAGGGCGCCATCCTGGCCGCCAGCGGTGACGACGGCTTCGCCCGCCACGCCGAGCGCATTTTTTTGCGCAGCGGCGCCCGCTGGGGGGAGGCGAGCAAGGGTACCAACGCCATCGGCACCGCGCTGGCCGAGCAGAGCGAGGTACAGGTGCTCGGCAATCAGCACTTCTTCGCCCAGCACAGCTTTCTCAGCTGCAGCGCCTGCCCGCTGCTTGGGCCGGATGGGCAGGTGCTCGGGGTACTGGACATCTCCACCGACGCGGCCCATCACGATGGCGACATGCTGGGCACGGTGCGGCTGTTGGCCATGACCCTGGAAAACGCGCTGCTGGCGCGCCAGCCGGGCTGGCTGGTGGATCTCGAGCCCCAGAGTCTCTGGTCTGCCCGTCTGCTGCTGGGGGAGGAGGGCGAGCTGCTCGGGGCCAACCGGGCCGGTCGGCTCTGGCTCGGCCAGCACCCCTTCGACGGCAAGCAGCTGCTGCGGGATCGACGCGGGCTGCGGCTGGTGCCGGAGGCCAGTCCCGTGATGGCCCAGCCCGGCCTGCCAGCCGATACCGGCGGCTCGCACGGCCGGCAGGTGCCGCTCAAGATGCTGGAGCGCGGCATCTCGCTGCTCATCGAGGGGGAGACTGGGAGCGGCAAGGAGCATCTGGTGCGCGAACTGCACGGGCAGTCGAGCCGGCGGGCGCAACCGCTGGTGTGCGTCAACTGCGGCGCCCTGCCGGCGGAGCTGGTAGAGGCCGAGCTGTTTGGCTATGTCGGCGGGGCCTTCAGCGGTGCCCGCAGCCAGGGCAGCCAGGGGTATCTGCGCGCCGCCCACGGCGGCATCCTGATGCTGGACGAGATCGGCGAGCTGCCGCTGCTGGCCCAGACCCGGTTGCTGCGGGTGCTGCAGGAGCGCGCCGTCACCCCGGTCGGCAGCCACAAACCCGAGGCGGTGGATTTCTGGCTGGTCAGCGCCAGCCATCGGGATCTGGCGGCCATGGTGGCGGCCGGCACCTTTCGCGAGGATCTTTACTACCGTATCTGCGGCTGGCGCCAGCAGCTGGCGCCGCTGCGCGACTGGCCGCCCCGCGAACGGCAGGCGCTGGTCCGGCGGCTGCTGGCCGAGATGGATCCTGCCCTGCATCTGACCGATGAGGCCGAGCGCCAACTGCTGGCCCACCCGTTGCCCGGCAACGTGCGCCAGCTCAAGCAGGCGCTGGAAGTGGCCTGCGTATTGGCGGAGGGGCAGGGCTGGATTGAGCCTGCCCACCTGCATCTGCCGACCGTGGCCGTAGCGCCGGCCGCCACCACGGCAGTGGCGGGCAGCACATTGCGCCAGCAGAACCGGCAACGGGTGCAGCAGACCCTGACGGAGTGCGATGGCAACGTGAGCGAGGCGGCACGCCGGCTCGGCATCAGCCGCACCACCCTCTATCGGGCGCTGCGGGAGGCAGATTGAGGTGTTTGTTACCCGAGCTTTTTCGTGGTTAAGATGGGTCCACAAGAGACCCTTCGATGATTCTTTTGCATGGCATGGAGTGCTTTATGACGCGTACCCGATTTGATTGGCAAGACCCCTTCTTTCTCGACGGCCAGCTCGGCGAAGAGGAGCGGCTCATCCGCGACGCCGCCCGCGACTACTGCCAGGCACGGCTGATGCCCAGGGTGCTGGAGGCGAATCGCCGCGAGCAGTTTGACCGCACCATCATGAACGAGCTGGGGGAGCTGGGGCTGCTCGGCGCCACCCTGCCGGAGCAGTACGGCTGCGCCGGGGTCAATCACGTGGCCTACGGCCTCATCGCCCGGGAGGTGGAGCGGGTCGACAGCGGCTACCGTTCTGCCATGAGCGTGCAGTCGTCCCTGGTGATGCACCCGATCCATGCCTATGGCGACGAGGCCCAGCGCCAGCGCTGGCTGCCGGGGCTGGCCCGGGGCGAGCTGGTGGGCTGCTTCGGCCTCACCGAGCCGGACGCGGGTTCCGACCCTGGCTCCATGAAGAGCCGGGCCGAGCGGGTCGACGGCGGCTATCTGCTGACCGGCAACAAGATGTGGATCACCAACTCCCCCATCGCCGATCTGTTCGTGGTGTGGGCCAAGCTGGATGGCGAAATCATCGGCTTCGTGCTGGAGAAGGGGATGGCCGGGCTCTCTGCCCCCAAGATCGAGGGCAAGTTCTCCCTGCGCGCCTCCATCACCGGCGAGATAGTGATGGAGCGGGTCTTCGTGCCAGAGTCGAACCGGCTTGCGGGGGTGAACGGCCTCAAGGGGCCGTTCGGCTGCCTCAACAAGGCGCGCTACGGCATCGCCTGGGGGGCGCTCGGCGCCGCCGAGTTCTGCTGGCATGCCGCCCGCCAGTACGGGCTGGATCGCCAGCAGTTCGGCCGCCCGCTGGCCGCCACCCAGCTGTTTCAACTCAAGCTGGCCAACATGCAGACCGAGATTGCCCTCGGCCTGCAGGGCTGCCTGCAGGCCGGGCGCCTGATGGACGAGGGACGCTGCCCGGTGGAGCTGGTGTCGCTCATCAAGCGCAACAGCTGCGGCAAGGCGCTGGAGATAGCCCGCGTCGCCCGCGACATGCACGGCGGCAACGGCATCAGCGACGAGTTTCACGTCATTCGCCACGTGATGAACCTGGAGGCAGTCAACACCTACGAGGGGACCCACGACATCCACGCCCTGATCCTGGGGCGGGCCCAGACCGACCTGCAGGCGTTTGAGTGATGGGGCCCCTTGCCGGCGTGCGCGTGCTGGATCTCAGCCGCGTGCTGGCCGGCCCCTGGGCCAGCCAGCTGCTTGCCGATCTCGGTGCCGACGTGGTCAAGGTGGAGGCCCCAGGGCGCGGTGACGACACCCGCCACTGGGGCCCGCCCGAGCTGGTGGCGGGGGAGGCGGCCTACTTTCATGCCGCCAACCGGGGCAAGCGCTCCATCGCCCTCGATCTGGCCCGCGATCGCGAAACCCTGCTGGCCCTGGTGGACCGGGCCGACGTGGTGATCGAGAACTTCAAGGTGGGGGGACTGGCGCGCTACGGCCTCGATTACCCGAGCCTCAAGGCCCGCCGCCCGGCGCTCATCTACTGCTCCATCACCGGTTTTGGCCAAGACGGTCCCTGGGCCCAGCGACCCGGTTACGATCTGCTGATCCAGGGGCTGGGCGGCTTGATGAGCATCACCGGCCAGCCGGACGAGGCCCCCGGCGGCGGGCCGGTCAAGGTGGGGGTGGCGCTCGTCGACATCCTCACCGGCCTCTACGCCACCATCGGCATCCAGGCGGCCCTGCGCCACCGGGAGCGAACCGGGGAGGGGCAGCAGATCGATCTGGCCCTGCTCGACGTGTCGGTGGCGGTGCTGGCCAACCAGGCGATGAACTATCTCGCCACCGGTCAGGCGCCCGGGCGCCTTGGCAACGGCCACCCTAATATCGTCCCCTACGACGTCTATCCCACCCGGGATGGCCATCTGATCCTCGCGGTGGGCAATGACGGCCAGTTTGCCGCGCTGGCGGCCCTGCTGGGGGAACCCGGCTGGGCGACGGACCCGGACTTTGCCAGCAACAGCGCCCGGGTGCGTCAGCGCCACCGGCTCAATGCCCTGATTGCCGAGCGACTGCTGGCGCGCAGCAGTGCCGAGTGGAGTGCCATGCTGGAGGCGGCCGGGGTGCCGGGCGGCCCCATCCTTACCCTGGATGCCCTGTTCGCCCTCGAACAGGGGGCGGTGCGCGGCTGGGTGCAGCAGGTGCAACGCGGCGAGCAGTGCTTGCCCACCCTGGCCAATCCGCTGCATCTGTCGGCCACCCCGGTG
This sequence comes from Aeromonas sp. QDB03, assembly GCF_027707985.1. Classification (NCBI taxonomy): domain Bacteria; kingdom Pseudomonadati; phylum Pseudomonadota; class Gammaproteobacteria; order Aeromonadales; family Aeromonadaceae; genus Aeromonas; species Aeromonas sp. QDB03. The sequence continues at coordinate 705,621 of NZ_JAPCJG010000002.1, read as the reverse complement.
CGCTACGGGCGCGCCTCGCCGGCGCTGGACGGAGACCGGGATGGCGTGCTGCGCGACTGGCTCGGGCAGGGCTGAACCGGTTGCTTTAGGCGGGGAAGCTGCGCCTGCCCGACGGGATGCTCCCGCTTTCTACCCTTATGTCCTCTCATCTGCCCCGGTGCTGGAGCCCGGGGCCGTCCCCCGCTATGATGCGCCCCGTCCATTCATCTGTTGAGGAACTTCCCATGGCACAACACATTGGCGCCCTGGCCCTGCTGGTGGCCGATTACGACCAGGCCATCACCTTCTTTACCCAGGGACTGGGGTTCGAGCTGCTGGAAGACACGCCCCTCGACGAGCCGGGCAAACCGGGCAAGCGCTGGGTGCGGGTTGCCCCCAAGGGGGCCCCGGGTTCCGCCCTGTTGCTGGCACGGGCCGCGACCCCGGAGCAGCGGGCCGCCATCGGCCAGCAGGGGGGCGGCCGGGTCTTCCTGTTCCTCGAAACCGACGACTTCTGGGGCGATTACCAGCGCATGCAGGCGTACGGTGTCCACTTTTGTGAACAGCCGCGAACTGAGTCTTACGGCACCGTGGTGGTGTTCGAGGACATCAGTGGCAACCGCTGGGATCTGCTGCAACTCGCTGCTGCCAACTGAATCTGAAAACGTTTATCATCCCGCCTGTCATAAAGTCATAAAAGTGTCACAGAAAGTTCTAATAATTGGCGCACCCATCTTCACAGAGGAGAGAGAAGGGATATGGCTAAGCGAATTCTGGTGGTCGAGGACGAAGCACCGATCCGCGAAATGCTCTGCTTCGTGCTCGAGCAGAAGGGATATGAAACAGTAGAAGCTGAAGATTTTGCCGACGGATTGGCGAAGGTGCGCGAACCCTACCCTGAACTCATCGTGCTGGACTGGATGATGCCAGGCGGCAGCGGCATCCAGTTCATCAAGCAGCTCAAGCAGGATGAGGTGACCCGCCAGATCCCGGTGGTGATGCTGACCGCCCGCGGCGAGGAAGAGGACAAGGTGCGCGGGCTGGAGGCGGGGGCCGATGACTACATCACCAAGCCGTTCTCGCCCAAGGAGCTCACCGCCCGTCTGCATGCGGTGATGCGTCGCGTCTCCCCTACCTCGGTGGACGAGGTGATCGAGGTGCAGGGGCTCAAGCTGGACCCCGTATCCCACCGAGTCAGCGCCGAGGAGAAGGCGCTCGACATGGGGCCGACCGAATTCAAGCTGCTGCACTTCTTCATGACCCACCCGGAGCGGGTCTACAGCCGCGAGCAGCTGCTCAACAATGTCTGGGGTACCAATGTGTACGTCGAGGACAGAACCGTGGATGTGCACATCCGTCGCCTGCGCAAGGCCATTGAAGAGACGGGACACGATCGCTTGATCCAGACGGTGCGCGGCGCAGGCTATCGCTTCTCAACCCGTCTGTAGAGGAAGTTATGTTGCAACCTTATGCCTGGCGGCGCCAGTTGTGGCGAATGGCGTTCTTCTATGCGCCCTTCGCCTTGGTCGGCTGGTTGACGAATACCCTCGCCCTCTGCCTGCTGGTGGCCACCGTGCTGCACTTGGGCTGGCACTATCGCTTCCAGAAGCGGCTGTCTGACTGGCTGTGGCACGATCGCAGCCTGGTGCCCCCCAACGGCAGCGGCAGCTGGGAGTACATCTTCAACGGCATCTACAAGTTGCAGCAGCGCCACCGGGCCCGCCGCCGCGAGCTGGCGGGGCTGATCCGCCGCTTTCGGGAAGGGGCCGAGGCACTGCCCGACGCGGCCGTGGTGTTTCGCACCGACGGCAGCATCCTCTGGTGCAACCGGCTGGCCGAGCAGCTGCTCGGTTTTCGCTGGCCGGAAGATGCCGGTCAGCACATCGGCAACCTCATTCGCCATCCCGCCTTCGGCGCCTACCTCGGCAAGGGGCAGTATGACGAACCGTTCGAGATGACCTCGCCCATCAACGAGGAGAAGTTTCTCGAGTTTCGGATCATGCCCTACGCCGAGGATCAGGCCATGCTGGTGGTGCGGGACGTGACCCGGCTGCGCAGCCTAGAGAAGACCCGCAAGCACTTCGTCTCCAACGTCTCCCACGAGCTGCGCACGCCGCTCACCGTGCTCAAGGGCTATCTGGAGATGACCGAGGAGCCGCCGCCGCCCGCCATGTGGGCCAAGGCGCACAAGGTGATGATGGAGCAGACCATCCGCATGGACAATCTGGTCAATCAGCTGCTCACCCTGTCGCGCATCGAAGCGGCGCCGACCGTGGATCTCTCCCACCTGGTGGACATGCCCGCCATGCTGGGACTGCTGGAGCAGGAGGCGCGGGCGCTCTCCGGCGAGCGGGCCCACCAGATCGAGTTCATGGTGCAGCCCAATCTGTTGGTGCGTGGCGATCAGGATCAATTGCGCAGCGCCGTCTCCAACCTGGTCTACAACGCCATCCACTACACCCCGGCGGGGCGCAAGATCACGGTGGAGTGGCGCAAGCAGGGGGCGATGGCGCTGTTTGCGGTGCAGGACGAGGGGGAGGGGATCCCGCCCGAGCACCTGGCACGGCTCACCGAGCGGTTCTATCGGGTCGACAAGGCCCGCTCCCGTCACACCGGCGGTTCGGGGCTCGGGCTTGCCATCGTCAAGCATGCCCTGAGTCACCACGACTGCCAGCTCGACATCGAGAGCCGGGTTGGCCTCGGCAGCCGCTTCAGCTTTCTCATCCCCGGCCGCATGGTGGTGGTGAAATAGTCTTTTCCGGCAAGGGGTTGGCATCAAATGAGGGCGGCGATGGCGGCCCTTTTTTCATTTGTTCAACAAGCCCGCCATGTCATTAAAGTGTCACATTAAATCCATAAATTTGTCACTGCCAGGTCAGATACTGGCGCCGTCTTGAGAACGGACCTGTCGCCGGTTTGGCGCAGGGAGAGTACGAAACGCGACCGGCCGATCGCAGTGCTCGGGATGTGACCACTTTCGGCCTCAGATTGACGCTTGCCTTCTGCCACCGCAGGACTGGGGGAAGAGGGCAGGAAATGACACTCAGCGCATCGTCTGGCGTGGCCGGCGGTGAGCCAAGTTAACCCGTGTTTTGATGGACTGCGTTCTGCAACCTTGGAGAGATTGGATGAAACTCAACAAACTGGCTGGTGTAATCGGATTCACCGCAGCTACCCTGTTTTCCGTCAGCACCCTGGCTGCCGGTGTGGATAAAAACCTGCCGGATTACACTCCGACCAGCGGCATCTCGGGCAACCTGTCCTCTGTCGGCTCGGACACCCTGGCCAACATGATGACCCTGTGGGCCGAAGAATTTAAGCGCATGTACCCCAACGTCAACGTGCAGATCCAGGCCGCCGGTTCCTCCACCGCGCCGACCGCACTGACCGAAGGCGTTGCCCAGTTCGGCCCCATGAGCCGCGCCATGAAATCCGGCGAGGAAGAGGCATTCGAGAAGCGCTACGGTTACAAGCCGACAGCCATCCGCGTCGCGGTCGATGCCCTGGCGGTGTTCGTCAACAAGGACAACCCCATCAAGGGGCTGACCATGCCGCAACTGGATGCCATCTTCTCCAGCACTCTCAAGTGCGGCGAAGCCAAGGCCGCCACCAAGTGGGCGGATCTGGGTCTGGACGGCAACTGGTCTTCCAAGGATCTGCAACTGTTCGGTCGCAACTCAGTGTCCGGTACCTACGGTTACTTCAAGGAACACGCCCTGTGCAACGGTGACTTCAAGAGCGGCGTGAACGAGCAGCCGGGTTCTGCCTCCGTGGTGCAGTCCGTCTCCTCCTCCCTGAACGGCATCGGCTACTCCGGCATCGGTTACGTCACCTCCGGCGTGCGCGCCGTACCGCTCTCCAAGGATGGCAAGACCTTCATCGAGGCCAGCGCCGACAACGCCATCACCGGCAAGTACCCGCTGTCGCGCTTCCTGTACGTTTACGTGAACAAGCACCCGAACAAGCCGCTCTCTCCGATGGAGCAAGAGTTCCTGAAGATGGTGCTCTCCAAGGCGGGCCAGAACATCGTTGCCAAAGATGGCTACGTACCGGTACCGGCCAAGGTGGTCGAAGCCGACCTGAAGAAACTGGGCATCATGTAAGCCGGTTTCCTTTGTCAGACGGGCCCTGCGGGGCCCGTTTTGTTTTTTGGCCGCCGCATGATGGCGGTATGTGACCGCTTTCGCCAGACCGGGTGATTTGCCGACTTGCACCGGACGCCCGCATTTCCGAAAATAGGGCATCTTTATGGTGAAGGACACCTCCATGACATCTCCCTTGTTCAAGCTTGGCCTGGCGGCACTCTGTTCCACCCTGCTCGCCAGCTGTGCCCAGTCTCCCACCGGCCGCAGCCAGATGCTGCTGTTCTCGCCCCAGCAGATGAGCAAGCTGGGGGCCGACTCCTTCGAAGAGATGAAGAAGCAGGAGAAGGTGAGCACGGATGCGAAGATGAACGCCTATGTCTCCTGCGTCGCCAAGGCGGTGACCGCCCAGGTGCCGAGCCAGTACGGCATCACCAGTTGGGAAGTGGTGGTATTTGACTCCAAGCAGGTCAACGCCTTCGCCCTGCCTGGCGGCAAGATCGGGGTCTACAGCGGCCTGCTCAAGGTGGCCAAAAACCAGGATCAGCTCGCCACCGTCATCGGTCACGAGCTGACCCACGTGCTGGCCCAGCACTCCAACGAGCGTCTCTCCCGCAGCCAGCTGACCGGCCTTGGGCTGGCGGCGGCCGACATCGCCATGGGCAGCAGCGAATACCGCGGTGCCACCATGGCGGCGCTGGGGCTAGGGGTGGAGGTCGGCGTCATGCTGCCCTATGGCCGCGAGCAGGAGAGCGAGGCGGACCGGCTGGGTCTGGATCTGATGGCCCGCGCCGGTTTCAATCCGGCCGAAGCCATTCCGCTGTGGCAGAACATGAGCGCGGCCGCGGGTGGCAATGCGCCGCCCCAGCTGCTCTCCACCCACCCCAGCAACGAGAACCGGATCGCCGAGCTGCAGGCCCAGCAGGCTGAAGCCGTGCCGCTCTACGAGCAGGCCCGCGCCTCCGGGCTGGTACCCCAATGCAAGGCATAAGCCTGCGCATGGCACGGCCCGATGACGCCGCCGCCATGACGGTGATGCAGCGGGCCAGCTGGCTCGCCGCATACGGCGGCGTGCTCGGTGCCGACATGCTGGCTCAGCTGGCGGTGACCGAGCATCTACAGATCTGGCAGCGCCGGCTGGCGGAGACAGGCCCAAGGCCCATGCTGCTGTGTCAGGACGAAGTGGTGATCGGCCTGCTCTACTGGCAGCCGGAGACGACGGGGGAGTACCCCACCGCCTGGATCCGCGCCTTCTACCTGCATCCCGACCACTGGCGTCAGGGCCACGGCAAGCGGCTGTGGCAGGCGGTGGCGATGCAGATGCGGCGCGCCGGCTGTGAAGGCGTCAGATTGTGGCTGCTCGATGGCAACCACATCGGCGAAGGGTTCTACCTGCGCCGCGGCTTCATGTTTGATGGTCAGGAGCGCACCCTGATGAGCCTCGGCCAGCCCTGCCTGCAGCGACAAATGTTTCGTTTGCTTTGATCTCTCTCCCGTTTTTCGCCTCCGGTCACTTTATTTTTTTTGCGAATTAATACAATGTCCCCCTCTGGACAGGCTGAGGTGAGGCGACTCATCGACAAGGGAGTGTGGCATGTATTACGGCTTTGATATTGGTGGCACCAAGATAGCGTTCGCTGTGTATGACGGCGCCTTGAATCTCTGTCATGAGGAGCGCATGAGCACTCCCGGCAATGATTACGAAGGGTTGCAGCAGCTCATTCGCGCGCGGGTCGAACAGGCGGATGCCCGTTTCGGCGCCCGTGGTGCGGTGGGCATCGGCTTTCCCGGCATTCTCAACCGGCACGACCACAGCATAGTGGCGGCCAATCTGCCCTCCATCAATGGTCGCCACCTGGGCGCCGATCTGGCCGAACTGCTGGAGCGTCCGGTCAAGGTGGACAACGATGCCAACTGCTTCCTCTGGTCCGAGGTACATCAGGGGGCGGCGGCGGGAGCCGACAGCGCCCTCGGCGTCACCATCGGCACCGGCATCGGTGGCGCCGTCTATCTGGCGGGCAAGCTGATCCAGGGCCGCAACTGGCTGGCGGGGGAGATAGGCCACTACCCGCTGCCGGCCACCATGCTGATGAAGTACCCCGACCTGCCTCGCCTCCGTTGCGGCTGCGGTCGTCTGGTCTGTTTTGAAACCTATGCCTCCGGCACCGGGCTGGAGCGGCTCTACCATCACTTCCACGGTCAGCGTGCCAGCGGCCATCAGATAGTGGGGCGCTTCGAGGCGCACGAACCCCATGCGGTGGCCACGGTCGACTGCTGGCTCGAAATCATGGCTGCTGGGCTTGCCACCGCCATCTCGGTGGTCGACCCCGACGTGGTGGTACTGGGGGGCGGCCTGAGCGGTCTGCCCGCGCTCTACGAACAGCTGCCGCTGCGCCTGCCTGGCCATCTGCTACCCGGGGTCGCCCTGCCCGAGATCCGCGAGGCCCGCTTCGGTGGCGCCGGCGGGGTGCGCGGGGCCGCCTTGCTCAATTTATGAGATCAGATCCGGGGTCTGATCTCCCCAATAAAGGAGTCCATCATGACCTCTCTTGAAATCTGTATCGACAATCTGGAATCCCTGTTTACTGCCCAGGAGGCTGGCGCGAATCGCATCGAGCTCTGCTCTGCGCTGGGGCTGGGCGGCCTGACTCCCTCCTATGGCTTCATGCAGCTGGCGGCGCGCCATGCCACCGTTCCCGTCTACGCCATGATCCGGCCCCGGGCCGGTGACTTCTGCTTTGGCGACGGGGAGTTCGAGATGATGCTGCAGGATATCGCGGCGGCCCGCGCCGCCGGTCTGCAGGGGGTAGTGGTCGGTCTGCTGGACGAGCAGGGACGGGTGCCTGCCGCCAAGCTCACCCAGCTGGTGGAGGCGGCAGGGCCTCTTGGCGTTACCTTCCACCGCGCCATCGACCTCTCCTCCGACTGGCGCCTCGACTTGGAGACCATAGTCGCCGCCGGCTGCGAGCGCATTCTGAGCTCTGGCCACGCGCCGACCGCGCTGGCGGGGCTGGAGACCCTGCAGGCGATGCAGCAGGCGCTGGCGGGGCGGGCCAGCCTGATGCCGGGCGCCGGGGTCAATGCCGACAACGTGCGCACCATAGTGGAGTTCACCGGGGTGAACGAGGTGCACATGTCCGGCATGGGCTGGCGCGGCGGCATGGTGCCCCATGGCGTCAACATGGGCACCTCGGACGATGGCCGGGTCAATATCACCGACGGCACCAAAGTTGCAGCGGTACGGGCTCTGCTGGACAGGGCCTGATACGGGCCGCGCGGCGACATGGTGTCTCGTCATGGGGCGTCAACATGGGCACCTCGGACGACGGCCGGGTCAATATTACCGACGGCGCCAAAGTTGCAGCGATGCGGGCTCTGCTGGACAGGGCCTGATACGGCTTGAATGTGAGCTGGGGTGATGGTGCTCTGTTTTCCCTCCCTTCTCCCCTTGTGGGAGAAGGGGTGGGGATGAGGGGGCTGATGTGAGACACCTCCCACCTAGTGGCAAAACCGGGGACGGGCCGGCAGCACCTGGCGCAAAAGTCTGATATTATCCCGTCTCTTTTACCCTCAGGACCCGGAGCAACTTCTCAATGTCCCAATACGACTCTATCGAACAGAAGGCCAGCTATGGCATCGGCCGCAACATGGGTGATCAACTGGCGCAGCAAGCCTTCGCCGGTCTGGATATCCCGGCCCTGCAGCAAGGTCTGGCAGATGCCCTGAATGGTCTGGAGTTCGCGGTCAGCCGTGACGATATCAATGATGCCTTCCAGGTCATCACCGCCCGCATGCAGGAAGAGCAGGAAGCCGTCGCCAAGGCTGCCGCCGCCGAAGGCGAAGCCTTCCTGGCCGACAACGCCAAGCGCGCCGAAGTGAAGACCACCGAGTCCGGTCTGCAGTACGAAGTGCTGGTGGAAGGCAACGGTGCCGTACCGGTAGCCGGTCAGTCCGTCCGCGTGCACTACCACGGTACTTTCACCCACGGTGGTGTGTTCGACAGCTCCGTCGCCCGCGGCCAGCCGGCCGAATTCCCGGTCACTGGCGTGATCGCCGGCTGGGTAGAAGCGCTGCAACTGATGCCGGTTGGCTCCAAGTGGAAGCTCTACATTCCGCAGGATCTGGCCTACGGCGCACGCGGTGCCGGTTCCATCCCGCCGTACTCTGCCCTGGTATTCGAAGTGGAGCTGCTGGACATCCTGTGATCCGGCTGGCTTGATTGATACAGACGGCGACCCTCGGGTCGCCGTCTGTTTTTTTGCGCCGCACGCGGCGGGGCATGGGCAGCGCCTGCGCTTTTGGATATAGTCATGGCTCCTGCAGGGAGAGCGCCCATGGCTGCCATCATTGAAGTCGTCGATCTCGTCAAGCACTTCCCCGGCGTCAAGGCGGTGGACGGGCTCAGCTTTGCCATTCCCGCCGGCAGCTGTTTCGGCCTGCTCGGCCCGAACGGGGCAGGCAAGACCACCACCATCGAGCTGCTGGAGGGGATCCTCACCCCGGACAGCGGCCAGATCCTGTTCCACGGTGCCCCGCGCGGCCCCGACTACCGCTCCCGCATCGGCATCCAGTTTCAGCACACGGCGCTGCAGGATTTCCTGACGGTGCGCGATACCCTGCGACTGTTTGCCAGCCTCTACCCGGCCCCCTTGCCCCAGGCCCAGCTCATCGAGTTGTGTGCGCTGGGAGAATTTATCGAGCGGGACAGCCGCAAGCTCTCCGGCGGTCAGCGGCAACGGCTGCTGCTGGCGCTGGCCATGCTCGGCGACCCCGAGCTGCTGTTTCTGGATGAGCCCACCACGGGGCTCGATCCCCAGGCCCGCCACCACTTCTGGCAGCGCATCGAAGCGATCAAGGCGCAGGGCAAGACGGTGGTGCTCACCACCCACTACATGGACGAGGCCCAGCAGCTGTGCGATCAGATTGCCATCGTCGATCACGGCCATCTGCTCAGCCTGGATACCCCGGTCGCCCTGCTGGCCCAGCATTTTGACGGCGTGCTGGTGCGCCTTGCGGCTCATCCGGCCCTCGCCAGTCTCGGCTATCCCCTGCGCCCGCTTGGCGAGCAGGTGGAGCTGAGCTGTCCTGACGTGGCGGACTTGCTGCCACGGCTGCTGAGCCTGGGCGTGCCACTGACCGGCATGCAGGTGCGCTCCCCCAATCTGGAGGATCTCTTCCTCCACCTGACCGGCCACAGCCTGCGGAGCGGCGCATGAAGGCGGCCCCGTGGTACCCCGCAGCGGCGTCTGCCTGCATGTCGCCCCAGCCTGCCAGCCCAAGGAGCACCAGATGACGGGATCCCTCAAGCGCATCGGGGCGCTCTTCTATGCCCGCAACCTGGAGTTCGTGCGGGATCGGGCGGCGCTTGTCTGGAACCTGGCCTTTCCGCTGTTGCTGGTGCTGGGGTTCACCCTCATCTTCTCCGGCCCGCCCAAGCCGCTGGTGCAGATGGGGGTGGTGGGGGAGCTGCCCGCAGCCTATGCCCCGCTGCGCGCCGTGCCGCTGCTCAAGCTCATCCCTTATGACGAGGAGGAGAAGGGCCGACTCAAGGTGCGCCACCATCAGCTGGATCTGCTGCTCTCGCCCGGCACGGGCCGTTACTGGATCAACCCGGACGCCCCCCAGGGAGCCATGGCCGAGTATCTGCTGCGCCAGGCCGTGCCGGCGCAGCTCACACGAGAGACCCTGAGCGGGCGGGCCATTCGCTACGGCGACTGGCTGCTGCCCGGGGTGATCGGCATGAACCTGATGTTCTCCGGCCTGTTCGGGGTGGGCTTCGTCATCGTTCGTTACCGCAAGAACGGGGTGCTCAAGCGGCTGCGGGCCACCCCGCTCTCGGCCGCCGAGTTTCTCTGTGCCCAGCTGCTGTCGCGCATCCTGATCACCCTGGTGGTGAGCCTGCTGGTGTTTTTGGTGGCTTACTTCTTGCTCGGAGTGCCGCTGCTGGGCTCGGGCTGGCTGCTGCTGTTGATCGCCCTGCTGGGCGGGGCGTCCATGGCGTCTCTCGGCCTGCTGGTGGCGGCCCGCATCCAGAACGAGGAGCTGGCGAGCGGGCTGCTCAACGTCATCAGCATGCCGATGATGTTTCTCTCCGGCGTCTGGTTCTCGCTGGAAGGGGCCCCCGCCTGGTTGCAGCAGCTGGCGGCCTGGCTGCCGCTCAGCCAGATCATCGCGGCGGCCCGCGCCGTCATGCTGGAAGGGGCAGGCTGGGCCGAGGTGGCTGCGCCACTGGGCTGGGTCCTGCTGTTTACGCTCTGCTGCATCACCCTGGGCAGTGCCCTGTTCAAATGGAGTCACCGATGAAGTCACTACCGCTGGTTGGCGGGGCCCTGCTGGCCCTGCTGTTGAGTCTGCCGGCCAGTGCCGGCGCCATGCGCTGCAAGAATGCGCTGATCACGGAAGGGGACAGCACCGCCGAGATGCTGCTCAAATGCGGCGAACCCATGCTGCGCGAGGAGCTGACCCGCAACGAGGAGAACCAGTTCGGCAACCTGATGCAGGTGAAGTATGGGGAGCGCTGGACCTACAACTTCGGCAAGAACGAGTTCATGCGCTTCGTCACCGTGCGCAACGGGGTGATCACCGACATCGAAAACGGCCCGCGCGGCGAATAGCCGGCGGGCAAAGACGTGCATGAACGCAGACTACAAAACAGAAAGGACTATGGAAGTTACCCCAACAGCAGGGTGGTGTGACGCAGGCCGCGAACCTCCAGATTGATCTGCCGGGCCAGACTCAGGGTCTGACGGCAGGTCAGGCTCTCCAGATTGATCTCGCCGCCGCTGAACTCGAACCGCCCGTGGGCCTCCACCATGAAGCTGCCGTGATGGAAGCTCTTGATGTAGCGGGCAATCTGGCGGGGAGACAAGTTTTTGAACACCTTCATCACAAAACACCTGTTGCGTGGACAGGGCACACTATGGCGTTGCCAGGTGACACGGATGTGACAGTTTGTAGAGGTTTGTATGAATCCGGTTTTTCCTCCACCCGCATTGGCCGTCCATCTGGGGTTGGAGTGAAAAAAGGCTGCCATGACAAGCCGTTGCCCCGATATACTGCGGGCAGTTTAACGCCATGAACAAGAAGGGTCTGCGTGTGGAATGGGTGGATGTGGTGGATGGAAACAATCAGGTCGTCGGGGTTGCCGAGCGTGCCAAGGTGCGGCGGGAGAACCTCTGCCACCGCGCCAGCTATATCCTGGTGCTCGACGAGGCTGACCGCATCCTGGTGCAGCGCCGCACCCTCAGCAAGGACTTCTGCCCCGGCATGCTGGATGCCTGCGCCGGTGGCGTGGTCACCACGGGCGAGCTGATGGAGCCCTCCGCCCGCCGCGAACTGGCCGAGGAGCTGGGGATCCGCGATGTGCCGCTGCAGGCATTCGGTGACTTCTATGCCGAAGGGGAGGGGTATCGGGTCTGGGGTGGTCTCTTCAGTTGCCGCTATCAGGGGCCGCTGCAACTGCAGGCCGAAGAGGTGAGCGAGGTGTGCTGGATGAGCCAGGCGGAGATCGCCGCGCGGGCCGCCGAATTTACCCCCGACTCCCTGCTCGCCATCGCCACCTGGCAGGCGCGGCGCTGACGCGCACCCAGCATGCAAAACGGGCAGCCACTGGCTGCCCGTTTTGTTTCAGGGGGAATGTTAGACCAGCCTGAGCCGGCGGTTGGTGCGCCCGCACGGACTGGCGCCGGCGAGCCAGTGGCCCTGCCACTCGGTGACCAGACGCAGCAGCGGGTATTCCAGATCGAGCCGGGTCACCACCAGCTGACCGACGCCATCGCCGATGACCGGCTCGCCGCTGGCCAGATCGATGATCTCGATGAGGCAGCTTTCGTTGACGATGAAGCCTTGGCCGGGCTGGCTCTCATAGGCGATCACCCCCGCATCCTGCAGCAACAGGCAGTTGAGCGCCCGGATGCCGTGCACCGCCTGCAGCGGCCGGGTATCGGGGTGGGAGGATTCGCACAGCAGGGCGCAGCGCAGGCTGTCGCTCGGTACGTCGGCCCGCTCTGCCGCCTCCAGCAGATCCAGCAGCACCGCCAGCGGCCCGACGAACCCGGTCGGCTCATAGCGCTGCAGTGCCTCCAGCTGGCGCCCGGTATCGTGGGGGCCGCAGGGCACCACGGGCGCACCCAACTGGCGGGCGCCGTTGTCGAAGATGAAGGCGGTGGGGCTGATGTGGTAGTCGTGGCCGTTGAGCAATACCTCCCCGGCCTTGAAACCGGCGGCGAACAGGGCGCGCGCCGCCCCCCACCAGTCGGCGCCGGCGTACTCGGGAATGGCCAGCTGGCCCGGACAGGCGAAGACCCGCAGCGCCTGGCTGGCGGGGCGGCCGGTGAGGCCGGCAAAGGGCGGGTGAGCCTGCTGGGCGGCGAACAGTTCGCTGGCGTTGAGCAGGGGCAGGCTGGTCAGCTCGCCCAGATCCTGCAGGCGACGCTGGCGGTAGGCACTGGAATAACCGGCGCAATACTGGCCGACATGGGTAAGCAGGTGATTGAGTTGATCCAGTTGTTGCTGCTCTCGCAAGGCGGAGGGGCGAATTTCCAGTCCATCGTAATAGTGCTGCATGAGGCCTCCTTGGTCGGCTGATCCTGCTCAAGGTTAGCCCAAAAGGCGAACGGGATCGGGGTCTGTGTCACATGGCGGGAGTGGGGTAGACTGGAGCCCCTGCCATCCAGTTGAGGACGAGAGATCATGATAGCGATTGGCCAAGCCCTGCCTGCGGGCGAATTCACCTTCATCACCGCCGAGGGCAAGCAGCAGCGGGATAGCCAAAGCCTGTTTGGCGGCAAGCGGGTGGTGCTGTTTGCGGTGCCCGGCGCCTTCACCCCCACCTGTTCCAACGCCCACCTGCCGGGTTATGTGGTGCTGGCCGACCAGTTGATGGCCAAAGGCGTCGATGCCATCTGCTGTTTGTCGGTCAACGACGCCTTCGTGATGAAGGCGTGGCAGGATGCCCAGAACGCCGAGGCTATCACCATGCTGGCCGACGGCGACGGCAGCTGGACCCGGGCACTGGGTCTGGCCAAGGAGACCGGGGCCTTTGGTGGCGTGCGCGCCCAGCGCTTTGCCCTCATCGCCAACGATGGCGTGGTCGAGCAGCTGTTCGTGGAGGCCCCCGGCAAGTTCGAGGTGTCGGATGCCCAGAGCCTGCTGGCGGCGCTGTAAAATATCAATCGTCGTTTGATTTTTCCTTGAAATGGAAAGTCGGCCCGCTACACTGGGCCCACTTCTGCAAAGAGCCGGGCCATCGCCTGGCTCTTGCGTTTGCTGGCGATGGAATGGAGATGTTATGACCCTGGCTTTTGTTGCCCTGATTGCCGGACTGGCGCTGCTGGTCTGGAGTGCGGACAAGTTTGTCGATGGCGCCGCCGCCACCGCCCGTTATGCCGGCATGCCGCCGCTGCTGATCGGCATGGTGATCATCGGCTTTGGCACCTCGGCCCCCGAGATGGTGGTCTCCGCGCTGGCGGCCTCCCAGGGCAACCCCGGCCTTGCGCTCGGCAACGCCTATGGCTCCAACATCACCAATATCGCCCTGATCCTGGGGTTGACCGCCCTGATCAGCCCCATCGCGGTGGCCTCTCAGGTGGTGCGCAAGGAGATCCCCATCCTGCTCGGCATCACCCTGCTCTCCGGCGCCCTGCTGCTGGATGGTCATCTGGACCGTACGGACGCCGTCATCCTCGGCGTGGTGTTCGTCGGCCTGATGGGCTGGTCGATCCGGGCCGGCATGCGCGGCAAGGGGGATGCGCTGGATGCGGAAACCGAGGAGAGCATCGACAGCGAGGGGATGTCTCTCAAGGCGGCCATCGGCTGGCTCATCGTGGGGCTGGTGCTGCTGATTGCGGCCTCCCGCCTGCTGGTATGGGGGGCGGTGACCATCGCCCAGGCGCTCGGCATCAGCGATCTGGTGATTGGCCTCACCATCGTCGCCGTCGGCACCTCGCTGCCGGAGCTCGCCTCTTCGCTTATCGCCATTCGCAAGAACGAGCACGATCTGGCCCTTGGCAACGTGCTCGGCTCCAACCTGTTCAACACCCTGGCGGTGGTGGGGATCGCGGCGGGGATCCACCCGCTCGACGTGGCACCGGAAGTGCTCTCTCGCGATTGGAGCGTGATGATGGGGCTGACTCTGTTGCTGCTGGTGATGTGCCTGGGCCGCAAGGGGCAGGGGCGGATCAACCGGCTGGAGGGGGGCCTGCTGCTCGCCTGCTTCGTCGGCTACACCGGCTGGTTGCTGGCCAGCCAGTTCATCTAGCCGTTTGAGCTGGATGAAACGAAAGAGGGGAAGCCATGGCTTCCCCTCTTTGCATTCGGCCTGTTGTCAGGCGACTGCCACCAGCTTCTGTCCCTTCTGGCTGCTGTCCAGAATCAGGATGCTCGCCTTGGGGAAGAAGTTGAAGGTGGAGGCCGAGGCCCAGGTGTAGGCCCCCATCACCCGGCCCACCACCAGCTCGCCGATGGCCAGATCCGGCAGCATGATGCCGTCACGGATCACGTCCACGCTGTCGCAGGTGGGGCCGGAGAGCACCGAGTTGTGCAGCTCGCCGCGAGCCAGCGGAGTGCTCACCGGGTAGGTGACGTGATCGTAGAGCTGGCCGTTGTAGCTGCCGTAGAGGCCGTCATCCAGGTAGTACCAGATCTTGTCGCCGCGATGGGCCTTGCCCATCACGCTGGAGACAGAGGTCATGGCCGGCGCGCTGATGAAACGGCCCGGCTCGGCAATCTTCTGTACCGTGGCCGGCAGCTTGGCCAGCGCCTCGCGGATTGGCGCGCAGAAGCCGTCGATGTCGAACTCGCCGCCCTCATAATCCACCGGGAAGCCACCGCCGATATCCAGTACCCAGGGCTTGAGACCGAGTTCCCAGGCCTGCTCCATGATCTCGCGGCAGGCATCGATGGCCTGCACGTGGCGACGGGCGTGGGGCACCTGGGAGCCGACGTGGAACGACAGCCCCATCACCTTGATCCCCTTGGCGTGGGCCAGCTGCAGCAGCGGCAGCGCCTGCTCCGGGGTGCAGCCGAACTTCTTGGAAAGGTCGACCTTGGTCTCGGGGTTGGGGAAGCTGACTCGCAGCAGCAGTTTCACTTCGTCCTTGTAGGGAATGAACTTCTCCAGCTCCAGCGGGTTGTCATAGACAAACACGGTGCAGCCGTACTCCAGCGCATAGCGGATATCGCTGTCGCGCTTGATGGGATGGGTATGAATGCAGCGTCCCGGGCGGACACCCTGACTGCGCACCAGATCCACTTCGCCATTGGTGGCCAGGTCGAAACAGGCCCCCTCTTCCTTCAAGACAGAGACCACTGCCTCGTGGGGCAGGGGCTTGAGTGCATAGTGCAATCGTACATCGGGCAGGGCGGCCGCCAGGGCCCGATACTGTTTGCGGACGGCTGCCTTGTCGAGCAGCAGCAGGGGGGAGCCGAACTGTTCAACCAGCTGACGGTAATCTTGTGCTACCAGGGTCTCGTTCATTCTCTTTTGGTCATCCTTAGGGGGCGTGATATGCCCAAGCCATATGGGGTTGAACCGGCGACGGCCGGCTCAGGCGAGCGGTCCGGAGGGACCAACCAGACACATTGCATAACTCCATTGCAAAGTGCTTAGTTATGCGCGGGATTATCGGCTTATTGCGTTTGTGTGCAACCCTTTTGATTGGATATGTCGGCAAGTTTTTCTGGTCGAGACGAAATATCATCTTGATATGGTGGCCGTATCGGCTAGTGAAGCGGGGCCATCTGTGGCAAGTGGGAATAACTTATTGATAGTTAACGAACAAATAACAGATGGTTCGGTGCGAAAAAAAACGGCGGCCGGGGTGGCCGAGTGGGAGACAGCTCACACTTTTTGGATTACCATGCCCGCTTCCTAATCCAAACTAGTTCGGATGAAGGTAGCAGGAGAGCGATGGGCGACCATCCACCGAAGAAGTGAATCTTTCAGGTACCGGGCAACCGGTGTGGACTGCTACTGGACGATACTCTGGAGAGACCCGTTGAATCGGGCGCCGAAGGAGCAAGGCACCGTGATTGCATCGCAATCTGGCGCCGGAAACTCTCAGGCAAAAGGACAGAGGGGATGGGATGGTTGTACCTGAGCTTGGAACTGTTCACGATCGGTAACGAGAGGTCGTCAGCAAGGCAAAGAGCAGCGCAGGAACCGGAGCGTATAGACATACGTGAGGATTCCGAGTCGCGCATGAGCCTTGATCACGGCCTCGCAGTAAGAGTGTGAACACGTTCTTGGCCTGCATCCGATCGCCTTTGGGGATCGCGACACCTATGGGAAGATCATCCTTCTCCTCCTTAATTTTTGTTTCTTAAGGAGGATGCATGTCATCAATTCAATCGGCGCTCGCCGCCATCGATAGCTTTATCTGGGGTCCACCCCTGCTGATCCTGCTGGTCGGGACCGGTATCTACCTTACCCTGCGTCTGGGTCTGCTTCAGGTGGTGCGCTTGCCGCTTGCCCTGCGGCTGGTCTTTGGCCGCGACCAGGGTCAGGGCAAGCAGGGGGATGTCTCCAGCTTCGGCGCGCTCTGCACCGCTCTCTCCGCCACCATCGGTACCGGCAACATCGTCGGGGTGGCCACCGCCATCAAGCTGGGGGGCCCTGGCGCCCTGTTCTGGATGTGGATGGCAGCCCTGTTCGGCATGGCCACCAAGTACGCCGAGTGCCTGCTGGCGGTCAAATATCGTCAGCAGGATGCCAACGGTCAGATGGCGGGCGGCCCCATGTACTATCTGGAGAAGGGGCTCGGCTCCAGGCCGCTGGCCAAGCTGTTTGCCCTGTTCGGCATCGGCGTCGCTTTCTTCGGCATCGGCACCTTCCCGCAGGTCAACGCCATCAGTGACGCCATGAGCCTCTCCTTCTCGGTCCCCCGTGAAGTGACCGCCGTGGTGCTGACCCTGATCGTGGCGCTGGTGACCCTGGGGGGGATCCAGTCCATCTCCAGCGTGTCGAGCAAGGTGGTGCCCTTCATGGCCATCTTCTACATCGTCGCCTGCCTCGGTGTACTGGTGAACAATGCCGCCGCCCTGCCGGAGGCGATCGCCCTGGTGATCGGGAGTGCCTTCACCGGCCATGCGGCCACTGGCGGCTTCGTCGGCGCCGGCATCATGCTGGCGATCCAGTCCGGGGTGGCGCGCGGGGTCTTCTCCAATGAGTCGGGACTGGGTTCTGCGCCCATCGCGGCGGCGGCGGCCAAGACCGACTCCTGTGTGGAGCAGGGGCTGGTCTCCATGACCGGTACCTTCATCGACACCATCATCATCTGCACCATGACCGGCCTGACTCTGGTGGTGACCGGGGTGTGGAGCGGCGATGTGAGCGGCGCGGCCATGACCAGTCTGGCTTTTGCCCAGGGGCTCGATGCCCATGTCGGCCAGTATCTGGTGAGCATCGGCCTGTTGTTCTTCGCCTTTACCACCATCCTTGGCTGGAACTACTACGGCGAGCGCTGCACCGAGTACCTGTTCGGGGTGAAGGCGATCAAACCCTACCGCCTCATCTATCTGGTGCTGGTGGCGAGCGGTGCCTTCCTGCATCTGGACCTGATCTGGCTGTTGGCCGACATCGTCAACGGCCTGATGGCGGTGCCCAACCTCATCGGCCTCATCGGCCTGCGCCACGTGGTGATCGCCGAGACCCGCGCCTACTTCAGCCGGGACCGGGAGACGGAGTCCGAGCCCGAGCCGCAGACGGCCTGATGCCAAGACCACCCATCCAAACGAAAAGCCACGACCCGGGTCGTGGCTTTTTTTATGGGCGTTTTTGATGAGGGGGCAAGTTGTGGTGCCCAGAAGCAGGGCGCTGGGCTCACTCCTGGGTCAGCAGCGCGGTGAGCCGGGCGCGCACCCTCTCCACCAGTTCGCCCTCGCTCCCCTGCCAAGCTATGGCTTGCGCGATGGTGGTGGAGGTGGCGGGGAGAAAGCGCAGCTCGCCGCCCGCCAGCTCGTAGAAGCGGCTAGCCATCCGGGTGCCTTCATCCACATTGCCGGCCACCAGCAGCATGGCCTGGGCCAGCACGGCCCCGTGGTGATCCTGACCCGGCGCCAGCCAGCGCTGGGCGGTGCCGGTCACCTTGCGACCCCCGATCACCAGATTGTACTGGCCATCGCAAAACGAGCCGGGCACGAAGTCATAGCTGCCCACGAGACCGTATTCCCCGAGCAGCGCGAGCAGCGGCGCCCCCAGCAGCCGGTAGTAGTGAGCCAGATCCGTAGTGGTGCGAGGCAGCATGAGCGACAGATTGAGGATGCCGACGCCGTGGGGCACGGCGGTGCCGCCGCTGTCGCGCACATGCACGGGCCAGCCCTCGGCGGCAAGCTGCTCGCAGGCGGCCTGGTAGCGGGGCAAGCGGGTGTCCTTGCGGGTGACGATGAGGCATTGGGGCGCCTGCCAGAGGTGGGCGCGGGGCTGGCGGTCATGGGCGCATTCTCGCAACCAGCGCTGCTCCTCGGCCAGGATCTGATCCGGGGTGTGGCTGCTGGGCAGAGAGGGAAGCAGGGTATAGGGCATGAAAGGCATCCTGAGCAGAGGCTGCCCAGCACACTACCCGTGGCAGCGAAGGAGGTAAAGCCCCGCATGGCGGGGCTTTGGTGCAAGGATGGCGGAGTGTCAGACCTGTGCGGCGGCGCGCTTGGGCAGCAGCAGGTTCATGATGATGGCGGTGAGGCCGCCGGTGGCGACGCCGTAGGAGAGCACGCTCTTGGCCAGATCCGGCAGGTGCTGCAGCACTTCCGGCACCTGCGCCACCCCGAGGCCCATGGCCAGCGACACCGCCAGGATCATCAGGGCGCGGCGATCGAGCTCCTCGCGGGAGATGATGCGCACGCCGGCGGCGGCGATGGTGCCGAACATGACGATGGTGGCGCCCCCCAGCACGGGTTCGGGGATCTGCTGCACCAGGCTCGCCACCGCCGGGAACAGGCCGAGCAGCGCCAGCATGGCGGCGATGAACAGGCCGACGTGACGGCTGGCCACCCCGGTCAGCTGGATGACGCCGTTGTTCTGGGCGAAGGTGGACATGGGGAAGGTGGAGAACACCGCCGCCAGCATGGAGTTGGCGCCATCGGCCAGCACGCCGCCCTTGATCCGCGCCATGTAGACGGGCCCTTCCAGCGGCTCGCCGGAGATGTCGGAGGTGGCGGTCATGTCGCCGATGGCCTCGAGCGCCGTCACCACGAAGATGATGGCGAGCGGCACGAACAGCTGCCAGTCAAAGCCGAGCCCGTAATGGAGCGGGATCGGCACCATCAGCAGCGGGCCGTCGAAGGTGGGGGCGTTGACCTTGCCCAGCAGCAGCGCCACCGCATAGCCCACCAACATGGCGATCATGATGGCGGAGAGGCGCAGCCAGGGGTTGCGGCTGCGCTGCAACAACACGATGAGACCGAGCACCAGCAGGGAGAGGAAGAGGTTGGTGTGGCTGGCGAAGCTGCCGTCTGACAGGGCGCCGTAGCCGCCCCCCATGCTGATGAGGCCCACCTTGATGAGGGTCAGGCCGATGAGCAGCACCACGATGCCGGTCACCAGCGGGGTGATGATCCGTTTGACCAGGTGCAGGAAGCGGCTCATCACCACTATGGTGAGGGCGGCCGCCAGCATGGTGCCGAACAGGGTGCCCAGCAGATCCTCGGTGGGCATGGCCGCCTGCTTGAGGGCGAGGCCGGAGGCGATGATGGGGCCGAGGAAGTTGAAGCTGGTGCCCTGTACCGAGAGCAGGCCGGAACCGAGGGGGCCGAAGCGGCGGGTCTGGATGAAGGAGGCGATGCCGGACATGACCAGCGACATGGAGACGATATAGCGGGTGTCAGCGGCAGGGAGGCCGAGGGCGTTGGCAATGATGAGGGGCGGGGTGATGATGGCGACAAACATGGCGAGCATATGCTGCAGGGCGGCGAACAGGGTCTGGGGCAGGGGCGGGACATCCTCTATGCCATAGACCAGTTCGCTATGGGCTCGTCTGGGGGGATGGGCCTCTCGGGTTGCGCGTACGGCGGCAGCCTGTTCCATAAATACCTCGAATGTGTGGGGGAGGGGGCAGAAAATTGGGCGCTATTTTAGTGATTGAGAGCGGGCTGACCAGCGCTAATTCGGGTTGCAACGGGTTTATTTTTCGATGGGTTGAAACGTTTGCGCGTGGCGATTATGATCCGCCGGTTTGTGTGACGGCGCTCGCCCGGAAATGGGGCCGGTTGCATAGGATTTTGCCGCCGCACGGCGTAGAATGAGCCCTCTGTTGCGATTTGGAGGCTCTGGATGCTGAAGCTGTCGGAGTTCTGGAGTGCCCGTGCCCACTCCGAAGATTTTACCCTGACCCGCATGGGCTTTATGACGGTGCGTCTTCGGCTGCTCACCTGTCTGTTGATGGTGGGCCTGCCTGCCTGGGCGGTGGTGGACTGGCTGACCTTGCCCTCCGCCCAGTTCGATGAACTGTTTCAGGCCCGGATCTTCTGCCTGCTCGCCCTCTCCCCGCTCATCCCCTTCTCCTACCTCATCCACTTCAGACGCGAACGCATGAAGCTGGCGCTCGGCTACCTGATGGCGGTGATGATGCTCTTCTCCCTCATCTGCCTGCACAGCTTCGGCGCGGATCAGGAGCTGCAGGCGGGTTACATGGCGTTCCCCTACCTGCTCATCAGCCTGTTCGCCATCTTCCCCATTCCACTCTCCCTCGGTCTGCAGCTGGCGGGGGGCATTCTGGTCACCATGCTGGCCGGCAACTGGCTGCTGGTGGGGCAGCCGCTCTGGAGCGTGCAGACCCTCAACCAGATCTGGCTGCTGGGGCTGTTTGCCCTGGCCAGCAGCTGGGTGCAGTGTGGCCAGCTCAACATGCTGCTGCAGCTCTACCGGGAGTCCACCACCGACAAGCTGACCGGCATGATGAACCGTCGCCTGCTGATGAAACAGCTGGAGAAGGCGCGGATGAGCATGATCCGCAAGCAGGCGCCGTTCGCGGTGCTGCTGCTGGATCTGGACCGCTTCAAGCGCATCAACGATACCTTCGGCCATCTGGCGGGGGATGCGGTGCTCAAGGAGGTGGCGGCGACCCTGGCGGAGCAGCTGGAGCCCGGCATGGTGCTGGGCCGCTACGGCGGCGAGGAGTTTGCCATCCTGCTGCCCAACTGCGCCGAGCTGGCCCAGGCCAAGCGGGTGGCCGAGCGGCTGCGGGTGGCGGTGGAGGCGCGGCTGGTGAAGAGCCCCACCTCGGACGAACTGCTGGAGGTGACGGTGAGTATCGGCCTGACCCTGGCCCTGCGCGGCGAGGGGGTCGAGGATCTGCTCAACCGGGCCGACGAGTGCCTCTACATGGCCAAGATGGCCGGGCGCAACTGCGTGGTGGGGGAGCTGGGTGGCAAGCCGGCACAGCCTGCCGCCATACAGACAGATGCCGCCTGAGGGCGGCATCTTGCTTGCGCTGGGTTGAGCGGGCTCAGCCCAGCTGGTACTTGCCGGAGAGCTGCTGGGCCAGCAGCTTGAACATGTTGAACACTGCCATGGTCTTGCCGGTCGGGGTGCCATCTTCGGCCAGGAAGAACTCCCCCTTGAACACCAGGATCTCCCCCTTCTGCTCCACCGAGTCGGCACGCATGCCGTGGATGAAGTCTTCGTGTTCCTTGATGATCTTGTTGGCCATCTCCAGCAGGGCAGTCTCGGTGATCAGCTCTTTTTGTGGTTGCATGCTCGTCTCCTTAAACGACTACTGGGCAGGGGCATAATGTCGCTGTACGCGGTGCGCCCTGCCTCTGATTGAAGAGGGGGCCAGCATACTGCAAACGGGGATTTTCTGTCATTGATATGACCCCGCATTTTCCCGCTTTGCTCTCTTCCCTTATCCCAGCACCAGATTTCTGAGCCAGCGGCGCTGGCGAATGCGACGCTGCACCAGCAACACCTTGCTGAGCTCTTCCAGCAACACCACCGCCACCACCCAGGAGAGGGGCCAGCCGAGCAGGTTGACCGCCCCCCAGGCGAGTGGCAGGCCGATGCACCACATGCCGACGATGTCGATGAAGATGCTGTAGTTCACATCCCCGCCCGAGCGCAGCACCCCTATGATGCCCACCATGTTGAACACCTTGAGCAGCATGCCCAGACACATGATGGCGAGCACCTGGCCGGCCTCCGTCATCAGCTCACCCGGCAGGTTGCCGACCCACTGCAGCAGGTGGGTCTGCAGCAGCCAGACCGCAATCCCCACCAGCAGGGCACCGATGGGGGCGAGCAGCAGAAAGAGCTGGGAGTGCTGCCAGGCAACCTCGTACTCTTCCGCCCCGAGCCGGTGGCCGAGCAGGGTGGAACAGGCCACCGCCAGTCCGAAGAAGAGGGAAATGAGGATGCTCTCCAGCGTGCCGAGGGTGGTCATGATGGCCAGCGAGTCGGTGCCAAGGTGGGCGTAAAGAAAACCGTAGAGCAGCATGCCGAAGGCCCAGAGCCCGTCGTGGAACAAGAGCGGCAGGGCGATCAGGGTGAAGCGCACCACCTCCTTGCGCTTGAAGGCGGCCAGCCAGTCATCTTTTCGCGGGATCAGGCGCGCCTCGTAGCGTCTCACGTAGAGCAGCAGCAGGGTCGTTTGCAGCAGCCGTGAAAGGGTGGTGCCCCAGGCCGAGCCGGCCACCCCCATCGCCTCGAAGCCGAAATGGCCGAAGATGAGGGCGTAGTTGAGGATGACGTTGGCAACGATGGCGATGATGCCGATGCGGGTGGGGGCGGCGGCATTGCCGACCGAACGCAGCGCCGACTCCAGCGGTACCACCACGGCGGTGCAGAGGATGGTGGCGCCGGTGATCATCAGAAACTGATCGGCCAGCTCGCGCAGCGCGGGCTCCTGGCTGGCAAAGCCGAGCACACTGCCCGGTGAGAGCACGTAGACGAGGGCAAACGGCAGGCTCACCAGCAGGGCCCCCACCAGCGCCAGCGCCAGCGAGCGGCGCACCCCGGCCATCTCGCCACGACCGTAATACTGTGCCGCCAACACCGAGACCCCGCCCGAGAGTCCCGCTATCACCAGCAGATTGAAGAAGAAGACCCGGTTACCCAAGCCGACCGCCGCCACAGCCGTGGTGCCAAGCTGGCTCACCATCATGATGTCGATGAGGCCGAGCAGGGAGAACATCATGGATTGCAGCGAGACCGGCAGGGCCAGCCGCCACAATCGGGTCATGAACTCACGATCGGTGGTTTGTTTTAAAATCGCTTGCCAATAATTCATTTATGTTAACCGGGTAGATAAAAAGCAAGGTTCGTCATGGGTATGATAAGGGCAGTGGCGAGCGACTTCACTGTGAGCCTCTCTCGGCTTTCTTGTGTAAAACTATCCTGTTGAGGTGTTATGCCGTTTGTCAGCGAGTGTCTGGAAATTGCCCCGGCCTGTGAGGAGCGGATGCTGGGGCGTGAAGGCTTGCCGCTGCTCGGCGAGGCGGGCATCTTCCTGACCGGGCTCTCGAGCATTCGCGATCACTACCTGATCCGTCGCAACCGGCCGGAGTTTCACATCCTGATGGTGAGCCACGACGAGGGGGGCGCTTTGCTCACCGATGGTGGCGAGCAGCCCATCCCGGCCGGTTCGCTCATCTTCTTGCCGGCGGCAGTGCCCGGTGGTCTCAAGCTGGTGGGGGCGCAGTGGCGCACCAGCTGGATCCTGCTGGATGATGTGCCGCGCTGGCAGCACCTGCACCGGCTCGGCCACCGCATCTGGCAGGGGGAGGAAGGGGAGCAGCTCTATCACCTGCTCAGCCTGATGCAGGGGGAAGGCACTCGTTCACCGCTGCAGCCCCAGTTGCTCAGCCTGCTGCTGGCGCTCCTGGAGCGCACCCTGCAGGGGGAGGTGCGCGGCACGCCTGAGCTCAGGCTGCAGGCGCTGTTTCGGCGGGTGGAGGCGCGCCTCGACGAGCCCTGGAGCGTGGCGTTGCTGGCCGATCAGATGGCCTGCTCGGTGCCCCATCTGCATCGGCTCTGCCAGCAGGCGTTCGGCATGGGGCCCATGGCGAAGGTGACCGAACTCAGGATGAACAAGGCGCGCCAGCTGCTGCTCTACACCAACTGGCCCCTCGGCGAGCTGGCTGGCCGGGTCGGTTACAGCGACGGCGCCAACTTTGCCAACCGCTTTCGCCAGCTCACTGGTCTGACCCCCGGCGCCTTTCGTCGCCTGGGTCGCAAACCTTTTGCAACGGATGTGCAAACTCTTTGAAATTAATGGCGCAAGCCCATAGGATCGGCGGACTCCTTCGTCCAGGTCATCGTTTAGGTACCCGATCCATGTTTGAAGATAATAATCAGAAACGTCCCCTCTACATCCCCTATGCCGGTCCGGCCCTGCTGGAGACCCCGCTGCTCAACAAGGGCAGCGCCTTCACCAGCGAAGAGCGCAGCAACTTCAACCTCGAAGGTTTGCTGCCCCAGAATATCGAGACCATCGAAGAGCAGGCCGAGCGGGCCTACCGTCAGTTCATGGCGTTCGGCAACGACATGGACAAGCACATCTACCTGCGCAACATCCAGGACACCAACGAGACGCTGTTCTACCGGCTGCTGACCAACCACCTGACCGAGATGCTGCCGGTCATCTACACCCCGACCGTCGGCAAGGCGTGCGAGGAGTTCTCCAACATCTATCGCCGCGCCCGCGGCCTCTTCATCTCCTATCCGGACAAGGACAGGATCGATGACATGCTGCAAAACGCCACCAAGCAGAACGTCAAGGTGATCGTGGTCACCGACGGTGAGCGGATCCTGGGTCTCGGCGATCAGGGCATCGGCGGCATGGGCATTCCCATCGGCAAGCTGTCGCTCTACACCGCCTGTGGTGGCATCTCGCCTGCCTACTGCCTGCCGGTGGTGCTGGACGTGGGTACCAACAACCAGCAGCTGCTGAATGACCCCTTCTACATGGGCTGGCGCAATCCGCGCATCTCGGGCGAAGAGTATGCCGAGTTCGTCGACGCCTTCATCCAGGCGGTCAAGCGCCGCTGGCCCGACATCCTGCTGCAGTTCGAGGACTTCGCCCAGAACAACGCCATGCCGCTGCTCAACCGCTACAAGAACGAGCTCTGCTGCTTCAACGACGACATTCAGGGTACCGCCGCCGTGACGCTGGGCAGCCTCATCGCCGCCTGCAAGGCCTCCGGCGCCAAGCTCTCCGAGAAGCGGGTCGCCTTCCTCGGCGCGGGCAGCGCCGGTTGCGGTATCGCCGAGCAGATCGTGGCGCAGATGAAAGCCGAGGGGCTGACCGATGCCCAGGCCCGCAGCCGGGTCTTCATGGTGGACC
This sequence comes from Aeromonas sp. QDB03, assembly GCF_027707985.1. NCBI lineage: Bacteria > Pseudomonadati > Pseudomonadota > Gammaproteobacteria > Aeromonadales > Aeromonadaceae > Aeromonas > Aeromonas sp. QDB03. The sequence goes on along the minus strand of NZ_JAPCJG010000002.1, from coordinate 680,288 downwards.
GGTTTGGCCTCATCACCGACAAGATCCCCAACCAGCTCGACTTCCAGCGCCGCCTCTCCCAGCCGGTGGAGCGCATCGCCGATTGGCCGGTGGGGGACAACATCTCCCTGCTGGAGGTGATGGAACACGGTCGCCCGGACATCCTGATCGGGGTCTCCGGCCAGCCGGGGCTGTTCACCGAAGAGGTGGTCAAGACCATGCACAAGCACTGTGCCCGCCCCATCATCTTCCCGCTCTCCAACCCCACCTCCCGGGTCGAGGCGACACCGGCAGACCTCATCCGCTGGACCGACGGCCAGGCGCTGGTGGCCACCGGCAGCCCGTTTGCACCGGTGGAGTACAAGGGCAAGCGCTACGTCATCGCCCAGTGCAACAACTCCTTCATCTTCCCGGGGATCGGCCTTGGCGTGATCGCCGCCGGCGCCACCCGGGTGACCGACGCCATGCTGATGTCGGCCAGCCGTGCGCTGGCGGAGTGCTCACCGCTGGTGAAGGGGGAGGAGGGCTCCTTGCTGCCGGATCTGGCGGACATTCATCAGGTTTCCCGCTACATCGCCAAGATGGTGGCCAAGACTGCCATGCTGCAGGGCAAGGCGGTGCAGACCCCGGACGAGGTGATCGATCAATCCATCGAGGCCAACTTCTGGCGCCCCGAGTATCGTCGCTATCGCCGTACCTCCTTCTGATTTCGGCGGGAAGGCACAAAGCAAAAGGGATGCCTCGGCATCCCTTTTTTGTGCATCGCGTTGTGGGTGGGCTTGCTCACCACCTGTTGTTATCTGCACCTCTTCACACGTCTGGCGCTGTGCTCTCTTCGTAGCTGGAATTACTGCTCGGCCGGGGCAGCGGCTGCCTCGGGGGCACCCTGAGTGCCGGTGACCCTGACTTCTACCCGGCGATCCGGTGCCAGGCAGTCGATGAGGGCGGCCCTGGCCTTGATGGCATCACACTGGCTGCCGGTAACCGGGTTGCTCTCGCCATTGCCCTGGATGCTCACCTTGTCGGCGGGCAGCCCCTTGCCGATCAGGAAGTTGGCGACCGTGCTGGCGCGGGCCTCCGACAGCGCCTGGTTGTTGGCATCCGACCCGATGCGGTCGGTGTAGCCCATCACCACGGCGTTGCCATCCTTGGGCTTGACGTCGGCTATCTGCTGATAGAGCGACTCCAGCGCCTGCATCCCCTCCGGTTTCAGCTCCGCCTTGCCGAACGCAAACAGCACGTCCGAACTCAGGTTGAAGGTCTGATCCACCGGTTCGGGAGCGGGTGGTGGCGGGGGAACGACCATGGGGGCTGGGGCCGGCTCGACTGGTTTGCTGCGGTTGGGGTGGATCACCAGCTCCAGGGTGGCGGTGCTGATGTCGCTGACCCAGCGCTGGGTGCCGCTGCCCACCTTGTCATTGTCGGGATCGTCGCCGACCCGGACCATGTAGCGGTAGCGGGCCTGGATGTCGACCCAGTCGTGCAGCTTGGCGGTGAGGCCGAGGCCGGCCAGCGGCGCCAGGTTGTTGTCGCCGCCGTTGATGGACTTGACGTGGTAGACATAACCGCCGCCCTCGGCGAAAACCGAGAAGATATTCCCCAGTGGCAACCGACCAATCACCGACAGGGTGGCGCCCTGGCTGCTGAAGTCGTTGCCCTGTACGTCCCAGTCTCCGGTGGACAGGTAGCCGAGCTCAGCCCCCAGATTCTCGGTGAAGTTGTAGCCGCCGAACAGGGAGAGCGCGGTGGCGTCCTTGCTCGCATCCTTGCCAAAGTCACCCAGATCGTGAGCGATGGCCCAGCCACCTCCCACCCCGGCGTACCAGTCGTTGTCCGGCGCCGCCTGTGCGCCCGTGGCTGCCAGTGCCAATGCAATCCAAACAGGTTTTACTCTTATGTTCATCGCGTATCCTCGTCGATGTCTGGTGTAGTAGGGCGCAAGCCCTGTTGTGTACAACCACCACTATTTATAGGCGATGCAGGGTTTTTAACCACTTAGGTGGTATCGAGGATGGCAATGAGCGGGATCTGCGGGTCAGCCGAGGTACTCAGGGTGAGCGCCAGGCAATAAAAAAGGAGGCCAGATGGCCTCCTTTTCGGTCACCAAGGTGACTTACTGGGTGACTTGCTGTACGCCGGTGACGCGCACTTCTACGCGACGATCCGGGGCCAGGCAGGCGATCAGCTGGGCCTTGGCCTTGATGCCGTTGCACTGGGTGCCGGTGACCGGGTTGGCTTCGCCACGACCTTCGATGGCTACCTTGCCGGCAGGCAGACCCTTGCCGACCAGGAAGTCGGCCACGGTGCGAGCACGGGCTTCAGACAGCTTCAGGTTGTAGGCGTCGGAGCCGATGCGGTCGGTGTAACCAACGACCACGGCGCTGCCATCTTTCGGCTGTACGTCGACGATCTGTTGATACAGGGTGTTCAGGGCGGCAACGCCTTCCGGTTTCAGGGTGGATTTGCCGAAGGCAAACAGCACGTCTGAGCTCAGGGCGAAGTTCTTGTCGACCACGACTGGCTCAGGAACCGGCTCGGGAGCCGGTGCCGCTACCGGTGCCACGTAAGTGGAGCGGTTCGGGTGCATCACCAGTTCCAGGGTGGCCACGCTCATGTTGGTTTCCCAGGTCTTCTGCTCGTCACCCAGGTTCCACATGTAGCGGTAACGGGCTTGCAGATCGATCAGGTCAGAGAGCTTGGCGGTGACGCCCAGACCGGCCAGCGGCGCGGTGCCGTTGTCGCTGCTGCCGTTGCCGTTGACGTGGTTGAAGTAGGCGCCGCCTTCTGCAAACACGGAGAAGATGTCGCCGAGCGGCAGACGAGCCAGACCGGACAGGGTTGCGCCCTGGGTCTTGAAGTCAACGCCATCGACGCCACCCTTGCCGGCGTAGAGATAACCCAGCTCGGCGCCGAAGTTATCGTTGAAGTTGTAGCCGCCAAACAGGGAGAGCGCGGTGGCATCCTTGTCGGCATCTTTGCCAAAGTCGTTCAGGTCGTGGCCATAAGCCCAACCAGCACCGATACCTGTGTACCAGTCGTTGGCAGCCTGAGCGGTGGAAGTCCCCATGGCCGCGATGGCCAGAGCAATCAGGGCGGGTGCCATTTTCATTTTCATCGTTTTATCCTCGTTGAGTTTGCCGTGCTAGGGCGTACTGCGCACTCTTCAGTTATACCGGTCACAAGTGACAATTCAGCTGCGACCGCCATGGTGAACCACGGTTGGCCTGAATGAAAAAAGAGATGGTTCCTGGATACTCACGAAGCCTTGGCTCCATGGACAACTAACCGGGCCGGAAGCACTTTTAATAGTTCATCCAATGCCTTACAAGCGGGGTTACTGTATTCTTTTGACTCGCGTTGATCAAGTTTCTGTACAGATATCCAGCGCTGGCGCGGCTCTGCACGGGGTGCTAGAAAACTGGCGGAGGGAAACGATTTGACAGAAAGTGACGCGCGTTGCTGTGTTTTTGGTCAGCTGGCGGCGATGAGACAAACAAAAGGGGATGCCGTGGCATCCCCTTTTCGCATCATCTGAACGGAGTCAGATTACTTCTGAACTTCTTGTACGCCGGATACGCGAACTTCAACGCGACGGTCCGGAGCCAGGCAGGAGATCAGCTGAGCTTTGGCTTTCACGCCGTTGCACTTGGTGCCGGTAACCGGGTTGGCTTCGCCACGACCTTCAACAGCAACCTTGCTGGCGGCCATGCCTTTGCTGACCAGGAAGTTGGCAACAGTGCGAGCGCGGGCTTCGGACAGCTTCTGGTTGTAAGCGTCGGAACCGATGCGGTCGGTGTAACCAACGACAACAGCGTTGCCATCTTTCGGCTGGAATTCAACGATTTGCTGGTACAGACCGTTCAGGGCAGCAACGCCTTCCGGCTTCAGGCTGTCTTTGCCAAAGGCAAACAGCACGTCGGAGTTCAGGGCGAAGTTCTTCTCGACAACCTGCGGAGCCGGAGCCGGAGCTTCTTCAACAACCGGGGCCGGAGCCGGGGCTACGTAGGAAGTGCGGAACGGGTGGTATACGGCTTCCAGGGTCGCAACGCTCTGGTTGGACTTGTAGCGTACGTCGTCCGGGGCATCGCCTGCGTGCAGGTCAGCCACGTCCCACATGTAGCGGTAACGAGCTTGCAGATCCAGCGCGTCGTTAACCTTGTAGGTCACGCCCAGGCCGGCCAGCGGGGATACTTTGGTGTCGCTGGTGCCCAGACCGTCGGTGTGAGCCCAGTAGGCGCCGCCTTCAGCGAAGGCAGAGAAGTCGCCGCCCAGCGGCAGACGAGCGATACCGGACAGGGTGGCACCCTGGTTCTCGTAACGCAGACCGTCGGTGTTGCCGCGGCCAGCGTACTGGTAGCCGAACTCGGTACCGAAGTTTTCGGTGAAGTTGTAACCGACGAAGGCGTTGGCAGCAGCAGCGTCTTCAGTACCAGCGTAACCGCCACCACCGATCTTGTTCAGACCGTTGAAGTGGGCAGCACCGGCACCGGCACCGAAGTAGATGTCGTCAGCGGCGTGAGCTGCAGTTGCACCCATGGCAGCCATGGCGATGGCGATCAGGGAAGGAGCCATTTTCATCATAAAAAAATCCTCGTTGAGATGGCACGTTGTTCACGTGCTTCGCACTTTTTAATTTATGTAAGCTGCAGGCTCTGCCGAACAACAGCGTTGAGTCTGGCAGGGATCCCGGATCCATCCGGGAGGCACACATTCCTGGTGCACAAGCGAGCGGGTGGCAGCGTAAGCAATGCCTTCAACCCTTCACGAACAGCCGATGTCATTCCGATGACGTGGCGCACTCTATGCCGATTTCAAAACATGATCAAGCTCACACATAATCCATATGGCAAATTGTGTCGTGTGGATAACTGGCTGTTTATCCAAATTAATTAGTGATCCAAATAGGCTCGGTGCAGTCTCTTCTCGAGTTTCATATAGGCCTGAACCCAGTCAGATTGCGCCATGGCGGGAAATTCCCTCGCCTGGAACACGGCCAGGTAATCGGCCTCGGTTGCTTCGCACAGTAAGGGTGTAAAACTGCACAAAAAATGACGGGCCAGGTAGGGATCGAGTGGCCAGATGTTGAGGATGGCCCGTGCCACAGGCTGTACCGCAGCTGAACAGCAGAAATGCAGGTGACCTGCTTCGAGCCAGTCGGCCATCTCGGCCAGCCCGTTGGCGGGGACCAGGCCGCCATCGCCCGGCTCTTTGGCCAGCGCCAGATGCTGGCCATTACCAAGCAGCAGGGTTCCATCTTCCTGCATGATGCCGTCGTGACTGCGCAATGGCAGCCCGGTTGCGGGCCGCTCAAGAAACAGGCTGCTCTTGTCATCGAGCGCAGCCAAAACTGCTGCCGCCTGATCGTGCAGCGCGGCGGGCAACCAGAAAGCCTCGGCACGAGTCTGCTGGCCTTGCTGCAGTTGACGAGCGAGTTCTGCGGGGGTGGTGACAGGGTGTAAACAGGAGATTATGCCGGGAAGCGCCATGAGTTCTTACTCTTAAGGGATAGCCGGCGAATTATACGAGTTATTCCTGTGGCAACAATAAAGGTTTCTTTTCGAGACTGTTTACCTGAGGCGGTTGAGCGATTACCATCCCCGATGTTTGCAAGGGTTGTCGTCGAAAGACGCTGATTAAAGATAGAGGCTCGACCATAACGAGTCCGTTCAAAACTGATACACTTGACTACGAGTCGTCGCGAAAAATAAAGGTGGAGTCAATCCGCCGTACGGAGTATGGAACACATGAATTCAAATATCGTAACTGTTGGCAAGAAGATCCGTCAGATCCGTGAAGCGGTCGGCCTGAGCCGTCCCAAGTTTGCAGATCTGCTGGGCGTTCCCCCGACCACCCTGAAGAACTACGAACTGGGTTATCGTGAAGTTGGTGGCGCCTTCCTGGTGGCACTGGCTCATCACCCGGAACTGCACAAGTTCACCCTCTGGCTGCTGGCTGACAAAAAAGTCGCCGAAATCGGTCAGATCGGCCCGGACGATATTGCCAAGGCTTGATTTGATTGAGCTTTGACAAAAATGCCGCCATCGAGGCGGCATTTTTTTATCCATCAAATAACCCACGAAATTAATTAAATTTGGCTAATTGTGCTCTCACCAAGGCTTTTCACGAAAATACCTTGGCAAGCCGGATTAATCCTCAGAAAATTCTGACCGCTAAAATTAGCGGTATCCCTCGCATGATGCGCACAGTGAGACAAGCATGAGTCAAATCACCCCCAAGGCCAGAGATGGCTTTACCAGCAAATTCGGCGTCCTTGCCGCCACCCTGGGCTCAGCCGTCGGGCTGGGAAATATCTGGAAGTTTCCCTACCTGACGGGCGAAAACGGCGGCGCCGGTTTCCTGCTGGTCTATGTCATCGCGACGCTGCTGGTCGGTCTGCCGGTGATGATCTCCGAGATCATGCTGGGGCGCAAAGGCAAGTCCGATGCCGTCACCACCCTCAGCAAGCTGGCCCCCAAGGGGCAGCCCTGGTGGTTGATTGCGGCCATGGGTGTATTGGCTGCCTTCCTTATCATGTCTTTCTATTCCGAAGTGGCAGCCTGGGTCTTTGCCTACATCTTCAAGGCCGTTGACGGCTCCATCCTGTCGACCGATCCCAAGGTGACCGGGGCGGCCTTCGGGGCGCTGATAAGCGACCCGTTGCAGAGCCTGCTCTGGCAGTGGCTGGTGCTGGCCCTGATGGGCGGCATCCTGCTGATGGGGGTTTCCAAGGGGATCGAGGCGGTCACCAAGAAGCTGATGCCGGTGCTCTTCATCCTGCTGCTCATTATCGGCATCCGCAGTCTGACTTTGCCGGGGGCGAGCCAGGGGCTGCATTTTCTGTTCTCACCGGATTTTTCCAAGATAACGGCCGGGGTGGTGCTGACCGCCATGGGGCTGGCCTTCTTCAAGCTCTCCATCGGCATGGGTTGCATGATGACCTATGGCAGCTACTTTCGGGATGATCAGAACATCCCGCTGACCACCTTCCGGGTGATGTGCGCCGACCTGTTCGTCTCCATGCTGGCCGGCATCGCCATCTTCCCGGCGGTATTCGCCTTCGGTTTTGAACCCACCGCCGGTCCCTCTTTGCTGTTCATCACCATTCCGGCGGTCTTTGCCAGCATTCCGTTCGGCCACCTGTTCATGGTGCTGTTCTTCGTGCTTTCCGCCATCGCCGCCACCGGCGCCATGCTCTCGATTCTGGAAGTGCCGGTCTCGGTGGTGTCAGAGCGATTTCGCATGAGCCGCCCCAAGGCGACCCTGCTGAACTTGCTGGTGCTGGGGGCGGTGGGGTCGACCTGCGCGCTCTCCAACAGCTCGCTGGCGGACGTTCATATCGCCGGCAAGACTTTCTTCGACTTGTTCGATTTCGTCTCCTCCAACGTATTGATGCCCCTTGGCGGCATCTTCCTCTGCCTGTTCGTGGGCTGGGTGTGGGGCTTCGAGCGGATGAAGGAGGCGCTGACCAACGGCGGCGAGCTGGAGCTGACGATCCTCAAGCCGCTGTTCTTCATCATCCGTTACGTGTCGCCGCTGCTGATCCTGATCGTGATGCTCAAAGGGTTGGGGCTGTTCTAGCCAGCAGTGCTGGGGTCACAGTTCCCACAGCAAAAGAGCGCCGCAAGGCGCTCTTTTTGTTGGTAATGACGATCCGGTGAACCGTACTAGAGCACACCGAGGCGGCCGAGCTCATCCTTGAGCTGGTCGAGGTTGCGCTCGACGCAGGCCTCGCCCTCGTTGATGGCGTCGCTGGCGCGGTGGAAATCCATGATGGAGAAGCTGCCAAGGCGCGGGCAGAGCTGGATCTCGGGCGGGTCGCCGGCCATCCGGGCGCGGGTGATACGCTCCTGCATGATGTTGATGGAGCCGGTCATCACGCTCCACATGCCCGGCGTGTTGGGGCTGTCGCCCCGGTTGAACCACTGGCTGAAGCGGTTGCCGCCGCTCGGTTCATCCGGCTCGTCGGTCCAGGGCTGGTGCATGTCGGCGTTGAGGTTGACGGCGATCACCACCTCGGCCCCCATGGCGCGGGCCAGCGAGATGGGCACCGGATTGACCACGGCGCCGTCCACCAGCCAGCGATCCTCGACCCGGGTCGGGGTCAGGATGCCGGGCATGCCGCAGGAGGCGCGCACGCACTGGCGCAGCGGCCCCTGCTGCAGCCAGATCTCGCGGCCGGTGTCGAGCTCGGTGGCGACGCAGGCAAAGGGCAGCGGCAGCGTTTCGATGGCGGGATCACCGAGGTGGTTGGCGGCGATGCCGAACACCTTCTCGCCACGAAACAGGCCGCCGGAGAGGGCCGGGTCGAGCAGGCTGACCACCTGCAAGCGGCTGAAGCCGCGTACCCAGCTCTCCAATTTATCCAGTTCACCGGCGGCATAGGCGGCGCCGACAAAGCTGCCGATGGAGCATCCCGCCACCAGATCTGGTTTGACGCCGAGCCGCTCCAGCGCCCGTATGATGCCGATGTGCGCCCATCCACGGGCCGCGCCGCTGCCAAGAGCCAGTCCCACACGGGGTTTTCGTGCCACTTTGTCTCTCCAGGAGTGAGTGAGAAAGCCAGCTTACCCGCAGTTGCCGGCGCCGTCATCCTGCCAGCGTTCGCTGCGATTGCGACCGTTGGCCTTGGCCTGGTAAAGCGCCACGTCGGCCCGCCGAATGGCCTCCTGCAGCTGGGTATCGGTGGTGCTGTGGTGGTAACCCAGACTGACGGTCACCGCCAGGGCCGGTGCCAGCTCCTGCCAGGGGTGGCGGGCGATGCGCAGACGCAGCTGTTCGGCCAGCTGGTCGAGTGGTTCGCCCCCTTTGGCCGCCAGCAGCAGAAACTCCTCGCCGCCCCAGCGGATCAGGGCGTCTTCCCGGCGCAGATGCTGCTGGCACAGGCGCACCAGCTGGATCAGCACCTGATCGCCCACCTCGTGACCAAAGCGGTCGTTGACCTGCTTGAAGTGATCGCAGTCGAACATGATCACCCCGAGGCTGCCCCCGCGCTGCTGATGGCGGCGCTCGAACTCGTCGAAGTAGTGGCGGTTGAAGGCGCCGGTCAGGGCATCGTGGCGAGAGAGATAGTCCAGCTGTCGGTTCAGGCGGCGGGACTTGAGATTGGCAAGCACGGCCCAGGCCATGAAGAACAGGGCGATCAGGGTCGGGGCGGACTGGCAGAGCAGGGCCCACAGCAGGGAGGACAGGGGGATGCGGTGGAGCAGGGTGAGCTCGGTGTCAGGAATGGCGTACTGGAACTGAAATGCCCCCTGCTGCCAGCGGTAGCCATCCCGAGCCGTTGACGGCTTTGGGACGAAGTCGACCTCCTGATTGCTGCTGGCGAGGATCTGCTGATGCTGGTTGACCAGAAACAGGGTACCGATACCTGGAGTGGATTCGCGCAGCAGCTGCTCCAGCCGGGAGAGCAGCACGTCGATGCTGATGACGCCCACCAGCACCTGATCCTTTACGATGGGCTGGGACAGGGTGATCATCTGCCCCGCGCCGGCAAAGTCCTCGTAGGGGCGCGAGACGGTGGCGTGCAGGCTCTTCTCCTTCTGTTTCAGGGCATCCTGCCAGTAGGACTTGAGATAGATGTTGCGCCGAAAGTGAAACTGGCTGGCGGGAACCCAGGGGTAGAGATAGACGAAGTCATCGACCCCGGTGAAGTAGAGCCAGCCGACCTTGTCTCCCAGCAGCTTGCTGGCGGTGGAGAGCAGGGGGGAGAGGCTCAGCGCCAGGTGCAGCCTGGCGGCACGTGGGCTGCCGGGGGCCGGCAGCGGCCCCAGCCCGGTCAGGTTGCCGCTCAGGCCTTTGGGCAGGTTGGCGGGCACCCGATCCAGCGCAAAACCCTGGTCACCATTCTCCCGCAGGGCGCCGTAGAGCTGCTGGGTGAGGGCGGCTTGCGGGTTGCTGCGCAGCCGCTCTTCTGCCTGACCGCGCATCGCCTCGAGAAAGGTTTCCATCTGCTGAAACTGGGATTTCAGACGGGAGGCGGTGCTGAGGGTGTCGCTCTGATAATGGTCGGTGACCTGGGTCAGGGTCAGCTTGAGAGTGATGGCCAGCAGCAGGGCGACGAAGGCGCAGAGCAGCCATTGCAGGCGATAGGTAACAAAATGAGATCTGGGTGCAGGCATAGGTGCTGGGCGGGATCCGGACAGGTTCGGTGCATCAGTGTAGGGCAGAATCCTTGCGAACGTCTCCGCCTGCAACGATTTTGGTGATATTCCGCCGCTCCTGTTACGTTTTGTCACATTTATACATAGTCACGGCATAGTCAGGGGGTAACATGGTGACCATCATTGATGAAGTGCCCTCTTTTCTCTTAATTTCATGGATTGCTTGATGAAAATGCGTATATGGCTGGTGCTTGCCTGCCTCTCTCTGCTGATTTCCGCCGGCTGGTATTACCGCCACTCCGCCCCTGCCGGCAAACCCCAGCCACGTCAGGTCAACATCAGGGCGCAGACGGTCAGCCAGAGCTTGGCCGAGCCCTCCATCAAGCTGGTGAGCAAGCTGGCCGCCAACCGCTCCGTGGTGATAAGCCCGGAGGTAACCGGCCGCATCGTCAAGATTGCGGTGCGCTCCGGCCAGCAGGTCAAGCAGGGGGACGTGCTGATCGCCCTCGACGCCGGCAAGCAGCAGGCGGAGCTGGCCGAGCAGAGTGCCAGCGTGCGCGACGAGAGCCGCAAGCTGCGGGACATGCGCCGGCTGGTGGCGCGCGGCGCCATCACCACCTCCGAGCTGGAAGGGCAGGAGGCCACGGTCGCCCAGGCCCAGGCCCGCGCCGATGCCGCCAAGTACGAGCTCTCCTTGCGCACCCTGCTGGCGCCGTTCGACGGTTCGGTCAGCCTCATCGACCTGAGCGAAGGGGCCCTGGTCAACAGCGGCGATACCCTGCTCCACCTGGACGAGCTGGCCAAGCTGCGGCTCGATCTGGCGGTGCCCGAGCGCTACCTCTCGCTGCTGCGCCCCGGCATGGCGGTGACGGCGACCAGTTCGGCCTGGCCGGATCAATCTTTCCGCGGCGTGCTTGAGACGCTGGACAGCCGCGTCTCCAACGATACCCAGAACATCAAGGCGCGGGTGATCATCCCCAATCCCGACGGCCAGCTGCGCCCCGGCATGCTGCTCAACGTCGAACTCTCATTGCCGCCACAGAAGATGACCCTGATCCCCGCCCAGTCGGTGGAGTATGCCGGCGAGCAGCGCTTCGTCTATCGTCTCGAACCCAATGGCAAGGTCAAGCGGGTGCCGGTGGTGCTGGGGGACACCCATGGCGAAGAGGTATGGGTGACCGAGGGGCTCAAGGTGGGCGATCGCATCGTGGTCGAGGGGCTGGTCAACCTGCGTGACGGCGTCAGCGTGCACGATCTGGCGGAGGTCAAAGGCTGATGTGGCTCTCCGATATTTCCGTGCGCCGCCCGCTGGTGGCGATGGTGCTGAGCGCGCTGCTCACCGTGTTCGGTCTGGTGGCGTTTTCCAAGCTGACGGTGCGGGAGATGCCGGACGTGCAGACGCCGTCCGTCTCCATCACCACCATGTATGAGGGGGCCGCCCCCGCCGTCATGGAGAGCCAGGTCACCAAGCCCATCGAGGATCAGCTCTCCGGCATCAGCGGCATCAAGAACATCAACTCGGTGACCCGCAAGGGACGCTCGGTCATCACGGTGGAGTTCAAACTCGGCTGGAACATGGTGGAGGGGATCTCCGATGTGCGCGATGCCATCTCCCGCGCCCGCCCCAAGCTGCCGGACGAGGTGGATGAACCCCTGGTCACCAAGGACAACGGCAACGGCGACGTGGCGGTCTGGCTCAACTTCAGCAGCACCCAGATGGACCGCACCGCCATGACCGACTATGCCAACCGGGTGTTGGTGGATCCCCTGAGCCTGGTGGACGGGGTGAGCGAGGTGTCGCTCTCCGGCGATCTGACCCAGGTGATGTACGTACGGCTGCGCCCAGCCGACATGGCGGCGCGCGGCGTCACGGTGGCGGATGTGCAGGACGCCCTCAAGCGCGAGAACATCGAGCTGCCGGGCGGCGAGATCCGCAACAACAGCATGACCATGGCGGTGCAGATTGCCCGGCTCTATCACACCGCCGCCGATTTCCAGGCACTGCAGGTGCGCACTGCCACCAACGGCCAGAGCATCTATCTGGCCGACATCGCCGATGTGGAGGTGGGGGCCAAGAACGAAGACAGCGCCTACCAGCGCAACGGCCGCGAGAGCTTGGGGATAGGCATCGTCGCCCAGTCCACCGCCAACCCGCTGGCGGTGGCGCAGGGGGTCGAGAAGAAGATGGCCGAGATGCAGCGCTTCCTGCCGGAGGGGGCAACGCTGGAGGTTGACTACGACTCCACCATCTTCATCAAGCAGGCCATCGACGAGGTGTACGAAACGCTCGCCATCTGCGCCGTGCTGGTGGTGGCCGTGCTCTACCTGTTCTTGGGACAGGGACGCACCACTCTCATTCCGGCCATCACGGTGCCGGTCTCCCTTATCTCCGCCTTTATCGGTGCCTGGTATCTGGGCTTTTCCATCAACCTCATCACCTTGCTGGCGCTCATTCTCGCCATCGGTCTGGTAGTGGATGACGCCATCGTGGTGGTGGAGAACATTCACCACCATCTGCAGCGCGGCGAACCGCCCCTGCTGGCCGCCTGGCACGGCACCCGCGAGGTGGGCTTTGCGGTGATCGCCACCACCGCCGTGCTGGTGATGGTGTTCGTGCCCATCGCCTTCATGGATGGCATGGTGGGCCGGCTCTTTACCGAGTTTGCCATCCTGCTGTCGCTGGCGGTGCTCTTCTCGTCGCTGATCGCGCTCACCCTGACCCCGGCCATGGGCTCCTGGCTGATGCGCTCGGTGGATCGGCCCAACCGGCTGACGGCGGCGCTCGATCGCGGCCTCGGTTGGGTGGAGACCCACTACCGCCGGCTGCTCGGCTGGATGCTGCACCACTCGCGCTGGACCCCGCTGGTGCTGCTGCTCTGCCTGGGCGGCATCGGCGCCCTGTTTGCCCAGCTGCCCACCAGCCTGACCCCGACCGAGGATCGGGGCGTGCTCTACGTGTTCGTCAAGGGGGCTGAGGGCACCAGCATCGAGCGGATGAAGCGCAACATGCAGCAGGTGGAGGCGGCCATCATGCCGCTGCTCGGCAAGGGGGTGGTGCAGGCCATGAGCTTCAGCACCCCGGCCTTCGGCCGTGGCGGCGATCAGACCGGCATGGCCATCATCCAGCTCACCGACTGGGCCGAGCGGGATGAAACCGCCACCGAGTTCGCCAAGTCCCTGAGCGGGCGGCTGGCCGGTATTCCGGACGTGATGATCCGCACCTTCCAGCCGGGCTTTCGCGGCGGCTCCACCGCGTCGGTGCAGTTCGTACTGCAGGGCTCCGATTACGCCGAGCTCTATCAGCAGGGGCTGGCCCTGAAAGAGGCGGCAGCCCAGAGCGGTCTGATGGAGACGCCGGATCTCGACTATGCCGAGAAGACCCCGGAGCTGCAGGTGACCATAGAGCGGGATCGGGCCAATCAGCTCGGCATCCCGGTCTCCACCGTTGCGAGCTCCCTGCAGGCCCTGCTCGGCGGCATCAGCCAGACCACCTATGTAGACAGAGGGGAGGAGTACGACGTCTACCTGCGCGCCAACCAGCGCGACTTCAACGGCGTCTCCGACTTGAGCCGCATCTACCTCAAGGCGGCCAACGGCGAGATGGTGACCCTCTCGACCCTGGCCACCGTCAAGCAGGTGGCGAGCCCGCAGCGCCTCAACCACTACCAGCGTCAGAAGGCGGTGACCCTGACCGCGGATCTGGCGCCGGGTCACACCCTGGGCGAGGCGCTGGATTACCTGGACGGCTGGGCCAGCGCCAACCTGCCGAGCGGCATGACGGTGGATTATGCCGGCGAGTCCAAGGACTATCGCGACAACCAGGGCGAGATGGTGATGGTGTTCGCTCTGGCCTTGCTGGTGGTCTATCTGGTGCTGGTGGCCCAGTTCGAGAGCATGCTGACCCCGGCGGTGGTGATGGTGACGGTGCCGCTCGGCATCTTCGGCGGTCTGCTCGGCCTCTGGCTGACGGGGCAGGAGATGAGCATCTACAGCCAGATCGGCATGATCATGCTGATCGGCATGGTGACCAAGAACGGCATCCTGATCGTCGAGTTCATCAACCAGTTGCGCCAGCGCGGCGAGGGGTTCGACGAGGCGATCATCGCAGGCTCGGTGCGTCGCTTGCGCCCGATCCTGATGACCTCGCTCACCGCCATCATAGGGGCCGTGCCGCTGATGCTCTCCATGGGAGCGGGCTACGAGAGCCGGATGTCGGTGGGGACCGTGGTTTTCTTCGGCCTCTCCTTGGCGACTCTGGTGACCCTGCTGCTGGTGCCCGCCATCTACCATCTGCTGGCCAAACGGGCCGGCATGACCGGGGCGCGGGATCAACAGGTGGACGAGGCGCTGGCGGCCAGCGAGGCCGCCTCGCAGCAGGACAAACCGGCGGCCTGATGCCTACACCCATATAGGTGAAAAGCACTGCAAGCTGATGGCATCCTCGGGTAAGCGGGTTAATATATAGCCAGTTTAACGTTGAGGTGAGCTATGTTGCCATCAGCCATTTATGAACCGCTGCCCTTTGCCTACATGGGCAGCGGTTTGCTGTTGTTGGGGATTGCCGATCAGCCGGGGCTGTTGCTGGCCGGGTTGGCATTCTATCTGGCCGGTTCGCTGGCCTGGTTTCGACGTGGCGCCTATCGCCGGCCCGACAAGCAGCAGTTGCGAAAGCAGGGCTGGCCGCTGTGGCTCTACGAGAGCAGGCCGTTCGCGCTGATCCTGCTGGGCCTGCTGATGCTGCGCCTGGCCACCCACCCGGTGTTCCTGGCGCCCGCCCTGGTCTGGTGCCTGCTGGGCGGCTATCAGTTGCTGCAGCGCCACTACAACCGCATCGTGCTGGCCCGCGTCCTGGCCTGAGCCGACAATTGACCTGCACTTTTCAGGCGAGCCCCGCTGGCTCGCCTTTTCCGCATCTATCGTAGGGGCAAAAAGCCGTCGCCCCCGCCTTGCTCTGCCGGTATAATGCGCGACCCGAATTGTTCCAGGTGGTCAAAATGCAGCCGGTTACCAACCTCTTCTCCTATCCCCGTTACTGGGCCGAGTGCTACGGCACGGCGCCCTTCCTGCCCATGTCCCGCGCGGAGATGGACAAGCTTGGCTGGGACAGCTGCGACATCGTGCTGGTGACAGGCGACGCCTACGTGGATCACCCGAGCTTCGGCATGGCGGTCATTGGCCGCATGCTCGAATCCCAGGGATTTCGGGTCGGCATCATCGCCCAGCCAGACTGGTCATCGAAAGATGACTTCATGCGCCTTGGCAAGCCCAACCTCTTCTACGGGGTGACGGCGGGCAACATGGACTCCATGATCAACCGCTACACCGCCGACAAGAAGCTGCGCCACGACGACGCCTACACCCCGGGGGATGTGGGCGGCAAGCGGCCGGACCGCGCCACCCTGGTCTATACCCAGCGCTGCAAAGAGGCCTATAAAGAGGTCCCGGTGGTCATCGGCGGTATCGAGGCATCCCTGCGCCGCATCGCCCACTACGACTACTGGTCCGAGACCATCCGTCGCTCCATCCTGATCGATGCCAAGGCCGACATCCTCATCTACGGCAACGCCGAGCGGCCGCTGATCGAGGTGGCTCACCGCATCGCAGGCGGCGAGACCATCGATACCATGCAGGACATTCGCGGCACCGCGGTGATCCGCAAGGAGCCGCTGCCGGGCTGGCGCGGGGTGGATTCGAGCAAGCTCGACCAGATTGGCCGCATCGATCCCATCCCCAACCCCTATATGGAAGGGGCGCCCTGCGCGGACGATGAAGGTACCGCTCCGGCTGCGCAGGAGGCCAAGCCCATCCTGGTGCAACCGCCCAAGCAAAAACCGTGGGAGCAAACCTACGTCAAGCTGCCGGCGTTCGAGCGGGTGAAGGAAGACAAGGTGCTCTACGCCCACGCGTCGCGCATCCTGCACCACGAGACCAACCCGGGTTGCGCCCGCGCCCTCTCTCAGGCCCACGGCGATCGCATCATCTGGGTCAACCCGCCCGCCTTCCCGCTCGAAACCGACGAGATGGACGGGGTGTTCGGCCTGCCTTACCAGCGGGTGCCGCACCCGGCCTATGGCAACGAGAAGATCCCGGCCTACGACATGATCAAGACCTCGGTCAACATCATGCGCGGCTGCTTCGGCGGCTGCTCCTTCTGCTCCATCACCGAGCACGAAGGGCGAATCATCCAGAGCCGCTCGGAAGAGTCGATCTTGAAAGAAATCGAAGAGATCCGCGACAAGGTGCCGGGCTTCACCGGCGTCATCTCGGATCTGGGCGGCCCCACCGCCAACATGTACAAGTTGCGCTGCAAGAGCCCCAAGGCCGAGCAGACTTGTCGGCGCGCCTCCTGCGTCTGGCCGACCATCTGCCCGCACATGGACACCGACCACAGCCCGACCATCAACCTCTATCGCAAGGCGCGTGACCTCAAGGGCATCAAGAAGATCCTGATCGCCTCCGGGGTGCGTTACGACATCGCGGTGGAAGATCCGCGCTACATCAAGGAGCTGGCCAAGTACCACGTCGGCGGCTACCTCAAGATCGCGCCGGAACACACCGAAGAGGGCCCGCTCTCCAAGATGATGAAGCCGGGCATGGGCAGCTACTACAGCTTCAAGGAGCTGTTCGACAAGTACTCCAAAGAGGCGGGCAAGCAGCAGTACCTGATCCCCTACTTCATCTCCGCCCACCCGGGCACCACGGATGAAGACATGGTGAACATGGCGCTCTGGATCAAGTCCAACCGCTTCAAGCTCGATCAGGTGCAAAACTTCTACCCGTCGCCGCTCGCCAATGCCACCACCATGTATTACACCGAGAAAAACCCGCTCAACAAGGTGAGCCGCCAGGGCGGGGACGTGTTCGTAGTGAAAGGGGAGCGTCGCCGTCGCCTGCACAAGGCGCTGCTGCGCTATCACGATCCGGCCGGCTGGCCGATGATCCGCGAAGCCCTGCTGGAGATGGGCAAGGGCCACTTGATCGGTAACGGTCCCGACTGCCTGGTACCGCCGGAAGGCCGTGGCGAAGCCAAGGCCGAGCGCAGTCGCAGCAAGGGCCTGAAACCTGCGTTGACCCGCCACAGTGCCATCACTCACCAGCGCAGCAACGGGTCGGGCAACAAGGCCACCCGCAGCGAGGCCGGTGCAGCCAATGCCTCGGCGGCCAGCCGAAACGGCGGCAAGGCTGGCAATGGCAAACCGGTGGGTTCTCAGCTCCAGAAAGGCTCGGGCAACGGCAAGTCTGCCGCACAGGGTGGTGGGCAGGGTGCCGCTCAGGGTAAGCCGGCTGGCAAATCCGCTCACAAGGGCAAGACCCCGACCCGCGCCGGCTCTGCCAAGCCTGGCGCTAAACCTGCCATTCAAGGCGGCAAGCCCGCGGCAAAAGGGAATGGTGCCAAGCGACCGGCGCGGTGAGTTTCCTGACTGTAAAGCGATAGAAATAAAAAGGCGACCATCTGGTCGCCTTTTTATTTCTTTACAGATAGTGAAAGGGAGGCCAGTTTACCGTAACGACTCACAGTATGAGTCGGTGAAGCAGATGCAAACAGACTTGGACAGCTACCTTGGGCACTACAACACTCTGCGGATACATGTGGGCAAGATTATGGAGGAAGAGATATCTTACAGGATGTTTAAAAAGGGTCTGAAATTGATACCGAAGGAAGTGTGCTCTTAAATAAAGGGTGTAAACAAGACACCGGTTTGAGACCGGTGTCAGATGAAAATTGTATCTGTACAGCCAATATAATTAGTGCACACATATTAATAATAAAAAACAAATATTTTGAGCTAAGGTCATATGATGAAATGTCAAGCTGCTCTATAGCTTTCAGTGACAGTACTGTTTTCCAGCATGTTCCTGAAAGTTGTCATAAGCCCTAAAACCTCATCTGCCATTTCGGAGAAATCATCCAACCCGATTTCAATCTCTTGCCCATGGGCAATATGATTCCTTCTGCTTACTAACTTCTGGTCTATTAGTTTCTCTTTTGATTCAAATAAAGCATAGTCGAACCCTAAACACCAAAGTATTTCTTTGAGTACTGTGGTTGAAAGATTTGACTGTGTATCCACAACGTTTTTTACTGGTATACGTGCCCGGCTGTTCTGATTAAATAGAATGTATTTCGTCACTTCATCAAAAGCTGAATATTTTTTCGAATCATGCGCACTATCTATTCTTCCTTTTACAATCAATGTAACAAAGTTGCTCCTTAATTCACTAATACAATGTCTCTGCGAAGAGACATATTCAAGAAAATACGTTCCCGTTTTTTTTACAAACCCCTCCCAGTGTGCATACATCAGTGACACCCCCGCACGACAAAGCACTTTTTTTTGTAGCGCAGAGGCTTTATCTGTTTGAATGAGATTTTTCATCTCGTTTATTTCCCTCAACCTCCAAATGTAATCACCAGCTATTTTATCAATAAGTTCCTCTTTGGTTCTTATCATTTTTTAAATACCTCCCTCCCTAATGGAATAAGGTGAGGGAGACGTCTTGTAGCTGTCATTCCAGAGCCAGACCAATCGGTAAACTCTTTATTTTCCCAAAGACTTGATACTCTACGCTCGATATCATCATCATAGCTATCATTTGAAATGTTATAGGCGAGACCATATGATACAACTTCGTATTGAGAGACAAGAAAACCACCTGAGAATTTTTGTTTGTTTATATTAAATCGTTTGAAGGCATTGTCAGCACAAGTGTCTGAAAGAATAGTAAATGTTTGCCGGAACAATCTACCCCATAGTGCAGTATCAAAATCTTTATCTGTGCATATATCTCGCATTTTCTCTGTAATAAATACACCAACATCACCCATGGACTCCAAGTCTCTAGGATCGATCAAAGAAAATATAACAAACCTTAAAACCAATTCAATGTTATAGGCTTCATTGATTGTTCTGTCACTCAGCGCAGTGCACTCTACAAATTTATCGAAGCTTGCTAACTCTACCAACCAGAAATAAAACTCTTTATTTAGCATTACCAAAATGCAATTTCTTACTTCTTGCGCACTAAGTCTTGATCCTCCCGTGTTTAGACGTTGGAATAAGTCATATTTTGCAGTCTCATCACTCTCTTTGAGTATTATGCTCACATTGAGTTTTGAACGTTTAATTGTAAGCCTCAGGTTTTGCCCAATAGAATTTGGATCTTCATCACCTATATGCTCTTCTCCTTCCCATTTTTTACCCTCCAAGCTTGGCAAGTATTTTGTACCGGATAAGACTAATGGAGGAATCTTCTTACCATCCTCATCTTTCAACTGACCAATAAATTGATAAATAGTAGAAAGTCTCTGTAAGCCATCTACTACATCCCAAACACCATCAGTTCTTTGGCTTACAAATATTGGAGGGACAGGGATTCCCAATAGGATGGATTCGATAAGGTTTGTTTTTTGAGCTTCAGACCATCTATATATTCTTTGAAACTCCGGATGAATATCCACCTCTCCATTCTCATATAATGATAACCATTCACCAATAGATATAGAGTAACCATCTGTACGAATTTCTTTTCTTCTTTCATTTACTTCATCAATTAATGACATATATGCGCACCTTAGATTTTATACATAAATTTGACTGGCTCACCATGTGGTATATTACACAAGTAATAATTACAAATAAATGTAATTTTATTTTTAAATGTATAGGCATATGACATCACCCACATTTTCAATTAAAACTGGGGTCACTGGGAAATCGGACGAGAAATCTGGGACGCCCACTTCTCTGGGTGAGACATAACACCACCAAATATCACGCTACCGCCCGTGGATTACAGCTTCCAATATGCTCCATTGACCAGCGAGGGCAGCAACCCATCGCAGTTCAACAGGTTCTGGATGGCTATGGTAAGCCAAACGAAACTGTCTGAGCGAGCCTTAAAATGCTGTAACCATCAGAATCTCATCGTTTTTTGAACTGGATCAGCAAATGGATTTGGAAGGGCATATGTGGCTATTTTCATCCCCCAAAAAGATGGCTGTCCCTATCGGGGGAGGCTTTGTTATCTTGCCGGGGATGTTTTGGCAGGAGCGATCCGTGCCCCTTTATCTCACTCCAACAGGAGCAATCAGATGGCAATAAAAGCGCGATCCCGCAGGGAGAAGGTGGGCAGCGGCCTTGGGCTGCTGCTCGGGATCATCGGCTTCAATCTGCTGGTGCCTGTTTTCTTTGAAAAGCAGGCGGGTTTTGATGGCGGCCAGATGCTCTGGGCCGCCGTGACGGCGCTGGTCTGCTCCGAGCTGGGGGCAAGGATAGGCAAGTGGCTGGATCGCCGGGAGCAATCTTGACTGTATTTCGCTAGTCACCCGGCAAACTGCTGCCACCTGGCCAGGGGGCAGCAAAGCGTTCCGCTTTATCGCCCCTTATTGCCACACTTCCTGCCCCTTGGCATTGAGCAGGGTGTGGAACAGATAGTGATCGTCCCGATCGTAATAGACGGTGAGGGTGTGGCGCTGGGTGTAATCCGCCGCCACGCCGGCCACTGTCATGGGTATCAGGATCAGCTCCCCCAGCCCCATGGTCACGGCGCTCGCCGTGGCCTGGCCATTGCCGTCAGCGCGCTTGTGGATCTTGCCGAGCACGGTAAAGCGATCGCAACCCTGCACCTTGTCCTCGGTCAGAAAGGCGGCCTGCTGACAACCCTGGGGCTCGCCCAGCTCGGCGCGAATGGTCGTGCGGGTTTCCCCTGATATCAGGGTGTTGCGAAAGCGCCCCGAGTAGTGATCGATGGCGGCGGCGCAGCCGCTTAGCAGCCCGATCAGCAGTAGCGGTGCGAGCCGCAGACAGGCGTGCTTCATAGGCGGGCCTCGCCATCTGCAAGGGCAGCATGGCCCCGTCGCTCGGGTTCGCTGCGATGCAAAAAGGTGGTCAGGGTATCGCGCGGCGGCGTGATGCCGCACTGCACCAGAATGCGCCCGATCGCCCCCCTGTGATAGCCGCCGTGGGTCACCAGATGCAGCAGCATCTCGGCGCGGCTCATCTGCCCCTTGTCGCCATCCACGAAGTTGAACGAGAGCATGGCCTCGCCATCTGCCTGGCTCAGGCCGGCGACGTAATCCAGATACCAGGCATCCAGCTGGCCGATGGCGCTGCGCAGCATCGCCAGGGTCGGCGTCTCCGGGGTATTGGTGGCGGTAAAGCCGTGCCGTTCCCCCAGCAGATTGGCCTTGAAGATGGCATCAACCACATGGATATGGTTGAAGATGCGCAGAGCCGTGTGATGAGCCTCGCCATATTGCGCGGCATCCAGGGTGGCGAGGGCATCCAGCAGTTCGCCATCGGCCCAGGCCTTGTAGCGAAACAGCGAGAGCAGGGTTGAGGTTGGCATGGCACTCCTTGGCGCGTCTTATGTCCAAAAGCGGGAATCTTAGCCAGATGGAGCCAAAAATGACACTCCCCGAGCATAGGGCGGGGGGGGGCAGCCATCGGCTGTGTCCGGGTCGGCGGGGATGCTACCCTGTCAGCCGTTGCAGGATAAAACGGCGCCCATAACCCGCCGCCACAAGGAGTCCCCATGCGCATTGCCCTCGTAGGTCTTGGTGATATCGCCCAGAAAGCCTATCTGCCGCTGCTTGCCAGTGACGAGCGAGTCACCCCGCTGCTCTGTACCCGCAATCCAGCGGTATTGGCTAAGCTGGCCCGCCAGTACCGGATCGCCGAGTGCTTCACCGAGCTGGGCGACTTGCTGGCAAGCGGCCCGGATGCGGTGATGATCCACGCCGCCACCGCGGTGCACCTTGAGCTGGCCGCCCAGTGCCTGCGCGCCGGCATCCCCACCTTTGTCGACAAGCCGCTGTGCGACACTCTTGCCGGGGTAGAGGAGCTTGCCAATCTGGCGCTGGCGCAGAACCGTCCGCTGTTTGTCGGCTTCAATCGCCGCTATCTGCCCGCCATGAGCGCGGCCCGGGCGCTGCCGCTTGCAGATAATCAGCCGCTTACCGAGCTCAACTGGCAAAAACACCGCCACGCCCTGCCAGGGGCGCCGCGCTCGTTTCTGTTCGACGACTTTATCCATGTGCTCGACAGCCTCTGCTACTACGGCGGCGTGCCAGATGGGGAGGTCCATGCGGTACTGCGGCGCTGTGCCCGTCAACCTGAGCTGCTGGCCGGGGTGAGCGTGGCCTGGCAGAGCGGGCAGGTGGCGGTGAGCGGCAGCATGAACCGCAGCGCCGGCCTCACCGAGGAGCGCATCGATGCCTATGGCGACAACCTCTCCCTGCATATCGAAAACTGCACCCGGGGCACTCTGGCCCGCGATAAAACCGTGCAGACCCTGGCGCCGGACGACTGGCAGCCGGTGCTTACCCAACGGGGCTTTGCCGCCATGCTGGCCCACTGGTATCAGCAGATTGAGGCGGGGCGGGCGGACGGGGCGCTGATTGAGAGTTACCTGCACGGCCACCGGCTGGCAGAGCAACTGGTCACCCTGGCGGGGGAGTGAGGGTGAGCGCCGCGCCGGTTTGCCCAAGTCATCGGCGGGCTGCGGGCGAAAAAATCGCCGGACCACTGTATGAGATGGCGCATCCCTGCGCAGTTGATTGGCGGGGGCGCTGCCGCGCAAGCCAAGCGGGCGCTTGTTTGCTATCTTGGCGGCCATGAACTGCCAGCAGAGCGACAGAGTGTGATGAACCAGGTATTGAAACGGGGTGGCCGGCTGGCTGCCCTTGCCAAATGGGAGCGGATCCCCGCCATGATGGCCAGGGTGGCCCGTCCATGAGCATCATTTTGGGGATAGACCCGGGTTCGCGCATCACAGGTTACGGGGTCATTCGCATCGTGGCGGGCAAGGCGGAGTACCTGGGCTCGGGCTGCATCCGCACCGACTTGGGCGAGCTGCCGTCGCGCCTCAAGCAGGTCTATGACGGGGTGAGCGAGATCATCACCCAGTTCAAGCCGGACGAGTTCGCCATCGAGCGGGTCTTTATGGCGCGCAATGCCGATTCGGCTTTGAAGCTGGGTCAGGCTCGCGGCAGCGCCATCGTGGCGGCGGTCAATGCCCTGCTGCCGGTGAGCGAATACTCGGCCACCCAAATCAAGCAGGCGGTAGTGGGCACCGGCGGCGCCGCCAAGGAGCAGGTGCAGCATATGGTGACTCACCTGCTCAAGCTCTCGGCCACCCCTCAGGCGGATGCGGCGGATGCCCTCGGGGTGGCGCTCTGCCACTTCCATACCCGCCAGATCCTGATCAAGATGGCCGGGCGCAGCACGGGAGCGGTACGCGGTCGTTACCGCTGAGCTGAGATTGCCGGCCTGATACCGGCAATCTCAGGCAAGCGGCCATGTGCCGGCTAGTTGCCCCTCTGGCAGCGGCGGCTGTCGGCAAAAGCCTCAACAGAGTCACAAGCTGTCGCACTGCCTTCCCACCGCATACTGCAGCTCGTCCGGGCGCTAACGACAATCCTCTCAGTTAATCAATGGCTTGTGACGCAAGTCACGTTTTTTTTGCCTTCATCGCTTCCCTTCGCTTGCCCGATCGGGACTCCCATAATGTGCGCCGGCCGCGTGGTGCGGCCCGGTGAGCCGCAGGCTCCCGTTTCATCCATCATTGGGAGAGTTGAGAAGTGAAACCTTTTGCAGCTGAATTCATGGGCACCTTCTGGCTGGTGCTGGGGGGCTGCGGCAGCGCCGTGCTGGCCGCCGCCTTTCCGAACGTCGGCATCGGCCTGCTCGGCGTGGCGCTGGCGTTCGGTCTGACCGTGCTGACCATGGCTTACGCCATCGGCCATATCTCGGGCTGTCACCTGAACCCGGCCGTGACCATTGGTCTCTGGGCCGGCGGTCGTTTCCCGGCCTCCGGCGTGCTGCCCTACATGGTCGCTCAGGTATTGGGCGGGATTGCGGCAGCGGCGGTGCTCTATGTGATTGCCAGCGGTCAAGCCGGTTTCGATCTGGCGGCGGGCTTTGCCTCCAACGGCTATGGCGAGCACTCCCCGGGCGGCTACAGCATGCTGGCGGCGCTGGTGTGTGAAGTGGTGATGACAGCTTTCTTCCTGTTCGTCATCATGGGCGCCACCGACAGCCGGGCCCCGGCCGGTTTTGCCCCCATCGCCATCGGCCTGTGCCTGACCCTCATTCACCTCATCAGCATTCCGGTGACCAACACCTCGGTCAACCCGGCGCGCAGCACGGGTGTGGCCTTCTTCGTAGGGGATTGGGCTCTGGGCCAGCTGTGGCTGTTCTGGGTTGCGCCCATCGTCGGTGCCATTCTGGGTGCATTGGCCTATCGCGCGATCGCGACCAAAGCCTGATCCGTCAGGGCAACAAAGTGTGGTATCGACACGCCCCCGGGCGTGTTTTTTTGTTTCTGGCGGGCACGAAAACGGGCCGCAAGGGCCCGCAGGGTAACTTGGTCGCCGGCAAGAGGGGAGAGGCTTACAACCCCTTGGCGCTCAGCATGTCTTTGTAGCGCTGGCGCAGCAGCTGCACCCGCTCCACATAGGCACGAGTCTCAGCATAAGGGGGAATACCCCCATGCTTTTGCACCGCGCCGGCACCGGCGTTGTAGGCCGCGGTGGCCAGCGCCACGTTGCCACCATACTGCTTGAGCAGCCCCGCCAGGTATTTCACCCCGCCGAAGATGTTCTGCTCCGCCAGCAGGGCGTTGCCCACCCCCAGCTCCCGCGCCGTGGCCGGCATCAACTGGGTCAGCCCCATGGCCCCCTTGCGGGACACAGCCAGCGGGTTGAAGGCGGACTCGGCGTGGATCAGCGCCCGGATAAGGGCCGGCTCCACCTGATAGGCCTTGGCCGCCGCCTGGATGGTGCTGGCGTAGTCATAGAGAAACAGCCCCGTGGTGTGCCAGTTGACCTTGGAGTCGGGGTCGCAGGCGTAGCAGTCGTTGAACAGCAGCAGCTCGTAGTGACCCTGCTCCGGCATCATGTCGGAGTAGCGCACCACGCCGTTTTTCTGCACCGACTTGTAGACCTGGATCTGGCGGGTGCCGGGCGGCAGCGGAGGGCTGGCCGGCTCGGGGGGCGGCAGCACGCCCGGGGTGTGCAGGGTGACGGGGGGCGCCGCTGGGGGCGGTGCCGGCGGCTCGGCGGTGAGGATCACCACTTCGGCCGGGGCGGGTGCCTGGCTCCAACCGGGCGGGGAAAACAGCGGGATCAATCCCATCAACATCCATGCTTTCAACGGCTTGCTCCTTCAGCCTCGTTAGCCTTGTTGAGTAAAGCATCACGGCGCGGGCAGAACAAGCCCGCCCTGACCGACCCGTGCACTCGGCCGAGAAAATAGCGGTGACAGACCAAATAAAGAGGCCGCCCAGTGGCGGCCTCGCGCGGCAGTGGCCGGTTTACTCCTGCAGCCAGAGGCGGGCGCTGCGGGCGGGAATGGCGACCCGGACCCACTGGCTCTGCACGTTGACCACGGCGTTTTGGTCGAGCACGTCCCGGTAGTTGCGATACCAGTTCATCTCGAACTTGGCGGTATCGAGCCAGTACTCCTGCTCGTAGTCGCACTTGTTGATGCCGACCAGCCCCTGCTTGCCGCGCTTGAACAGCACGAAGCAGTCGCCGCTGCCGACCAGCTGCATGGGCTGGCCCTGCACCGCGTTGTGGAAGCGGATCATCCCCTTGAGGTCGCTGCGCAGGTAGTAATCTTGCCAGCGCAGCCCGTCCTTGGCCTGGGTCTCGCCGTGATCCGAATAGACCAGCGGCGAGCCACCGTCGCGGCCGAGCAGGTAGGCATAGGCCAGCTTCTCGTCGGTCGGGTTCAGGATCTGGTAGCGAAAGCCGTCGTTGGTAGGAATGTCGTGGGTGATGGCGAAGGTGACCGCCCGGCTGCCCGGCAGCGCCTGGCCGTAGGCCCCCGGATCTGCCAGCTGGTTCATGCTGCCGCCATAGCCGAGCGCCCCGCGCAGGGAGGCAAACAGCGGGAAGTCATAGGCGCCCTGACCGCTGCTGTCGAGATAGGGCTTGAGGAAGCGCTCGTAATCGTTGCTGCCGGCGCCGCCGGTGGTGATCACCTCGCCGAACACGTGCATCCCCTGCTTTATCTCGGGGGTGAACACGGCGTTGATCTGGTAATCGCTCATGTGCTTGACCGCATCGACCCGAAAGCCCTTGATCCCCATCCCCTTGAGCGCCTTGAGGTAGGCCTGCTGCTGGCTCACCACCCAGTTGTTGGGGTCAAGATCCGGCAACCCCTTGTCGCCCGCGCCGCCGCACAGCCGCCAGTACTGCACGTTGCCCGGATCGTTCCAGTCGCTGATGCACCCTTCCGGGTGGAAGTCCTGGCCGGCGAGCAAGTTCTGGCCCAGATCGCCAAACAGCTTCTGCCGCTCGAAGTAGCCGGGGTTGGCGGCGTAGCTTTGCAGCAGCTCGCTGCCGGGGTAGTTGAGATCGCTGCGCTTCCAGCTCTCGTTGGCCATGTGGTTGAGCACCACGTCCGCATAGACGGCGATGCCCCGTGCCTGCATGGCGGCGATCAGCTGTTCGAGATCCTGCTTGTTGCCAAGGGGGGTGTCGATGAGGCGCAGATCCTGCGGTTGGTAGCGTGCCCACCACTCGTTGCCCGATGACTTGAGGGGCGGCGAGATAAGCACCTGTTTGTAGCCGGCAGACTTGATGAGATCGGCCTTGGCGGTGACTTCACTGTATTTCCAGTTGAAGGCGTGCAGTATGACGTCGGCATGTGCCAAAGGAGCGATCAGCATGCCTGCGATCGCCCAGATTCCCGCTGTGTGTTTCATTATTGTCAGTCCTTGTTTTGGGTGCCCAGATGGGCACCCAGAGCCTCACACCGGCCTGTCTTGCCAGCAATCGCCGGGCGGCGATTTTGTGAGCACTTTCAAAGCGGACTGTGCGGATCTGTGACGGCTTGCAAAAAACCGCGCAGGCCGCGTCATTACTGACTTTTCCATCACTTCACCGGGCTGCTTTCGGCTCAGTCAATCCCGTTGTTGTAGAGCGGCTGCCAGGCGCAGTAGCGCTGGCCATTGCGCTGGTTGTAGAGCCAGAAGCGGTTGCAGTTGTCGTCGTAGTTGCTGGCGCCGACGTTGACGGCATAGCTGCTCAGCCGCTGCCCCTGCAGGGACTGGAACACCCCGTTGTAGAGCAGGGAGAAGTGCAGGTGCGGGCCGGTGGAGGAGCCGCCCTCGCACAGCGCCTCGTTGCGGTTGCTGGCATAGGTACCGATGGGGGTGTCGGCGGCCACGTAGTCGCCGCTGCGCACCGAGATCCCGCTCATGTGGTAGTAGTTGGTGGCCCAGCCGTTGGGGGCGGTGACGCGCACCTGGCAGCGGGAGAAGACGGTGACGGTGCCGCTGTTGGCGGCGGTGACCGTGTAGGTGGCGCCACCCCAGCCCGGCCAGTCGTAGGAGACATCGATGGAGGAGTAGGGATAGCCGGAGCCGGTATGGGAGTGGGCGCCATTGGCCTTCCAGCTGTAGCCCTGGCGCCAGGGCAGCTGGAACTGACCGCCGGCCAGCGGCTCGGCGGGCGCGATTGCGCCGCCCCTGGGGGAGGTCATGGCATCCTGGCCGAACAGGGTCAGCCACTGCTCACCGAGTTGGCGCTGCACCGACGTGCTCAGCATGCTGGCGAGAGCGGCCTGGTGCGCGGCCTGCGGTGCCAGGGCGGGGGCGCTGCGTTGCATAAGCCTTTGCTGGGCACGGGCCTGATAGAAGCGCTCGGAGAGCTGGCGCGCCATCAGCTCCAGCTGGTTGTCAAAGCCCCTGGCCTTGACCTGCCTGGCGAACGGCGCCGCCATGGCCTGCTCGGAGGGAGCCGAGATGAGCTGGCTGCTCGCCTCCATCAGGGCCAGCAGCAGCTGGGGGTTGAGGCTGGTGATGCCGCTCCAGTGCAGGATCACCTCCTCCTTGGGCAGCAGGTGGGGCGCCTGCTGCAGCAAAAAGTCGTGCAGATCGAAGGCCATGGCCGCCGCGCCGAACACGAAGTGGGCTTCATCCAGGGGGAGGGCCGGGGTCTGACTGGCGGCAAGCTGCTGCGCCGTGAAGTGATAGGGGGCAAGCGGGGCATGGATGTCGCCAGCCCAGCCGGCGGCGGGAAGCAGGGCCAGCATCAGCAGGGAGGGGATCGGTCTGGACATGATAACTCCTTGGCAAAGTGGTGAGGTGTCGGTGTGGGGATGGACCCACGCGGGCAACAACAGCACGAGGCTATGCCAAGGCTTCACCATAAGGGTAAATGCCAAAGTTGCTATTCAAATGGGGCTTTTCATACAGGGGGAGAGCTGCATTTTTTTGTTAACAAATGTTGACGAAAAGGGTTTGTAGAGCCAAATCAGTGAGTTGCGGGCCATGAAATGGCGGGCTGCCGTAAAGGGCGGGGAAGAGGCGCAAACAGTGTCTGCCACTGGCTTGCCGTGATAGGATCGCCACTGGCCAGACCGGCTGACGGCATGTTAAAAATTATGCAACCCGGTGTGGTTATTGGCTTTTTTGTTATTAAAAGCCGTGATATCGTCAATCTGGTCGGATCTCTGCGACCGACATCAATGTATGAGGACCGGGCCGAATGGCCATGGATGGAACGGGTGTGATAGGCAAGCGGGCGATGGAACTCACGTTCGAAGAGTACTGTGATGCAGACCTTTCCCTGATCAGGGATTACTACGAAACCACTTTCTCCCACTATGTGCCGGATCTGGCCGAGCGGATCTTCGTGGTACGCGACGCCCACTGGTTGGTGGGGGCCGTGCGCCTGCGCGACGAACAGGATTACTACCACCTGTGCGGTTTTCGTCTGCTGCCCCACTACCAGTCGCTGGGACTGGGCTCGCGCCTGTTGCAGCACGCCTGCAACGATCTGCAGGACAAACCTGTGGTGTGTCAGGCCTTGCCGTTTGAAAAGCCGTTCTACCTCAAGGCTGGCTTCGCCGACCTGCCCCTGCATGAACTGGAGGGGCCGCTCTTCTCGCTGTATGACCAGCAGCGCGAACAGGGTTACCAGATCGAGCTGCTGGTGCGCCAGGCCAAGGCCCCGGTCTACAACTGACGACTCACTGGGGCTTGGTCAACAGGTGGATCTTGCCCGGTGACAGCTCCAGCCCCAACAGATTCTCCTTCAGCCATGCCTGGTTCGGATCCTTGTCGTTGAGTCGATAGACCGGCTGGGTCTCCAGCCGCTTCTCCATGCTCTGCAGCAGCATGCCGAGCATGAAGCCGAACTTCTGCTGCGCCGCCTCCGGCTCCAGCTTGTATTCAATCAACTTCATGTTGTCGAGGAACAGCGCGCTCTGCGCCTTGTCGTAACGCGGTCTCGCCTCATAGGTCATGTTCAGCCGCGCGTCGTACTCGGTCTGATCCGGCAGGGCGATCTTGAGCTTGCCCTTGCCATAGACCCGGGCGGTGTCCGGGCTCTGGCGCCCGATCTGGACATCGCTCTGTTCTAGTTGCACATGAGCCTTGATAATGCCGGGCAGCTCCAGCTGTTTGTTCACTTGCACCTGGGATTGCAGGTACTGGTTTATCTGTTGCTCATTGATGTCATATGAGCCTTGACCTAGCATGGCCAGACTGAGCAGCATAGATTGCAGGATCATGCTAACGACCTGATAGAATGGGTGTGTTTTACAGCATACCATCCTGGCTTCGCAGGATCTGCCCACCGCATTTCACTCGTCTGTAAAAGGAGTTCTCGTGATCAACGGTCTGGAGCACGACATCCAACTGCTGTTTTCCCAGTTCCTCGGCTGGTTGCTGCTGCTGTTTCACACCGTGATCGTGGCGGGGGTCTCCTTTCGGGTGGTGATGAAACGGCGCCCCATCGGGGTCTCACTGGCTTGGCTGGCCCTCATCTATGCCATCCCGTTTGCCGGGGTCGGCTTCTACGTGCTGTTCGGCGAGATCCGCCTCGGCCGGCGCCGCGCCGAGCGGGCGCAGGCCATGTACCGCCCTTACGCCATCTGGATCCGCCAGCTGGCCCGGCTCTTCCCCCAGCACTGCTGTGAGGTGGGGGAGAAGGCCCAGCCGCTGCACGATCTGATCCAGGGCCGGCTGGCCATGCCCATGCTCTCCGGCAACCGGATGACGCTGCTGAGCAAGCCGGAAGCCATCCTGCGCGAGATAGTGCGCGACATCCGCCAATCCTCCCAGTCCTGCTACCTGGAGTTCTACATCTGGCATCCGGGCGGCGACACCGACGAGGTGTGTGAAGCCTTGATGGAAGTGGCGGCGCGCGGCGTGGATTGTCGCTTGCTGCTCGATTCCATGGGCAGCAAGACCTTCTTCCGCTCGTCCTGGCCGAAAAAGCTGCGCAAGGCCGGGGTCAAGCTGGTGGAGGTGCTGCCGGTCGGGGCCTGGCGCATCCCGTTCCAGCGCCAGGACCTGCGCATGCACCGCAAGCTGGTTGTGATCGACGACCGGGTCGGTTACACCGGCTCCATGAACATGGTGGATCCCCGCTTCTTCAAGCAGAACGCCGGGGTCGGCCAGTGGGTCGACATCATGATCCGGGTGCAGGGGCCCATGGTGCCGCTGATGTGGTCCATCTTCGTCTGGGACTGGGAGATGGAGACCGGCGAGCGGCTGCTCGACAGCCTGCAGCACGAGCCGGAGGCCTGGCCCCAGAGCAACTACCGGGCCCAGCTCATTCCGTCCGGCCCCTTCGTCGGCGGCGACTGCATCCAGCAGAGCCTGTTGCTGGCCATCTATCAGGCCCGCCACCATCTGGTGCTGACCACGCCTTACTTCGTGCCGGACGATCCGCTGGCGGCGGCGCTCTCCTCGGCGGCGGCCCGCGGCGTGCAGGTGCAGCTGGTGCTGCCGGCGCGCAACGACTCCCTGATGGCCAATTACGCCTGCAACGCCTTCATGGAGGAGCTGCTGGAGGCGGGGGTGGAGGTCTATCGCTACGACGCCGGCCTGCTGCACACCAAGAGCGTGCTGGTGGATGACGACTTCGCCCTGGTGGGTACGGTCAACCTGGACCGGCGCAGCCTCTGGCTCAACTTCGAGGTGACCCTGCTCATCGACAACCCGGTGTTCGTCGCCGAGATGACCCAGCTGGTGCAGGGCTACATGATAGAGGCGACCCCCATGTCGCTGGCCAAGTGGCGGGCACGTCCCTGGTACAAGAAGGTGATGGAGAACATGTTCTACCTGTTCAGCCCCTTGTTGTGACATCACTTAATTGCGGCAGGCGCCGAATTGCGCTTGCCTAGCCCCAAGCTGGCCCCGTAGAGTGCGGCAATCACTCCCTGGAGAAACAGAAGAAGATGAAGAAGCGAGTAGCGCTGGCCGTCACGGCGGCCTTGGTGGTGGGTGGGCTGGGTGCCTGCTGGTACACGGGCAACACGTTCGATCGCATCATGGCCGAGCAGATCGCCAAGGTGAAGCAGGAGAGCGGCGTCGAACTGAGCTGGCAGCCGAGCTCGAGCAATCTGTTCGCTCGCGATGGCGTGCTGAAGGTAGTGGTCACCCCGCAGACCCTGGCCAGCCTGGATGGTCAGCTGGAGGGGAGTGAACCGGTCGAGGCGCAGTTCATCGTCAACAGCCGCATCCTGCCGCTCTACATCAAGAGCCACATGCTGCTCGACACCAGGCAGGGTTCGCTGGCGCCGGTATTCAACGCCTTCAAGATGGAGCAGTGGCAGTTCGGCATCGAGTCGGTCAGCAGCCTGTGGACCGCCAGCAACAGCAGCCGCTTCTGGGCCAACGAGTTCAAGATCAAGCAGGGGCTCGACGAGTTCAACTTCCTGCCGATGAAGGGCGACTATCACGGCGATCTGGAAGGCAATGGTCACGTCACCTTCCACTGGCAGGGCATGACGGTGCACGAAGAGCAGAACAAGATGGACATGGTGCTGGCCGAGCTCAAGGGCAGTGCCGACATGGCCGAGATCAGCGGGATCTGGCTCTCTCCCCGCAGCGACATGACCCTCTCCGCGCTGTCGGTACAGTTGCCGGACAGCGTCAAGGTCTCCCTGCAGGGGCTGACCACCGAAACCCAGCTGGCGGGGGATGATGCCCAGACCCTCTCCAGCAGCTACCAGATGAAGGTGGACACCCTCAATCTGGAGAACGAGACCGACAACCTGGCGCTGACCCAGAGCAAGCTAGCCCTCAATCTGAAGGGGCTGGATCTGGAAGGGTATCAGGCGCTGCAGGCCTCCAGCGGCCAGGGCGTGGAAGAGGAGGCGATCCAGCAGGCGCTGGACAAGATGCTCAAGCGTGGCGCCACACTTGAGCTGGTGGACTTGAGCTCCCACCTCAATGGCGAGCCGGTGGCCATGAGGGGCGACATCAAGCTGGCGGCCACCTCGCTGGAGCAGCTGTTCAACAGCGAAGAGGGCATGCACGCTCTCTCCGGCCTGCTGCACGCCAACCTGAGTGGCAAGCTGGGCAAGGCGGTGCCGCAGCTGGCGCCCATGCTGGATCAGTTTGCCGCCATGGGTTACCTCAAGGCGGACAAGGAGCAGCTGACGGCCGAGCTCAAGCTCGACAAGGGTGCCATGACCGTCAACGGTCTGCCGCTCTGATCGACGTTGCTCTAGTGCACATAAAACAAAGGCTCCTGCGGGAGCCTTTGTTGTTTTCAGTGGCCGGGATTACTTGAATACCACCGTCTTGTTGCCGTAGACGAACACCCGCTCGTTCAGCACCAGCTCCAGTGCCCGGCTCAGCACCGATTTCTCCACGTCGCGGCCGGCCTTGGCCATGTCGTCGGCGCTGAAAGTGTGATCGACGTGGATCACGTCCTGCTCGACGATGGGGCCCTCATCCAGATCGTCGGTGACGAAGTGGGCGGTGGCGCCGATCAGCTTGACCCCGCGATCGAAGGCCTGGCGATAGGGGCGGGCACCGATGAAGGCGGGCAGGAAGGAGTGGTGGATGTTGATGATCTTGCGCGGATAGGCCTCGACGAAACTCGGGGTCAGCACCCGCATGTACTTGGCCAGCACCACGTAGTCGGGCTGGTAGCCGTCGATGATGGCGCGCACCTGCTCTTCGTGCTCGGTACGGCTCAGATCCTCGTGGCTGACGGTGTGGAACGGGATGTCGAACTTGCCGGTCAACTCGGCGAGGGTGTCGTAGTTGCCGATCACCGCGACTATGTCCATGTCCAGCGCACCGGCATAGTTCTTCATCAGGATGTCGCCGAGGCAGTGGGTCTCCTTGGTCACCAGGATGACGATGCGCTTCTTGCCGGCCTTGACCAGGCGGCGCTGGGCACCGGCGGGCAGGGCATCATCGAGGTCGGCCAGCAGGGTCTCGTCGTTGAAGCGTCCCTCCAGCTCGGTGCGCATGAAGAAGCGGCCGTTTTCGTGATCCACGAACTCGTCGTTCTTGTTGATGTTGAGCTGGTGCTTGTAGCAGATGTTGGTGATCTTGGCGATGAGGCCCTTGGCGTCCGGGCAGTCCGTCAGCAGTATTTTCTTTTCCATCTCTGTCATGATTCCGTTTGTGTTGTTGGCGCCTGAGTCTGCGCAGGCAGCGCGTTTTTTCAGGCACTATGCCACAAACAAAATCAGAAAAGACAGTGCGCCGTGCGCCCTGATGCAATGCGGCCACAAGCGGTGCGCTATTCATCTTTGATGGGTTTTGGGCTGGTATCCGGCGTTTTTTTTCTTTACGCTGTCTGCGCTTATTCTCAGGGCGGGGTGAAATTCCCCACCGGCGGTATCCCGATGTGACTCGGGGAGCCCGCGAGCGCCCGACCCGGTATTGCACCGGGACGGGGTCAGCAGATCCGGTGAGATGCCGGAGCCGACGGTCATAGTCCGGATGAAAGAGGATAAGACAGATATTGCAGGCAAGCCCCATGGGCCGGCCGCTGCATACCTATCTCTGTCTGCCTTTCCATGCCCTGATTCTGGTCCTTGTCTTGTTTAGGAGTCTTACCATGAATCAGTCTCTTCTCAGTGAATTTGGTGATCCCATTGCCCGTGTCGAAGCGGCGCTGGCAGCTCTGCGTGCCGGCCGCGGCGTGCTGGTGGCCGACGATGAAGATCGGGAGAACGAAGGGGATCTCATCTTCGCCGCCGAATCCATGACCAACGAACAGATGGCGATGATGATCCGCGAGTGTTCCGGCATCGTCTGCCTCTGCCTGAACGACGAGCGGGTACGCCAGCTCGAACTGCCGATGATGGTGGAGGCCAACTCCAGCCATTATCAGACCGCCTTCACCGTGACCATCGAAGCGGCGCAAGGGGTGACCACCGGCGTGTCGGCAGCCGATCGCATCACCACCATCCGGGCCGCCATCGCCGACGGTGCCAGACCGTCCGACCTGCACCGCCCGGGTCACGTTTTCCCGCTGCGGGCCCGCACCGGCGGGGTGTTGACCCGTCGCGGCCACACCGAAGCCACTGTGGATCTGATGCAGCTGGCAGGACTCAAACCGTTCGGTGTGTTGTGCGAACTGACCAAGGAAGATGGCTCCATGGCACGGCTGCCGGATCTGGTGGCATTCGGTCGTCAGCATCAGATGCCGGTGCTGACCATCGAGGATCTGGTGCAATATCGTCAATTGCTGTCAGAACGTTCAGCCTGAGCCTCATACGAAATTGTAATAAGCCCAAAATTTGGTTACGCTTTGTGCGAACCTCATCCAGAGACCCTCATTTTTGGCTTAACTTTGCACAAAAAGTGTACGTTTAAAAAAAAATGAGGGTTTTAATGCATTTATCTGTGATGGGGCCTATCCAAACTATGATTTTTTTGTGCCATAATCACGCCGCTTGCTAAACGTCTGGCGAGTTAAAGGGAGCTTTTAAAATGAAAAAAATGTTGTTGGTAGGTGTTGTTGGTCTGTCCGCTCTGCTGGGCGGTTGTGCAAACACCAGCGAACTGGAAACTTCCGTTCAGAATCTGTCTAACAAAGTTGACCAACTGGCTCAAGATGTTAGCGCTGTTCGTGCTGATCAATCCAAGATCGCTGCTGATGTTGCAGAAGCCAAGCAAGAAGCTATGCGTGCTAACCAGCGCATCGACAACATGGCTACTTCCTACAAGAAGTAATCCATGCGAAAAAAATGGCGCAGTTATGCGCCATTTTTTTTGCCTGAAATTCGTCAAATTCCCGCGTTTTCCCCGCTGATACCTGCCTGACAAGGCAATGCCGATCACTCGGCATCACCCCGTTTTTCATTCCCGCATCGATCAGTAGAGCAGGCTGTAGAGCTTGCGACGGTAGCTCTGCGCCGCCGGGTTGTTGCCCATGGTGGTCAGGATGTCGAGATAGGTCTTCTTGGCATCACCGAAGGCGAGATCCCGCTTGAGGATGGTAAACAGCAGCGTGAGCGCCTCTTCCTGCCGGCCTGCCTGGCTGTATTGCACCGCCAGCTCCTGGGCCAGGGCAAAGTTGTCCGGCTCCTGCTGGTGACGGGCTTCCAGCGCCCGCAGTTCCGGGCTGTCGGCGGCCTGTTGGGCCAGTGCCAGTCGGGATGTCAGGGTCTGGTAGTGATCGTCCTGGGCGATCATCGGGATCTTGCCCAGCCGATCCTGCGCTTCATCCAGCAGATTGAGATCGAGCGCCGCCTGAATGAGCCACAGGCTGATGTCGTGGCGCTCCGGTGCCAGCTGATGGGCCTTGCCGAGATGGGCATAGGCAAGGTCCGCCTGACCATTTGCCAGCGCCTGCTGTCCCTGTTCGAACAGCAGCTCCTCCTCCTTGGGGGCGAAGGCGGCAAAGTAGTGGCGCAGGGTGGCTTCGTCCTGCGGGCCTTCCAGAATGGCCTGCTCGTCAGGGCGGCCCTGATGGAACAGCACCAGCGCCGGCAGGGCGCGCAGGCCGAGCTGGCCTGCCAGCGGCTGCAGCTGCGGATCGTTCATGTCCACCCTGGCCAGGGTCACCTGAGGATTGGCCGGGCCGACTAGCGCTTCCACCTGCGGGGTCATGGCCTGACACTCCGGCATCTGGGGGGCGTGGAAATAGATGACGATCGGCTTTTTCATGGAAGCATCGATCAGGGCGCTTTGGAAATTCTGGGGATTGATGTCGACGATCATGAGGCTGACTCTTGGAAAATGGTGTGAGTTAACATGGGGTTGATGGGCACAGAATTCAAGCTGCCGTCGAGCAGCCAGCCGTTGACGGCGAGGGTCGGTGCCGCCAGGCTGAGCCAGCCCCGGCCGATGGGCCAATCCTGTACTTGGTAATCCTGTTCATCGAGTTGGTTGTCGAGCTGCCACGCTTCCTCTGGCACGAAGCGCACCTTGTCGAGGCCGGCGGCGATGCCGGCGCCGTGGGCCTTCAATACCGCCTCCTTGCGCGACCAGAGCCGATAGAAGGCCGGCTCTTGCTCCGCTTCAGGCAGGGCGAGCAGCCACTCATATTCACTCTGCGCATAAAAACGGCGGGCCAGTGGTAGAATCTGGCGGCGCCGCTGACCCATCTCTATATCCACTCCGAGCGGGCTGGCGGCACAGAGGGCGATCGCCAGCCAGTCACCGCTGTGGCTGAGGTTGAACTGCCAGCGCCCGTCGCTCAGCGCCGGCTTGCCATGCGGGTTGCTGCAAAACTGCAGCGCATCGGGCCGGCACTGCAGGCGCTCGGCCAGCAGCCGTCGCAGCAAGCCACGGCTGAGCAGGTACTCCTGGCGGCGTGCCGGCTGACCGATGGCCTGCCATGTCTGCCGTTCTTCGGGGGAGAGCAGAGTTTGCAGCAGGCTCAGCTGGTCGGCGTCCGTGTTTGCCGGTTTTAACAAATAGAGATCCACAGAGATCATAATTTTTCACTTAAAAAGCATGCTGAAACAGCGATAAAAGTCAGTTTGATCCGGCCTGGGTGGCCCCTTTCGAGATTGTATATTGTTTGGCCACGATCACATTAATCAGGAAAAATAATGCATTTCCTTGCAAAAATGTGATGTCGATAGGGATTTTCGCTTGCCTCGATAGAATTCTTGGATATAGTCGGGTGCTGTTGCCTTATAAATTGCCCGTTCGGGCCGTATTTTAACAAGTTTTACTATTTTGCGGGGATAAAGGATTGCGCCACCTGATGCTACTGCTGGTCGCGCTCGGAATGGTGGGTTGTGCCTCGGCACCCCAGCCCGAGGTCGCGAGCAAGATCGAAGTTTCCATGATGGAACCCGTTATTGAACCGGAAGCTTCGCAAACCCCAGATGTAAACGAAATCCTGACAGTATACAAAGAGTGGCGCGGTGTTCCTTACCGCATGGGTGGCAGCAGCCAGCGCGGCATCGATTGTTCCGCCTTCGCCCGTGAAGTGTTCCGCAACGCCGTCGGCATCGAACTTCCCCGTGATACCCGCTCCCAAGTCCATGAAGGCACCCGCGTTTCCAAGCAGGATCTGGTCGAAGGTGACCTGGTCTTCTTCAAGATCAATCGCCGTCTCAATCATGTCGGCATCTATGTGGGCAATGGTGAATTCATTCACGCCTCCACCCGCGCCGGGGTAACGCGCTCCAAGCTCGACAGCTCCTACTGGCGCAGCAAATTCTGGCAGGCACGCCGGATCGACATCTGAGTCAGGCTGGACAAACGGCTCGCAGTACGGACTGTTTTTCCAACCTCACTTGAACCGGGCTCGACAGCCCGGTTTTTTATGGCCGTCATTTAGACTTTCCGGGGCCAAGTCACTATAGTGTGGGCCCGTTTTCCTCGGCAGGCCCAGCATGAAGACTCATTCCGACCGCAAATCCGGATTGCATCCACGCAATCGCCATCAGGCTCCCTATGATTTCGATGCGCTCTGCCAGCGCACCCCCGAGCTGCAACCCTTCGTGTTCGTCAACGAGCACGGCACCCAGACCCTGGACTTTGCCGATCCGGCCGCCGTCAAGGCGCTGAACAAGGCGTTGCTGGCGCTGCACTATGGCATTGCGCATTGGGATCTACCGGCCGGTTATCTCTGCCCGCCCATTCCGGGGCGGGTGGATTATCTGCATCGGATGGCCGACCTGCTGGCCGAGAGTGCCGGCAAGGTGCCGACCGGCAAGGGCGTCCGGGTGCTGGATATCGGGGTCGGTGCTAACTGCATTTATCCACTGCTGGGGGCCCGCGAATATGGCTGGCGCTTCGTCGGCTCCGACATCGATCCGGTGTCGGTCAAGGCCGCTACCTTGCTGGCCAAGAGCAACGGGCTGGGCAGCCAGATCGAATGCCGCCTGCAGGGCAAGGCCGGCGACATCTTTCAGGGGATTGTGGCGCCACTCGAGCGTTTTGCGCTGACCCTCTGCAATCCTCCCTTTCATGCTTCACTGGCAGAGGCGAGCAAGGGTACGGAGCGCAAGCTGCGCAACCTGGGCAAGGCGGCGACGGCCAAGCCGGTGCTCAATTTCGGCGGCCAGAAGGCCGAGCTCTGGTGCGAAGGGGGGGAGGCGGCCTTTCTGGCGAGCATGATCACTCAGAGCAAGGCATTCGCCAGCCAGTGCCTCTGGTTCAGCTCGCTGGTGTCAAAAAAAGAGAACCTGCCGGCGGCCAAGCAGGGGCTGAGCCGGGTCGGGGCCCGTCAGGTGCGGGTGCTCGAGATGGCCCAGGGCAACAAGATCAGCCGGGTCCTGGCTTGGTCTTTCCAAGACGAGGCGGCCAGCAAACAGTGGTGGTTGCCAATGGCGCACGATAACGCCTGAACCGGCTGAAGCGGGACGACGACAAGGGGCATGCCGATGGTATGCCCCTG
This sequence comes from Aeromonas sp. QDB03, assembly GCF_027707985.1. Taxonomy (NCBI): domain Bacteria; kingdom Pseudomonadati; phylum Pseudomonadota; class Gammaproteobacteria; order Aeromonadales; family Aeromonadaceae; genus Aeromonas; species Aeromonas sp. QDB03. Next base: position 641,633 of record NZ_JAPCJG010000002.1, on the reverse strand, counting down.
TTTTTTGGGGAGCGTCAGTGGCCAGTTTGGGTCGATGCCCGGCACCCATGACAATCGTTTTTCCCCTTGTGGTACCTGGGTTGGCGCCTGCATGTTAGTGAACACTTTCATCCTCGGTACAGTTGTACGCTGAGATTTTTTTGCACTTGCAGTTGAAACTTTCATAAAATAGGACTGGTTAGACCTCTTTACAGGCTTTGAATCGAATAGGGATCGGTACATGAAAGTTGTCGATTTTCTGAAGCGCAAGCGCGAAATACTGGCGCAACACCCCTTTGAGCTCAAGGATTGGCTCTCTCCGGCGATCCGCGACTACTGGCGTGAGTTTCAGCAAAAGGCACACCTCCACCCTCTGCTGGGCCGGGTGCTGGATTTGCAGAGCGACAGCCAGTCCACGCAGCAACAGCAGGGCGCGGCGCAAGTCGTCAACGGCCAGCCCGTGCCGCTGGATACCCCTGCCGTCGAACTCAGCGGCGAGGCAGCAGCCTTGTTTTCCACCTTGCAGGAGCGCATCGGCGAAGAGACTCATGTCGGCGAGTGGTTGCTGGTCAGCCAGCAGATGATCAACGAGTTTGCCACCGTGACTGGCGACAACCAGTGGATCCACACCGATCCGGAGCGCGCAGCGGCCGAGTCACCGTTCAAGACCACCATTGCCCATGGCTTCCTGACCCTGGCGTTGTTGCCGCGGTTGACGGGCAGCATCAACGAGGCCGCCCCCGAGTTTCCGACCGCCCGCATGGTGGTGAACTTCGGCCTGGATCAGGTACGTTTCCCGTACCCCATCAAGGTGGACAGCAACATCCGCGCCCGCACCAAGCTGGCTCGGGTTACCCCGATCAAGGGCGGGCTGGAGCTGCTCAAGGAGATCAAGGTCGAGATCGAAGGCATTCGTCGCCCAGGCTGCGTCATTGAATCGGTCACCCGGATCTACTTCTGACGGGGTGACGGTGTCACCCGCTGGCACGAACCGTATTGAAAAAAACAGGCTCACCTCGGTGAGCCTGTTTTGTTTATGGCGGTTTGTTGCACTTGCCTATGTTGCCTCTATGTAGGCGCCACTCACACATCCATGGCTTGCCCCGAGGGCTAGAAGCTGGCCCCCAGGCTTATCAGGTGGCGCCACTCTTTGTCTGATAAGGGGGTCTGAACACCTTGATAGTCCAATCTGGCATCTTCCCAATCGAGCTCGCTCGACCAGGAGAGGCGCAGGTGGTCGTTGAAGTAGTAGCGCATCCCCAGGCTGCCTTTTACGGCCTGCGCCCGGGTGATGTAGGGCGAGGGCTGGTCCAGATAGCGCTTGTAGGTGCCCTTGCTGAACAGCTCCAGTTGCTCCGACCAAAGTGCAATGGGTTGCCGGTAGTCCCAACCAAGGCCCATCAGGGGATAGCTAATGATCCTGTCATTGAAAATATCGGGGATGATGAAGTTGTCCCAATAACCCGGCCTGACGTAGGAACGCTCCAGTCCGGCCTGGCTGATCAGCTCAAGCCGTCGCCGCTTGTCGTTCCAGAACCGGTAACCAGGTCCGGCCACATAACCTACATCCATGTATTCGGGGCTCAGCATCTGATATTCAAAGTCGATGGCGGAGCGCAGAAACCAGCGCTGATCGAAGAAGAAGTCCAGCATGGGCTTGAGCCGGTACTCATGGCTGTTGGTGACGTTGTTGGCAGTCTCGTAGATGTACTCCCCATCCAGCGTATAGCGCCAGTCGAGGTTGGCCACCTCGGTGGAGGCCTTCAGGTTGACATTGTTGGTCTGCTTGTCGCTGTGCTTGAGCTTGACGTTCAGATCGCTGCTGCCGCTCCACAACCAGGCTTTCTGGTCATCCGGCGTCAGGGCCAGCAGGGTAATGCCGGTCTTGACGGTCGGTTTGGGTTTGTCCTGCTTCTCGATGCGCCAGCGCTTGACAGCTTCGCGCTTGACGGTGATGGGGGCGCTGTAAGGGAGCGCGATGCGCACTTGCTGGTCGCCTATCTCCTCTATGGTGCCGGTCAGCCGGTCACCGTTGTCCATCCAGAGGATGTCGGCCGATACCGCCGGGCTCAGCAGCAGGGCCAGCAGACAAAAAATGCGGTAGCTCATGAAGATCCTCGTGAACATGGTTGGCCATCAGCCGCTGACGGGACGGGGGATACCGTTCTTGCTGTTTAGCACGCGGGCGGCCTTGTCACCATCGACTTCCGGTTTGGCGATGAAGGCTTCCACCTCGGGGGAGAGGATCAGCGGGGCGCCCTGCTCCAGCTCCAGTTCGGTGCGAGAGAGCGGTGAGTGCACCTCCAGCCAGTGACGGCCATCAGGCTCGATGGCGGTTTTGACCGGCTGGTTGATGACCCGCACCTGAGTGCCGATGGGAACAATCTTGAACAGGGCCTCGATATCGTCGGGGCGCAACCGAATGCAGCCGGCGCTGACCCGCAGACCGACGCCAAAATCCTTGTTGGTGCCGTGGATGAGGTAGTCCTGCTTGCCATAACCGAGGCGCATGGCGAATTTGCCGAGGGGATTGTCGGGACCGGGTGGCACTACCGCCGGCAGGGTGATCCCTTTTTGCTCGAGCCAGGACTTGCGCACCATGGGGCCGGGCACCCAGGTCGGATTGGGATTCTTGGCGATCACCGTGGTGGTCATCTCCGGCGTCTCTCGCCCTATGTCACCGATCCCGATGGGCAGCACCATCACCTCGTTTTTGCCTTTCGGGAAATAGTAGAGGCGCAGCTCCGGCAGATTGATGACGATACCCTCGCGAGGCACGTCCGGCAGCAGCATCTGGGTCGGCAGGGTCAGCCGGGTGCCCGGCTTGGGCAAATAGGGATCGACCCCTGGATTGGCTTCGAGCAGCGCCAGAAAACCAATCTGGGTGTGCTTGCCGATGAGCTCAAGATGTTCATCTGGCTGGACTATGTAGTCCTCCAGTTCGCCGAGCAGGCGGCTGCCTGCCGGGGGCAGCGGATAGGTGGTGGCGAGGACCGGAGCCGTCAGCAGGCTGGCGGTTAGCGCCAGCAATGAGAGGGTTCGTGCTATGAACATGTACTTCCTGTCTGATTGAGATGAGGGGGCCGCGAGGCGACCGCCTTGAGTAAAAGGGGGAAATTGTCAGTCAAACGGGTGACGATTGCCAGCTTGGCCGGCCAGGGTTACAGCCGGGTCCGGACATGGCAATCCATCATTTTGACCGTTTCTTGCCTGTTTTTAATGCAAGGCAGCATAACCTGCAATGAACAGCATGCTTGGAGAGCGGTGGGAGAGGGGATGAGTGGCGAGTAGCGCCGGCGACACCGGTGTAGGGGGAGTGTCTCGGCGTCGGTACTGCAGCGACAGCAGGTACGACAGCGGAGAGCATCTCGCCACCGGGCGCGTGCTCATCTGCTGGTTTTATGTGCAGTCGTTTGATCTTTAAAGAGATTCAAGTTGATTTCCAGAGGCGGCTCCGGTAACAATGATGCCCCGTGGAGAGATGCCGGAGTGGCCGAACGGGATTGACTCGAAATCAATTGTGGCAGCAATGCCACCCAGGGTTCGAATCCCTGTCTCTCCGCCATCTTCAAGGCCCAAGCTGCCAGACAGCTTGGGCCTTTCTCTATTTGCACGCTTGCCGGCTTGTTACCCGGCAGGGCGTGTCAGGGCTGGCATGCCGGCGCGCCGGTGGCAGGGGCAGAGCGCCACTGCCAGGGTCTTGTCACGGCGTTACATGCTGGAGAAGACATTCATGATCACCCCGCCCGAGATGATCAGCGCCATCGCCAGGATGGCGGGCAGATCCGGTTTTTGCTTGTAGAGGAGCATCGAGCAGATGGTGACCCCGACGATGCCGAAGCCACACCAAAGCGAATAGGCCACCCCGACCGGAATGGTGCTCATGGCGCGGGTGAGGGCGAAGTAGCACAGGCTGTAGGCGCAGACGACCAGTATGGATGGCCCCAGTCTGCTGAAACCGTTGGTCTTCTTGATCATAGAGGTGCCGGTGATTTCAGAGCCGATAGAGAGCGCCAGCCATAAAAATCCGAAATTAAACATGGGTCATTCCTTTTTGTCAGTTGGCGATGTTGTTGTTCATGGGGGGAGTGAGCGGCTCGGCGGAGGCATCGCTGCCCTCTTCGCTGCCCATCTTGGAGAACAGGTTCATGATGACGATGCCGCTGGCGATGACGGCCATGCCGATCATGGCGGCGGTGTCCGGGTGCTGGCCGTAAAACGCCATCCCCAGCGTGGAGACCACCAGGATGCCGGTGCCGGACCAGGTGGCGTAGGCAAGCCCAACGGGAATGTCTTTTACCGCGCGGGAGAGGGAGTAGTAGCAGGTGCAATAGAGCAGCACGAGCAGACCGAGCAGCAGCATCTTGGTGGTTCCTTCACTGCTGCCAAACATCTTGAGGGTGGAGGTGGCCGAGGTTTCGGACACGATCACCAGCAGCATCCATAGCCAACATTTTGTTTTTGAAGACATAAGTTAAACTCCGGGTTTGTTATTTAAGGTAAGGTTGTTTTTCTTTTCTTCTGCTTTTCAAAAAATCGATGGCGGCATCGGTCAGCTGGGCCTCGGCCGTCTGTGCCAGCGCCGGATCCTTTTCAACATCGCTGACCGTGAGATAACGGCGCGCCGTGCCCGCCGGCACCGGGGCCGCGTCGTTCGCCGGTGCCAGCTTCTCCAGCAGCTCATTCATGGTGCACAGCACCAAACCGATCTCGCCCAGACGGCTGAGAGCCGCCTGCATGTGCCCGGCGTATGGCGCGCTCGGTTGCGCCCCCAGCAGCTGGTTCAGTTCGCTGGCGGGATCGCAGTGATAGCGCAGCGCCAGCACCGGCAAGCCGCTCAGCAGGGCATCGTGCAGCCGCCGGGCGACGGGGCTTTGCAGCGAGCCGCTCAGCAGATCCATCGCCAGCGGGTAGTCGAGAAAGGGCAGCACCAGCGCGCGATAGGGGGTGGGCGGCAGGGCCTGTTGCCAGACGCTGGCCGGCACTGTCTCCCCCAGCGGTTGCCACAGTGCGCCATCCTCGATGTCTGCTGCCAGCGCAAGCTGCAGGGGTAGTCCACAGCCGGCCAGACGGTTTCGAATGGTCTGCCGATAGCCCTGGGCCGCGGTCACCATCACCAGCAGGGGCGGCTGCAGGCGTCTGAGCACCTGTTCGACCAGGCGTTCAATCTGTTGGTCGGTCATGGGGATCTCCGTTAGCCGAGCAGCCTGACCTGCGCGCCGTTTTTCAGTCCGGCGGCGTTGGCCTCTTCGGTATCGATGTGAAATTCCAGCGCGAAATCGTCGCGTACCCGCACCACCACCTCATCGAAGGTCAACTGGCGCTCGCCGTCGCTGCGCACACTCACCTTCTGACCGTGGGTCACGTTCAGCTGGCGGGCATCGTGTGGCGAGAGGTGGATATGGCGCCAGGCGCAGATCACCTGGGAGCGCAACTCCACATGGCCGGCGGGGCCGATGAGCAGGGCGCTGCCGGTATTTTCCAGCTGGCCTGACTCACGGACCGGCGCCTTGATGCCGAGGGTGAAGCAGTCGGCGCGGGAGATCTCCAGCTGTGAAACCGGCCGGGTCGGGCCGAGTACCCGCACCCGGGTCAGCGAGCCCTTGGGGCCGACCACGGTGACGCACTCTTCGGCGGCAAACTGGCCCGGCTGGCGCAGCGGTTTGAGCGGCGTCAGGGTGTAGCCCTTGCCGAACAGGGCCTCCACATCCTGTTGTGCCAGGTGAACGTGGCGATTCGAGATGCCGACCGGGATCGCCGGGCTGACCAGGCTCAGACGGGCGGCGATCTTTTGATGCAGCTGGGGATCTATCATGCTTTCTTCCCTTTTCTTGCCGCGGCCTGTCGGTCTTCCGCCTGATCCGCGGCTGGCTGGCTGGCAGGTGGCGTGGCCGGTTCGGTATCGGCACTGCTTTCCGGTGACAGGGCCGGGGCTGTGCCCGTTACGGCCGTCAGTTCGTTCTTGGTGCTGGCCGGTGCGCGCGGCGGGTAGCCCTTGAGGTTGCCGAGCGCCGCTACCACGCTTGGCTCCGGACGGGCAATCACCAGGGAATGGACCTGCTGGTCGATGGTGGCGGCCACCGCGACGCCACGCTCGATGGCGGTGTGGATGGCGCTGATCTCTCCTTCGAAGCAGACACTCACCAGCCCAGAGCCCACCTTGCGATAGCCGATGCAACTGACGCCTGCCGCTTTGCAGGCGGCGTCCACCGCCTGAATGGCGGCGACCCATCCTCGCGTTTCAATTACGCCCAAACTTTTCATCGTCGACTCCTGTTAATGGCGGACCAAGCGAATATCGAAATCAAATTGTGCAAAGAAGCTCTCTAGCCGATCCAATTCGTCCGGCGTGTAAGAGGGGTCCTGAGCAATCGGGTAGGGCATATCCAGCCGCTCATATTTCTTGCGGCCCAGCTGGTGGTACGGCAGCATGTCGATCCGCAGGATATTTCCCCGCTTTGCCAATTTCTGTACATATTCGATGGCGCCGGTAATGGCATCCCATGAATCGTTATATCCACGGATGAGCGGCATGCGCACAATCACCTTGGCGCCGTAATCAACCAACCATTCCAGATTGCGGCGAATACCTTCATTGCCGATACCCAGCATCGCCTTATGCTGTTCGCTGTTGATTTGCTTGATATCGAACAAAAAGGTATCGGTGACGGGCGCCAGCTGCTGGTAATTGGCCAGCGAGGTGGTGCCCTGGGTCTCGATGGCGGTATTGATCATCATCTTCTTGCATTCGCTAAACAGCGCGACGGCAAAGTCGGTCTGCAGGCTCATCTCGCCGCCGCCGATGGTGACGCCACCGCCGGAAGAGATGTAAAAGTCATAGTCCTGCATGATGATCTCCATCAGCTCGCTGACGGTGACATCCTTGCCCATGATGTCCAGCGCATGCTGGGTGCAGACCTCTTCGCATTTGCGGCAGCCGATGCAATCTTTATTGCGATCGACGAAGTGTTTCATGCTGCCGTTCTCCTCGGCCCGGTAATGGACTCCAGCCGGACAGACATTTACGCAGTCACCGCAGTTGATGCATTTGTCGTGCGAAAACATCACCTGAAATTGGCTGCTGAGCCCTTCAGGGTTGGCGCACCAGGGACAGCGAAGGTTGCAGCCCTTGAAAAAAACCAGCGTGCGAATGCCATCGCCGTCATATATCGAATATTTCTGGATATTGAATATGCGGCCGGTTAATTCATTATTTGCGATCACGCTTGCCTCCTCTCCGGATGTGGCAGGCCGCAGTCGCATTATTTGCGACCTGCCATGACGGAGTACTTCCGGTTATTTTGGCGATTAAGAAAGATGGCTTATCAACGCATCGATCAGAACTTCTCAATCACGGTGCGGCTGATGATCTCGTCCTGCACCTCTTTGCACAGCTCGACGAAATAGGCGCTGTAGCCGGCGACGCGCACGATGAGGTCGCGGTACTTCTCCGGCTCCTGCTGCGCCTTTTTCAGCACTTCGTTGTCGACATAGCTGAACTGCATCTGGCCATTGCCGAGGATGGAGGCGGTACGCAGCAGGGTGATGAGGCCATGGCGTCCCTCCTGGGTATCCAGCAGTCCCTTGAGGAACTTGAAGTTATGCACCATGCCGATGTTCATGGTCTCCACGTTCATCTTGCTGACGGACTTGATGATGGCCGTCGGCCCCTGCTTGTCCGCCCCCTGGGTCGGGCTGATGCCGTCTGAGAGCGGCATCCAGGCCAGGCGTCCGTTCGGCGTGGCGTTGGTCAGCTCGCCGATGGGGGTGTTGTTGGAGATGGAGAGGGTGCCGTGGCTCAGGGTGGAGTAGAGCATCTTGTACTTGCGGCACTCTCGCTCGGTCCACTCGGTGATATCCAGCGCGTACTGGTCGACGTAGTTGTCGTCGTTGCCGTACTTGGGTGCATTGAGGCAGTCGCGGCGCAGCGCTTCGAACCCTTCGAAGTTGGCCAGCAGCGCATCGCGAATTTGTTCGAGTGTGTATCTCTGCTCCTCGAACACCAGCTTGCGGATTGCCGCCATGGAGTCGACATAGGTCGCCAGCCCCGAGAAGATGAGGCCAGGACCGTGGTTGACCACGGCGCCACCGGCGGCAACGTCCTTGCCCTTCTCCATGCAGCCTTCCACTAGCAGTGACATCAGCGGCTTCGGCGCCACGTCGCGGTGCACGCGCTGGCTGATCACGGTGCCGACTGCTGACATGCGAACGATGTGGGCAATCTGCTGTTTCACTGCCGCATCGAACTGCTCGAAGGTGCGCAGCTCGCGCAGGTCGCCGGTATCCAGCCCCTGATGGCTGTCGAACAGCACCATGCGTCCCCGGTTGAGCACGAACTCGATGGCGATGGGCCACTGGGTGTAACCGGTGGAGGTCCACTGATAGATGCGCCCCGATTTTTGCGGCTCGACGCAGCCCATCAGGCAGTAGTCGCGGGCGTCTTCAAAGTCGAAGCCCTTGCGCAGCATCATCTTGATGTGGGAGTCGTCGAAGTGGCAGGCCGGGAAGCCCATCCCCGCCTTCACGACGTCGACGATCTTCTCCATGTATTTCTGCGGTGACTGGTTGTGAATGCGGCAGGCCAGCGACGGCTGGTAGACCTTCACGAACCGCACGGCATCCATGATGAGGTAGGTCAGATCGTTGCAGGCATCGCCGCCGCTGCGCTTCTGGCCACCCACGGTCAGGTTGATGAAGGGCTGATAGCCGGCGAAGTATTTCGCCCCCAGCTCGCTCGACATCCACATCAGCTCAGCGCACTTGATGATGAAGGCCTGCATCAGCTCGAGCGCGCTTTCGTGGGTCAGGCGGCCCTCGCGAATATCCGCTTCGAACATGGGGTAGCAGTACTGGTCGACCCGACCGAGTGACAGACCGGTCTGGTTCTCTTCGATCTCGAACAGCGACTCCACGGTCCAGATGCTCTGCAGCGCTTCTTGCAGGGTCTTGGGCGGGTTGGCCGGCACATTCTCGTTCACCTCGGCGATGGTCAGCAGCTCGGTGCGGCGCTGGGCATCCTGCTCTTTGGCCGCCAGTTCGCGGGCATGGGCCGCGATGCGGCGGGCGTAGTTGACCACCCCGTCACAAGTTTCGATCGCTGCCTTGTAGTAGTAGATGCGATCGATGTCGTCCGGGTTCTCCATGCTCAGCTGGTCGAGATGGGCCTGGGCGTCTGCCTTGATGCCGTTCATCCCCTTGGTGAACAGCAGCACGTCGTAGCCCGGGCAAGTGTCGCCGCCCCCGTTGATCTGGTGGTAGGAGAGGTCGCTGACGAAGGTCTCGCCGCTGAAGGCCCAGACGCCAGCTTCCCGGTATTGCGCTTCGCAAATCTCGTCCAGTGAGCGGCCTTCCCAGAACGGCACTATCTCTTCGCGGATAGTTTTCTTGTCCGCCTCGCTGATTTCAAAGGGATCTTGCGGACGGGTGCTCATGGTATCGAGCTCGTCGCGTACCCAGCGCCAGGCAATGTCCGGCGAGAAGGCGCCGGCGCGCGGCTTGCCGCACGGGTGGCCGACGATCAGCTCGTCGTTCTGGATAAGGATGGGGGCGGTTTCACAGGCGTGACGGAACGCCTTGGCCCGCAGCAAGATGGTCGGCATGCCAGGGTTGGCCTTGACGACCTCGGTAAAGGCCAGCGCCCGGTAGATGGAGACGCTGGGGCGCACGGTCAGATAGTGGTTGCGCAGGCGCTGCAGGCGCGGCGTTAGCCCCTCCATCACCGGCGTATCGGCACAGGCGGCAAACGGGGCGGCAGAGACGTGCTGCACTCCGCGAAAGAGGCGTACCGGCAGCTTGAGGGCGCTCAGGTTTTGCTGGGCGCAGAGGAACATCTCGGAGAGCGGGTTGATGCTCGCCTGCTCCAGGCTGGCGCCGTGCAGCAGGGCATCAAACATGGGGTAGCCGTCGATGGCGCAGGTGGCGCGCACTTCGCTCAGCTCTGCCAGCTTGAACCACAGGCACTCGACGATTTCATACGCCTGTTGCTCGGTCAGCGCGCCGTTGGCGATGTCGCGCTGGAAGTAGGGCAGCAGCGCCTTGTCGGCCCCTTCCGGGTTGACCGCATAGCTGCCGTTGTCGAGTTGAAGCGCCAGCTGGAACAGGTAGAACGACTGGCAGGCCTCTTTGAAGTTGCGCGCTGGATGGGCCGGTACATGGTGCAAAATGGCGGCGCTGTCGCGCAGTTCGGCTTGGCGGAACGGGTTGGTTTCGGCGGCGGCCAGGGTTTCGGCACTGTTGGCCAGGTTTTGCGCCAGTGCCATCAGGGCATCGCAGGCGTGGATGGCGGCGCGGCAGCCGTTGACTTCGTCCATGCCGCTGCGGCTGACGGCGCTGCCCAGCGCGCGGGTTTTCTCTTCCAGCTGCTGCTTGATGGCCAGCACGCCCTTCTCCACCACCAGCTTGTAGTCGGGGGAGTCGATGGCGCTGTTCAGATTCAGGAACTGGAAGGTGGACGGGCGCTGCCCGGCACTTTCGTCGTGGAAAATGGCGCCGTGCGGGGTGCGGGTCTGATTGCCGACAATCAGCTCGTCGGCACTGATGGTCAGTGGCAGCTGGCGCATCAGCTCGTAAAAGCGGCGTGCCGGTTTGACGGCGGCAGGAATGCCCGCGATGTCGCCATCCAGCCCGCTCAGCATAGTGGCGTGTTCAGTGCACAGGGTGCTGGTGTGCGCCAGTAAACGTTCAGCCAGCACGTTGACGCGCGGCGTTAAGCTGTAGTGTGCCATGAGGTAGGTTCTCCAGTTCTTGTTCTTAGTGGCCGGCGGCGAGAGTGCCGCACCATGCCTTGCGATAGAGTTCGGTCAATGCCCGGGCATCCGGTGCGCGCGGGTTGGTCGGGGTGCAGTTGTCGCGCAGCGCCTGGCTGACCATCTCCGCCAGCCGCTGGTCGAAATCGGCAGTGAGGAGGCCGGTATCGCCAATGCCGGCGGGCATCTTCATCTCGTCTTTGAGCGCCTGGATGGCCACCAGCAGGCTGTTGACCCCCTCGCGCGGCGTCTGGGCGGGCAGGTCCAGCAGGTGGGCCAGGCGGGCATACTTGTGGGCGGCCTGGGTATCACACAGCCCGTCATGATCGGCGTTCCATGCCACGACCTGCGCCATCAGGAGCGCGTTGGCACGCCCGTGCGGGACGCGGAACACGCCGCCGAGGGCATGGGCCAGGCTGTGGGTGATGCCGAGCGAGGCGTTGGTGAAGGCCATGCCCGCCATGCAGGAGGCGTTGTGCATCTTCTCCCGCGCCAGCAGATCGTGACCGTCGCGCCAGCAGGCGGGCAGGTAGCGAAAGACCTGCTGCACCACCTTCTCCGCCAATGCGTCGGAAAAGTCGCTGGCCGCCCGGGAGACATAGGCCTCCAGCGCATGGCACAGCACATCCATCCCGGTGTCGGCGGTGATGGCGGGCGGTACCGATGCCACCAGCGAGGGATCGAGAATGGCGATATCCGGCAGCAATGACGGGTCGACCAGCACCAGCTTCTCGCTGCGGGCCTTGACCACCGAGAAGCTGGTCACTTCCGAACCGGTGCCGCTGGTGGTCGGGATGGCCACGAAACAGGGGCGCTTGCGCCCCAGGTTCGGGCGGGTTTGCGCCAGGGCGAACATGACCGCTTTGGCTGCATCAATCACCGAACCGCCGCCGAGCGCTATCACCAGATCCGGATAGCAGCTGTCCATGAGCTTCATGCCGCGCACGACCGTGGTGATGTCCGGATCGGCCACTACATCGTCCCAGCACTGGAACGTGATGCCGCGCTGGCGCAGGATCTGCGTCACCCGGTCGGCCAGGCCAACTTTCACCATCATCTGATCGGTGACCAGCAGCGCCTGGCGGGCGGGCACTTCAGCCAGGGCGGACAGGGCGTCCTGACCGAAGCGGATCCGGGGTTTCAGCAAAAATTCACTCATTGGGTCATTCACTCCTCAAGCGTCCCGAAACACCTTCTCGACAATGGCGACCACCGACATGGCCTTGTAGCGGTCTCTGTTGAGTGCGAGGTACTCCTCGGCCAGTACGACGTCGTGCATGCCTGCGCCGACGCTGTCGACGGCGACCCAGGAGCGGTCCTTCATCGGTTGCTGCTGATCGTCCAGCTGGGTGATCAGCAGCAGATTGCTGCCACGCAGCTCATCGCATTTCTGCGTGGCGACGACATGTCCGGTTACCTTTGCGAGAATCATGGTTTTTATCGCCTTATCTCAATGGGTTACTTGCCAAGGCGCTCAAGCACCTGACGGATGACCCGCTCCACGTTCTGCTCGCTGATCTCGCCGCCGACCTCGGCGCTGGCGCCGGCAAAGCGGTCGTCGGCGCTGTGGCAGGCCGGCGCCGGGGCACTGAAGCGGGCATCGTCGAGGATGCTGCAGGGCTGGGGCGCGGCTGGAGCGGCGCTGGTTGGCTGCATCGCAACCGGCTGGATGGGGGCGCGCAGCTCTTCGATGGTGCGCACGCCGTAACCCACTTTGCGGATGTTGAGCAGGTTCATCGGGCCGACGTTGTCGGAGCTGGAGCCGCCGCCGACGGCGCCGCAGCCGAGGGTCAGTGCCGGCGTGAGGTTGGTGGTGGCACCGATGCCGCCGAGGGCGGCGGGGGTGTTGATCAGGATCCGGTTGACCGGTTTTTCGAGGCTGAACTGGCGGATCACGTCCTGGTTGCGGGTATGGATCACCAGGGTGTGGCCCAGCCCTTCGTTGGTCAGCAGCTCGACCACCCGATGACAGGCGGCGCGCCACTCCTCTTCCACGTAGAGGCCGAGCACCGGGCAGAGCTTTTCACGGGAGTAGGGGTTGCTGTGGGAGACGGTGGTCTGCTCGGCCACCAGCACGCGGGTGCTGGGGGGGACGCTGAAACCAGCCAGCTGGCTGAGATGGAGCGCCGTCTTGCCCACCACTTTCGGGTTGATGGTGCCGTTCGGGCGCAGCAGCAGGGCAGCCATCCTGGCGGCTTCGTCTTCGTTCATGAAGTAGGCGCCCTGGGCCGCCAGCTCGCGATGAGCCTCGTCGTAGATGCAGCGTTCGACGATGATCGACTGCTCGGAGGCGCAGATCACGCCGTTGTCGAAGGTCTTGCTGGTGATGATGTCCTTCACCGCCTGGTGAATGTCGGCGCTGCGCTCGATAAAGGCCGGGCCGTTGCCCGGGCCGCCGCTGATGGTCGGGGTGCCGGAGGCATAGGCCGCGCGCACCATGCCTTCGCCACCGGTTGCCAGGATCAGCGACACGTCCTTGCTGTGCATCAGCTCGGAGGTGGCCTCCAGGGTCAGCTGGGTGACGCCGTCCACGATGCCTGCCGGGGCACCGGCGGCTTCGGCGGCGCGCTTGACGATTTCGATGGCTTTCCAGCTGCACTGGCGTGCGCCCGGGTGCGGCGAGAAGATGATGGCATTGCCCGCCTTGAGGGCGATCAGGGTCTTGTAGAAGATGGTGGAGGTCGGGTTGGTGGAGGGTACCAGCGCGCAGATCACGCCCAGCGGCACGCCCACGTCCATCACTTTTTTCGCCTGATCGTCATGAATGATCCCGACGGTCTTCATCTCTTTGATGGCATCGTAAACGTGCAGCGAAGCGAACCGGTTTTTCAGCACCTTGTCTTGCCAGTTGCCAAAACCGGTCTCTTCTGCGGCCATTTTCGCCAGCGTTTCGGCATGGCGCGCGGCTTCTTCGGCCACGTTCTTCACGATGGCGTCGATTTTCTGCTGCGAAAAGGTGGCCATAATCACCTGCGCCTGTTTGGCGTTGCGCACCAGTTCTCTCGCGTTCTGGCGGGAGAGCAAATCGGTATCGAGTTCAATCATGAATCTATCCTTCATCAGACTAAAAAAGTGCGGGCGGGGCGTGCCCTCTCAGGTCATGCCTTGTGCTGCGCCGCGATTTTTTCGATGTCGTTGTGCGGGCGTGCGATGACGCGAGAGGTGACCACTTCGCCAATGCGTTTCGCCGCTTCCACACCGGAATCCACCGCCGCATTGACCGCGCCGACGTCGCCTTTCACCATGGCGGTGACCAGGCCAGAGCCGACGTTCTCATAGCCGATCAGCTCGACGTTGGCGGCCTTGCACATGGCATCTGCCGCTTCGATGCAGGCCACCAGACCTTTGGTCTCAATCAGACCAAGCGCTTCTTTCATCATGTTCTCTCCCGTTATTCGGCAATTTTGTAGTGGGCGACAATCTTGCTGATGTCGTTGTGCGGGCGGGCGATGACCAGCGAGGTCACCACTTCACCGATGCGCTGTGCGGATTCCACGCCGGAGTCCACCGCGGCTTTCACGGCCCCCACGTCGCCTTTCACCATGGCGGTGACCAGGCCAGAGCCGACGTTCTCATAGCCGATCAGCTCGACGTTGGCGGCTTTGCACATGGCATCCGCCGCTTCAATGCAGGCCACCAGGCCCTTGGTTTCAATCAAACCCAATGCATCACCCATTTGCGATCTCCCGGCCTCAAGCCTTGTGTTTAATGACGATTTTGTTGATGTCGTTGTGCGGACGGGCGATGACCAGCGAGGTCACCACTTCACCGATGCGCTGTGCCGACTCCACGCCGGAATCCACCGCCGCTTTCACCGCGCCGACATCCCCCTTCACCATGACGGTGACCAGGCCGGAGCCGATGTTTTCATAGCTGATCAGCTCCACGTTGGCGGATTTGCACATGGCATCCGCGGCTTCAATGCAGGCCACCAGACCTTTGGTTTCGATAAGCCCCAATGCGTCACCCATGGTGATCTCCTCAGAACAGATTGTGTGGTGTGGTTAAGGAACTCCGTCCGTGTCACGGCGTTGAGCCACGGTTGCGGCGTTCAATCGCCACTATAGGTACTGGCGGCATTTGTGGAATTTGAATCTGTAAAATTGAGATATTTAGTTTGTTGTTCTGGATTTATGATTTTTATAAGCCGTATTTATCTATTTATGCTGCGACCACGAGGCTGTTTTCACCTTGCATAAGGCCGAATTCAGGCCCGGGAAAAGATCGTTGGTCGATGTTAATGAGTTGTTGTGTAATGGGGGCCGAGAGGTAATTTGGCCGGCTGCTAACTGTGGCGGAGCTCATGTTTTGCCGGCGACGCTAAATGTAAAAACCGAGCGGTGTGTGACGGGAAGGCGAGATAAGGGCGGTGACGGCGGGTCAAATGGGGGGAGGTGGCATTGAGAGCGGGGCGCGAGTCATGTGGATGCCGGCGCGAGAGTGGATGGGACAGGCTGGAAAAGTAGCGGGAACCGGTCCTGCCTGGTGATGCGCAAGGGGCGTCTTGTCGGTACGGATGTGCAGTCGGGGGAAGGGGGGCAGGCCGAATCAGGGCTGAGTCATCAGGGGCTTGCGCGGGTCAGGTTGCGGGGGCCGGGCGATATGTGTGCGTCATCGACGCTTGGGTCGGGACCACCGGCGTATTGCCGGGACTAGTTCAGTTCGCTGCCGGATTTGAGGGTGCAGATCCAGAGCGGCGAGTTGATGGAGCTCAGCAGTATGGCCTGCTGATTGAGCCGCTGGGCGCTCAGAAACAGCCCATCGTGACTGTCGGACATCTCGCGCATGAAGTAGTCGAAGATGACATCCGGCGATTGATCGATGGAGGAGGCGCTCGCTTCCCATTTGTTGATGCGGTACTGACGCTCGGTGGCGGAGACCCGGTTGCTACTGTAGGTAAACGTGACGTAGCGCTGGAGGTAGAGCCAGCCTGCGGCCGAATCGGTATAGCCTTCAACCACCATGGAGCCTTTCCCTTGGCGGCCGAAATTGAAGTGGATGTTGCCGTTGACGTTCTCTTTGTTCATGTCCTCAAAGCGCATGATGCCTTTGGTGGCGCAGCTCATGACGCCATCATTTTCGCTGGGCAGCTGGTAGCAGGCATAGACTGCCGCAGCTAGGAATACTGAGCAGGACAAAAGAAAGAAGGGACGCGGCGCAAGTCTCATCACGGCTTCCAGGAGTAGTAGAAATAGTTGTCGCAATAGCTGAACGGGTTGTCTTCATGCATGGCGCAGTGAGCCAGAAATACCCGGCCCAGGCCGTTGGTTTCCAGTCTGTCCCCGTAGAAAAACAAAAAACGCTCGCCGGGTTTGCAGCTGATATTCAAACGCTGGCGCACCTGCTCGAAATGTTCACCATAGGTCGTGGCGCTGACCGAGCGCAGCATCTCGTCGCTGGCCAGCAATTCGCACTGGCTGTTGGGGATCCCGGTCAGGGTGACGGGGCGTGGCTCACGGCCATTCAACAGACCGAATGCCAGCAGCATGAGGGCAAATGCGAGCATGCAGCCCCCCGCGATGTACCAGCAGATGCCGCGTGAACGGGGGGTGAGGGGAAGTGGCCATTCGGCAGGGTCGAATGCCGGCTCGGCGGCGGCGACCGTGGAGGGCAAAGGTACTATTTCAATGGACGATGCTGGCGCATTTTCAATAGGCTCGATGATGACCTCGGGATTGAGCTGCAAATAACCGCGCGACACCGTGATGATGATATTGTCGATATCGTAGTGGCGAAAAGCCTTGCGCAATATGCTCAGGTATTGGTTGAGGTTGCTGTTTGATGAGGTTAATCCGTTATCGTCCCAAACTTTTTTAAGCACTTCCTCGCGGCTGACTATCCCGGTATTTCGCAAGAAAAAATAAAACAGCGCATTGGCGGTGATGGATAATTGGCTGTCCGGCTCAACGCTTTCCCGCTGAGTCAGGGAGCCATCGGTCGCGTCATAAATGAAGCGGGCATTGATGTGGTAGCGCATCTCGGCCTCAATCCATCAGCTTCACGTGGGGAGCGTCATAGTATGCAGGGTCTTGACCAGCGCCTGACGGTGCTCGGTGCTCATGGTGCGCCCTTCGGTCAATTCCGATAGCCAGATGCCGTCTGCGGCATAACGTACCAGGGTGCCGATATGGCCATTATCCAGCTCATCCCCTTGTGCCAGATGCGCCAGCATCCAGTCACGCCAGCATTGTCGCAGCACCGGCTCATCCGGCATGGCCAGCGAGAGCACCATCAGCTGACGGCTCTCCTGGGTATCCGTCAATTCAGGAGCAGAGAGATAGTGCAGGTAAGCACGGGTAAAGCGGCCGTAGGCGGTCTTGTCTGCCGCCATCAGCGCTGAAATGGCCTCTTCCATGATGGCCAGCAGGCGCGCAAACAGGGCAAAGATCAGCGCCTGCTTGTTGGGGAAGTGGTGCAGCAAGCCCCCCTTGCTCACCCCGGCCTCAAAGGCAACGGCGTTCAACGACAGGGCGGCGATACCGTCCCGGCCGGCGATGGTGGCGGCCGACTCCAGCAGTTGTCGATAAAGACGTACAGGGTCTTTTTTTCTATGTTGGGTTTCGATGTTCATGGCCCAATCATACCGACCAGACGGTATGATCATTCTTGATCGCCATCAATATGAGGAAATGGGGCGCGGGAGGAAAAGTCGTTATTGTGTGGTGCTTCACAAATAACCTTTAAATAAAGATTAAAGCGTCGTTTTAAATATTTAAATTGGATTTGTTTGAGAACCTTTTTTTGTCAATCAATCACGACTTGTTTATCTCCTGATTAAAGTCATTTTCAATGAGGAATAACTATTTAAAGAAGTCGAAATAGGGATTAAGTTGTCATTTATTTACCTCGTTGCAGCAATCATTTCTCTGAGAGTTTATCTCTTGTTGTTAACCAATGAACGGTTGTTTTTTAGCGGGAAGGTATATATTTCTGCCACCTTTGATCATGGCAGAAATATAAAAAAGCAGTGTGCTTGTTGGCGTCACCTTATTTTTCTAGGGGGGCGTCTGCCTCTTGCACCAGCTCGAGGAAGGCGCGCATGGCGGGGGTGATGCTGTGCTGGCGGGTGATGAAGGCGGTATGGCCGATGTCGCGTTGCGGCGCCAGCGGCAGGCAGACCAGATCCGAGAGCTTGCTGGCGGATCGGGCGAGGCCGGCACTGACGATGGCCCAGCCCAGCCGGTGGCGCACGGCGCTCACCAGGTGAAACAGGGAGTCGGTTTCCAGTACCACGTCAAGCCGGATGCCGGCCCGCTCGGCGGCGCGGTCCAGATACTTGCGAAACTGCATGGTGCGGCTGGGCAGTACCAGCGGCCGCTGCTGCAGTGCGGTCAGGGTCAGCTCATCGCCGGGGAGGTGCTGATCCGCCTCGTCGTGGTTCATCAGCACCGCCATCTGGTTGTTGCCCTGGGGATAGAGGTGAAAAGTCTGTCTGGCGGCGGCGGTGAGCGGCTCGTCAAACCCCAGCCCGATATCGCACTGGTGCAGCTCCAGCTGTGACAGCAGGGCTTCGTTGCTGAGCACCGAGAGACGGATGACGATGTCTGGGTAGCGCTGCTTGCAGCGGGCGATGAGCGGCATGATGTCGACATTGGACTGGGGCACTATGCCGATGCGCAGGGTGCCGGAGAGCTCGCCATGAAACAGTGCCAGCTCCTGCTTGAGCGCCTCCTGCTCCAGCAGCATCCGCTCGGCATACTGGCGTACCAGCTCGCCCGCTTCGGTGAGGGCGACGAACTGGCTGGTACGCACCACCAGATCGGTGCCGAGGTTCTTCTCCAGCGCCGTGATGCTGGCCGAGAGGGTCGGCTGGGTGATGTGGCAGGCCTTGGCCGCCCTGGCAAAATGCTGGTGTTTGGCCAGTTCGTGGAAATAGTGCAGCTGCTTGATGTTCATGATCATTGGGGAGGCGAGGATGAATCTAAAAATTAATCAATTGAAAAAACGCAGTCAATAGAACAACTCTATTGCCATATAGATTTATTTCATTGGTTTTGCGTCTGCCGCCTCTCTAAACTTGAATGCAGTTTGCATTTTTAGGCCAACCTGCATGCCTGCCTACACGCCCGTCGACATCCCCGTCAATTTGCCTGCCTCGTCTTCACTGGATCATCTGGTGGAGGAGGTAGCCGTCGCCATCAACATCAATGGCATCAACCATGCGGTGATGATGGCGACCCCGGACGATCTCGACGACTTTGCCGTCGGCTTTCTGTTTGGCGAGGGGATCATCCGGCACAACCACGAGGTCCACGACATCCAGATTGGGCCGGCCGAGCAGGGGATGGTGCTGGACATCACCATCGCCAACCGCTCCTTGGCCGCCCTGACCGAGCACAAGCGCCGGCTGACAGGGGCGACCGGTTGCGGCATCTGTGGCGTGGTGGCGGTGGAGCTGGCGCTGCCCGCACTGTCGGTATTGCCGCTGACGCCGCCGCTGGATGGGGCCTTGCTGGCGGGGCTGCGTGCGCAGATCGCCCAGTGGCAGCTCAAGGGTCAGCAACACGGCGCCCTGCATGCGGCGCTGGCGCTGGATGCCGAGGGCCGGATCCTGTATTGCCGGGAAGATATCGGGCGCCACAATGCCCTCGACAAGCTGATCGGCCTGCTGCTGCGCCGCCACAGTGCGTGCGACACCCTGGTGGTGACCAGCCGCTGCGGCAGCGAGCTGGTGCAAAAAGCCGCCCGCTTCGGTGCCCGTCACCTCATCTGTCTGGCATCGCCCAGCCAGCTGGCGGTCAGGTTGGCCCTCAAATACAACCTCAACGTCGTTCATATTCCCAAGTTTGATGCCCCGGTCAGCTACTCCAGCTATCGTCCGGCGGATCCCATCGGAGAGTGCCATGAGTCATATTGAAAAGCCCGCCAAAGCCGGCGGTTTTTCGTCCCTGCAATCCACCATGAAGCAGGTGCTGCGCAGCCAGAAGACCCGTCAGAACATCAAGAACCTGCTGCGGGTCAACCAGACCGACGGCTTCGACTGCCCGGGCTGTGCCTGGGGGGACAACGACCACGGCACCTTCCAGTTTTGTGAAAACGGCGCCAAGGCGGTGGCCTGGGAGTCCACCGGCAAGACGGTGGAGGCCGAGTTCTTCGCCGCCCACTCGGTGCGCCAGCTGGCCACCCAGAGTGACTACTGGCTCGAGTATCAGGGGCGGCTGACCGAGCCGATGCGCTACAACCCGGCGACCGATCACTACGAGCAGATAAGCTGGGACGACGCCTTCGCCCTGATTGCCGACACCCTCAAGGGGCTGAATAGCGCGGATGAGGTGGAGTTCTACACCTCGGGGCGTGCCAGCAACGAGGCTTCTTATCTTTATCAGCTGTTTGGCCGCCTGTTTGGTACCAACAACTTCCCCGACTGCTCCAACATGTGCCACGAGGCGAGCGGGGTGGCGCTGATCCAGTCGGTCGGTATCGGCAAGGGGACTGTGGTGCTGGATGACTTCGACCAGGCCGATGCGGTGTTCGTCTATGGTCAGAATCCGGGTACCAACCACCCGCGCATGATGAATGCCCTGCGCCAGGCGGCGCGCGGCGGCTGCAAGATCGTCAGCTTCAACAACTTGAAAGAGGTGGCGCTGGAGCGCTTCGCCAGCCCGCAGAGCCCGCTCGAGCTGCTGACCCCGGCGGCCACTACCATCAGCCACCAGTACCTGACGCCGAAACTGGGTGGCGACATGGCCGCCATGCGTGGCATGGCCAAGTACATGCTGGAAGAGGCGCCAGAGGCGGTGGATCGCGACTTCATCGCCCGCCACACCCGCCATTTTGACGAGTACGAGGCGCAGGTGCGTGCCACCGACTGGGCGGCGATCGAGCACCAATCCGGCCTGACTCGCGCTGACATCGTGCAGGCCGCCCGAGTCTTTGCCGCCAGCCAGCGCATCATCAGCTGCTGGGCCATGGGGGTCACCCAGCACCTGCACTCGGTCGATACCATCCGTGAAATCGTCAACCTGCACCTGATGCGCGGCCAGATTGGCAAACCGGGGGCGGGGCTCTGTCCGGTACGGGGCCACAGCAACGTGCAGGGCAACCGTACCATGGGGATCAACGAAAAGCCCACCGCCGCCTTTATCGACCGGCTTGAGCGTCACCTGCAGGTGAGCCTGCCGCGGGCCCGTGGTCACAATGTTTACGAGGCGCTCAAGGCGCTGGACGAGGGCAAGAGCAAGGTGCTCATCTGCCTGGGTGGCAACCTGGCGGCAGCGGCGCCCGATACTGACTTCACCTACGGGGCGATGAAAAAGGCCGAGCTCAACGTGCAGATCAGCACCAAGCTCAACCGCAGCCATCTGCAGGTGGGCAAGGCGGCGCTGATCTTGCCCTGTCTCGGCCGTACCGAGCTCGATATCCAGCGCAGCGGCAACCAGAAGATCACGGTAGAGGACACCTTCAGCATGGTGCACGCCTCGACCGGCGCTGCCGAGCCGGTGTCGCCCCTCTGCCTCTCCGAGACCGACATAGTGGCGCGGATGGCTCATGCTACCGTGGGCAGCGAGCGGGTCGACTGGCTGGCCCTGCGCGATGACTATGGCCGCATCCGCGATCTCATCGAGCAGACCATCGCCGGTTTCACCGATTTCAATGCCCGCATCCAGCAGCCGTGCGGTTTTCACCTCGATAACTCCGCGGCGCTGCTGACCTGGAATACCGCCAGCGGCCAGGCCGAGTTTCGTGCCAGCACCCTGCCGCACTCTGTGCTGCCGGAGTGTACCCGCCATGCCGAGCAGATGGTGGATCAGCCGGTGCTGCTGCTTCAGAGCCTGCGCTCTCACGATCAGTACAACACCACCATCTACGGCATGGACGATCGCTATCGCGGCATCAAGGGCCAGCGCAACGTGGTGTTCATGAACGAGGCGGATGCTCGTCAGCTTGGCTTTGCCGAAGGGGATCGGGTCGACATGGCGGCCATCTGCAACGATGGGCGCGAGCGCTGCGTGACCGGTTTTGTGGTGGTGATCTACGAGATCCCGCGTGGCAACATCGCGGCCTACTATCCGGAAACCAACCCGCTGGTGCCCATCGACAGCATAGGGGCAGGCTCATTTACGCCGACCTCCAAGTCCATCCCGGTGCTGGTGACCGCCTCCCGTCAACAGGACAATCTCTTGCTGCTATGAACCGAGAGGTTTGCAGGCTTGAGCCGGTTCAAGCCTGCCAGCCCAATGCAGCAGAGCCCGGACATCCTATAAACAACAACGCCGCATAAGATATGCGGCGTTGTTGTTTGCGTGATTGGTGCCGGTAAGAGGAGTCGAACCCCCGACCTTCGCATTACGAATCCAGATTTTGCCAATTTCAACCTGTTTCACCTCGTCTCATGACAAGGCAGTAATAACCAATAAAATCATGCCATTACACACCACCGCCCGTATCTGGTTGTGTCATGAAATATCACCCTATACCATGTGATCTGTTGGGCCCAATGTTGGGCCATAAATGGGGTGAGGTATGAGCGGGAAAGCGTCCAAGGTGGCAATCCGGCAAGATAGAGAGATCCCTTCACTAGTGGTGGATGAAGGGAAGGCGGTTAAGCGGGTATCGGTTCACTCCCGCCACGGGGGCGGACTTCACATGGAGATCCGTGCCGATGGCCGTAAACGCTTTGTGTATCGTGCCCGAGTGGGTGGGAAACAGATCGATTTTCAGATTGGATATTATCCAGCAGTAACCTTAGCCGCTGCTCGTCTCGCTCATGCCGATGCGGTGGCGTTAGTCAAACAGGGTATAGACCCTAGACAAACCGCCAAGCAAGCAAAGGCTAAGAACATCGAGATGCCGACCCTTGGCGAGATTTACCGTGATTGGCTGGCGATGCGAGCCAAATCAAAGCCGATAGGCCCGCGCACTCTGCGCGATTATGAGGGAACCTTTACCCGTCACATTGAATCGGCCATTGGCAATACCCGAGTTTGCGACCTCTCCCGTGCCGTACTGTATGAGCATTTCCGCCGAGTAGAGACCGCAGAGGGCGCACGAAAGGGGCTGATAGTCCTTAACCAGTGTCTTGATCATGCAGTGTTACAAGGTCACATCGAAATAAATCCCGCTCGCCTGCTCAAGCCCGCCATGTTTGGCGCATCTATGCCCCCACCTCGTGAACGCTGGTTGACCCGCGATGAGTTGCACCAGTTATGGGGAGCACTTGAACAGGCGACCGCTGGCGGCGGTTCTGTGGCTGCTGGTGGCCGTGGGATCGCGTCTAACGTAGTGCTATCGCTGGCTGTGGCAAACTGCTTGCGTTTGATAACCCTGACCGCTGTGCGCCGTTCCGAGGCTGTAGGGATGCGCTGGGAGCAGATTAACGGCGACCGCTGGACAATCCCCGAGACCAAGAATGGACGAGCCCACGTTGTGACCCTGTGCCCGCTGGCACTGGAGATTATCGAGCAGCAAAAAGCGTTATCCGGTGGCCCCTATGTGTTCGAGTCCACCAGCAAGGCCGGACACCCGATCACAGGGGATGCTGTAACCAAAGCGCTAGAGCGTGTTCGCATCAAGTACCTTGCCGAGCTTGCGCCATTCAGCCCGCACGACCTGCGCCGCAGTATGGCAACGGGGGCCGCTGAATATCTGGATGCCCCCGAGCGCCTGATTGAGTTGATGCTAAACCACGTCCCCAAAGACAGGCTGATCCGCACCTATCAAGTGGGCGGCATGGCAGAGAAGTTGCGAGCGCTGTTTCTGCGCTGGGGAGATTTCATGGCAACCATAACGCAACCGGAACAGGTCAAGCCAGATAACGTGGTTTCCGTCAACTTTGGGGGGCGTGGGTGATGGCGAAGTTTGATAAGCGCCCAGTACTTGAGGTTATGGGCAAAGTCCACAATGCCCATTATGAGTTTGGGCTTGAGTGGAAAATCTGTGAGGCCATTTACCGCGAATTTAGTCTTGAGCGCCTTGAGCAAATCCACTTGGCGCTAAGGCCGATATTCTTATTGGTCGGTAGGCAATGTGCCATAAAAGAAAAGGGGCTACCCAAAAGCCCCAACTTCAAAAGAGCGATCATAGAGGCGAAGCACGAGCAGCTTAGGCTACTGGAGGAGATTTATAACCTTGGGGTCTCCTTTGAGTGCGAGCATTTAATCATCGCCCTTAACGAGAAGATGGGGGCCGAGCTTGAGCGGTTTGAGAGCGCGGAACTTGGCGAGGATCCCGATAGCGCGGCTGCATTGGCGCAAGAAATCCAAGTCGCGTGGGCTAAGTTAATGCCAGATAAGGATTGGCAGCTTTACCGATTGAGCGAGCGAGCGGACGAGGAGACCCACGGCGGCAGTAGTCTTGATTTTGCAAGGCTGGTGATCGCCTCCATCCCTTGTAGCATACGCCCCTCCCTGCGGTCCCTGTTCGGATAGCGGTACGACACAAATCGGTACAACACCCGCCCCAAAATATGTCGTACCGTGCCGTGAGCAATTCATAAAAAATGCCCTCAGAAGCTACGACATACGCGTCGCTGGCAACGAGGGCAATCCCATGCTTATTCCAACCTCTCAAGTATCCACCCGCCTTGGCGTTAGCCGCTCCACTGTCGAGCGGTTGCGCCGCAACCCCGAAGCCCGTTTTCCCAAGCCCATCCACATTGGGCCCAATTCGGTCCGGTATAACCTCATCGAGATCGAGCAATGGCTAGAGTCTCGCCGTAAAGAGGGGGATAAAGCATGAGCTACGGATTCATAAACGCCAGAATGGACTTGCGCGAAGTTGCGGCAGCCGCAAGTGCCAAATTCGAACGGATCACGGCTCGTCACAGTCGAGGCTGCCCATATGAAACACGGGGCGAGCACAGAGAGATGATGATCCGAGAGCGGGCAAATATCCTGCAAGCCGCCTTTCAGGAAGAGATCGAGTACATAAAAAAAAGCGCCCCTGCTGAGGCGTAGATTAACCGCTGGTGGCCCGTACCTTTACCGAGTTAGGGGCTGCCAGCAAGTTCAAAAGGTATATCGAGATGATCAATTTTACCACTATTTCCAATGTTTCAAATAACGAAACGTTCGGAGTTATTACGTGGCAAGATCTGCAACAAACAGCCTGTATCCCTCACCGAAGCCGCGCTCACACGCCGGACGCCACAAAACGGACTGCCCCACTGGTGGCCGCACACAATGGCAAGACTCGTCACAAGGCAGAAGCAGAGGCTAACGGACTGTTTGGAATGCTTCGCGCCGATTTGGACAACGCCAAGGGCCAGACGCCCGAGAGCATAGCCGATGCTTTGCGGGAGCAAGGGCTGTGCTCGTTTATCATCTATTCAACCCTGAGCCACCAGCCCGACGCCCCCCGTTATCGGGTATTTGTGGAGCTGGCCGAGCCTGTGCCATTCACTATGTGGGCGGATCTGCAATTCGCGTTGGCCGAGTTGCTGGGATCTGATCCATGTGTTGGCCGCCCTGCTCAATTTATGATCCTGCCAACGGTTATCAAAAGAACTACCGAGCATTATCAGCACATGATCGCCGAGGGGGCCGCGCTAAGCCCGTCAGCCCCGTTCTGGCTCAATGCTGCCGCGCTGGCGGAGCAATACCAAGCAGCCACAGCCAAAGTTAGCCAGCGGTTTAAACAGGCAGCCCCCAAGCCATTTAATGAAAAACTGGTGGGTAGGCAGGTGTCGATCATTGAGTGCGTAAACGCCAGCTACGAATGGCCGGAGCTGCTCGCCCATTACGGGTATAAGCGAAAGGGGCGAAATGCATGGATGGCACCAGAATCAACCAGTGGAACCGCTGGGGTTCATATTCTGACCAGTTCGACGGATGGCAAAGAGCGCATTTTCTCGCACCACCAAAGCGATCCCGCTGGTAATAGGCTGTGCGACAAATTCGACCTGATCACCATTCGCAATTTCAGCGGGGATAGCTTCAAAGCCGTTCAAGAGATTGCCAGAGAGCAGTTTCCTGATATTCACGCGCACAACCGCCGCGAGTGGGCACGGGCACAGCGCGACGAGCAACGCCAGCAATTCGAGGCGATGCGAGAGGGCACCAAATCGTTAGCCGTTGCTAAGGGGCAAGCAAAGGCTATTAGCCAGCCCAAGGGGGTTATGTTTCCATTGCTGAGTGCTGCTCAAATGGCCGAGATCATGGAGGCCGCGCAATGAAGCCGCTGCCACCGCCAACAAACGTGATCCCGTTCGAGCCACCAGCTAGCCCCGAACAGAACGACCCACCGTTATTTCTGCCGGACACTGACGAGAAGGGAAAGCCGCTAAAAACGTCCGCTAACCTGTGGGCCGTGTTGGAGCATAGGGGGTGGGTTTACCGCTATAACACGATGACAGTAACCCCTGAGCTAATGACAGCCGAGGGACGCCGCCTTGGCAAAACTGATGAGGGGCAGCGTTCGGCTTTGGTGGACGCCTGCCAACGTGCCGAAGTTCCCGATGCCGCCATAGACGAGCACTTGATCGCGCTGTGCCAGTCGAACAGCTATCACCCTGTCAGAGAGTGGCTAGAGGCTGGCCCCAAATGGGATGAAGTGCGCCGAGTTGATGCTGTCTTGGCAACGCTCAACGCTGCTGAGCCCGATTATGCCGCCGCAGTCCTGCGCCCTTGGCTGGTGGGTTGTGTGGCAGCATTGTATGAACAGCAATGGCTGTCAAAGCTCGTGCCTGTATTGGTGGGGGGGCAGTCATTCAAAAAATCGGCATGGGTTAACAGACTGGCCGCAGTAGTGGCGGGCTCGACGTTGGATTGCTCGATTGACCCCAACAAATCGGACGATGTACGCCGTGCTGTTTCCGCTTGGATTGTGGAACTAGCCGAGTTGGAAACGACAACAAGGCACGAAGCCGGAGCATTGAAGGCGTTCATTACCCGCGATGTGGATCGGTTCCGCATACCCTACGCAAAATCATTCACGGAGAAACCCCGACAGACGGGCTTTATTGCGACGGTAAACGGCACTGACTTTCTCAAAGACCATACAGGGAACGCTCGTTTTGCTGTTATCGAGATGGCAGGTGCCGCAGACCTTGACCGCCTGAATGAATTATTGGGCTGGAGTTGGGATGCTGGCCGTCTAAGCCAAACCGCTCCCGAACTGTTGCGCCAGTTCTGGCTTGAAGTCAAAGCGGACTACGAAGCAGGGGCAAGCTGGTATCTCGACGAGGCCACCAGCAAGCAGGCCACCACGGCGAACGACACGCACACCGACAAGGGGCCGCATTACGAGACAATTGTTGACCGACACTTGGCCCGCCCGATGCAATCCGCCCGCTGGTTCACTGCGGCCGATCTTTGTGAACGTCACGGTGAAAAGCCCGCGATGGCGAGTAGATATGGGAGGGCGTTAACAATGCTGGAAAAGGAAGGGCGCATAGAATCACGCCCAGCCAGATCGGGGCGCAAGGAATACCGTTTGCCGGTGAACGATTTGCCGCAGCCCCAAGAATAGCCGTTGCTGGTGGCCCCCCCTTGAGCCCTGCCGATTTGGCGGGGCTTTTTTGTGGTGAAGCGGTGAGGTAGTGGTGAGGTAGAAAACGGGCTACCTCACCAGCGGCTAACCCTTGCTGCTGCTGGCTTTCATTCATATTTGGTGAAGTGGTGAAGTAGATCTCTTTATAAACTAATCACACATAGATAAGGGGAAGGGATAGGCACACAGGGAGCTGCTCACGAACACAAGCAACGGCTATCTCTGAGGGGGTTTATGGGGAATATTCTTCACCTTCTTCACCACCAACAAAAAACACCCCTGCAAGTCGCGCCAGCACTTAGTTTTAGCATGGTGAGGTACTGGCAACCGCTACCCCACCAGCTACCCCACCGCATCCAAACGACGGTGATATAACGGTGAGAGCCCAACGGTAATAAAACGGTAATATCTGGTTAGTGATTGGCTAGTACCGAACGGACGCAAACCAAAACGGCGTGATCGTTAACATGCAAGAAACAAGCTCCCACGGTTCAGATTGACGCCTGTAGGGTGGTATCATAACAGCTAGGTTACGGCTAGGTCATAGCTAGACGAACGACACAATAGCGGCATGATCGCCAGAAAAACGGGAGTTTGGGGAAGATGAAGAGAGTCATTTTCATGGTAATGCTTGCTGCGCTGACTGGTAATGTTTGGGCTGGCGCGTATGCGAATAAATATCCTACTGGGATGGGATATAACGATACCGGTGACAGAGAATATTGTAATGTTATTGTCGGCCCTAAAGCCAGAAATGCCATGGAGCTTCGCCTATCTGAGACATTCACTCAAGAGGAAGCGATTAAAAAGGCGCGAGATCTTGTTGTTCAAGCTGAAAATGCGTGTCCTGGATGTCAAGACAAAGCAATTGACCAGCTAATATACCTCAGGCTTGTGCTGGAAGCCTATGAAGCCAAGGTTCCGATTATTAAAAGCGAAGCAATGAAGACACAGGTTATAGTGGATTTTGTAGACACCGCATTTAGAAAATGTTACGGCACGGCCGAAGAGTCTAATAGAACAGCCCCAAATAGCATTACATTTTATCCATACAACACGGTTTCAGATTGCCATCAATTTGCAGAGCAGATGAGACGATACATCTATGCCCGCGCAAGCGGTATTCCAAGGGCAAAAATGCAGAATGAGGCAAGAGCCTTTTACTCTATCGATACGCACGAAAATGGAAATAAAGAAAAGGCCGTGTCTATACAGTTAAACCTAGTCAATTTCGCATATAGCATGGGTCCGGTTGGATTTGACGAACTTCATATGATTATGGACGGGGCCAGTGATGCGGTTTTTGATCTGTGCTTAGGCAGATAACCCGACATGAGCTTTTATTACACAGCTCATCCCCCGAACGAGAAGCCCACCCAAGCAGGATGGGCTTTTTTGTTACTCAAGCCGGAGGTGTAGCCAATCGCAAAAGAGGGGGGTATAGGTTGCATGATGTTGGGCCCATTGTTGGGCCAATCCACAAAAAAGCACAAAAGGTTAGCCTCAGTGAGAAGCTAACCCTTTGTTTTATATGGTGCCGATAAGGGGAATCGAACTCCTGACCTTCGCATTACGAATGCGCTGCTCTACCAACTGAGCTATACCGGCATGGCACTAGATTCCTGAAAACAGCAGGGCAAGTCAATGAGCTGCACTCAGTTTTATGAGTGGGCTCATGGAGTTACGGTCAATATCAGAGGTCGGCGAACTCCGGAATATGGGCCCGGCCGCGGCTTTCGAGAAAATCGAGTAACGCACGGGGGGAGCGCGCCAGGATCCGCTCTGCCGGGAAGCCGGCCTCGGTGACCAGTCGGTGGCAGTGCTCGAAATCCCCGAGGCTGAAGGCCACGTGGGAGTCGGAGCCGAAGGTGAGGTAGGCACCCATGTCCCGCGCCGCCTCGACGATGGCACGGCAGTTGCCTTCACTGCCCGGGCGGGAGTGGTTGAAGGAGGAGTTGTTGAGCTCCAGCGCCACCCGATACTCTGCCGCTGCCTTGACCACGGCCTGGATATCGATGGGGAAGGCGGGATTGCCGGGGTGGCTTATCATGTCGACCCGGCCGCTCTTGATGGCGTTGATCATGGCCTGAGTGTGGGTGGCCTGGTCGCAGGGGGGAAACACCGGCTCGTGAAAGCCCGCCATGATCATGTCGAGCCGCGACTCGTAGCGCTCGGGGAAGTCGATCTCGCCGTCGATGTTCTTGATGTTGGCTTCGATGCCGCGCAGGATGCCGACCCCGTCGACCACCCGTGGCAGCACGTGCAGATTGACGAAGTGCCAGAAGTGGGGGGCATCCGCCATGTCGGGGCCATGATCCGTGGTGGCGAACAGCTTGATCCCCTTTGCCTTGGCGATGGGCAGGTAGTCGTGGATGGTGCTGTAAGCGTGGGTGCTGGCGACGGTGTGGGTGTGGGTATCGACCGTGTACTTCATCTTATCTTCCCCTCTGGCGTGAGGCGCCAGCATAGCAAAGGCGGCGGGTCGAGACCATGTCGTGGCTTGTCATACTTTGTCACAAATTGGGGCCTGGCTGACAAAGTTTGAACACGCTTGGCGGTCATGATGGCGTCATCGATGAAAGCCTGAACTCGCATCGATGGGTTGGATCAGGATGGTGCAACCTCATTTCCCCGCCGTCGCGCCCTGCGACGGTTTTTTTTTGCCTGTTTGCCAGCGCGCTGCGCGGTTACCGGGCAAAAAAATGCCCAACTAGCATGGAGCAGGTTGGGCGAGACTTAATGTTTAATTGCAGTGGCATAGATATAGAGTCCGATTCGTCCGTGAAGTTCCCGCCTTGTTCCCCATTTTCAACAAAAACATTTCACTAACACCTGTTCACATTCTCTTGACACAAAAGGTTGTGAAACGTACTTTTTAAACATTCGTTTAAGTGAGGTGTCCTGTGAGTAAAATCGATACCAAAAACCGCATTCTCGATGCCGCTGAGGTGTTGTTTGCCGAACGGGGGTTCGCCGATACCTCTTTGCGTCTGATTACCAGCGAGGCCGATGTCAACCTGGCGTCAGTGAACTACCACTTCGGCTCCAAGAAGGAGCTGATCCAGGCGGTGCTCGATCGCTATCTGAGCCTGTTCATGCCCGAGCTGGATGCACGCCTGCATACCCTGATGGCGCAGGAGCAGCTGACCCTGCTGCAGGTGTTCGAGAGCTTCGTCGACCCGTTGATGAAGCTGGTGGCAGTGCGCACCAACGGCCCGGCCATTTTCATGCAGCTGCTGGGTCGCGGCTACATCGACAGCCAGGGCCACTTGCGCCGCTTCATCACTGCCCACTACGGCCCCATTTTGCAACGGATCACCCAGGCCATCTCCAAGGCCAACCCGGCCTTGTCGCCGGCGGATCTGTTCTGGCGGCTGCACTTCACCCTGGGCACCGTCGTGTTCACCATGGCCTCGGCCGATGCGCTGCGCGACATCGCCCAGGCCGATTTCGGCCAGCAGCTCGATGTGGAGGGGCTGGTACGCAACGTCATTCCTTATCTGGCGTCCGGTGTCGGGGCGCCCGTGGAGTCGACCAGGCTCTCCCTGGCCGTGTAACAACCAACAATAAATCAACGGAAACAGTGAAATAGAAGGAACTTGAGTATGATCACATTGCTTATCCTGCTGGTGCTGGCGATAGCCGTCGTGCTCGGCGTGCCCTCCATCCGTAAAAAGGTGGTCACCCGCCCGGTGTTCGGCATCTTCAAGAAGATACTGCCGCCCTTGTCGGCCACCGAGCGGGAGGCCATGGAAGCCGGCTCCGTCTGGTGGGATGGGGAGCTGTTTCGCGGCAACCCCGACTGGAAAAAACTGCACGGCTACGGTAAAGCCGAGCTGACCGCCGAGGAGCAGGCCTTCATCGACAATCAGGTCGAAACCCTGCTCGCCATGGTCGACGACTTCAAGATCGTCAACGAAACCAAAGACCTGCCGGAGCCGGTCTGGGACTATCTGAAGAAGGAAGGCTTCTTCTCCCTGATCATCCCGAAATCCTACGGCGGCCGTGAATTCTCGGCGATTGCCAACTCCACCATCGTCACCCGCATCGCCACCAAGAGCCTGAGCGTGGCGGTCACCGTCATGGTGCCGAACTCCCTTGGTCCGGGCGAGCTGCTGATGCACTACGGCACCCAGGCCCAGAAGGACTTCTGGCTGCCGGGGCTGGCCAATGGCAAAGAGGTACCCTGCTTCGCCCTGACCGGGCCGGAAGCGGGCTCCGATGCCGGCGCCATCCCGGACAAGGGGATCGTCTGCAAGGGGATGCACAAGGGTGAAGAGGTGCTGGGTATTCGCCTCAACTGGAACAAGCGCTACATTACCCTGGCCCCCCGTGCCACCGTGCTGGGGCTGGCGTTCAAACTCTATGACCCGGAAAAACTGCTGGGTGACAAGGAAGAGCTGGGCATCACCTGCGCGCTCATCCCCACCAGCCACCCCGGCGTGCGCGTCGGCGATCGCCACTACCCCATGGGTCTGGCGTTCCTGAACGGCCCGACTTTCGGTAAAGATGTGTTCATTCCGCTGGACTGGATCATCGGCGGCCCGGATTACGCCGGTCGCGGCTGGCGCATGCTGGTGGAGTGCCTCTCCGCCGGGCGCGGCATCTCGCTGCCAGCCCTGGGTACCGCTTGTGGTCACATGGCGAGCCGCACCGTGGGCGCCTACTCCTATGTGCGCAAACAGTTCGGCATGTCCATCGGCAAGTTTGAAGGGGTGCAGGAAGCGCTGGCTCGCATCGGCGGCCTCACCTATCAGCTGGAGGGGGCCCGCCGCATGACCGCAGGTTCGCTGGACTTGGGTCAGGCACCGGCCATCGTCACCGCGATCTCCAAGTACCACATGACCGAAATGGCGCGCCAGATCATGGATGACTCCATGGATATCCACGCCGGTCGTGCCATCCAACTCGGTCCCAAGAACTACACCGGCTACGCCTACATGGGCATTCCGGTGGCCATCACGGTGGAAGGGGCCAACATCCTGACCCGCAACCTGATGATCTTCGGGCAGGGTGCCACCCGCTGCCACCCGTACGTGTTTGCCGAGCTGGAAGCGGCGGCCGACACCGATGTGGAGCGCGGTCTTGAGAAGTTTGACGCCCTGCTGCTGAAGCACATCGCCTTTGGTGCCGGCAACTTCTTCGGTTCCCTGCTCCAGGGGCTGACCCTGGGCCAGTTCAACAGCGCGCCGGTGGCTGGCGAAACTGCCCGCTACTACAAGCAGCTCTCTCGCATGAGTAAAGGGCTGGCGCTGTGCGCCGACGTCTCCATGCTGATGCTGGGTGGCGATCTCAAGCGCAAGGAGATGATCTCCGCCCGTCTGGGTGACGTGCTGAGCCACCTCTACCTGGCCTCCGCCACCCTCAAGCACTACGAGGATCAGGGCCGCATGGTCTCCGATCTGCCGTTCGTGCAGTACGCGGTGGAGCGCAACCTCTACCTGATTGGCAAGGCGTTCGAGGGCTTCTTCCAGAACTTCCCGAACAAGGTGGTGGGTGCCGTGCTCAAGCGGGTGGTGTTCCCGTTTGGCGTCGGTTACAAGATGCCGGCAGACGATCGTTGCCACGCCATCTGTCTGGCCATGATGAAGCCGGGTGAGTTCCGCGACCGTCTGACGGCGCTGTGCTACGTCGGCAAGGACGAGGCGGATCCGGTCGGTCTGATGGAGCGTGCCTTCCAGGCAATGGTCTCGGTGCAGCCCTACGAGAAGAAACTGGTGCAGGCCCAGAAAGAGGGCAAACTACCCCGCAAACTGGCGCTGCCGGAGCTGGTCGCCGCTGCCCTGTCCCAATCCATCCTGAGCAAGGACGAGGCAGACAAGCTGCTGGCCGCCGATGCTCTGCGCTACGAGGCGATCCAGGTGGACAACTTCGCTCCGGGCGAGCTGGAGGGGTTATCCCAGCAAAATCCGGTGGTGCACGCCGCCTGAGAGAGCGCTCACTCCTGAACCTGAAACCGGCCGTCATGGCCGGTTTTTTTGTTTGTTAACCCTGCATTTACAACCTCGATTAATTCCAGTTTAATGCAATGGCCCCTCACCCTTGGGGCAGGAAGCAAGGCCAGCGGAATGGCCGACAACAACAAACTCAGGAAGAGTGAATGAATCTCGCCAAAACGGCGATCGAACGCCCCATCTGGGTGGCGGTCTCGATCGTGCTGATTTTTCTGCTGGGCCTGCTCAGCATCCGGGGGCTGCCGATCCAGCTGTTTCCCGACATCGATCGCCCGCACCTCAACATCTCGGTGGACTGGCGCTCGGCCTCGCCCCAGGAGATGGAGTCGGAGATAACCGACCCCATCGAGCAGGAGATGCAGGGGGTGCAGGGGCTCAAGAACCTCACCAGCAACAGCTTCCCAGGTTTTACCGAAATCGACCTGGAGTTTGCCCTCGGCACCGACATGCAGCGGGCCCAGCTCGACGTCATCTCCCGTCTGAACCGGGTCTCCGGCCTGCCGGACAAGATTGGCGGCCCCTACGTCAACAACTACAGCAGCAACGACACTCTCACCTTCTTCTTCATCCAGCAGTTGCCCGGTGCCAAGGGGCAGATCGACGATCATCAGGCGCTAATCGAGGCGCGGGTCAAGCCGGAGCTGGAGCGGATCCCCGGGGTGTCGAC
The DNA here is from genome assembly GCF_027707985.1 of Aeromonas sp. QDB03. Lineage (NCBI taxonomy): Bacteria > Pseudomonadati > Pseudomonadota > Gammaproteobacteria > Aeromonadales > Aeromonadaceae > Aeromonas > Aeromonas sp. QDB03. Next base: position 607,860 of record NZ_JAPCJG010000002.1, on the reverse strand, counting down.
GGTCGACATCGAGGGGATCAACGAGCGCCAGATCCAGATCCGTTTCGACCCTTACCGCGCCGCCGAACTGGGGGTGGAGATCCCGGTATTGGCCAGCCGGGCCAGCACCGGCTGGGACGTCTCCGCCGGCACCCTCGACATTGGCCGCTGGGAGTACAAGCTGCGCTTTGCCGGCCGCTACGACGTGGCGACCCTGGGGGACAAGGTGGTGGACTGGCGCGACGGCCTGCCCATATATCTGCGGGATGTAGCGGAAATCAGGTTGGCCCGGGAGGAGAACCCAGTGCTGCGCATCCAGAACGGCAACACCGCCATCGCGGCCCAGATCTTCAAGGAGAGCGGTGCCAACGCCCTGGCGGCGCTGGAGGCCATCAAGCTCAAGGTGGGCGAGCTCAACCGCGAGGTGCTGGAGCCGGTCGGCCTGCACATGGAGCAGTCGTTCGACGCCTCCCTCTACATCAACCGGGCGGTGGGCATGGTGACCGCCAACCTGGGGCTCGGCGTGCTGCTCTCCTGTGCCATCCTCTGGGTCTTTCTGCGCCAGCTCAAGGCGACCCTGATGATCGCGATCGCCATTCCCATCAGCATCATGCTCACCTTCTGCCTGCTCAAGGTGCTGGGGCGGACCCTCAACGTCATCTCGCTGGCGGGGATCGCCTTTGCGGTGGGCATGGTGCTTGATGCCGCCATCGTGGTGCTGGAGAGCATCTACCGGCGCCACGAGCGAGGGGATCTCGGCAAGGCGGAGGCGGCGCTGGAGGGCACCAGCCGGGTGTGGACCGCGCTGGTGGCCTCCACCCTGACCACGGTCGCCATCTTCCTGCCGGTGCTGCTGCTCAACGACGTGGAGGGTCAGCTGTTTGCCGATCTGGCGCTGACCATCGCCTGCGCAGTGAGCGTCTCCATGCTGGTGGCGGTGACCGTGCTGCCGGCGGTGGCGGCGCGCTGGATGGGGCGTGAGCGGCTGCTCGATCCCTATGAGGGGCTGTGGCAGGGCACCACCCGACGGGTGATCCGCTGGACCGGCACCTCCCGCCAGCGCTGGACCGTCATCACCCTGATGATGAGCCTGCCGGCACTGGCCACCTGGGCCCTGTTGCCGAAGATGGACTATCTGCCGGATGTGAAGCGCGATGCGGTGGATGTCTGGATGAACTTCACCCCGGGCTTCAACCTGCAGGCCCAGCGCGAGGAGGTGATTGACACCCTGATCGCCCGTCTCGCCCCCTACATGAAGGGGGAGCGGGAGCCGGCCCTCAAGAACTACTACATCCTGCGCTACCCGGGCGGCGCCCAGATCGGGGTGCGGCCGAAAAAGGAGGATCAGATCAAGGTGCTGGAGCAGCTGTTGATGAAGCAGCTGCTGGTGGGGATCCCCGACACCCAGGTGTTTGGCGGCCAGGGGTCGCTGTTCGGCGGCTTTGACAGCGAGAACGGCATCTCCCTGCTGCTGCAGGGGGGCGATCTGGCCGAGCTCTACCAGGCGGCACGGGCCGCCATGGCCATCGTCAAACAGGATCTGCCGGGCGCCCAAGTGAGGCCGCAACCGGATCTCGATTTCACCGCCCCCGAACTGCGGCTGGTGCCGCAGGACAGGCGCCTGGCCGAGGTGGGCTGGGATCGTACCCCCATGCCCGCCATCATCCAGACCTTCGGCGACGGGTTGCGGGTCGGCGAGTATTTCGACGGGGAGGAGCGACTCGACATCATGCTGATGGGACAGACCTCGGCCAACCCGGACGAGCTCAAGGCGGTGCCGCTGGCGACCCCGTCCGGGCGCATCGTGCCGCTCGGCGAGCTGCTGCGGGTGGAGCACGACATGGGGCCGGCCAGCATCTTTCGGGCCGACGGCCGGCGCAGCATCAGCCTGCAGATCTCGCCCCCGGCGGGGATGAGCATGGAGCAGGTGCTCGATACCCTGCAGAGCAAGAGCTTTGCCGCCATCCGGCCACTGCTGCCCGCCGGCGGTGAGCTGCGGGTCTCCGGCAATGCCGACAGCCTGCAGCAGGCGCTGGGCAACCTGGGGGCCATCTTCCTGTTTGCGGTGATGATCCTGCTGATCCTGTTGTGGGGGGTGTTTGCCTCCCTCAAGGATGCCGTGCTGGTGCTGCTGACCCTGCCGCTTGCCACCGTCGGCGGCGTGCTGGCGCTGCACCTGAGCGGCCTGCTGGTGCCGCTGCCGATGGATCTGCTGACCATCATCGGCTTCGTCATTTTGCTGGGGTTGGTGGTCAACAACGCCATCCTGCTGGTGCATCAGACCCGCACCGCGGAGCGGGAGGGGATGAGCCGCCAGCTGGCGGTGGCCGATGCCCTGCAAAGCCGGATGCGGCCCATCGCCATGACCAGCCTCACCAGCATCTTCGGCATGCTGCCGTTGATGCTGAGCCCGAGCGAGGGCAGTGAAATCTACCGGGGGCTGGCCACCGTCATCGTCGGCGGCATGAGCTGCAGCACCCTGTTTACCCTGATCCTGTTGCCCGCCTTCCTGCGACTGGGAGAGCGGGTCGAATCACCGCTCGCCCTGCGCCAGCGGGCCTGAGCAAGGAGCTCATCGATGACACACGGTTTTACAAGGATGGTAGTGGGCGCGGCGCTGCTGGCGGGGGGCGTATTCCCCGTGCTGGCCCAGGGCAAGATGGTGACCCTGGCGGACGTGATCCGGGGGGAGGCGGCGGCCAGCATCTGGGTCAGCGGCACGGTGGCGAGCCGCCAGCAGGCGGCGCTCAGCGCCGAGGTGAGCGGCCGGGTGGAGTGGATCGCCGAGTTCGGCAGCCGGGTCAGGGCGGGGGATGAGCTGCTGCGCCTCGACAGTGCGGCGCTGCGGCTCTCGCTGGAGCAGGCCCAGGCCGAGCAGGCCAAGTGGGAGAGCAATGTGCGCTTCGCCCGCGCCGAGTTTGGCCGGCTGGCGACGCTGCACCGTCAGAAGAGCACCTCCCAGAGCCAGTATGACAAGGCGCGCTACGATGTGGAGCAGGCTGAACTGGCCGAGCGGCTGGCGCGGGTACAGGTGCGCCAGATTGAGGAGCAGCTGCGCAGAAGCCACATCTTCGCGCCGTTCGACGGGGTGGTGAACAACCACTTCATCCAGCCGGGGGAGCACGTGGATGCCGGCGAGCAGGCACTGGAGCTGGTCAACCCCGATCAGCCCGACATCCGGCTGCAGGCCCCCATCGTCTGGGCCGGTCAGCTGGCGCCCCAGACCCGGCTGCGGGTGGAAGGGGAGCAGCTCAGCGGTCACGGTGTCTATTACCAGCGGGCGGCGAGCGCCGATCCCAAGTCGCGCCTCATCGAGCTGCGTCTCAAGCCCGAAGCGGGCCGCTTCATCATCGGCTCGCCGGTGCGGGTGGCACTGCCGCTGGCGGAGCAGCAGACCATGCTGCTGCCGCGCGATGCCCTGGTGCTCAACACCGAGGGGAGCGTGGTCTATCAGGTGGAGCAGCGCGGCGAGGAGCTGACGGTAAACCGGGTGCCGGTGACTGTGCTGTTTGGCGACAGCCGGCAGGTGGCGGTGAGCGGGGCGCTCAAGCAGGGCGACAGGGTGGTGGTGCGCGGCGCCGGCAGCCTGCAGGATGGCGACAAGGTCGAACTGTTTCGCGGCTGAGGCGGCGGGTTCGCCATAAAAAAACGGCTCCTGCAGGAGCCGTTTTTGGTGCCGGTGAAGGGCGATTACTCGACCATCATCACCTTGCAGGTGTTGGTACTGCCGACGGTTTCCATCTTGTCGCCGTGGGTCAGCAACACCATGTCGCCGCTTTGCAGCAGCCCCTTGGCCTTGAGCACGTCCAGCGCGTCACGGCACACCTCGTAGACCGGCTTGGTCTCGTCGCCGTCGAACAGCACCGGGGTGACACCGCGGTAGAGGTTGGTCCAGGCCAGGGTCTTGTTGTGCGGTGACATGGCGAAGATCGGCAGGCCGGAACTGATGCGGGACATCAGCAGCGGGGTGGTACCCGATTCGGTCAGCGCCACGATCGCCTTGACCCCTTCCAGGTGGTTGGCTGCATACATGGTGGACATGGCGACGGCCTCTTCCACCGAGGTGAAGGTGTAGCTCATGCGGTGGTTGGAGACGTTCAGGCTCGGATGCTTCTCGGCACCGACGCAGACGCTGGCCATGGAGGTGACGGTCTCGATGGGGAACTGACCGGCGGCGGTCTCGGCGGAGAGCATCACCGCATCGGTACCGTCCAGCACGGCGTTGGCCACGTCCATCACTTCGGCACGGGTCGGCAGCGGCGCGTTGATCATCGACTCCATCATCTGGGTGGCGGTGATGACCACGCGGTTCAGGCGACGGGAGTGGCGAATGAGCTTCTTCTGCACGCCGACCAGCTCGGGATCGCCGATTTCGACGCCCAGATCACCACGCGCCACCATGACGGCATCGGAGCCGAGGATGATGTCTTCCATCGCCTCGTCGGTGGCGACGGTTTCGGCGCGCTCGACCTTGGCTACTATCTTGGCGTTGGAGCCGGCTTCGCGGGCCAGCTCGCGGGCGTAACGCAGGTCATCGCCGCAACGGGGGAAGGAGACGGCCAGGTAGTCCACGTTCATGCGGGCGGCGGTCTTGATGTCTTCCTTGTCCTTCTCGGTCAGGGCCGGGGCGGAGAGGCCGCCACCCTTCTTGTTGATGCCCTTGTTGTTGGAGAGCGGACCGGCCACGGTGACCGTGGTGTGGATGCGGGTGCCTTCGACCTGCTCCACCTTCAGCTGCACGCGACCGTCGTCCAGCAGCAGGATGTCGCCGGCGATCACGTCGCCCGGCAGGCTCTTGTAGTCGATGCCGACCTGCTCCTGGCAGCCTTCACCCTTGCCGAGCGCGGCATCGAGGATGAACTTGTCGCCGACGGCCAGATAGATCTTGCCGTCCTTGAAGGTGGAAACACGGATCTTGGGGCCCTGCAGGTCGCCCATGATGGCGACGTGACGACCCAGCTTGGCGGCGATGTCACGCACCTGGTTGGCGCGCAGGATGTGGTCTTCAGCAGTGCCGTGGGAGAAGTTCATCCGCACCATGTCGGCGCCGGCACGGATGATCCCCTCGAGGATCCCTTCGCGATCGGTGGCCGGACCGAGTGTGGTTACAATCTTTGTACGTCTTGGCATGAAAGACTCCAGTTTTGAAGTTGATATGACTTGAGATACTGCCCCGTCAAGCGCATGACCCATTGCACCCGCTTGCAAGCCATCTGGGTGGCTTTTGTTACTAAATTACAATACTACACCAAGGAAGGTGGCAGAGACAGCCGAGGGCCGAGGCCCCCGCTGCTTACGAAGAGTGGGGTGTATCAAAGCGGGATTCGCGCAAACCTTCTTTGACTTTCTTCAGGTTTTCGCGAAATTTCATGCCACGGCGCAGGGTAAAACCGGTCGCCAGCACGTCCACCAGGGCGAGCTGGGCTATGCGGGAGGCCATCGGCATGTAGACGTCGGTGTCTTCCGGCACGTCCATGGAGAGCACCAGGTTGCACTCGCGCGCCAGCGGGGAGTCCTTGGCGGTCATGCCGATCACGGTGGCGTCGTTCTCGCGGGCCAGCGCGGCAATCTCCACCAGCGCCTTGGTGCGGCCGGTGTGGGAGATGAGCACCACCACGTCCCCTTCGCTGCTGTTGATGCAGCTCATGCGCATCATGACGATGTCATCGAAGCTCACCACCGGGATGTTGAAGCGGAAGAACTTGTTCTGGGCATCGCGGGCGACGGCGGAGGAGGCGCCGAGGCCAAAGAAGCTGATCTTTTTGGACTGGGTCAGGATATCGACGCAGCGATTGATGGCGGAGATGTCCAGGCTGTTCTTGGCGGCATCGAGGCAGGCCATGGTGGATTCGAAGATCTTGGCGGTATAGGTATCGGGCCCGTCTTCCGCCTCCACATGGCGGTTCACATAGGGCGTGCCGTTGGCCAGGCTCTGGGCCAGATGCAGTTTGAAATCGGGAAAGCCTTTGGTATCGAGACGGCGGCAGAAACGGTTGACGGTCGGCTCGCTGACGTCAGCCATCTTGGCGAGGGTGGCGATACTGGAGTGGATGGCCGTCTGCGGGGAGGCCAGGATGACCTCGGCGACTTTACGCTCTGATTTACTGAAACTTTCCAAATTATTAGTAATTTTATCAAGGGTATTCATCATCACCACCAGGCGTTTTTGTAATTTAGCTTCAGTGTCTTTGCACTAAATTCATGGCTAAGCAGGTTTCCAATCAACTTGATGACTATACAAGACAAGCTCTTATCGAAACTAATCTCGGCCCTGCAAAGTATGACTCATGTCTAATTATTTCGTTGTTTTGGTTACAAACTTCCAGTCATTCCGTGAAAGCGCTTACAAATGTTGCAAAGCAACAACACTGTGAGCAGGCGCACAGTTGCACCCATCAAACGCGCCGCAAGGGGAGGGGCTCGGGTAGAATTGGCACCAAATAATAAGTGCGGGACGGTAACGGCCGCCCCGACCCCAGTAACGAAGGAGTTGTTTTATGCAGCATACCCATGCGCTGGTCGGCGACGTAGGCGGCACCAATGCCCGGTTGGCCCTGTGCGAGCTGGCAACCGGCACCATTTCCCAGGCCAAGACCTATTCCGGGCTGGCCCATCCCAGTCTGGAAGCCGTGGTTCGCCTCTATCTGGATGAGCACAAGGTGCAGGTGGGCGAAGCCTGCATCGCCATCGCCTGCCCCATCAATGGCGACTGGGTCGCCATGACCAACCACAGCTGGGAGTTTTCCATCAGCGAGATGCAGGCCAATCTGGGCCTGAGCCGGTTGCAGGTGATCAACGATTTTACTGCTGTCTCCATGGCGGTGCCGGTGCTGGACGCGGCTGACTGCATCCAGCTGGGGGGCGCGGCGCCGGTGGCCGGCAAGCCCATTGCCATCTACGGGGCCGGCACCGGCCTTGGCGTCGCCCACCTGGTGCACACCGGCGAGCAGTGGCTGAGTCTGCCAGGCGAGGGTGGCCACGTGGACTTTGCCGCCAACAGCGAAGAAGAGGATGCGGTGCTGCAGGTGATGCGCGCCGAGCTGGGCCACGTCTCGGCCGAGCGGCTGCTCTCCGGTCCCGGCCTCGTCAACATCTACCGTGGGCTGGTGAAATCCGACGGCCGCGAGCCGCAGGCGTTCGAACCCAAGGACATCACCGAGCGTGCGCTGGCGGGCGAGTGCCTGGATTGCCGCCGTACCTTGAGCCTGTTCTGCGTGCTGATGGGCCGCTTTGCCGGCAACCTGGCGCTCAACATGGGCACCTTCGGCGGCGTCTACATCGCTGGCGGCATAGTGCCGCGCTTTCAGGAGTTCTTCATCGGCTCGGGCTTTCGGGTGGCCTTCGAAGACAAGGGGCGTTTCAAATCCTACCTCAAGGATATCCCCGTCTTCCTCATCACCCACGAGGGGCCGGGTCTGCTCGGTGCCGGCGCCTATCTGCGCCAGTCGCTCGGCATCAAGTTATAAGCAGGCGGCTTGCCGGGGGACGGATCAGCCATGGTTCAGCCTTGATTCAGTGACCATGGCGTAGAGTGTCTACACGTACTCAAGAAGGCAGGGCTCCATAAGGAGTTGGGACTTGTCTTCATCCGCTGGGTGCGTTTGTCACCTGACAAGCCTGAACTGTTTCACCGGCCCTCGCGGCCGGTTTTTTTATGCCTGCGGTTTGCCGGCTGGATGGGGATGTCGTCCTCTGCGAAAGGATGAGCCTGCGCCGCAATGCACCTGCCGGGTGGCGGGCGCAGTGCATGGGCAGGGATGGGCTCAGGGCAGGTCGAGGGTGAAGCGGGCGCCCCCGAGCGGGGATTCATCCACCATGATCTGGCCGCCGTAGCTGTGCACGATTTCGGTGACCACCGCCAGCCCGATGCCCTGGCCGGGGGAGCTGTCGGCGCGCACCCCGCGCTGGAAGATCTGCTGCGACTTGCCGGGGTCGATGCCGGGGCCGTCGTCCTCGATTTCGATCCGCAGCCGGTCTAGCCGGCGGCTCACCGTTACCTTGATCTCGCTGATGGCGAACTTGAAGGCGTTATCGAGCAGGTTGCCCATCAGTTCCATCAGGTCTCCCTGTTCGCCGGCGAAGAAGACGTCGTCATCGAACTTGAAGCGGGTCTGCAGCTTCTTGTGGCGATAGACCTTGGCGAGGCTGGCCAGCAGCTTCTCGATGAGGGGCACCGGCTCGGTGCCCTTGCTGGCGAGGCGCTTGCGGCCGGTGACGGCGCGGCGCAGCTGGTACTGGATGATCTGATCCATGGTCAGGATCTGCTCATTGATGTTGTCGTGGATGTCGCGCCCCAGCTTGACCTCCTGCGCCGTCATCTGGATCAGCGCCAGCCGGGTTTTCAGGCTGTGGGCCAGATCGTTGAGGGCGTGCTGGTAGCGCTGGGTCTGCTGGCGTTCGTTCTCCAGCAGCTGGTTGACCGACTCGGTCAGCGGCGTCAGCTCCCGCTCATAGTCGTTGGAGAGGGCTTCCCGCTTGCCGGCCCGGATCTCGTCCATCTGGCGTGCCATGGTGCGCAGGGAGCCCAGGCTCCAGAAGCTGGTGAGCAGCAGCAGGGCGCCGAGCAGGGAGTAGGCGAGCAGGGCCTGGCGGATGCACTGGTAGAGGTAATCGCGGGTCTGGGCCAGGTAGCGCTTGGCCGAATCGACCATCACCACATAATAGGTGGTGGGGCCATCGCCGTGATTGCGCAAAAAGCGCAGGCTGTAAATGAAGTAGCTCTCGCCGTTCTTGATGGTGTGACGCTTGAAGAAGTAGTCCTGATCCAGCCCGCCCAGATACTTCATCAGATCCTGGCAGATGGTGTCCCTGGCCTGGATCACCTCCGGCATGTGCATGCTGGACCAGCTCAGCTGGCCGTCGGCCCGGCAGATCAGGGTATCCAGATTGGGGTCGACGGCATCCGGGGTGATCCGGCCCAGATCCGTGGTGGCATGGGCGTCCGGCAGCTTGGAGGAGAACAGCTTGGAGAGGTTCTCCTGCATACGGGTGCTGGCCTTCTGGGCCTGCTCCTCGGTGTGACCCAGGTAGAGGATGTAGACCGAGAAGGCCATGATGAGCGCGATGACCAGCATGGCGCTCAGCATCAGCTTGATGTGCAGCGAGCGGCGGATGAAGCGCATGGGGCGCAGCAGACGAACGTCCATCAGTTGCACGACAGGTTGAAGATGTAACCCTGGCGGCGGATGGTGGAGATGGGCTGGATGGTCCCCTCCGGATCCAGCTTCTTGCGCAGCCGGCTCACCATGACCTCGATGGTGTTGGGGTCCCCCTCACCGTCGCCGTAGAGCTGGTCCAGCAGCTGCTGCTTGGAGACCACCTGGCGGGCGTTGCGCATCAGGTATTCGAGGATCAGGTATTCAAAGCTGGTGAGCACCACCGGGGTGCCGGCGATGGTCAGCTCCTTGCGAGATAGATCCAGCTCGTAGTCGCCGGCCTTGACCCTGGGGGAGATGAAGCCGGCGCTGCGGCGCACCAGGGCGTTGAGGCGGGCCAGCAGCTCGTCCTTCTGGAACGGCTTGACCAGGTAATCGTCCGCCCCGGCTTCCAGTCCCTCCACCTTGTCCTGCCAGTTGCCGCGGGCGGTCAATACGATGATGGGAAAGGGGATCTGCTGCTCGCGCAGCTGGCGGATGAGTTGCAGGCCATCCATGTCCGGCAGGCCCAGATCGATGATGGCCACGTCGATGGGATAGTCGGCGGCGTAATGCAGTGCCACCTGGGCGCTGTCGGTGCTGTGTACCTGATTCTGGGCTTCGGTCAGCAGGGTGCTGAGATGGTGATTGAGCAGCTTGTCGTCTTCGACCAACAATATTTTCATAAGGTGCGCGATCATGGGGATCCAGGCTGTCAATTAGAGGGCTTATGACGGGGAGAGTCAATCCGGATCCTAACAGCCCTGGCTGTATCGGGACTGAATCAGCCCGCCATTACTCACCACCCCATCATTAGCCACTCCCTAGCCTGTGTGAGCTTGGGTCTGACTCGCCTCAGCACCGGTCTGTTGACGCCACAGCCTGGCATAGAGCCCCTCGCGGGCCAGCAGTTCATCATGGCTGCCCGACTCCACTATCTGCCCTGCCTCCATCACCAGGATGCGGTCCGCCTCGCGCAGGGTATTGAGGCGATGGGCGATGCTGATGAGGGTGCGGTTGCGGCGGATGGCCGCCATGTTGGCCATGATGGCCGCTTCCGACTCATAGTCGAGGGCCGAGGTGGCCTCGTCGAGCAGCAGGATCCTGGGGTTGACCAGCAGGGCGCGGGCCAGGGCGATGCGCTGGCGCTGCCCACCCGACAAGCGGGCACCCTTCTCTCCCACCTGTTGCTCGAAGCCATGGGGCAGCTCGCGAATGAAGGCGAGGGCACCGGCCAGCTGCGCCGCCTGCTCTAGCTCGGCCTGGCTGGCATCGGGGCGGCAGATGCGGATGTTGTCGGCGATGGTGCCGGAGAACAGCACGCTCTCCTGCAGCACCACGCTCATGTTGCGGCGCAGGGAGACGGGGTCGGCGATGGCGAGATCCATGTTGTCCACCAGTACCTGGCCGTGCTGAGGCACATAGAGCCGCTGCAGCAAACGGGTCAGGGTGCTCTTGCCGCAGCCGGACGGACCCGTGATGCCGATGAACTGCCCCGGCTCAATGGTGAGGGAGAGGTTGGCCAGCACCTCGGGGGCATCCGGCTGGTAACGAAAGCGGATGTGGCGAAACTCGATGGCACCCTGGAGGACGGGCACGGAGGCGAGCCCGCTGTTGCCATGCTCCGGCGTCTCGTCGAGGATGTCGCCGACCCGGCGCAGGGCAATCAGGGTGTGCTGAAAATCCTGCCACACCTGGGCCAGGCGCAGCACCGGCTGGGTGACGTGGCCGGCCAGCATGTTGAAGGCGACCAGCTCCCCCGGGCTCATGCGACCGTTCAGTACCTCGCCGACCCCGAGCCAGAGCAGCAGGGCGGCGGTGATTTTTTGCACCAGATCGATGCCCTGACCGGCCGCCAACCCCACCTTTTTGGCCTGAAAGCCCCGTCTGAGCTGGCGTGCCAGCAGGTGCTTCCACTCCTGGTAGAAGCGGCGCTCGGTGGCCGTGGTCTTTATGGTTTCGATGCCGGTGACCGCCTCGGTGAGAAAGCTGGTGGCATCGGCATCCGCCTGATACTCCGCCTCGACCTTTCTGCGCACCAGCGGCCCTATCAGCAGCCAGAGCAGGAAGTAGATCAGCAGCGAGCCGAGCACGCAGGCGGTCAGGCGCGGGGCGTAGTGAAACATGACCCCGACGAACAGCAGGATGAACAGCAGATCCAGCACCAGCATCAGGGTCGAGCCGGTGAGGAACTGGCGGATCTGGGCCATCTCCTTGACCCGGGCGATGATCTGACCGGTCTGGCGGGCCTTGAAATAGCCGATGGGCAGGCCGACCAGGTGGCGATAGAGCTTGCCGGAGAGCTCGGCATTGACCTGGTTGGCCAGGTGACCGAACACCTGGCCGCGCAGAAAGCCGTAGAGCGGCTCGGCGCAGGCCAGTGCCACCATGGCCAGGGCCAGCACGTGCAGGCTGCCGAGGCTGCGCCCCACCAGCACCTTGTCGATGATGTTCTCGAACAGCAGCGGGCTGGCGAGGGCGATGAGCTGCAGCAAGATGGCGAAACAGAAGACGTCCCGCAGCTGTTTTTGCTGGCGCAGCACCGCCGGGCTGAACCAGCTCAGCCCGAATTTGACCTCGGCTTGGGTGAGATCCTGCTGGGCCAGCAACAAAAAGTGCCACTGCGCCGCCTCGGCCTGGCTCGGTAGCGGCTGCAGCCCGCTGCTGCCGCTGGCGGGATCAAACAGCAGCCAGCCCTCTGGCGTGATGGCGGTGATGGTGTACCAGCGGCCATCCCGCTTGAGCAAGGCCGGCAGCGGCAGCGCCGCGAGCGGGCAGCCCGGCCCCTGCGACAGGGCGCTGCGAAGGCCGAGGTGGGCAGCGGCTTCCCGCACCGTCAGGTCGGGCGGTGCCAGATCGCACCCTAGGGCGTGGGCCAGTTGCTCGGCATCGGCCGTCAGCATCAGTTGGTGCGCCGCGTGGGTGAGGGCGGCGAGGGCGCCATTGGCGATGGGCGCTGTCTCGCTCACGGGGGCCTCCAAGGCTGGCAAAGCGTGTGTCATTGTCATCGCTCCCTCAGCGCCTCGGCCTGATACTCGCGAATGGGGCTCAGCAGGTAGTCGATGACCCGGCGCCGGTCGGTCTTGATCTCCGCCACCACCGACATGCCGGGGGTGAGTTTGACGGGCTGCTGGTCGATCAGCATCTCGCCCCGGCTCAGCTTGACCCTGGCGGCAAAGACCAGCCCCAGCTGCTCATCGGCGGTGGCGTCGCGCGACACGCTCACCAGCTCGCCATCTATGGTGCCGTAGCGGGTGTAGGGGAAGGCATCCACCTTGATGCTCACCGCCTGCCCCTCGTGCACGAAGCCGATGTCCTTGTTGAGGATCTTCACCTCGGCGAGCTGCACCCCTTCGTTGGGCACGATCACCAGCAACTGCTGGGCCGGCTGCACCACGGCGCCCTGGGTGTGAATGGCCAGCTGCTGCACCGTGCCGGCCACGGGGGCGCGGATCACCTCCAGATGTTCCCGTTCGCGCAGTTTGGCGAGCTCCTGCTCGATGGCGGTCAGCTGCAGCTTGGCCTGCTGGCGTTTCTCGATCCACTCCCGCTGCTTTTGTGCCTTGAAGCCGGCCAGCCGCTCCTGCAGGCTCTGCTGCTGGGATTGCAGCACCTCGAGCTCGGCCCGCTGCTGGGCGAGTTGGCGCTGGGTTTCCAGCAGCTCTTTTTCCTGCTCCAGATACTCCACCCGGGAGATGGCATGGGACTGGCTCAGGGTCTGACGGGCCTGCAGGCGGGGACGGATGTTGGCCAGCAGGGTGGTGAGAGACGCCATGTCGCCCCGTCTGGCGGCCTGGTTGGCCTGGTTGACCCCGAGCTCGGCCTGCAGGTTGCCGAGAGTGCTGTGAAATTCGTGCAGCTCGCTCTGGTAGTTCTCCACCAGCGCCAGCTGCTGCTCCGGCGTGAGCCTGACATAGTCCGGATGCTGGTCGGGGGCCTGATCACGGTAGAGCGACTGGTAGCGGATCAACGTCTGGTACTGGAACGCCTGCTGCTGGCGCAAGCGGCTCAGATCCTGACTGACCCCGAGAGTATTGAGGGTCAGCAGCGGCGCATCGGCGGCAACCACCTGACCGTCTTCCACGTGGATGCTCACCACCCTGGCCTGCTCGTAGGACTGGATCATCTGGCTGCGGCCAAGCACCAGCAGGCGGCCGCTGGCGGTGGCCTGGATGTCGAGCTCGCCCCAGCAGGCCCACAGCAGGGTCAGCAGCACGCCGGCGCTGAGGGTCAGCGCCGTGATGCGGGCAAAAGGAGAGGGGGGCGTCTCGGCCAGCGCCAGGTGGGCCGGCAGAAAGCCGTAGTGGGTATCCGCCTGCCGGGGTGGACGGGGTTGGCGCAAGCGGGCCAGCCAGGTACGCAGATTCATGGGGTCTCCTCGTGCAAGTCCTGCTGCAGTCGCCACAGCCGGGCGTAGTGCTCTCCTCGCGCCAGCAGGCTGGCGTGGTCGCCCTGCTCGACGATCTTGCCGCGCTGCAGAACGATGATGCGGTCGCACTGGCGCACGGTGGAGAGTCGGTGAGCGATGGTGATGACGGTACGGCCACAGGCGATCTGGCGCATGTTGCGCTGGATCAGCGCCTGGGACTCATCGTCGAGGGCACTGGTGGCCTCGTCGAAGATGAGGATCCTGGGGTCGGCCAGCAGGGTGCGGGCGATGGCGATGCGCTGGCGCTGGCCGCCGGAGAGCGAGCTGCCCCCCTCCGCCAGCACGGTGTCGTAACCAAGGGGCAGCCGCAGAATGAAGTCGTGGGCCCCGGCCAGGGTGGCGGCCCGGATGATCTGGTCCAGGCTGGCATGGGGCATCGACTGGGCGATGTTGTCCCGTACCGATTTGTTGAACAGGTGGTTCTCCTGCAGCACCACGCCCATCTGCTGGCGCAGGTGGTGGAGGGGGAGCTGGCGGATGGATTGGCCGTCGATGAAGATCTCGCCCTGTTCGGGTTGGTAGAGGCGCAGCAGCAGTCTGGCCAGGGTGCTCTTGCCCGAGCCTGAGCCGCCGACCACCCCGAGCGTTTCGCCGGCCGCTATGGTCAGGGAGAGATCATCGATGATGAGGGGGGCGTCCGGTTGATAGCGAAAGCGCACCCGCTCCAGTCGAATGGCACCAGCACTCACCTGACCCGCGCCGTCACGCTGGTGCTCGGGGGGCAGGTTGAGCATGTCACCCAATTTGTCCACCGCGATCCGGGTCTGGATGAACTGGCCCCATAGCTCGACCAGCCGTGACAGGGGCTGGGCCACGTGGCCGGCCATCATGTTGAAGGCGATGAGCTGGCCGATGGTGAGCTGCAGGCTGATCACCTCGCTCGCGCCGAGCCAGAGCAAGCCGGCGCTCACCAGTTTTTGCAGCCACATGACGCCGTGCTGGGAGGTATTGTTGAGCTGCTGAACCCGGTAACCGGCGGTCACCATCTGGCTGGTCTGCTCATCCCAGCGCCGCACGAAGCGCGGTTCCAGCGCCAGGCTCTTGAGGGTCTCGGCGCCGGCGACCGTCTCGTTCAAGAAGGCGGTGTTGGCGGCGGCGTGGCCGAACTGCTGTTCGACCGCCTGCTGCATGCGCGGCGTGATCCACCAAGCGATCAGTACATAGGCGGGGATGGAGAGCAGGATCACCAGGGTCAGCATGCCGGAGAGGCTGGCCATGACCGCCAGGAAGACGAACATGAACAGCACGTCCACCGTCAGGGTGAACATGGTGCCGGTCAGGAACTCGCGGATGGTATTGAGCTCCTGCACCCGGGTCACGATGGCCCCCACCTGGCGGCTCTTGAAATAGAGCAGGGGCAGGGCAAACAGGTGCTGCACCATGCGCAGGCCGAGCTGGATGTCGATCCGGTTGGCGGTGTGGGCGTACTGGTACTCCCGCAATCCGAGCAGACAGACCTCCACCAGGGCGGTGATCAGCAGCCCGAACACCAGCACATCGAGCGTCGACCAGGCCTGATGCACCAGCACCTTGTCCATGACGACCTGAAAAAAGAGCGGGGAGATGAGAGCCAGGAGCTGCAAGACCAGCGAAAAGAGCAATATCTCCCCCAGCAGCCGTTTTTGCTGCAGGAAGGCCGGGATGAACCAGCGGATGTCAAAGCGGCTCTGTTGTCTGCGTACTTGATAGACTCGTCCGTTCCAGCGAGCCAGCAGTTCCTGCTGGTCGATGACCTGCGGGTTGCCGACGGCGGGGTCCAGGATCAGGGCCTGCTCCCCCTGACGCTGGGCCAGGACGCAGGGGTTGCCGTTGTCACTGAGTAGGACCAGGGGGAGCGTCTGTTTGGCGAGTTTGCGGGGAGCAATGTGACGTTGGCGGATC
Organism: Aeromonas sp. QDB03; assembly: GCF_027707985.1. Classification (NCBI taxonomy): domain Bacteria; kingdom Pseudomonadati; phylum Pseudomonadota; class Gammaproteobacteria; order Aeromonadales; family Aeromonadaceae; genus Aeromonas; species Aeromonas sp. QDB03. The sequence continues at coordinate 592,437 of NZ_JAPCJG010000002.1, read as the reverse complement.
TGGCTGTCGGTCTGCTGCTGCAGCCTATCGACAATAATATCAAAGGGTTCGTCTGGCGTGATATCTATATCTTTAGGGGGACAGCCCAATAATCCGGTAATAATCTTCAAGCATGCCAAAACAGACTCGTCATGCGCAGTCATAATATACCCCGTTGCCGCGTTTAAACCCCTCCTGTTTATATGGGGCAAGGTGACCTGTTACAGGCAGGGCGCGCATACTAACGAGCCGGTAATTATCTGTCAAATATTATGTGCGCTGACAAAATTAATAATAAATTCACTGAGTCAATATATCCAAAGGTAATCTCAAGTGTGGCCTCATTATTAACCTTAATGAGTTTGTTGATATTTATTTTGACGTAATCACTCTATTTTTGAATCATTGTTTAATTGAATCAAATAATATTTTCAAATATGGTAAATATAGCGAAAAATGAAATGTTAGCACCATGTTGATTTATCTTTGGTGGGATTTTTGTTTTTTGTTTTACCTTATATTTATTGATAATGGAATTTATATGACAGAGCAGTTTGTACAGACAGTATCCAGCGTCAACTACAACAAGGGGATTTTCTCCCTCTATTTCGTCGGCCAGGATCCGCTCAAGATGGCGCAGGGCGTGATGGCAGAAAGCGACAATGAGCTGGCGCTGAAACAGACGGTGCACATGCCGGCAGCTGGCTTTATGTATATGGTTTCAATGATAAAAAACATGCTTGAAGATCCGCGCATGGCGGCCGAGTTCGACAAGCTGATCGCCGCAGGCCTGATCCCGGTCGCCCCCGCCGACGCACAGGAAACCGCTCCTGCCGCCACTGCACAGGCTGCGCCGCGCAAGAAGAAATAAGTTTCCGGTGTGGGGAGTCAATGCACTTGGTATTGCAACCAACGGAACCTAACTGGCAACAAAAACAACATATGTTGGGAGGTGTCATGCTGCTCAGTCAGCACTCCTCCCTGCACCGGCGTTATTCCGTCGCCGAGTGGCAGCAACGTATATTGCCAGCATTTGAATTGAACCAGTTCTGCTATTATGAAGACTCATGCGGACGCCCGGTTGCATTTTGCAACTGGGCGTTTGTCTCTTTATCCATTCGTGACACCTTGCTGGCCGCCGAGCGGGAGCTGATCCGTGAGGATTGGCAATCCGGCGACCACATTTTTATTCCGGAGATGATAGCGCCATACGGACACGCCCGCGCCGTGGTGAGCGATCTGCGTCGCCGGATATTCTTGCCATGGAAAGGGCAGCGGGTCTGCACAGTGCGCGGTCATGTTCATGCTGAACTTGGCCATTGTGTGCGCAGGGTGCAGTGGTTTTCCATTTAATCATAATGAGTTAATACATGGGAAAGAGTGTATGGAGAAGTATTGAGTACTTCTTTACCGGTAATTACACGGCAGATGACGGAAACAATGAGATCGATGCCTATGGCTTTGGCGGTGTCATCCGCGCCTATGGTGGTGACGACACCATCAGGGTCGGTTCCATCGGTGCCACCGTCTATACCGGTACGGGCAACGACAGCGTCTATGGCGGTGCCGCCTACCTCAAGGTGGTTGACGACTCCGGCAACCTGACCGTCAAGGGGGCGGCGGGCTATGCCGACATCAGCAAGTCCCAGTCCGGCAACGTCCACTTTGCCGGCGCCAGCGGTGCGACCAACATCGATCATCAGGGGCGTGACGGTGACATCCGCTATCAGGGAGCGGCGCTGGCCAACTTCCTGACCCGCAAGGGGATCAGCGGCAACGTCAGCTTCGAAGGGGCCGGTGGCTACAACAAGCTCTGGCACCAGACCGACCGCGGCGATCTGAGCTACAGCGGCGCCGGGGCGGCCAACAAGCTGGACCGCACTTGGCACAGCCAGTATCAGGGCTCGCAGGGCAACATCCACTTCTCGGGGGCCGGTGCGGCCAACATCATCAGCTCCCAGGTGGAGTCCGGCAACGTCACCCTGAACGGCGCCGGTGCCTACAACAAGGTGTTTCGCAAGGGGCGCGAGGGGGATATCAGCTTCAACGGGGCCGGCGGCTGGAACGAGCTCTCCCGTTTGCGCAACGAGCAGGATGAGTACCTGCAGACCCGTGGCGACATCCGCTTCAACGGGGCTGGCGGCTACAACCGGCTGTTGTCGGACGTGGCCGAGGGCAACATCCACTTCAAGGGGGCGGGGGGTTACAACCATCTCTCCCGCAAGGGCTCGGACAGCGACAGCTCCCCCTTCGCCGGCGCCCGTGCCGACGAGATCGCATTGACCACCGCCACCATGGGCGGCAGCTGGATCAACCAGTCCCAGGCCGTCACGGCCATCAAGTCCAGCCTGCAGCCCAATACCTACCTGTTTGCCTTCTTTGACGGCATGTACACCAAGGTCAACCGGGTTGAGCTCTCCAATGATGGCGTGAACGGTGCCCTGCGCTATCACGCTACCTCCTGGTACAAGGAGGGCAACCACCTCGATGGCTTGGCCGGTCGTCAAATTGATGCGGGCAACGGCTTCGTCTCGACGCAAACCGACGGCGCCTATCGGCTGAGCGATCTGGTGTTCGAGCGGCGTCAGCGCATCAAGCTGGAGGCGGTGGAAGCGGATCTGACCGAAAACAGCTGGATCAACTACGGTGGCGGGGTGAACGTGGCGGCTGCCGACGTGACGCTCTCCAGCGCCAAGATGAGCGGCTACGCCATTTTTGAGGATGGCACCAAGGTCGACGTGAACGCGGTGAAATCCCGGGCGCAGGCCAACACCTATGTGTTTGCCAAACAGCTTGGTCCCTACACCAAGATAGTGGTGGTGGAGCTGGCCAATGATCGGGAGACCGGGGCGCTCAAGTACCTCGCCAAGGCGTGGTACAAGGAGGGCAACCACCTGGCGGGGCTGGCCGATAAGGTCATTTCGGAGCATACAGGCTTCACCGCCATGGGGACGGGGGGCTACTCCCTGAGCGAGGTGCGCTACCAGCTCGATACCGTCACGGCCGTGTCGGATCGACTGCCGGCCACCCGCGAGTTCTCCAGCCAGCCGTTGCTGCCCCGCCAGCAAAGTGGCGGCAAGAGCAAGGGTGACATCTTCTTTGACGGCGCCGGTGGCGGCAACGTCATCGAGTCCGATGTGACCGAAGGCAACATCCATTTCAACGGTGCCGGTGCGGCCAACGTGCTGATCAAGCGCGGCCAGCGCGGCGACCTGGTGTTCCGCGGGGCGGGCCTGGCCAACGTGCTGGTTCATCAGGGCGCCCAGGGTCGGATGGATGTCTATGCGGCCGGTGCGGCCAACGTGCTGGTGCGCAGCGGTGACGGCGAGTACTTGGCCCGTCTGCTGGCCTATGGCAACATCTCGGTGCAGCAGGGCCGTGGCGACAGCCAGGTGGTCATGCTGGGCGGTTACAACAGCCATACCCAGCTGGGCGACGGCCGCGGTCTGTGGCTGGCGGGGGGCGGCTTCAACCTGCTGACCCAGGTCGGCAACGGCCGGCTCGACGTCCTGTCGGTGGGCGGTGCCAACGTGTTGACCAAGTTCGGTGCGGGCCAACTGACGGCCGGTCTGCTGGGCGGCGCCAACGTGCTGACTCACGTCACCCAGGGTGATGAGGCTGCCGATACCCGCGCCGTGTTGCTGGGCGGTGCCAACGTGCTGACCAGGAAGGGCAACGGCAAGGTGCAGGCCATTCTGGGGGGCGGCGCCAACGTGTTGACCCAGATTGGTCAGGGGGATACCCAGGCGCTGCTGCTGGGAGCTGCCAACGTGCTGACCCGGGTCGGTGATGGCGATCTCTCTGCGGTGATGCTGGGGGGCGCCAACGTGCTGACCCATGTCGGCAACGGCGACACCCTGGGTGTGATGGGGGCTGCCGGCAACCTGTTTACCAAGGTGGGCGACGGCACGGCGATTGCCGCCATGATCGGCGCCGGCAACCTGTTTACCCAGATAGGCCAAGGCGATGCCTGGGCCCTGATGGGCGGGGTGGCCAACGTCTTCACCAAGGTCGGCGATGGCAATGCACTGGCGCTAATGGTGGCCAAGGCCAACGTCTTCACCCATATCGGTGACGGCCTGACCGTGGCGCTGATGCTGGCCCAGGGCAACCTGGCGACCAAGGTGGGCAATGGCATGACGCAGGCCGCCATGGTGGGCAATGCCAACGTCTTCACCCACGTCGGTGCTGGCGAGACCTTCGCCGCCATGCTGGGGCAGGCCAACCTGTTCACCAAGGTGGGGGATGGTCTGACAGCCGCGCTGATGATCGGCAAGGCCAACGTCTACAGCCACATCGGCAACGGCACCAGCCTGGGGTTGTTTGCCGGCGAGCTGAACGTGATGACCAAGGTGGGCAGCGGCACCACGCTGGCAGCCCTGTTCGGCAAGGCCAACATAGTGACCCATGTCGGCAGCGGTCTGACCGGCGTACTGGCGCTGGGCAAGGCCAACATCATCACCAAGGTGGGGGATGACTTCCTCGGCGCCATCGCCAAGGCCGATGCCAACGTGTTGACCCACGTGGGCAATGGCACCACCGCCGGCGTGCTGTGGGGCAAGGGCAACCTGCTGACCAAGATAGGTGACGGCACCACGGTGGGTCTGCTCATTTCCGAGGTGGGCAACGTGATGACCCACGTCGGGGCCGGCAGCACCATAGGTCTGGCCAAGGGGCGCGCCAACCTCATCACCAAGGTGGGTGACGGGCTGGTGGTGCAGGGCGCCTGGGGCGACGTCAATCTGCTGACCCAGGTCGGCAACGGCGATCGTTACAGCTTCGCCAAGGGCCGCGCCAACGTGCTGACCAAGGTGGGGGATGGGCGTGAAGTGGCCGTGCTGCAAGGGGAGGCCAACCTGGTCACCCAGGTCGGCAACGGCGACGGCTACACCGGCGCCTGGGGCAAGGCCAACGTCATCACCAAGGTAGGGGATGGCCGTCAGGTCGTGCTGGCCAAGGGCGATGCGAACATAGTGACCCAGGTCGGGGAGGGCGAAGGCTATCAGGCGCTGCTTGGCAAGGCCAATATCGTCACCCGGGTGGGGGACGGCATCCAGGTCACCCTCGCCAAGGGGGAGGTCAACCAGACCACTACGGTAGGGGACGGTCTGAGCGTGACGGCCGCCTACGGCAAGTTCAACAACAACGTCAAGGTGGGTGATGGCACCACCGTCAACCTGGTGTGGGGTGATTACAACCTCAACACCAAGGTGGGGAACGGCCTCAACGTTGCTGTCATGAAGGGCAAGGGCAATGCCAACGTCCAGATCGGTGACGGACTGGACATCACGGCGGCCTATGCCCGCCACAACGTGGCCATCAAGATCGGCAACGGCGATTTCTACAGCCTGGCCATCGCTAGCAGCAATACCAGCAGCAACAAGCTCGGCACCCTGTTTGACAACATCAAGCAGACCCTGCTCGGCAGCGCCGGCAACCAGGCCATCAACTATCTGGTGCAGGGGGACGAAGAGGGCCCGCTCAAGGCGCCGCAAGCGGCCAGCCTGGGCGAGGTGCAGGGGCTCAGCGGCTTTGGGCTGGACGAGATCAGCGAGGTGAAATCCTCCCTGGCCGGCAGTCTGACCGGCAAGGTGAGCCAGGCCGGCGAGCGCGACGAGCAGGCCATGGACAAGGCGCTGCAGCTCGATGAGCAAGGCCTGGCAAGGGGCGGTGAAAACCTCATCGTCAACGGCGATTTCGAGCGGGGCGCCCACGGCTGGCAGCATGCCGGTGACGGGATCGAGGCAGATTTTTCTGCTGCCACCTACGGGCTGGCTGCTGACGGGCACGGTGCCCGGGTCAGCGAACTGTCGACTGACCGCAATACCCAGATTTCCCAGGATCTTGCCGGCCTCAAGGCGGGCGAGACCGTCAACCTGACATTTGATTTTGCCCGCCGGGCCAATATTTCCCTGCAACACGGCATCGAGGTGTTGTGGAATGGCGAGCGGGTGTTTGCCAGCGAAGGGGATGCCAGCAGCTGGCAGAGCAAGGCGCTGACGCTGACGGCCCGCGAGGGTCGCAACACCCTGGCGTTCCGCGGTATCGGTGAGAGCAACGGCCTTGGCTACCTGCTCGACAACGTGGAGGCCACCGCCTCTGGCAAGGCCGAGATAGGCCAGGTCAGCGCCCAGCTGGTGCAAGACGACAACGCTGCCCGGGCGAGAGGCGATCAGGCGAGTGCCGATGCCGACAAACAGCGGCTCGAGCAGGAGAAGGCGCAGCAGCTGGCCGCCATCGCCGGGAGCCAGTCCCAGCTGGAGGCTACCGACCAGCAGAAGCTGGCGGAGAATGGCCAGCAGCAGCGTGCCGCCATCGAGGCGGAAGCCGGCGACATGACGGCGCAGCTCGATACCCTGGCGCGCCGCTTCGAGCAGGTCAGAGCGTCCGACGCGGCGAGCGAGCCATCCGGCCAGCATTGGCGCACCGGCTTTGCCGATCGTCTGCTGAGCACGGTCCAGGAAGATCTGGACGATGCCGGCAACACTGCTGGCACGGCGATCGAAGAGGCCAGATCTCGCCATGAGGCGCAGCATCAGCAGGTCGATAGCGCGCAGGCCAAGTCCAAGACGGGTCAGCAGCGCAGTGAACAGCTGCAAGGTGACGCCGAGGCGGCTGGCCAGCAGCGGGCCGCCCAGGCCGAACAGCGCCGTCTCGACGCGCTGGCTCGCCAGGGGGAGGCAGCATCGCGGCAGCAGCAGGGCGAAGCGAATGCCAGCCAGGCGCAGCTCGCCGGCGAGCAGGCGGCCAGCCAGGCCGGTTTGCAGGCCAACCAGGCCAAACAGAATGCGGCGAGCCTCAAGCAAAGCGGCGACAAGCCGAACCGCCAGGGTGCCCAGCCCGGCCAGCCCTCGGCCACCGCACAGCCCCTGCCGCAGGCCGGCGAGCTGGATGTGCCAGCCGTCGGCACCGTATCTGCTCCTGATGAGGTCCAACCCTCGGCCATCGACACTGCCACCGGGCTGAGCGAGCAGGAACAGTCCGCCCTCGACGGGGCGCTGGCGGCGGTCAACCGGCTGCAGATCAATGCCGGGATCCGTCAACCGGCGACACCACCGGTGGCCCCGACCCCAACGCCGAGCCAGGTGCAGCAGGAGGTGCAGGCGACAGCCACGGCGACCAAACCGGTGCAGCAGCATGAGGTACTGGCCACGGCGGCCGTGGATCTCACCGGTCTGCATGGCCCCCGCACGGGCAGCAAGGCCGTGCCTGAGTTCAGCAGTCACTTCGACGGCTCTTCCATCGGCATCGAGAACGAGCTGACTGGGTTGGTGGTGGCGCTGCCGAAGAACTCGGCACAGAAGTTTGGCTACGTGCACGATGCGGCAGGCAACCCGCTGTTCATGCTGACCAAGGACATGAACCAGGGGGGGTACACCAATCCCGCCGGGATCAGCGATGTCAAAGGGATCAACCAGTGGCAGACCCATACCATCGAGCTGGTGACCTATCCAAGCGAGATGCAGGATCAGCAGGCGGTGGAAGCTCGCAAGGAGGCCATGCTCTGGCTTGCCAGAGAGTTCACCCAGCACATCGGCCAGACCAATCACACCAGACTGTCCGATCTCGTGAGCGAGGATGGCCGTTTCACCCTGGTCATCTCCAATGCCAACCACGTGATCGCGGCCGGTAATGGCGCCGCCCGTGACGGTCAGGGGCAGACCATCGGCATGACGCCGAGCGGCCAGCAGGCGACCGTGGCGGTCAGCGCCAAGGCGTTTGGTAGCGGCTCTTCCCAGGAGATCCGGCTGCTGGAGTCCGCTCCCTGGTATCACCCCGAGCTGAAGGAGCTGTTGCTGTCCAACACGGCCAATGTGCAGTGGGAAGATGCGGCCACCGCACAGAATGTGTTTGCCTACCTCACTTCCATTTATGGCAAGACGGCCGATCTGGCCCGGGAATACGGCATTCACATCAATGACTGGGATCCGCTGGCCGAGGGGATCACGCCCAACGCCCAGGGGTTGACCGATCCCAAGGTCAAGAATGCCTGGGAAATCTTGCCAAGAACCAAGCCGGTGGCCATGTTGGCCCTGCTCAGTGCCCATGACCGCAAGCTGGTGTCCGAGCAGATCCTGGCGACCCTCAAGTCGGCCTATTCACCGGCGCTGGCACAGAACATCTATGACTACTTCAAATTTGGTGGCGAGGTAGCCGGGCATGGCATCAACAATGCGACCACGGGGGACAGCAAGCACCCCGAGCCGGCCATCCTGTTCGAGTTCCGCCAGGTACCGAACGAGCTGAGCCAGTTTGTGCCGAAGTCGGAATCGACCGCCAGGGTGGAGGTGAAGACCCTCGACCAGTTCGACCCGGTCAGTCGTCGTACCATAGTGGCGGCGGTCAACCATCTGGTCGAGCAGAGCGCGGACTTCGACAGCTGGTATCAGGCCTATCGGGAGCGCCAGGGGCTGCCACCGGTCAAGAATGCCAAGAAGGTGGCCTCTGCCAACCACAAGGCCGAGTGGGTGATGGCCAACCATGCCGAGGCATGGAGCCAGCTCACCGCCGAGCATCAAGCAGAGGTGACGAGCGGACTGCAGGCCCTAGGCGGCCACAAACCGGGAGACCAGAGCCCGGGCGTGGCGAATGCTGATACGGCCCCGCTGGACCACCCTGTGCGGGGACCGGCCGTCGCCGTTCCCGAGACCGCCGGTTTTGCCTTCCAGCTGCTCAAGAGCGGAGACAACGGCTTCATTGACTCCACCCGTCGCCAGCTGGGCAAGCTCTCCATCGATCTGCCAAGCGAGCGCCTCAAGGCGGTGCGTGAGGCCGTGGTGCGGGTGCAACAGCAACCATCGGAGGCGAATCTGGGGTTGCTGGAACAGAGCCTGACCCAGTGGCAGGCGCGTGACCCCAAAGAGTTTGCCCGGCGCGGCGAGCAAGTGAAGGCGCTGCGTTTCGAAGCGGCATCCTTGCTGAGCCATACGTTTGCCTCCCGAGCCAAGAGCGCTGGCGTGTATGGGCTGGCCTTGCCGCCGGAGCAGGCTGCCCGCTTTGAAGAGCAACTGGTATTCGATGGCATCGGCCGGATTATCGGTGCCGTGGGCGAGCTCAGTGCCACCGACATCGCCAAGGTGAGCGAGCTTGGTATCCGGTCACTGACCGAGACCAACTCCCGCGCCGAGCGACAGGCGCCGCGCACCGAGCATGACAGTCTGATCGCATTTGCGCACCAGCTGAACCAGTTCGACACGCCGCAAACCCGCCAGCTGGCCGCAGAGATCAAGTCCCTCTGGCTGTCTGGCGACGTGCGGGGGCCGCGTACCATCGCCCTGTTTGAAACCGCCAGCAAGACGCTGGGGGATTATCCGCAGTTGCAGGTGCTGGCCCAATCGCTGCTGGCAGATGCCCAGCGCAGCAAGGCGACCGGCCAGTACATCGACAACCTGTTTGGCCGTCGCTTCGATTCGGAGATCGCTCATGGGCTGGTGACGGCACCATCGCAGGCCGCGCTCGATACCTCGGCACAGCTGGGATCCAAGCTGGTGAAGGAGTTTGATGACTGGATCCAGACACTGCAACTGGATGAGGCCACCCGCACCCAGCGCATCGACAAGAAAATGGCGGCATTCGCCGAGGCCATCAAGAAAGACACCCGTCCCTGGTTCAGCCGGGTGCCCAGTCTGACCGAGTTCCTGGCCGAGCCTACCTTTGCCAACTTCAAGCAGATGATGACCCGGGTCGACAACGGTTTCGATGTCATCAAGGTCCCCTTCCTGGCGGTGAAGATGGCCACCCACCCCGAGCTTGGGATGGACACGGCCAACTGGAAGAGAGAGGGCGATCGCTTCTACGGCAGCGTCATCACCAAGGCGCGCTCGACCAGTACCGAGGTTGCTTCGGCCAAGGATGGTCTGCTGCAGGTCGACCTGCCTGGCCGTACCACCAGCGACTATGGCACCGGTCTGCACTACCAGCCCGGTGGTGACAAGTACGAGGATTTCCTGAACGGGCGCAGCGTGGCGGATGGCCGCATCCTGACACCGGGCAAGGAGACCACCTTTGAGCGCAATGCGCTGGACAAGGGGCTGTCCGTGGTGACAGGTGCTTCCGGCTCGACCAACATCATGGTCCACCTGAACAACTATCTGGCGGCCAAAGATCCTGCTTACTCCCCAAGCCAGGCTTACCTCAACACCCTTGCCTTCCTGGTATTCGATGGTGGTCACTCGGTGAACGAGAGTCTGGCGGTCTATCGAGCGCTGCAGGAGAGCGGGGATGCGCGCAAGCAGGTGCTGGAGAGCTATACCGCCAACTACCGGGATCTGATCGATCTGGCTGGCGAAGACAGCAAGGTGTCAGTACAGGCTGCCCTCGATGGTGCCTTCGGCCGTACTCTCGAGTTCTATCAGCAGCATGCCTATACGGCGCAGCTCGATGAGCTGGTCGCCCTTGGCACGCCACGCAAGGGCGATACGCTTGCCGATGGTGAGCTGTCAGCAGGCTCCGGCAAACCCGTCTCCGTGGCGAACGATGGTTCGGCCCCGCTGGACAAACAGCCACTCAATCCGCTGACCCGCTTCCTCAACGACAACCTCTACGGCACCCGCGATGAGCGGCGCCAGGTGGGCGACATCACCCGCCAACTGCTCGACCATGCGGTGAGCAAGGGCGAGGCCGAGCCGGTGACCCTGCAAGGGGATGCCGGCCGTCTGTCCGGTTACCTGCACAAGGGGGCCGAGCGGCCAGGGACGCCGCAGGATGGCAAGCCCGAGGTGGTGCTGTTCCTGCATGGTTCGGGTTCTTCCGCCGAGGAGCAGGCCGATGCGGTTCGCAGCCACTATCAGAAGCAGGGCGTCGACATGCTGGCGGTCAACCTGCGTGGCTATGGGGCCAGCGATGGCGGACCCAGCGAGCAGGGGGTCTACCAGGATGCCCGCACCATGTTCCGCTATCTGGTGGAAGAGCGCGGGGTGGCGCCTGGCAAGATCCTGATCCATGGCTACTCCATGGGCGGGCCCATCGCCGCCGACCTGGTCCGTTATGCCGCCGAGCAGGGCAAGCCGGTGGGCGGGCTGCTGCTCGATCGCCCCATGCCCAGCATGAGCAAGGCGATCACGGCCCACGAGCTGCCCAACCCGGGCGGTCTGGTGGGGGCGCTTGCCAAGGCGGTCAACGGTCGTTTCTCGGTGGAGAAAAACCTCGACGGCCTGCCCAAGAGCACCCCCATCATGCTGCTGACCGACAACGAAGGGCTCGGCAGCGAAGGGGAAAAACTGCGGGCCAAGCTGGCCGTGGCCGGTTATCAGGTCAGCGGCGAGCAGACCTTCTATGGCCATCTGGCCAGCAACCGCCTGATGAGTCAGTACGCCGAGCAGATTGTTGGCGGCTTGTTGAGCCGCACGCCGGCGGCGCTGGATGGCGCGGATCAGCCGGTTCGCAACCAGCGGGTCGAGCAGTGGCAGCGACCTGAGGTGGTGCCGGGCAGTGAAGGGGGCGAGACCCGCTTCACCAGCCAGATCATCATTCAGACCGAAGATGATCCGGTGGCCGCCAAGGCCGCGGCCAGCCTGGCTGGCAAGCACCCAGACCGCAGTCTGGTGGTACAGCTGGATGCGGATGGCAACTATCGGGTGGTGTATGGCGACCCTGCGCAACTGGCGGGCAATATCCGCTGGCAGGTGGTGGGGCATGGCCGCGATGCGGACGGGCAGAACAACAGTCGTCTCAGCGGCTACAGCGCCGACGAGCTGGCCGGTCATCTGCGCCGCCTGGGCGATCGCCTGCAGCAAGAGGCTGGCGTGACCACCAAGCCGAGCCACATCAGTCTGGTGGGTTGCTCCCTGGTGAGCGAGGACCTGCAGACCGGCTTTGCCCGCCGCTTTATTCAGGCGCTGGATGGCGAGGGGATCCGTACCCAGGTATCGGCCCGCAGCAGTGAAGTGGCGGTCGATCAGGGCGGGCGCAAGCATACCCGCGATGAGGCGGATGTCTGGGCTCGCAAGGTGGCAGCCAACAAGGTGGTATTGACCCTGGATGACGCCGGCGAACCTGTGGCGCACAACGAGCGGGTGCGCGGCGGTGTGGCTGAAGGGGATATCGTGCTGGCCAAGGTGGGCGAGGGCGAAAGCCGTGCCCGGGGCGCCATTGCCGACAACGACGAGACCTTCGTCGCACCCGACAAACAGCGCCAGCCGGAAACGGCCTCGAGCCAGGCCGACAATGCGGTCAGCTACTCGGGCAACATCCAGGTCAACGTGGGGGATGGCGAGTTCACCGCCCTCAACTGGGGGACCACCAACCTGGGTGTCAAGGTGGGCACGGGCGGCATGAAGTCGCTGGCCTTCGGCGACAACAACGTCATGGTGCACATCGGGGATGGCGACAGCAAACACAGCGTCGACATCGCCGGCTACCGGGCGCTGGAAGGGGCCCAGCTGTTCGTGGGGCAACGCAATGTCAGCTTCAACCAGGGGCGCAGCAACGATCTCATCGTGATGCTGGAAAAATCCATCCCCACTCCGCCGCTGGTCAACCCGTTTGGCGGGGCGGCCCGTATTGCCGGTGCCCTCCAGCAGATCGCCGGTGACGGTGCCAAGCCGGATTGGGTGGCCAGCCAGTGGGATCAGTGGACCCTGGCCGGTGCCAACAAGTTCGTGGCCGACATGGCCGGGCTGGATCAGACCAGCAGCATCGAATACGGCTCGCTCACGCGTCTGGACAGCGACCATGAGCGCAGCAGCCGCGGGCTCAAGAGCGATCTGGAGGCAACCCTCAACAAGGAGTTCAACAAGCGGATCTCGGGCGGCGGCCAGGGGGAACAGGGACCGTTGAGCCGGGCGGACAAGCTGCGCCAGGCCAACGATAAGCTGGTCTTCAACTTCGCCGTGGCCGGTCAGGGGGCCGACATCCAGGTCACCACGGGCAACTGGAACTTCGTGTTCGGTGACAACATCCAGGCGATCTTGGACACCAACCTGGGCTCCTTGTTCGGGCTGATGACCCAGGAGTTCACTGCCAGCGGGCAGGCGAAAACCACCTTTACCTTCACCCCGACCGATCTGCCGCGCCAGCTGCAGAACCGGTTGCTGGGACGCCTGGCCGGGGTGGGGGCCGATACCACGCTGGCGGACATCTTCGGCGTGGATTACAACGCCCGTGGCCAGCTGGTGGCCCGCGATGGGGCGGCCATCGATGCGCCGGCCCTGTTGCAGGAGATGCTGGGCGTCATCGCCGAGTTTGGCGGCGATCAGCTCAAGAGCCTGACCGATCCGGCCAAGTGGCTCGATCAGCTCAAAGCCGGGCTGGATCTGGGGGAAGATGCCCTCAGCAGCTTTGCCCGCAGCCACGGTCTGCAGGATGAGGCACCCGAGGAGGTCAAGTCCGGTACCGTGACGGTGCAGCAGGGGAGCGACGCCAAGCCGGCGGCGCTGCCAGCCGCCACCGAGGAGCGTGCCTTCGGCTTCAATGCGCTGAGTCTGCCCAACCTGTTTGCCACCCTGTTCAACCGGGACAAGCAGGCGGAGGTGGTGGCGCTGGCCAGCAACCTCAAGCAGAACCTGACGGCCGATCTGCTCAACATGAAGGAGCAGACCTTCGACTTCCTGCGCAACAGTGGTCACCTGCAGGGGGATGGCGACATGCATGTCTCCCTTGGCAACTACAACTTCAACTGGGGAGGAGACGGCAAGGATCTGGGGGCCTACCTCGGCGACAACAACAACTTCTGGGGTGGCCGCGGGGACGATGTCTTCTACGCCACCGGGACCTCCAACATCTTCACCGGCGGTGCCGGTCAGGACACCGGGATCATGATGGGTCGGGAGAACATGATGTTCGGCGGGCAGGGTGACGATGTCGCCGTGCTGGCCGGCCGTGTCAACCGCGCCTTCATGGGGGAGGGCAACGATCAGGCCTTCATCTTCGGGGAAGAGGGCATAGTGGAAGGGGGGGCCGGCCAGGATTATCTGGTGACCTCCGGCAACTACAACCAGATAGACGCCGGCGCGGATCAGGACTTCACGGTGACCATCGGCCATCACAACCAGATCCGGCTCGGAGAGGGCGACGACTTTGCCATGGTGTTTGGCAATCACAACCGTCTGCTGGCCGAACATGGCAACAACCAGGTCAAGCTGATGGGCTATCACGCCACCATTCGGGGCGGTGACGGCCAGGATCGGTTGATCGCCGATCAGGTCGCCAAGTTCAGCCAGCTCGATGGCGGCGTCGGCGATGACCTGCTGGTGCTGGGGGGTTATCAGAACCAGTTCAGCGGTGGCACCGGCGTCGACAGCTTCGTGTTCAGTGGCGCCGTGATAGAGAATCTGGTGCAGGACATCGGCAAGGAGGACTTCATCGTCTTCAACGACGTCAGCTGGCGGGATCTCTGGTTCAAGCGCAGCGGCTACGATCTGCAACTGCTGGTCAACCGTCATACCGACGGTACCAGCGAGCAGGGCAAGTTCGAGCAGCTGGGCAGTGCCACCTTCAGCAACTACTTCGCCGACAACCGGGCCCAGCTGGTGATCGGGCTTGGCGAGCAGCAGGCTGACGGCGAGCGCAGCTACAGCGCGCTCTCCCATCAGGCGGTGGACAAGCTGATCCAGGCCATGAGCAGCTTCGCCCCAGAAGCGGGCGACATGGGCCTGCTCAACCGGCTCGACAGCCAGGCCAACAGCCTGGTGCAGTCGGCCTGGGGTGATGTGATCCAGGGCAAGGGCCGGGTCGCCTGAGCGATCTGACTCCCATCCCGTTAGGTAAAAACCTGCTCTTCGGAGCAGGTTTTTTTATGGGAAAACGGTGGGCGTGAGCGTCCTTGGCGGTGCGTGACGACGGGAAGGCGCGCCTGGGCTACCGGCTCCTTAGCGCAGCCTGCTCGCCGCTCATCACAGGCTCTGCCAATGGCTGAGGCCGCACTTGCCTTTTCAGGCATGGCCAGCTTCCGCTCCCCGGCTGGTTATGATATCCATTCGGTAACCTGGTCTGGGGCAGACGAGTCCTGGAGACTCGCTGCCGCCGAGGCTGACGTCCGCTGGCGCGACTCTGGGTTTCGCCTCGCCCTGTTCATCCCTCCCCTGCTGGTCAGGGGTCATAGACAAAAGAGGATTTTATGGAGTTGGTGTTACTGGCGGATGCGCCATCTGCCGCAGGCGTGGTTGCCTCATGGTATTTTGACGAATGGTGCCGCGACACTGGTCGCTGCACGCAAGACCAGGTACTGGCCAAGGTCACGGCGGCCACCCAGGTTGATCGAGCTCCGCTGATGGTACTGGCCCGCCAGGCCGGTGAATGGGTAGGGGCTGCCGAGCTGAAGATCCGCGAAATGGCGATGTTTCCCGAGTACGAGCATTGGTTGGGTGGGGTCTATGTGGTTGAACAAGCGCGCGGGCAGGGGGTCGCCTCCTTGCTGGTAACAGAGATCCTCAGCCGTGCCCGCAGGGCGGGGATCAGCAAGCTGTACTTGCAAACCGAGAACCTGACCGGTGGCGTTTATTGCCGTCATGGTTTCAAGGCTCTTGAGGAGGTCCATTATAAAGGCCTTCATGTGCTGGTGATGGTGGCGGATACCGGCGTCCCGTCCTCGTCAGAAAAGGTGGTCCAGTGATGCTTGATACTGCTGCTCTGCCTGTATAGCCAGTTCGCGCAATCAATAAAAAAGCCAGTCAGGGTCACTGACTGGCTTTTTTGTTGGCGCTTGTCGGGGATCAGTCGATGAGACTGGCCCACAGGTCGTACTCGTCCGCTTCATCGATGCGGACCTTGACCATGTCGCCGGGCTTGAGGCCGGTTTCACCGTTCAGGTAGACCAGACCGTCGATCTCGGGGGCATCGGCGGCGGAGCGGCCGGTGGCACCCTCTTCATCCACCTCGTCGATCAGCACCAGCATCTCCTTGCCGACCTTGCGGGCGAGCTTGCGGATGGAAACCTGCTGTTGCAGCTCCATGAAGCGCTGGAAGCGCTCTTCCTGCACCTCTTCCGGCACCGGATCCGGCAGCTCGTTGGCCTTGGCGCCTTCGACCGGGCTGTACTTGAAGCAGCCGACCCGGTCCAGCTCCGCCTTGTCGATGAAGTCCAGCAGCATCTGGAACTCTTCTTCGGTCTCGCCGGGGAAGCCGACGATGAAGGTGGAACGCAGAGTGATCTCGGGGCAGATCTCGCGCCACTTCTGGATGCGCTCCAGGGTGCGTTCGACCGTGCCCGGGCGCTTCATCAGTTTGAGGATGCGCGGGCTGGCGTGCTGCAGCGGGATGTCGAGATAGGGCAGTACCTTACCATCGCGCATCAAGGGGATGACGTCATCCACGTGGGGGTACGGGTAGACGTAGTGCAGGCGCACCCACATGCCGAGCTTGGCCAGCTCTTCACACAGGGCCACCATGCTGGTCTTGACCGGCATGCCGTCGTAGAAACCGGTGCGGTGTTTGACGTCCACGCCGTAGGCTGAGGTGTCCTGGGAGATCACCTGGATCTCCTTCACGCCGGCCTCTTTCAGGCGCTTGGCTTCGGCCAGCACTTCGCCGATGGGACGGCTCACCAGATCCCCGCGCATGGAGGGGATGATGCAGAAGGTGCAGCGATGGTTGCAGCCTTCGGAAATTTTCAGATAGGCGTAGTGGCGGGGGGTCAGCTTGACGCCCTGGGCCGGCACCAGGCTGGTGAAGGGGTTGTGGGTCGGCTTCTCGACGTATTTGTGGACGTGGCCCAGCACCTCTTCATAGGCGTGGGGACCGGTGATCTCGAGCACCTTGGGATGGATCTCGCGGATCTGGTTCTCTTTGGCACCGAGGCAGCCGGTGACGATCACCTTGCCGTTCTCGGCCAGGGCCTCGCCGATGGCTTCCAGAGACTCCTGTACCGCGCTGTCGATGAAGCCGCAGGTGTTGACCACCACCACTTCCGCATCGTCATAGCTGGGCACCACGTCGTACCCTTCGGTACGCAGCTGGGTCAGGATGCGCTCGGAATCGACCAGATTTTTGGGGCAACCCAAGGAGACGAATCCTACTTTGGGGGCCTGTTTTGTGTTGGACATCGCTCAATCACTCTTAGGTGGCTCTAGTTTTAGGGCGCGGATTTTACCGGAATGGCTAACCAAAAACTATACAGCCGGCACGGCGGAATCGAACAATATCTCCGGCGAGGCAGGATTGTGCCCAGGCCGGCCCGTTTTGAGCCGATACGGGCCGATGGCGGCACCCTTGCCCCGTCAGTTCGCTGTCTGTTGAGTTTCAACTCAATTTTGCGAGAGCAGGAAGACGGGTGTCACTATACTCCCTGCAGGCAGACTGGAAGGAAGGACGGGATGGACAGCTCATTTGGCGAGAGAATGCAGAACGTGCACGCCACGCTCAGGCAGCGGTTTGACAAGTTGAGCCGGGTGGCCATCGCAATTTATGACCAGCACACGGACAGGCTCAAGACCTTCGCCCACAGCACCGAGGGAAGTTCCCCGCTGGTGCAGTACGAGGTCAAGCTGAGCGACGTCCCCTCTCTGCGCTATCTGGCCGAACACCGGCAAGCAAGGGTGCTCGACACGCTGGATTCGCTGCTGGGCTCCCCCTCCGAGCACAGCCGCAAGCTGCTGGCGGCCGGTTATGAATCCAGCTACACCGAGCCGCTGTTGTTCAACAGCAAGCTGTTCGGTTTTCTGTTTTGCGATGCCAGGGAGCCTGGCTACTTCGACCCCGCCATTCGCGGCGAACTGGCGGCATACGCCCAGATCCTGGCGGCCATCATCGCAGTGGAATTTTTCTCGATTCAGACCCTGAGCGGCGCGCTTACCACGGCGCGGGAGTTCAGCCGCTACCGGGATGAAGAGACCGCCAATCACCTGCACCGGATGTCGGCCTATTCACGGCTCATCGCCCGCGCCGTGACCACCCGTTATCCCTTGAGCGACGAGGAGGTGGAGTTCATCTATCTCTTCTCCGAGCTGCACGACATCGGCAAGATTGCGGTGCCCGACGCCATCTTGCTCAAACCCGGCAAGCTGACGCCAGAGGAGTACGGGGTGATGAAGATCCACCCGCTCAAGGGGCGGGAGATGATCGCCCTGATGATCAGCGAGTTTGGCCTCGACGGCATCCATCACACCGACATGCTCAAGAACATCATCGCCTATCACCACGAGCGCTTCGACGGTCAGGGCTATCCGGAGGGGCTGGCGGGGGAGGCGATCCCGCTGGAGGCCCGTATCGTCGCGGTGGCCGACGTGTTCGATGCACTCACCAGCGAGCGGCCCTACAAGCAGGCCTGGACGTTCGAAGCGGCCTTTGCCTACCTCGAAACCCACGCCGGCAGCCAGTTCGACCCCGCCTGCGTCGCCGCGGCGCTGTGCAACAAGGAGGCGTTTCGCGCCATCCATCAGCAATACCGAGAGCCCGCTGCCAGCTAGGCGGCGAGCCTGGTGTCATGACTTGCTCTACCTCGTTTTGCCCTGTTGCGACTCTGCCCGAGATAGCGTGAGAGCGGCGGCTGGCTCTGCCTCATCAAGGTTGCCAATCGGATAGAGCCCATCATGACGAGCGTCACTGATTGACCCGCCTCGTGCCATTGGGCTTATCCGGCTCTGGCCAGATCTGCTACTGTGACCATCAACTCATCACAAAGGGTGGAGCACAGCATGAAGATTCGATTCCTGGTGATAGCAACGGCCATGGCGCTGGCGTCGGCCCCCAGTCTGGCTGACTGGGCCAAGGTGAAGGCGGCCGCGAGCGAGCTCGGCAGCGCGGTGAGCGACACCAGCAAGGAGGCGTGGCAGAGTGTCACCGACTTCTCCAAGGCGACCTGGGCATCGGTTTCCCAGTGGGGCTCGGAGGCGTTCAACACCGCCGGCGCCTGGACCGACAAGAGCGTGGCGACCGGCAAGGAGTGGCTGACGGTGGCCGACAAGAAGCTCGACGAGATGCTCGAGCCCAAGACGGCCGACGAGGCGCGGCTTGCCCTCGATACCATGGCCGACACCGCCCTGGTGCGGCTGTTCAACCAGCAACCCTCGGCCAAGCTGTTGTTTGACAAGGCTTATGGCTATGCGGTGTTCGACTCGCGCAAGTTCTCCCTGATGCTGCACACCAACCAGGGGGCGGGGGTGGCGGTCAATCGCACCAGCGGCAAGCACACCTACATGAAGATGTTCGGTGCCGGGCTCGCGGCCGGGCTCGGTGGCAAGTTCTACCAGCAAGTGATCCTGTTTGAAGACAAGGCCAGGTTCGATGCCTTCGTCAGCCAAGGCTGGGAGGCCACCTCCGAGATGGGGGCCGTGGCGGGCAAGGAGAGCGCCGAGCTCAGCGCCAAGTACAACGGTGGCATGGCCATCTACCAGATCGGCGAGAAAGGCTTGCTGCTCGATGCCAACATCTCTGGCTCCAAGTACTGGGTGGACAAGGATCTGACCCGCTAGTCACCCGCTTTCCGGCCTTTTCCGTCGGCCCGCATCTTGCTGGCTGGCGGGAAGGTCGTCACTTGGCAAATAATCTGCCCTCGCATCGCCTGTTACGGGCTGCTTACCCCCTCTCATCCCGCTTGCCTGGTGGTTTTCTACTTGTTGGCACCCTAATTGCTTACACCCTGACAGCGTCAATGATTTGTCTGGGGATGGAATATGGAAATTAGTGCAAGCAGCCTGATGCAAGAGATGCAGGCTCTCAAGGTCGAAGCCGGCGCCACGCCGCTGACCCAGCCTGGCCGCCAGGTTACGTCCGACTTTGGCCAGTTGCTGCAACAGGCCCTTGGCAACGTCAACGAGTTGCAGGGGGCCGCCAACGATCTGCGTACCCGTTTTGACATGGGCGACAACTCGGTCGACTTGTCCGAGGTGATGATCGCCGGGCAGAAATCCTCCATCGCCTTCGAGGCGACGGTGCAGGTACGCAACAAGATGGTCGATGCCTACAAGACCATTATGAACATGCCGGTATAAGCGCGCTCACCATGGCAACTGAACATCATGAACATGTCAGCAATAAGGACATAAATCGTGGCTAATGACCAAAACGGCGAACTGCTGATGAACGATGAGGGCAGTGCCGCCCTCGATGAGAATGAGCAGAAGAGTTCAGCACTCGGCTTTCTGTCCAACACGGATGTGCTGCGTCAGATCACCCTGATCCTGGGGTTGGCCATCTGTCTGGCGATCGCCGTTTTCATCCTGCTGTGGGGCAAGGAGCCGGACATGCGGCCCCTTGGCACCTACACCACCCAGGAGCTGGTCAAGACCCTCGACTACCTCGATCAGCAGAAGATCCCCTATCAGGTGGATGGCAAGAGCGTGCTGGTCAGTGCCGAGAACTACTCCAGCATCCGGCTGGCGCTGACCCGTGCCGGCTTGGCCAACGCCACCGACACTACCAGTGACGGGGAAGACATCCTGCTCAAGGACTCCAGCTTCGGCGTCAGCCAGCGGATGGAGAGCGAGCGTCTCAAACTGAGCCGCGAGCGTCAGTTGGCCAGCGCCATCGAGCAGTTCCAGAACGTGGCCAAGGCCCAGGTGCTGCTGGCCATCCCGAAAGACAACGTGTTTGCCCGCAACGAACGCAAACCCAGCGCGACTGTGGTGCTGAGCCTCAAGGGCAATGCCCTCGGCCAGGGTGAAGTGGACTCCATCGTCGACATAGTCGCCTCCGCGGTGCACGGTCTGGAGCCGACCCGCGTCACTGTGACCGACCAGAACGGCCGCCTGCTCAATTCGGGCTCCCAGGATCCCGTCTCTGCCCAGACTCGCAAGGAGTTTGCGATGCAGCAGAAGCAGGAGCTGGAATACAAACAAAAAATTGACGCCATCCTGATCCCGGTGCTCGGCGCCGACAATTATACGGCGGAGGTCGATCTCTCCCTCGACTTCTCCCAGCAGGAGCAGACCCGCAAGACCTACAACCCGGACTTGCCGGCGGTGCGCTCCGAAATGACCATGGAAGAGAACAGCGCCAACGGCAGCAACGGCGGCGTGCCCGGCGCCCTCTCCAACCAGCCGCCTGCCGCCTCCAACATTCCGCAGCAGGCGACCGGCCCCAATGCCGAAACGACCGCCTCCTCTTCCGGCCGCTCCCGCAAGGAGGCGACCCGCAACTTCGAACTGGATACCACCGTCAGCCATATCCGGCGTCAGATGGGTGGCATTCGCCGCATGACCGTCTCGGTGGCGGTGGATTACAAGGCGTCTACCGCTGCCGATGGCAAGGTGACCCGCGAGCCCCGTACCCAGCCCGAACTCGATACCCTGCGTCGCCTGCTGAGCGGTGGCCTTGGCTTTGATGTGACCCGTGGTGATACTCTGGAGGTGGTCGCCATCCCGTTCAACCGGCCCGAGCTCGAAAGCGTGGCCGAAGCGCCGCTCTACGAGCAGCCCTGGTTCTGGCGTGCGGTGCGCATTGCCGCCTCCGTGCTGGTCATCATAGTGTTGATCGTCACCGTGGTGCGGCCCATGCTCAAGCGCCTGCTCTATCCGGATGCCAAGCCGGAAGGGGAACTGGACTTCGACAACCACACCGTCTTGGGTGGGGATGACGAGCTCAGTCTGCTGGCGGCTCAGGCTGAATCCGAGCCGGTGTTCGGGGTACGTGATGGCCATCTGAAACTGCCGGATCTGCACCGTGACGAGGACTTGCTCAAGGCGGTACGTGCGCTGGTGGCGAACGAACCGGATCTGGCCGCACAGGTCATTAAAGAATGGGTAGCGAACAAAGATGGCTGACGAAAACAAGACACAGGTCACCGGCAATGACATCACCGACAGTCAGCGCCAGATCCTGGATCAGATGAGCGGGATGGAGATGGCGGCGGTATTGATGCTGAGCCTCAACGAAGAGGATGCCGCCCAGATCTTCCGCCATCTCGAGCCCAAGCAGGTGCAGCGGCTCGGCATGTCGATGGCCTCCATGTCGGATTTCAGTCACGACCGGGTGGCGGCGGTGCACCGTCAATTCATCGACGACATCCAGAAGTACACCAACATCGGTATCGGCAGCGAAGATTTCGTGCGCAAGGCGCTGGTGGCCGCTCTTGGCGAAGACAAGGCCAGCAACCTGGTGGACCAGATCATTCTGGGTTCAGGTGCCCGCGGCCTCGACTCGCTCAAGTGGATGGATGCCCGCCAGGTGGCCAGCATCATCCAGAACGAACACCCGCAGATCCAGACCATCGTCCTTTCGTATCTGGAGCCGGAACAGTCGGCCGAGATCCTGAGCCAGTTCCCGGAACAGGTACGCCTCGATCTGGTGATGCGTATCGCCAACCTGGAAGAGGTGCAACCGGCGGCACTGCAAGAGCTCAACGACATCATGGAGAAACAGTTCGCCGGTGCGGCGGGTGCCCAGGCAGCCAAGATGGGCGGCCTGAAGGCGGCTGCCAACATCATGAACTACCTCGACACCAACATCGAAGGCCAGCTGATGGACTCCATCCGCGAGTCGGACGAGGAGATGAGCCAGCAGATCCAGGATTTGATGTTCGTGTTCGAAAACCTCATCGATGTGGACGATCGCGGCATCCAGACCATGCTGCGGGAAGTGCCGGGGGATCTTCTGCAACGGGCGCTCAAGGGCTCCGACGATCAGATGCGCGAGAAGGTATTCAAGAACATGTCCAAGCGGGCCGCCGAGATGCTGGCGGACGATCTGGAGGCCATGGGGCCGATCCGGGTCTCCGAAGTGGAAGCCGCCCAGAAGGAGATCCTCTCCATCGCCCGCCGTCTGGCGGATGCCGGCGAGATCATGCTGGGTGCCGGTGGCGGCGAGGAGTTCCTCTGATGAGCGGCCACGTCGGCGTGAATAGCAGACCGGGCAGTAGAATGGCGAGGAGTGCGGCAGACAGATGAACAACAACAAGCTGCGCGGTTATGTCAGACCCGACGGGGATGAGAGCCAGGTCCAGACCTGGGGCTGGCCCGAGATGGAGGTCGAGGCCGAGGTCGAGACCAACGCCCTCGGGCTGACGCCGGACTGGTATCGGCAGGAAGAAGAGGTCCCGGTCGAAGAACCGGTGGAGGAGCCGGCCCCCAGCATCACTGCCGAGGAGCTCGAAGCAATTCGCCAGGCCGCCTGGGAAGAGGGGATGACCGAGGGGCGTGAAGCCGGTTACGCCAAGGGGCTCGAAGAGGGCAAGCTGGAAGGCCTGCAGCAGGGACATGCCGCCGGGCTGGAGCAGGGCAAGGAGGAGGGGCTGGCCCTCGGTCGCGAGCTGGTGGATCAGCAGATGAGCCACTGGCAGGGGCTGATCGATCGCCTCGCCAACCCGCTCAAGGAGCTGGACGGCGCGGTGGAGCAGCAGCTCATCGCCCTGGTGATGCAGTTGGCCCGTGCCCTCATTCGTCACGAGGCCGAAACCTCGCCCCGGCTGTTGCTCGAAGCGCTCAAGCAGGGGCTGGCGCTGTTGCCGGCCGCCGAACTGGGGGTCACCCTGATGCTGCACCCGGACGATCTGGCCCGGGTCGAGCAGGCGTTCGGCGCCGAGGAGTGCGCCAAGCGCCACTGGCGGCTGCAAAGCGATCCCACCCTCTTCCCCGGCGATCTGCAGCTGGCCACCGAGCTATCCAGCATCGATCTGACCCTCGCGGGGCGCATCGATCAGCTGCTGCGCAACTTCCTGCGTGACAATGCATCGCAGGATGCCCGTGGCTAAGGGCATGCGGGCTGCCAGGGGGCGGCCCGTCTGCTTTCTCTACCCATTCAACGTCATATCTCAGGAGGCCGGATGAGCGGCTCATTACTCAATCGGTTGCAAGGGTATCGGGTACGCGATATCGCCCCCAAACCGCCGGTGGCCGGCAAGCTGACCCGGGTGGTGGGGCTGACCCTCGAAGCCATCGGCTGCCGCGCCGCCATCGGGGCACTCTGTCGCATCGATACCCAGGATGGCTCGCTGGAGGCCGAAGTAGTGGGCTTCTCCGGCGATCGGCTGTTTCTGATGCCAAGCGAACAGCTCAAGGGGGTCATTCCCGGTGCCCGGGTAGTGCCCATCACCGAGGAGCACGGCATTCCGGTCGGCATGAACCTGCTGGGCCGGGTCATCGACGGCATCGGCCAGCCGCTGGACGGGCTCGGCCCTATCCTCTCTTCCCAGACGGTGCAGTTTGCCCAGCACCGCATCAACCCGCTCTCCCGCCGCCCGATCCATCAGCCGATGGACGTGGGGGTGCGCGCCATCAACGCCGTGCTGACCGTGGGGCAAGGCCAGCGGATGGGGCTGTTCGCCGGCTCCGGCGTCGGCAAATCCGTGCTGCTCGGCATGATGACCCGTGGCTCGGTGGCCGACGTGGTGGTAGTGGGGCTCATCGGCGAACGGGGCCGCGAGGTGAAGGAGTTCATCGAGGAGATCCTGGGGGAGGAGGGGCGTGCCCGCTCCGTGGTGGTGGCGGCGCCGGCCGATGCCTCGCCGCTGATGCGGCTTAAGGGGTGTGAGACGGCGCTGGCCATCGCCGAGTATTTCCGCGATCAGGGGCTCAACGTGCTGCTGCTGATGGACTCGCTCACCCGTTACGCCCAGGCCCAGCGTGAGATCGCCCTGGCAGTGGGCGAGCCGCCGGCCACCAAGGGCTATCCGCCCTCGGTGTTCGCCAAATTGCCGGCACTGGTGGAGCGGGCCGGCAACGGCAGCGACGGCCAGGGCTCGATCACGGCCTTCTTCACCGTGCTGACGGAAGGGGACGATCTGCAGGATCCCATCGCCGATGCGGCGCGGGCCATCCTCGACGGCCACATCGTGTTGTCGCGCGAGCTGGCCGATGCGGGCCACTACCCGGCCATCGACATCGAAAAGTCCATCAGCCGGGTGATGCCCATGGTGACCTCGCCGGAACACATGGAGCTGGCGCGCACCCTCAAGCAGTTCTACTCCCTCTACCAGCAGAACCGCGATCTCATCACCATCGGTGCCTATAGCCAGGGCTCCGACCCCCGCATCGACCGCGCCATCATCCAAAAACCCTATCTGGATCAGTTCTTGCAACAAGGCATGCGCGAGGTCATTCACTACGATGCGGGCCTGCAGGCCCTGCAGCTGGTGGCTATGCCGCTGATGCGTTGACGAGAAGATAAGAGGGAGGCGTGCCCATGAGTAAAGGCTTGGTAATGTTGTCGGAGCGGCTGGTGGAGGCCGAACAGCAGGCGGCGCTGGCGCTGGCCAAGGCCCAGCAGGATCTGAAAATCTTCATGGAGCAGCAGGACGCGCTCAACCAGTACCGCCAGATTTACCACCAGCAGTGGACCGACCGCGGCCTGCAGGGCATAGGTGCCCAGCAGAACAGCCAGTATCACGCCTTCATCAACAAGCTCGAGCAGGCAGCCACCCAGCAGTACGAAGGGGTGTTGCAGGTACGCCAAGCGCTGGAACTGCGCCGCGAGGAGTGGTTGGCCGCGCAGCAGCGGCGCAAGGCGGTGGAGTTGCTGCTGGCCAAGCAGGCGGGCCGCGAGCAGCAGAAAGCCCAGCGCCAGGAGCAGAAGATGCTGGACGAGTACGCCATGCTGCGCCGTTTCCACCATTCTGGCCTGTAACTTGCTTTCTTCTTGCCATCCCGTGTGCGCCTCACTTCCCCCGGGGAGCTGAGGATAAACCCGAAGCCGAATGTCGCCAGGAATCTTCACCATGATGCAGACACTGTTAACCAATTCCCCCGCCGCGCCGACAGCTGCCGCTGCCGACAAGAGCGCTGTGCTGACGGCGAGCCAGGATGGCGGTGAAGGGGCGTTGCAGAGCGACGGCAAGGCTGGCTTTTCCGAGGTGATGAACCGGGTGCAGCAGGCTGACAAGGTTAATGCCAAAGCCGATGGCAAGGCCCCGGCCCGGCCCGGCGCCGAGCAGGGGAGTGCTGGTGCATCGGAGAGCAACAAGCCGGTGCCGACCGCCAAGAGTGAGGCTGCCAAATCTTTGGCGAATGAGGCCGAAGAGGCCGGTAGCGCCGACGACAAACCACAGAAGGGGAGTGAGCCCGACCCCGCTCTCACCCCCAACGATTTCTTGCAGCGTCTGCAGGATGCCCTCAAACAGGACACCTCCCTGGTCGCCCCAACGGCCATCAATCTGGTCGCCACTGCTCCCGTCGTTGAGACGGACGGCAAGATGTTGCCGCAGAAGGGCGCGGACGCCGAGTCGGCCGAGGCTTCGGCCACTCTCACCCAGCCGCTTGCCGGCAGCAGCGACAAACAGGGGGCGACGACCAGTGCCGCCGCGCTGGCCCGCCAGGCTGCCAGCTTGCTCACGGGAGAAACCAGTGTGCCGGTTGATGCGAAGGCCGCGCAGCCGGATGCCGCCATGACGGATGACGCCGCCCTGACGGCTCAGTTGCAAGAAACCGGAAAAGTGGGAAGCGGCAAGGAGAGCGGCGCCAATGCCGACCAACAGGCCGATAGCAGTGGCAAAGAGACCAAGGGGAGCAAAAGCGAGCTCTCCACCGCCGAGCGGGCGGCCTTGTTGAGCAAGGTGCCCGCCGCCGCGTTAAGCGAACAGGGTGAGAATGACACCAAGATCCCGCTGGAGGGCGCCGACAAAGGGGCCAAGCCTGTGGTGCCGCCCATGGCGGGCAAGGAAGAGCCGGTAAAAACCGCTCCGCTGCAGGCCACCCACCAGGCCGTGGCCACTCAGCCCGGCGCCGCCAGAGCGTTTGAAGATGGGGTGACCCGCACCGATGACGGCTCGAGCAGCGCCGCTGCTGACAAGGCGCCAACGCAGACCGCCACTGAGGGGGATGGGCAGTCCAAGCCGGTGGCCGCCAAGGCCGAGGGTCAGCCTGCTCCTGCCGCCAGCAGCGGCGCACCGGCGCCGGCCACCGCTCCCGCCAGCGAACCCGTGCTGGTGGCGCCGCAACAGGTGCTCGCCAGCAGCGAGCCGCAGGGCCCGCAAGCGTCCCTGGCAAGCCTGTCAGCCGGGCTCAAGCAGATGGAAGCCACCGAGCGCAGCGACGCACCCATGGCCCGCAGCGAGGTGAAAGTTGACGTGAAGCAGAAGGTGGCAGAGTTGGCTCGCGGCGGTGCTCAGGAGAGCAGTGAGACGACCACCACCCCGGAGAACAGCCGCAGCCAGCAGGTCCAGCAGAACAGCCAGCCCCAGGCGGTGGGTCATGACAATCGGCCGGCGGCCACCGAAGCGGCCGCGCGGCGCGAGCCCGCCAACCTGCCCCACCTCAAGTTGGCCGATCCGGAGGCGCCGGCCCAGTTGCACCAGAAGGTCAACCTGATGCTGGCGGACAAGCTGCAGCAGGCGGAGATCCAGCTCGATCCCCTCGGCCTTGGCAAGATGAAGATCCAGATACAGATGGGGGCAGACAGCCAGGCCAACGTCCATTTCGTGGTGCAGCACGGCCAGACCCGGGAAATGCTGGAGCAGGCCATGCCCCGGCTGCGTGATATGCTGGCTGGACAGGGCATCCAGCTGGGTCAGACCCTGGTGCAACAACAGCCGCAGCAGCAGTCACAGGGCCAGTCGGCGTTTGCCGGTCAGGGTCAGCAAGGCCAAAAAGGCAGCGGATCTTTTGCCGAAACAGGCCAAACTGAGGCAGAGGTCACGGGCGCCGGCATGCGTTTGTCGACGGAATCGACAAACGACAGCGGAATTGATTTCTATGCTTGATGCCAGCCCGAGTAAGTTTATGATATCGAACAAGTTTGAGACTAGGGTGGACAAGGGATGGCAGACGATAACGAACTGACGCTGAAAGACCCGGCGGCAGGCAAGAAAAAGAAGCTGATCATGATTATCGCCCTGGCCGTGATTGTGCTGGGTGGCGGTGGGGCCGGCGCCTGGTTCATGCTATCCGGCGGCGATAAACCGGCGGCCGAGGCCGCGGGGGAGGGCAAAGATGCCAAGCCCAAAGAGGCGGCGCCTCAGCCTTCGCTCTACGTGGGCATGCCGCGCCCCTTCGTGTTCAACGTCTCCGGTGGTCAGCGTGACCGGCTGGTGCAGATCAAGATCCAGCTGATGGTGCGCGGCACCGCCGACGAGACGCTGGCCAAGCAGAATATCCCCCTCATCGAAGGCACCCTGTTGCGGGTCTTCAGTGCGGCCACCAGCGAGCAGCTGATGACCTTCGAGGGCAAGGAGAAGCTGCGCAAGGATTCACTGGAAGAGTGCCGTCGGGTGCTCAATGACCTGGTCTCTTCCCCCGTTATCGAACAAGTGCTGTTTACCGGCTTTGTCATGCAATAAGGGTGAAGCGTGAGCGATCTGTTAAGTCAGGACGAAATTGATGCCCTCTTGCACGGGGTCGATGATGTCGAAGAGGAAGAGATAGGCGCGGCGGGGGATCCCGGCGTCGCCCAGTTCGACTTCTCCTCTCAGGACCGCATCGTCCGTGGTCGCATGCCGACCCTGGAGCTGGTGAACGAGCGTTTCGCCCGCCACATGCGGATCAGCCTGTTCAACATGATGCGCCGCACCGCCGAGGTCTCCATCAACGGTGTGCAGATGCTCAAGTTCGGCGAGTACGTGCACACCCTGTTCGTGCCGACCAGCCTCAACATGGTGCGCTTCCGCCCGCTCAAGGGGACGGCGCTCATCACCATGGAGGCGCGGCTGGTCTTCATCTTGGTGGAGAACTTCTTCGGTGGCGACGGCCGCTACCACGCCAAGATCGAGGGGCGCGAGTTCACTCCCACCGAGCGGCGCATCATCCAGATGCTGCTCAAGCTGGTGTTCGAGGATTACAAGGACGCCTGGGCGCCGGTGATGGACGTGGGCTTCGAGTACCTCGACTCCGAGGTAAACCCGGCCATGGCCAACATCGTCAGCCCCACCGAGGTGATCGTGGTCAGCTCGTTCCACATCGAGCTGGATGGCGGTGGCGGTGACTTCCATGTGGCCATGCCCTACTCCATGCTGGAGCCCATCCGCGAGCTGCTGGATGCTGGTGTGCAGAGCGACAAGGGCGACACCGACGTGCGCTGGAGCAAGGCGCTGCGCGACGAGATCATGGACGTCAAGGTGGAGCTGCGGGCCAAGTTGCTGGAGACCGAGCTCACCCTGCGCGAGCTGATGGAGCTGCAACCCGGCGACATCATCCCGGTAGATATGCCGGAGAACCTGCTGGTGTTCGTGGAGGACTTGCCCACTTTCCATGCCAAGATGGGG
The DNA here is from genome assembly GCF_027707985.1 of Aeromonas sp. QDB03. Classification (NCBI taxonomy): domain Bacteria; kingdom Pseudomonadati; phylum Pseudomonadota; class Gammaproteobacteria; order Aeromonadales; family Aeromonadaceae; genus Aeromonas; species Aeromonas sp. QDB03. Next base: position 563,459 of record NZ_JAPCJG010000002.1, on the reverse strand, counting down.
CGGACCAAGGACAATGTGGCGCTCAAAATCACCGACAAACTCAAGCGCCCGGAAGGGGTCAAGACCGAGATGCATCTGGTGACCCGGGGCGGTGTACGCATCGATGGCGAGGCCGAGCTGGAAGAGCTCGAGCGCAGCATCGAAGATCAACAACGATAAACGGCGATCTGCGCTGGCAGGCCGTCAAGAAAGCAGCATAAGGAATTCAAGATGAGCGGAACTGATGAAGAGGATCTGATGGCGGACGCCTGGGCAGCCGCGCTGGAAGAGCAGGTGACTGCCGAAGCCAAGCCCGCTCCCCTCGAAGAGCTCAAGGATGATGCCCCCATCAGTGCCGAGGAGCGGCGCAAGCTGGATACCATTCTGGATATTCCGGTGACCATCGCCATGGAAGTGGGCCGCAGCCAGATCAGCATCCGCAACCTGCTGCAGCTCAACCAGGGCTCGGTGGTGGAGCTGGATCGGGTGGCGGGCGAGCCACTGGACGTACTGGTCAACGGCACCCTGATCGCCCACGGCGAGGTGGTGGTGGTGAACGACAAGTTCGGTATCCGGTTGACCGACGTCATCAGCCAGATTGAACGGATCAAGAAACTCAAATGATCCGCATCTCCCCGTTGTTGCTGTTGTCCTTGCCCGCACTGGCTGAACCCGGTGCGGGTGCCAATCCGCCCAGCCTCACCTCCTGGCTGCTCTCCAGCCTGATGGTCATCGGCCTCATCCTGGTGCTCGGTTTCCTGCTCAAGAAGAGCAAGATTGCCACCGCCATGGGGGGCGGCCAGATGCGGGTCATCGCCAGCCTGCCGGTGGGCTACAAGGAGAAGCTGCTGGTGGTCAAGGTGGGCGAACAGCAGCTGTTGCTTGGGGTGACGCCGCAGCAGGTCAACTTTCTCTATCGTCTGGAAGAGCCGCTGGACGAGAGCCAGCCCCAGGCGTTCTCCCAGCAGCTTGGCAAATTGATGGGCAAGCATGAAAAAAGCTAACGGCTCACGGCCGCACGGTGGGCTGCTGGTCGGCCTGTTATCCCTCTTGATCCTCTGCTCGCCGCTGGCGCTGGCCCAGGACGGCATGTCGGCAGTCACCATCAAGACCATGGCGGATGGCAGCCAGGAATACAGCCTGACCCTGCAGGTGCTGGCGCTGATGACGGCGCTCTCCTTCCTGCCGGCCATCGTCATCATGATGACCTCCTTTACTCGCATCATCATAGTGCTCGGCATTCTGCGCCAGGCCATCGGTCTGCAGCAGAGCCCCTCCAACCAGGTGTTGATCGGCATTGCCCTGTTCATGTCGTTCTTCATCATGTCGCCGGTGCTGGATCGCATCAACAACGAGGCGCTGCAACCCTATCTGGCCGAGACCATCCAGGCCAAGGAGGCGCTGGAGAAGGCCGAGCTACCCATCCACCAGTTCATGCTGGCCCAGACCCGGATCAAGGATCTCAACACCTTCATGGAGATAGCGAACGTGCAGGTGGACAAGCCCGCCGACGTGCCGCTGCGGGTGTTGATCCCGGCGTTTGTCACCAGCGAGCTCAAGACCGCGTTCCAGATAGGCTTCATGCTGTTTCTGCCGTTCCTGGTGATAGACCTGGTGGTGGCCAGTATCCTGATGGCGATGGGGATGATGATGTTGTCGCCGATGCTGGTCTCCCTGCCATTCAAGCTGATGTTGTTCGTCATGGTGGATGGCTGGAATCTGATCCTGGGATCCCTGGCCAACAGCTTCGGGCTGGGTGCCGGTGGTTAAGGGCGAGCAACGCAAGGAGCGAACGGCATGAGTCCTGAAACCTTTATCGACGTGTTTCGCGAGGCGCTCTGGCTGGTCACCATCATGGTGTGTGCCGTGATCCTGCCGAGCCTCTGCGTCGGTTTGCTGGTGGCCATCTTCCAGGCGGCCACCTCCATCAACGAACAGACCTTGAGCTTTTTGCCCCGCCTCATCGTCACCCTGTTTGCACTGGGGGCAGGGGCGCACTGGGGCTTGCAGAGTCTGATGGACTTCTTCCTGCTGATGGTGAGCCAAATTCCGGAGGTGGTGGGATGAAGGGCTCGCTCGAGCAGAGCGGCCTGCTGCGCCCGTTGCCGGCCTCGATGGCCCGCAAGGTGCCGGGATGACCTACACAACCGCTCTCATCATGGAGTGGTTGTCTTCCATCGTCTGGCCGTTGGCGCGGGTGAGCGGGCTGCTGATGGTGATGGCGGTGTTTGGTAGCCGGCTGACGCCGGCTCGCGTGCGCATCAGCCTGGCGCTGGCGCTGACCCTGATGATTGCCCCTTTGCTCCCCCCTATGCCCAAGATCGAGCTGTTCTCGGTCGGCAGTTTTCTGGTGCTGGGCCAGCAGTTGCTCATCGGGGTCGCGCTCGGCCTCATGACCCAGTTTCTGATGGAGAGCTTCGTGATGGCTGGCCAGATCATCGCCATGCAGACCAGTCTGGGTTTCGCCACCCTGGTGGACCCCATGAACGGCCAGTCGGCACCGGTGGTGGGCCAGTTCTACCTGATGCTGGCGACCCTGGTATTTCTGGCGGTGGATGGTCACCTCATCATGTTGCGCATGGTGGTGCTGAGCTTTGATACCCTGCCGGTGTCGGACAGCGGCCTCAGCCTGCCCTCCATTCGCGATCTGATCGGTTTTCTCGGGGTCATGTATCAGGCCTCGCTGGTGATGGCGCTCTCCGCCATCGTCGCCCTGCTGCTCATCAACTTTGCCTTCGGCGTCATGACCCGTGCCGCACCCCAGCTCAACATCTTCAGCATCGGCTTTGCGGTCAGCATGATGTCGGGCCTGCTGATCCTCTGGTTGACCATAGGTGGCTTCCTCGGCCATTTCGACAGCATGTGGGAGCGGGTGCAGGAGACCAGCTGCACCCTCATCGGCACCCAGTGCCTGGGGGGCCAGTAAGATGCCGGCGGCAGGCTGTGGGCTCCCTTGCCCGAGATTGATTGCCTGGACCTGCCCTGTTGGCATGGTGCAACTGAACAACGGCGCTCAGGCGGCTTTGATGCCTGATTGCCTCGACCTGTGCGGGGGTCAGCATGGCTGATACCGATCAGGAACGTACCGAACAACCCACGGGCAAACGACTGCAACAAGCCCGGGAAAAAGGGCAGATTGCACGATCCAAGGAGCTGGGTACCGCCAGCGTCCTGCTGGCGGCCGTGTTTGGCCTGCTGATGGTCAAGGAGAGCCTGGCCGGTGCCATGGTCAAGGTACTCACCATGGGCTTCACCCTGGATCGGGATCAGGCGTTCGATCCCAATGCCATGATGACCATGCTGCCTGCCCTGCTGCGGGAGCTGCTGCACCCCCTCGGTCTGCTGTTCATGCTGGTGGCCATCGCCGCCTTCGTGGGCAACACTCTGATGGGGGGGATGAACTTCTCCTCCGAGGCCATGCTGCCAAAGTGGAGCAAGCTGAGCCCGCTCAACGGCATCAAGCGGATGTTCGGGGTGCAATCCCTGGTCGAGCTGGTCAAGTCCATCGCCAAGGTGGTGTTCATCTCCCTGTTCGCCTGGTGGATGCTCTCCAGCCAGTTCAACCACCTGCTCAATCTCTCCCTCGAGGGTTACCCAGGCGGCATCATAGACGCACTGGATCTGCTGCTGTGGATGCTGATCATCCTCTGCTGCGCCCTCATTCCCATCGTGGCCATCGACGTACCGTTCCAGCAGTGGAACCACATGCGCCAGCTCAAGATGACTAAGCAGGAGGTCAAGGACGAGTTCAAGGACAGCGAAGGCAAACCCGAGGTGAAGGGGCGGATCCGCCGCTTGCAGATGGAGATGGCGATGCGCCGCATGATGGGGGATGTGCCCAAGGCGGACGTGGTGATCACCAACCCGACGCACTACTCGGTGGCACTCAAGTACGATACGGCCAAGCCGGGCAGCGCGCCCAAGGTTGTGGCCAAGGGCACCGATGAAATCGCGATGAAGATCAGAGAGATAGCCAGGGAGTACGAGATCCCGGTGATGCCGTCCCCGGCGTTGACCCGCGCCATCTACCACGCCACCGAGATTGGTCACGAGATCCCGGAAGGGCTGTTTGCTGCCGTGGCCCAGGTGCTGGCCTATGTCTATCAGCTCCAGAAGTTCCGTCGTGGCCGTGGTCGCCGCCCCAATCCGCTGGCCAAGGATCTGCCCATTCCAACCGAATTCCGCAAATGACAAACTTCTGACACAGTAAAAATAAAATCATTGTATTTCAATATCTTGTATTATTGGCTTGATGTTTGCTTTAATCTGGCATCAGCGGTTTGAGATTGAGAAAAACGATGAAACTCCAGGCATCATTGGGCCGTATCAAAGAGTACAAGTGGCTGTTGACCAAGGGCGTGGGGACGCCACTGCTGGTGCTGGCCTCTCTTGGCATGGTGGTGCTGCCCATTCCGCCGCTGATGCTGGATATCCTGTTTTCTTTCAACATCGCGCTCTCCATCGTGGTGCTGCTGGTGGCTGTCTACACCCGCCGCCCGCTTGAATTTGCCGCCTTTCCAACCGTCTTGCTGCTCGCCACCTTGCTGCGGCTGGCACTCAACGTCGCCTCTACCCGGGTGGTGCTGCTGGAAGGCCACAACGGCAGTGCGGCGGCCGGCCACGTGATCGAAGCCTTCGGCAACGTGGTGATCGGTGGCAACTACACGGTCGGCATCATCGTCTTTACGATCCTGATGATCATCAACTTCGTGGTGATCACCAAGGGTGCAGGGCGGATCGCCGAGGTGAGCGCCCGCTTCACCCTGGATGCCATGCCCGGCAAACAGATGGCCATCGATGCGGACTTGAACGCCGGCCTCATCAATCAGGAAGAGGCCAAGAAGCGCCGCCAGGACGTGACCCAGGAAGCCGACTTCTACGGCTCCATGGACGGTGCCTCGAAATTCGTGAAAGGGGATGCGGTGGCGGGGATCATGATCCTCTTCATCAACATCCTGGGCGGCTTCATCATCGGCATGGTGCAGCACCAGCTCACCTTCAGCGAAGCGGCCCAGATCTATACCCTGCTCGCCATCGGTGACGGTCTGGTGGCCCAGATCCCGTCGCTGCTGCTCTCCATCGCTGCCGCCATCATAGTGACCCGGCAGAACACGGATCAGGACATGGGCACCGCGGTGCTGGGCCAGTTGTTCGACAATCCCAAAGCCCTGATCATCTCGGCCGGTATCTTGCTGATGATGGGGTTGGTACCCGGCATGCCGCACTTTGCCTTCCTGAGTCTGGGTGCCATCGCCGCCGCCGGTGCCTGGTGGCTGCTGCGCCGCGAGAAACAGCTGGCGGCCAAGGTGGCCAAGGGTGAGCTGATGCCGGCGAGCTCGGAGCAGACCCACGAGCAGAAAGACCTGAGCTGGGACGACGTGATGCCGGTGGACATCATCGGGCTGGAGGTGGGTTATCAACTCATCCCGTTGGTGGATCGCAACCAGGGCGGTGAGCTGCTCAACCGGATCAAGGGGGTGCGCAAGAAGCTCTCCCAGGAGCTGGGTTTTCTGGTGCCTGCGGTGCATATCCGCGACAACCTGGATCTTGCCCCGAACCAATATCGCATCACCTTGATGGGAGTCAGCACCGGCGAGGCCAATGTTTACCATGATAAGGAAATGGCCATCAATCCGGGCCAGGTGTTCGGCCAGATCCAGGGGGTTGCAACCCGGGATCCCGCTTTCGGACTGGAGGCGGTGTGGGTTGCCAAGGAGCAGGTCTCCCAGGCGCAGACCCTTGGCTACACAGTGGTGGATACCGCGACCGTGGTGGCCACTCACCTGAGCCAGATCCTCTCCAACCATGCCGCCCTGCTGCTGGGCCATGACGAAGTACAACAGTTGCTCGACATGATTGGGAAGCACCAGAACAAGCTGGTGGAAGGGCTGGTTCCTGAGGTCATCAGCATGGGTAACCTCGTGAAGGTATTGCAGAATTTACTCAATGAAGGCGTGCCAATCCGCGATATGCGCACTATCCTGCAAACCCTGGTGGAATATGCCCCGCGCAGCCAGGATCCGGAAGTGCTGACGGCGGCCTGCCGTATCGCCCTGCGCCGGCTGATCGTGCAAGAGATTGCCGGCCCGGATCCCGAACTGCCGGTGATCACCTTGGCGCCGGAATTGGAACGTATATTGCATCAATCCCTGCAGGCAGGGGGTGGTGATGGTGCGGGCATCGAGCCGGGTCTGGCGGAGCGGATGCAACGCTCGCTGGTGGAAGCCACTCAACGACAAGAACTGGAAGGCCAACCGGCCGTGCTTCTGACATCAGGGATACTGCGCAATACCCTGGCGAAATTTGTCAAGAATGCCATTCCTGGATTGCGCGTTCTGTCTTATCAGGAAGTGCCTGATGACAAGCAAATCCGCATCGTCAGTGCGGTAGGACAGAACTAGTTAGCGGAGATGACGGGTGAAGATTAAGCGGTTTTTTGCCAAGGACATGCGAACGGCTCTGGCCGAGGTCAAGGAGACTCTCGGGCCCGATGCCGTCATCATGTCCAACAAGAAGGTCACCGGTGGGGTGGAGATAGTCGCCGCTGTCGATTATCAATCCCAGGTTCCGGGACCCAAAGATGCGCCGGTTCGCCGTCAGTTGAACGATGAGAGCGTCAATATCTCGTCTGCCGGACGGCAGATGACCCGCCCTGCACCGAGTCCGGCCCAGGAGCAGAACGAACATTATGCCGACACCTTGGCCGCCCTGCTGGCACGCCAGCAGAAGCTGAACCCGGCCCAGAACGGTCAGGCGGGCCAGAGCGGCGCCCCGTCGGCTGCTGCCAGCGGCGCGCCCCGCACTCTGGCCGAACAGGGACAATGGGGAGCAGCTCCCGAGCCCGCCAAACCGAAAGCGAGAGCCACCGCGCCTGGCCGTGCTCCCCAATCCCCCCAGCGGGATCAGGAGATGGAGGGGATGCGCAAGGAGATGGCCAGCATCCGCAAGCTGCTGGAGCACCAGATCTCCGGCCTGATGTGGCAGGAGGTGGAGCGTCGCGAGCCGATGCGTGCCCTGCTCATCAAGGAGCTCAAGAAGATAGGGTTTGACGATGCCTTTGCCGATCAGCTGGCTGGCCTTATCCCCGAGGATATGTCGATCCATCAGGCCATGGCCCAGTTGGCCGAGGTGTTGACGGCCCAGCTCAAGATCAGCGAAGACGAAATTCTGCGGCAGGGCGGGGCGGTTGCCCTGCTCGGGCCGACCGGGGTGGGCAAGACCACCACCATTGCCAAGCTGGCGGCGCGGTTTGCCATGAAGTATGGCGCCGAGCAGGTGGCGCTCATCACCACCGACAACTACCGGATCGGTGCCCATGAGCAGTTGCAGACCTATGGTCGCATCATGGGCTGCCCGGTGCGGCAGGTGCGGGATGCCGAGGAGCTGGCCAATGCGCTCTATCAGTTCCGCCACCGCCGGCTGGTGCTCATCGATACCGCCGGGGTGGGGCAGCGGGATATTCGGCTGACCGAGCAGCTCGATACCCTGGTCAAGAATGCCAAGGTGCGCATCCGCAGTTACCTGGTGATGTCGGCCACCTCCCAGCGTCGGGTGATGCAGGAAGCGGTGGACCATTTCCGGCGTATTCCATTGAGCGGCTGCATACTTACCAAATTGGATGAGAGTCTGAATCTGGGCGAAGTGATTAACGTGTGTATCCAGAATGCATTGCCCATCAGCTATATCACTGATGGACAAAGGGTTCCGGAAGATATTCAGGTCGCCAATGCGGCACAGCTCGTCGGCGCTGCCATGGGCTCGCTGGAGCGGGAAACAGAAGAACCCTATTTCTGGGGCACAGGCTTTGGCGAGGCCGAAGATTCGGAGTTTTATGAGTAACATGTATATGGATCAGGCGAGTGGTCTGCGCAAAATGCGTCAAAACAATCGAGTAAAAGTGATCGCCGTGTCTGGTGGCAAGGGGGGCGTCGGCAAGACCAACGTGACCCTGAACGTGGCGGGAGCCATGGCCGCCCAGGGCAAACGGGTGATGGTACTGGACGCCGACCTTGGCCTGGCCAACGTGGACGTCATGCTGGGGCTGCGGGTGCATCGCAACCTGTCCCACGTGCTGGCCGGCGAGTGCACCATCGACGACATCATCGTCGAGGGTCCTTACGGCATGATGATAGTGCCGGCCACCTCGGGTACCCAGTCCATGGTCGAGCTCTCGCCGGTGCAACACGCCGAGCTTATCCGCGCTTTCAGCGAGATGAAGACCCAGGTCGACATCCTGCTGGTGGATACGGCTGCCGGCATCTCCGACATGGTGCTGAGCTTCACCCGTGCGGCCCAGGACATCATGGTGGTGGTGTGCGATGAACCGACCTCCATCACGGATGCCTACGCCCTCATCAAGATCCTTTCCAAGGAGCACGGCGTCTTCCGCTTCAAGGTGGTGGCCAACATGGTTCGATCCTTGCGTGAAGGGCAGGAACTCTATGCCAAGCTGACCCGGGTCACCGACCGTTTCCTGGATACCTCGCTGGAACTGGTTGCCTGCGTCCCCTACGACACCAATCTGCGAGCCGCCGTGCGCAAGCAGAAGCTGATTGTCGAAGCCTTCCCCAAGTCCCCGGCCGCGCTGGCGTTCAGAGCGCTGGCCAACAAGGCGGCAAGCTGGCCCATTCCTAACCAACCCGGCGGTCATCTCGAATTTTTCCTGGAAAATTTGCTGCAAAAGCCGGTCATAGCACAGGAAGGTTCCCGTGAATAAAGCCCAAGCGTACTTGCGTCATCAGGATTCCTATGTGCTGGTCGAGCGTCATGCTCCGCTGGTGAAACGGATCGCCCAGCATTTGTTGGCTCGCCTGCCAAGCAGTGTCTTGCTGGATGACCTGATCCAGGCAGGTATGATTGGATTGCTCGAAGCCTCCCGCAATTTTGACGGCAGCAAGGGGGCGAGCTTTGAAACCTACGCCGGGATCCGCATCCGCGGTTCCATGCTCGACGAGATCCGGCGGGGTGACTGGGTGCCGCGTTCGGTCCACCGCAACAGCCGTACCATCGCCGAAGCCATCGAAAATGTTGAACAAGCCCATGGCCGTGATGCCCGCGATAGCGAGGTAGCCGCCCAGATGGGGGTCAGCCTTGGTGAGTATCACGCCATGCTGCAGGATGTCTCCTGCGGCAAGATCATCGGCATCGAAGATCTTGGCGTCAGCGAGGATGTCATTGGCCACCCCGATGACGAGCCGGGCAGCAACGGGTTTGATGAACTGGCCGCCGAGCGTTTTCAAGGGGCGCTGGCCGAACACATTGGCCGCTTGCCGGAGCGGGAAGCGCTGGTGCTCTCCCTTTACTACGATGAAGAACTGAACTTGCGTGAAATAGGCGAGGTATTGAACGTCAGCGAGTCTCGCGTGAGCCAGATACACAGTCAGGCGATGCACAGATTACGCGCGCGTTTAAGAGATTGGCATGTATAAGTGTTTGTACTGGCTACACTGAAACAAAACTCTAAGGCATAATCCGCAAAACAAAACCTGCGATCTGCATCATGTAAGTGAGCCGCTCTGGCGGCTATTTAGGAGGGAATTTTGGACAAGAACATGAAAATCCTCATTGTTGACGATTTTTCAACGATGCGCCGGATTATCAAGAACTTGCTGCGTGACTTGGGATTCAACAATACCCACGAAGCAGACGATGGCAACACGGCCTTGCCAATGTTGAAAAATGGTGATTTTCAATTTGTCGTGACCGACTGGAACATGCCGGGCATGCAAGGTATAGACCTGCTCAAGGCTATTCGTGTCGATGACAAACTCAAACACCTGCCGGTGCTGATGGTGACTGCCGAAGCGAAACGCGAGCAGATCATTGAAGCTGCCCAGGCCGGCGTCAATGGCTATATCGTCAAGCCTTTCACTGCTGCAACGCTCAAAGAGAAACTCGACAAAATCTTTGAACGAATCGGCTAAGGAGCAGCAGGGATGAAGGCCAAAACGAGTGCAATGATTTCGCTCGATCAGGCAAGGATGCTTGTTGCCCATCTTGAGCAAGGTGAATTTGAACAGGCCGACACTCTCATCGCCGATGCGTGTGCTCCCAATGCGGCGGCCCTGTTTGACAAAGTGGGTCAGTTGACCCGACAACTGCATGATTCCCTACAAGATTTTCGGCTAGATCCACGGATCCCCGATCTGGCCACCCATGAAATCCCCGATGCGCGGGAGCGACTCAGTTATGTCATCGACATGACGGACAAAGCGGCCAATCGCACCATGGATGCCGTGGAAGCCAGTCTACCGATTGCCGATCGACTAAATGACAATATTCAGCTTGTTCTGCCCAACTGGAATGCCCTGATGAGCAGAGAGATGAGTGTTGGGCAGTTCAAGTCTTTGTGTCACCAACTGGATGATTTCATTAAGGCTTCTGAATCTGATGCCGATAAATTACGGCAACTGCTGACAGAAATCCTGATGGCGCAAGATTTTCAGGATTTGACCGGCCAGATGATCCGCAAGGTCATCAAGTTGGTTCAGGAAGTTGAAACTAAATTAATAGAAATGCTGACTATGTTTGGTGAGGCATCTGCTGAGCACTCTTCTCGCAGCCTTCCTGTAAGCGGGATTGAAGCTGAAGGCCCCATCATGAACCCTGAGACTCGTTCCGATGTGGTCAATGGTCAGGATGATGTGGACGATCTGCTGTCTAGCCTGGGATTTTAATGGAGTGACGCATGGCCTTCGAAGTTGATGAAGACATACTGCAAGACTTTTTGGTCGAAGCATCCGAAATATTGGAACAGTTGTCTGAACAACTGGTCGACTTGGAAAAGCGGCCCGATGACAAGAATCTGTTGAATGCCATATTTCGCGGCTTCCATACCGTCAAAGGCGGTGCCGGCTTTCTCTCGCTGACCGAATTAGTGGATGTTTGTCACGGTGCCGAGAACGTGTTCGATATCTTGCGCAATGGCAAGCGGACCGTTACCGCCGAGTTGATGGATGTCATTTTGCAGGCGCTGGATGCCATCAATGTGATGTTTGCCCAGGTGCAGAATCGCGAACCGCCAAGCCCGGCTTCCGCTGAAATCCTGCACGACCTGCATGAGCTCTGCAAGCCTGAAGGGGAAGAGCAGCTGTTGACCGCCTCTGCGGGTGGCAATGCGGCGTCCGAAGAGATGGCCCCTGCCGTTGAAGAGGTGGTCGAGGTGGCCGCAGTCATCCCGGAACCTGTCGCCGATCCCGTCCCCGCGTCTTCCGTGGTCAGTGGTGGGGGATCCATCGACGAGATCTCCGCCGATGAATTCGAGCGCCTGCTCGATGAACTGCATGGGGTGGGAGGCGCACCAACGGCTGCCGCCAGTCCTGTGGTGGCAAGCTCTGGTGATATTACCGACGATGAATTCGAGGCTCTGCTCGATCAGCTGCATGGTCAGGGCCAACATGGCGGTGCCCCTGAAAGCAATCCATTGAAATCAGTACAGAAAGAAGTCGATGAACTGATCGATGACGATGAATTTGAGCGACTGCTGGATGAACTGCACGGTCGTGGCCAGGGGCCGCAAACCAGTATTACGCCGCCAGCAGCGCCTGTGCAGGCCGCGGTAGCACCCGCTGCCGCCACGCCAGCTCCGGCAGCCAAGCCAGCCCCGGCACCGGCTGCCGCCAAACCGGCTGCTGCACCGGCAAAACCGGCACCAGCCCCTGCGCCAGCCAAGCAACCGGCCCCTGCGCCTGCTGACAACGCAGTGCAAAGTGATACCACCGTGCGGGTGGATACCAAGACACTGGACGTCATCATGAACATGGTGGGTGAGCTGGTATTGGTGCGCAATCGTCTGGTCAGCCTTGGTATTGCCAGCAACGATGAAGACATGTCAAAAGCGGTTGCCAACCTGGATGTGGTGACGGCAGATCTGCAGGGTGCGGTGATGAAAACCCGCATGCAGCCTATCAAGAAAGTGTTTGGTCGCTTCCCGCGCGTTGTTCGTGATTTGGCTCGTACTCTCAAGAAAGAAATTGAGCTGGTGATGGTCGGGGAAGAGACGGATCTGGACAAGAACCTGGTTGAAGCGCTGGCTGACCCGCTGGTTCACCTGGTGCGCAACTCCTGTGACCATGGGGTTGAAATGCCGGATGTCCGCGAGAAAGCTGGTAAGCCACGGCAGGGTACCATTACCCTGAGCGCTTCCCAGCAGGGCGATCATATCTTGCTGTCCATCGAAGATGATGGTGCCGGTATGGACCCCGAGAAGCTTAAGTCCATCGCTATCAGCCGTGGTGTGCTGGATGCTGATACGGCGGCGCGAATGAGTGACAACGATGCCTATAACCTGATCTTCGCCCCCGGTTTTTCTACCAAGTCCGAGATCTCGGATATCTCCGGCCGTGGTGTCGGGATGGACGTGGTGAAGACCAGTATCGTCAGCCTGAATGGCTCGGTGCATATCGATTCGACCTGGGGCAAGGGCACCCGTCTTGAAATCAAAGTACCGCTGACCCTGGCCATTCTGCCGACCTTGATGGTGGAAGTAGGTGAGCAGACCTTCGCGCTGCCGCTGGGTTGTGTGAACGAGATTTTCCATCTGGATCTCAAGAAGGCCAACATGGTGGATGGACAGCTCACCATCATAGTGCGTGAAAAAGCCATCCCGCTCTTCTATCTGTACAACTGGCTGGTCAGAGGCAAACACAAGAAGTCACGGCAGGATACGGGTCATGTGGTGATCGTGCAGATTGGCACGCAGCAGATCGGTTTTGTCGTGGATAACCTGATTGGCCAGGAAGAAGTGGTGATCAAGCCGCTGGACAGCTTGTTGCAAGGTACTCCAGGCATGGCGGGAGCCACCATCACCAGCGATGGCGGTATTGCACTCATTCTGGATGTGCCGAGTCTGCTCAAGGCGTATGCCCGTAGACATTGATAGCCCAGGCCCAAGGAGTTAGAAAAATAACAATGGCAGTCAAGGTATTAGTTGTCGACGATTCGAGCTTCTTCCGTCGTCGGGTCAGCGAGATCATCACTCAGGATCCCATGCTGACGGTGATCGATACGGCTCAAAATGGACGCGAAGCCGTGGACAAGGCGATCCAGCTGCGCCCGGATGTGATCACCATGGACATCGAGATGCCCGTGATGGATGGCATCAGCGCCGTACGCGAGATCATGGCCAAGTGTCCGACTCCGATCCTGATGTTCTCCTCTTTGACCCATGAAGGGGCCAAGGCGACGCTGGATGCGCTGGATGCCGGGGCGCTCGATTTCCTGCCCAAGAAATTTGAAGATATCGCCCGTGACAAGGATGAGGCTGTTCGCTTGTTGCAGCAGCGAGTCAAGGAGATTTCTCGCAAGCGTTTCCTGATGGCGGCACCTGCTCGTCCCAAAGCGCCTGAGCCCGCAGCCCGTTCCCCGCTGGGCAGCCCAATCGCCCGGCCAGCAGAGCGTCAGGCCGAGCCGCCGCGAGCCATGCCTGCGGCTGCCTTCAAACGCAGTGGCAAGAGTTATCAGCTGGTGGCCATCGGTACCTCGACGGGGGGCCCGGTTGCGCTGCAGAATGTGTTGACCAAATTACCCGGTGATTTCCCTCATCCCATCTTGTTGATCCAGCATATGCCGGCAACCTTTACCGCCGCGTTTGCCGCTCGCCTCAACGGTCTGTGCCAGATCGGAGTCAAGGAAGCGGAAGATGGCGATGTGCTCAAACCTGGCCATGCCTACCTGGCTCCGGGCGGCAAGCAGATGCTGCTGGAAGGGCGTGGTGCGGGTGCCCGCATCCGGATTGTCGAGGGCAATGACAAGGTGAATTACAAGCCATGCGTCGACATCACCTTTGCGTCAGCTGCCAAAACCTATGCCGACAAGGTGCTCGCCATCGTGTTGACCGGGATGGGGGCGGATGGTCGGGATGGTGCGCGTCTGCTCAAGGAGCAGGGCTCTACCATCTGGGCACAGGATGAAGCCTCCTGCGTGGTATATGGCATGCCACAAGCGGTTGCCAAAGCCGGCATCGCCACGGAATCACTGCCGCTGGATCGGGTTGCACAACGAATCCTGGTTGAGCTGGGCCGCTAACGATGGGCATGTTCGGCCTGATCCTGGCACTGGGAGCCATCGCCATTGCCCAGTTATGGCATGGCGGCAACCTGCTCACCCTGCTTGACGGGCCTGCTTTCGTCATCGTGGTGGGGGGAACTTGGGGGGCGGTGATTTTGCAGACGCCACGCAAGTTTCTGCTGGAAGCGATCAGACAGACCCGTTGGATGTTGCTGCCTCCCGCCTGGGATCTGGTCGCCCAGGCCGAGCGACTGCAAGCCTGGGCCGTGTTTGCACGTCAGCAGGGGTTGCTGGCGCTGGAGAACCAGGCCGATCAGGAGAGCGACGAATTTACCCGGCAGGGGCTCACCATGATAGTGGACGGGGTGTCGATAGATGATATTCGCATGCTGCTCGAAGCAGATATCGACATCGAGCAGGAGCGAAACGAACACTCCGCCAGAGTCTTTGAAGCCATGGGAGGCTACAGTCCGACCATAGGTATCATTGGTGCCGTGATTGGACTTATCCAGGCCATGTTTCATCTGGAAGAACCCGCCTCGCTGGGTGCCGGTATCGCCGTTGCGTTTGTCGCCACTATTTACGGGGTTGGCTTTGCCAACCTGTTATACCTGCCGATTGCCAACCGGTTGCGGGCTTTTCACTATCATTACGCCCTGTTTCAGGAGATGACGCTGGAAGGCTTGATGGCAATCGCCCACGGCGAAAATGGTCCTCAGGTTGAACGGCGGTTGAAGGCTTATCTGAAGGGAGAATAGCCATGCGCAAGCGCTACCGTTTGCATCTGCAAGGTCGGGAACATCTCGACCGCTGGCTGGTTTCCTACGCCGATTACATGACGCTGATCTTTGCCCTGTTCGTGGTGCTCTATTCGGTGGCGCTGGTCAACAAAGACAAGTATCGCGCGGTCATCGATGGCATGACCCAGGCATTCAACGTCATGCAGCCACGTAGCGACGGTTTGCTGGAAGGGCAGGGGAAGTCGTTGTTGAACAACGAGGTATCTGCCGCCTCCTCGGTTCTGGAGAGCGCCAAAGCGCGCTCACCCTCTTTGGCTCCCATCTCAGGTGTTCCCATCGCGCAAGATGGTATGACTCTTGCGAAGATCGATACGCAATTGCAGGAGAGCATGGGTTCTCTGGTCGATGCCGGGGTGGTCAAGTTGACGCTCAATGACAACTGGTTGACCGTAGAGTTGAGTTCCGGTCTGTTGTTCGGCAGCGGCAGCGCCTTCATGAGTACCAATGCCGATCCCGTGCTAAATACTCTTTCAAGTATTCTAAAGCAGGTCGATAACTATGTAAGAGTGCGCGGTTATACCGATAACCAGCAGATAAATAATGAAATTTTTCGCTCCAACTGGACGTTGTCTGCGGCAAGGGCGGAAGCCGTGCTCACCGCACTCATCGCCAAAGGGATAGCGCCGCAGCGGTTGGCCTATGAAGCTTACGGGGAGTTTTCTCCCTTCACGGACAACAGTACCGAGCAAGGGCGCTTACAGAATCGCAAGGTGGTGGTCGCTATTTCCAAGTTCGCCTGGGTACCACCTGCTCCGGTATCAACTCCCCCGGTGCAGCCTGTAGCGGAAACGCAAGTGCCGGCAGTGCAACAGGCGGTTGAGGCAGGAGAGGTCAAGGTGATCACGCTGCCAGGTGGTGGCATACGCATAACAACGAGGCAGGATTGATACAGTGATTGTTTGGACGGTTGCCAACCAAAAGGGTGGGGTCGGTAAAACCACCACAGTGGTCTCGCTGGCCGGTATTCTGGCCCAACGCGGCCAGCGGGTGCTGTTGATTGACACCGACCCTCATGCCTCCCTGACCTCTTATCTCGATTTTGATTCCGACCGGCTGGATGGCACTCTTTATGAGCTGTTTCAGGCGGTCAAACCAACGGCAGAGCTCGTCAATAAACTGACGCTGCGCACCAAGTTTGACAACATTCACCTGCTGCCCGCGTCAATCACCCTGGCGACCCTGGATCGGGTGATGGGTAACCGTGAGGGGATGGGGCTGGTACTCAAGCGTGCACTGCTGCGCATTCAGGATCAGTACGATTATGTGCTGATCGACTGCCCGCCCGTCTTGGGGGTCATGATGGTCAATGCGCTGGCGGCGTGTGACCGGATCCTGGTGCCTGTGCAGACCGAGTTTCTGGCGCTCAAAGGGCTGGAGCGGATGATGAAGACGTTTGAAATCATGCAACGTTCCAAGCGGGAGAAGTTCCGTTATACCGTCATTCCCACCATGTTTGACAAGCGAACCCGTGCCTCGCTGATGACTCTGCAGTCCATCAAGGAGCAGCACGGCAATGCGGTATGGAATGCCGTCATACCCATAGATACCAAATTCCGGGATGCCAGTTTGCTTCACATTCCCCCCTCCATCTATTCGCCGAGCAGCCGTGGCACCTATGCCTATGAGACCCTGCTCAACTATCTTGATGCGCAAGAGCGTCAGCGTACTCATGAGGCGACATCATGAGAGATACCACCCAAGTTCGGGCCATGGATGATTACTTCCACTCCCTGTTGCTGGATGATGCGCTGCTGCTGGATTCGTCTGACGAGCCTGACTCTGCCCCCGTCATCCAGCTACAGCGTCAGCCCCAGCCGGTTATCGATAATGTGGTGCAACCCTATCTGGAAGCGGATCAACGGCTGGAGCAGTTGAGTGAATTGCTGGCTCAGGTCGGTCAGGTGCAGTTTGAAATCGACGCGCTGAGCCATGAAGAGGTTGTCAGCGAGCCGCTCCAGATTGAGGCAGAAGATGCCCTGCTGCCCGTCGAGCCAGTCTGGCCCGAAGTGATGCCCGAGCCTGCAGCTGCGGATCCTGCCACGCTGGTGGTGACAGAGACCGATGTTGCACTGGCGCCACAGGAGGAGGTTGCACCCTCCACTTGGGAGAATATCGATACCGGCAAGGAGTTTCAGGCGCTGTTCTTTGAGGTCGCCGGTGTCACCTTTGCGGTGCCGTTGACCGAGCTTGGCGGCATTCATCAATTGGGAGAGGTGAACACCCTGTTTGGTCAGCCAGGCTGGTACAAGGGGATCATGACTTCCCGCGAACAGAAGATGAACGTGGTGGACACGGCGCAGTGGGTCATGCCCGGCCAGCATCTGGAAGTGCCTGATTACAAGTATTTGATCATGCTGGGTGAATCTCCCTGGGGACTTGCCTGCCATCATCTGAAGGGAACGGAGTTATTGCATCGTGACCAGGTCAAATGGCGCCATCAGGAAGGTAAACGCCCCTGGCTGGCGGGCATGGTCAAGGAGAAGATGTGTGCCCTGCTGCACGTGAAGGAATTGCTCCTGTTGCTGGAGCGCGGGGTCAACATAGAAGGTCGCTGATAACTTCTGCACTCGGGCTGTTTTATTGCTAGTTTTACCAGTAGACGTTTTCATAAAAGGAATAAAAACATGACAGAAAAGCGCAATATTGCACAGAATCTGGCCGAAGATGAAGTGCTGCAATGGGTCACCTTCCAGCTGGAAAATGAAACCTACGGCATCAACGTGATGCAGGTGCAGGAGGTGCTGCGCTACACCGAGATCGCCCCTGTGCCCGGTGCACCCGAGTATGTACTGGGCATCATCAACCTGCGCGGCAACGTGGTGACCGTCATCGATACCCGTTCCCGTTTCGGCCTGCCCTCCGGCGATGTGAGTGAGAACTCGCGTATCGTCATCATCGAGGCGGAGAAGCAGGTGATCGGCATCATGGTCGACAGCGTGGCCGAGGTGGTTTATCTGCGCTCCTCCGAGATCGACGCGGCCCCGGCGGTGGGTACCGAAGAGAGTGCCAAGTTCATTCAGGGTGTCAGCAACCGCGATGGTCAGCTGTTGATCCTGGTCGATCTGAACAAGCTGCTCTCCGATGAAGAGTGGGAAGATATCGGTTCCCTCTGATAGGAAGATAATGTGTTGATGATTGAAATTGCCGCCTTGGGGTTGTCCTTGCTGGCGTTGGTGCTGGCCCTGTATGGGGTGATTGGCAGCCGACGTGGCCAGCGAGAGTCCGAGGCCAGGGTGGAGACGCTGCAAGGGCAGCTCGAGAGCCTGCGCAAGCAGATGATGGAGCTGCATACCGGGGCCATCGGCATGGGCCAGCGTCTGCAATCCGTCGAAGGGGCCATGCAGCAGATCAACGATCGCCAGCAGGAGCTGACCCTGCAGGATCCGGAACGCCGTCTGTACAGCCGCGCCGCCAAGATGGTGGAACTCGGTGCCGACCTCGATGAGGTCATGAACGAATGTGAATTGCCTAAGGCCGAGGCTGAATTGTTGATTTCATTGCGAAAAGGCCGCTCATGAATGTTCGGGAAGGCATCCGCCTTCCTGATTTTCTTCCCCCCTCTTCAAGGCGGGATCTCCCCCACAAATCCTGCTGATAATTGGCATCTTTGAAAAGACGCTTCCCGATACTGTGTTAATATGCAGGCCGCTTCTTTTCACTGATTACATCCTCATGCTGCTTCAAATTCACAATCTGAGCTGCGTGCGTGAAGATCGCACTCTGTTTGAACATCTCTCCTTTGCGGTGGCTCCCGGTGATCTGGTGCAAATTGAAGGCCCCAACGGGGTAGGGAAGACCAGCCTGCTGCGCTTGCTGACCGGCTTGTCGCAACCCTTTGCCGGTGAAGTGTGCTGGAATGGCGAAAATATCCGCAGTTGCCGCGATGAATATCACGCCAATCTGCTCTATCTCGGTCACCAGCCTGGCGTCAAGGCTGCCCTGACACCGCTCGAAAACCTCGCCTTTTACCAGAAACTGCACCATGCGGCCGATACCAGCGTGGATCTGTGGCGGGTGCTGGCCCAGGTCGGTCTGGCCGGGTTTGAAGACAACCCCACCGGTCAGCTCTCTGCCGGCCAGCAGCGCCGTGTCGCGCTGGCCCGCCTGTGGCTCAGCGACAAGCCGGCGCTCTGGATCCTGGATGAGCCGTTCACCGCCATCGACAAGCAGGGGGTGAAGGTGCTGGAACGGCTGTTCCTGACCCACGCCGAACGAGGGGGCATGGTGATCCTCACCACCCATCAGGACATGACCCTGATGCAGGGACGGTTGAAGACCCTCTCTCTCACGCCCTTGCTGCAGGAGTAGTTCTGATGTTGCGCGCCGTAATGCACCTGATCCACCGCGAGTTATTGATGGCCCTGCGCCAGCGCTCCGACATCCTCAACCCGCTCTGGTTTTTCCTCATCGTCATCACCCTGTTTCCGTTAGGGATCGGCCCCGAGCCCAAGCTGCTGGCCCGCATCGCTCCCGGCATCATCTGGGTGGCCGCCTTGCTGGCGGCCATGCTGTCGCTGGAACGGCTGTTTCGCGACGACTTCGGCGACGGTGCGCTGGAGCAGATGATGCTGATGCCCCATCCGCTGGGCTTGCTGGCGCTGGCCAAAGTGATCGCTCACTGGTTGCTGACTGGCCTGCCACTGCTGCTCATCTCTCCGCTGCTCGCCATTTTGCTGTCGCTGGACATGAACACTTATCTGGCGGTGGTCGCCACCCTGGCGCTGGGGACGCCCGTGCTGAGCCTGCTCGGGGCGGTCGGCGTCGCCCTGACGGTCGGTTTGCGCAAGGGGGGGGTACTGCTCAGCCTGCTGATCCTGCCGCTCTATATTCCGGTACTGATTTTTGCCACCTCCGCCATCGATGCGGCGGGGATGGGGCTGCCCTATTCGGGGCAGCTGGCGATTCTGGGGGCCATGCTGGCCGGTGCGCTGACCCTGACCCCGCTGGCGGTCTCGGCGGCGCTGCGAGTCAGCGTGAATTGACGAAAGCGTCTGAAAAAGTGGCCATGGAAGGGCCGTTATAAAAAATATAATTGAGATAGATCAAGAGGATGGCTGCTTATTGCTTTCGGGGGATGTGATGTTTTCCGGCAGTGGGTATGGTAGGCCTCGCCACGATATTAATAACAGAAAGGTTTTGTGAGCTATGTGGAAATGGTTGCACCCTTACGCTAAACCCGAGCGCGCGTACCAGTTGGCAGGGACCCTGCTGCCCTGGTTTGCCGTGACAAGCCTGCTGGCATTCATCATCGGCACCCTCTGGGGGCTGGCCTTTGCACCTGCGGATTATCAGCAGGGCGACTCCTTCCGGATCATCTACATCCATGTTCCGGCCGCGATCCTCTCCATGGGGGCCTACTCCACCATGGCGGTGGCCGCCTTCATCGGCCTGGTGTGGCAGTTACGGATGGCGGACATGACGGTGGCCGCGGTCGCGCCGGTCGGCGCCGTGTTCACCTTCATCGCACTGTTTACCGGCGCCGCCTGGGGCAAACCCATGTGGGGCACCTGGTGGGTGTGGGATGCACGACTCACCTCCGAGCTGATCCTGCTGTTCCTCTACCTCGGTGTCATCGCCCTCTACAACGCCTTCAGCGACAAGGTGCTGGCCGGTCGCGCCGCCGGCATCCTGGCGCTGGTGGGGGTGATCAACCTGCCCATCATCCACTACTCGGTGGAGTGGTGGAACACCCTGCACCAGGGCGCCAGCATCACCAAGTTTGACAAGCCTTCCATCTCGCCCGAGATGCTGTGGCCGCTGCTCATCATGATCCTGGCCTTTGCCGCTTTCCTCGGGGCCCTCTCCCTGATGCGTTTTCGAAACGAGCTCTTGATGCGGGAGTGGCACCGCCCCTGGGTCAAAGAGATAGCCGAGCAGGAGAAGTAAGCATGCACTTTGCCTCATTCAGTGACTTTCTGGCGATGGGCGGTTACGCCTTCTACGTCTGGCTCTCTTTCGGTCTGACCCTGCTCTGCCTGGTCGGCATCGTCATTTCCACCCGTATGAAAACCCGCGCCCTGCTCGGTGAACTGCGCAACAAGCAGGCGCGCGAGGCCCGCCGCAAGGCGGCCCAGCAGATGGAGAACACCCTATGAACCCGAGACGCAAGAAACGCCTCACCATCATCCTGGCGATCAGTGCCGGGCTTGCCGCGGTGATCGGCCTGGTGCTCTATGCCCTCAGCCAGAACATCGATCTCTTCTACACCCCGAGCGAGCTGGTGGAGGGCAAGGGCCCGGACAAGATCAAGCCGGAAGAGGGACAGCGCCTGCGCATCGGCGGTCTGGTGGTACCGGGTTCGGTACAGCGGGATCCCCAGAGCCTCAAGGTGGCCTTCAAGCTGGTGGACAACGGCGGGCATCTGGTGACCGTCGAGTTTGACGGCATCCTGCCGGACCTGTTCCGTGAGGGGCAGGGCATCGTCGCCCAGGGCACCCTCAAGGATGCCACCACGGTCGCCGCCTTCGAGGTGCTGGCCAAGCACGATGAGAACTACATGCCGCCGGAAGTGGCCGATGCTACCAACGGCATGCACTTCAAGCCGGAATATACCGAGGCGCAGCTGAAGGGGAGCAAGCAATGATCCCGGCAGCATTCGCACCGTTTTCACCTTTTCAAGCCGGTTTACAGGGTCGTGCTGCGGCTCATTTGAAAGGAGTTCAGCCATGATCCCTGAATTGGGACAGTTTTCACTGATCCTGGCCTTCGCCACCGCCCTGCTGCTGGGCAGCTATCCGCTGCTCGGAGCCAAATGGGGGCGCCTTGGCATGATGTCGGCGGCCCGTCCGCTCGCCTATGCCCAGTTCCTGCTGCTGTTGCTGTCGTTCCTGTGCCTGACCTGGGCCTTCATCGACAACGATTTTACCGTGCAGTACGTGGCCACCAACTCCAACAGCTTGCTGCCGCTGGCCTATCGCATCTCCGCGGTGTGGGGTGCCCATGAAGGCTCTCTGCTGCTGTGGGTGCTGACCCTGGGGGGCTGGACGGCGGCGGTCGCCATGTTCAGCCGCCGCCTGCCGCTCGACGCGGTGGCGCGGGTGCTCGGCGTGCTCGGCCTCATCTCGGTCGGTTTCACCGCCTTCGTGCTGTTTACCTCCGACCCCTTCACCCGCACCTTGCCCTACTTCCCGGTGGATGGGCGCGACCTCAACCCGCTGTTGCAGGATCCCGGCCTCATTTTCCACCCGCCGATGCTCTACATGGGCTATGTGGGCTTCTCGGTGGCCTTTGCCTTCGCCATAGCGTCCTTGATGACCGGTCGGCTCGATGCCACCTGGGCGCGCTGGTCGCGTCCCTGGACCATGGCGGCCTGGGTCTTCCTCACCCTGGGTATCGTGCTGGGCTCCTGGTGGGCCTATTACGAGCTCGGCTGGGGTGGCTGGTGGTTCTGGGATCCGGTAGAAAACGCCTCCTTCATGCCCTGGCTGGCGGGCACCGCCCTGCTGCACTCGCTGGCGGTGAGTGAAAAGCGCGCCACCTTCAAGGCCTGGACCGTGCTGCTGGCGCTTTCCGCCTTCTCCTTGAGCCTGCTCGGTACCTTCCTGGTGCGCTCCGGCGTGCTGGTGTCGGTGCATGCATTTGCCTCCGACCCGACCCGCGGCCTGTTCATTCTGGGCTTCCTGCTGGCGGTAATCGGTTCATCCTTGCTGCTGTTTGCCTTCAAGGGCTCCCAGGTGAGAAGCCACGGCAAGCATGAACTGTGGAGCCGCGAGACCCTTCTGCTGTGCAACAACATCATGCTGGTGGCGGGTCTGCTGACCGTGCTGCTCGGCACCCTGCTGCCGCTGGTACACAAGGAGCTGGGGCTGGGCAGCATCTCCATCGGTACTCCCTTCTTCAACCACATCTACAGCTGGCTGATCATTCCGTTCGCCCTGTTGCTGGGGGTCGGCCCGTTGTTTCGCTGGCGTCGCCAGGAGCTGGGTGAGCTCAAGGGCAAGGTGGTGCTGGCGCTGGTATTGAGCCTGGCCGCCGCCATCTTGCTGCCGCTGCTGCTGGCCGAGGAGTTCAAGCCCTGGGCTGCGCTCGGTATCGGGCTTGGCGCCTGGATCATCGTGACCAGCGTGCAGGAGACCTGGGTGCGTGCCACCCACAAGCACAGCTTCGCCGTCGGCGTGCGCCGGCTTGGCAACAGCCACTGGGCGATGATCCTGGGCCACGTGGGCCTCGCGGTCAGCATCATCGGCATCGCCTGTACCCAGAACTACAGCATCGAGAAGGATCTGCGGATGCAGGCCGGCGATCGGGTCCAGTTTGCCGACTACGAGTTCGTCTTCACCGGCATCAAGGAGAAGAACGGCCCCAACTACGACGGCTTCAAGGGCGTACTGGAAGTGCACAAGGACGGCAAGCAGGTCGCCCTGCTCAAGCCGGAGAAACGCATGTACAAGGTGACCCGGATGCCGATGACCGAGGCGGCCATCGATGCCGGCTTCACCCGGGATCTCTACGCGGCACTCGGTGAGCAGCTCGACAGCGGCGCCTGGGCGGTGCGGATCTACTACAAACCCTTCGTGCGCTGGATCTGGTTCGGCGGCGTCTTCATGGCCATCGGCGGCGTGCTGGCGATGCTGGACAAGCGCTACCGTTTCGGTCGCCGTGACGAGGAGGCCAAGGCATGAGCAAGAAGACCTGGTTGTTTCTGATCCCCTTCATCGTGTTTCTGCTGGGGGCCGTGTTTTTGTTCAAGGGGCTCTACTCCGATCCTACCAAGCTCGAGTCCGTGATGGTGGGCAAGGAAGTGCCCGTGTTCACCCTGCAGGACATCTACGACCTCAATAAGCAGCATGACAGGAGCATCCTCAAGGGGCGCCCCATGCTGCTCAACGTCTGGGCCACCTGGTGCCCGACCTGCTATGGGGAGCACACCTACCTCAAGCAGCTGGCGGGGCAGGGGATCTACATCGTCGGCATGAACTACAAGGATGAACGCGCCAAGGCCATCAACTGGCTGGCGGAGCTCGGCAATCCCTACCAGATCAATCTTTATGATCCCGACGGCATGCTGGGGCTGGATCTGGGGGTCTACGGCGCGCCGGAGACCTTCTTCATCGACAGTCAGGGCATCATTCGCTATCGCCACGTGGGGGACGTCAACCCCGAGGTGTGGGCCAGCACCCTCAAACCCATCTATGACGCCATGAAGTGAGGGAGAGCCTGATGAGAATGTTTATTGCGTCCCTGCTGCTGCTGGCAGGACTGGGCGGGGCGGGCCAGGCGCTGGCCGCCATCGATGTCTACACCTTCGACAGCGACGCCCAGGAGCAGACCTTTCGCGAGCTGACCAAGGAGCTGCGCTGTCCCAAGTGCCAGAACCAGGATATCGCCGACTCCAACGCGGGCCTGGCCAAGGACTTGCGGGACAAGACCTACCAGATGGTGCGCGAGGGCAAGGACAAGCAGGAAGTGGTGGATTACATGGTCGCCCGCTACGGCAACTTCATCCTGTACAACCCGCCGCTGATGGCATCGACCCTGATCCTCTGGCTCGGCCCTCTGCTGGTGATCGTCATCGGTGTCGTCATGGTGGTGGTGCGCAGTCGCCGTCGTCCCGCGGCTGCCACGCCGGCGGATAGCGCCCTGAGCGCGGAGGAGCAGCGTCGTCTGGCTGCCCTGCTCAAAGAGGAAAAGAAACAATGACCGCATTTTGGATAGTGATCGCGGCCCTGCTGGCGCTGGTGAGTCTGGCACTGGTGCTGCCGTTGTGGCGGGGTGAGGGCAAGCAGAGCATCAGCCGCTCGGCCCTCAACAAACAGCTCTATCGCCAGCGTCTGCTGGAGATCGGGGAAGAGCGCGAGCAAGGGGTGCTGGCGGAAGAGCAGGACTCCCTGATCGAGCTGCAACGCAGCCTGCTGGACGACATTCCCGACGTGGAGCAGACCGCCCGCGGTGGCAAGAGCATGATCTGGATCCCGGGTGTGCTGGTGCTGCTGGTGGTGAGCCTGGGGCTCTACTACAAGCTCGGCTCCTGGCAGGAGGTCAGCCGCTGGCAGGATGCCAACAGCCGGCTGGGCGAGCTCAGCAACCGCATTCTGGTGGAGCGGGACGCCGAGGTCACCGAGCAGGATCTGCTGGACTTCACCCTGGCCCTGCGTACCCGCCTGAAGGACGAGCCGAACGATTACCGTGGCTGGCTGCTGCTGGGTCGGCTGTCGCTGGATGGCAATGATCCCGAGATGGCCCGCGAGGCGCTGGAGCGGGCCTACGGGCTGGCCCCGCAGAAGGCGATGGTGGCGGTGCCCTACGCCCAGGCGCTGATGATGACAGGGGATGACGCGCAAGCCGATCAGCTGCTGCGGGTGGCCATTGCCCAGGATCCGGCCAATATCGAGGCGCGCTCCGTCTACGCCTTCATGGCGCTGCAAAAAGAGGACTTCAAGACCGCTCTGCAACGCTGGCGCGAGATGTTGCCACTGATGGAGAAGGGCTCGACCCGTTACACCATGGTGGAGCGCTCCATCGACTATGCCGAGCAGCAGTTGAAGAAGCGCGGCATGGCCAGTGTGGCCGTGCCGGCTGAGGCGAGCGGGCAGAACGCCGCCTCTGACCAGGTGCTGGAGGTGAAGGCTGGCGAGTTCCCGCTCAAGGTGACGCTGGCCGATGGCATTGCACTGCCGGAAGATGCCCATCTGTTCGTGTTTGCGGTGATCCCCAACGGACCGCCCATGCCCATCGCGGTGAAGCGTATCCCGGGGCCGCACTTCCCGCTGACCCTGTCGCTGGGTGACGGTGACGCCATGATGGAAGGCAACAAGCTGGCTGCCTACCCCGAACTGCAGTTCAAGGCGCGCCTCTCCCGTGGCGGCAACGTCATGAACAAGGAAGGGGCGTTTGAAGGTGTCTCCGTTCCGGTCGCCACTGGTTCGATTCCTTCAGCGCCGATTGACATCCGCATCGATCACGCCCTCTAATACGCCTTTGGCCCGGCCCCTCGATGGGGCCGGGCTGCCTATAATTCAGATTAATCACAATAAAAAGCTAGGACTTCCATATGTATGTGCGTGTAGGGGCATTGATGGTGGCCTTGTTGCTGGGGGGCTGTGCTGGCGGCCCGCCCAAGCAGGGGCCCGAGAGCCTTGACCTCAAGGAGACGCCGAGCCGGCCCGGTGCGACCAGCACGGCCAGCGATGGTCGTGACCCGTTTCAGGGCGCCAACCGGGCCATGTGGGCTGTTAACTACGATGTGCTGGAGCCCTATGTGGCCCGTCCCGTGGTGCATGGCTATGCCCGCTATATCCCGCAAGGAATGAAGGACGGCATCGAAAACCTGGTGGAAAACTTCAACGAGCCGAGCAGCATGGTCAACCATCTCATCACCGGCGATTTGAAGGGGGCGGGTACCAACCTGGGTCGCTTCACCCTCAACACCACCGTGGGTCTGCTGGGTATCTTCGACGTGGCCAAGCATGCCGGTCTGGCGCGCAACAAGCTGGAGCTCAATACCGTGCTGGGTCGCGCCGATATCGGCGATGGCGCCTACCTGATGGTGCCGGTCTACGGCCCGACCACCACCCGCAAGCTGGTGGGGGATACCATCGATACCATCTACTTCCCCTATGCCTTGCTGACCCTGCCTCTGCGCATCACTCACTGGGCGCTGGATGGTCTGGGTACCCGTTCCAAGCTGATTGATCAGGAGCGGATCATCGACAACGCGCTCGATCCTTACGCCCTGACCAAGGACTTCTATCTGCAGTACAACCAGAACAAGGTGACCGGCCGTCAGACCGAGCTCAAGCAAGAGCAGCAGGAGAAGCAAGACGACAGCAATCTGGATGACTATCTGGATGAAATCGACCAGTGATGCCAGCGCATCCGGCTCGAGTAACGTAACAAAGGCGCCTGCGGGCGCCTTTTTCGTCTCAGCTGTTGCACAGGCATAAAAAAACGCCCCGCAAGAGCGGGGCGTTTTGGCAAGAACGGGGGCTATCAGGCAGCCAAGTTCTTGGCCACAAATTCCCAGTTGACCAGGGTCCAGAAGGTTTCCATGTACTTCGGACGCAGGTTGCGGAAATCGATGTAGTAGGCGTGTTCCCACAGGTCAACGGTCAGCAGCGGAGTGGTACCGGCTTCGGTCAGCGGGCAACCGGCGTTGGAGGTGTTGACGATGGCCAGGGAGCCGTCAGCCTTTTTCACCAGCCAAGTCCAGCTGGAGCCGAAGTTGCCGATGGCGGACTTGGTGAACGCATCCTTGAACTCGGCGAAGGAGCCAAAGGCCTTGGTGATGGCATCGGCCAGGGCGCCAGTGGGCTCGCCACCGCCGTTCGGGGAGAGGCAGTGCCAGTAGAAGGTGTGGTTCCAGATCTGGGCGGCGTTGTTGAAGATGCCGCCAGTGGAGGTCTTGATGATCTCTTCCAGAGACTTGCCTTCAAACTCGGTACCCGGCACTAGGTTGTTCAGGTTGACCACATAGGTGTTGTGGTGCTTGCCGTGGTGGTATTCCAGAGTTTCCTGGGAGATGTGCGGTTCCAGAGCATTGATTGCATAGGGCAGAGCGGGAAGTTCGAATGCCATTTTCTACTCTCCATTGGCTGGCCGTGCGAAGGCGACGGTTGCAAGACATTGCGTACTCTTTTCTATCTTGAAAAGAATTGTTCTTGAAATAAGGGGGCCAGATGGCCCAAAGCCCATCGATTGTACCAGCATCAAAGATGGGCTAACAACTCTTGATTCTCGCCATGATCCGGATCAAGCTGCGGCGTATTGATTCATCACTTCTTGCATCCGAGGTGGTTTGCCAGTTTGTGGTCTGCCCGGATTGCAGTAGAATGGCCGCCGAAATCGCTCTAGTGAGGCACCTATGGAAACTATTGAAAAGATCAAACAGCAGCTGGCTGAAAACCCCATCATCCTGTACATGAAGGGCTCCCCCAAGCTACCCAGCTGCGGTTTCTCTGCCCAGGCCTCCCAGGCCCTGATGTCCTGTGGCGAGCCGTTTGCTTACGTCGACATCCTGCAAAACCCGGATATCCGCGCCGAATTGCCGAAGTTTGCCAACTGGCCGACCTTCCCCCAGCTGTGGGTGGAAGGTGAGCTGGTCGGTGGCTGCGACATCATGATCGAGATGTTCCAGGCCGGCGAGCTGCAGACCCTGATCAAGGAAACTGCCGCCAAACACAAGCAGGATGACGCCGCCGCCGAATAAGGCAGCATCCGCATCATGCAAAAAAGGGGAGCCAGTGGCTCCCCTTTTTTATTTCACAACTTTATGTCACAACAGGCATCAGGCGATGCGTTCGATGCGTGCCATGTAGAAGCCATCGAAGCCGGTAGCGGCCGGGCTGACGGTGTGGTCATCCCGCAGGCGGTAGTTTTCATTGGCGGCGAGGAACTTGTCCACCTGCTGACGGTTCTCTTCCGGCAGGATGGAACAGGTTGCATAGACCAGCAGACCGCCCACCTTCACCATCTGGCTATAGCGCTGCAGGATCTCCGCCTGCAGGGCAACCAGTACCGGCAGCCGCTCCGCGGTGTCGCGCCACTTGGCATCCGGATTGCGCTTGAGCACGCCGAGGCCGGAGCAGGGCACGTCCAGCAGCACGCGATCGGCACTCTCTTTGAGGCGTTTGACGGTCTTGCTGCTGGTGATCACCCGTGTCTCCACGTTGTGGGCCCCGGCGCGGCGGGCGCGCTGCTTGAGGTTTTCCAGCTTCCACTCTTCCACATCCATCGCCAGCAGGCGGCCCTTGCCCTCCATCATGGCGGCCAGATGCAGGGTCTTGCCGCCAGCCCCGGCGCAAGCATCGATGACGCGCATGCCGGGGCTCACTTCCAGCGCGGCCGCAACCTGCTGGGAGCCGGCATCCTGCTGCTCGAACCAGCCATCGGCAAAGGCCTTGGTACGAAACAGGGCGGCATCCGAGGTCACTTGCAGGGCTGAGTCGACCCCTTCCACTGGAATGGTGGTGACCTGCTCTTTGGCCAGTGCGGCCTGCAGCTCTTCACGGGTGCACTTGAGGCTGTTCACCCGCAGATAACGCTTGGGCATCCAGGCCAGCGCGGCACGTTCGGCAGGCCAGGCTTCGCCCAGTTGCTCGCTGCCGAGTTTTTCCAGCCAGGTCGGGCAGCCATCCATCAGCACCGGGTTCTTCTTGGCTTCGGTCAGACGGCGACGAAACGCCTCTTCATTGAAGCGATCCAGTGTCGGATGGTTGGGTTGGGCTATCTTGTGAAAAGCGTGCCAGCTGTGCAGCAGCGGCCAGACGTTCTTCTCGGCCTGACGGACCTGGATGCCGGTCAGGGCGCAATAGAGGCTGAGGCGACGCAGCAGATCGCCGGTGACCAGGGCAATCCTTGCCTGTTCTTGCGGTTTGAGTTCGATGCCGGAGAAGTGACGGGCATAGGCGCGGTCCAGGGTGAGACCCTGGCCCAGCACATCGTCAACAATGGCAACGACCAGGTCCCCGAAACGGGGCAACAGTGGGGATTTGAGCATGAGATTAACCTTGGTCAGATAAAGACGAACCGTCGTCATGGTGACGCGGCTCAAAAACTGATAAATCCGCGCAATGATAGGGGCTAGACAGGGTTGGTGCAACACTCCCCATTCGGGGAATATCCGCTAGCTGGTGCTGGACTAAGCAGGGCGGCAGGCGAATGATGCCAGTTGCAGTTTGGGTGAGTGCATTTAAAAGGACTAAAAAGATGCAGTTGATGAAATTTTCTCCCTTGGCGCTGGTGGTAGCCAGCCTGATGAGCTCGGGTGGCCTCGCGGCCAAGGAGTGGGACACGGTGGCGGCGCGCGCCAGCGCCGCCGACGGCTATGAAGTGCGGGCCAACCAGTTTCGGGTCGCCAAGGTCCCCATCGATTATTTTGCCGGCCTGCAGGCCGGGGCCCGTTCGCTGACCCTGCCGTTGCCCGACGGGGGAGAGGTGACCTTCACCCTGCAAGCCTATGATCTGCTGCCGGCCGATCAGGCGGCCAAATTCCCCGAGATCCTGACCTTCAAGGGCCATAACCCGGCAGCACCGGTAGAGACGGGACGTTTTGACCTGGGGCCGCTGGGCTTTCACGCCATGTTCACCCATCAGGGCAAGACGGTGTTCGTCGACCCGCTGCGCAATGCCGACGGTTATGCCGTCTATTACCAGCAGGATGCCTACAGCCGGCTGGAAGAAGAGGCGGACAAGGTTATCGGTAGCGAGGCCAGTAGGGCGCTGGCGCACAAGGTGCAGGTGGATGGCAACGTGCGCAAGCGTTACGTCATCGC
The DNA here is from genome assembly GCF_027707985.1 of Aeromonas sp. QDB03. Classification (NCBI taxonomy): domain Bacteria; kingdom Pseudomonadati; phylum Pseudomonadota; class Gammaproteobacteria; order Aeromonadales; family Aeromonadaceae; genus Aeromonas; species Aeromonas sp. QDB03. The sequence goes on along the minus strand of NZ_JAPCJG010000002.1, from coordinate 533,464 downwards.
CATCTCGGCGGCGGGGGAGTACACCCAGTTCCACGGTGGCTCCAAGGTGCTGGCCACTGCGGCCATCGCCACCCTGCTCAACCGGGTCAACGAGGTGTACCAGCGCGATGTGGGGGCCGAGTTTCAGCTGGCCAGCGGCAACGACAACATCATCTTTACCGATCCGGCCAGCGATCCCTTCACCAATGGTGATGCCGACGTCGACATCAACAGCGCGGTACAGGCCAATGCCCAGACCCTGCCCAGCGCGCCGCTTGGACAGTTCGACATCGGCCATGTGGTCAATACCGGGGGCGGTGGGCTGGCCAATCTCGGTGCGCTCTGTACCGCCACCCGTTCGCAGGGCATGACCGGCTCGGCCACTCCGGTGGGGGATGCCTTCTTTATCGACTACGTGGCTCACGAGATCGGCCACCAGTTCGGCGCCGACCACACCTTCAACGGCACCACCAACAGTTGTGGCAGCGGCAATCGGGAGGCGACCCAAGCCTGGGAGCCGGGCAGCGGTACCTCCATCATGGCCTATGCCGGGATCTGCGGGGACGAGAACATCCAGCCCCACAGCGACCCCTATTTCCACAGCAAGTCCATCGAGCAGATGCGAGCGCACATGGCGACCGTGCCGGCCTGTGGTACCACCCTCAACCTCGTCAACAATGCGCCCCAGGCGGCGGCCGGGGCCAGCCGCATCATCCCGGCCAACACGCCGTTCGTGCTCAAGGGGGCCGGCGCCGATCTGGACGGGGATCCCCTGACCTACACCTGGGAGCAGATCGACCTGGGCACGGAGTCGAGCAGCCCGGCCACCATGGTGGACGACGGCAGCCGGCCGCTGTTTCGTTTCCCCCACCAGCTCGGCGGAGCGGATCCTGCCGAGCCTGCCCTCCCTGCTCTCGGGGACGCTCGCCAAGGGCGAAGCCTGGCCCACCACCAACCGGGATCTCAACTTCCGGCTGACGGTGCGTGACGGCAAGGGCGGTGTCGCCAGCGACGACATGAAGATTCAGGTGGTCAACACCGGCAGCGCCTTCCGGCTGACTGCCCCGCTTGGGGTGGCGCTGACGCCGGGGGCTAGCCAGGTGGTCAGCTGGGATGTGGCCGGCACCACGCTGGCGCCGATCAGCTGCAGCAAGGTGGATCTGTTCATCACCCAGAACGAGGGAACCAGCTGGAGCAATCTGGCGGTCAGCCAGCCCAACAGCGGCACAGCCACCGTCACCCTGCCGGCGGATCTGGCCAGCGCCGCCCGCCTCAAGGTGGCCTGCAGCGACAACATCTTCTTTGCGATCAGTCCGGCCAAGCTGCCAGTCGTTCAAAGCGGCGGCAGCTCGGGTGGTGGCGGCGGTGGTGGCGCCCTCGGTCTCTGGACTCTGGCGCTGGCCCTGTTGGGTTGGCAACGGAGGCGTGGATGAGGGCTGGCTGGCTGGTGCTGGTGTCCTTGCTTGGCGGTTGTCAGGCGGACGCAGATACCCTGGAGCAGGCGGTCAGCGCCAGTCTGGCCAAGCAGGATTACCGGCTGATCGTGCGGGCCGGGCGCGGCGAGGTGGCGCCCGGCATTGCGCCGGAGCAGCAGGCCTCGGCCAAGACCCGCTGTGGCGTGCGCTACCTCGATGGCCTGGGGGATGTCATCAAGCCCGGGCAGGAAGAGGCCCAGGCCAAGCTGGCGGCCTACGCGGCGGATTACAACCGGCGCATGCTGGCGCATTGTCCCGCGGCCTCTGGCAAGCAATAAGCCTGCGCGTAGCAAGAGCGTACGAAGGGCATACCAAGGGAGGGAGGCGTGAGCCGCCCTCTTTTTTTGCAGCCGCCATTTGCCGGTCACAAGGCTTGTACCCATGGCGTGCTCGTCGCACAATGCCAGCACGCATGGCCGCATGGGCGGCAAAGAGAGAAGGAAAATCAAGATGATGGATGTAGCCGATCTGCGCCGCGAATACACCCGGGGTGGGTTGCACCGGGCCGATCTGCCGGCCGAGCCCCTCGCCCTGTTCGAGAAGTGGCTGGCCCAGGCGTGCGAAGCCAAGCTGACCGATCCCACCGCCATGGTGGTGGGCACCGTCGATGCCGACGGCCAGCCCTGGCAGCGCACCGTGCTGCTCAAGCACTACGATGCCGAGGGCATGGTGTTCTACACCAACATGGGCAGCCGCAAGGCGCATCAGCTGGAGGGCAACCCCCGCATCAGCCTGCTGTTTCCCTGGCACACGCTGGATAGACAAGTGCATGTGACCGGCCGGGTGGAGAAGATGAGCACCTTCGAGGTGATGAAGTACTTCCACAGCCGCCCCAAGGACAGCCAGATCGCCGCCTGGGTTTCCCAGCAGTCGACCCGCATCTCGGCGCGCGGCGTGCTGGAGGCCAAATTCCTCGAGCTCAAGCAGAAGTTTGCCAATGGCGAAGTGCCGCTGCCGAGCTTCTGGGGCGGTTTTCGGGTGCGGATCGACACGGTCGAATTCTGGCAGGGGGGCGAGCATCGCCTGCACGACCGTTTCTACTACACCCGCGAGGGGGAAGGCTGGCACATCGAGCGGCTGGCGCCCTGAGTGCCCGCTGCCGCTGACAAGGAGTCTGTATGCGTCTGTATGGCGATCTGAAGTCCGGCAACTGCTACAAGCCCTGGTTGCTGGCCCGCTGGCTTGAACTGCCCCTCGACTGGGTGCCGGTGGATGTGCTGGCGGGGGAGACTCGTACCCCCGATTTTCTGGCCATCAACCCCAACGGCAAGATCCCGGTGCTGGAGCTGGCCCACGGCGATACCCTGGCGGAGTCCAACGCCATCCTTTTCTATCTGGCGCAGGGGTCGTCCCTGTGGCCGACCGAGCCGCGCCAGCAGGCCGAGGTGCTCAAGTGGCTGTTCTTTGAGCAGTACAGCCATGAGCCCTATATCGCGGTAGCCCGTTTCATCGTGCACTATCTGGGGCGGCCGGAGTCCCAGGAGGCGCGCCTCGACGGGCTCAAAGCCGGTGGCGAAAAGGCGCTGGCGGTGCTGGAGCAGCAGCTCAAGCAGAGTCCCTACCTGTGCGGTGATTCCCCGACCATCGCCGACATCGGGCTTTACGCCTACACCCATGTGGCGGAGGAGGGGATCTTCTCGCTGCAGGGCTGGCCAGCTATTCGCGACTGGATCGCCCGTATCGAGGCACATCCTCGCCACCTGAGCCTGCCGGCTGCCTGTCAGGCCGGCTGATGGAGCTGCTGATCGAGCGGGCCCTGTGGCAGCCCCACTGGGCGCCGGTACTGCAGGCCTGGCAACGGCAGGGGGGGCGCTGGCTGTTGCTGCAGAGCAAGGCCGATGAGGGTTTGCCGAGCGACACCGGCGGACTCTGGTCCTGTTGTCCGCCCGATGGCGTGCGTTCGGCCAGCGCGCTGCTGGCCGCCTGGCTGGATGGTGACTTGCCTGCCCAGCCCGCGAGGGATCCGAGCCGCCAGATCCTCATCAGCGGCTCGGCCTCCCTGCTGACCCTGGCCCGGGAAGAGGGGCTGCTGACGCTGGGTCCACAGGGCGCCGATCTGACGCTGACGGCGCAAGACGATCTGGGCGCGGTGCTCAACCGCCTGCTGGCCCGCCGCCTGACGGTGCCGGTGCTGGCCGAGCTCGCCTCGCAGTCGGGGCCTGCCCTGCAACTGCGTCCCCTGCTGGCGCACGATGAGGCCGATGTAGTGCGCTATTGCAGCGATGCGGCGCTCGCCCGCTACACCCTCAACATCCCCCATCCCTACCCGCCGGAGGCTGCCCGCGATTGGTTGGCCGGCTGCTGGCGCAAGGCGGCGCTCGGGCTGGGCTGGAGCTGGGCGCTGACCCTGCCGGCGGGGGAGGGCCAGGCGCCACTGGTGGGGGTGATCTCGCTGCATTGGAATGGCGAGCTCGCCTGGTGGGTGGGCGTGCCCTGGCAAAATCGCGGGTTGGCGACCCGGGCCGCCCGGCTGGTCAAGGCCTTTGCGTTTGACCGGCTGCAACTGCCGGCGCTGACCGCCCGCCATATGCCGGGCAACCTGGCCTCCGGCCGGGTGATGGCCAAGCTGGGCATGCGCTATTGCGGCCGGCGCGAGCTGAGTGGTCAGCCGCCGAGCGAGGTGAGCTACTGGCAACTGGAGCGAAGCCAGACGTTGGCGGCGCCGCTGACACGGCAGTTGGCTCCTCTGCTGGCCGACGAACGGGTGGTGGCGGCCATCCTGCAAGCAGGCGCCGAGGAGGGTGAGCCGAGGCGGCTGGCCCTCTTCCTGGCGCAGTCGGAGCCAGAAAGTGAACTGGCTGTCGACACCCTGCCCGAGCAGGAGGACGACGGGCCGCTGGCGGTGGAGTATCACGACCAAGAGGCACTGGCGCAGGCCGAGCCGGACCAGCTCTATCTGTACCGGGGGCTGCTGCTCAAGGACCATGACGAGCAGGGGCTGGCTTATCTGCAGCAGCTGGCCAGCCTGCAGCGCCAGGGGCCGGCGCCGCTCACGCTGGCGGAGCGGCGTCAGCGGCTCGGCTGGCTGGGCACCTTGGCCCGCCGGGTGAGCGGCGAGAACACACAGGGGAATGGCGTCAGTCGCCGTTATCACCAGCTCTGGCTGCTGGTGGAGTTGCCCGCCCTCATCGACGAGCTGGCCGGGCGCTGGCATCGCGGACCAGACCAGACGCTGAGCTGGCTGGAGCAGACGGATGCCGAACTGTTTGCGGCCTATCGGGCGGCCATCACCACCCTGCAACCGAGCAATCTGCAAACCGTGCTGCGCCTGCTGGCCGTGCGGTTTCCTGAGTCCACCCTCCCATTTCTGGACAAAGGTGCTCAGGGCGGCGGTCAGTTTGTGGAATAATGCCCGCTCTGCTGTACGAGGAGTAACGCTGTATGCTGAGAACCGAGCGCCCCGGCGACATGCTGCCGGTCTATGACCTGGTGAGCGCCGCCTTTGGCCGTTCCGACGAGGCCGAACTGGTCAACCGCCTGCGCGAATGTGGCGCCGCTGTGGTGACCATGGTCGAGGAGGAGGAGTACGAGTTCATGGGGCACCTGATGCTGAGCCCGATCACCATTAACGGCATGGAAGGGCCCTGGCTCGGTCTTGCGCCCGTGGCGGTCCATCCCGATTGGCAGGGGCAGGGCATAGGGTCGGATCTGGTGCGCGAGGGGCTGGACACGGCGCTGGAGATGGACTGGAAGGCGGTGGTGGTGCTGGGTGACCCGACCTATTACAGCCGCTTCGGTTTTCGTCCCGCCAGCGAGTTCGGCCTGCATTGCATCTACGAGGTGCCCGCCGACTGCTTCATGGCGATGGAGCTGCAGGAAGGCGGCCTGACCGGGATGCAGGGCGAAGTACTCTACCACCCGCTGTTTGACGAGCTGCCTGACGAAGCGCCGGTCGAGGCATGAATGGTCTATATCTGTGAAAAAGGCGCCCTCGGGCGCCTTTTTTATCTCTGTCCGTCAGCTCAGCTGAAGAACCAGTAGCCGCGGTTGACCAGCCGGGTCAACAGTTGCAGGAAGCCGGCCTGATCGGCAAGCTCCGCCATGTCGGCCTGGGTGACCATGTCCTTGTCGCACAAGAGCGAAATGGCGGCCGCATCCTCGCTTGGCAGGGTCCAGGCTTCGCCGTCGATATAGCACTGCTGGCTCTCACCGCTGAACCAGACGGTGCGCAGGCCCGGCACCTTGATGGCGGGCTCGCCCTGGGTCAGCAGGTCGGCCACTTCCTCGGCGCTGTAGTCTGGCTCCACCGGGTTGACGTCCAGATCGTGCTTGGCCTCGGAGATCATGGTGCCGAACCACTCCTTGAACAGGGTCTCGTCATCGAGGGCCTGCTGCATCAGCTCGCGCAGGCGATGCAGCTCGTGGGGCTGGATCTCGCCGTGACGGGCGCGGGGCTTGAGGTCGGCATCGCCGTAACGCTCGGTGCGCACCTCGTTGTCGATCAGGTGATCGGCAAAGGAGGAGATAAGCGCCTTGGCATCCGGCGCGCGGAAGCCTACCGAGAAGTTCAGGGAGGGCTCGATGGCGTAGCCCTCGTGGGGGAATCCAGGCGGGATGTAGAGGATATCGCCCGGCTCCATGATGACGTCGATGATCGCCTCGAACGGCTCGCAGTGCAGCAGGGCCGCGTGGGCGGCGAACTCGTTCAAGGGCTTGGCATCGCCGACGCGCCAGTGGCGCTTGCCCTGGCCCTGGGTGATGAACACGTCGTAGTTGTCGATGTGGGGACCGACCCCGCCGTGAGGGGTGGAGAAGCTCACCATCACGTCGTCAAAACGCCAGCCCGGAATGAACTGGAACGGCACTGCCAGCTCGTTGACCTCGGGGGCCCAATGGTTGCAGGCCTGCACCAGCACGGTCCAGTTCTCTTCACCTAGGTGATCGTAGGATTCGAAGGGGCCGTGAGCCGCCTCCCACTTGTTGTTGAAGCGGGTGACGAGGCGCGATTCAATCACCTCTTCCATGGCCAGACCCGCCAGCTCGTCCGGGCTGATGGGATCCTGAAAGTCGGTGAAGCCGCCCTTGATGAGCAGTGGGCGCTTCTGCCAGTAGTGCTCGAGGAAGTGAGCGATATCCAGATTGAGTTGGTACATAGGTCTTCTCGTCAAAGGGTTCGACAAAGGTCAAGAGAGGTCTTGCCGGAGGCGGTGGCTGGCCTCGGGCAAGACCTCTTGCAAAGGGTGTATAGGGTGCCACATAAAATAACCGGGGCCCTGTTGCAGATCATGCACAGGGCCCCGGTGGTGTCACTTATCCGCTTATTTCAGCAGATCGACCAGACGCTGGGCGTCGCCGATGTAGTTGGCCGGGGTCAGCTTCTTCAGCTCGACCTTGACCGCTTCCGGCAACTCCAGGGTGTCGATAAAGGTACGCATCCCTTCGGCGTCGACGCGGCGGCCACGGGTCAGCTCCTTGAGCTTCTCGTAGGGCTTCTCGATGCCGTAACGGCGCATCACGGTCTGGATCGGCTCGGCCAGCACTTCCCAGTTGGCATCCAGATCGGCAGCCATGGCGGCGTCGTTGGCTTCCAGCTTGGAGATACCCTTGAGGGTCGCCTGATAGGCAATCAGGGAGTAGCCGACCGCCACCCCCAGGTTGCGCAGCACGGTCGAGTCGGTCAGATCACGCTGCCAGCGGGAGATGGGCAGCTTGGAGGCCAGATGCTGGAACACGGCGTTGGCCAGACCCAGATTGCCTTCGGAGTTCTCGAAGTCGATGGGGTTGACCTTGTGCGGCATGGTGGAGGAGCCGATTTCGCCGGCGATGGTGCGCTGCTTGAAGTGCCCCAGGGAGATGTAGCCCCACACATCGCGGTCGAAGTCGATCAGGATGGTGTTGAAGCGTGCCATGGCATCGAACAGCTCGGCGATGTAGTCGTGTGGCTCGATCTGGGTGGTGTAGGGGTTCCAGGAAAGGCCGAGGGAGGTGACGAACTCCTCGGAGAACTGGTGCCAGTCCACATCCGGGTAGGCGCTGATGTGGGCGTTGTAGTTGCCGACCGCGCCGTTGATCTTGCCGAGGATCTCCACCGCCATGATCTGCTTGTACTGGCGCTCCAGCCGGTAGGCGACGTTGGCCATCTCCTTGCCCATGGTGCTCGGGGTCGCCGGCTGACCGTGGGTACGGGAGAGCAGCGGCATGTCACGATACTCGTGAGCCAGACGCTTGAGTTCGGAAATCAGCTTCTCGCAATAAGGCTTGATGACCTCTTCGCGGGCGGTTTTCAGCATCAGGCCGTGGGAGTTGTTGTTGATATCTTCCGAGGTGCAGGCGAAGTGGATGAACTCGCTGACTGCGGCCAGCTCCGGGTTCACTTCGACTTTCTCTTTGAGGAAGTACTCCACCGCTTTCACATCATGGTTGGTGGTGCGCTCGATCTGTTTGATGCGGGCGGCATCCTGCTCGTTGAAGCTCTGGACTATGCCGTCGAGCAGGGCACTGGCGGCCGCGCTCAGGGCTGGGACTTCCGGGATCCCGGCGTGGCTGGCCAGTTTTTGCAACCAGCGCACCTCGACTTCGACGCGAAAACGCAGCAGGCCGAATTCGGAGAAGATAGGGCGCAGGGCATCGGCCTTGTCGCCATAACGACCGTCAATCGGGGAAACAGCAGTCAGCGCGGACAGCTCCATGGGGTGAACTCCTGATGATTGGTGTGGGGGATCCGTATCCACTCGCGCGTGGGCCTGGGTTGTCAGCAAGGGGGATGTGCGGCTGCCCGCCTTGCTGTCGTCCCTCGGCCCGCGCACGAGCCGATGATTAGTAACGTTTGGCCAGCTCCACCATCTTCTTGCGAGCGAAGATGATCTGGGTGCGGCTGCCGCCGAGCTGACGCCACAGCACGCAGGCCCGGATGCCGGCCAGCAGCAGGGCGCGCACCTTGTGCTGCACCAGCGGCTGCTGCAGGAACAGCGGGGTACCCGCCACCTGGATTCTGGGGCCGATCGGGCTGATGAGATCGCTGTAGATGCTCGCCATGTTGGCCAGGATCTGCTCGTCGAGCAGATCGAAGTGCTGTTGCTGGCGGCCAATCTGGCTGATCCGCTCACCCAGCATGTTGAGGATGTCTTTGCGCTTGGCCAGCTTGCGCTCCAGCGCGATCAGGCTCACCACGTAGCGGGTCAGCTCGGCATTCTTCTGGCTGCCGTCGGCGCCCAGCTGCTCGACCAGTGCGCGGTAGCCGTCGCGAATGGCCAGATGGGTGTTGTTGAACACCTCGAGCGGCTGGCTCGGGTTGGTCACCAGAATGCTGGAGAGGCTCTCGCGCAGGGCCGCCTCGTCGCAGCTGCCGTCACGGGCCACCTTCTGTACCAGATAAGCGGCCTGGCAGATGCCGGCAAAGGCCATTGTTCTGTCTTGGAATTTGTCGCTCATATCTTCACAGCCCTGTTCTGTTCATTCACCGGCCGATGCCATGATCCGGCCTGGAAGTTGCCAATCATGTATCGCTGCCTTGTGCTGTTTTGTCTTTGTCCCCTCTCCCTCAGGGAGAGGGTCAGGGTGAGGGTGGTTACCCCCTCATCCCCAACCCTTCTCCCGCGAGGGGAGAAGGGAGTACAGCGCGGACGCTCGTGAGCGCCCAGCCCTTAGACCGGATGGCTGAAACGTTGTTCGATGATGCCGCCGCCCAGACACACTTCCCCGTCGTAGAAGACGGCGGACTGACCCGGGGTGACCGCAGCCTGTTTCTCATCGAAGATGACCCGGATGGTCTCATCGTCGATGGGCTGGATCAGGCAGGGGATATCTTCCTGCCGATAGCGGGTCTTGACGGTGCAGCGACGCGGCGCGCGAATGGGGGTGCGATCCACCCAGTGCAGCTGGCTGGCGATCAGGCCATCGGAGTAGAGACGGGGATGCTCGCCCTGCGCCACCACCAGGGTGTTGCGCTCCACCTCTTTGTCGACCACGTACCAGGCCTCTTCGGTGGCATCTTTTCGCCCGCCGATGCCAAGCCCTTTGCGCTGGCCCAGGGTGTGATACATCAGGCCCTGATGCTCGCCGATCACCTTGCCATTGACGGTTTCGATGGGGCCGGGCTGGGCGGGGAGGAACTTGGCCAGGAAGTCCTTGAATTTGCGCTCACCGATAAAGCAGATGCCGGTAGAGTCTTTCTTCTTGGCGGTGATGAGATCCAGCTGCTCGGCGATGCGGCGCACCTCCGGCTTTTCCAGGTCGCCGACTGGGAACAGGCTCTGACCCACCTGAGCTTCGCTCAAGGTGTATAGGAAGTAGCTCTGATCCTTGTTGGTATCCAGACCGCGCAGCAGGCGGGGGCGGCCGGTGCTGTCGTCACGGCGCACATAGTGGCCGGTGGCGATGTAGGTGGCCCCCAGCTCTTCGGCGGCAAACTCCAAGAACGCCTTGAACTTGATCTCCTTGTTGCACAGGATATCCGGGTTCGGCGTACGGCCGGCCTTGTACTCTTCGAGGAAGTGTTCGAACACGTTGTCCCAGTACTCGGCGGCGAAGTTGATGGTGTGGAGTTTCATCCCCAGCTTGTCGCAGACGGCCTTGGCATCAGCCAAATCCTGGGCGGCAGAGCAGTACTCGTCCGTGTCGTCTTCTTCCCAGTTCTTCATGAACAAGCCTTCGACCTGATAGCCCTGCTGCTGGAGCAGGTAGGCCGAGACGGAAGAATCCACGCCGCCGGACATGCCGACGATCACCTTGATTTGGCTGTTGTCTGTCATTAGTCGAAGTTACCAGTTCGTTTAAACGGGGCGTATTCTACCAGAATTTCGCGCCCCCGGTCACATATCCATGCCGCCGTTCCCATCAGGAACCCGGCAGCAGGAAATCGTTTTTCTATTTGTCGGCGCCATGATGAAAAAGTGGCGCCAAACGATCCCACATAGCCTGTTCACGATCTGTCACGAGAGGCCGTCAGCAAGGTAAAGAGCAGCGCAGGAACCGGAGCGTATAGATATACGTGAGGATTCCGAGCAGCACATGAGCCTTGATCACGGTCTCGCAGTAAGAGCGTGGGCAGGCTCTCAGATGAAGGCCTTGAGGGCCGACAGCGGCAGCCTGGTGCCGGCCAGATAGTCCTGAATGCACTGCCACACCAGGGGGCTGCGCAGGGTCGGTTTGCACTCGGCGAGCTCCGCCAGGGTGAGCCAGTGGCAGGCCAGCACGTCGCCGTCAGGATCCTCTGGATGGTGCTGACCCGGCGCCTTTTCAAGGTCGAAGATGACGGCGGTGCGCACAAAGGTGGCCTCGCTGTCCGCCGGCTTGTAGAGATAGACCCCGAGCCAGGCGGTGGGAGCGGCGGTGAGCCCGGTCTCCTCCTTCAGCTCGCGGCAGGCCGCCTGAATGAGATCTTCCCCCGGCTCCACATGGCCGGCGGGCTGGTTGAAGCGGCGCTGGCCCTTGATCTCCTCTTCCACCAGCAGAAAGCGACCCCGCCAGTGGACCAGGGCGGCCACGGTGAGGCGGGCGGGCAGGGGGGGATGATCGCTCATAAGGGACTCCTTGTCTGGTTGGCTGTGCCCCGGCGGGGCGCTGGATTCAACTGCGCTGTTCATATGACTGCACGTGTGCCCGCTAGCCGGCGCACGTTATTCCACCGGCTTGCTGCGGGCCGGGCGACGGGCGGTGCCGCGTCCGCCGCTGCGATTGCCGGGGCGTGGCTCGGCCTCGCGGCTGCCCCGTCCTTGGCCGGGTGCCTGCTCTTGGCCCTGATGCAGGGGACGGCGAGCCGCTCGTGGTGCGCTGTGGCTGCCTGTCCCTTGCGGCTTGGCGGATGTCCGTGCTTTGCCGCCTTGTGTGGCAGGTTGCCGTGGGGCTGCTGTCAGCTCGGGAGCGGGCAGGGCGCGGCTCTCCCCCGGTGCCAGCCCATCGAGGGTCCACTCCCCGATGGCGTAGCGGATAAGGCGCAAGGTGGGGTGACCGATGTGGGCGGTCATCCGCCGCACCTGGCGGTTGCGCCCCTCCACTATCTTGATCTCCAGCCAGCAGGTGGGGATCTCCTTGCGCTCGCGAATGGGCGGGTTGCGTGGCCACACGGCAGGTTCCTCCATGATGCGCGCCCCGGCGGGCAGGGTCATGCCGTCGTTGAGTTCCACTCCGGCGCGCAGGGCAGCCAGTTTCTCCTCGCTTGGCACTCCTTCCACCTGCACCCAGTAAGTCTTGGGGGTCTTCTCTCCCGGCTGGGTAAGGCGTGCCTGCAGCTTGCCGTCGTTGGTGAGCAGCAACAGCCCCTCGCTGTCGCGGTCTAGCCGGCCCGCGGCATAGATGCCGGGCTCGGTGATGTAATCCTTGAGGGTCTCGCGGCCCGCCTCGTCGGTGAACTGACAGAGCACCATGTAGGGCTTGTTCAAGAGCAGCAGCTTGCGATCGGCCGGGGCGGGGGCCGGTTTGCGCTCGCCCTCCCTGTCTCTCATGGCGTGCTGTGCCTCCCGGCGTTGGGATGGGCGCGCAGTGGCGGGCCCTTTGGCCTTGTGCTCGGTGTCAGGGCGGGCGGAGAGGGAGAGGCGGGGACGGGCTGATTTCATCGCATGCATACCAAAAACAGGGGAAGGGCGAGTGTACCACAGGGGGCTGTCGCGGGCATGAACGACGGGGACGGGAGGCCAGCCGCTCAGCCGAGCAGGCCGTCGATGACGATGGCCTGACGGGCGGGGGCCGAGCTCGCGTGCAGCAATGCGGTGCCTACCTGCTCGTCCATCAGTGCGCGGGCCAGCCGGGTGAGGGGGCGCAACCGCTCGGGAGCCAGGCCGGTGGGCACAGCCAGCAAAATCAGGGTCTGCACCGGCCCGAGTACGGAGCCCCACTCGATGGGCTCGCTGCTGCTGAGCAGCGAGAGCGCGGGGCGGCTGATGGCGGGGCAGATGACGTGGGGCATGGCGAGTCCGGGCCGGATGATGGTGGCGGCCAGCTGCTCGCGCGCGGCGATGGCCTGCTCCAGCGCTGGCCTGTCGCTTATCAGCGCGGCGGGCAGCAGATCTACCAGCACCGCCAGTGCCTGGCCCTTGTCGAGGGGCGCCGTGGCATGGCCAAGTTGAGCCAGGGTGAAGCAATAGTCGGGCAGCGCCTGGCCGAGGCGCAGCTCGGCCAGGGCGGCGCTGCCGGGGCGCCCCAGCGGCTGGCCCAGCTCCACGCACCAGCAGGTGAAGGCCATGTGGGCGAGCTCGGCATCCAGCCCCTCGATCAGCAGCAGACAGAGATCGCCGGGCTGGGTGGCCAGGGTGAGCAGGGAGAGCTGGTTGGTCGCCTCAACCGCCTGGCGGCGGGTGACGTTGATGAACTGGATATGGGACTTGAACAGCCCGGCCAGCCGACTCAACTGCTTGGCCTGGGTGATGGTGAGCCCCAGCCGGCAGTGAAAGGAGATCTCGCGGATCAGCATTCAGACGCCGGGGGCGGCGGTCTTGAGCACGGCCACCGCATCGAGCAGCACCGCCTCCAGTGCGACCTGGTGGATAGGGCAGCCGAGGAAGCGATCCTTCTGCTCAATCTCGATATCGGAGGCGATCAGCACCAGATCGGCGCCAGCGATGTCGCGGGCGGTGAGGATGTTCTCCAGCCCCATGGCCCCCTGGGTTTCGACCTTGATCTTGAGCCCCAGCTTGTCGGCGGCTTTTTGCAGCGCCTCGGCGGCCATGTAGGTGTGGGCGATGCCGGTGGGGCAGGCGGTGACGGCGAGGATCTTCATGGGCTCTCACGGCAAATTCGGGTGGTGCAACAAGATAGCGCCAAGGGGCGGCCTTGCCAAAGGGGCGGAGGCAAAAATGGGATCCCGACTGCGCTCTGTCGAAGGGATGGGCAAGGGGTGAGCGCTTTTGCGGCCTCAAAAGGGACAAGTGGGGAAAAGAGGGGATAAAAAACGGCCCGCCAGAGGGCGGGCCGAATGCACACTACAAAGTGAAACCGTGCGACCGGGCAGTGACTGCCCGGTCTGCTTGGGCGGATGCCGGGGATCAGGCGGACTGGGTCGCCAGGGTGGCAGCTTTCAGTTCGCGCTGGTTCAGACGGACTGGGTCGCCAAAGTGGCAGCTTTCAGCTCCCGCTTGATGCGGCGGATCTTGCGCTCTTCGGCAACCGCGACGCAGGCCATCAGCACCAGACAGGCGGCGGCGGCCATGTCCAGCGCCGCGAAGGTGCCGGTCCAGCCGGTCAGGCCGAAGATGGGGGTGCCGTCGGCAATCATGCCCAGACCCAGTTTGGCGAAGCTGTCACCGATGAGGTAGGCGAAGGTGCCCTTGACGCCATCGGCCACGCTGATGCCCTGCTTGGGCACGAAGCCCACGGCGGCCACGCCGATCAGCAGCTGCGGACCGAACACCAGGAAGCCCAGCAGGAACAGGGAGCCCAGGAACATGAACTGGGTAGTGGCGTGCTGGTAGAGGCCCAGGGTGGCGATGATCAGCGCCAGCGCCACGCAGGCCACCAGACCACGGCGACCGTTGGCCAGATCTGAGAGGTAACCCCACATCAGGGTTCCGACCAGGGCGCCCACTTCGAAGAAGGTAAAGCCCTGAATGGCTACTTCCTTGGAGAAACCGAGCTCCTGGTGGGCGTAGACGGTGGACCACTGGTCGATACCGATACGCACCACGTAGAGGAAGATGTTGGCAAAGCAGAGCAGCCAGATCACCTTGTTCATCAGCACGTACTTGACGAAGATCTGCCACTTGGTCAGCTGCTGCTCTTCGGTGGCGATATCTTCTTCGCTGGCCACTTCGTCAAACAGCTCTTCCACCTTGCCCAGGCCATAGGCTTCGGGCGAATCGCTACCAAAGCGCAGGCCGATGAAGCCGACGATCAGCGCGATGATGGAGGGGAAGATGAACATGCCGAGCACGTTGCCATCGAACAGGTAGTTGGCACCGAACAGTGCCACACCGGCCGCACCGGCCCCGCCCACGTTGTGGGAGAGGTTCCACATGCCCAGATAGGTGCCGCGCTTGTTGCGGGGTGTCCACTTGGTGATGGTGGAGTAGCTGCAGGAGCCGCCGCAGCTCTGGAAGAAACCGCTGGCCGCGTAGAAGAAGATCATCAGGTAGAGACTGAAACCCGTGCCACCCATGCTGGCACTGAAGCCCAGCATGCAGAGGGAGGAGAGGATCAGCATCAGCGGCAGGAACTGCTTGGTGTTCTTGCCATCGGCATAGTAGGAGACGATGGTCTTGCCCACCCCGTAGGTGATGGAGAAGCCAAGGCCGATCATGCCGAGCTCGGTCATGGAGAGACCGTACTCCTGGATCATGTCGTTCTGCGCAATGTTGAAGTTCTTGCGGATCAGATACATGGTCAGGTAACCGATGAACACAACCAGATAGGATTGCATAAACGGTTTGAACCAGAGCTTGCGCCGGGCTTCGACCGGCAGGTTCAGGGTGGGGACCCGGACCTGTTCGAGCAGTTTAAACATCTTCGTTCATCCTCTGCGAGATAGACGCTGTTTCCGCCGCGTTCCTCACTTTTTGATTGGTGTTGGAGGTCACGCCACGGAAAGAACAACAGGAAGCGGGCGCGGTGCGCGGCGAGCCCCTGTCGATTGAACCCATGCCCGTCCCTTGCGCCGTGGCGCGGGTCGGGTAACGACATCAGGTAGCGTGACTTTAATGAGGCGCGCTGCAAATGGCGTGAGAGCCATCCCTAGGGGGGGTAGGAAAATTTCCTAGTTTGGCGGGATCCGGCCGCGAAGCGTGAAGAGGATCACAAGCCGGCGTCGTACAGCAGAGGTGAACGGGCTCTCTCGAACCCGACAAAAGACGAGGCCACCCGCAGGTGGCCTCGTCCGGTTTGGTCACCGCCAGCAGGGGCGGCTTGGTTGGGCGGGGATCAGGCGGCCTTGGCCAGCGTCACCTCGTCACTCTTCTTGACCCGCAGTTTTTTCAGGGCAACCGCCACCACGCCGGTGACGATGGCGCCGCAGATCATGCAGAGCAGGGCCAGCAGCGGCTTGTTGACGGCGCCGAGCAGGGCCACGATGGGGCCACCGTGGGCGACGCTGTTGGTGATGCCGAACAGGAAGGCCATCACGGCGGCGGTCATGCTGCCCAGCACGTTGGCCGGGATGACGGCGAGCGGATCACGGGCGGCGAATGGAATCGCACCTTCGGAGATACCCACCAGGCCCATGGCACCGGCGGCTTTGCCCGCCTCAATCTCGGTGGCGTCGAAGATGCCGAGCTTGCGACCCAGTACGGTAGCCAGCGACATGCCAAGCGGCGCGGCCGGGATGGCGCAGGCCATAGCGCCCATAAACTGGGTCTGGCCGGAGGCGATCATGCCCACCGAGAACAGGAAGGCCACCTTGTTGACCGGGCCACCCATGTCAAAGCCGGCCATGCCG
This sequence comes from Aeromonas sp. QDB03, assembly GCF_027707985.1. NCBI lineage: Bacteria > Pseudomonadati > Pseudomonadota > Gammaproteobacteria > Aeromonadales > Aeromonadaceae > Aeromonas > Aeromonas sp. QDB03. The sequence continues at coordinate 517,711 of NZ_JAPCJG010000002.1, read as the reverse complement.
CCCAGCACGATCCCCAGCAGCACCAGGCTGCCGCCGCTCATGGAGAGCAGCATGGCGTTCAGACCCGTCATCATGTCGGCGATGGGGGCACCGATGATGAAGATGAAGACGGCAGCGATAAAGAGCGACCCGACGATGGGGGCGATCAGGATCGGCACCAGCGGCTGCACCATCTTGTGGTAGTGGCGGGTGGCAATCCAGCGCACCAGATAACCGACCAACAGGCCCGCGATGATGGCACCGATAAAGCCGGTACCGGCATCGGCGCCGTAGAAGCTGCCGTTGTTGGCGATCCAGCCGCCGATAAAGCCTGGAGCAAGGGCTGGTCGGTCACCGATGGCGTAGGCGATGTAGCCCGCCAGAATGGGGATCATCAGGGTGAAGGCGGCGACACCCACGTTGAGGATCTGGTTCCACATGCTCCCTGCCGGGATCTGCATGCCGCTCGGGGTCGGATCGCCGCCGATGGCCAGTGCCAGGGCGATCAGCAGACCCCCCGTGACCACAAACGGGATCATGTGGGAGACGCCGTTCATCAGATAACGGTAGAGATCCGAGCTGCCGCCTGAGTTCTTCTCCTCGCTCTTGCGCTCATCCTTGTCCGCCACATAGGCGGGGGCCTTCAGCGCCTGCTCGATGAGGCCCTTGCCATCCTTGATGGGGGCCTTCACGCCAGTCTTGATGAGCGGTTTGCCGTTGAAGCGGGCCATGTCCACTTGCTTGTCACAGGCCACCACGATGGCGCTGGCACGGGCAATCTCGGCCGCAGTCGGGCTGTTCTTGACGCCAATGGAGCCGTTGGTCTCCACTTTCACCTCAAAGCCCAGCTCCTTGGCGGCGCGCTCCAGGGATTCTGCCGCCAGATAGGTGTGGGCGATGCCGGCCGGGCAGCCGGTGACGCCGATGATCAGCCCCTTGTCGGCGGCCGGGGTGGCCACTTGCGGCTCTTTCTTCTCGAGCAGCAGCGCCAGCGCATCGGTAGGTGTCTTGGCTGCCAGCAGGGCATCGATAAAGCCCTCTTCAATCAGCTTGGCGGAGAGCTCGGCCAGCACCTCGATATGGTGGTTGGCGCCACCGGCCGGGGAGGCAATCATAAAAAACAGCCGGGAGGGCTTGCCATCCTCGGCGCCGTACTCGATACCGGCGCGGCTGATGCCGATAGCCACCGCCGGGGTGCTTACTGCCGCACTCTTGGCGTGGGGCAGGGCGACGCCCTCTTCAAAGCCGGTGTTGTCCAGCTCTTCCCGGGCCCACAGGTCCTTGATGAACTGCTGCTCGTCGCTGACCTTGCCTTGCGCCGCGAGCAGGCGGGTCATCTCGGTGAAGACCTCCTCCTTGCGCGTGGCTTTTAAATCGAGCGCGATCAGCTGCTCGTTGATAAGGGTGGTGATCATGGCGTTCTCCCTGCTCCTGGCCGGAGCCTGTTGGCATCTTTTCCTGGGCTACTGCCCAGGAGATGCAGACAAAAGTGACCCCACTATTATCCCGCCCGCTAGGCATCACACCTATCGGACAAAACTGCGAAATACTGGATTTTTGTGCGGAGTCGCCCCGAGTGTGACCCCGATCGCACAGCAGGCCAGCTGAAAAGATGGGTCTGGATTGAATCGGAAAGTGATTTTTTGTCTTTAATAATCAGCATCTTGATTTTGATTCTTTCAACGTGCTTTTATGATGGAGGGTGATGTTATCCGGCCAGGAAGCGGTGTGAAACTGTAAATTTGTGAGGTAAAAAGAGGGCGCGGGGTGTGAGCTGTCGCACATAAATGGCGGTGATGGGGGGCTTGGTAAGGGGAGGCCGGCGAGGGAATAGGTGGAGAAATGGATTGAGCCATTGGAGCCAGATAGCTCACCACAACGCGCGAGTGAAACCACAGGCATTGGCCCCGTAGGGTGCAATGTGCTGCGCTTATTGCACCCTACCGAATTGATGACGCGAATGTCTAAGTACGCTTGGGTATTAAAAGTTCTAGGTTAACTTTTGGCTATTGCTTCTGGAAGATAGAGCCAGCGGACAAGGGGGCCTTTTCTGGAGGCAAACCGAATCTTAATCCAGTCATCTTTCTGCTCGAGAATTTCTACTTTGTCGTTATGAATAAGATAGGCTTTGGTCTTTGATGTTTTTTCAGGTGATGAGTAGAGAAAGGCTTTCTCGGATGTGATTGGCCAAAGAATTTTCTTGCCATCAAAGTCAATCGCAACGGTGTCCAGTTTCTCTCCCTTCTGATTAAATGTGTGCTCGTAAAGAGGGAAAGTATCAATCTCGGAGTTTTGGATCTGATACTCTGTTGTTTTATATAGCCAGAGTTCACCTTTGGCGTTATATCGGTAAGTGTCGTAATACCATACAGGGCCGGAGCGGCAAGAGCTAACTAAAGAAAGAGAATCTAATTGAACTGCAAGGTTGTAGAGATCGCCACAGGCAGATGTTGGCGTCTTCGAGTCTGCAATTTTTAGCTCTTTAAATGCTGTGTTTACATGGTCATATAAGAATACATAAAAAGCATTATTTACCATTCCAAGATAATTGGTAATGGCAATTTCCTTATAACCATCAAAGTTGAAATCCTGTATAATAATATCAGACTCTAAATTATCATCAATACATTTAAGTTGCTGCTTTTCTTTTCCTGCTGTTATCAAGTAAAAGCATTCACCCTCTTTTTTAATGTCTATTTTCACTCCGTCAATTATAAATGTGGCGTCTGCTTTTGCAGAGATGGATAAGCATAGTAATAAAGTTGTGATGATGATAAGTAATTTCATGTTGATTTATCCTGCCACTTGAACTTTTGTAAAGTGTTGCTTGCGTCGTTTATTTACTGTCTCGGAGCGTCTTAAATTGAGTTGAATAATGAAGCGAAATTCCACGCTACCGACCGTGGATTACAGCCTCCAGCCTGCGGCGGTCATCCGGCGATGTGGTGGATGGCGAAACGGCCGCACAGATGTGTCTTTGCATAAATGGTTTCCAAGTGGGCATCTTAACCAAGGTGATTGGGTGGCAAAACAGGAAGCTGAACAAAATCAGCCTCAGATCAACAAATTACTTAATAAGGAAGAGGGTTGATTGGCTGCCGCCTGCCGGTAGCGACGAGTTACTGGCCGCTATGGATCGGGGGATTGGGCTCCAGCATCAGCGAGAGCCGCAGCATATCCTTGTGCTGGATGCCGTGCTCCATCAGGGGCTCCGGGTAGTGGATAAGGAAGTGCTCCTTGACGACGGCATCGACGCGAAAGCCGTGGCGCTGGTAATAGGTGAGCTGGTGGCCGAAGCTGCCGGTACCGAGCTCGACGCGGCATACCCCTTTCTCGGCCAGGCTGGTCAGTACGAAGTGCAGCAGGCTGGATCCGATGCCTTGCTGCTGGCGGTTGGGGGCAACGGCGATATTGAAGATCTCGGCCGTTTGCTCCCCCACCAGACCCGCCACGCAGGCGCCCACTACCTCGTTGCCCGCCAGGGCGGCAAAGCCCCAGGCGCCGGGCAGATAGGCTGCAATGCGCTGCTCTGCGGGATCTGCTTCTAGCAGCAGTGCCAACGGCAGTTGACCGGGGTCCATCTCGACAAACTTCATCTTTCTCTCTTTTATCTCGCTCTGACTGTCCGGGGCGCACCGCCCTCTGGGCATCAATATTCCAGAAACTTCTCGCCGCAGCGCTCGCAGATCAGGTGCTTTACATGGGTGGCCTGGTAAGCCAGCGTTTCACCAAACGCCCAGTTGGTGATGCTGCTGGAAGTAAAGGCTTGCCAGAAGGCTTTGCGCGGATCCTTGGGCATGATGTCCTGAGTGTGATCGCGGGCGACCAGCACCACGATATGGCGGGTGCGCTCCCGGCATTTGTCACAGCGATGGATTTCACTCGGTGGATTCTGGTCGTGCGGGTTGCTCATATAGGGGCTCGTGAAGAGAGTGGGCGCCCATCATATTCCTCTCCACTTGGCTCTCAATCTCTCCTTGCTAACCCAGTGAGCAGGCTCACGTTTTGGCATGCTGTGGGCTAGCAGAAGGAATGAATTATCAAGGCGCGGGCGTGAGCCCCCGCCGTGATGTAAGGTTCAAGCCGACTCGTGCAGAGTGTTGGCATGGGCAAGCCAGGCCTCCTCGGTGACGATACGCACCGAATGCCCCTGCTCTTGTAACAGCATGGCCTTTTCGATTTTTCTGCCGTATGAGGAGAAGCGCCAGTCCCGTGAGCTCAACTCGCCGATGATAAGATAATCCAGTTTCTGGGTGACAGAACTCTGTGCTGTGGCCCCCAGTTGCTGAGCTGTCTCTTCGCACTGCCGGCGTGTACCGGAAAGAAACATACCGGTAAAACAGACACTGCAACCATGCAAGGTATCGATCTCGGTATCGCTGATGGCCAGCTTGGTCGCCATACCCGTGACAACCCCTTGCTCGAAAGGATTGCCGACAAACAGCAGCAATTGTTGCTGCAACTCTTCCCTCTCTTCTTCAGTGATAACGCCATCCTGAAGGATCCGCTCCACGGTCTGATAAAGCTGCTTACCGGGATAGTGGGCTCGTAGCATGCTGTTTTGTTTCATCCACCAGTTCAGGTAGTGGATCTCATCATCAGAAAGCGTTTGGTCTCCCATCAAGCCCTGGCAGAGTCCCTCGAGTAACAACTTGTCTGACTCTTCTGAATAGAAGTCGACTCCGGGTAGATGGCGATAGGTTTCCATCAGGCGGGGAAGGGCGCTCATCAAGTGCAGCTTCTCTGCTTCACACAATTGCCCGTCTTGCAGGACGTCGGCCACCATCTCCCGCAGTTCACAAAAGATCCAGCCGTTGAGGCTGGCGCTCTCTTTGAGCCAGATGTCCAGATAGAGCATCTCCTGCTCATCGATGGCGCTGTCGGCCACGATACCATCCAAAATACCCATCAGATTGTTTAGCTGCTTGTCGCGGTTACGTGCCGCGTTGTAATTGGCCAATGGCTGGCCGTGACGATCCAATCCACTCATTGCATGATCCCTGGCTGGTTACGAAGAGAGGGGCATATGTTTTTGCCAGCGGTGACACTGTGGCCACCTGCATTCCTCATGGCGCCATCATATAGAAGCTGGTTTCAATCAGACCAGAAGACTCGTCATCGATTGATCATACATGTGAGCGTTGTCGAGAATGCGGGGAGCTTGTCCCCGCATATGGTGAAGGCAGGCCTCTAGAAAATAATCCCGATCACCCGATCCAGCATCACCTCGAACGGGAACAGGGTGAACAGCAGCGGCACGAAGGGGACCAGGGTGGCCAGGATGAGCTGCATAAAAGTGTCCCGGCTAAAGGGCAGGGGGCGGATCTCCTTGACCACAGCGTAGGCATTGCCGAGATCGGCGAGGGACTGGATGTCGGCGGCGCCCAGCAGGGCTTCGCCATCCCGGTCTTGACTGCGCAGCCAGCGACGCTCGAAATCGCGGGTGTATTCGGCCGCCAGGGCGCCGTATTCACGCATCCCCTGGCGTTTGGTGCGCATGATCTGACCTGCGAAAACGGTGAGCGGGGCGAGTACCAGCAACAGCCCCACGACCACCAGCAGGGCAATTTCCGGCTTGTAGGCGGTGAGCACGGCGCCATCGTGCAGGATGCGGTTGGCCACATAACCGGCCAGCTGGGCTCCGAAGGCGGTCAACAGTGGCGAGTAGGCATAGGCCGAGGCCCCGAGAAAGCCGAGGCCGGCATTGCGATCGGGATGGGTCGGGATCAGCGCGAGGGGCAGGCAGGAGAGCTGCCACAACAGCCGGCTCCAGATCAGGATGCGGTAGAGCCAGCGCAGCACCAGAAACTGGGTGATGGGGATGCTGATCCAGAAAAACCAGATGCCGGCGAAGGAGAGCTGATCCTGACCGCCACTCTGGGTGACGTACCAGGTGGATGCATCGAGTACGAAGGTGCTGGTGCGAATGAAGTAGCCGCTGGAGAAGACAAACAGCAGCAGGGCGAGCTCGACGGCCACCGAGTTGCGCCATGCCATGGCGCTGCCTATGGCCTGATTGAAGCGTGGCAGCGAAGCGTCTGGCACCAGCCGGCGCTCCAGAAACTGGGCGATGATGCCCCGGATCCGCTGATGGACGATCAGCTCGGCAAAGACCAGCAGGGGCACGCAGATCAGAAAGCGGGCCTGGGACTCGATGTCCAGCAGGAAAGGGACGGCGACCCCTTCAAGCAGGGTGCCTTCCCAGGCGCTGAGCAGCAGCAAGGGCAGCCAGCACAGGGCACTCAGGGTGACGATGCGCAGCCTCAGGTGGGATGACACATTGCCGAGATGGGCGCGGCTCCACAGCTGGTAGAGCGGGCCGCCCAGCACCAGAGAGAAGTTCTCCAGCGGCAGTGGGGAGGTGCTTTTGCCCCCGGTGGGTTGGTGTGATGACATGATGGCTCACCTTGCAGCAGAGACGGCGGGCGGGGCCGTGATCCTCCCTGCGCGGACGGCAAGCCGGGGCAGAGATGCCTGTGCGGGGTCTCGCCGGCCTCGCACTGTTAGGTATAGTGCCGGCGCCGCTGAAGGGGCAATGTGCCTTAAGCAAGGGGCTGCCGCCGGTCATGGGCTGCGCGAGAGGGGGCGGTTTGGCTCAGGATTGCCGCGGGGGCGTGATACCCATGCTGGCCAATACCCGGGCGGCGTTCTCTTCACACGGCATCTCGTCGGGTTTGGATTCCACCAGCCGGATCAGGGCCTGCAATTGCTGCTTGCTGTGGGCAAGCCTTGCCTCCAGCGCCTCGATGTCGCTCACCTTGGCCTTGAGCGCCGCCAGCAGCGGGGCATGTTGCCAGGTGCTGATATCCGTCGGCACCAGCTGCTTGATCTCGTCGAGGGAGAAGCCTGCCTGCTGCGCCTGGCCGATGATGGTCAGCAAGGGTACTGTCTCGAGCGGGTAGTCGCGATAGCCGTTGGTACCCCGCCGTACCTTGCTGAGCAGGCCTCTGGCTTCGTAGAAACGGATGGCCGAGGCCGCCATGCCGGTCTGTCTGGCCAGTTCACCGATCTTCATCTTGCCTCCTGGGCTGTGGGTTGGCGGCTCCGCCCACTGTCATGGACGAAGGGCGGGATCAAGGGGGATTCTAAGATTAAAGCCGACTTGAATGTCAACGGCCCTGAGCAAGGGGGGTCGGGTGGATAGCATTTCCCCTATCGCAACGGCATCCCGACAAAGGGGCTTGACCTTCAAGTCAGCTTCAAACTTATGGTGGGGCCCTCACTATGAGGAGATCGCCATGAATCCATTTACTCCCCTGACCCTGCCCAATGGCAGCCAGCTTATCAACCGCCTCGCCAAGGCGGCCATGGAAGAGAACATGGCCGACCATGACCATGCCCCCTCAGAGGCGCTGATCCGGCTCTATCGTACCTGGGCAGAGGGTGGCGCCGGCCTGCTCATCACCGGCAATGTGATGGTGGACGGCCACGCCATGACGGGGCCGGGGGGCGTGGTACTCGACTCCCACTATCTCTCCCCGGCGCTGGCCGGGCGTTTCAGTGCCTGGGCCGAGGCGGCCAAGAGCGGTGGCGCCCAGACCTGGATGCAGATCAACCACCCCGGTCGCCAGATGCCGGCGGCGCTGGGGAAGCCCACCCTGGCCCCTTCCGCCGTACCCATGGCGCTCGGCAGTTTCTCGAGGCAGTTCTCTCCGCCCAGAGCCATGAGCGAGGCCGACATTGCCGAGGTGAAGGCGCGCTTCATCAACACGGCGCTGCTGGCACAGCGTGTCGGTTTTGACGGGGTACAGATCCATGCCGCGCACGGCTATCTGCTGAGCCAGTTCCTCTCGCCACTCACCAACCTGCGCCGCGATCGTTGGGGTGGTAGCCTTGAGAATCGCACCCGCTTGCTGCTGGAGATAGTTGAAGGGATCCGCCAGCAGGCGGGCAGCGGCTTCGCACTGTCGGTCAAGCTCAACTCCGCCGACTTTCAGCGTGGCGGCTTCAGCACCGAGGATGCAAAGGCGGTGGTGGAGATGCTCAACCCGCTCGGGGTGGATCTGGTGGAGCTCTCCGGCGGCAGTTACGAGGCGCCCGCCATGCACGGCCAGGCCCGCGATGGTCGGACTCTGGCGCGGGAGGCCTATTTTCTGGCGTTCGCTCGGGAGATCGTCTCTGTTGCCCATATGCCCGTGATGGTGACCGGGGGAATTCGCCGCTACCCGGTGGTGGAGCAGGTGCTCGGCAGCGGGGTGGCGGTCGCCGGCATGGCCACTGCGCTGGCCATCGCCCCGGATCTGCCTGCCAGATGGCACCGTGAGCAGGCGGCAAGTGCCGAGCTCAGGCCCATCCCCTGGCGCAACAAGGTGCTGGCCTCGGTAGGTTATATGGCGATGGTGAAATACCAGCTGCGGCGGCTGGGGCGCGGCCAGCCGAGCCGCCCCAAGATCGCTCCCGCCCTGGCGCTGGCCTGCCAGCAGTGGCAGACCCTGCTTGGCAACGCCCGCTATCGACGCTGGATCAAGGCGCAGGAAAAGTGAAGGGGGCGCTTGCCACCCAGCCAGCTCAGGCCGATGCCCGCTTTTGCAGGCTGGGGATGATGAGATGGCGGGTGGGGGCGAGCTCGGGTTGCTGCAATCGGGTCAGCAGGCGCAGGGCGGCCTGGCGGCCGATGTCGCGGGCCGGAGAGCTGACGAAGGTGAGAGCGGGGAAGGTGAGCTCGGCCTCTGCCACGTCGTCAAAGCCGAGCAGGGCAACTTGCTGGCCGACGTAGTTGTCCTTGCCCACGCTGCGCCCGCTCGCCTCGACGCCGTAGATGGCGCCGAGGGCTACCTCCGGGTAGTGGCAGAGCACGGCGGTCACCTTGGGGTGCCGGTGCAACAGCTGGGCGATGGTGTCGGCGGCGCTGCGCTGGGTGCGCTCGCACTCCAGTACCCACTCCGGTTTGAAGGGGAGGCCGTATTGTAGCAGGCTGGCGCAGTAGCCACCGATGCGCTCGGCGCGGGTGAGGGAATCCGCCCGCCCGCCGACGTAGGCGATATGGCGGTGGCCCTGCTCGATGAGATAGGTGGTGGCCTGCTGGGCGGCGTGGGTGTTGTCCGGGCCGATAAAGTCCACGTCGTCCCGATAGTAGGAGCGGGCGGCGCACACCAGCGGCAGCGCCGAGCCGAGCAGGTTTTCCAGCGGCTTGGCGGCGGCACCGCGCACCGGGTTGAAGATGATGCCCGCCACCCCCTGGCGCGACAGGGACTGGATGCTCTGCTGCAACCGCTCGGGGCTGTGGCCACACTGGGTCAGAAACAGCAAATAGCCCTGCTGCTCCAGCACCTCGCTCACCCCGGCGGTCACCTCGGTGTAGAAGGGGTCGGTGATGTCGCGCAGGATCAGCCCCACCAGGTTGGACTGTTGGCTGCGCAGGTTGGCGGCGGCGCTGTTGGGCACGTAGTCGAGCTCTGTTATCGCCTGCTGCACCCGCTCGGCGGTGGCCGGCGAGATACGCCCCTTGCCGCGCAGCACCATGGAGACGGTGGTGACCGAGACCCCGGCCAGCCGGGCCACGTCGGTGATCTTGGGGTTGTTGGCGAGCAGCGGTTTGGGCGACATAGGCAGGCGGTGGCGATCAAGGCGAAGAGACGAGGTGCACAGCATACCCGCTTGGATTGCCGAGTGAAACGTTACATCCCGCGCTCATGGATCTGCCTCACAAATTTGATGAACAGTGTCCAGCGGGGCGGTTGAACTGTGATCCTGTAGGCACTTGTGAGCTGATAAAACGTTTTATCATCCAGCAAAACCAGATACGGCTCGCCGTCGCCATCCGTCAGGGAGGCTACCGGGCAGGCGTATCGAATGACCCTCACCTCACAAGGATCTGACACATGGCCAAGTCCCCCGCCAAATCCACCATCTGGGAGTTTCTGCAGAGCCTCGGCAAGACCTTCATGCTGCCGGTCGCCCTGCTGGCCTTCTCGGGCATTCTGCTCGGTGTCGGCAGCTCGCTCACCAGCGATGCGGTCAAGCAGAGCATGCCCTTCCTCGACAATACCGTGCTGCAACTGCTGTTCCTCTGGATGACCAAGGTCGGGCTGGTGGCCTTTATCTACCTGCCGGTGATGTTCGCGGTGGCCATTCCGTTGGGTCTGGCGCGCGAAGAGAAGGGGGTGGCGGCCTTTGCCGGTTTCGTCGGTTATGCGGCGCTCAACCTCTCCATCAACTTCTACCTGACCGTGGCGAATGTCATCGGTGATGGGGCGGCGGAGAAGGCCTACGGGGTGAAATCCATCCTCGGCATCAGCTCTATCGACACCGGTATTCTGGGGGCCATCATCGTCGGGGTGATCGTCGCCAAGTTGCACGCCCGTTTCTACACCTACCAGATGCCCGATGCGCTCGCCTTCTTCGGCGGCGCCCGCTTCGTGCCCATCATTACCGCCATCGTGCTGGGGGTGGTGGGTCTGGTGGTGCCTCTGGTCTGGCCCTGGTTTGCCGCCGGCATCAACGGCATCGGGACGCTTATCTCCCACGCCGGCCCCTTCGGCCCCTTCCTGTTCGGTACCGGCGAGCGGCTGCTGCTGCCGCTCGGCCTGCACCACATACTGGTGGCGCTCATCCGCTTTACCGAGGCGGGCGGCACGTCGCTGGTGTGCGGCAACGAGGTGAGCGGCGCGCTCAACATCTTCTACGCCGAGCTCTCCTGCGCCGACACCACCCAGTTCTCGGTGTCGGCCACCTCTTTCCTCTCTCAGGGCAAAATGCCGGCCTTCCTCGGCGGCCTGCCGGGAGCGGCGCTCGCCATGTATCACTGCGCCCGCCCGGAAAATCGCGGCAAGATCAAGGCGCTGCTGGTCTCCGGTGTGGTGGCCTGCGTCATCGGTGGCATCACGGAGCCGCTGGAGTTCCTGTTCCTGTTCGTGGCGCCGGTGCTCTACGTCATTCACGCCATCCTGACCGGGCTCGGCTTTATGACCATGGGGCTGCTCGGCGTCACCATCGGCAACACCGACGGCAACCTCATCGATTTTCTGGTGTTCGGCGTGCTGCAGGGCACCACCACCAAGTGGTATCTGGTACCGGTCGCAGCCGCTATCTGGTTTGCCATCTACTACGGGGTGTTTCGCTTTGCCATCGTGCGCTTCAACCTCAAAACCCCTGGCCGTGAAAAAGAGAGCCGCGAGATTGAAGCCAGCGAGGCTGCCCAGCCCGCGGGCAAGAAGGCCGGCAACAGTGGTTACAACGGCGAGGTGATCCTGAACGCCCTGGGTGGCGCCGACAATATCCTGGCGCTCGATAACTGCATCACCCGCCTGCGGATGTCGGTGCAGGACATGAGCCGGGTCGATGACAAGGTATTGAAGGCGAACGGCGCCATCGGGGTGATCAAGCTCGACGAGCACAACCTGCAGGTGGTGATCGGGCCCCAGGTCCATCTGGTGAAAAACCAGCTGCAGAGCCTGATGGGGGCCTGAGTCGGCCCCCTGTTACCCTACCTCGGGGGGCGCCATGCCCCCTTGTTCATTGCTGTTTTACTGGTGAGAAAGAGATGCCCAATACCGACTTCTTTGATTTTGATCGCGTCGTCGATCGCCACGGCACCTACTGCACCCAGTGGGACTATGTGGCCGACCGCTTCGGCCACGCCGACCTGCTCCCCTTTACCATCTCCGACATGGATGTCGAGACAGCCCCCTGCATTCGCGCGGCCCTGGCCAAGCGCCTTGAGCACGGGGTCTTTGGCTACAGCCGCTGGAATCACGACGACTTCAAGGGGGCGGTGAGTGACTGGTTCGCCAGCCGTTACGGAGCGCAGCTCGACCCTGACACTCTGGTCTACGGCCCCTCGGTCATCTACATCATCGCCCAGCTGGTGAGCCTTTGGTCTGAGCCCGGCGAAGGTGTGCTGGTGCATACCCCCGCCTACGACGCCTTCGGCAATATGCTGGCCGCCAACGACAGGGTGCTGCTGCCTTGCCCGCTCAAAAAAACAGAGGGGAGTTACCAGATCGACTGGCAATGCTTCGAGCAGCAAGCCGCTCGCCTCGATTGCCGCATCCTGCTGCTGTGCAGCCCCCACAACCCCACCGGCCGGGTCTGGACGCGGGATGAGCTGGGCCGGATGGCCGCCATCTGCCAGCGCCACGGAGTCAAGGTTATCTCGGACGACATCCATATGGATGTGAGCTTTGCCCGCTACCTGCCGTGGAGCGAGGTGGCAGAGGATGAGAGCTGGGCGCTGGTGAGCTCGGGTTCGAAATCCTTCAATATTCCGGCCCTTGGCGGCGCCTACGCCTTTATTGCCAAGGCCGAGGCGCGGGCCGGCTATCTGCAGCGACTCAAGGCGGCCCATGGCCTCTCATCGCCCCCCATTCTCGGGGTGCTGGCCCATATCAGCGCCTATCGGGACGGCGGCGCCTGGCTTGATGCGCTCAAATCCTATCTGCACGGCAACCTCACCCAGGTGGCGGTGCGGCTCAACGCCGCCTTCCCCGCCATCGACTATCGGGTGCCCGAGGGGACCTATCTTGCCTGGATTGATCTGCGCGGCCTTGGCATCGACACCACCGAGCGGATGGATGCGCTGCAAACCTTGCTGGTGGAGAAATACCGGGTCGCCATCATGCGCGGCGACACCTACGGCGCCGAAGGAAAAGGCTATCTTCGCCTCAACGTTGGCTGCCCTCGCTCAAAAGTAGAGAAAGGCCTCGACGCCCTGATAAGTGCACTGCAAGAGCTGCTGGCCGGATAGCGCGCCGCCGCCCGAGGGCGGCGGTTGCTATTTCGAGGCGGCCTTGTCAGGCCGATAGCGGGTCTCTTCTATCTGATCAAAGCGCAGGATCAGGGTATCACCCCCCTTGAGGCGATAGGCGCAGTGGGAAGCGTTGCAGGCGATGCGGATATGGGGCTCATCCCCGAGCATAAGCCACTGACTATGGGCCTCTGTCTGCGGCCACTTGTTTTGCTGGAGGCGGGTGATTTGGAGATTGGCCTCCTTTTCTCCCATTGGTTTAGTGTATTCGGATGCCCAAACAACCAGCAGGAGGGGAAGAATAAAAAGTGCAAATTTTAGATAGGCGCCTTTTAACCAAGTCAGGCAATTAAAAGTAAAAGGTGCTGGATAGTTGTGAGCAATTTTCACTCCCTTCAGCACGATCGGTTGTAGAGCAAAAAAACGGATCGCCCACCAGGAAAGCGTTAGTCGCCACTTAACCTTGAAAAATAGGGCTGAGAGTATGACGAACAGTATCCCCACGGTCATAACCAGAGGAAGTACGTAAGGTAAAAACAGCTTGAGTAGTAGAACGAATCCGTGGAAGAGAGTGACATCTGCGGGTTGAGAGAACTCGGTATACTCCAACCCGAATTGTCCCAGATAACCGTGGTAATAACGCATTCCTACAAAGTACACAGCCGCCGTCATTAAGGGGATAAGAGCGCATAGAATACCGACGAATCCCAGTATGCCTCCTTTCTCTTCTTCCTCATTTTTTGCTGCCCGCAGTTCTTGCAAATGTTTTTTAAGCCAGCGTCTGCGCAGGGTGTTCAGATCCAGATTTGGTGTCATCAAATCCCTTCGTGCTGTTTGGGCTTGGTTGTGATGAAGGTTAAGCCGTCAAGGAGGAGGCGTACAGTAATGGCATGGCGGTGGCATCCTGTCAGAGAATGGCGCGGCTGCGAAACAGCACCTTGCCGCAGGCCAGGCAGGTGTGGCGCAAACGGTAATCGCCGGCGCCGGTCAGCGGCTGAAACAGCACCTTGTGCGAACCGCAGGCACAGCAACTGGCGTTTTCACTGTCGTCGGTGGCGCATTCGGGATGGCGGGCGAGATACTCGGGCAGGGTAGGTAGTTTGTCCCAGTCCGGTTGGGTCACCGCGCGATTCTTGAGAATGATGCCGGCGGTCACCAGACCCGCCAGGGTGAGCAGTACGTCCGTCAATTCCATGTTTTGCAAGGCTCCATCCAGGTGCGGTCGCCAGGCCGGCTGGCAGGCGAAGGCACAATATGGCTCCTATCTTATCGATCCTGAGGGGGAGGGCGCTATCCCCGTTCGGGCGGCTGACGAAGGGGGGGGGCTGCTGCCTGATAGCGGGATAAAAGAAGGGGCCCAGGGCCCCTTTTGTCATATATCTCTCAACTGCTGTTGTCAGGCCACCTGGCGCCCTGGCTAGGTGCGGGCCAGCAGCCCTTCCGGGTTGTGGATGGCCTCCCGGGTCTTGACGTCGATGACCTCGATATTGGCGAAGCGCTCCTTGTTCTTGATGGCCACATCGTGGGCAAAGATCACGCAGCGGGCGTTGGCCACGTCCTTGGCGCTGATGCGGTTGATGATGCCGTTGGCGCCCTGGGTTTCCACTTTGAGCTTGATGCCGGCCTTGGCGGCCGCTTTTTGCAGGCTCTTGGCGGCCAGGAAGGTGTGGGCCACGCCGGAGGGGCAGGCGGTGATGGCCAGCACCTCGGCTTCCCCTTCCGCCTCGATGATCTGGTACTCCTCCAGGCGCTCGTTGCTCTCTTCGGTGTCGCTGACCGGCTTTTTCAGCAGGTTGACGATAAGGGCCGTGGTGAGGGCGCCGAGCAGGGTGCCGAGGATATAGCCCATCTTGCCCTCCACCACCGGCAGCACGATCCAGCCGCCCCATGGGGCGTGGTTGATGCTGTGCATCATGAAACCGGTGATGTTGCCGACGATACCGCCTGCGACGATGGCCGGGATGACGCGCACCGGGTCGGCGGCGGCAAACGGAATGGCCCCCTCGCTGATGCCGATCATGCCCATGATGGCGGCTGCCTTGCCCGCTTCACGCTCCTCTTTCTTGTAGCGCTTGGGCGAGAGCAGGGTGGCCAGCGCCATGCCGAGCGGCGGCACGCAGATGGCGATGCCAACCCCGCCCATCAGCCAGGGCTGGGTGTTGACCTGGGTCTGGGCGAACAGGGTGGCCACCTTGTTGATGGGGCCGCCCATGTCAAAGGCGGTCATGCCACCGAGGATGGCCCCCAGCATCACCTTGCCTGAGCCCGCCATGCCGGAGAGCCAGTGGTTCATCCCCTCCATCATGGCCGCGATGGGGGCGCCGATCACCCACATCACGATGCCGCACACCAGGAAGGTGCCGATGAGCGGATAGATGAAGATGGAGCCGAGCGAACTCATGGAATCCGGCAGCTTGATGCGTTTGAGCTGGTTGACGATGAGGCCGGCGATAAAGCCCACCAGGATGGCGCCGAGAAAACCGGTATGAAACTGCTGCACTGCAATCCAGGAGCCGATCATGCCGGGGGCCAGGCCCGGTTTGTCCGCCATGGAGTAGGCGATGTAGCCGCCCAGCACGGCGGTAAACAGGGTGAGCCCGGCAATCCCCATGTCGGCCATGTCCTTGAGCACGCCCGCCTCGGGCACGGCGCCCTTGCCGCTGATCATCACCGACAGCGACAGCAAGACGCCCCCCGCGACGATAAAGGGGATCATGTGGGAGGTACCGAACAGCAAATGCTGCTTGAGAGTGTTGAGCTGGGCCTTGATGCCGCGCTCCTGCGGCTCCGCCGGCTGGGCGGGTTGCACCCGGGTGGGGGAGGCTGGGGCAGCGGATGGCCCTGGTGCGGCCAGCAAGGCGAGTACTTCGGCGCGGCTGGTGGCCGCCTGCATGTTGGCGATGAAACCGGGTTCCAGCAGCTTGGTGGAGAGCTCGGCCAGCACCTCGATATGGTGGTTGGCGCCGCCCGCCGGGGAGGCAATCATGAAGAACAGCCTGGAAGGCTCGCCATCTTCGGCGCCGTAGTCGATGCCCTGGCGGCTGATACCGACCACGATGGCAGGCTCTCGCACCGCCTCGCTCTTGGCGTGGGGCAGGGCGACCCCCTGCTCGAAGCCGGTGTTGTCCAGCTCCTCTCGCGCCCAGAGGTCGCGAACAAACTGCTCCTGACTGGCTATCTTGCCGCTGGCCTTGAGCCTGGCGGCCAGTTCGACAAACAGCGCCTGCTTGTCGCGGGCCGCAAGATCGAGGCAGATCAATCCTTCATCTATCAGGGTGGTGAGCATGGTTCTCTCCTGGCTGGTGCCGTCCGAATGGAAGTGGTCCTGTTGAAAACGGTGGTGCAACGGGTTGACCTGCCTATTGTTTCTCCCAGAGGGCTTGGCCGAAATCGGAGATATGTGCCCTTTACTGGATTTTTGTGTCTATGGTACCTGCCTGTGACCCTGCTCGCATTTTGTCCTGCCTGAATGAATGATCTCGTTTTTATAGAAATACATTTTAAAACAGAAGGTTATTTTTAATCTGCGTACGACTGATGACCAATAAGTGGTGAGCCTGAATGCTGTCGGCAGGCGACGGGATGGAGATTTGTGCGCTCTAGCTGGCGGAAAAATTGTGAGCCGGTCGGCAAAAGCGGCGGCCTGGCTTTGGGGGATGCTCGTGGTGGCGGGGTGGCAGGAAACGCAAGAAGGGGGGATGAAAAATCAGTGCATAATTGGCCGATTGAAAAGGGTGTGCGAATTTGCAGTGATGTGCATTTAACTATTTGATAATTAATATGTTGTATTTTCTTGGTCAGAGTGGAAAGAGGCGGTTTTGACCTCATTTTGATGGCCTGCCGGGAGACGTTTAATCATTTTTTAGATTGCTTTTTGCATATCCAATCGTTTATTTAGTTGGACAGTTTTGGCAAACCGGAAGTCAAACCTGATGAACCGACAGGCCAACGCCCTTGATGCGGAGTGTGCCGTCAACCCGTTTTACTTGTCATGTTCACCCAGATGTAAGGAGACATCCCGATGGAAAAACTGGTCCAAGAGATCGACACCATGCGCGAAGAGTTCAAGCAACAGGAGCGCAAACAGGCCCACGACAAATGGCAGGCCAGGATCGAAGAGCTGCAGCAGATCCGCGCTGAAGAGCCTCAGCCGGAGGCCGTGGAGGAGTGACCCCGTGGCCAGCCCGGCGCTGAGGCGCACGCGGCCCGGCAGAATGCAAAACCCCCGCCAGCACGGCGGGGGTTTTTTATTGCGGTTCGATGGCGTTGTGACTCTGCCACTGGCGCAGGCGCTGCTTGAGCGAGCCGTCGCCGGGGGGGATGAAGTCATCCATCAGGTAGCAGCGGTTGTCGCCGCTCTTTTGAAAGTGGAGGTTGACCGTCTGCGGCTCTTTCTGGGTGTCGGAGAGGGCGAACAGATACTGCATCCTGACCGTTACCCCTTGCTCTTGCTCGTTGGCCAGGGTGAAGCTGACGGGTTCGCTGACCTCGCCATCCTGGGCGTTGATCCAGGGATCGGCATCGATGGCGCACACCTCGCCGTCGGCGTTGCAGGCGGCCTCGCTGCTCAGCACGGCGAAGAAGTCGGGGGTGAGCAGCGCCTTGAGCGGCGCCGGGTCGGCGTAATAGAAATCCTTGTGCTCGTTCCAGAACGCCTTGGCCAGCCTGAGCGCCACCCCCTTGTCACAGGCGGCATGCACCGGGCTGCCCAGCAGCGCCAGCAGTAAAACGGATAGTCCGCAGTAGCCTTTCATGATGTTCTTCCTGAACTGGTGCCGGGTGACTGTGGTGGCTCCGGCGAGGGTCAAGGCGCAGTGATAGCCAGACGGGCATGATAGCCAACCCGGCAGAGGACGACAGCAGGATCTGATGAATTTATGCCGCACATCAAGAAATTTGTCGGCAAAGGGCAAAGGAGCGCGGGGGCTGAGACCGCCAAAAAACAAGGGCCATCCTGGATGGCCCTTGTGGTCGTGGGTCGATGCAGACCGGTTTAGCTGCGGTTGCCGGCGCGGGCGACCCGGCCCTCGGCCAGCAGCTGGTAGCGGCCGGTGGCGGCCGGGATGAAGGCGGACTGCCCCTTCTCGAGGCGCAGAGTGTCGTCACCGCGCTTGAGGATCACGGCCTCGTCGATGGCAAACAGGATCTCGGCGCTGGCGGTGGTGAGCTGGTGCTCGCCCGCCGGGTAGACGCTGAAGGTGAAGTCCGGCACCGGCACCTCGAAGTGCTGCACCGCCCCTTCCATGCGGGGGGCCAGCAGGATCTGGTCGTCCGGCTTGGGCAAGCAGCGGGTGCAATCCAGCAGCTCGGCCACGTCTATGTACTTGGGAGTGAGCCCGGCACGCAGCACGTTGTCGGAGTTGGCCATGATCTCAAGGCCAGTGCCGCGCACATAGGCGTGCGGGGTGCAGGCGTCCAGATACATCGCCTGACCGGGCTGCAGGGTTACCACGTTGAGCAAGAGCGGCGAGAAGAGCCCCACATCCCCCGGATACTGGGCGGCCAGGCTGGTGATCAGCGCAAAGGTCTCTTCATCCTGATGCTGGCCTGCATAGGCCAGCAGGCCCGCCAGTGCCTCCTCCTTGCGCACCCCTTCCAGCACCAGCAACTGGTGGAAGAAGTGCTGCAGGCCCGCTTCATTCTGGCTGGCGGCGAGGGTGGCAACCAGCTCGGCAAGGGCGGGCAGCTTGACCCGCTCGAACAGCGCCAGGATGGCCGGGATGGCGCGAAAGCCGTTCATCGCCTGATAGGGGGTGAGGGCAAACACCAGCTCGGGCTTGTGGTTGGGATCCTTGTAATTGCGATTGGTGGCCTTGGGCGAGATGCCAGCGGCCTCTTCCTTGGCAAAGCCCGCTTCGGCCTGCGCCTTGCTCGGGTGCACCTGAATGGAGAGGGCCTTCTCGGCGCACAGCACCTTGAACAGGAACGGCAGGCTGCCGAAACGGGCCTGGGTGGCCTCGCCCAGCACGGCGGCGGGGGCGTTCTCTATCAGGGTCGAGAGCTTTTGCGCCTGCCCGGCCAGCACTACCTCGGAGCAGCCATTGGGGTGGGCACCCATCCACAGTTCGGCCTGGGGCTTGCCCGCCGGATTGGGGATGCCGAACAGGGTGGTGAGGGCGTCATGGCTGCCCCAGTCGTAGCCTTGAATCGGATTTTGCATTGACAAAAAAGAGGGCAGATCGCGACTGCTCATAAGGGATGCCTCATTTGGTGTGCAGAAAATCGGGTGCAGAAAAGGGTGGCATTGCTGCCGTGGACCGGACTATAACATGGGCGGTCGCGGGCACCGCAACCGCTTGCCTCTCTCTTGATCAGGATCAGCATGTCTCTTGTCTTCAGCCAGTTGCTCGATGGCGCCCTCCACGAGCAGGCCCCCTTTGACCAGATCTGGTTTGCCCAGGATCAGGGGGTACCGCCCGGTTTCAGCTATCAGGTCAACTTTCCCCGCCTCGAGCTGGTGTTCAGCGGTGAGTATTGCAACCAGATCTGGGACAGGGAGCAGGGCTGCCAGGAGATCTGCATCGCCCCGGGGCAGGCGCTCTACATCCCCCCCAACGGCTGGAACAAGCCGCTCTGGACCACCGACTGCTCGGTGCTGAGCCTGCTGTTCGGCAAGCGCCAGCTCGGCTTCAGTCTGGTGAGCAAGCGGCAGGAAGACCCCGATTTCTTTGACGTACAAAAGCACAGCATCATGGCCCGGGCCGGCCATGTGAACGAACACATACTGGCGGCGCTCAACGTGCTGACCGAGGATCCCGCGCGCTCCCCCACCGACAATCACCTGCTGCAGGCGCTGCTCACCAGCGTGCGCCAGCTGCTGGCCGAGTCCACCTTCGAGCGGCCGCGGGGGGCCGAGCTGTTTCACGGGATCTGCATCTATATCCAGGAGAACTTTCACCGCCCCATCAGCCGGGATTCGATCGCCCATCGCTTCAACGTCTCGGCCAGCCACCTGTCGCACCTGTTTCGCGAGCAGGGGCACATGCGCCTGGCCGATTACATCAGCTGGGTGCGCATCGATAGGGCCAAGTTCATGCTCAAGAAATACCGCTTTCGCCTCGAAGAGGTGGCCAGCCGCTGTGGTTACAGCGATGTGAACTATTTTTGCCGGGTGTTCAAGCAGAAGACCGGGCTGACCCCCTCCCAGTACCGGGCACTCAGCCAGCCGCAGGGGCAGGCCGAGGGGCTGGCGGGATAAGCAGGGATGCTGCTGGAGCCTGTCCGAGTCAGGCGCCGGCGGGGCTGCTTCGGATCCGGAGCAGGCAGAAGGGACGCATTGTGATCCAGTGCGCGACTATGGTCTGACATGCGTGCTCGCCATTTGATTCTGCAAATGGATGGGCTTAAGATGGCCGCGCGCAACTTACAGATTGATAACAAACGGAAGTTAGGAGATGCCGATGGAAAGCAAAGTAGTTATCCCGACCCAGGGCCAGAAAATCACAGTCGATGCCAACGGCAAGCTGCAGGTTCCCAACCATCCGATCATTCCGTTTATCGAAGGGGATGGCATCGGTGTGGACGTGACCCCGGCCATGTTGAATGTGGTGAATGCCGCGGTCGAGAAAGCCTACAAAGGCGAGCGCAAGATCGCCTGGATGGAGATCTACACCGGCGAGAAGTCGACTCATGTCTATGGCGAAGGTGCCTGGCTGCCGGCCGAAACCCTGGATTTCATTCGTGAATACTGCGTGGCCATCAAGGGCCCGCTGACCACCCCGGTCGGCGGCGGTATTCGCTCCCTCAACGTGGCCCTGCGCCAGGAGCTGGATCTCTACATCTGCCTGCGTCCGGTCCGTTACTACGAGGGCACCCCGAGCCCGGTCAAGCGTCCTGATCTGACCGACATGGTGATCTTCCGCGAGAACGCCGAAGACATCTACGCTGGCATCGAGTGGAAAGCAGACAGCGACGAAGCCAAGAAGGTGATCGCCTTCCTGCAAAACGAGATGGGCGTGAAGAAAATTCGCTTCCCCGAGACTTGCGGCATCGGCATCAAGCCCATGTCCAAGGCCGGTACCGAGCGTCTGGTCCGTGCCGCCATCGAGTATGCCATCGACAACGATCGCGACTCGGTGACCCTGGTGCACAAGGGCAACATCATGAAGTTCACCGAAGGTGCCTTCAAGGATTGGGGCTATGCCCTGGCCCAGAAAGAGTACGATGCCCAGCTCATCGACGGCGGCCCCTGGTGCTCCTTCAAGAACCCGAAAACCGGCAAGACCATCGTGGTCAAGGACGTCATCGCCGACGCCTTCCTGCAACAGATCCTGCTGCGCCCGGCCGAGTATGACGTCATCGCCTGCATGAACTTGAACGGCGACTACATCTCCGACGCGCTGGCGGCCCAGGTGGGCGGCATCGGCATCGCGCCGGGTGCCAACATCGGCGACGGCGTGGCCCTGTTCGAAGCAACCCACGGCACCGCGCCGAAATACGCCGGTCAGGACAAGGTCAACCCGGGCTCCCTCATCCTCTCTGCCGAGATGATGCTGCGCCACATGGGCTGGGTTGAGGCGGCCGACCTCATCATCAAGGGGATGGAAGCGGCGATCCGCAACAAGACCGTCACCTATGACTTCGAGCGTCTGATGGAAGGCGCCACCTTGCGCTCCTGCTCCCAGTTCGCCCAGGACATGGTCGACCAGATGTGATCTGGGTCACTGAAATGCAAAACCGGCGCCATGAGCGCCGGTTTTTTTATGGGTGATGGGCGAGTGCCGATGGGGGCACCCAATGGGTCAGGTGGTCTTTTCCACGTGCTGCTGGTAGATCTGCTGCCATTTGCTGAATTCGGCCTCGTCTCCCTGGGCCTGCCAGAACTCGCAGATGGAGCTGGCGAGTTCGGATGCCATGGCGTGATCCCCATCGCGGCGACTCATCAGATATTGTCCCAGCCAGCTTTGATATTGTTTCATTGCCCGATCTCCTTATCTCGTGTGTCTTGCTGACCGCCGCCAGGCTTTGTGCCGGACGGGGCCATCAGGCCACGGTTTTTCTGCATGCCCGTGATGGTTGTGATCAACGGATTGGGTCGCGATCTCGCCGGATCAGGGCGCCAACGTGGGTGCAGATGTCAAAAAACGGCCACTATCGTATCACAAAATAACCAGCTTGGGGGGATTGTCGGCAATTCAAGGTGTCCAGCTGTCTGGCCGTCTGATGTGTGGGATGGTGAGAAGGGGCGCCATCTTGCTGATCCCACACGAGAAAAACCCGCCAGTCTGGCGGGTTTTATGGCTGAAAAAAAGATCAGCGGCGGGCGCTGGCCAGGTACTTTTCCATCTCCTCGGCAGGCACCATGCCGCCACCGGTGGCCCACACCAGGTGGGTGGCCCGAGCCATTTTTGCTGCATCCAGCCCCTGACCGGCCTGCCACGCAAGGTTGGCCGCTACGCGCCACGGACCTGCCATGCCGGCCAGCGCAGAAGGTTCGAGCTTTATCTGCTCAGCGCGGGCCAAGAGTCCCAGCAGGTCGTACATCTCCTGATCGCTCAGGGTGTAGAAACCTGCCAGCAGCCGCTCCATGGCGCGGCCGACAAAACCGGAGGCGCGCCCCACGGCGAGGCCGTCGGCCGCAGTGAGGTTGTCGATGCCAAGGTCTTGCACCGCAATGGCATCGTGCAAGCCGGTGTGCACCCCGAGCAGCATGCAGGGGGAGTGGGTCGGCTCGGCGAACAGGCAATGAACGTTGTCACCGAAGGCGAGCTTGAGGCCAAAGGCCACCCCGCCGGGGCCGCCACCGACGCCGCAAGGCAGGTAGACAAACAGCGGATGGTCGGCGTCCACCACAATCCCCATGTCATCAAACTGCTTTTTCACCCGCTCACCGGCCACCGCGTAGCCGAGGAACAGGGTGCGGGAGTTCTCGTCGTCGATGAAGAAGCAGGCGGGATCGCGCTCGGCCTCCTTGCGTCCCTGCTCCACCGCCACCCCGTAATCCTCGGCGTATTCCACCACGATGGCGCCATGTTCGCGCAATTTGCGCTTCTTCCACTCCCGCGCATCGGCCGACATGTGGACGGTGACGCGAAAGCCGAGGCGGGCGCTCATGATGCCGATGGACATGCCGAGGTTGCCGGTGGAGCCCACCGCGATGCTGTACTGGCTGAAGAAGTGGCGGAACTCGTCTGTGAACAGCTTGCGATAGTCGTCCTCTTCGCAGAGCAGACCGGCCTTGATCGCCAGCTGCTCGGCGTGGGCCAGCACCTCGTAGATGCCGCCGCGCGCCTTGATGGAGCCGGAGATGGGCAGATGGCTGTCTTTTTTCAGCAGCAATCGACCGCTGACCTCAAGGCCGTAACGCTGGTTGAGAGTGGCCTGCATCGCGGGAATGGTTGCGATCTCGGACTCCAGAATGCCCTTGCTGGCACGGGTCTCGGGGAAGGCTTCGCACAGGTAGGGGGCGAAGCGGGTCAGGCGGGCGGAGGCATCCGCCACATCGCTGCCATCGAGCCCCACATAGGGAAGACCTTCCACCAGGGTGGTGGCCTTGGGGTTGAACCAGCTGACCGGTTCCAGCGCGATCAGGGATTGCAGCAGCGGAAACTGCTGGGTGAGTTGTGATACATCGATGTTTTTCATGGTGTTCTCGGCCTCGTTACACGATACAGGAGAGCAGGAAAGTGCCGGCCAGCGCCATCAGGGAGGCGACAAAGGTGGCGGTAGTGTAGTACTTGAGCGTTTCGTTCAGGGTGGCGCCGCAATACTGCTTGACCAGCCAGAACAGGGAGTCGGTCACCATGGTGCAGCCAATGGCACCGGAGCCGATGGCGAGCGTCATGATCTCCGGGCTGATGTTCGGGTAGTGCACCATGATGGGGGAGATGATGGCGGTAGCCCCCATCATGGCGACGGTGGCGGAGCCCACGGCGGCGTGCAGCACGATGGCCACCAGCCAGGCCAGCAGGATGGGATGCATGTCGAGCTGGGAGAGAATGGTGGCCAGGCCGTCCCCAAGGCCACTGGCCTTGAGTACCCCGTTGAAGGCGCCGCCGGCACCGATGATCAGCAGTATGTTGGCGATGGAGGAGAAACACTGCTCGGTCTGGTCCAGCAGCCCTTCCATCTGCATGCGCCGGCGGATCCCCAGCACGTAGTAGGCGGTGAAGGCGGCGATGAACATGGCGGTGATGGGGTTGCCGATAAACTCCAGCAGGGTATAGAGGTGGCTGGCGTGATCCATGTTGAGCTCGGCCACCGTCTTGACCAGCATCAGCAGAATGGGCAGCAGCACGGTAAAGAGCGAGGCGCTCAAGGTCGGCAGCTCGTCCTCGTTGCGGGCCTGGATGTCGGCAAAGGCGGCAGGCACCTCCTTGAACGGTACCCGCTTGCCCAGCAGCTTCAGAAACAGTGGGCCACCCACCAGCGAGGCAAACAGCCCGACGGCGAGGCCATAGACGATGACGGATCCCACATCGGCACCCAGCTGGTTGGTGACATAGAGAGCGGCGGGGTGGGGCGGCACTATGCAGTGCACGGCCATCAGGGCGGTACAGAGCGGAATGGCCAGGGTCAACAGCGAAGTGTTGGTCTTGCGGGCGATGGAGAAGGCCAGCGGAATGAGCAGCACCACACCCACCTCCACAAACAGGGTGATACCGCACACCAGACCGACCAGCACCATGGTCACCTGGGGTGACAGCCAGCGGCACTGCTGCAGGGCGAGGCCGATGCGCTCGGCGGCGCCCGACACCTCCATCATCTTGCCGAGTATGGTGCCAAGACCGATGACGGCGGCCAGAAAGCCCAGGGTGCCGCCTATGCCTTCCTCCATGGCATTGACCATCTTGAGCGGGTTCATCCCCATCAGGGCGCCCACATAGAAGCTCGCCAGCAGCAGGGCGAGGAAGGGGTGGACCTTGCCTTTCATTATGGTGACGACGATCAGCAGTATGCTGGTCAGCAGGGTTCCGACGATCCACATTTCTGAATTCATGGCGTGCCTCTGTCATGGGAATGATGTTGGCGCTATTGAATGAAAATGCAGGTTCCCTGACAAATGATGAAATCGGCAGCTTGGATGATCTGGGTTGATGCAAAGGTGCCACATTCATCACATTTATGGTGTGAAGGTGGTTTTGCATGGTGTGAGCTGATGCAGCGGGCCGCTTTTTCGGTATCATCGGTGCCGGTTTCGCAAGGGGAGGCATATGTACGGCGAAGAGAACTATGTGGCGAGAAGCAGTGTTGCGGGAAACAAACTGCTCAACGGCTATCAGCTGGCCAGACTGCACACCTTCGAGGCGGCAGCCAGACACGGCTCCTTTGCGCTGGCGGCCGACGAGCTGGCGCTCAGCCCGAGTGCGGTGAGCCACCGCATCAGCGCGCTGGAGGAGGATCTCGGCTTCAAGCTGTTCCAGCGCTTTCACCGCAAGGTGGCGCTGACGGCAGACGGGCAGCGGGTGTTCTGGGCGCTCAAGTCATCGCTGGAGTTCATCAACCAGGAGATCCTGGAGATCCGCCATCAGGAGCTGTCGGGCATCCTGACCGTCTACTCGCGCCCCTCCATCGCCCAGTGCTGGCTGGTGCCTCGGCTGGCGGATTTCTCCCGCCTGCATCCCCAGATCGAGCTCAACATCATGACCGGCAACGAGAACATCAACCTGCACGGTTACGGCATCGATCTCACCCTCTATTTCGACGACAAGACGCCTGCGCGGCTCGCCATCCATCCGCTGATGGACGAGTACATGGTGCCGGTGTGCAGCCCTGAGTATGCCGAACAGCACGGGCTGCTCGGCAACCCGGCCAACCTGGCGCACTGCCGCCTGCTCCATGATCGGCAAGCCTGGGGCCATGACTCCGACGGCGACGAGTGGTCCAGTTGGGCCGAGCAGTCCGGCGTGTCGCTTTCGGCATGCAGGGCCAGCATGGGGTTTGATCGCTCCGATCTTGCCATCATCGCCGCCATGAATCACGCCGGGATCGCCATGGGACGGCAGAACCTGGTGAGCAAGCGGCTGGCACGGCGCGAGCTGGTGGCCCCCTTCCCGGACATGGCGGTGCGCTGTGCCCAGCGCTACTACATCGCCACCCTGCCCAATTGCCAGAACCCCAAGGCGCAAGCCTTCATCGACTGGGCCTGCCAGCAGGCGGGGGAGGGGGATTGAGCTCCCTTCTGTATATGAAGGAATAGCCAACTCACTGATCCTGTGAGATTATTTTTATTCCTTTCCCGATTGGAACGCATCGTGTCTCTTGCTTACTACCAGTATCATGCCCACGAACTGGCGGCCCGCTATCAACAGATCCCTGCCCGTGCCGTTCATGGTGATTGGCTCAGATTGCTGGAACCCTGGCTGGTGGTGGCCCCACGCAGATTGCTTGACGTAGGGGCGGGCAGTGGACGGGATACAGCCTTTTTGGCTGGCCTTAACCCCGGCCACCATGTGGTGGCGGTCGAACCTTGCCACGCCTTCAGTGCGTTGGGTCAACACCATACTCGCACGCTAGCGGTGACGTGGGTCAATGATTCCATGCCAGCACTCTCTCATGTAATCGGCCCTTTTGATCTGATCCTGCTCAGTGCGGTCTGGATGCATTTGTCTTTGGCGGATCGCCCGCTGGCCTTGGCTCGTCTTGGTGAGCTGCTGTCGCCACAGGGTTATCTGGTGTTGAGCCTTCGCTTCTCCGTATCGGAGCAGGAGGCGCGGGAGCGGGCTATGTTCCCGGTGAGCCTCGAGGAAGTTGAGTGTCTGGCACGGAAGGAGGGGCTGACGATCCTCCATGCCTCGGCCCTACAACAGGATGTCATGGCTCGTGGTGAGTTAAGTTGGCAGAGCCTGATCCTGGGGGGAACACATGCACGCCTCCCCTGAGCAACAACTTGCTTTCATCGCTTATCTGCAGCGTATTTTCACCGAAGGCGACTTTGTGGCTACTTACAAGTGCGCCTTGCTTCACGGAATTGCAGATATCGCCATCGGGCGTAATGCCGATAGCCATGAACTGGCAGCTGCCCGTACCATCACGCTGGATGAGCTTGCAGCCAAGTTTGTTGAGCTTTACTGGCAGCACTCTCTACCTTACTCGGCAACGGAAGAGAGTGCTGCTTTGCTTAAGCAGAGCAGCGGACGTCAGGCAATCATGCTGACAGAGTTGTCTCGGCTGCGTGAAGAGGGTGTGAGTTCGGTGACCGCTTTGCGGGGCCATTCTGCTTGGCGGCCTCTCATTGCCCGAGTGCGGCGTATCTTGATTGAAGGCCCGTTATGGCGTTTGCAGATCCTGGGAGGGCAGGAGGTGTGCCACCTCTATCCTCATCACAAGGGGGCGGATCACATTTGCCTTAACCCCGGTATTCTCTACTGTCTTCATCGCTTTTACGATCTGGTGGTTTCCCTCTCCCGACAACATTGGTTGCAACTTATCTGCGACATAAAGGGGAATCAGGGGCTGATTGGTCCCAGTGTGGGGCTGGAAGATTTTCTCTTTGGTTCACGCCGGCAGGAGCTGGGACGGGTTGGGAAAGTACTGAGAGAGTTGCAGGGGGGAATCTGCTTTTACTGCCGCAAGGCGATACAGGGGGCTGGCGAGGTGGATCACTTCATCCCTTGGCGCCGTTATCCTCTTGATCTGGGTCACAACTTCGTGCTGGCACATGCTAACTGCAATCGCAGCAAGCGAGACTTCCTCGCAGCGCCAGAACACAGGGATGCTTGGTATGAGCAGAATATTGTGACGCACGGAACACTCCTCACCGACGAGCTCAGGCTTTTGGTGGGGGTTGATGCCGAACGTTCTACCGCTATAGTGACTTGGGCCTATCAGCAGGCCGTTCGTGAGCAGGCTCGGTTGTGGCGGGGCATTGACGAGTTTGTTGACGTTACAGTGCCTGGGTTGGATATCTCCCTGCCTTCTTGGTAGGCGTGAATCTTTTCTAAGTGTCAGGATGCCGGATATAAAAAGGGCCAGCTCTTGCGAGGTGGCCCTTTCCAAACGTTTGGCTGGGGGAGTCTGAATTGTGCTATTAAGCCATTGATTTTAAGTGATTAAATTTTTCATGTTAAGCTTTGGTGGTACATGCAGTGGTACATGCTGTAAAACCATCTTGTCTCAAGGAAAATCCAGAATATTTGGTTGACGTGTGATTGTTTCCCAAATCGGCGTTTGAATTGAACTAACTGAGGGAGTGGTGATCATCACCATTCCCTTCATGTTTGCATCAAGTCGCGTCACCCCATCACCAACTGGTCTCAATACATCAAGTTTCTGATCCACTGTGGCTCCCTCGCCTTCTGGGTTGATGCAGATGCAATGGACAATTGGTTCCACCCCGACCATCACGGGCGACGGGGACGTAGCCAGTTTTCACTGGCCAGACCATCTCTACCTTCTGGATTCTCAAGGGGATTTTCAGCCTCTCCCAGCGAGTGACCCAAGGACTACTCGACTCTCTGATTTAGTTGATGAATGTTTCCTCTGTGCGCCCCCGATTACAGCTGTGCCAGCAAGCGAACCCGTACGGTGAAGGTGGCCTATAGGCAGCCATCTAAAGGGACGATTACCGACCTGGTTATCGATTTAATTGGCCTGAAGGTGCTTGACGAAGGCGAGTGGAAAGTCAGAAAACACGGCGCCAATTTGGAATCGAACGATTTGTATTGATTTCGGATACGATGTTAATCGTAAACTGACAGGAGCGGAGTTATTTATAAAATCATATAAAATACTAGCGGTTATTTATAAGAAGTAATATTTTTCTGTCATTTTAACGGGGTTATTTATGAAGTCTAATAATGTCAATGTTTTTTTATTGTTTTTATGATTTTTCTCTTGTGTATTTTATTATATGTGATTTAATCCTTCTCAAGTTGGAAGGTGAGGTATATATGGTATACGAGCAAGATATTCGTTTGATAAAGATGACTGAGGTGTTAAAAAAAACAGGAATGTCTAAGTCCACAGTTTACAGCTTAATAAGCCACGGAATGTTTCCACAACAAGTAAGCTTGGGTATTCGCTCCGTTGCATTTGTAGAGGCGGAAGTTGATGCTTGGATTAGAAATAAAATCGCCAATAGAAATCGTTGAAACACTTATAGATATACAGATAAAACCTAACTATAAGGGTCATCTATGTATTGATAGAATAGAATGTTGAGCCACAATTTGAATGACTTGTGGTTCCTATGATGAGTAACAGTGTTCATTTATTTTATGACCATATGTTTTAAATTATTTTAATATAATAATGCCTTGAATTTCATCATCAAATTTTTGAATTTTTAAAGTGAAATCGAACCACTCAAATTTCATCATGGGACAATCTGTCCACAAAATATTTGGAGGTGGTTTGTTATCTCTAACAAAATGCTATTTGTTAACTAACTCGTCTGAGAATTCGATACAACCGTAACTGTACAGTCTAAGCCCTGCATTTCAGATCATGTTGATGGTTCATTTTTGAACTGTTGTTAGTGTGCACTGATGTCGATGACTGTTTAGATGCGTTGTCAGCCGACAATCGAAGTCAGTCAGAGGTCGGAATTCCATTTCACGCTACCTGTAGCGGTTCGGGTCAGCGGGGACTCTGGTGCAGATCAGCCCGTTGTCAGCCGACAATCGATGTTTGCCAGGGTCAGAATTCCATTTCACGATACCTGTAGCGGTTCCGCGCTCGGGTGATTAGGTGTAGATAGGCCCGTTGTCAGCCGACAATCGAGTTCGCTGGGGCAAGAGTTCCATTTCACGATACCTGTAGCGGTTCCACGCTCGGGGGCTCAGGCGTAGATTGGCCCGTTGTCAGCCGACAATAAGATCGATATCTAGTTAAACGGCAAACGAGATCTGCGCTCCGTTTGGCATCATTACGTTGATCTCTAGTTTTCCCCCAGCAGCCTCGACCCAGCGTTTAAGGTCCATCAATGTAACGTCCTGTATTGATGGATCTTGATCGCAAATCATGGGTTCGTTGCCAGCCTGGGCCAGCATTTCACGCAGTTGGGAGAGATGAATCTCCAGCCGCATTAGATCTGCTTTTTCCCTGGCCTGAGTGACAACGTCGGGCATTTCTGTGGTCAATATTTCATCAAGCTTGCGTGCCATGGCTACCTCAAAAGAACACTCGCTGGAGTGGGTCCTGAAAAAGTCATTTTGCGCTGAACGTAAGTGGCTAAGTTCTGTGCAAGATATGAGCAGTATCACCGGTGTGGGTTGAGGTGTCTACGAACGGGCTCCAATGGAGTTTTTTCGTGTTTGCTGCGGCTATGCCGCCAGCAGCTATACCAGTTGTAGGAGAGCTGCGTTGTTCCATTTCTCACTACCGATAATGGTGTGAGATTGATGTGGTGATAGGTATATGGTCGCGGAATCAGGTATTGCTGTTGAATCTTGAAGCTATCGATGAATTGTTACTGTTGGATCACAGAAGTGGGGCGGTGAAAACAGTCAGTAAAACAATGTCAGCCAAGCTGAGCTGACTGACATTAGGTTATCGTATAGCTCTTTTCTTTGTTAACGACATAGACAGTGGAAACTCCACCTTGTCCTAGAACTTGGTGGCGATTTTAGTTGACCACGAGATTGATCAAATCCGCATTCTTGAGCTTGAAGGTACAGCCTTGCTCAATTAGCTCCTCCCGGTTGGCCAGTACCAGCGGGTAGAGCAGGGGATGTTGTTGGTGTTCACCGCTATAGCTCACTTGCATCCGCTCTAATGCGTAATGGACCAAGGGGATCCGTTGACTGATCAACAGCTGGTTCCCAGTCATGGCATAGTCTCTGGCAATGATGGCCTGCTGTCCCTCGCTGAGGCCTGGGTTGGGAACGACTACAGCGGTCACTTGGGTGTTCCACTCCAGATCTTGATCCCGGCCGTGAGGGGAGGCATCCAGCAGATCCGGTTCGCCCCGAAAACGACTCATCACAAAGTCCAGATATTCCCCCTTCTTCTCGCAGTAGGCGCGTACGTGCCAGCGGATCCCGTCATAGACCAGAGTGTGGGGCACGATATTACGGCCACTCTGCTCCTCTGAACTGAGGGATACGTAGTCGACATCGACCCGCAACTGGCCACGGGCCGCCTGCACCAAACCGCGCACAATCCTGGGGTCGATATGGCGGTTTGGCACATCCAGGATCTCGATATGGCCGTAGCGCAGATCCATCAGCGGCAGTGTCAACAGGCCCGCTTCATGTTGTCGCTGGTGCTGCTTTTCACGGTGTAGCAGCATCAAGTACTCATCCACTTTTCCCTCACTAAAGCGCGGGAAAAAGTGCTCTGTGGGTTTGTATCCCTTCAGGCTTCTGTCATAGACCAACCCTTCCGGTGAGTAGTGTGTCAGGTAGTGGTTGATATCCCGTGACGCCTGTTGGCGACCGATATTGAAGGCGGTCATCAAATGATTGGTGGTCAGCCGTCCTTCCCACTGCAACACGATTTCCAGCAGACGAAAACGCAGGGTTTGATCCCAGGTGAGCTCTTTGGGTGCCATACGTGCTCCAAAATGCGACATGTTTATGTAACCAGTATCGGCATGAGTATACAGGCTACATATAATGAGTCCATATAAAGCGGTGTCAGGGGAGTAGGTCATGCATGGCAAGCTGGTTATCACCTGCCAATTCCAAGTCTTTTGCCATTGGGAGGGAATGGCGTCACAGCCAACGGCACCTTGCTCATATCTAGCAACTCCAATTATTACCAAAGCGACAAGTGGCTAATTTAGAGCACACAGTGCTAGGTGGGCTGCAAGCAGGGGTGATCTGATACCCAAAAATGCAAATGCCAGCATTGCCACTACCAGACCTGCCGGAGGGGGCGATCGTTACCGTCAGCAACAGCATTACTCATTTCAAACGCCATCGTTACTGAGGTTCTATGAATTCAACGCTGATATTGGGTCAGGCGGCAATGCCACTGATCAAGGGGATCTGTTGCCTGTTGCCGGC
Source organism: Aeromonas sp. QDB03 (assembly GCF_027707985.1). NCBI lineage: Bacteria > Pseudomonadati > Pseudomonadota > Gammaproteobacteria > Aeromonadales > Aeromonadaceae > Aeromonas > Aeromonas sp. QDB03. The sequence goes on along the minus strand of NZ_JAPCJG010000002.1, from coordinate 486,157 downwards.
CAAGCACGTCGGCGAACTTGTAGCCGTGATTGCAGAAGAACAGAACAGGTATGATGCTGTGTTATTAAAGGAAACCGGGGGATCGCTTCCTTGTACTGAGTTGCGCAGATTAGTACGTTTGGCTTTGCATATTGATCGGTATCGGTTGGATCGTACTGTTCTGCCCATCTATCAAGGGCGGGAGCAACTAATGTCAGGCGCAGCTGCATTACTGGATGACGATACTACTCTTGCATGTGGTGATGCTATGCGGTTATTGGCATTGTTACTCGACAAGCTGTTGAGGGGAAGCCGTGGTAGTGCACAGGCCAAGTTTGACGGACTCACCCTTAGTGCTATGGAGCAGAGAGCACTGGCCGCCAAGTCCCCCAACACCGGCGCTGTGATGAGGGGGAGCTGGCGCCGAAAATCACGTAATCAACTTGGCCGAAGTAATTGGCTCGATGTGGTCGAAGCTGCGCTCTGGTGTTTCTGGCATAGCGACACATTGCGAGATGGAGAAGCCCTGCTTGGTGTGTTACTAGGCGCAGATATCCGGATTTGCATTGTCTATGGCATGTTGGCGGGAGCCTTTTACCTAGCTGATCAAGATGAGATCCATAACCCCTTAGTGACGAATTAACCTGTCATTTCCACCACCGGATAACAGGCATCCCCCCACAGGGTATCGGGATGGGCCATCATCAACTCGATGATCACCGGCACCAGTTTACCGAGCAGGTTGGCGCAATCCTTCAGTTGTTTGCGATTGACCGAACTGTTCCAGGTCGCACCGCCATGGATCAACTGGTTGCGCAAGGTATAGAGGCGATTAAACACCACACCCAGCAACTGCGGGGTATTGCTGCTGGCGAGCGCAAGGGTCGCCATCTTCTTGCCCTGTGCCAGCCGATCTTTCCACTGGGCTTCACTAATCTTGCCGCTGTGATAATCCCAGAAGCTTTGCAGCACAAAAGGGGTGTCCAGCAGCATGCGGATACTGCCCGAGAACTCCTGCCAGACCAGTTGCTCGATCTGCTTGTGCTCATCCAGTTCGCACAGTTTCTCCAGAAAGCCTTTGAAGGTCTCCTGTTCGGAGAGGCGACGATCGTCATCGATTTCAGTGGCATAAGCCGCATTGAACGCAATCCAGAGAAAGATAAAGCGGCCATCTTCATCTTCGGCCATTTCAGCGCGTTGCAGCCAGCTTAAGGCACGATGAACTCGCAGGTTGAGGTTGCTGGGAGAGTGTTCACGCAGCGTCCGGTGACGGGTTTTCAACTGTTCAAAATTCAACGATGATCTCCTTCTCAATCAGATGAATAGCCAGCTTCTGTAACCATGCCCCCTGCACACGGAATTACTGCGACCTCAACAGGCTTGTTACGAACTGGCTGGAATAGCAAAGGGTAATAACAGCGGTTACTTTCGGAGGACATCCTTCAGCTTAGCGATGGCCAGCTCCACCATTGTGGCCGACGATTTTTCCAGTGGGGCATGGTGGCACTCGGGACAGGCCTCAAACCAGGTATGGCCACGCACCATAACGTCGCTCTTGGGAGCAACCGTCTTGTGCCAGCCGCAGTGGGGGCAATGAAAGGTAAATGGATGTGGTGGTACAGGCATGACGTTCCCCAAGAAAGTTCCATTTGGCTTAGCCTACCATTGTTAGATATTGATGGGCGCAGCATCGATCACAGACTTTCTGCCATATCTGCATTCGGCTGAAAATACTACATGTGCAAAACACCAGTATCGAAGCTCCACGCCAGGCTCGGTATAGTTGTGAACCAACTCAGCTTCGCGAGCTGCAAGTTCAGTGGCAAACCCGGGGCGACTTATGATGCCAAGTTGGGTTGAGCGTCGAACAGTGCTGTTCTCAAGGTACAGAGCTGTAAGCCTTCTGAGGGGTTATCGTCGGGCTTATATATTCGCACCTTCTCTATGGAAGGTGCGAACAGATCACTTGGCATGTATATGCCGCTAATATTGAACAAATGACTAGGTTAATTAGATGGAGGGGCTGTTCTTATCATCTAAGGTTTCAACCAGAAACCTCACTTCCACTCTGCGATTTCTAGGGTCCGCAGGGTCGATGTTGCTGAGGGGTCTTGAGTCGCCGTAACCGGCCACAACAATCCGCTTAGCCGAGGTATCATCAAGCTCACCAATAATGGCTTTCCTCACCTCCCTGGCTCTTGCCGCTGACAACGTAAAATTGTCGTCATAGACGGTGCAAAATCGCTGGAAGTCCGTCACGGGCCGGTTGACGGGTAGATTATCGGTGTACCCCTCCACAAAGATCTGAGCTTTGGGATTTTCCCTCAAAAAACTCACCAATTTTGCCTGCACAGAGCCGACAGCGGTTTTTACCTCATCATGCAAACACGCGCTCCCTCGCTCAAACACACTGTCCGCCAGGGTCAGACGATTAGACTTAGAATCCAGCACCATCAGGCTTGATGTGCCTTCGTCGTTCATCATTGCCTTGAGGGCTTGCTTGAGCTGCGCCGTTGGGTCCTTCCTTTGACTGCGCTCCAGTTCTGCCTCCTCTGCCGCTTTCGCCAACTCCTGTTGGTAATGCAGTTCACTGACACTCTTTTGCAGAACGGCGACCACCAGTAGCAGCATAACGACAGCAGTGACTCCTGCCATCAAGTCAGAGATGGCGATCCATTCACTTGGTTTATCCTTCATGGTCGTGCCTTCTCGTTAGTTGGCCATCTCTGGGGCTGCCTCATGACTAGTCGCGACATGGATATCGTTCCGCAGTTCTTTCAGCACATGCAGCATTGCATGAGTGTTATCTGACACAGTTGCAATTATTTGCGTGTTGGATGCAGCTTTACCGGTGTTGTCTGCCAACAAATGTATGGGCTCCAGGTCAGTTCGCAACTCATTCAATGAGGACAAGATGGCCTTGAATTGAGGTAATACATCATCGAGTTGTTTAAGAGGTTTGAGATTGCCCGGCAATTGCTTTAGATTTGTCTCAATATGTTGCAGCAGTGTCGCAATAGTGTCGAACTGTTCCGGGGTGTCCGTGAGATGTCTCAGTGGTTCAAAAGTGCTTGGTAATTGCACCAGACTTGTCACCACACCTTCAAGATTACTATTGGATTTATCGATAGCCTTCCCAACTGCCGCCATATTTCTGTTGGAAGAAGAAATGGAGTCTAGGCCTTCTGATATTTTGTTTGCCAGCTCCTGAACCGTGCTGATAGTCTCCACAATCCCCTCATTCAAAGTATCGGTAGATGAGGTGAACGCAATCGATGCAGCCTTTTGAATATTCAAGGCCTCGGTAATGGATCCTTGGACGTTGGCCATCGTCACTTTAACATCCTGCGACAGTTGGCCGAGGGCTGCGGAGATCTCTTTTGTCGCCTCGCCAAGTTGCTGGCTGCCTCGCTCTAGTGTTTCAGACGCTTGAATGCTCATGTTTGTGATTGCAGCACCTAAATCATGACGCACGTTATCCAAGACATCTGTAAACTGGGTCTTAAAGAGACCAACAGCATCGACCAATTCCACAGATGCGTCGCCAACCTTGTCTGCACCCACCGCCATCTTATCAGCCGCATCGGCCATGTTGTTGACGATGACCTCGGTGCTTTGGGTGAAGTGATTCATGGATTCCATGGTATCAGCCGTGTTGGATTTAATACACTGCAAGTACTCACAAAGTATCGATGTCTGAGAATCAACGGAATTAGCTTGCTTAGCACACTGTTCGTTATAGTCGGCCCGATACTCAGCAAAATTTTTGTCAATTGCTTGCAGCTCATTTTTCATGACATTTATGTTATCCAAAGCACAGTTCTGGATACCTTGCAGATACTTACCAAGCATCAATGTTTGAGCATCTATGGCTTTATTTACTGAGGAGCCAATATCCTGGTTACAGGATTTTAACTCCACAATGTGCGTATTGACTAATTTCAGTTCCCTTTCATACGTCACATAATTATTATTATTTTTTTCAAGCAGTAGGGCCATATTCTTAGTAAGAGCGTCCGCGACACCATTAGTGATGTGTTGCATCTGATCAAATAACTGTTGCTGCTTGCGTTCCTCAGTATCAAAACAGTGTTGCTTACGCTGGTTTATCTGCTTTTTCACTTTATTGATCACCCAAGCGAGCCGCTTCTCATCAAAACGGGTCAACTCTGACGTGATTTTGAGGAGCACGAAACCACAGATCCCCCACGTAGACGTCTTGAACTTTGTTCCCAAGCCTTGGAGCAGACCAAGCAGATCATGCATGCTACTGGCTGCACTACTGGCATTCATGGCATCCGGCTGGCCCAGAATGTTTGAGGCATGATTAAGCGCCATACCAAGTCCGAGAAAGGTGCCCAACAGGCCCACAACCAACAGCATGCCTGGCATGATATCAGCCACTTTTTCCGGGGCAGTGGCCACCGCATGCCACAGGTCGGTTACGGAACCATGCTCGATATCCAGATCGTCGCTGTCATCATCTGGGGTTCCCTTGTTCCATTTCTTTTCCCATGACGATGGCTTTGCCACTAACTGGGTACTGATGATGGTCGATGAGATCATCAGCAGCAAAATGCACATAAAAGCAACTTGAATGGGATCAGCAAAATCAGGCAAAAGGAAGTCGACAATTTCCTGAGTTATCATGCTGTTACCTCCAGCACTTTCTCCATCCGTATATCAGCTTCCTTCTTGTAAATATTGGCGTAATCGGTAATTAACTCTTGTTCTTCAGGATTCAAATCCTTGAATGCAATGTCTTCTTGAGCGCAACGCATCAGGATCATGCCGACGGTTGCTCCCTCCTCGATGAGATAACTCCGGTCTTCAGCTTCAATCTCTTCGGATGTTTTTTCGAGCAGTTGCAGGAATCCTTCTATCGCACCCACGTAGCGTTCAATGTCTCTGCGCTTGATTGCAATAGCCTCCATTTGGCCTTTGGCGATGGGAACCTCTTTTTGCAATCGTGCCAACTCGAGCTCTTCATCTTTGGAAAGATCACCCTCCAAATTTTTGTTCAGAGTGAGGCGCTTAAGTACAACAGTATCCTTTGCAAACTGGCGATTGAGATTATTCCATTGCGCCGACAAGTCTTTGGCGATAAGGGCCCAGGAGGCAACCATCTCCTCAAAAACAAAGGGCATTAATGTAGTTCTGTATTTCTCCACCAGTATCCGATCAAGCCGCATAGCTGCATCAATGCTCAACTCTGGGTCTGCCTTGACCAAGTTGGCGGCGATACGCACCAGGAAAAGATCGTCCATACTTAAATCATCAATGGATTTGGCATGGATGAACATTTTCTCTGACAAGTTCAATAATTTTTGAGTTGCCCGCAGCCGCAAGAAGTGCTCAAAGTTCGCTGGCTCACCAGCCAGTGCTCTGACCAATTCTGCCTTGGCGACTTTAAAATCGTTTATTGCGGATGCCAACTCGCATGTCTCTCGCTCAGGACCGTCACCCACTTCACGCTCGACAGTACGGAATGTCTCCTGATGTTTCTTAGCTGTGGCCAATTCCTCATCAGTCAGTTCCTCATCTAGTTCAGTCGTATTGTCCTGTTGTGATCCATGCGCTTTTTGCCGCGATGCATGCCAGCGTTTAGCGAGATCAATGGCCCATTTGATGGCTGCATCGATCTTTTTTGCAATAGGTGAGTTTTCAAATGCGAAAAGAGCAGTTATCCCTTTATCTAATGCCAAAAGGGCTGTCTTAAGCCAGGGATAGGGTGCTGCATTTGCTGCTGCTTTTATGAATGCTTGGGCTTTTGCCACATAAGGTTTAACGGTTTGCCATACGTTTTTGACAGTTGAAACAAATCCTTCGGCTTTTTCTGCCATCCAGCCGATAGCTTTTCCCGCCACCTCTTTAGCTTTGTTAAATACAGCGCTGGCAGTACGAGTGATCGAGCTTCCAACCGAACTGCAAAAATTGCCAACTCTACTCCAGAATCCCATATTTTTTCCTTAAGTTATATTGAGATATTATTAATTGTCCAGACCAAGCATCTTTATGGCCGGTTTAACTGATTCATCAGAGCCGTGATATGTATGTTGTTGATGTTTTCCAACATTCCGTTGGGCAACATGGACATCCTGGATAGCGGACGATAAATGCTCCCATGACACCTTAGGTTCGGCATCGCCGGCCATTAGAGCTTTAGGAAATGCTGTACGCAGTACATTTCGAATTTCGCGCCCTGAGAGGCCGTGGGATTCTTCGGCACAGCGTTTGACAAGGGTATCCCGGTCTTCTGCTAACGGAACACCCGGTACCAGCAATCGCTGCCACAGTTGTTTGCGGCAATCGAGGTCTGGGAGTTGGAATTCAATGTGATAGCGAATACGACTGACAAACGCATGGTCATAGTTTTTGGCAAAATTGGTGGCAAAGATGGCCACGCCATCGAAGCGTTCTAACTCCATCAGCAGAGTAGAACGCATGGCATTGATTTCGTTGTCGATGCCTTGGGTTACCGAAGAAAGCCGAGCACCTAACAAGGTATCAGCTTCATCAAAGAAGAGCACTGCTGATTCGGTACGAGCAGTCTCGAAAGCGGCAGCGATGTTCTTTGCTGTGTCTCCAACGTATTTGCTTTCTAGCTCCGCGATGCCAATATGTATGAATTCACGTCCTAGCGTTCCAGCCAACGCCTCTGCGGCAAGTGTCTTTCCCGTCCCTGGGGGACCATAAAGGTTGAGCACCATGTTTCGCCCCATCGGGTCAACGGCACCGAAACCCCAGTCATGGTAGATGGTTGTGTGAAACTTCATTGCACCAATCGCTTCATCTAACTTACGTCTTGTCAGGGATGTCAAAATCACATCCTTATCAAGGGTCAGTCGTGGTTTACGGATTTGGAATAATGATGCCGGGGATTGACTGTGTTGAGTGGGTGATTCATTCATGTGAGTCAAAGCGCCCTCAATAAGAAATGTTAAAACGAGCAACTGTAGGATCGTGCACTCACGCCAAAACAGCTCATTTATTACTCGCTGGATTAAATGCAGTTTGTTTCTGGTCGAACTGGACCCTCGATGAGGGAGACAGAAACCAAACTGCTCTGAGTCATCAGGATGCCTATCTCAAGATAACCACTTGTTGATGATCTCGAAAACAAGATTCCAGTTGCGCAAATATACAGTTAAACAATGGCATCCTGAATAGGTGTATAAATTCACATGTCACATTTTCAGGCAGAAGTTGGCTCAACTTCCAGTTTTTACCGAGCCCGCTCCCTCTTGATGTTGATTTGCCTCACACTCGGCGCTGACTGCTACATTTCTGACCAATATCACAAGTAGGTGCAGAGTTGCTTATGATGGGCTTCTTTTGAGTTCTTATTCGTGTTTGCTGAGACTCTGCCGCCAGCAGTTGCTCCAGTAGTTATGGGGTTGCGTTATTCATTTTCACACTAGCGATAATGGAGAGCATCTCGTCGGCTGAACACAGAACCCTCTCGTTGTCAGCCGACAATGGCTTCCGCTGAACCGTCAGCATTCCATTTCACGATATCGATAACTGTGTGCTAGGCCGAGCTAGGTGGTAGGTGTTGAACTCGATACACTGTCAGCTATTTCATTTCATGCTACCGATAACGGTTGAGGTGATCCGCATCCGGCTGCTGGGTGTCTCGTTGTCAGCTGATAACAGTGTCCAGGTGATGGCCTGAGTTCTATTTCACACTACTGATAATGGAGTTGAGATCGACTTGGTGTTACAGCTGTGTCTCTCGGCAGGCCAGATAATACGTGGCCTACAACTCTCTAGCGGGCCGTCCATGCACTTTAATGCCGATATCTAGCAACAACAGCTCCCACTGCCGTGTATCGCGAAAAGCCATTTCACGAGCCTGTTCGATGCTATGGGCAGAATAGGCTCGGAGCAATTTGTCTGATGTCGTCGAAAACAACCGTTCAAAAAAAGCTAGATCTTTCGCTGCCATAACCTGTGAGCGCAGTGTTGTTAGATGCTCGTTATCCATTTGTGAATGCCGAACTGCATCATCAATCAATGCATCACAAACCTCATATGCCATCTCATGGGACCTCCCATGAGTACTGAGGGCAACGATTAGTAGAATGAGTTGAGTCATCACAAGATCTCTGCCAGCATGAATAAACAAGTCTAGCAGTAACTAATGGAACCTGTGGGGTCTGAGCTCAAGTTAGGGTCGGCGTTGAGCGGTTACCCATAGCTTCCCTATGTGGCTATATAAGGATCAATTATTTTGATGATAAATATTGGCACCAAACTACAGCTAGGTGATAATGCTAGGCGATAAACAAATAACTTTTTAGGCGTGATATCCATGAACGATTTTATCAAAACACTGTTGAATATTCGTAGTCTCCGGGCTGCTCTGCGTGAACTACCATTCGAACAGTTGGTCGAGATTAAGGCCAAATTTGATGAGGTGTTTACAGAGCGTGAGGCTGCTGAGCTCCGATATCAGGAGGAAAATGCCGAGCGTCTGCGTAAGCTCGAGGAATTCAGCGAGATGCTGAAAAACGCAGGGATTGACCCCAGCGAACTGGTTGGTAGTGCAGCTCCGTCGAAAGCTGAAGGAAAGGAAAAGACCAAGCGTGCGCCGCGTCCCGCAAAGTACAAGTATCACGAAGATGGCCAGGAAAAAACCTGGACTGGTCAGGGCCGTATGCCGAAAGCCATCGCTGAGGGCGTTGCTAGCGGAAAGTCCTTAGAGGATTATCTGATCTAATCCACAATTATAGTGGTATTGAAAGCAGCCGTAAGGCTGCTTTTTTATTCATTCGACTATAATAAATTTTGTTTAGGGTGGCATGAGAAATTTTTGTTCATGCTATCCGTCCATTACTCTACATGTATAGCGAGTTTTCGATGAAAATAATGACCACAAAAGAGGTTGAGGTTATAGCTGATATTCAGTGTGACGTATGCCATAAAAGCACAACCCCACATATGAACCCAAATTTGTATAATCCTCAGTTTGGAGCCCTGACTGCAAAATGGGGTTATGGTTCGAAACATGATGGTACGGCATATGAGGTGCATCTATGTGAGGAGTGCTTTTTTACTGTGCTGAGTCAGATAAAAAATATGCGTAGAAATGATCATGCGGGTTATGTTGATGATCAATCATTTGGGAAGCTTTTATCTCATAGCCTTGAGCTTATATGACATCATTGGTTCGGCTATATCTATAAAAGGTATGTCTGTCATAGGATGAGAGCATACCTTTTTATATGACTTTAATCAGCCAATGTCATAGTTTTAATTTCACGGAAGAAAATCAAATTCACCATGTAAGTCTAGTTAATTTCATATTTTAAATATTAACTTTCGCCAATGCCATAGATAACGTTAGTTGTTAAGTTAATAATTTATCTCAAAAAATTGTTGATATTATATTTAGTGTTTGCAATACTATAATTAGAGTGAGCATTAAATATCACCGAATAATTTAGCTCACTTCTGAATGTGACTTCGTATAAATTTATTGTATATTTGTTGAAAAAACGCTAAACCAGCTATTTTTTAATGTCTATTAAATAGGTTGGTTTGAAAAATAAAACGCATAACACTACTAATAATTATTATAAAGGTGCACGCAATGAACATAAAACCACGCTCAGGTAGACCCCAAAAATCAGCTGACGAAAAACGCAGCTTAATACTCCGAATCTCATTTAATGCTGCTGAGCAACGTGTTTTAACTAAGCATAGTAAAACCTATGGCATTCCCAAAAAATCTAGCCTGATTCGGTTTTTGGCTCTCAGGGAACCAGACAGTAATATCTCACCAGATTTTTCATATGATGATCGTGTGAGATTGCTCGAGGGGGTATACAATATATCATCGAATTTAAATCAAATCATTTTGTTGATTAGACAAGCTGAAGTCGGTAGTGACGTTTATAAATTTATTACTGACAGTAGTGATAACTCTCCAGTGATGCAGGCTTTCTCATCTATAAATTCTCTGTTTATAGGAATTGAAAAAGCTCTGATTGGAGTGAAGTTGAAATGAATTTTGAAAAACACAGGTTCGGCCAAAACTTCCAGTACAGACTGTCTTATATTTACCGAGCTATACATATTGGTAGGAAACGAAAATCCATGCCATCACAGGTTTATCATCTCGGTGGTGGTGTAATTAATAGACCAAATATTACATTGAATGAAAGAGGTGAGGTCTCTGATTATGACATCGGGCCACTACTCATGGAGTTGAATATGCAGGCATCATTGTATGCAGGCACAGGAAACCAACTATGTGCACATTATTCACTATCATTAAGCCCCGATGAATCATTAACGCCATATCAATGTCTAGTTGCAGCTAGGCTGCTAATGATTGAACTGGGATATGGTAGCGATACTCGGTGGACATCTGTTATACACCGCGATACAAGGTCTCTACATGTACATGTTGTGGCATGTAGAGTAAAACTAGACAGAACCTTAGTTGATGATAGTAATGACTACGCTCGTGGAGTTGGCGCTGCTCGAAAAATTGAAATGGAATTGGGATTGTCGATCTGTAAAAGCCCTGAAAAAAATTTCGGTCATGAGTATAGCATAGTAAATATTAAAAATGACCGTGGTAGAGGGAGCTTTCATGCTATGCATGATCCCGCTTGTATTATCAGGGATGCAATGGACGTGGTTTTTAAAAAACAGCCGAACAACATGACTGAATTTGTCACTGGGTTGCGTGAGCATAATGTAATGGTCAGGGTGAGGAGAGCAGATAATCACGAGCCAAAAGGTATTTGTTATAGTGTAGACGGTAAGAAATGGATATCAGGGTCTAAGGTTAAGAGATTGCGGGCTACTTGGTTTAATCTGCTCGAGCAGGGCATTGAATATTCACCTCGTCGAGATGATTTAAATTTTCAATTAGGTGAATCAAATCAGTTAAGCGAGCTTAAGGTTATACTATTTACTGCATTGATTCGTTGCACTAAAAAACAATATGCCAAGATGAAAAAATCAGTGCCGTCATTTGTGGATAAAAAAACATTCGGCACATCGTCACTTTCTTTCCGACTTCTAAGACTGGATTTTGTTTTGCTATCAATCGAAGAGCCGTCAAATAGTTTTATATCAAATGCTCGAGCACTGTTGGAAGGCGTTTTGGCTACAATTTTTAGGAAAGGGCTGGAGAGCGTTCATGTAGGATCAAACGCATTGATTCCTGATGGATATGTCCAAGATATTAACTCAGAAAAAGATACTATTGATAAGCCAAACATGTTTTTCTTAGATAGAGACAAACTTAAGAATGAAATTTTGAAGAACAATGAATGGATTGCTGATTGGTATGGGGATCCCATATCACACGAACAAACCAAAGAAAAAAACATAAAATAACAATAATAATGAGAGGTGTGGCATGGCTAACATGAGGTTGAATGCAAATCTTAGAACAGTATCATTTAGCAAAACCGTAAGTGTACTGGAAGATCTAGAGCTCAGTTCAGGTAAATGTGTTCGTAGGTATAGGGCTGTAAATGTTCACCTAGGTACAGTTGATGTAAATTCTGATTTTTCTCTTATAAAAGAGTTAACCGAGGCTGACGCAAAAAATGCAAAGCTTTGGGTCCAGGAGCAGCAACGACTGGTCCAGTATGCCTATATGGAAAATATGAGGCGTGGGTTCCTTGGTGGTTCTCCTGTGATTAAGCGTAGTAAAGGCGACGATGAGCAGTATAGTGATTGCTATGGTTTTATACCGGGTCGGAAAGTCGGTGAGTTTATTGGTGTGATTATTGATGCTATTCCTATGGTTGAGGAATGTAGCGTAGAGAAGGATGAGTATGAAAGAGAGTATGAGAAAGTGGAGCGTTTTCGTAAGAAAGGATGTCTATCTGAGATACTTGATCTGCTATTATATGCCCTGAAAGAAAGTAATGAAAAACTACCTTTTTCAGAAAAAGAGAAATGTGACCTATACTGTACTGAGAGAGTTCTTTTTTACTTTTGCACTGAAGGTATGAATGTTAAACAAAGTAAGTTAGAAAGAGCCTCTCGAGATAAAGCTAAAGGTAAATATAAAGTTTTGTTACGAGCAAAAAACTTACATATTCGAAAAAAATTATTATAGATATGACACCGGTTTGACCGGTGTCATTTTTGGCTTCGATTCTCTAATGAAGCAAGTCGTCATATAAGAGCTTTAGAGATCTCACGCTTAATTATATTCATTGCAGGTTGACATGCTGGACGACATAAATATTTTGTATGTTGACAAATGGGGGAGGCGTACAAGCAAGGAAACTTGATCCCCCCTTTCGTAACGCTGAATTTGGTATCTGACTCTCCCCCAGCCAATCTGTTCATTGATTTTATCAACCATCTGGAAACCATGCTTGGTTAAATGGCCATCTAGTTCATCAAATACGATTTTCGAAATCGCGATATAGAGTTTACAGTGGACCTGTTTTATACGCTCATCCCATATTTGACGTGCATGTTCAAGCCACTCACCCTTTCCTTTTAATGAATGCCAATTTCGTGAGCGGGCAGGAATATAGTTTGTCATCAGAGAGCCATCCATGAGCTGCGTGTATGATACACCCAGTTCATCGCCAATCATTGTATATAAGTGTTTCATCTGCTGTTGTAGTGGAGCGTTTCCTTTCTTACAGCCCTTCCATCGTTCGTTGTAATATGCGCATTCTGACTCTACTGAAACTGCATTGGTATCACATGGTCCACCACCTGGATTTATACCAAAGAATGCGACAGGATACTGAGGGGATAGCATATTCTCATACCTACAGAAAAGCAGGTCCCACCCCATATCATTCTTTAAGATATCATATTTGTTTTGGATGAACGCAAACAGACTCTCTTTACACAAGAAATTGATATCCGTACTCATACATTGTCCATTATATCGTCAAAGTGGAAGTTAGATTGTCATTCTGAATTAAATAAAAGTCAACAAGATAGCGTTTTTACCATTTATATTTTAAAAGGAAAGGTTCATAACTCGTACTTATCGATTTTAGAATCCTTTTTATTTTCCAGGGGATGATTTTTAACAGTTGAGAGACTATTGCAGATATCAGAACTTTCCCAAGAACCAGAGAAATTTATACATAGTGACATGATTTACTATCTCTGGAGTTTAGCCACAGCTCTGGACTTGTCATGTTGAATTCCCTAAAAAGCTATTTATGGCCATAATGCGCAGTTCCATTTTTCTTCTTGCGGAGACATTTGCTGAGTGAATATGAATTTGGGGCGGGATGAAGTTATTTGTCATTACCTCATTTTCTATCCAGAGAATAACGTCGTAGCCGGTTCCTCTATCATCATCACCGAGGTCATGATCAAGACTAATTTCAGTCACCATCTCTGTTTTTAGCCATGCAATCGCCTCCTCCGGCCAAAAGACACGAACCCACCCTACCGGAGTTTTTCTTTCATCATCCAGATATAACTTCATGCCATTTTTTCTAGGTTCAGTTCCAATACGTGAGCAATCCCGCGATTGGCCCCATCAACAATCAACTCACCGGGAAACGGTAGTCTGGATGACAAACCAAGATCGGGATCGATGTAGTAGACACATGCGCCAGGGTTGATGTTTTGTAACAGAGAGCTCGCAGGCTCAACAAGCAAACTGGTGCCGACAACTACTACGGTATCAGCCTCGCAGAGCCAGCGACGAGCTTGTTGATATTCATAAATCTTTTCACCAAACAGCACGATATCTGGACGCAATTGTGAGCCAGTGGATGGGCTGCGATCACCGACCTTCACATCTTCATGCCAGGGCTGGCGATATTTTTTGCTACGGAAACCTATGGGGACCAAAAACTGGATTGAACCATGCAGATGAAGGACATCACGGCTACCTGCTCTCTCATGTAAGTCATCAATATTTTGGGTTATGACCCTAACAGTACATTTCTGTTGTAGCAGGGCTATCAGATAATGCGCTTGTGAGGGGGCGGCTTCTAACATGGTTTGACGCCGTTTGTTGTGAAAGTCCAAGAAGCCAGCCAGATCCGTACTCATGCTACTAGCGTGGGAATAGCGCCAGTTCTTATGATTACGCCAAATACCTTCACTTCTAAACGTGGGCACACCGCTTTCCGCTGACAAACCCGCCCCGGTAAAGAAGAGGATTGTGGGATGGTAGTGTTGGCCCGTTATCGCGGCTTGTACTTTTTTTTCTCTATGACGGCGCTGATGTCTACGTGCTCGGGAAGATATTGGTTGCATACGACCACCTTTCGGTATGGCACGAGTGGCCCACCCGATTGATTTGTTTCTGAACCTGGGGGGTTGGGGTCACACCTCATTGCTATGTTTCTGCTCACCTCATCGAGGTAAGAATGAGGAGGAGCGGCAGTTACCAGTTGAGATCAAACAAGCTGCGACTAATGGATGTAATTGCACTAGCAGACCTGGCACTTGGTTTACTGATGGGCTCGCTATGCATGAAAAACCAGTAGCGGTACTCCTGAGCAAAATGGTCACTTGCCTGCAAAACCGGTTCCCGGTAATCGCGTCTTATGCGCTCCGTTATGACCCGCTGTTCATCCAAATGCAGATCTTTGAGGCCAAAGCCATGTTGTCGGACACACCAGTCGAAAACACACAAAGCGGTTAACTGGTTGTATCGCCTAAACGGTCGGATTGAACTAATCAGATAAAACAGTTCAGCCCCTCTGGCAAAGATACAGGGATAGGCCTCCTCCCTGATTTGGTTTCGCTGCACGCGCATGATGGTCCAGTCCAGGATTTGAACCATACCCTGGGTGGTCATGGAGGGGGGTTGATCAATGGCACGACTGACGAAACGATGGATTTGCAGGACTTTTCTTGTGGAAATCATGGTTGCTTACTCACACATTATTTAGCGCAAAGCACACTCGTGTAAGGAAGGTTTAGAAGCCTTTACTCAGCAAAAATTTAGGAAGTGGACATTGGAAGGCGGGACACAGAGTCATTAACTGTATCCCTACAAATTGGTCTCAACGTGCTCAATTAGCTTTAATGGGTCTCCGCCTAATTCAATATATACTTTCTCTAGTGCACGCCCTTGTTCTTCAGTGAGATGGTCAGACTGTAAAGCGTTCTCCAAAAGTTTTAAACGCTCTTTTCGCATTTCTTTCCGGTCAATTTTGGCCCAAATGGCCATGTTGTCTGTGTGACGACCTTCACGTTTTTGCAGAGCCATTAATTCACGTTTAAGTCTGCCAAGCTCAATGCGCTGATAAGCTGATAAACTAGCATCAACCAACCCAGCCTCTACCAAGGCTAACAAATTTACAGTTGTCGCACCTGTCCGCTTTATTTCCTGTAGCCTGTATAGATATTCACTTTGATGCTCTTTTTTATATGCTTTTTGTTCATTGTCTGTGATGGAGTCAGTCCATTGGTTCAGTGGTTGCATAACAAATCCAATTTGTTAGAAAGTTTTAATTTTATCGTGCATAAAGTTTATAAATTAAACATATGGACAATAAAGTCAATGCTGTTATGCATGATTTTGTTAGATGTGGGAAATACAAATGTCTAAGTGAAATTTCTGGTTATCACTTTGCAATAGGTAATTCATCCAATGCGGTTGTATAGCGGGGACTGAGTCTTTCACGCTTCATCATCCAATCACTGTTGTCTCTCCCACAAGATCCAAAATGAATTTTTCCTAATCATCCCTGGTTGATTCGGTCGATCATCTGCATTAGGTCCTGACTGCGGGGCTTATGTTGATGATGGTCGAACAAATCTCCCTGCTGGCTGCCGATAGGAGTGAAGTCGGCTAGCATCACGCCCCCTTTTTGGTAGCGGTGCCCATCCCGCCAGATATGAGAGAGCAGTGAGTGGATCACTCCCAGCAGCTCCCTGGTATCGTTTGTAGGCACAGCCAGCGTGGTGCTCACTTGGTTGCCGTAGTAGGGCTCTTTGTCATTGAAGGGACTGGTACGAATGAATAGGGTGACATGGCGACAGCATATTCCTTCTGCCCGGAGTTTTTCAGCTGCACGTTCCATATATCCTGCGAGTGCTTGATGCATGGAATTCATGTGTGTGATCCGTTCACCGAATGATCGGGAGCAGATGATCTGCTGTTTGGCTTGTGTGTCCTGCTCCAGGCTGGCGCATGGGTAGCCGCGTAGCTCTAGCACGGTTCGCTCAACAACGACCCCATAACGATGCCGTAGGTTTTTACCATCGACAGCGACTAGGTCCGCCACACTATTGATCCCGTGCGCTTCGAGCCTGGTGGTCAGTTTTCTACCTATTCCCCATATTTCCCCGACCGGAGTGATAGCCATCAAACGCGCTCGACGTGCCTCATCACGCAAATCAACCACTCCACCAGTCGCAGGCCACTTCTTCGCGGCGTAGTTTGCCAGTTTGGCGAGTGTTTTGGTTGGCCCGATCCCAACGCCGACTGTGAGTCCAGTCCATTGCTGTATTCGTTCACGGATCTGACGACCATATGCTGTTAGGTCTCCCGCCCATGATTCGTTCAGTTCAACAAACGCCTCATCAACACTGTACACCTCGACAGTTGGCACCATGCCTTCCAGCGTGGTCATTACGCGCTGTGACATATCACCATAGAGGGCGTAGTTGCTCGAGAACCAAACACCGCCTACGGCCTCGAAGAACTGACGGGTCTGGAAGTAGGGAATACCCATCTTGATGCCAAGCGCCTTGGCTTCTGCCGAGCGAGCCACAACGCAGCCGTCGTTGTTCGATAGCACCACGATCGGGCGCCCCTTGAGGTCTGGCCTAAACAGGCGCTCGCAGGACGCATAGAAGTTGTTCACATCGACGAGAGCAATGGCGTTGGGCATGGTTTACCCCAGTTTGGTCTTGTGGAGCACATAGGTTACGACGCCAAAAATTTCTAGTTCCTGCCCGTCCAATAGATGGATGGGCTGGAAATCCGGATTGGCGGGTAGCAGGGCAGGGAACGGGCGTTCTTGCAGCTGTTTGACAGTGAATTCTCCATCAAGGCAGGCTAGAACGATAGCGCCGTGGCGGGCCTTGAGCGCCCTATCTACGATCAAAAGATCCCCGTCATTGATGCCCTTTTCCACCATGCTGTGGCCACTGGCCCTGACATAGTAGGTTGCTGCGGGGTGCTCAATGCAGATCTGGTTCAGATCTATGGTGTGCTCTATATAGTCCTGTGCTGGGCTAGGAAAGCCGCAAACCACAGGGGACAGAAAAAGTGGCAGCTCTAGAGCGTCCGGGGTTGGATGTGGGATGGCGAACATGGTGGCTCACTAGTTACTGTTTTTATATACAGTGTAGCCGTATTGCATAACGTGTGCATCCGGTGTCAGTTGACATACCGGGCCCATTAGCTATGTTCGGTTCACATGGTATCTGGCTTCATAGGACGCGTGATGGAATCAACAGTTTTTAAGTGTGGTCGTGGCCAGGGGGTTTACCTGCCCGAGGCAGTGGCTCTGCCAGATGAGGTCACGCATGTTGAGATCGTCGTGGTTGGTCGTACTCGCATAATCACACCTGTAGGTGAGTCCTGGGATAGGTGGTTTGATGAGCCTGGTATGAGCGCCGACGTCATGGCCGAACGTGAGCAGCCAACTGCCCAGGAGCGAGAGAAACTCTGAGGTCCAGCAGGGTAACTGAGTTGCGTAGCTGAGAGGGATTGTTTTTATATTTATAGATAAAGCGTATCCCTCTCACCTGAAAAGGTGAATAGCTATGGCTATCATTCTCGCGTAGCGAGGATTGTTCATAGATCTGTCGGTACTCGCTCCCCAGGCAGGATAGCTCAGTAGCCATTTTTTCTAGGTTGCACCACTGGTCGTGGTGCATGTGATCCAGTTATCTACCCGTGGTTTCCATTGGACCATTCGTTGAAGGTGTTTTGGAGGCACTAGAGCTGAGGTGCACAGCTGAGAGGGATTGTTTTTATATATATAGATAAAGCGCACCCCTCTCACCTAACAGGTAACGATGTGGCTACATCATTCTCGCATAGCGAGGATTGTCCATAGATCTTTCGGCGCTGGCTCTCCCAGGTAGACAGGATAGCTCGATAGCAATTTTCAATGTTGCACCACTGGCGTGGTGCATCTGATCCAGTTATCTATCTGGCCAAGTATTCCACCAGGAACTTGTCAAATGGGGTATTCCACTTGTTGTAATCCCCGGACTACCTGGCACATGTCGAGCACCATCATGGCTGTGTCCCTGCATAGGAGCAACCTCAACACTGGCTGACGAAAACTGTACTAGCATCTTTCGTTTCCATTTCATAAGGTCTTATAGCCGTAGCTCCACAACAAAGACCTATCTGTATCATGGAAGTAACAATGGAAAGAATTTCACTGCATTCGTTAATTCAGAGAACTATGTGTATGTTGGGGTTCTCATTAGAAAGTATGGCTGATCGGGTATCAGCACTAATCTGGCTTGGTGATAATATCGGTGAACAATGGCCATATTATATTGATGACTCAACAATAGGGTTTAACGATTGGAAATTCATACGCGATGCTGACTCAGGAGAAATCGTATTTAGTAATATGCAAGTTCCTGCTATTAGTAAACATGAGCTGGTAGAAGTCTTTCAGGATGATTTTTCTGCAAACAATAATACAACTATGGAATAGTTGATATGAATGTATACCTCAAAAATGATTCATTGGAAATGGAACCACTAGCAGATGAAGAGCGGATAGGGGCAGCTCGAGATCCATTGACTACGCCTGAGCAGTTAAACAAGCTATCCATGGACGATGATTCATGTGTTCGTTACTACGTCGCTGGAAATCCTGCAACTCCTATTGAGGCCATTACTCGACTAGCTCATGATGATGACGAGGATGTGAGTGAATTAGCTATCAGTAGTGCTGTCATTCAACCTGGCACTCTCAGCGAATTATCGAATCATACTAATGTTGTACAAAGAGCTGCCGTATCTAGAAATCCGTTAACTCCCATAATAGTGCTCATTTCATTATCCACAGATGCTGATAGACATGTCCGTGCAAATGTGGCTCGTAATCCCATAACCCCCTTATCCGTATTAAACGTGTTATCTCTGGATGAAGCAGAAGATGTCCGTGTCGGTATTGCTGGTAATCCGAAGGTTTCTCAAGCGTTATTGATACAATTGCTTGAGCGGACAAACCACGATGATATAAGAGTTTTGGCTGCGGCAGCCGGTAATCGAGCCTTGCCATCAAGGATGTTGATTCAATTTGTTTCTGATGACCGTCCTTTAATCCGTATGTCAGCGGCGAGTAATCCGCTACTAAAACCTGAACAGATGAACGAGTTACTTTTTGATAGTGATGAGTATGTGCGCAAGGCTTTGATGCGAAACCCTGCCTTGCCAGGTTCATTAAGCATGTGTTGCGTGGATGATCTGGTATAAATCTACGATAAGTGTTACAGAGCTCATACTTATGCTGAAATGTAATTAAAGAATATTCTGAAGATGATAGATTGAGATCAAGTTGACTAAATGGATACGTGGAGGTTGTCATGACATATAGGGAATACACTGGCGATGATGCTGCACATGATATGATAAATAAAGAACAGTTCATGAAGCAGAAATATCAAGAGGCAGTTTCTTACGAATTTGGGATCGGCGTAGATGCTGACTATCTAAAAGCGATTGAAATATATGAGATCACGGCGTCACGCGGCCATCCTCAATCAAATTTAAAACTTGGTATGTGCTATTTTCATGGGTATGGAGTGACTCAAAATATAAATAAAGCAATTAAGAATTTTAGGAAAGCAGGGGAGAGTGGGTGTGCCCTGTCCTGCTTTACACTAGGATGGATTTATGATGAAGGGATTTTAATATCTAAGGATGATGATAAAGCCGAATACTGGTATACAAAATCAGCTGAAAATGGTAATAGCAATGCACAGTATAATTTATCTCAGCTGTGTTTGAAAATAAGTGAAAAAACGGCCAAGAAAAGCTATGAAAAAAAGTCAATTGAATGGCTTGAGTTGGCAGTGAAAAATGGCCATCCACTGGCCCAATTGAAAATGGGCATTCATTTAGTCAATAAAAATGAAGGGCCAGAGGTTGATGTACATGCAAATCAGCTATTTACACTCTCAGCCGAACAGGGAAATATTGATGCGTTATATCAATTAGGGTTAATGCATCTAAAAAGCTACAAAAAAAATAATGTTGAGCATGACATCAATATGGCATTTGAGTTTTTAAATAAAGCAAAAGATGCCGGACATATCCAGGCACAAGTAAAAATTGGAGACATGTGCTGTTGGCTGGAATACGACCTTGATAATACTCAGTTTGAAAAAAATAAGATTGGTGGACGTGAATATGAAATTGGGCCAGGTTGGGGGCATTATCTCGAAGCAGCAAAAAAAGGCAATATGGAAGCTAAATATAAGGCCGGCATCATACTGTTAAATGAAGATGCGAGCTGTAGCGATGGATTAGAGATGCTAGCATCTGCTGCATATGGAAACTATCCTGCCGCGAAATATTTACTATCTGTGAAAGAGATTTGTGATCTTTGGCCATTGCTGAATGACCATGAAAATTTTGAATTGTATAAAGATATATTTTTTAATGATATTGAAGATATAAGAAGTCAGCTTGATTATGCGTCTAAGCATGGAATAAAAAATGCCAATCTGCAATTGGCAAAATTGTATTGGAGTTGCTACCGGGCTGGTAAAATAGACATTGAACTTTGTGAGATATCTAGCCTGCTGTATTCTTGGGTTAGCGACTATACGTTATTGAAGTACACAGAAGTTCCTTATTGCACTTATTTAGATGACATATCTTTAGATGAGCTTATTTCGCTTGCTAAATCAGGTGATAGCAAGGCTCAATTTGTACTGGGGACTCACTATGCACAAGGGCGCATAGTTTCTCAAGATCTTGAAAAAACTGAATTTTGGTATAGCCAATGTCTTGGTTCGGGAGAACCAGAAATGTTATGTCGTCTAGCTTATATCTATCACAACGGTGATGGGGTAAATGCAGACCTAAATAAATGCATGGAAATTATTAACGCCTATAGCAATAGTTATTTATCAAGTTCTTATAACGATGATATAAATTACCGTCGAGGTTGTATCGCGTTATATAATGATAAGGATCCGGATAATGCAATCAAGCTTTTTGAGTTGGCTTCATCCAATGGTCGTTTACATTTAGGTGCGGCATTTAAACTTGCACAAATATACTTAAAGGATAACGAGAGGCATGAGGAAGGTATTCATATATTACTTTCAATTTTAAACGGTGGCGTGGGGCAACCTGGTGAGTGTAGTGTACTTGCTCTTGTTGAAGTTTATTTAGATAACAAAATGAAAGGCATTCGTGAAGATATAAATGAAAATCTCATTGCGCCAGCTTTAGATGATGTGCTCGGTCATTATTCTATGAGCTTTGAAAGTGCAGTTAATCACGCGCTAAAATTTGATATCATATAAATCCTCGAATCCATATTTATTGATTTATTAAGTGGGTGCCATATTAAATACCCACTTAATAACTCTACCATCTCTTAGTGTATAACTAGGATGAAGCATTTCAGTGTGGGCGAAGTGTTATTTTTAAATGCTAATATCAGACTTACTAACTTGTATAATCTTCAGGGGACTCCAGCCGAACGGAATGTGATGTCGCCCATAGAAGCCTTGAATCGGTTTCATAGAAGGTCTGGGATATGTTGAGCACTGTGGTCGACGAATGATACCCACGTTCGAGAGTTACCGATAGGCCACTTTCACCATGAAGAAATACTTGCTGATAGAGCGATAGTTCGGCGTACACAGTTTCACGTGCATTAAGATGTGTGGGGGCGGGGGGGGGGGAAATGGATCCTTTGCTCCTTGCGGAATCTGATGAGAAATTACCCATGAGCAACATGAAGCTGTAAAGGGTCTGGCCGGTGTAGAGCTGCCAGAGGCCAATGATAGCAATGTGAGAACAGGGGGCATCACAGTGGTCTCAACTTAGAAGGTGATAGAAAGACAGTTAATCAGAAACCCGTTAATACCTTAGTATGACGGGTCGTAACCATGATACTGATTTGAAGAAGATAGGGCTCTATACGAGCCACATCCGTTTGAGCAGTAACATATCCCCCATGGTAAAGTGGCTCCATTGTGAGAGTTTGCTCTCTATCCTTTTGGTACAAAGAGATTTTTTCATGTTAACAGGCAAAATACGCAATCAAATCGACCAAGTGTGGACCATGTTCTGGACTGGCGGGGTTACCAATCCCATCTCGGTCATTGAGCAAATCTCTTATCTGCTGTTTATTCGCCGCTTAGACGAGCTGCAACGCACTGCCGAGCGTCGCGCACAAGCCACCGGCATTGCTGTGGCTAACCCAACCTTTGGCGCTCATGAGCAAGCGCTGCGCTGGAGTAATTTTAAAGATAAAGACCCCGACGTGATGATGGAAATCGTGCGTGACAAGGTGTTTCCCAAAATCAAAACCTTGCACCATGAAGGCAGCTTTGCAGAACACATGAAAGACGCCATCTTCATTATCCCTTCCGCCAAGTTGCTGTCACAAGTGGTCGATTTGCTCAACGCCATCAACATGGACGACAAAGATACCAAGGGTGACTTGTACGAATATCTGCTTAGCAAATTGCAGCAGTCGGGTGTCAACGGTCAGTTCCGAACGCCACACCATATTATTCAAATGATGGTTGAGCTTATGGAACCAAAACTGGGGGATACCATCTGTGATCCAGCGTCAGGTACATGCGGATTTTTGATGGCAGCGCTAGAATACGTTGAAAAGCACTATAAGCAAGAAGTCAACAAGCCCGAAAACCGCAAGCATTTTAATATTTTAATATTTTAATAATGCAATGTTCACCGGTTTTGACTTTGACAAAAGTATGCTGCGCATAGGCGCGATGAACATGTTGTTACATGGTATTGAAAACCCTAGTGTCTTCTATCGTGATAGCTTACAAGACCAAGGCGATGCCAATATTCGCGAGGCCTACAGCCTGATCTTGGCCAACCCACCGTTTAAAGGCTCGGTGGACTTCGACATCGTAGCCCCCGATCTATTGCGTGCCTTGGGTAAAAACCCTGCTGCCAAAAAAGTTGCGCCAAAGTATAAAACCGAAATCGATGAAAATGGTAATGAGATCCAGGTTGAAGTGAAAACCAAAGGGCCTACCGAAAAGTCTGAACTGCTGTTTTTAGCGTTGATTTTACGCATGCTCAAAGTCGGTGGCCGCGCCGCTGTGATCGTGCCAGACGGAGTATTGTTTGGCTCAACCAAGTCCCATAAAAGTATTCGCGAAAAAATCGTTAATGAGCAAAAGCTAGAGGCCGTTATTTCTCTGCCATCCGGGGTCTTTAAACCTTACGCTGGCGTTAGCACTGCGATTTTAATCTTTACCAAAACCAACTCCGGTGGCACGGACAAGGTGTGGTATTACGACATGCAGGCCGATGGTTTTTCCCTGGATGATAAGCGAACCCGGTTGGCAAAAGCGGGTGAACAACCAACTCATGAACAAAGTAACATTGCCGATATCATTACCCGCTTTACCAGCTTGACCCACCCCGATGGGACCCCTTACCTCGGCAGCCCGGAATACAAGCGCAGCCGGACCGACCAAAGCTTTATGGTGCCTGTTGCCGATATTATTGCCAGTCAGTACGATTTAAGTCTCAATAAATATAAAAAAGTGGTGTACGAAGACGTGCAGTACGACTCGCCAAAAATAATTTTAGCGCGAATTAAAACCCTGCAAGAGAAGATGACAAAGGGTGTAAGTGAGCTAGAAGGGTTACTGAAATGAGTTGGAATGTAGTCAAGCTATCAACCGTTTGCAACATTGATATGGGGTCAGCACCAAAAGGCTCAACATATGTTGAGCTTGGTGAAGGTGTGCCATTAATTGCAGGGGCTGCGGATTATGGTGAGGTATTTCCACAACCTAAAAAATCAACTTTAGATCCCACAAAGTTATGTGAAAAAGGCGATATTATATTATGTGTCCGTGCCACAATAGGGGACTTGAATTGGGCTGACAAAACGTATTGTTTAGGTCGAGGTGTTGCTGGATTGAGAGCTCATGATGAGAAACTTGATGCTAAATATTTATGGTACTTCATCCGTTCAATAGAAAATGAATTGTATCTGAACTCTACAGGCTCTACTTTTCCTCAGATAAATAAAAAGGTTATAGAGTCAATTCAAATACCACTACCACAACTCGAAACCCAAAAGAAAATAGCTGCGGTATTAGAGAAAGCTGACCAACTTCGCAAAGACTGCCTGCAAATGGAGCAAGATCTTAACAGTCTCGCCCAATCAGTGTTTATTGAGATGTTTGGCGATCCTATTACCAATCCAAAAGGGTTGGAGTTAAAATGTATTTCTTATGTGGCAAATGTCATTACTGGTAATACGCCATCACGAGCTAAATCTGAATATTATGGTTCTGATATAGAATGGATTAAATCTGGGAATATTAATACGCCTTCAGATTACCTTACTATGGCAGAAGAGTACTTATCAGAAAAAGGGAAGGCTGTTGGAAGAACTGTTGGTGCAGGTTCAGTCTTGATGACTTGCATTGCAGGTAGTCCTGAATGTATAGGGAATATAGCGATTACAGATCGTAATGTTGCATTTAATCAGCAAATCAATGCGTTGGTCCCCAAAAAAAATATTCTAAACACCGAATTTTTATATGTTCTTTTGAAGGTTGGGAAGAAAATTATTCAAGCAGCCTCAACTAACTCCATGAAAGGAATGATAAGTAAAAGTAAGCTTGAGGCGATTCGATTACCATTTCCTAACTATATAAAGCAGTGTGAGTTTTCTGACATTTATTGCAAGTTACAAAAAATAGTAAAAGAGCAAGAACAGCAAGTATTTGAAACTGAACTGATGTTTAATGCTCTCATGCAAAAAACCTTTAACGGCGAACATGACCTTAATACGTTAAAAAACAATCAGATGTAAAAGGAAGTTACATGTCAGATACGGTCACAAAGCTAGCAACAGCTAGCACATCAAGCGTGGCGCTCGGTAGCAGCAACTTTACCTTTATCCGCACCACACTTGCTGGACAAGGCGGTGCGGACAATCAGTTTAGCTCTTGCGCTGCACCGAGATACTGGCTCGCGCCCAAAGCGCTGAGGCCAATATTAAAAGCGACCCGAGGATTGCGGGGTTTTATGCCCGCAATGCCTTGGAGCTGATGGTTGAAACCGTCTTTGACATCGACAACTGGCTGACGCGGCCACGTCATGATGTGACCTTGATGTCGCTGATCCACGATAAAGGCTTTAAAGAGAATCTGGCCAGTAACCTGTTTCCCAAGCTGAAACTCGTTATCAAGATTGGTAACGAGGCCGTACATGGCAAGAGTGCGCTGCCAGAGCGCGATGCACTGCAAGCGGTGAAAGAGTTGCACCATGTGCTCTATTGGTTTATCCGTACTTATACTCCGCAACTTGATAAAAACCACTTTAGCGTCGAGCCCTTTGATGAAGCGTTAGTTCCGCAAAAGCTCGCCATTGATGCTGGTCTAGTGACCAAAGCTATCAGCAGCATCAAGCGGGTACAAGAGCTTGAAAAACAGCTGGCCGAGAGCGACAGCATCAAGCGTGAAGCATATCAGCAACAGCTCAATGAAAATGCGGCGCTAAAGGCAGAAAACGAAGCCTTGCTTGAGCAAATTGCACAAGCCAAGCAAGCGTCCGATAGCTCGCAAGATAGCCACGACTATAACGAAACCGAAACTCGTAATTACCTTATCAATGCGCTGCTCAATGAAGCGGGTTGGCCACTTAAGGATAAGCGGGATCGCGAATACCCTGTAACCAACATGCCGATTTCACCGGCAAACCCGCAGGGCAATGGCTTGGTCGATTATGTGCTGTGGGGAGATGACGGCACAGCGCTGGCGGTAGTGGAAGCGAAACGCACCAGTCGCCGCCCAGAAGATGGCCAACAGCAAGCCAAACTCTATGCCGATTGTCTAGAAAAGCAATGCGGTGTGCGGCCCATTATTTTTTACACTAACGGTTACGAAACTCGCCTGTGGGATGATGCCTTCTACCCGCCTCGTACCGTACAAGGCTTTTATACCAAAGACGAACTGGCACTAATGATAAGTCGGCGCCACGACAGGATATCGTTTTTTAACTGTGATTCTGGGGAAGCTAACAAGCTCACCGCTCAAATTGATGAAAATATTACTAATCGCCATTATCAAAAAGCCGCCATTACCCATATTTTACAGCATTTTGAGTTAGACCATCAGCGAAAAGCTCTGCTAGTGATGGCCACCGGCACAGGTAAAACCCGAACCGTGATAAGTTTGGTCGATTTGCTGGTCAAAAATAACTGGGTGAAAAACGTGTTATTTTTGGCTGACCGCAATGCCCTGTTAACTCAAGCAAAAAAGCATTTTGTTAAGTTATTGCCTCGGGTGAGTTGCTCACTATTGAGCTCAGGACAAAGCAAAGACAGTATCGACAGCCGCTTGTATTTTTCGACTTACCCGACCATGAAAAACTTGCTGGACCGGGGGGCTGACGAGCACCCGTTTGGAGTGGGGCATTTCGATCTAATCGTGGTAGATGAAGCACACCGCTCGGTGTATTCGAAGTATCGGCAGATTTTTGAGTATTTTGATGGTTACCTTCTGGGGCTCACAGCCACTCCAAAAGACGAAGTAGAAAAAGATACCTACAGCATTTTCGATTTGCAAAAAGGCATGCCTACTTATGCTTATGAAGACGCCAGTGCCTATGCAGAAAAATATTTGGTGCCGCCAACAAAAATATCAGTTGCTACTAAGTTTATTCGTGAAGGAATCAAGTATCAAGAGTTGTCTGATGAAGAAAAACAAGAGTGGGAAAACAAGGCCGAGCTGACCGATCGCGAGGAGGTGTTACCTTCTGAGGTGAATAAATTCTTATTCAATGAAGACACCGCCGAGAAGATGTTTGCTCAATTAATGAGTAAAACTGAGCTGGGGGGAATTCATGTAGAAGGCGGTGATGTGATTGGAAAAAAAATAATCTTTGCCGCTAACAACGACCATGCTGTATTCCTCGAAAAAATGTTTAACAAAAACTACCCCAAATGGGCAGGCAAGTTAGCGCGAGTGATCACTTTTAAAGAAACCTACGCTCAAAGCCTGATTGATGAATTTGGGGGGGGATGAAAACGAGCGCAAAGACTTCGACCCGAACAACCCCACCTGCCGTATTGCGATCTCGGTAGACATGCTCGATACCGGTATCGACGTGCCTGAAGTGGTGAACTTGGTATTTTTTAAAGTGATCAGATCTAAAGTAAAATTTACACAAATGATCGGTCGCGGCACGCGTCTGTGTGATGATTTATTTGGCCCTGGACAGCATAAGACAACCTTTAAGGTGTTTGATTATTGCCAAAATTTTGAGTACTTCGATGCTAATCCAGAAGGTTTACCTGTTGGCATTGCTAAACCATTGATGCAACAAGTATTTGAAAAAAGGGTTAATTTAAGCATCTTGCTCAGTAAACGCTTGGCTGATGAAGGCTATATCAAGCAACACCCTGAAGATGCGGAGCGGTTACGGGAATTAAAGCATTACCAGTTAGACATGCTACATCACCAAGTCACAGGGATGAACTTAGATAACTTTATTGTCCGTCCGAAACGCCAAGCTGTTGAACCATTTCTAGTTCGCGAGCACTGGGACTGCATCGACGACACCAAGCACACTGAGCTAGAAAGCCATATTGCAGCTCTGCCTACAGAGGCTGAGCCCTTCAACCCAGTGGAGCAAGTGAATAACTTGGCCAACCGCTTTGATAACTTACTGTTGACAATGCAGTTAGCTTTGCTGGAAAAGGGCATAGTGCCTGAGCCAAGTCGGATTCGCGTGATGGAAATCGCCCAGCAATTGGAAGGGAAGTCGGTTATTCCGGCGATACAAGCGCAGTTGCTGTTGTTGCAAGACCTGCAAACCGTTGAGTTTTGGCAGCACATTCATTTGGTTACACTTGAAGACATTCGCCAGCGTTTACGTAATTTGATGTTCGCCTTAGACAAAGAGCATAAAGAGAGGGTGTACACCAACTTTGAAGATGAGATTCAAGGGGTACACGATGTGACGACAGTGTATACCAGCCCGGCAGTCGACTTGGTCCAATACCGTAAAAAGATTGAGTTGTATATTCAAGATCACCAAGACCAACTCACCATTCAAAAACTGAAAAGAAACAAACCTATCACTCAAGCCGATTTGGACGTGCTAGAAGGGTTGTTGCTCGATGCCAGTGGCATGAGTGATGTGGCGACATACCGTGAGCAGATCTTGCAAGACAAGCCATTAGGCACCTTTATTCGAGAATTGGTGGGCCTTGACCTGAACGCAGCCAAAGAGGCTTTTAGCGCCTTTCTTGATGAGGGCGCTTACAACGCCGAACAAATCAACTTTGTTGATCAAGTGATTGATTACCTTGTGCACAACGGCGTGCTAGACATGGCGCACATCTTCGAGCCACCGTTTACCGACAACCACGGCGAAAGCGCCTACGGCTTTTTTGATGAAGGCAAAGTGGTCGAGTTATTTGGGGTGATTCGTAAGGTGAATGCCAATGCGGTGGTTGAAATGAGTCAATCTGCATAAGGAGTTAGAATTACCTTTCTTGGGAAGGTACGACCCACTCTAGCGTACCTTCTCACCCTTAAGTTTAAAAATGGCCACCTTCTCGCAGAGCGAGGAATGCTCCGACATATTGCCTACCTATGACTCAATCGCGAATCGAGCTATAATTTTTGAGTTTTGCACCACTATGGTGCATCCACACCAGTTACAATAAATCGCCTCAAAGATCGTTCTTGTCACTAGCTCCTCATACTACATCGCTGTGTAGTGGCCTTTGTATCGCATTGACTATTCAGATAGAGCTCTTGCACACCCCTCAAAATTATTAGAGTTTATAGATAGTTTTGCCATTTCAGGGCTCAATTATAATGTTTGACTAATAATTCAAGAAAAAGTCAAGATATTTTTCTTTACCCTATTGCAAACGCTTTGGAATAAGAATATCGTTCTTTTCGTACATACCAGTCAGTGTATGTAGATACATAATTTATATTTATGAATTCTTCCAAGAGATTAAAAAATCTCTAAGTAGCATGCCTACGCCAAATTTTTGGTGTGAATGCTAGAGAAGTCTTTAAATATTTAATAACTATAATAAAAGTGTAGCGTTGGAAAACGCCACCATATTATTATAAAAACTAAATGAGGTGGGTATGTTTGTGCTGAGTTATGGCGATAACTGCCATGTAAAATTTAGGGTTAATGAATCTGACGCGCTAAAAATAAAAATTGTAGAAATTATTAGCGATGGTGAGCCAAGGAATTCAATTAAAATTATAATTGATAAGGATTCAATTTTTCCTGCGGTGAAAATTGCATTCGATTATAAGATCACAGTCGTGCTTGATGATCATGAGTTTAAGCCAGGTTCGAACAGGTTCAATCTAGGGGTGACGCTACTCCCATTTGCTAAAAATGAGGTGGAGGAGAAATAAGCAATTGATTTAGTGGTGACCAGTTCTCATCATTTGTGCCCAGAGAGAATGTCCGAGGTGTCTCTAATTGATGAAGTTAGGTCTCGAACTTGTAATCAATTCCATACTAGAATCGCTGAGGCTATAAAAAACCACCTAAATGCTAAAAAAAATGCAGTATCTTTAGCGCACAATTTCTATACTAAGAATGATAATATTACTGAAACTAATATCGATCTTTGTCACGAAAGATTATCTCTAGATCGTTTCCCTGGGATTCACATAGTTGTTACCCCACCAGGCACGGGTAAAACAACTAATTGCCTAATACCCACATTTGACGAGGCTGGGAATAATGGTATGCATCCTATTTTTTTAAATCCATCTCGAGCTTTCACGAATTCACTGTATCCTGATCAGGATGAACGACACTATCATACAGATATCACCAAAAATGAAACCGGTGTCTATGGTGTTAGTCTGAGCATTTTATATAGTAAAAAATATAAGCATATCCGGGATAAGTGCCAAATTTTGATTATAGATGAATTTGAGGATGTTTTAAATTTAATGCACTCAGAATTGGGCATGAGAATCTCAGTTGATGAATACATTGAAAGGATGGATAATTTCAAAAAAATTATTACTGATGCCAGCACGGTTGTTATTGCCGATGCGTTTTTAAGTCAGGACTCATTTGATTTTATGGTTGGTTTGGCTGAGTTCAGTAATAAGAAGGTGTTCGTATATAGGTCATCCAAACCTAAAGTGATGCCAGAAATATATTTAACAACTAAATCAGATCTTATAAACAAGATCAATGAGCGTGCATCAAGTGACAAAAAATGTATTGTATTTAGCGACGAGGCACACAATGCAAAAAAATCAAATGTTAACGTATTGGTAAATGCAATAAATACACCAGATAAAATATTAATCGATGCTGACACTGCTCGTAAATTCCCTAATGGTGCTATAAAAAAATGTGTTAGCAGTAAACTGGTATCAATTTTTACACCGGTTGTGAAAAATGGATTTAGTTTCACAGATAAGGACCTAACATTTACTGCAATTATTTCAAATGGGCTCGTTCAGCCTAATGATATTATGCAGTTTCTCCACCGAGCGAGGAATGCTAATAATGCATTTTTAGCGCTCCTTGGTGGCAAAAATAGGGTATATAAAAATAGCGATCATATCATTACAGAGCTGGTGATGTCAGCGTTGGGGTGTGATTATTCTATTGAACGTTTGCATGAGTATTGCAACAACCCCACATTAATGCATATGGTTAACCGATTGTTTATTCAACATAAATTGTGTTTGGATTATAATTTCACCCTACTAACAATGCTTGAACAACAGGGTTATAAAATTAGCTATCTTTCACCTGAGCTGAAAAATTCAGATAAAAAATGCTTGAGTTGGCTGAGCTGAAAACTGAGGAAGATCGAATTTACGGGTTATTAAATAGAAGTGAGTTTTATGCTAATGAGGCTTTTGATATTGAGCAATTTTACGGTGAGAAATTAAGTGAGGCGTTGATAAAATTTGATGATAGAGGAAATACTCGCAGAATAATTACAAATAACATTCCATTATATAAATGTACTGACGACTATAATAGTCAAGAGTCCATAACATTTGCAATGATAAGATCGCTAGCCAATGAGTTAAAACTCAGTGACAATTATTGCTACAGTAGTGATGAGGCTGGTAAATTCCTAGCGTGGATTGAGAATGGAAAATTTAAGTTTTGTCATGAACTCATTGCAGTAAAAAAATTCTTTAATAAAGACTATTTTATCATTTCATCTAATATGGGAATTCCAATTAAGTTTTTAGAGTCATTTATCAATAAGAATTTTGGCTATGAAACGTATTCAAGTCAGCCCAAAAATTACTATCGAGATGGACCGGTGCCGGAACGTTCAAAAAGGACTATGAAAACAGCACGTCTGTCAAATGATATTAAAGAGTGGGTTACTAAAATTTTGAGCCGTTACTAAAATAGATCTCTATTGGTATTGCTGTGACTATCAAAAACACCGGTCTTAAGCCGGTGTTTTGTACGCTTATCCAGTCAATTTGTTAGATATTAGTGTCATTCATATCAACTAGGCTGGAATCGTGATCTGGTTAACATTAAAAATTCTGAATGAATGATAATAATGCCGCTTAAATATCTGTATGTAACAGATATTGGGGATGCCTTGCAGGATATAAGTATGAAATATATTGTTGTTGAAGATCATGTTGTACCTCAGCTTTTCACTACTGAAATTGAGGCTTACGAGTTTGAGCACAGAGCGCACCTAAAAGGAAAGGGGGCTATTAACCTTGAAACATTTGGCCTTTTGTGGGGGTATTCAATTCCTCAGAAAGGTGAAAATCCCGCTCGAATTGTATCTACAATGGCTACTGTTGAAACATCTGCATTAAGGCATCAAGACTGGGTACGGCCAGATCTTAATTCGATAATAGCAAAAAAGGAGTTTTTTACGAAATACTGGCCTAATATAGAGCTGGTTGGCACATTTCACTCTCATCCATATGCGGATTTAGATACAGTGAATGAAATTAAGGGGTGGCGTGCATCGGATGGTGATAAGGATTTCTGGCCGTGGTTTCATGAGTATGTCTCACCAGAGCAACCCCTATTGGCGCATATAATTGTAACCATTACTAAGCTTGAGCGGAAAGGATGGGCGTATCCGGATCGATTAAGGGGTAATGAGAGGAAAATGGGCTATGCACTGTCAGCTGATAATAGAAAACTGTGGCTGCGTTCATATGGAAGTCAAAGTGGTGTTGATGATAATGGAGACGAGACGTTTCTTTTCAAGGATGATCTACAAATTGAGATTCCCTCCCTTCAAAACAGATTTTGGGGAAATTCTTAATTGATTTTTTAGTTTATTGCAATTAGTGAATAATCATGTGCAGCTAATTTTGTCATCAGGCACCGGCCATGACCGGTGTCTAATTGCTGAATAATAACTTATCTGAAATGTATTGACATAATCTAATGATAGGCGAACCAATAATGATGCCTATCATGGCCGCCAAATGTAATAATCTACTACATCATAAATCTATCCTATTGTTACAACTTAATAGAATGGGAGGATCATGTGTCGCAAATTTTTGTTGACTAGAAGATACCGAATAGCTTCACCTTGTTACTTGTTAAAACTCCGGGTGGAAACAGGTATAAGGCAAAGAAGTTGTCTTGTTCAGCATATTTAACAAACAAGTGGTCAAGTTCGACATCAACTTTATTAACGCCTTCATCGAGCCAACCAATCATAGTAGACTTCAGGGTAAGGATAATTTTTGCTGCCTCATAAATAGCTCCCACCTTGCTCATCAGATTATCGGAATCAATTCCATCTTCGATCTCTTTAAAACGAACTTCAATATTGCTTTGAAACTCTTCGAAGGCTTGAGTTACAGTGTTTTCTAACTCATAACTGGTCTCCCAGCCTCCATCGAAACCAAAGGATGACAGGTAGTCATCAAAACTCTTTAAGTCGGAAAATACCTCATCCAAGTCGGGGAGCTTGATTTCCTTATCAAGGTCCAAGTCTGCGAGTTTGAAAATACTGAGATCTGCACTTTCAATCTTGCTAACTACTGTATTACGCATTTCCTTTAGAATTCTCTTGATATTCAAACAACTCATAGCGGCCAGACGTTTGCTCAAGAAGGTGCGTGATTGCTCTAGGTATAATGAAAGTACCTCCTCCCTACCAAAGGGCTGGGTTGAGTGCCCACCGCGCTTGCGGACAGACACTGAACACAGGGGGGTGACCGGAACACCTGGGCAGTACTTCTTAATTTCCTGCGTCAAGGCTTCTACTTTTTCCCCTGCGACATCGGCATTGGTAAGGATGACTTGCAGGGGAATATGGGTATCTTGGGCGATATCTTTGATGAGGTTAAGATCGACTGGTTCTAGTCGGGCTGAACTAGCATTGATGACATAGAAAGCCCCATGTATCCATGTTTCAGGCTCCATGGGGCGTTCCCGCCGTTGCCGCATAAAACGATCGAACTGGTCTCTCCAACGTCCATAGTTGTCAGCCTCCAAACCCACACTGTCGAACACATTTAGCAGGTGCCCTCTGTGTTCAAAAGTGTACGACTGGAAGTTTTTTTCCCAAGAAGTGACAGGTTTACCACTTCCGACTTCAAACATATCTTTTTTGTCGAAGAGATAATTGCAGAAACTACTTTTTCCTACACCGCTTTTTCCCAAAACAATTAGATTGATTGCGAATTTGTCCATGCGTTCCATAACCCTGAACAGCTTTATTAAGAAGGAAGGCTTAGGATAAAGGACAGTGGCTTGCCTCTCACTAGGACCTTCCTGTGTCATTAGTGAGTATCAGGCCTTGTTAGCTTTCCATTTGGCTAGGCCACTGTTGAATGCTTGCATAAATAGTTCACTTGAAAGTAATTTGGTCCAATCAGGTGCCCTTCCTGTTTTTAGATAGCCCTCGATGGCTCGTTCATATACCTCGATCAAGGCTAGCCCAAGCCCACCAGTGATGACACCGGCTACCCCAGCGTTAATGAACTGCCCCAATACCGGGATGAGTTTGGTCAGGCTGGCTGCCAATTGGCGTCCCATCAAGGAGATGATTTGACCCTTGAGCATACTGACTGCGATTTCACCAATTGAATCGATACCATAGATCTTGGCCAATGATGCGGCCATTGCTATCTGCTGAGGTACGATGAGTAGCGCGTCTGACATTGGGATCGGGTTGAGCCCTGCGCTTGCTGCGGTGGTGGCGCTATAAGTCATGATGATGTTCATCGCTTCGCTGCGCTTGGCTTGCAGAGAGGCAATCTGTGCAGCCACAAACGACTGACGCAGAGAGTCATTACTGAGTGATGTGCTTGACCAATCGATCAGTTTTTCAAGATCCAGTTTTAGTTCTAGGTCATGGTTAGGATTGTTGGCACAGGTCTCAAATACCTCACAGGTCATACCGTTTTCCCGTAGTACCTGGCGGAATATCTGAGAGGTCTCACCATTGCCTTGGTCATCGACTGGTTCGGCATCACATTGGGTAAGAACTACAGCCACTGGTATATCTAGCTGGTCTGTAATCAAACGAAGGTTATCAAGGTCGAAATCAGTAATCCGGTGGTTGGCTACCGACAAGCAGTACCAAATGAGATGGATCTGCTCATTTAGTGCTTTGTTTTTGCGTTGTTTGATCTCTGGAATGATTTTTTCACGAAAGTTGCCCGCTGAAATTTTACCTTCAGATACCTCATATCCCTCGGTATCGAAAATCACCAATGGTATCTTAGGGTCCTCGTAGCGCTCACAACCACGAGTAACGGGTTGTCCTGTTCCTACCTTTGCGATGGACTTGCCGAAGATTAGGTTGATGAGGCTGCTTTTACCGACCCCTGTCCCACCGACGATCATGAGATTTGGTCGTGAAACCTGAGCCATCTCATTGTCAAACTGTTCTTCCAATCGATCTTCAATACTGGCCATCAACTTCATCTCCGTAACAAGTGCGCCCTATAGCGCGTAGAGGTTATTAGTCTTAAACCTGCAATAATTCTAATTGCTTAGCGTCACTATCATAACCAAGATGATTCGAATGATGCCAGTTTCATCATCAGATTCAATGGAGTTCTGAGCCGTTGGATGGGCTCTCTACCTTGTAGGGTCTGCTGGTTGTCAAGTACAGCGGGAAACACCATGGGGATAGGCGATATTTCAGCCTCTTGGATGTGAGCGGACTAACCAGATAATGGTCATGGTGTTTGAATCAAGTGGTTGCTAGAGGAGGGGAGATTGATGCCCTGGAGCAAGCACTTTTCTTTCACATACCTGCCTTGTCCTACCAACTCACGCTCCGTGCTCAGGCTACAACAAACATGAGCATGAATTGTGCCGACTCCTGCATGAGATCTGGACACAAAAATCAGATCTATCACACGGTAACGTCTACTCCTTCTACGTCTGTTACTAATCGATTTTTTGCTCATGTAGGTTCATAGAAACCTCAGTTTAAGCACGTAAAAATGCCACGATTATTTTCCAAAACACCTAAGCATTTTTTTCATAATCGCATCATTTTTTGCGAGAGTTTCATGCCGTTTTTTTTACTTTTTCTGGTGGGATTATTCTGTGGAAATCTATTGTTTTTTTCACGAGAAAAAAACTTTTTCTGTGAGTGTTTTTTTTTGATTTTCATCGTTTTAAATTCCTCATTTAGACAATAAAAAGAGAGCAAAAAAACAATTTAAATTTCAGAATAAAATATTTTAGATGTTTTTTTGTTTGCTATTGCCATTTATATGAAATCAACCTAAATTAACTGCAACTAGGTACATGCTATACATTCACATCTGCAAATGATGAATAGGTGTACTTTAACCTAAAAATCATATTTGGTAATAAGCTCCTCGCTATTGACGGAGCTTCAACTACCAATAGATAAGCACAAGTGCTGAAATATCCCATGTTAACACGTAAGGTTGTATTGTAATGAGAAAAGTAAACGATGATGTTTGTGCGATTGATATCGTTGTGAATAATAAAGCTCTCGGCGTTTTGAGGGATAGCGTTAACCTGAATGAAACTACCCGTTCCCATGATGGGCATGTGGTGCTCAAAAACTTTAATTATATTCATGAACCCCATAATTTCCCTGCATTTGTAATTTTAAATAATGACATTGCTGAGCTCGTTGCACGTGCATTAGATAATGCATCTATTAAGGTATATCATGATGTTCTTGCCGATACATTTTACAATGATGAGAATGATAGGGTTGTTACTTATGACCAAGTGCTTTCAGATTGGGCCCAAAGCAACATGCCAAGTTACTATAGACCAGGTAGTGACTACCAATCTGCTGAGGAGTTCCTTGCAGATATGGGGACTGACTATGTGAATGACTCTATTATTCTAGCAAATTATAAAATGGCTATAGATGTGCTGTTAAGAGCAGAAGCAAAGCTATGATTGATGTGAGTTTAGTTTCAATGCTGAACAATTAAAGGTTGGTCTTGCTTGTTTCAACGTATTAATGGTAATTCTGAAATTTAAATTGCTGTATGTAAGTGCTTAAAACACCCATGCCAAAAACGTAAACTTCAAATTCGATGAAAATAGCATTCTCAACGTATGTGGGGCTGTAAACACCGCAGCTTGTTTACAGTCCCCCTGTAGTGGTCTAATCATCCCGGACACCATTTTAGGTGGTACAGTCGCCACCATGACCTGAGGTGTTCAATGACAAGATTACGTCGCTCGTTTACTGCCGAATTCAAACTTGAAGCTGCATCCCTGGTGCTTGACCAGGGCTATTCGGTCCCCGAAGCAAGCCGTTCACTGAATGTCGGCGAAACCGTGCTTCGTCGCTGGGTTCAGCAACTCCAATCCGAACGAGCTGGCACAACCCCAATCGGCAAAGCATTGACTCCGGAGCAGCAAAAAATTCAGGAGTTGGAAGCCCGTATCAATCGGCTCAAACGTGAAAAGGACATTCTAAAAAAGGCTACTGCTCTCTTGATGGCGGACGAGTTCACACGTACGCGCTGATAGACCGATTGAGGGAGCAAGCCCCCATCACCCTGGTCTGCCGCGCTTTCGATGTTCCCACCTCCTGTTTTTACGATTATCTGGCTCGCAGGCGGACGATTAACCGTGAGCGCATGCAGCAGCGCTGTGAGTTGCGTCGATTGTTCAAAGCGAGCAGGGACTCGGCAGGCAGCCGCACCTTAATGTCGATGATGCGGGAGTTGGGGTATCAGATTGGCCGATTCAAAGTACGTAACCTGATGAAGGAAGCCGGGCTGGCATCCAAACAGCCGGGCGCACACCGTTATAAGGCGGCACAGTCTGAACGACCGGACATTCCCAATCTGCTGGCCCGCGAATTTGATGTCCAGCAACCCAATCAGGTGTGGTGTGGCGACATCACCTACGTCTGGGCAGGCGGTCGTTGGCATTACCTGGCGGCGGTGCTTGACCTGTACACCCGGCGGGTTGTGGGATGGGCTATGTCAGATAAACCAGATGCAGAACTGGCCATCAACGCACTGGAGATGGCCTATCAACAACGAGGTTGCCCATCAGGCGTACTGTTTCACTCTGACCAGGGCAGCCAATATGGCAGCCGGGCATTTCGGCAACGACTGTGGCGCTATCGCATGACCCAGAGCATGAGCCGACGTGGTAACTGCTGGGATAACGCCCCGATGGAGCGGTTGTTCAGGAGCCTGAAGTCAGAGTGGCTCCCGGTAACGGGATACCTGAGCCTGCGGGAGGCGAAACGGGATATCAGTTATTACCTGATGGATTACTACAACTGGCGGCGTCCACATCACCACAATAACGGGATACCGCCAGCAACAGCCGAAGAACGGCCTAACCAAGTGTCCGGATTTAGTTGACCACTACACCCTGTGTCTATTACCACATAGCCTGAAGTCAATTCTCCCTCTCTCCTTCTGGTATATTTGCATCTAATCATTTTCGAGTTAATGGTTAGATATCGTGTTGTCGTGGCATAGCTGAAATGAGTGGATATAGAGCTGGATCCTGAATACTGGCAAGCATAGCCCCTCAGAACCGCTTAAAAACTCTTTATACTGGTGCTGCGAGGCGTTGCTATGCGGATCGTTGTGCTGAAGCTTGCTTCCGAGCAATAGACCTCCATTGAACTCGATAATTAGCACGAAGCGGAAATCGGCAAGTATCTTGTCCGTGCTCCCTAGACTTTTAATCGCTGAAGATCTCTTAGATACCATTGGTGAAACTTGCTAAGGTCACTCTCCAGTTCCTTAAACGTGTTGTTATAGATCGCATCACTGGTAACAGCGCAAGCAGACAAGCCAGCCTCATAGACGAAGCGAGTGGCTATCGGTGGCTTCTTCGGGGTGCTGTCCCAGTGGTTTCTCAGCCACAGTGTGAGCCCTTCATCAAGAGGGGCAACCAGATTAAGCTGTTGTTTTGTGCGAGTAATTCCGACATAAAACAACCGACGTTCTTCCTCGATGTTCTCGTTGGTCGAGGGGGGGCTCATCGATGTGCGCGCGCTATAAAGATCATCGGTTTTGCCGCCAGGAAATTCTTGCTCATTTAAGCCTATCAGTATCACTTTATCCCACTCTAGTCCCTTGGAACCATGCAGTGTGGAAAGGATGAAGGGTTCGCAGTCAGTCGCAGCCTCTTCCGGGTTAAGGATAAGTTTTAAAAACGTCCGGGAATCGATCTTACTAGAGTCAAGTAGTTCCACGATCCTCACGACTCCTCGTTGCCGATCGTTTGAGCCAGTGCGTGTTACGCCGTCTGAGCCAACATTATCAATAAAACCCTCCATGCCAAGACGGCGTAACACATCAATAGCTGGCGTTTCCTCTCCGTCCTTTTGGCATATAGTGGCTAGTCTTCCTAGCCGGTCTTTTTGGTATTGTGCGCCGTCGAATATCTGACCAAGAACAGTCCATAGATCGGCATGTGGAGCCATCAATCCACTGAGCGCTGCTTTTAATTGCCCTGTCTGCCAGTTAAAACCAGCTTCCTTCAGAAAGCCGTAGATAATCGCTTTTTTGTTGGGGTGGTTTTCAAGTAGCCGCAGATCGCCGTACACAGACAGCAATACGCCGACTACCAGTATTCCGATTTCAGTACGGGTATGTAATGCGCTTGAACCATTGAGGTAGCGATAGGGTAGCCCACACAGGCGTAATGCAATTTCCGCCTCGGCAAGGTTCGCCTTAGTGCGGGACAATATGGCTTGTGTTCCGCTGCTCACCGAAAGGTTTGATAGCACCTTGGATAAGCTGTTATCAAAGTGCAATCTGACCTCCGTTTTTGGGGTGCTAGGATGACTGACACAAAGCTTGGTCAGTTTAGTGGAATTACGCCGAATTACCGAGTTTGCCATCAAGGAAAGCTCATGGCCAAACCTGAACGTGCATGAAAGTTGAAATACCTTCGTATTCTGGTAATGCTGTTCAAACAGGCCACCGATAAAATCTGGTCGAGCACCTCGCCACTCGTAAATACACTGGTTAACATCACCCACAGCCATAACTGACGTATCCTGCTTGGATAGCAAGCGGGTCATTTCATGCTGTATCCAGTTAACATCCTGATATTCATCAACAATGATGTGTTTGAAGTGGGCACCAAGGCTGCTGTCTTTACGCAACAGTGCAACAGCCTCAACCAAACAGTCATCAAAGGTTCGCAGACAGTTTTCCTCCAACAGCTCACAATAGCGGCTATAAGCGCGAATAAATTCTCGTTTGATGTTGTTGAATGTTGGATCATTAGCTGCATCAACAGGAGTTACTGCCGCAGCGCGCCAACAAGAGATAAACAACTCGAAGGTTTCAATTTCATTGGGGTCGATGTAACTCGCCTCATAGTCAAAACCATAGCGATAGGCTTGCTTAATCAGTTGCTCATATCGGTAGTCGTCGGGTGTGATGAGGTTTTTCTTCTTGATTAGCTGTCGGCGCTCCCCGTAACCAACAATCGTTAAGGCCAAACTGTGGAACGTGCGGATTTCTGGTATCACTCTCGACTTCAGTGCTGTTTTCAATTTATCAGTGAAGTTCTCCTGGGCAGATTTGTTGTACATCAAAACCAGGATGGAACGAGGGTCCGTCCCCGTTTTTACTAACCTTTCAATGCGCTTGACGAGAGTGGTTGTTTTTCCACTACCCGGTACGGCTTTTACCAACGCATGTCCGGTATCATGGCCAACAATGCATTTTTGCTCCCAAGTCAGTCTTTTTTTCATGCCTTAACCTTGTAACTGGCGCACTGACGGGCCTCTGTGTAAGGAACTATTTTTGCCTTACTTCGACATTGCAGATAGCCATCCTCCCAGCGGTTTGCTTGCTCGCACATAATGCAGTTAGAAAATAACGAATGAGGATCGGCTTGACGGAGAAAAGTTCTTAAGTTATCGGCCAACTCGACACCTCCTAACGATTTCGGCCATGTGTTGACGTCAGAGTTGATTGTTAGATCCACTTCAGCGAGCCGCATCGTTTGTTCGTTGAGTCGGCCGGAATCGCTTAAGCTCCAAACAGACATAACCACGTTACCTGCGGAGCAGACTCCAGTGCACGTATCAACGGTTTGCGAGGGAGGGGCCCAGTTGAACACTCTCAGAGAAGTATCCTTGATTGAATATGACCCGGTAAGCAACATCTGAATATCGGCGGCAGAGTGAACCTTAAACTCAAGAATCGGGATGCCGGTTTCGATCTTCTCTTGAGAGCAGGGGTGCGTAACAAAAATCTCGACATAACAACGCCTTTCGCCAGCAGCATCACACAACATTATGTCTGGGCGCAGTCCTGTAACCTTATCGTACTTTTCCAACTCCGCCTGATCGAAGAATTGAGTCAAGTTGTAGCGCGCAGGTACGAATTTTAGGCAGTGAAGTGTTTCGTCCCTAACTAATGCCAAACGAGAACCATTACAGGAAACCCGGCGCTCTAGCTCAAGGCTAATAGGTACTTCGTGGCTGAGAGCTTGTTGGTAGCGATAGAAGAATGCTTCTTTGGCGCACTTGTGCAGGTAGGTTTCAACGGCGCAACATTCTTCAGAATGACGGAAGTGCTTAGCATAGTTTTCGCCTAATACTGGCGTGAGGTTTTTTTTACAGCCTGGACAGGTGTAGATACTCGAGCGCAGAGCATCGCTAATGTGCGTGAGTGCGCCTTGGCTGTCTAAGGCGAAGGCGTACTGTATTGAGCTGGATTGACTTGTCATGACTGCAAAGGGTCCCAGAAAATCGCCGCTAAGAACAGGTCTGTGAAACTCATCCTATTTTGAGTCCCTTTATCAGTGATTTGTCAATTTGAGCCTATAACGGGTATTTCTACCGCCTCCACCAGGTTCTTTTTCTAGGCAGTTTTTTTCCAGTAGATCAGTAAGGTGGCGCGTGGCTGTAGATTTGCTCACCTGAGCAATTTTTTGATACTGGCTGGCACTAATGTACGGAAGGCTGTCCTGTGTGTAACCGTCGAGCAAATGGTTCAGTATCATCACCTGTTCAGGGCACAATTGGTCACTAGCGTGTAGCAGCCAGAAGCGGTTTCGAGCAAGCGCATGGGTACATGATTGTTGGGTCTGTTCCAGCGTGACGTTGAGTGTGTCCAAAAACCAAACCAGCCAAGGGGTGATATCCAGACCACCTCTCTGGGTCTGCTCCAGAGTGCGATAGTAATCGGCTTGCTGCTCAAATATTACTACCGACATGGCATACAGACTGATGCTCTGGTTGTCGGCCTGAGAGAGTGCAAGATCGGTGAGGGTTCGGGTAATCCGTCCGTTACCGTCATCAAACGGATGCAAAGTGACAAACCATATGTGGCAGATGGCCGCCCTAAGTAATGGGTCTAGGCAGGGGTCATCGAGACTGGTTCTGAACCATTCGATGAAAGTGGCCAATTCCTGCTCCAGCCCCTCTCGTGGTGGGGCTTCGAAATGCACGATGAGTCGATCACGTGCTCCGGATATCACCTGCATCGGCTCATCACCACGCAGCTGGCCAACGCGTATCTGATGCAATCTCCGGTCATCTGCGGGAAAAAGCCAGCGGTGCCATTGCAGCAAGCGTTCCAGCGTCAACTGCTCATCGGTGCTATAGATTGCATCCACAATCATGGCGGCCAATCCATCAGATCGATCTGAGGTGGGGTAAGGTGTCTGCTCCGATATGCCGAGGTGACGAGCCAGTGATGTACGTACCGATTGCGTATTAAGTCGTTGATTCTCGATGGCCGATGAAGCAATAACATTGGCCAGCAGCGTATCTAGGGCATGTGTCTGATGCGCCAGTGTTGTGTTGTGAGCTGATAAGTGAAGGCCCTGGAGCAACCCCAGATTACGGTGCACTTGGCGTAGCTTTGGCAGTAACTGCCGGTCTTGCCAGCAAAAATTGGGCCACTCATCGTGTTGCCAGATCCAGTCTACGGTCATCGATAATCTCGCTGATTTTGTGTCGCGGGCAAGCAGTGCAATGCCAAAAATGAGCCGAATTGACACCACATTCGGCTCGCGATATGAGCCGATAATAGCCCTCATTCGGCTCATTCCACAACTCACAGGGCTGGTCTACTGGGTGTCGGAGAGGCTCGGGGCGAGAATGGACTCTTGGACAGTGCCACTTACTAGGTTATGATTTGTCTCGGCTGACCAGCCAGACTTTCGCACGAGTCAAAATGGTTACTACTCTCAAGCCACATGATCTCAACCTCAAATCCTCACCTTGGATGGATTAAACGTGCGATGTATACCCCAGGGTAGGACTAGGAGATTGGATCATGACCATCAAAGCGTTCGTCCACACAACCCAACTTGAGCTCAAAGATGTACTAGGCATCTCCCTCAAACGTAGTCATATCTACGAGATGATTGCTGCGGCCTATGGCTACAGTACTTACGCGTCATTGCAAGCTGATGCGATTCTGCTCAGTAATACGAAATGGCAGGTTGCGTTGGATGTAAGTGCAATTGAGGCTAGAGCTGTTATTCTGGGTATTAGTATTCCTGAGCTTGTCGCTCAGAAGTTGGCCACATTGTTAGTGCAAGCTGGTATTATAAGCCTACGCGTAAAAGAGATTTTGAGGAATCGCCTAAACGACGATTACATTACTCAGCTTTATATTCAGAGTAATCAACTTCATCCTAATTCGACTACTGCTAGCCGCTTTAGCTCCTCAGACCATTATGCTGGGGAGTTAATGAGTATGTTTAAACAGAATGAATTTAACTCGCCATTAGTACACCAGGGGTTGGTCCAGTTAAGTGCATTTGCAGACCGAAATGCCTCGTCATTTACCGATTTTGAACTTCATCAGAAATTGTACAGAATAGCCAGTGGCTTTAATGGTGCTGATATTAATGCATTAGTTGACACAGATAAAGAACGATACATTTATTGGTATCATCACTTGAAAAAAGCTGCAATGTCATTTGATATGGATGCTGTTTTCGAGTTGGCATCACATGGACTTGATTCCTCTTTATATATTGGCTATATGGGCAGCAGTAAACGTAGTGAATCTATTGCAATCGAATGTGAAACTCGTGGCATGGTGGTGAATGCTTATTATTGGTGGATTGTTAGTGCAATCAATGGTTCTGTTGACGCAATATATAAGCTGGTTAGTGATTATGATAAGGAAAACTCATTCCGGTGTTGGGTATGGATA
Source organism: Aeromonas sp. QDB03 (assembly GCF_027707985.1). Taxonomy (NCBI): domain Bacteria; kingdom Pseudomonadati; phylum Pseudomonadota; class Gammaproteobacteria; order Aeromonadales; family Aeromonadaceae; genus Aeromonas; species Aeromonas sp. QDB03. Next base: position 442,429 of record NZ_JAPCJG010000002.1, on the reverse strand, counting down.
TTTCTTGCTAAAGAGTTAGGGTTTGATTTACTGACGTCGACAGATACAACTACAAGTTATGATATGCACAGTGGCGATGAAAGTTATACTTTCTCATTACCAGGTAAAATTCTTCCTGCATTGACTCCCCCTGACGTGGATACAAGTATATCCAATATGGCTCAACAGTTAGCATATAAGTTGTATGCTAAATATTTAGAAGATGACATTTTTTTTGAAGAGTATACTCATAATGAGTAACAATGATTTTTATAGATGTTTTTACGGAATGCAGGGGGGGGACACCCCCCCTTTAGTTATAATAAGTCTGGATCTTTTCTCGCAACGCGAGGAAAAACTAAAATTATGGCAGCCAGATGTGTTGTCTTATATTAGTAGACACCATGTTCAATTCGTCCTACTAAGTCTACCACTGCTTGAACTCCTACTGATGTACTCAACAGTTCAGCTGGCATTTTCCCGCCAAGTCCCTTAGCTGGTTGATGTAGCCATGCTATGGATTTGGTATTATCATTTTCATTTAGGGCGCGAGCCGCATCCAGAGCCAATATAACACCATAAACCCTAGAACCTTGTTGAATAGTCAGAGGTGTATTTGTTCTGAGTTTGCGTGAAATAGTATTCTTGCTAATGCCGGTGAGGCGGCATATCGTGCCAACATCTGTCATAACCATTTTAGCGAGCTGAGGAATAGTCTCTGGTGCTACGCCAGCAACAATCCATAGGTGAACTCTCAATAGCTCGCTCGGAATGTTAAGGGCATGTGCAAGTGATCTACTTGTGGTGATGTGAGGACTCATACCATCGTCTGCATAGGTTATCACGTAGCTCTCCTATTTCTATGAGCGATTCTACACCAAGATTTCACCTAGAATAGTTTTGTCGTCTAGAGTGGTGGCAGTCACAGTCAATACAATGTGTCGGTCTGCAAATCTCCATATCTTTGACTTTTGTGAGCTGAATATCGGTAGGTGGATAGGGCCTTCAATATTTCTTTACGTCAAAATTCCATATAGTCCGGGCAATTAGTCAGATGTGGGCTACTCGCCCACAACTGTCAATGCTCTAAAACCGCTAGCCAGAGAGAGGTTCCCTTGGCTAGCCTGTTCAATGTGGTTGCTCCACCACATCATCATTATCACTCGTTGCTCAAAGTAATCTGCACGATTATAGGCACGGCGGATCTCGTTCTCGTCTGCGTGAGACAGTGCTGCCTCGATGGCATCAGGGTTGAATCCCTGTTCGTTTAGAGTGGTGCTACCCAGCGAGCGCAAACCGTGGGCCACCAGTCGTCCGCCATAGCCCAGTCGCTTGAGGGCGGCATTCGCGCTCTGGTCGTTGATGTGGCCGAGTGGATCACGGTAGCCAGGGAACACGAAGGGGCGGTGGCCACTAATCGGTTTCATCCGTTCCAGCAGGGATATTGCTTGTGGTGTCAGAGGGACTCGGTGCGGGCGTTCCTTCTTCATCCGATCTTCAGGGATGTTCCAGACTTTGGCATCGATATCGATCTCATCCCAGCGAGTACCTGCGGATTCGCCTGGGCGAACCAAGGTATGCAAGCTCCATTCAATTTGGCAGCGTGTTGTGAGGTCTAACCTCCCATTTGCAATGTCTGCCATCAGATGTGGCAACTCGGCTGGCTTGAGGGTCGGCATGTGCTTTTTGGTGGGTTTCTTGAATACCTTACGAATGGCAGAGCAAGGATTAGCCTGGAGAAGGCCATGATTGACGCTATAGTCGAGAATTTCGTTAATCCTCTGGCAGAGGCGACGTACAGTCTCATGTTTGCCATCTGCTTCAATTGGGCGAAGAATTTCAATAACTTTAGGCGCACGTATCTGGTCTATGGGCATTGAGCCAATGAAGGGCAACACATAGAGTTCAAGGGAGCGCCACGAATCGGTGGCATAGGCGTCTGTCACATTGTGGCGTTTCAATTCCAGCCATTTGCACGCCATGCGTTCGAACGTGTTGGCACTAGCTTCTTGCTTGGCTTGAGCTGTGGCGATCTGTTCTTCTTTATGGAGCTTGGGATCAATGCCTTGGGCCAGTAGGGTGCGGACTTCTCGCCGCCGCTCTCTAGCAGCGGCAAGGGAGACTTCTGGATAAGTACCAAATCCCATGTTGGTGCGCTTTTTATCGGCTGGTTTTTGGTACTTGAAAACCCATCTTTTCCCTCCGTTAGGCTTAACTCTCAGCTCTAACCCTTCCCCATCAGGTAAGGTTAACTCTTTGATGTCTGCTTTGGCTGTTTTCACTTTAGTGTCAGAAAGCCGGTTTGTTCCTGTCTTACGCGTCTTCTTGTCCATGCCGCCTCTTAGTACCACTGAATTTAGTACCATCGCCCTTGTGGTACTAGTAATGGTACTAAATGAGCTGGTTTCTGGCGACTTCCTCGGACTACTGAGGACAACAAAAAACCCGCAAAGCCTTATGCTATGCGGGTTTCTTGGACTTCGTTGGTCACTGTTGGACCGGTATTTGGTGGAGCTGGGGGGATTTGAACCCCCGTCCAAAATTACTACATCCTTGGCACTACATGCTTAGTCACTCTTTACATTCGCCAACCCGCTGCGGAGAGACACGCCACGAATTGACTAGCTCGATTGGTTTTAATGCTTCCGCCCCGAGCAGGACTTCCACACGATCCTGTGAAGGATGACCTTCCGATTCCCTAGGACACAGGCAAGCTAGGGTAGAAGGGCTCAGCGCAGGTTATTAAGCTGCGAGTGCGTAGTTTTCGTCGTTTGCGACTATTTTTTTGCGGTTTATTAACGAGGCCTACCGCACCTCGGCATGCACCTTGGGTTTCGTGAATCTTGTCGAATCCAGAATCAGCCCCAAGTTGTTAAGAGCGATTGTACGCAAAAATCCTGTCATGGCAAGGCGTTGATGGCAATCGACCGGCCTTGGCCGGTCGATTGCTGGTTTATTGGGCGGCGCCCGGCAGGCGGCGCACCATCAACCGCGGTGCTTGTTCTTCATGATGCGCGCTTTTTCCCGATCCCATTCGCGGGCCTTGGTGTCTTCGCGCTTGTCGTGCTCTTTCTTGCCCTTCACCAGGCCGATCTCGACCTTGACCCAGCACTGTTTCCAGTAGAGGGCGAGGGGAACGACGGTGTAGCCCTGGCGGGCGATCAGGCTCTCGAGCTTGTCGAGTTCACGGCGGCTCAGCAGCAGTTTGCGGGTCCGGGTCGGGTCGCACACCACATGGCTGGAGGCCGCTTGCAGTGGCAGGAAGCTGGAGCCGAACAGGTAAGCCTCACCATCGCGGAAGATGACATAGGCTTCGCTGATGTTGGCCTTGCCCGCCCGCAGAGATTTGACTTCCCACCCTTGCAGGGACAGACCCGCCTCGATCTTCTCTTCGATGAAGTATTCGTGGCGCGCGCTTCTGTTGAGTGCAATGGTGTTGGACCCGGCTTTGTTTTTACTGTTTTTTTTGCTCATGACGGGCGATTTCCGGCAATGACTGGGAGGAGGGCATTATACGTGGGCAAGGGCGGCTGTAAAACGCGCAGCGGGTCAACTGATGGCTTTATGAGCAGTTTGACCGAGGTTTTACCTCCACAAGATGAAACATGATGATAAAATCGCGGCGATTGGATGAGGAAAAGCCATGCCCCGTATTACTCGCAGTGCCCTGGTGATGTTCAGCGCCGAACAGATGTTCAGGCTGGTCAATGATGTTCACGCTTATCCGGAGTTCCTGCCCGGTTGTGTCGGCAGCCGTGTCCACGAAACCGGCGATGACTATATGACGGCCTCGGTCGATGTGGCCAAGGCCGGGATTGCCAAGACCTTTACCACCCGCAATCTGCTCGATGCCAACCGGCAGATCAAGATGGAGCTGGTGGAGGGGCCTTTCAGCAAGCTGGCGGGCTGGTGGACCTTCACGCCGCTGGACGTGGATGCCTGCAAGGTAGAGTTCGATCTCGACTTCGAGTTCACCTCCAAACTCATCGAGCTGGCCTTCGGCCAGATCTTCCGCGATCTGGTGAGTTCCATGGTGCTCGCCTTCTCCAACCGCGCCAAGGTGGTGTACGGTGCCTGATCAACTCAACATCGAAGTGGTTTACGCCCTGCCCGAGCGGCAGACGGTGCTGCGGCTGCGGGTGCCTGCACAGACCTCGGTGCTGGCCGCCCTCGAGCAATCCGGCATTGTGCAAAAACACCCCGAGATCGATCTGACGGTCAACAAGTTCGGCATCTACAGCCGACCGGTCAAGGGCTCCGAGTTGCTGCAAGATGGCGATCGCATCGAGATCTACCGTCCGCTCATCGCCGATCCCAAGGAGATGCGCAAGAAGCGCGCCGAGAAGGCCAAGGAAGAGGGACGTGCCGACGTGGTCACGGGTGGCCGTCCCAATGCCAATCGCAAACATTCTGACTAAATGCCTGCATTGGCAGGCATGATCCTTCGTATAAAAGGTTCCAGCACTGGCACGACACCGCATATAAAAAAGGCGCCTTGGCGCCTTTTTTGATCCCGTCATCTACCCGCCAAGTCGAGGGGCTTCACTACAGCTGGAGCAGCCGCTCGTTCTCGACCACTTCGCAGCCGGCGGGCTGGCGGGAGAGGGCGATCATGGCGCGGGCTACCTGGCCGGCCTCGATGGCGCGCCAGCGGCGCAACCTGCCTATCAGGAGCGGCTTCAGCAACGGGTAGATGGCCTGGAAAAACTGCTCCGAGCGGCGCGGCGGCTGGCGATCTCCCAGCAACATGGCGGGGCGCACGATAGCGAGTCGTGTCCAGGACTGGGCCAGCAGAGCCTGCTCCATCTCCCCCTTGGTGCGCGGATAAAGGGCAGGGGAGTGCGGGTTGGCCCCCAGGCTCGAGACCACCACCAGCCGCTGGCAGCCGTGGCGGCGGGCCAGCTCGGCAAAGGCCAGCACATAGTCAAGGTCGACCCGGCGAAAGGCCTCGGGCGAGCCGGCCTCCTTGCGGGTAGTACCAAGGCAGCAGAAGGCGAGATCCACCGGTTCGGGCAGATTCACCGCGGCCAGCATATCTAAATTGACCGGCAGCCAGTGGCGGGCGGGTTGCGGCGGCCCGGGCTTGCGGCAGAGCAGGGTCAGTTGGTGCTCCGCGGGCAGTTGCCGCACCAGCTCACGGCCGATGAGGCCGGTGGCTCCGGCGATCAGGATCCGGCTCATGCTGCTCTCCCTGTGTGATGAAAGTGACGCCCGCATCCGCTGAGGGGCTGCCCTCTGCCAGCGGGTCGTCCGTGGCTGGCGGCGCTAAAACAAAACCGGCGCGAGGCCGGTTTTGTGGATGGGATCAGAGCGGGGTATGGAAGGCCGCTGGCAGCGGGAAATCGCCGGTGACCGTGGCCAATCTGTCGTTGGCAAAGGTCAGGGTGAGCTCCTTGCGCTCTTTCTCGCCGCGCCCCGGCTGGAATTCATAGAGGTAATACCAGGTGTTCGGGTCAAAGCCATCGCGCAGCATGGCGGAGCCCAGCACGAACTCGACCTGCTCGCGGGTCATGCCCTGGCGCAGTTTGTCGACCTGTTTTTGTTCCACATAGTTGCCCTGAGGAATATCGATGCGATAGACCAGGCTGCAACCGGACAGGGTGAGGGCGGTCAGGGCCGCGGCAATCAGGTGTTTCATCCGCATATCGAGTTCAGATCATCCATTCAAGTCTTTTTAAGCTCGGCAAATCATACCGGCTCCCTCTACGGAAGTAAAAAGCCATTGATCCATCAGCCAATAAAAAGGGCCGCCATGCGACCCTTTCTGCCGATTGCGCCCTTACATGGCGGCGCGGAAGATGGCGACGATCTCTTCGTGGCTCGCCTGTTTCGGGTTGGTGAAGCCGCAGGCGTCTTTCAGGGCGTTCTCGGCCAGCAGGTTGAAGTCATCGGCCTTGACGCCCAGCTGCTCCAGCCCGGCCGGGATCTTCACGTCCAGCGCCAGCTGCTGGATGGCGGCAATGGCGGCGGCGGCCCCTTGCTCGTCATTCATGGCGCTCACGTCCACCCCCATATGACGGGCTACATCCTTGAGCCGGCCGGCGCACACCTGGGCGTTATAGGCCTGTACGTGGGGCAGCAGCACGGCGTTGCACACCCCGTGCGGCAGGTCGTAGAAGCCGCCCAGCTGGTGGGCCATGGCGTGCACGTAGCCCAGGCTTGCGTTGTTGAAGGCCATGCCGGCCAGGAACTGGGCGTAGGCCATCTGCTCGCGGGCGTGCAGATCGTCGCCCTGATTGACCGCGGTGCGCAGGTGCTTGGCGATGAGCTGGATGGCCATGATGGCGCTGGCATCGGTCACCGGGGTGGCGATGGTGGAGACATACGCCTCGATGGCGTGGGTCAGCGCGTCCATGCCGGTGGCGGCGGTGAGGCCGGCGGGTTTCGCCAGCATCAGCTCGGGATCGTTGACCGACATCAGCGGGGTGACGTGCTTGTCGACGATGGCCATCTTCACGTGGCGAGCCTCGTCGGTGATGATGCAGAAGCGGGTCATCTCGGAGGCGGTGCCGGCGGTGGTGTTGATGGCGATGAGCGGCAGCTGCGGCTTGGCGGAGCGATCCACCCCTTCGTAATCCTTGATGCTGCCGCCGTTGGCGGCCACCAGGGCGATGCCCTTGGCGCAGTCGTGGGGGGAGCCGCCGCCTAGCGAGATGACGCAGTCACAGCCATTGGCCTTGAGCATGGCCAGACCCGCTTCCACGTTGGTCATGGTCGGGTTGGGTTTGGTCTCGTCGAAAACTGCGCTTTCAATGCCATGTTCTGCCAGCAGGCCGGCGACCTTGGCGACCACGCCGATCTGGTTGAGGATCTTGTCGGTGACGATCAGCGCCTTGCGATGGCCATAACCCTTGATATCGGCTGCCGCCTCTTGCAGACAGCCTGCTCCCATCAGGTTGATAGCGGGAATGTAGAACTTGAATGTCGCCATGATGGACTCCGTTTTATTAGCCATTAAGTGGTATGCGGGCGCCAACATAACATCGTCAGAGGGGATGAAAAGGGGTCAATGGTATCTGCTTTGCAACTTTATGGACTCGATCACGTACCGGAAACATGGGGCGCGACAGGGATTGACAAGGGCCCTTGCCCGTTCGCGGGAAGAAAAACGTTTTTCAATTAATTCATCAGGTTAGCAAACGTTTTGCGCCGAATTTGTCACTGTCAATGCAAGGAAGTGTGAGATGCTTCAAGGAATTGGAAAGCGCTTTCGACCATAGTTGGCGCCTCCCCGACGAGGGGAGTGAAGGCTTGAAAGTACCATAAAGAATCATCTTAACTTGCGCCCTGACCATGCTGGTGGGGAGCAACCAGGAGTCCACTATGTCTGATGTATTTCACTTGGGTTTGAAGAAAGCGGATCTGCAAGGCGCCACCCTGGCGATCGTCCCTGGTGATCCCGAGCGCGTGAAGCGCATCGCAGAGCTGTTGGATAACCCGGTGCACCTGGCCAGCCATCGTGAATTCACTACCTGGCGCGGCGAGATGGACGGCAAGGCCGTGATCATCTGCTCCACCGGTATCGGCGGCCCGTCCACTTCCATCGCGGTGGAAGAGCTGGCTCAGCTGGGCATCCGTACCTTCCTGCGCATCGGCACCACCGGCGCCATCCAGCCGCACCTGAACGTGGGCGACGTGATCGTCACCACCGGTTCCGTGCGCCTCGACGGTGCCAGCCTGCACTTCGCGCCGATGGAGTTCCCGGCCGTGGCCGACTTCGACTGCACCACCGCGCTGGTCAACACCGCCAAAGAGCTGGGTTCCAAGCTGCACATCGGTGTGACTGCCTCCTCCGATACCTTCTACCCGGGTCAGGAGCGTTACGACACTGTATCCGGCCGCGTCGTGAGCCGTTTCCAGGGTTCCATGAAAGAGTGGCAAGCCATGGGCGTGCTGAACTACGAGATGGAATCTGCCACCCTGCTGACCATGTGCACCAGCCAGGGCCTGCGTGCCGGTATGGTGGCTGGCGTCATCGTCAACCGTACCCAGCAGGAAATCCCGAACGCCGAGACCATGGCGAAAACCGAATCTGATGCCATCAAGATCGTACTGGGCGCTGCCCGCAAGCTGATCTGATAGCACCACCACGAGTGGGGGGTGGGGGCCGTTGCGAAAGCACGGCCCCTATCTTTATCCGCCGTTTACCGCTTTGCCCCTCTTCTGCTTGCCTGCCCCTTCATTTCTTCCCTGTTCCAGGTTACCCCGGTTGCCCCGTCATGGCGGCCAGCGCCTGCGCAAAGGGCGCCTCACAGCGGATCTGCATCGGCTCGCCGCTGACCGGGTGGACAAAATCGAGTTCACTGGCGTGCAGCATCAGCCGCGGCGCCAGCTCGCAGCCGGGCGGCAGCAGGCCGCCATAGAGATCGCAGCCGAGAATGGGATGGCCCAACAGCTGGCTGTGGATACGTAGCTGGTGGGTGCGACCGGTCTCCGGCACCAACCGCACCCGGGTCAGCGGCACTGTCTGTCCCTGCATCTGCTGTTCCAGCCGCTCAATCACTTGATAGCGGGAGCGGGCGGGTTTGCCGTTGACGGCGCAGATGCTCATCAGCGGAAACAGCGCCGGATCCTTGGCGATGGGGGCATCGATCACTCCCTCATCGTCGACCAGATGGCCACACAGCAGAGCGCTGTAGGCCTTGCTCACCGCCCGCTGGCTGAACTGGCGGCAGAGCAGGGCGTTGATGGCCTTGTTCCTGGCCACCAGCATGATGCCAGAGGTGCCAAAATCGAGGCGATGGACCAGGGCGCAACCGGGGTAAGCCTGCACCAGCCGATGGTGCACCGAGTCGAGGTTCTGCGGGTTCTTGCCCGACAGGCTCAGCAGGCCGCTCGGCTTGTTAATGAGCAGCAGGTGCTCATCCTCGAACAGGATCTCGATGGTGGCCGCACAGGGCGGGGCGATGAAGGTGTCGACGATGACGGACATGGGGCGCACGGTTAGAAAAGGGAGGGGGATCATACCCGAACCGGCGAAGCGCGGCGAACTGACTTGAGTGCCGCCGGCAAGTGATTGATCTGTTTGGCCAAGGCGTTTTGTGACTCCCTCCAGAGTTAATTCTGCCGCCGCTTGCTAAGGTATGGCTCCCTGTCATGTTGTAAGGAGTCCGTCCATGGCGTTGCCCGTTATTCTCGATTGCGATCCCGGCCACGATGATGCCATCGCCCTCATCCTGGCGCTGGCCAGCCCTGAACTCAAGGTGCTGGCGGTCACCACCAGCGCCGGCAACCAGACGCCGGACAAGACCCTCAACAATGCCCTGCGCATCCTCACCTTGTTGGGGCGTGACGACATTCCGGTGGCGGCGGGGGCTCCCAAGCCGCTGGCCCGCGAGCTTATCATCGCCGACAACGTCCACGGCGAATCGGGTCTCGATGGCCCCAAACTGCCGGATCCGGCCTTTGCCCCCGTGGCCATGACCGCCCTTGAGCTGATGGCCAAGTGCCTGCGCGAGAGCCCGGAGCCCGTGACCCTGGTGCCGACCGGCCCGCTCACCAATATCGCCCTGTTGCTGGCGGCCCACCCCGAGCTAAAGCAGAAGATCGCCCGTATCGTGTTGATGGGCGGCGCGGCGGGGCCAGGCAACTGGACCCCGGCGGCGGAATTCAATATTTATGTGGACCCGGAAGCGGCCGATATGGTGTTCAAGTCGGGGCTCCCCATCACCATGTGCGGGCTGGATGTGACCCATGAGGCGCAGGTGATGGACGAGGATATCGAACGGGTGCGCGCCATCACCAATCCGGTGGCCCAGTGCGTGGCCGGGCTGCTCGACTTTTTCATGATCTATCACCGGGATCCCAAGTGGGGATTTGCTGGCGCGCCGCTGCACGACCCCTGTACCATTGCCTGGTTGCTGGCCCCCGCGCTGTTTCACGGGGTTGAGTGCCGGGTCGATATCGAGACCGGCGGCACCCATACTAGCGGCATGACGGTGGTGGATCGCTACGGTCTGACCGGCAAAGCGGCCAATGCGCTGGTGTTGCTGGGGCTGGATCGGGCCGGTTTTATCGATCTGCTGGTCACGCGGCTGCGGGCCTTTGACTGAACGCAGTTCCACTCTTGCAAGAAGGGGCGAAGCGATGTGGAAGACAGGGCTGGCACTGCTGGCCGGGTTGCAACTGACGGGGTGTGCCACGCCGTTCGAGTCGATGTGGCAGGGGCTGGCGACCTGCGAGCTGGATGATCTCTATCTCGACAGCGAGACCGGCCAGCCGGTGCACCCGCAGCTCAAACAGTTCACCCCCTACAAGGTGACGGACGGCTTTGCCTGGTACAAGACCCGCCAGGATCTGCACGGTCTGCCCATCAGCGGCTTTCTCATCCCCTCGTCCACTTTCGAGGTGCATGCCCTGTTCGTGGATACCCCCATCGCCAATGCGCGGCGTCTGACCCACAACGCCTATGGCAGCGAGTTTTCCGACGAGCAGCAGCACGACGCCGGGCTGGCGCCCCTGCTGTTGCGTGACCCCAACAACCCCAAGCGCTCCATCATCGACTGCACCAAGGGGGAGACCCAGGATCCATTGCCGGAGGAGCCGTTCCCCGAATGAGGACTCTGTCGGCCGGGCCACTCCTGGCTGACAAGATACAAGAAGGGCCAGCCTTGTCGGCTGGCCCTTCTTTATTTGGCGGATTGGATCCTGTTGCAGGCTGGCTTGCTCAGCCTGCCCCAGTCACAGACGATCAAGTCCGTGGCTTCAGGGGTAACCCAATGTCATCCTTGATGGCCGGCAGTTGGGCCTTTATCCAGGCAGGATTGCTCGGATTGTCCCCCAGTCACAGACGACCTCAGGGGTAACCCAGCGTCTCCTTGATGGCAGGCAATTGCGCCGCGATCCAGGCGGGATTGATGGGCCCCCAGTCACTGATGCGATAGTGCCCCTGCAGATGACGAGCCCCCTCGGTCTGCTCGAAGCCGCAGCTGATGTCCAGCTCGGCCAGGGCGCTGAGCGTATCCTGCGCGGTGCGGCGCGGCATGCCGGTCGCCTCCATGATGGCCGGCACCGTATCCGTGCCCTGGCTGATGAGCCAGGCCACGTAGAGCCGGCGATAGAAGCTGGTGCGCGTCTTGCTCGGCTCACTCATTGTCCGTTCCTCCGGCAAGCGGCGTCGCTCATATCTCGTCCTCGAGCCGATCGAAGTAGCGCCAGGTGGCGATGGCAGCCTTGCCCATCACCAGAGCCCAGATGCCGAACCAGAACCAGCGGAAGAAGCTCCAGGTGGAGGCGTCGGGCTCGGTGCTCTCAATCTTGGTGACGTTGGGGAACATGGAGAACATGTTGATGCGCCAGCCGTAGGAGGTAATGATGGCGAGCCGCTTTTCGAACTCCATCGACTTGGCCTTGGCCTGCACGTCGGCGGCGTTGAACTTGAAGTAGAAGGGCCAGCCCCACTCGGTGTCTTCGTTGCGGAACACGCGGATCTTCTCACCGGGTCGCTCGGTATAGATGTAGTAGACGTCGGTGGTGGGACCGTCGGCCGGGTTCTTCTGGCTGATGGGGCCATCCTTGTCGGTGCGTTTCACCTCGACCCCGGTGATGGTGGCGATGGTGTGCTCCGGCAGATAGAAATCGAGCCAGATGGCGGAGACGAGGGCGATGAGCCCGAGGCCGATGAAGGCCGGTTTCTTGAAGGACAGCTTCATGATGATCTCGCATGAGGGGGAGTGACGTGCCTCTACCATACCCACATTTGGTGAGGTAGCCCAGCCCCCAATGAAGCCATGTTATAAAAAAGAGCGTTTAAAACAACAACAAGCCGTCAGCTTCATTAACAGCAAGGCCCCGGATCCGGGGCCTTGTCTGTACTCACGAGGGCGTGGTTACAGCTGGAACTGGGCCAGCTGCTTGCGCTGCTGCTCGGCGAGCTGTGACAGTTCGTGACTGGCGGCGGCACTCTGGCTGATGCCGGCCGCGTTCTGGTTGACGATCTCGTGGATGTTGGTGATGTTGCGGTTGATGTCGGCGGTGACACAGGACTGCTCCTCGGCAGCGGTGGCCACCTGGGCGTTGGCGCCGTTGATCTGGTTGACCGCTTCGGTGATGCAGCCCAGCAGCGCCTGCACCTCGCCGGAGAGCTGCTGGTTGTGGGCCAGGATGGCGAGGGTCTCCTGCACGCCGCTGTTGGCCGACTGGGACTGGCTCTGCAACTGCTCGATGATGGCCTGGATCTCCTTGGTGGAGTCCTGGGTGCGGGCCGCCAGCATGCGCACCTCGTCGGCCACCACCGCAAAGCCGCGGCCGGTTTCGCCGGCGCGGGCGGCCTCGATGGCGGCGTTAAGCGCCAGCAGGTTGGTCTGCTCCGAAATCCCCTGAATGACCTCGATCACCTTGCCGATCTGCTCGGACTGGGACTTGAGTTGGGCCACCTGCGCGGCGGCGCTCTCGAGGCTGCCCGCCATGCGGCTGTTGGCCTGGATGCTCTCGGCAAACAGCGTCAGCCCCTGCTCGACCCTGTCGTTGGCATCGCGCGCCAGTTCATCGGCCAGGGCGGCGTTGTGGTTGACGTTGTCGGCGGTGCTGGCCAGCTCGGTGACGGCGGAGGCGACCTGCTCGGTCTCGCTGCGCTGCTGCTGGGCGTTGGCTTCGGACTGGGTCATCACGGCGGCGAGCTCGGTGGCGGCGGAGGCCACGTTGCCGCTGATGCCGGTCAGGGTCTGGATGGTGTTGCCAAGCTGGGTCAGGGTCTGGTTGATGTCGGCGGCCAGCTGGCTTAGCTCGTTGTCGCCGTCGGCAGCGGCGCGCACGTTGAAGCGGCCCTGGGCCACGGCGCGCATCACCTGCTGCAGCTGGCCGATGGGGCGCACTATCTGGCCGGACAGCCACCAGCCGCCAAACAGGGCAGCCAGCAGGGCCGCCCCCATCAGCAGCAGGGTGCGCAGCAGGGTTGAGTGGTAGTGGGCCTGCTCCTGGGCGATCTCATCCTGGATCAGCTGGTTGATGTGGGCGGACATGGCATCAATCTGCTTGATGAGATCTTCCCCCAGCTCGCGAAAGCGCAGGCGGGCCTGCTCGTAGGCGGCGGGATCGCCGCTGCCCTGGTGCTTGGCGGCCAGCAGCGGCAGCATGTTGTTGCGGGTGTGGCCGAGGTAGGCCTGCAGGGCGGCCGCCACCCGGCTGTTGTCCTGCTCGGCGCCGGTGATGACCAGTCTGGCCAGGATGGAGCCGATCTCCTGCTCGGCGGCGGTGAGGTCACCGGGCAGCGTGGCAAAGCGTTCGGGGTCGTAGAGGCCATAGATGGCGGTGGTGCGCAGCCGGTAGGTGGCGTGGATCAGGGTAGCGATGTCGTCCTTGTGACGGGTCACGCTGACGGTGGTGTCGTTCATGTCGCCGATGGCGCTGTCGATGTCCTGCTTGCCGATCCCGATCATCAGGATCATCAGCAGGCTGGCGAGCAGGAGAGGAATGAGTACTTGCAGACGGATAGAGAGATTATTCAATGACATGAAAGATCCTGACCCAGAAGAGGAACAAGGCGGCATCTTACACAGGCGCGACAAACCTTGTCACAGGTTTTTATGGCTGAAATCATGCTGAACGAAAAGGTTTTTTCTTGTGTTAAATGAATGTGATAGGCAAGATCGTCGGTCTGTTACCATGGAGGTGTAGTGTGTCCGACTGGATCGATCCCGCCATTCTGGCGCTGTTTATTCCCACGTTCTTTTTTGTCTCCGTGACTCCCGGCATGTGCATGACCCTGGCGATGACCCTCGGCATGAGCCTGGGGGTACGCCGCACCCTGCACATGATGTGGGGCGAGCTTATCGGGGTCGGCCTGGTGTCGGTGCTGTCGGTGATCGGGGTGGCGGCCGTCATGCTCAACTACCCGGCGCTGTTTGCCGCCTTCAAATACGTGGGCGGCGCCTATCTCATCTGGCTCGGCATCCAGATGTGGCAGGCCAAAGGCAAGCTGGCCATTCCGGCGGATCTGTCGGCGGCCCAGGAGACCCGTCCCCTGGCGCTGGCCATGCAGGGTTTCGTCACCGCCATCGCCAACCCCAAGGGGTGGGCTTTCATGGTCTCCCTGCTGCCCCCTTTCATCAACGCGGCCAAGCCGATGGCGCCGCAGATCAGCGCCCTGGTGGCCCTGATCCTGGTCATCGAGTTCTCCTGCCTGCTGCTCTACGCCAGCGGTGGCCGCACCTTGCGCCACTTCCTCGCCAAGAGCGGCAACGTCACCCTGATGAACCGGATCGCCGGCTCCCTGATGTTTGGCGTAGGGGTCTGGCTGGCACTGGGTTGATGCCATCGCTTGCCAGCTGGCCTGACTCTGCCGAAAAGCCCCGCCCCGCGGGGCTTTTTCGTGATGCCTGCGGATACAAGGACCGACCATGGATGTGCTGATCGGGGCGGGATGGGGGAGGCTGGCCACATTTGCTTACATTTATCCGGTTTGCAAACGGTCGCAACATCGTCAGTCTCGAATGGCATTTGCTTGCGGCCGCAAGAGGATGCAAACGGTCCGTTTTTAACATTCTGAGCAAGGAGAATTAAGGATGATGAGGCTAACCAGCGTTGCATTGCTGCTCTTTGCCGGCGCGGCGGTCGCCGGCAAAGAGAGGAACCTCGATTTTTACAACATCGAGGAGCCGCAGCTTATCGAGCTGTTTGCCCGGCCGCAGGGCTCGCCGGGTCAGTCGATCAGGGATTTTTCCGGGCTCTTTCTGGGCAATCCCTACGTCGCCAACCGGCTGGTCGGCTCGAACGATACCCAGGAGCAGCTGGTGGTGGATTTTGGCGAACTCGATTGCTTCACCTATCTGGATTATGTCGAGTCGCTGCGTCGCGCAACGAGTGTGCATCACTTCATCGAGAACGTGATGCACACTCGTTACGTGAACGGTGAGGTCAACTACCTGACCAGAAAGCACTTCTTCTCTGACTGGGTGCATGGCGACAACCGGGTGAGCGACGTGACCCATCTGGTGGGCGGCGCCGTGGTGACCACGGCCAAGCAGCTCAACCAGAAGGCGGACGGTGGCCACTACATTCCTGGGTTGGGGGTGACGGCACGGGACATCACCTACATTCCCTCCGCCAGCATCGATGAGAACACCCTGAGCCTGCTGGAAGAGGGCGACTACATCGGCATCTATACCGATCTCGCCGGGCTCGACGTCACCCACACCGGCATCTTCATCCGTGGCGAGAACGGCCCCGTGCTGCGCAATGCCTCCTCCCTCTCGAGCAACATGCAGGTGGTGGACTCCCCCTTCCTGGAGTATGTGCAGAACAAGCCGGGGATCCTGGTCTACCGGGCTCAGGCTGAGGGGGAGAGCTCCTAGGGCTGGTTTGGCTATGGCCGGCACGTGCCTGACAAAAGAAAAGCCCCGGGGTAATCCCGGGGCTTTTTTGTTGGCGGCGTATCCCCTTAATAGGTCAATGGGGCTTGAAGCGGGCGACCCAGGGGTTGGCGCTGATGCCGTGCAGGATGACGCTCAGGATGATGGTGCAGAGCACGGTGGCGATGATGGGTCGCTGGCCGAGGAGGGCCGGCTCGTGCTGCAGCACCATCACCGCAAAGACGATGCTGGCCAGCCCCCGTGGCCCGAACCAGCCGATGAAGAGCTTGAGCTCGGGCTTGAGGCCGGTGCCGATGAGGCTCAGCCAGACCGGCAGCATGCGCAGCAGGGTGAGGCTGGCGGCGGCATAAAGCCAGTATTGCCAGTGCAGCAGCGCCGTCAGCATGGGCATCAGGGTGGCGCCGAACACCATCCAGATCACCACCGAGAGCAGATCACCGTACCCCTCGCAGCTGTCCATATAGGCGTGCTTGTGCTCCCCCAGTTTGCGGCCGATCAGCAGTCCGCCCACGAAGGCGGCGATGAAGCCGCTGCCGCCCAGGGTCTGGGCCAGCGCGAAGCAGAGCAGGGCCAGCCCGGGCATGGTGAGCTGGCGCCAGAGCGGCAGCTGCCAGCCGTTGAGGTAGGAGGTCTTGAGCAGGCGCAGGGTGAGGCTGGTCAGCCCCCAGGCTACCAGTAGGCCGATGCCAATCTCCTCCAGCAGCAAGGTGAGAGCCAGCAGGCCGGTGCCGCTGTGCTCCTCGGTGGGGGCGATGAGGGCGAGCAGCAGGAGCAGCACGGGTACGCAGATGCCGTCGTTGAGGCCGCTCTCCTGATTGAGCCCCTCCCGGATGGGGGCGGGTACTGCCGGGTTGCTCACCACCGCCTTGCCGAGTGCCGCATCGGTGGGGGCGAGTATGGTGGAGAGGATCGCCATCTCCAGCAGCGGCAAGTCGGGGAAGAGCCAGTGACCGAACAGGGCGCCGGCCGCCAGGGTGAGCGGCAGCCCGATCAGCAGCAGCCGGATGGGCAGGGCGCGGTTGGCCAGCAGCACCTGCCAGTTGGTGTTGGCCGCGTCGCTGAACAGCACTATGACCAGGGTCAGCTCTGCCAACAGCTTGATGCCGTCGCTGTCGATGGAGAGGGAGAGCAGCTCGATGCCGCCCGGCCCAAGCAGCCAGCCCATCAGCAGAAACAGCAAGGGGCCGTTGACGAGGCGGGATTCAAAGCGCCCGGCGATCAGGCTGTAGACCAGCAGAAAGGCGGCGATCACCGCCAGGTTCTGGTAAATCAGGGACGCATCCATGCAGCCTCCTGTGGCAGGGTCTCTGTGGTGGGGGTCAGTCGGTCAGGCAGTCCGGGTCGAACACGTATTCGCCATCCAGCCAGCGCAGGATCTCGCCGACGCAGGATTGGTCGCGAAACGGCAGGTAGCGGGCCTTGAGATGGGCCACCTGCTCAGGGGTCAGCTGGGCCAGCCCTATGTCCTGAAACAGCGGCAGATCGGCCTGGATCATGGCGGAGATCTGCGGGCCGCAGGTGGCATTGAGGGAGGCGTGCAGCGCTTTGTCCGGATCGTACTGCTTGCCGAGCTTGTAGCTCATCGGCAGGGTGGCCAGTGGCAGCACCGACAGCGCCGCCTGCTTCATGGGGTTGACCGCGTGGCCCGAGGTCAGCTCGGCGAGTTCCGCCGGGCGGTTCTCGAAAGCGCGCAGGTGCAGGAAGCTGCTGGCCTTGCTGCCATCGTTGACCGGGTAGTTGTCCCACAGGAACGGCTTGCGATGCAGCCACTCGGCCACCTGCTTGAGGTGGGCTGCCGGATAGTCGCTGGAGCAGACTTTGGGGCCGGTCCAGAAGATCTCGAAGCGCTTGTCCAGCCCCTGCCCCAGATCCTGCAGATAGTGGGGCGGCATGGCGCCGAACACCTTCTCCAGCACGGGGTCCGTGCTGTAGTAGCTCGGGCAGAAGAGCAAGCGGCCTGCGCGGGTGTGGGCCGCGATGTCGTGGGCGATGGTGAGCTGCCAGTGGGCGAGATCCGGGGTATCCCCCTTCATGTCGTCAAACAGCACGGCCAGGATGTCGGGTTTGAGCTCCTCTTCGATGAGCCGCACCTTTTCCAGCAGGGCCGGCCGCTGGCGGGCATAGTCGTGGTGCGCGCCCATGGGGCTCAGGCCCACCCCGAAGGCGAGGCCGTTGTCGCGGCACTGGCGGGCGAGCTGGCGCAGCGCCTCGAGCTGGGCGGCAGGCCAGGGCTTGGCCCAGTGCTTGCGCAGGTAGCCATCTTCCTTGGGGGCATAGAGATAGAAGCCGTAACCGTGGCGGGGCAGCCACTGGGCATAGCGGGCACGGGCTTCCCAGCTCCAGCCCTTGCCAAAGAAGCCCTCGATCACCCCCAGCTGGGGCGAAGGGGGTTGCAAGCCGGACAACAGGGTTTGGTAAGGCATAGGTAACTCCCTTCTCGCAGAGGACGAGGCAGACAACGACGATCAGACCGGATCTTCTTCCAGAAAGCGCACCCCGATCTTGCGGGGCTCACCCTCGTCCATTTCGGCCACGGTCCAGATCAGTCCCTGCCATTCGACGTGGTCGCCGACCACCAGATTATCGCCCAACTGGTGGGCAATGAAATGGCCAAGGGTCTGATCCGCCACCTCGCTCACATCCAGCCCGTAGAGCGGGGCGAGATCCACCAGGTTGGCGGCCGCCTCCAGTAGGAAGTCGCCGAAGAAGCGCGGGCCCAGATCCTGCTCTGGCGCCTGGCTGAACAGCTGGCCGAGGGCGGGCAGGTCGCGCTCGTGGCCGATGACGCAGAGGATGTCATCGGATTGCAGACAGGTACTGCCCGAGGGGTGCAGCAGCTCCTGATCCCGGAACAGGGCGCAGATGCGGGTACCCTTGGGCATGCGCAGATCCCGCAGCGGCGAGCCGATGCACCACTTCTCGTCGCTCAGGCGGTAGACAAAGGTCTCCCACTGGCTGTCGAGATCGATCTCGAGCCCGGAGCGGTTGATGGGCGAGGGGGGCGCCGGCACTTCCACCCGCGCCAGCCTGGAGGCCAGCGGCAGTGAGCTGCCCTGCAAGATGAGCGAGACCAGCACCACGAAGAAGGCGACATTGAAGTAGAGCTGGGCGTTGGGCAGCCCCGCCATCATGGGGAACACCGCCAAGATGATCGGCACCGCGCCGCGCAGGCCGACCCAGGAGATGAACCAGCGCTCGCGGGGGGCGAAGTTCTTGAACGGCAGCAGCCCGATCCAGACCGAGATGGGGCGGGCGAACAGGATCATCCACATGGCCAGCGCCAGCGCCGGCAGGGCGATGGGCAGCAGCTTGTGGGGGGAGGCGAGCAGCCCCAGCACCAGGAACATGCCGATCTGGCTGAGCCAGGTCAGGCCGTCCAGCACCGACAAAGTGGTGCTGCGACTGCGCAGGGAGAGGTTGCCGAGCAAGAGGCCGGTGAGATAGATGGCGAGGATGCCGCTGCCGCCCACCGCCGTGGTGAGGGCGAAGATGAGCAGGCCGCCGCTGACGGTGAGCAGCGGGTAGAGGCCGGGGGCCAGCTTGGCGCTGTTGATGAGCTTCCACAGCAGCCAGCCGCCGCCAAGGCCGATGCCGGCGCCCAGCCCGAACTGCTTGAGCAGTTGCAGCAGCAGAAAGCCGGCGTTGAGGTCTTGCTGGGCGCTGGCCAGCACCTCGATCAGGGTGACGGTGAGAAACACCGCCATGGGGTCGTTGCTGCCCGACTCTATCTCCAGGGTGGCGCTGACCCGCTCGTTGAGGCTGCGCCCGCCGAGCAGGGAGAACACCGCCGCCGCATCGGTGGAGCCGACGATGGCGCCGATCAGCATCCCCTGCATCAGGTTGAGGTCAAACAGCCAGGCGGCGGCCAGGCCCGTGAGGCCGGTGGTGATGGCCACCCCGACCGTGGCCAGCGACAGCGCGGGCCAGAGCGCCACCCGAAACGAGGAGACCCGGGTGCGCATGCCGCCGTCGAGCAGGATGATGGCGAGCGCCAGGTTGCCCACCAGATAGGCGATGGAGTAGTCGGCGAAGTGGATGCCGCCGGGGCCATCTTCACCGGCCAGCATGCCGACAGCGAGGAAGATCACCAGGATGGGGATACCGAGACGGGAGGAGAGCGCGCTCAACAGGACACTGGCGCCCACCAACAAGGCCGCGACGAGGAAAAAACTGTTGATGGTGACGGCATCCAATGGCGAACTCCTTCTGTCAAAATGCAAATCAGGCACATTATATGCAGTTTGTTGGGCTCGGTGTGGCTTAATTGTGCATTTATTTGCAGTTTTTTACATTTTCGGTGTCATGGCTGCGAAGGGTTCTGGCCATCAAAAGGGGGTCGCCGGCGTCGCCAGCGCGATGAGCAACGTGACCATGTTCACAAAGTGGACAGATAGCGACAGGGGCACCCGTGGGTGCCCCTGTCGGCGGACTCGAGTCAGTCGTCCTCGTCGTCCTTCACTTCCCGGATCTTGTCCTTGTAGCGGGGCAGCTCTTTCTCCAGTCGCTTCATGTCCTTGATGGCGTTGAGAAACAGGCCGAGCAGGAAGAGCAGTGGCAAGCCTATCCAGAGCCAGAGGTTCATGTGCTACTCCTTTCGTCGGTGGCCAGGGTGACATAGCGGGTCAGGATCTCGTCGAGGTTGGCCAGTATGGTCCCCTTGCCTTCAATATCCGCCTGTTGCAGGCAAAGTGCCAGCGCGGCCGGGTCGAGCCGCTGCTCGCGGGACTCAGGCGCAAAGCTGATGTGCCAGGGCTCGTAGGCAACCCCGCTGCCGGCACCGGCCGGTTTGGCGTAGGGCAGGAAGAAGCCGAAGTCGTTCATGCGATCCTCAAGCCACTCGCTCAGGTCGGCGAACCAGCCCCCGGCTTCATACTCCCAGGGCTCCAGCGCCAGCCTGGTGCCGGCGGGCAGGCAGTCCGGATCGTAGATGTCGAGATCGGTGCCCCAGTGGTGGCGGCTGGTGCCGGGCAGGGCGCTCCAGCGCAGGATGGCGTGGAGGCGCTCCTCGTCGCTCAGTTGCAGGGCGTCGATGGGCTGGCTGTGGGCATCGAGCAGCGGCCGCTCGCCGCGCCACTTGCCATTCCAGATGGCGAGCTGGCGATCAAAGCCCCGCCAGCTGGAGGCGGGCTGCAGGTTGAAGCCGGCGTGGGCGGCGGCCACCTGCATGTCGTTGAAGGCCGCCGCGGTGGCGGCCGTCAGCCGGTGCGGGCCTTGCCCCACCAGAATGAGGTGACCTTCATCCAACCCCAGCAGTTGCTCCTGGGTCATGCCAGCAACCTCGCGAGCACCCCTTGGTACATGTCGGCCAGCAGATCCAGATCGTCCGCCTTCACGCACTCGTTCACCTTGTGGATGGTGGCGTTGACCGGGCCCAGCTCGATCACTTCGGCGCCGGTGGGGGCGATAAAGCGCCCATCGGACGTTCCCCCCGTGGTGAGCAGGGCCGGCTGCTGGCCGTTCACCGCCTCGATGGCAGAGACCGCCGCCGCCAGCAGCTTGCCGGTGTCGGTGAGGAAGGGCTGGCCGGAGAGGGTCCAGTCGATCTGGTAATCGAGACCGTGCCTGTCCAGCAGGGCTTCGACCCGCTCACGGATATCCAGGTCGGTCAGCTGGGTGCTGAAGCGGAAGTTGAACTGGACGTGCAATTCGCCGGGAATGACGTTGGAGGCGCCGGTGCCGGCCGAGATGTTGGCTATCTGGAAGCTGGTGGGCGGGAAGTAGGCGTTGCCCTCATCCCACACGGTGGCGGCGAGCTCGGCCAGTGCCGGCGCGGTTTTGTGAATGGGATTGTCCGCCAGATGGGGGTAGGCGACGTGGCCCTGCACCCCGCGCACCAGCAGATCGCCGGTGATGGAGCCGCGCCGGCCGTTCTTCACCACGTCCCCCACCACGGCAGTGGAGGAGGGCTCGCCGACGATGCACCAGGTGATCTTCTCGTGGCGCGCTTCCAGGGTATCGATCACCCGGGTGGTGCCGTTGATGAAGGGCCCCTCTTCATCGGAGGTGATAAGAAAGGCAATCGACCCGGTGTGATCCGGATGCTCGGCCACAAAGCGTTCGACCGCCACCACCATGGCGGCCAGCGAGCCCTTCATGTCGGCGGCGCCGCGGCCGTACAGCACGCCATCCTGGATGGTCGGCTCGAACGGCGGGGTGTGCCATTTTTCCAGCGGGCCGGCGGGCACCACGTCGGTGTGGCCGGCGAAGCAGAACAGCGGCCCCTCGCTACCACGGCGGGCCCAGAGGTTGGTGGTGTCTTCGAACACCATGGGCTCGATGACGAAGCCGAGCTTGGCGAGGCGCTCCGCCATCAGGGTCTGGCACCCTTCATCCAGCGGGGTAACGGAGGGGCGGCGGATCAGATCCTTGGCCAGTGCGATGACATCCGACATCAGCGTTCCTTAGCAAAAAAGCTTAACGAGAGAAGAGGGATTGGTAGTGATCGGCCTTGAAGCCCAGGGTCAGCTCGCCGTCTCGATCCAGCAGCGGGCGCTTGATCATGGCCGGATGCTCCAGCAACAGGGCACGCGCCTTGGCGGTGTCGAGCCCCTGTTTGACCTCGTCCGGCAGGGCGCGAAAGGTGGTGCCGCGGCTGTTGAGCAGCGCCTCCCAGCCGAGCTGGCTCAGCCAGCGGTCGAGATCGGCCGGATTCAGGCCGTCGGCACGGTGGTCGTGAAAGCGGTAGTCGATGCCGGCCTGCTCCAGCCACTTGCGGGCTTTCTTGATGGTGTCGCAGTTCTTGATGCCATAGAGGGTGGTGGCCATGGGGAGTCCTTGTCTGCGGGCATGGGCCCGGAAAGCTGAAACTTGAGTCCTGAAACGGGAAATCAAGAAGAGGCCCGATTCTGGCATTGTGGCGATCTCAAGGCAACGCCGATGCGCATGGGGGAGGTGGGGCGAGGCGCTGGTCGGGCCTGGGGGGAGGGGAAAAGTGCCCGGCGCTGGACGCGCCGGCGGGCATCAGAGTTCGCTCTGGGTGCGACACCAGAGGTGCAGTTCGGATTCGAACCAGTTGAGCATGGCGTTGTTATCGTCGCGACGATGACGAATGAGGCTCACCTCGAAGGTGGGCAGGGCGAAGCGGGTCTCGTACTCCACCAGATCCAGCAGCGGCATCAGCGGACGCAGCACCCGGGCAGGGGAGGTGAGCAGCAGAGGCGCGCACGGCAGGATGAAGGGGGCAGCCAGAAAGCTTTGCACTATCAAGGGGGTGTGCCGGGTCATGCCGTGGGCGGCCAGCAGATCATCGACGATGCCCCCTTCGCTGCCGCGGGGAGCGACCAGCAGGTGCTGGGCCTGGGCGAAGGATTCGATGCACAGCACCTGGCCCTGCAGCGGGTGGCTGCGGTGGGCGGCGCAGATCAGCTTGTCCTCGAACAGCGGGATGCGGCGAAAACGGCCGGGCACCTCGTCTTGCTTGCTGATCACCATGCTGATGACCCCTTCATCGAGCTGGCTTTCGTAGTCCGCATTGAGCGGCACCATGTGGATGCGCAGGTTGGGCGCCTGCTGCTGCAGCCGGGCCAGCAGGCTCGGCATCATCACGTACTCCACATAGGTGTGGGCCCCGATGCGCAGCACTCCCTCGAACTGGGCGGGGTCGAGCTGCTCGGGGGGGCTGAAGGTCTGCTCGATGTCGTGCAGGATCTCCCGCAGCGGCAGCAGCAAGGCCTCCGCCCGGGCGGTGGGTTCCATGCCCTGGGGAGTGCGGATCAGCAGGGGATCGTCATAGAGCAGACGCAAGCGGGCCAGTGCGCGGCTGACGGCCGGCTGGCTCATGGCGAGCCGTTCGGCGGCCTTGGTGGTGTTGCGCTCCTCCAGCAGTGCCTTGAGCACCACCAGCAGGTTGAGGTCGACGCCTCGTAAATTCATTCTGTGCATAATGGAATACTAATAAATCATTTCCTTAAGCAGGGCCTTCACTTTAGTCTCATTTCCCGTCGATGGTCAGCATGAAGCTTGGATAAATCAGCGATTTATGCAAACCCATGTTGTCCTGTTACCTCTTTCGCGTGGTGCCGGAGGTGGCAAGATTCGACAGCCTGAACTCTTTACTCTGGTCATCCAGAGCGTTGCTTGCTTAGTACCCGCCGTCTCGGCGGGTTTTTTTTGCCTGCGGTTCAGGAAAAGGGGGCCCAAAGAAGTACAAAACGCGCCGGCGGGCGCGTTATTGTGAGGGGTGGATGACTCAGGGCGCAACCGGCCACTGGTAGTCAAACACCTTGGCACGCTCCCAGGGGGCGTCCGGCAGACTGGAGGAGAGGCCGGTATATTTGCCCACATCGTCCACCACGATGGCGGAGAGGATCGGCAACTGGTGCTCGGTGCAGTACATGCGGATGCGTTGCAGCAGCGTGCGCAGCTCATCCTGGCAATTCTCCAGCCCGGCCTGCCTGGCCAGCTTGGAGTAACGAATGGTGGTGCGTTCCTTTGCAGACTCGACGAGGATGTCCCATAGCTTGTAGTCGCAGGTCGTCATGCCTGCGTTGGCTCGGTCTGTCATAACTCTCTCCGGCGCGAATGGTCGCTGTGTGTCGATGCGCATCTTGGCCAGTTCACTGGCCCCTGACGTTGATCCAAAGCAAAAAAGCCTGAGGTTATTCGCCAGAACGCGTGGCAAAGGGATTCTAAAGGTTTGCCTTTAGTTTAAATTGCTGTTTTTTGTTATATGTGTAGCATTTTGTTTCATTGGGGTGCGGTCAAGCCATCTTTCTTGACGGGGATCAATGGGAAAGCGCGGTCAGACCACTAGATTCCGCTCCTCGATAACTTTATCAGGAGTGAATATTTGGAACTCGTCTTCGTCTTGCTCGTACTGCTGGCCGTGGTCTACGGCATCGTCAAGGATTACAACCCGCAGGCGGTGCTGGCACTGGCCGGCATGGCCATCTTCACCGTCGCCTACTGGCTGGGACTGCACCCCATTCTGCCCGCCGACAAGAGCACCGGCTTCGCCCTGTTCGACCTGTTCGAGGTGTTCAAGGGGATCTTCTCCTACCGTGCGGCGGGCCTCGGCCTCACCATCATGGCGGTGGCCGGCTTTGCCACCTACATGTCCCATATCGGTGCCTCCCAGGCGCTGGTGCGGGTGGCGGTCAAACCGGTGGCGGGCATCCAGTCCAGCTACCTGATGCTGGCCATCTGCTACCTGGTGGCGGTCTTCGTCTCCCTGTTCGTCACCTCCGCCACCGGCCTTGGCCTGCTGTTGATGGTCACCATGTACCCGGTGATGCGCAACCTCGGCATCAGCCCGGCTTCCGCCTGCGGCGTCATCGCCACCTCCCAGGCGTTCGAAATCGGCCCGACCCAGACCAACGCCATCTTCTCCGCCGGCCAATCCGGCATGGATCCCACCAGCTATTTCGTCGACTACCAGATCTGGCTGGTGGCCCCCATGCTGCTGGTGACCATGGTGCTGCATTTCTTCTGGCAGCGGCACTGTGACCGTCAGGATGGCTGGGATCCGGCCCTGCATCGCGGCGAGCACGCCGAGCTGGACGAGCAGGGTACCGAGGCGGTGGCGGCGCCCACCTGGTATGCTCTGCTGCCCATCATTCCTTTCGTGTTGATGATGACCTTCTCGAAACTGCTGGTGACCACCATCAGCGTCAGCGTGGAGGTGGCCATGCTGCTGTCGGTCTTTATCGGCATGCTGTGCGAGCTGCTGCGCACCCGCTCGGTGCGCACCGCCTTCGCCGGGCTCTCCAGCTTCCTCGACGGCATGGGCAAGGTGTTCGGCCCCGTGGTGGCGCTCATCGTCTGTGCCGAGCTGTTTGCCGAGTCCCTCAAGGCCATTGGCGCCATCGATACCCTGCTGCACTCTGCCAGCAATGCCGGTATCGGCAGCGGTCTGATGACCCTGGTGATGGTGGGTCTCATCATGGTGGCGGCGGTCATCATGGGCTCGGGCAACGCGGCATTCTTGAGCTTCTCGACCCTGGCGCCGGCGGTGGCTGCCAAGTTCGGCGTACCGGCGGTGACCATGCTGCTGCCGATGCAGCTCGCCTCCAGCATCGGCCGCACCGTCTCCCCCATCGCGGCGGTGCTGATCGCCTGTGCGGGCATCGCCAAGGTCTCCCCCTTCGTGGTGGTCAAGCGCACCTGCGTGCCCATGGCCGGCGCCCTGGTGACCGCGCTCCCCCTCAACTATCTGCTGTTTATGTAACCGGGCGGCGGACGGCCCGGGTCGTCCGCCCCTTTCATTCGGCCGTCGGGCGGGAGGTGTGTCCTCCCGCCTCAGGAGATGACAATGACAGACTCTCGCAACGCTTTTTCCCTGGACGCCTACCTAGCGGATCTGGCCCCGCTCATCAACCTCGATTGCGGTACCCGCACCCCGGCCGGGGTGGCTCGGGTCGCCGATATCATGGCCGAGAAATATGAGGCCATCGGCTGGCAGGTGACCCGCCACCAGTTTGCCGCCGAGTGCGGCCCCTGCCTCGAGGCAACCAATGCCCCCGGCGCCAGCCACTACGATGTGATGCTGGTGGGCCACATGGACACCGTATTCCCCGTGGGGACAGCCGCCAAGCGGCCGCTGAAAGTGGAAGGCAATCAGGCCTTTGGTCCCGGTGTGTCGGACATGAAGAGCGGATTGCTCTCCATCTGGTATGCCTTGAAAGGGATGGATCCCGCCGTGCTGGCCAAGCTCAAGGTGCTGGTCTGCTGCAACTGCGACGAGGAGATTGGCTCCCCCTGGTCCAAAGAGTGGCTGGTGGAAAAAGCCAAGCAGAGCGGCTGCGTGCTGGTGGCTGAGGCGGCGCGCCCCAACGGCGATCTCATCAGCGCTCGCAAGGGTAATGCCAAGTACCGCATTACCTTCCACGGCAAGGCCTCCCACGCTGGCTCGGCCCTCACCGAAGGGGTCTCAGCTATCACCGAGCTGGCCCATTGGGTGCTCGCCATCAAC
Source organism: Aeromonas sp. QDB03 (assembly GCF_027707985.1). Classification (NCBI taxonomy): domain Bacteria; kingdom Pseudomonadati; phylum Pseudomonadota; class Gammaproteobacteria; order Aeromonadales; family Aeromonadaceae; genus Aeromonas; species Aeromonas sp. QDB03. The sequence continues at coordinate 416,233 of NZ_JAPCJG010000002.1, read as the reverse complement.
GAGCAGGTCAACCTCGATACCGGCACCACCATGAACGTGGGGGTGGTGCAGGGGGGGACCGGCGTCAACGTGGTGCCGGATTTTGCCGAGGCGATCGTCGACTTGCGCTTCTGGAGCAATGACGAAGCGGCCGCCGTGCACGAGCGGCTCACCTTCATGGCCAACAACCCCTTCCTCGCCGGTTGCCGGGTCGAGGTGGATCGCCAGAGCTTCAAGCCGGCGATGCGCCCGAGTGGCGACACCGAGGCGCTGATGGCGCTGGTGGCTGCGGCAGCCAAGGAGGAGGGGATCACCTTCAACTGGCTGGAGGCTGGTGGCGGCTCGGATGCCAACTTCACCGCCGCCGCCGGGGTGCCGTCGCTGGATGGCTTCGGCCCCATGGGGGGCGGTTTCCACTCGGAGGCGGAGTTCCTGCTGCTGGAGAGCATCGAGCCACGCATCCGCCTGCTGCAGCGGGTGCTGGGCAAGCTGGCCAACTAGGTCAGCGTCAAAGAAAAGCAAAACGGGAGGCCATCGCCTCCCGTTTTTTTATCTGACATGCCGGTGCAGACGAGCTGTCCTGCTACCCCTCATCCTCCAGCAGGTAGGCGAGCTGCTCCTGACGGGCAACCTGCCAGCGGCCGAGCACCAGCGGCGCCGCAAAGCCCGGGCCGTCGGTCACCATGGTGTGGTACTCCCCCTGCTCGCCGCAGGCATCGAAGCCCCGGCTTGCCGCCAGCTGCTGCAACTCGGCCAGGGTGGCGGTATCGAGGGTGCGCCCCACCCACTCGGGGGCCAGCACCCGGGTGTCGACGCAGGAGAGGTGGGCGACGATGCCGCGGGTCAGCAGGTCTGCCAGCAGCGCCTCGCGGCTTTGCTGCCAGAGCGGGGTGTGAACGGCCAGATCGAGCGGGCGGCAGCGCTCGCGGATCCAGTTCGGCGCGCCCCCCACGCTGTCGATATCGCCGGTGACCACCCCATCCAGGCGCCACTCCTCTTTCAATGCCGCCAGCGCCCGCTCATAACCGAGATCGAACGGCGCTTCGATGGTGATCAGCAGATGGGGCAGCCCGAGGGCCGCCGCCTGCCGACGCACCTGTGATAGGGGATGGGCCAGAAAGCGGGGTTCGGGCGGTGCAAAGGTGGCCAGTGCCACTACCTGATGACCCGCTTCGCGGGCATGGCAGAGGGCCTGCATGGCATCCTTGCCGCCGCTCCAGAGCACGATGACGCGAGACATGGGGGAGATTCCGCAAAGAAAAGAGGGGTCATGCTACCCAGAGTGCGGGCGGTTGGCAAAACGGGATGGGGCAGGGCACAAAACAGCAGGCCCCCGGGGGGGCCTGCTGGACTGGCTAAGCGGTGTGTTGCTTAGAGCAGTATGCTGGTCAGCAGATAACCCAGGGTACAGGAGGTGGCGACCCCGATCAGACCCGGAATGATGAAGCTGTGGTTGATGATGAACTTGCCGATGCGGGTGGTACCGGAGCGGTCGAAACCGATACAGGCCAGATCGCTCGGGTAGGTCGGCAGCACGAAGTAGCCGTAGCTCGCCGGCAGGAAGGCGATCAGTAGCTTGGGCTCCACACCCAGCGCCAGCCCCATGGGAGCGATGGCGGTCAGGGCGGCGGCCTGGCTGTTCACCAGCTTGGAGATGAGGAACAGCACCAGGGCATAGGTCCAGGGCTGGGCCTGCACCACATGGGCCAGGGTTTCTTTCAGCAGCGGCATGTGGGCCTGGAAGAAGGTTTCGCTCATCCAGGCGACCCCGAATACCGAGAAGATCGCCACCATGCCGGCCTTGAACACGGCGCCGTTGGAGATGTCACCCGGTTTGACCTTGCAGCGCATCAGGATGATGGCGCCGGCGATCAGCATCATCATCTGGATCACCAGGTTCATGGAGAGCGGGCCGGTCTTGCCACCCATTTCGAACACCGGGCGCAGGGAGGCGTCGGCCCCCAGCACCACCACGGCGGCGATGGCTGCGAAGAAGATCCAGGTCGACCAGTAGGCCTCTTTCGGGAACTTGGTGTTGAGCAGGGTCTCACCACCGCCGTAGACGAAGGCTCGCTGCTCCGGATCCTTGATCTTGGCCTGGAACTCTTCGTCCTTGTCCAGATCCTTGCCGCGACGCAGGCTCCAGAGGGCCGCGACTATGACCCCGGTGAGCGAGGAGGGGATGGCTACCATCAGGATGTCGAGCAGGCTGTAGGCCTGACCGATGCCGTGACCGGCCGCCAGGATGGAGACCATGGAGACCACGGCCACCGACACCGGCGAGGCGCAGATCGCCATCTGGGAGGCGACGGAAGCGACCGCCATCGGCCGTTCCGGGCGGATGTTCTTCTGCAGTGCGATGTCGGCGATGATGGGGAACATGGTGTAGACCACGTGGCCGGTACCGCACAGGAAGGTGAGGGTCCAGGTGGTGAGCGGCGCCAGCAGGGTGATGTACTGGGGGTGGCGGCGCAGCAGACGCTCGGCCACCTGCATCATCAGGTTGAGACCGCCGGCGGTCTGCAGGGTGGCGGCGCAGCCGATCACCGCCAGTATGGTCAGCATCACCTGCACCGGCGGTTCGCCCGGGGTGAGACCGAACACGAAGGTCAGCAGGAACAGACCGATGCCGCTGATGAGACCCAGCCCCATGCCCCCAAACCGGGTACCCAGCAGCAAGCAGCCGAGTACCACCAAAAATTCCATCAAGATCATTCCATTACCTCGCGTTATTTAATCCATGTCTGTGCTGTGTTGGGCTCATGGACCGGGATTGTCTGTTTTTTATTTAGCCCTAAAGGGTTAGTGGTTATTGTGCCTGCCAAAAAAGGGCAAAAATTTGAGGTACTTCAATAACTCATCGCTTTTTGATTTAACGTCATAAAAACCACGTATTAACGTTTTTGTTATTTTGCGGGCAATAAGTGGCTGCGTATGGGGCTCAACGGCTGGCGCGGGGCGGGTGTGTCAGCAAGGGGGCGTGACGGAGGGCGGCAAGAATGATTAATTGTGGTGCCGGCAAGGCCGTCCGGCCGCCGGACGGGCAACAAAAAGCCGACCCTGAGGTCGGCTTTTAAGGGAAAGTCCTGTAATCAGAACTCGGCGGTGCGCGGGGTGCGCGGGAAGGGGATCACGTCGCGCACGTTGCCCATGCCGGTCACGTAAACCACCAGACGCTCGAAGCCCAGACCGAAACCGGAGTGCGGCACGGTACCGTAGCGGCGCAGGTCGCGATACCACCAGTAGTCTTCCTTGTTCAGGCCCATCTCGGCAAGACGGGCATCCAGCACGTCCAGACGCTCTTCACGCTGGGAGCCGCCGATGATCTCGCCGATGCCCGGGGCCAGTACGTCCATGGCGGCGACGGTCTTGCCGTCGTCGTTGAGGCGCATGTAGAAGGCCTTGATGTCTTTCGGGTAGTTCTTCACCACCACCGGGGACTTGAAGTGCTCTTCGGCCAGGTAGCGCTCGTGCTCGGAGGAGAGGTCGATACCCCAGGAGACCGGGAACTCGAACTTCTTGCCGCAGTTTTTCAGCACTTCGATGGCATCTGTGTAGTCAATCTGGGCGAAGTCGGAGGCAACGAAGCGCTCCAGACGACCGATGGCGTCCTTGTCCACGTGCTGGGCGAAGAACTCCAGATCGTCGCGGCGCTCACTCAGCACGGCGTTGAAGACATACTTCAGCATGGCTTCGGCCAGGGCGGCGTTGTCTTCCAGATCGGCGAAGGCCACTTCCGGCTCAACCATCCAGAACTCGGCCAAGTGGCGGCTGGTGTTGGAGTTTTCGGCGCGGAAGGTCGGCCCGAAGGTGTAGACCTTGGACAGCGCGCAGGCGTAGGTTTCGACGTTGAGCTGGCCGGATACGGTCAGGAAGGTCTCTTTGCCGAAGAAGTCCTTGTCATAGTCCACCTTGCCTTGCGGGGTGCGCGGCAGGTTTTCCATATCCAGGGTGGAGACGCGGAACATCTCGCCGGCGCCTTCGGTGTCGGAGGCGGTGATGAGCGGCGCGGCGATCCACAGATAGCCCTGCTCGTGGAAGAAGCGGTGAATGGCCTGGGAGAGGCAGTTGCGTACCCGGGTCACGGCGCCGACCACGTTGGTACGAGCGCGCAGGTGGCCCTGCTCGCGCAGGTATTCGATGCTGTGACGCTTGGCAGACATGGGGTAGGTGTCCGGATCTTCGACCCAGCCCACCACCTTGACGTCGGTGGCCTGCAGTTCGAACGCCTGGCCGCAGCCCTGAGACTCGACCACCAGGCCGGTCACTTCCACCGAGCAAGCCGTGGTCAGACGCAGCACTTCATTCTCGTAATTGGCCAAGGTATTGGGGACGACTGCCTGTACCGGATGGAAACAGGAGCCATCGGAAATGGCCAAAAATGAGATCCCCGCCTTGGAATCGCGGCGGGTCCGGATCCACCCTTTGACTGTCTGGGTGGTGCCGACCGCATACTTACCGGTCAGCACATCTACTACGGATGCGTGCGTCATCGAAATATTGTCTCCAGCTTGTTCTTGCAGCGCTATTTGCAACACTTGGGGTCTGGCCCGGGCAATCTTGGCCCATCATGGCAGACTAAGCCGTCAATCTTACCCGCGCAGGTTTGATAAACAAGCAAAAATGTCGGACTCTGGGGGGGATTTCGGCGCCTATCGGCGGATTGGCGCGCCAATGGAACGGGGGATGGACGTGAAAGAGCGGCGACGGGGGCCGGACCGGCTGACACGGGTGTTGCAGGGGCTGGTGATGCTCTGCTGGGGCGGCTTCATCGTCCTGCTCTCCCTCTACCACTTCGCCAGACCGCAGACGGCCTACGGTTTTCTGGTCTATGGCGGGGTCAGGGTACGCCAGAGCTGGGATCCCCTGCTTACCCCCTGGCTGCTGCACGGGCTCTGGGGTTGCTGCCTGCTGACCCTGGCGGTGCTGCTGGCGGAGCGCCGACGCTGCCGGCGGCAGGAGGACACGGGGCGGGTGCACCTGACCATCTTGCTGCTGATCCTGATCGCCAGTCTGCTGTTCTACTACCTGGGCTAGCCCTCTTTTCTTCTCTCTGTCGCCTTCTGCTCGCTCCCTTCCATCGGCGCGGCGGGCCGTTTGCCGAGCTGACGCTCCACGCTGTCGAGCATCTGGTTGTAGGCGAGTGCCACCCGGCCAATCTCGTCCCCTTCATCTCCTTCCAGCCGGTGGCCGAAGTCGTGCAGGTCGGTGGCCTCCTCCATGGAGCGGGTCAGCTGGTTGAGGGGGCGGACGATCCAGGTGCGAATGACCCAGAGGGTCAGCAGCAGCCCCAGGCCGAAGATGACGGTGAGGCTCAGCGCCGAGGTGAGGATGTTCTGCTCGACCCGGGTAAACAGGGTGTCGAGGGAGTAGTCAAAGCGCACCGCCCCCAGCACGGTATTCTCCGGCACCAGGTGGCAGCTGGTGCAGTCGGTGCCGCGAAAATCCTTCTTGGCCAACAGCGGGCGGGTTACCACCAGCTTGCTGTGCATGCCGTCGTGTACCACCTCCAGGCTGCCCTTGCCGGCCAGTGCCAGCTCATCGAACCTGTCTTTGGGCTGCTCGCTCTGGTGGCCGACCCCGTACTGCTTGCTCACCGCCTCGCTGCGCACGATGCGGGCATCCTCCACGTGGGCGTGCTCGAGAAACTTGCCGCGCAGGGTGTCGCGAGCATCCATCTTGCCGGTCAGCATCAGCATGTTGAGGCCGTCGAAGTAGGCCTCGGTCTGCTCGCGGCTCTGCTCCTTGATGAGGGTCAGGATCAGGTCGCGTTCGCGCACCGCCTGATAGGCGGCGGAGAACACCAGCACCATGGAGAAGATGAACAGCAGGAAGAAGTTGATTTTGGCAGCAATGGAGAGGCGCATGGGAACGGTACATCTGTTGGGTAAAACCCGCGCAGTCTACGCGTCTTGGCCGCCCGGGTCTGGTGTCTCGCTCACATTCTGATGAAAAAGAGTCAAAAGACCCTGCCTGGTCGGGCAGGGCCTGCCACGTCTGACTCAGAACTCGCCGCTGTGGATGGCGGCGGTGATGGCGTTGGTCAGCACGGTTAATTGTGCCGGGCTGATGACAAAGGGGGGCATCAGATAGACCAGCTTGCCAAACGGGCGGATCCAGGCTCCCAGTTCGATGAACTTGCGCTGGATGCGCGCCACGTCCACCCGCTCCTTCATCTCCACCACCCCGATGGCGCCGAGCACCCGCACATCCGCCACCGCCGGGTGCAGGGTCAGCGCCACCAGTTCGGTTTTGAGTTGGTGTTCGATGGCGCGGACCCGCTCCTGCCACGGCGAGGCGAGCAGCAATTCGATGGAGGCGTTGGCCACGGCGCAGGCCAAGGGGTTGCCCATGAAGGTGGGGCCGTGCATGAAGACGCCCGCCTTGCCGTCACAGATGGTGCGAGCCACATGCTCGGTCGTGAGCGTGGCCGACAGCGTCAGATAGCCACCGGTGAGCGCCTTGCCCAGACACATGATGTCGGGGCTGATGCCGGCCCAGTCACAGGCAAACAGCTGGCCGGTGCGGCCAAAGCCGGTGGCGATCTCGTCGGCAATCAGCAGCAGGCCGAACTCGTCGCACAGGGCGCGTACCCACTGCAGGTAGCGGGGATGGTAGAAGCGCATGCCGCCGGCGCCCTGCACGATAGGTTCGAGCACGATGGCGGCGATTTCCTCGTGATGATCGGCTACCTGGGTGGCGAGCTCCACCACGCACTGCTCGTCCCACTCGGCGTGGAAGCGGCAGCTGGGCGCTTCGACAAAATGGTGCTCGGGCAGGAAGCCCTTGTAGAGCTCGTGCATGCCGCCATCCGGATCGCAGACGCTCATGGCGCCGAAGGTGTCACCGTGATAGCCGCCGCGCAGGGCGACAAACTTGGCCCTGGGCGTCCCCTTGGCGTGCCAGTACTGCTGCGCCATCTTGAGTGCCACCTCTACCGCCACCGAACCGGAGTCCGCCAGAAATACCCGATCCAGCCCAGCCGGGGTGATCTCCACCAGCTTGCGGCACAGATCGACGGCGGGGGCGTGGGTGAGGCCGCCAAACATCACGTGGGACATCTTGCCGAGCTGGGCGGTGGCGGCCGCATCGAGCTCCGGTACCTGATAGCCGTGCACGCAAGCCCACCAGGAGCTCATGCCATCCACCAGCTCGCGGCCGTCGCTGAGGGTGAGGGTCACTCCCCTGGCACTGGCCACTTCATAGCAGGGCAGGGGATGGGTAAGGGAGGTATAGGGGTGCCAGACGTGGTGCAGGTCGAATTCTTGGTTGGTCATTTTGTGTTCTGTTGTCAATTGGTTTGATCTGGTCGGTGTTGACAGTCTACGCGCGCTCTCTACACTAGCCAACAATTTCAGCCACTTGGCTGCGTGCAACCCGGCTCGGGTGCAGGCCGGGTGGCGGCTTCTGTGTTTGCCCATGCAAGCTGGCGGCGCAGGATCCCACTTATAACAATTGGAAGCCATGTATGAATGCTGTCACCGCGGGCGCTCACGCCCTTCGTCACGACTGGACCCTCGCCGAGGTTCAGGCCCTGTTTGCCCTGCCATTCAACGACCTGCTGTTCCGGGCCCAGACCGTCCACCGCGCCCATTTCGATCCGAACGAAGTGCAGGTGAGCACCCTGCTCTCCATCAAGACCGGTGCCTGCCCGGAGGATTGCAAGTACTGCCCCCAGAGTGCCCGTTATCACACCGGCCTTGAGGCCGAGCGGCTGATGGAGGTGGAGAAAGTGCTGGAGCGGGCCCGCGAAGCCAAGGCCAACGGCTCGTCCCGCTTCTGCATGGGGGCCGCCTGGCGCAACCCCAAAGAGAAGGACATGCCCTACATCCTGCGAATGATTGAAGAGGTGCGCGGGCTCGGCATGGAGACCTGCATGACGCTCGGGATGCTCACCGCCGATCAGGCGGCGCGCCTCGGTGCAGCCGGCCTTGACTACTACAACCACAACCTCGACACCTCGCCGGAGTTTTACGGCGACATCATCACCACCCGCACCTATCAGGACCGGCTCGATACCCTGGAGCATGTGCGCGGCGCCGGCATGAAGGTCTGCTCCGGCGGCATCGTCGGCATGGGCGAGCAGGCAAAAGATCGGGCGGGCCTCTTGATGGCGCTGGCCAATCTGCCGCGCCACCCGGAGAGCGTGCCCATCAACATGCTGGTCAAGGTGAAGGGGACGCCGCTGGAGAACCAGGAGAACCTCGATCCGTTCGAATTCATCCGCACCATCGCCGTGGCACGGATCATGATGCCGGCCTCCCACGTGCGCCTCTCCGCCGGGCGGGAGAAGATGAACGAGCAGATGCAGGCCATGTGCTTTATGGCGGGGGCAAATTCGATTTTTTATGGCTGCAAGTTGCTGACCACCCCCAACCCGGACGAAAACAGCGACATGCAGCTGTTCAAGCGGCTCGGCATTCGCCCCGCCCAGCGGGCCCAGAAGCCGGATCAAGTACAAGAAGAGGAGCTGCTGGCCGAGGTGAGTCGCCAGAGCGAGCCCGCCGAAATGTTTTATGACGCCACCCGCCCCCGTGCAGGGGCCGCGCGGTCATGAACGGCCCTGCAGTCACGGGCCCTTTTGGGTTGAGCGCGGCGCTCTCCGAACGCGAGCAGGCAGGCCTGCTGCGCAGCCGCATCGCGACCGACGGCGCGAGTGGCGGACGGCTCAGGGTGGCCGGGCGCGATTACCTCAACTTTTCCGCCAACGACTATCTGGGGCTTGCCGATCACCCCGCCATCAAGACCGCCTTCCAGGAGGGAGTCGACCACTATGGTGCGGGTGCCGGCGCCTCGCCGCTGGTAACCGGTTACAGCCGGGCCCACCAACAGCTGGAAGAGGCCCTTGCTGACTGGTTGGGGCTGGAGGCCGTGCTGCTGTTCAACTGCGGCTTTTCCGCCAATCAGGCGGTGCTCAAGGCCCTGCTCGGAAAGGAGCACCTGCTGTGGCAGGACAAGCTCAATCACGCCTCCCTGCAGGAGATGGGCAGCCAGCTGCCCTGCAAGATGAAGCGCTTCGGTCACAACGACATGGCGGCTCTTGAGCGGCAGCTTGAGCCAAACCGAGGCTTGATCGTCTCGGAGGGGGTATTCAGCATGGACGGTGATCAGGGCCCCTGGCGCGAGCTCGCAGCCCTGGCCGCCCAGAGCGGCAACTGGCTGATGATCGACGATGCCCACGGCCTCGGCGTGCTGGGGCCACAAGGGCGCGGCACCCTGGCGGCGCAGGGGGTTGCTCCTGCCAGCGTGCACATCCAGATGGGCACCTTTGGCAAGGCGCTCGGGGTGGCTGGCGCGTTTGTGGGCGGCAGTCGCGAGCTGGTGGCGTATCTGGTCAACTTCGCCCGCCACTATGTCTACAGCACCCATATGCCGGCTGCCCAGGCCTGCGCCGTGCGCCAGAGCATCGCGCTGGTGCGCGCCGCCGACGAGGCCCGCGCCCAGCTTGGCCAGCTGATCATCCGTTTTCGGCAAGGGGCGCAGGCGCTGGGTTGGCAACTCGGTGCCAGCGCTACCCCCATCCAGCCGCTGCTGGTGGGGGAAAGCATCGCTGCCCTGCAACTGGCCGAGCGGCTGCGCGAATGCGGCGTCTGGGCTGGCGCCATCCGCCCGCCCACGGTGCCGGTCGGCACGGCGCGGCTGCGCATCACCTTGAGCGCGGCCCACCGTGAACAGGATGTGGATCGGCTGCTCGATGCCCTCGGTCCCTGCCCGGCGGACGACGAGAGAGGGGGCACCCATGCTCCATGAGCGTTTTCAGGCGGTCGACAAGGCTCAGCTTGCCCGCCGTTTCGGCGCCGCCGCCCGTCACTACGACGCCCACGCCCGCTTCCAGCAGGAGGTGGGGCAGGCGCTGCTTGAGCGGATGCCGGACAGGCAAGTTGGCACAGATCTGACAGTGAGCGGGCTGGATCTGGGCTGTGGCACCGGCTTCTTCCTGCCGGCGTTGGCCGGGCGCTGCAGCGAGCTGACCGGGCTGGATCTGGCTCCCGGCATGCTGGCGCAAGCGGCCCTTCGCGGCAGCGGCGCCCGCCTGCTGTGCGGCGATGCCGAGCAGCTTCCCTTTGCCGACGAGACGTTTGACTGGGTCTTCTCCAGCCTGGCCCTGCAGTGGTGCGAGCGACCGGCCCAGGCCTTTGCCGAGCTGCACCGGGTGCTCAAACCCGGCGGCCGGCTGCTGTTCTCCACCCTGCTGGCCGAGTCGCTCTGGCAATTGCGTGAGGCCTGGCGCACGGTTGACGAGTGTGATCATGTCAATCGCTTCCTCAGCCTGCCACAATTGCAGCATGCCATCGCCGCTGGCGGTTTTGCCGCCCCGGCGCTGGAGAGCCTGACCTGGTCGCTCGGCTACCCCGAGCTCAACGGCTTGCTGCGTGATCTCAAGGGGATCGGCGCCAGCCAGGTCAATGACGAGCGTCATACCGGACTGAGCAGTCGCCAGCGTCTGCAGCGCCTGAGCCAGGCCTATGAAGCCCATCGCCAACCGGACGGCCTGCTGGCCGCCAGCTATCAGGTGTGCCTCGGCCAGCTGATCCGCCGCTAACCGGTCTCATGGGCCGAGAGAATTGAGAAGCCGCTGCCCGCCATCGCGAGCCCGGGCAGCGGCCCCGTATTGAGGAGTCATCATGGTTAAATCCTTCTTTGTCACCGGCACCGATACCGATGTGGGCAAGACGCTGGTCGCCCGCACCCTGTTGCTGGAGTTCGCCGCGCACGGTCTGCGCTGCGCCGGCTACAAGCCCATCTCCGCCGGCTGTGCCCGCACCCCGGACGGGCTGCGCAATCTTGATGCCGTGCTGCTGCAGGAGGCGGCGAGCCTGTCGCTGCCCTACGATCTGGTCAATCCCTACGCCTACGAGCCGCCCATCGCGCCCCATATCGCCGCCAGCGAAGCGCGCGATGCCATTACCCTGAAGGGGTTGTCGGACGGGCTGCGCCAGATTGAACAGGCGGGGGCCGAGCTGGTGGTGGTGGAGGGGGCGGGGGGCTGGTTCCTGCCACTCGATCGCAAACATCTGCTGTCGGACTGGGTCAAGCAGGAGAACATGCCGGTCATCATGGTAGTGGGGGCCAAACTAGGCTGTCTCAACCATGCCCTGCTCACCTTCGCCGCCATTCGCAACAACAACCTGCCGGTGGCGGGTTGGGTCATCAACCGGCTGCACGGCTCCATGAGCCACTATCAGGAAAACCTGGACACCCTGCGGGGCTTGCTGCCGGCCCCATTTTTGGGTGAAATACCCTTTGTAAACAATCCGCTCGAGGCTGATCTGCGCGGGCGACTCGACATTTCGCCCCTGCTCTGAATCTGACATTCAGCGAACATTCATAGAAACTGTCTATTATGCGTGACAGGTGTGGCCCGACCGGCAGCGAACTGGTGACGGGCCACGCGTCCATATCTCACAAGGAGTCAATATGAAGCGAATTATGCTATTCCTGGTGACCAACCTGGCCGTCATGCTGGTGCTGGGGGTGGTACTCAATATCCTGTTCTCGGTTCTGGGGATCAACAAGTCCAGCATTTCCGGGCTGTTGGTGTTCTGCGCCGTGTTCGGTTTTGGGGGTTCCTTTATCTCCTTGCTGATGTCCAAGTGGATGGCCAAGCGCAGCTATGGCGTCCAGGTCATCGAGCAACCCCGCAACGAGACCGAGCACTGGCTGGTCAGTACCGTGGCCCGTCAGGCCCGTGAAGCGGGCATCAAGATGCCGGAAGTGGGGATCTACGACTCCCCCGAGATGAACGCCTTCGCCACCGGCGCCCGCCGTGACGACTCGCTGGTCGCCGTGTCGTCCGGTCTGCTCTACAGCATGAGCCGTGACGAGGCGGAAGCCGTGCTGGCCCACGAGGTGAGCCACGTGGCCAACGGCGACATGGTGACCCTGACCCTGATCCAGGGGGTGGTGAACACCTTCGTGATGTTCTTCGCCCGCATCGTGGCCGGCGTCATCAGCAACTTCTTCAGCTCCAACAACGACGAAGAGAGCAGCAGCACCGGTGGTTTTGCCTACATGATCACCGTGTTCGTGCTGGAGATGCTGTTCGGCGTGCTGGCCTCCATCATCGTCATGTGGTTCAGCCGTCAGCGTGAATTCCGCGCCGACGCCGGTGCAGCCAAGCTGGCCGGTCGCGACAAGATGATTGCCGCGCTCCAGCGCCTCTCCCGCGGTGCCGAGCCGCAGTTGGAAGGCTCCATGATGGCGTTCGGCATCAACGGCAAGCGCTCCATGAGCGAGCTGTTCATGAGCCACCCGCCCATCGAGCAGCGCATCGCCGCCCTGCGCGGTTAAGCGTTCCGTACCAATGAAAACGGCTGCCCTCGGGCAGCCGTTTTGCTTTGTGCGCGCAGCTACAGCTTGAAGTGGGCCATCTCCTGGCGCAGCAGCCGTGACAGCTGCTTGAGCTTGGCGGCCTCCTGCGAGACATGGCGGGCTGCGTCACCCGACTGCTCGGAGAGGGAGGTGATGTTGCCGACGGTGGAGACCACCTCGTTGGCGGCGGTGGACTGCTCGCGCAGGGTGTGGCTGATCTCCCCCATCAGGCCGGTCAGGTTGGATGCGTGGTTCTGGATGCTGGCGATGGCCTCGCCGGTCTGGCTGGCCAGGCTCACCCCGCGGGAGACGTTGTTGACCGTGTTCTCCATGCTGCGGATGGAGGCATCCGCCCCGCTCTGGATCTTGCCGATCATGCCGGTGATCTGCTGGGTGGAGGCGGCCGAGCGGCTGGCGAGGTTGCGCACCTCGTCGGCCACCACCGCGAAGCCGCGTCCCTGCTCGCCAGCCCGGGCCGCCTCGATGGCGGCGTTGAGCGCCAGCAGGTTGGTCTGATCGGCGATGCCGCGGATCACCTCGATGATCTCAGAGATCTGCTGGGTATGGCTGTTGAGATCCGCGATGCTGCTGGCGGCGTTGGAGACGGTATCCGAGATGCTCTGGATGCTGTCGAGGGTCTGCTTGATGACCCCGGAGCCTTCGGCCAGGGTGTTGGCGGAGACCTTGCTCAGCTCGTCGGCGTGGGTGGCGTTGTCAGAGAGATGGCTGATGCTCACCACCAGCTCCTCGATGGCGGCCGCCATGGTCTGGGTGCTGGTCTGCTGGGAGGTGGCGAACTGGGCGGTCTGCTCCGCTATCTGGGCGATGCTGTCGGCCGAGCCGGAGAGCTCCTCGCTGGAGTGGGAGACCTGGGCGATGATCCCCTTGAGGGTGCCCTGCATGGTGGCGAGCAGGCCGATCAGGCTCTCCTTGGCACCGGCTGGCACCTTGATCGGCTGGGAGAAGTCCCCCTCGGCCAGGTGATTGAGATCGCTTCTGAGCTGGTCGACCGAGGTGCCGACCAGGTCGAGCAGCGCCTTGTAGGTGCGCCAGAGGAAAAACATCAACACCAGACCCAGCGCGATGAACAGGTAGCGCAGCATGGCGGACTGGCTGGCGGCGTCGTCCACCGCCTGCTGGGTGCGGTGTTCCATCAGGACGTAGAAGTCGTCGATGGGGGACATGATGCGCCCCTTGTTCTGGTGATAGGCTTTGTCATGCATCATGGCGATGGCCTTTTGCTGGTTGGCGACCAGATCGCCGTCTGTCTGCTGCACCAGCTTGAAGGCGGCCACCTCGGTGTTGACCAGGGCATCCGAGTTGTTCTTGGCCTCGTTGAGCTTGGCCAGCTCCTCTTCGGTAAAGCCGGTGTCCTTCATCAGGTCGATGAGGCCACGGCGCACCTGGCTGTCGGGCCGCGGGTTCTGGCCGTTGGCGGCGACGAAGTCCCAGTAGATGCGGTTGTAGCCCTGCGGCCGGTTTTGCTCCCCGTTGCGAATGGCCAGGATCCGCATGTACTGCTGTTCGTAGGCCGGATCCTTGGTGATCACGTAGGTGCGGCCGAGGCGGGTCAGGTCGTCGGAGGATTGCCGCAGTTCATCGGCCAGCAGATAGGATTGATAGCGTTGCTGATAGCTCTGCTCGAGTTGCGTTCCTGACCAGCTGTAGGCAAAAAATACCAGCGACAGCAGGATCAGGGTGACGACGGAGAGCAGCAGGTTGAGCTGAAAGGCGGGTCTGTTCTGTTCCATGGTTTGAGCGTCCTTATTCTCACCGGATAACCCCCTTGGTCAGACGGCAAAGGCCGCTACGTCGGAGGGGTTTTGTTGTTGTTGCTGTGAGTATAGGAGCGGGGCCCGGCAAGGTTGCGGTGGTTTGGAGAAAAGGTGGGGGCGAGGGAGAGCGTACCGAAACAGGGAGAAAACGGCCAGGAGCGGGCACCCGGCCGGTGGGGTTATCGCTGCTCGATCACCTTATTTGATGACAAGGTCGGTGAGCGGCACGGCGCAGCAGGTGAGGATCTTGCCCTCGGCCCGTTCGGCGGCGGTGATGGCTGGGGCGTCGGGATGATCCACCTCACCTGCGAGCAGGGTCTGCTTGCAGCTGCCGCAGATGCCGGCGCGGCAGCTCCAGGGCAGATCCACCCCTTGCTTGTGGGCCTGATCCAGCACGGTGCCCTGATTGTTGCCGGCAAAACTCTGCTTGCCGATGCGCAGTTGCACCGCCTGGTGGGGGCGCGCCACCGAGAGGATGGCGCCGCCAAAGCTCTCCTGGCGGATCCGCTCGGCGGGCACGCCAAGGGCGGCCAGTCTGGCGGCCGCATCGGCCATAAAGCCGTGAGGGCCGCAGATAAACACCTCCCGTTCGGCGAGCTGCTTGACCTGTTTGAGGTGCTCATCGCCGAGCCGTCCCTTGAGCCCCTGCCAGTGCGCCTCGGGCTGGCTCAGGATCAGGGTGAGGGTCATCCCCTGCTGCGCCAGGGCGTGCAGTTCGGCGGCGGCGGGAATATCCGCCTCGCTGCGACACAGGTGCATAAAGTGCACATCGCCAAGCTCCCCACGCAAGGCCAGAGTGCGGGCAATGGAGAGCATGGGTGTGACCCCCGAGCCTGCCGAGAGCAGCAGCAGGGTGCGCCCGGTGCCTAGGTGAAACTCGCCGGCCGGCGCTGCGGCCAGCAATCGGTCGCCGGGTTGCAGCTGCTGGTGCAGCCAGTGGGAGATGCGACCGCCCCCCACTTTCTTGACGCTGATGCTGTAACGCTCGGGCCGCTCCGGCGTGGAGCTCAGGGTATAGCGGCGCTGCAGACGCTCGCGCCGCAGACCCAGGCCAATGTCCAGGCTGATGGGCAGATGCTGGCCCGGCAGATAGTCGGGCAGGGGCTCGCCATCGGCCGCCTCGAACCAGAAGGTCTCCAGATCCCGCGCCAGCGGCTCGCGGGCCACGCACACCAGCTCCCGTTTTTTCGGGGCCGCGTTGGGGTAGACGGGGGCGCGGGCGCGCTCCAGCACCTCTATCTCGCTGCCCGCCTCAATCCAACCCTCGTTGAGGGCCACCAGGTTCTGGCCGAAGTAGACCTCGCCATCCTCGCCGCGCCGGTAGCGGGTGAGGGTGGCCAGCGGCTCCTTGAGGGCATTGAAGCGATCCGTGCCCGGCTCCACCGTGGTCATGATGCAGCGGCTGCAGGGCTTGGCGACCCGAAACTCCACCTCGCCGATGCGGATCCGTTTCCAGCTGTCCTCCTCGAAGGGGAGGGTGCCGCTCGCCACCAGGTTGGTGCGAAACTGGCTCATCTGGTGCAGCGCGTCGGATCTCAGGTTGAGATCCTCCAAAGAAGCCTGGCTTATCAGCAGCAGCGGATAGCCGTCGGCAAAGCTGACCCGGGTGCCGGTCTTCTCCCGAAAGCGGGCGGACTCTTCACCGAGCCAGAGCAGCTGAACCGGCTCCCCCGCCACCTGGCTCAGCCACTGATCGGCCTGGGGCTGGGTCTGCAGGGCGCTGAAGCTGTCGCTCCAGACCCCGGTGGCCCGAGGGGTGCGGGAAAACTCCCGCTCTTGCAGGATGAGGGGGTCAAGGCCCGGATAGCGTAGCTGCAGACCACCCTCGATGGGGGTGGCCACTACCTGCTGCAACTGGGGATGGGTGCGGGCGGTGATGAAGCTGCCGTCCGGCTTGACCACCATGTAGCGGCGATCCCCCTGCAGCCCCTCTTCGGTGACCAGGGCGCGGGTCAGTGGCATGCCTGCCGTGGACTTGATGGGATAGAGATGAATGCTGGCGAGCTTGGGCATGGCCGGGTCCTTGTGCTGTGGTGGTTCCAGTGCAGGAGACAAGATAACGGGAGCTGTTCCGTGCAGCAATCGTTGCAGGAGGGGGGCCTGATGCGGCCAGCTCACGGGGCCGGAGAACGGCTTGGCGCTGCTTGCGGGGCGCGAGCCCGAGCGGTGACTCCTGCAGACGGGCAAGATGTTACACGGGTCACGTTGTGCACTCCATACCTCATAAAGTGCAACATTTTTTGATCCTGATCCGTCATTCGGTACACAAATCAGTCCATTATCGAGTCAGCTTCCAGTTTCTAACGCTTTCGCTTCTTCCCCCTCCGGCCACCGTCTGCCCAGGCAAAACGGTATCAAGCGCATTCGGATGGGGCCTGTCACACAAAAAGAAGAAAGCAATGTATGAGCAAACAACTGGATATGACCCCACAGCCGGATCTCTCCCAGAAAACGGGAACAGGCCCGGTCCGTACTCGGCTACCCGTTTGGCGGCCGGCCCTGCCACCTTGTAACCATGCCTGCCCGGCTGGCGAGAACATCCAGGCCTGGCTTGCCCTGGCCGAAGCGGGCCGCTTTGAGGCGGCCTGGCAACGACTGATCGAAGAAAATCCCCTGCCTGCAGTCCACGGGCGGGTCTGTTATCACCCCTGCGAAACGGCCTGCAACCGCGCTCAGGTGGATGATGCCGTCTCCATTCACGCCATCGAGCGCTTCCTCGGTGACGAGGCGCTGGCCCGTGGCTGGCAGCCTGCGCCCCCCGCACCCGCCAGCGGCAAGAAGGTGCTGGTGATCGGTGCCGGCCCCTCCGGTCTCTCCTGCGCCTGGCACCTCAATCGGCTCGGCCATCAGGTGGAGATCCGCGAGGCGGGCCCGCTCGCCGGCGGCATGCTGCGCTTCGGCATTCCCGCCTACCGCCTGCCCCGCGAGATGCTAGACAGGGAGGTGGCCCGCATCGTCGCTGCCGGGGTGACGCTGACTCTCAACCACAAGGTGGAGGATGTGTTGCGCGAGCGTGATGAGGGGGGCTTTGACGCCGTCTTCATGGCCATCGGCGCCCATCTGGCCAAGCGGGTCGACATTCCGGCCCGGGAAGCGGGCAAGATCCTCGATGCGGTGAGCTTCCTCGAGCAGGCGAGCCTGGCGGAGGAGAAAGGCTTGCCGCCGCCCAAGCTGGGACGACGAGTAGCCATCTACGGTGGCGGCAACACCGCCATGGACGCGGCCCGCACCGCCCGCCGCCTCGGGGTCGAGGAGGCGATGATCATCTACCGCCGCGACCGGGATCATATGCCGGCCCACGCCTTCGAAGCCGATGAGGCCGAGGAGGAGGGGATCAAGATCAACTGGCTGCGCACCATCCGCCAGCTCGACAGCACCAGTATTGAAGTGGAGGTGATGGCGCTGGATGCCGAGGGCAAGCCGGTGCCCACCGGCCAGTTTGAAACCCTCGAAGCGGACTCCCTCATTCTGGCGCTGGGTCAGGAAGTGGACTTGAGCGTGCTGGAGAGCATCCCCGGCGTGCGGGTCAACAAGGAGGGGGTGGTGCAGGTCGGCGAGAACCTGATGACGGACGTGCCGGGTCTGTTTGCCGGCGGTGACATGGTGCCCTCCGAGCGTACCGTCACCATCGCCACCGGCCATGGCAAGAAGGCGGCGCGCCACATGGATGCCTGGCTGCGCGGTCGCCTCTATCACAAGCCGCTCTCCTACCCGCTGGTGGGGCCCGAGCAGTTGCAGCTCTGGTTCCAGACCCATGCCCCCGCCAGCAGCCAGCCGGTCAAACCGCCCTCGGCGCGGGACGACTTTGGCGAGATCATCGGCGGACTGGACGAGACGGCGGCCCGCTACGAGGCGGCGCGCTGCTACTCCTGCGGCAACTGCTTCGAGTGTGACGGCTGTTATGGCAGCTGCCCCGAGCAGGCCATCGCCAAGCTGGGGCCGGGTCTGGGGTATCAGGTGGATGCCGAACTCTGCACCGGCTGCGGTGCCTGTCATGACCAGTGTCCCTGCCACGCCATCGAGTTGCGCCAACCGGAGGAGTCCCAATGAAACATGAATTGATCATGGTCGACGGCAACGAAGCCGCGGCCCGGGTGGCGTATCAGCTGAGCGAAGTGTGTGCCATCTACCCCATCACCCCGAGCTCGACCATGGCCGAACTGGCCGACGCCTGGGCGGCGGAGGGGCAGACCAACCTGTGGGGCAACATCCCCACGGTGGTGGAGATGCAGAGCGAAGGGGGAGCGGCCGGTACGGTACACGGCGCCCTGCAGGCGGGGGCGCTGGCCACCACCTTCACTGCCAGTCAGGGGCTGATGCTGATGCTGCCCAACATGTACAAGATCGCCGGCGAATTGACCTCGGCGGTGTTCCATGTGGCTGCCCGATCCTTGGCGGCGCAGGGGCTGTCGATTTTTGGCGACCATCAGGACGTGATGGCGGCGCGCAGCACCGGCTTTGCCATGCTCGCCTCCGGCTCGGTGCAGGAGGCGCAGGACCTGGCCCTGGTCGCCCACAGCGTCACCCTGCAGTGCCGGGTGCCCTTCATCCACTTCTTCGATGGCTTTCGCACCTCGCACGAGGTGAACAAGATCACTGCGCTGCACAAAGATGAAATTCGGGCGCTGATCGACAACGACTGGGTGCGCGCCCACCGCGCGCGGGCCCTCAACCCGGATCATCCGGTGATGCGCGGCACCGCCCAGAACCCCGACACCTATTTCCAGTCCCGCGAGAGCGTCAACCCCTTCTACGAGGCGGTGCCGGCGCGGGTGCAGCAGTGCATGGAGAGCCTCGGCGAGCTGACCGGCCGTCACTATCGGCTGGTGGAGTACCACGGCGCCCCGGATGCCACCGACGTCATCGTGCTGATGGGCTCGGGGGCGGCCACCGCTCGCACGACTGTGGATTGGCTCAACCGGCAGGATCGCAAGACCGGGGTGCTGGTCATTCGCCTCTATCGCCCCTTCCCGGTACAGGCGCTGCTCGATGCGCTGCCCGAGAGCGTGCGCCGCATGGCGGTGCTGGATCGCACCAAGGAGCCGGGCGCCGGCGGCGAGCCGCTGTTGCTGGATGTGCAGAGCGCCCTCATCGACGGCTTGCAGCGCGGCCTTATCAAGCGCCTGCCCTGGCTCAGTGGCGGCCGTTACGGCCTCTCCTCCAAAGAGTTCACCCCCGCCATGTGCGCGGCGGTGTTCGAGGAGCTGGCATCCGATGCGCCGCGCCCCCGCTTTACCGTGGGGATTGTCGATGATGTGTCGGGCCTCAGTCTGGCATGGCACCCCATCGGTGATCTTGAGCCCGCCAGCTGGGTGCGGGCACTCTTCTTCGGCCTTGGTGCCGACGGCACCGTGGGCGCCAACAAGAACAGCATCAAGATCATCGGCGAGCTGGAGGGGTTCCACGCCCAGGGCTACTTCGTCTACGACTCCAAGAAGTCGGGCTCGCGCACCGTCTCCCACCTGCGCTTTGGCCCCGAGCCCATCGACGCCCCCTGGCTTATCGAGCAGGCGAGCTTTATCGGCTGCCACCAGTGGGGCTTTGTCGAATCGGTGGATCTGCTGGAGTTCGCCGCCGAGGGGGCGACCCTGCTGCTCAATGCCCCCCATGAGCCCGACCGGGTCTGGGCCGAGCTGCCCGAGCGGCTGCGCGCCCGCATCCGTGCCCTCAATATCCAACTCTATTGCATCGACGGCGATCGGGTCGCCGAGCGCAACGGCATGGGCAATCGCATCAACACCATCATGCAGACCTGCTTCTTCGCGCTGGCCGGCATCTTGCCGCGGGACGAGGCGATCGCCCTTATCAAGGAGAGCATCGAGAAGAGCTATGCCCGCAAGGGGCCCGAGGTGGTGGCGCGCAACTTCGCGGCGGTGGATGACACCCTGGCCCATCTGCACCGGGTGGCCATCCCAGCCGGTGAGGAGCAGATCAGCGATTATCCGCTGCCGCTGGCACCGGGGGGCAGCGAGTTTGTCCAGCGCGTCACCGGCGAGATGCTGGCGGGGCGTGGCGATCGCATCCCGGTCTCCATGCTGCCGGTGGACGGCACTTACCCCACCGCCACCAGCCGCTTCGAGAAGCGGGATATCGCCCGCGAGATCCCGATTTGGCACTCGGATATCTGCATCCAGTGCGGCAACTGCGTCTTTGTCTGCCCCCACGCGGCGCTGCGGGCCAAGTTCTACCATCAGGACTGGCTGGCGAGCGCCCCCGAGGCGGCGCAGTCGGTACCCGTCACCGCCAAGGGCTTCCCCGACAGTCGCTACACCTTGCAGCTCTATCCGGAGGATTGTACCGGCTGCGGTCAGTGTGTGCAGGCCTGTCCGGTGCGGGCCGGAGCGGATGAGAGCCATGAAGGCGAGCGTGCCATCGCCATGATGGACAAGGCGCCCCATCTGACTGGCCAGAAACAGGCGCTGCGCTGGTTCGAAAGCCTGCCCTGGCCTGCCCGCGAGCGGGTGGATTTCTCCACCGTGCGCGGCACCCAGTTCCTCGAACCGCTGTTCGAGTTCTCCGGCGCCTGCGCCGGCTGTGGCGAGACCCCCTACCTCAAGTTGCTGACCCAGCTGTTTGGTGACCGCATGCTGGTGGCCAACGCCACCGGTTGCTCCTCCATCTATGGCGGCAACCTGCCGACCACCCCCTGGGCCAAGAACGGCGAAGGGAAGGGGCCGGCCTGGTCCAACTCGCTGTTTGAGGACAACGCCGAGTTTGGCTTTGGTTTTCGTCTCACCGCCGACCAGCATCACGGTCAGGCGATGGCAGCCTTGCAGGCGATGAAGGGGGAGATCGGGGTCGAGCTGGTGGAGACACTTGTCAGCGCACCGCAGCGGCTGGAGTCGGAGATCCGTGCCCAGCGCACCCGGGTCGCGCAAGTGCGGGAACGGTTGGAAGAGGTGAAATCCGGCAAAGCCCGCGAGCTGCTGTCGCTTATCGATCAGCTGGTGCGCCGCTCGGTCTGGATCATCGGTGGCGATGGCTGGGCCTATGACATCGGCTCGGCGGGGCTCGATCATGTGCTCGCCTCTGGACGCGATGTGAACGTGCTGGTGATGGATACCGAGGTCTACTCCAACACCGGCGGCCAGATGTCGAAATCGACCCCGCTCGGTGCCGTCGCCAAGTTCGCGGCGGGGGGCAAGACCTTGGCCAAGAAGGACGTGGCCTTGCAGGCCATCTCCTACGGCAACGTCTATGTTGCCCGCATCGCCTTTGGGGCCAACCCGCAGCAGGCGCTGCAGGCCTTGCGTGAGGCCGAAGCCTATCCGGGCCCGTCGCTTATCATCGCCTACAGCCACTGCATCGCCCACGGCATCGACATGGAGTTTGGCCTGACCCAGCAAAAACGCGCCGTGACCTCCGGTCACTGGCCGCTGATGCGCTACAACCCGGTACTGCGCTGTGCGGGGCAGAACCCCTTCAGCCTCGACAGCCTGCGCCCCTCCATCCCGCTTGCCGAATACCGGCAGGAGGAGACCCGTTATCGGGTGCTGGCCCAGAGCCATCCACAGGAGGCCGAGCGGCTGATGCAGGTGGCACAACAAGTGGCGTGGCAGAAGTGGGCCACCTACGAGGAGATGGCCACCCGCGAGGCCAGCCATTTCCATCCACCGGTGTGAGGATTGGGTTAACTCTGCATAAAACGAAGCGGGCCACAGGCCCGCTTTTTTATGACTGGATTGACTGGGTTCGCTCAGGGGCTGGTGGTACGCAGTACCTTGAGGTGCAGGGTGCGCTCCTGGTGGGCCGCTATCTCCTGCTCGGTGAAGCGCATGGGCTGCCACTGCTGACGGGCGAACTGCTCGGTCTGATCGGTGAAGTGCGGGCTCTCGGGGTCATGGGACTGGCCGTAGCTCAGGAAGCGCTCCGCCTTGGGGCCGGCGGCATCAAACTGCAGGGCCAGCACGAAGCTGGAACCGTAGTTGGCGCGATAACGCAGCTCGGGCTGGCCGTCACCGTCGTCATCCAGGCTGCGCAGCGTGGTGCCTGCCACGGCCTTGCCGGTCACTATGTTGGCGAGATCCGAGCTGCTGCGCGAAGGCAGATTGGTCTGCACCATGTTGAACATGCCCTCGAACGAGTTGCCTCCCGGCAGCGCGATGGGGCTCAGTCCGGCCGCTTTTTGCACGAATTGCAGTGCGCTGAGTTCGGCATCGGGCGCGATACCGGCCGCCTGCAACCGCTGCTGGGCCTGGGCCAGCGCCAGCAGGGCGGGATCCAGATCCGGCGCGCCGCTCCAGGGGGCCAGCCCGCTCGGGGTGGTGGCGCCATGGGCCGGATCGAAGGGGATGGCGAACAGGACATCCTTGATGTCTCTGTGACCGCTGGTGCGAAACGTCGTCAACCATTCGCGCATCAGGTGGGCGCCGCGGCTCTCCAGCTGATATTCGCCATCCCAGTTGGCGAGTGCATTGCAGCTCGGCGTCAGGTCCAGCGGGCCGCTGGTCAGCTGGATCAGCGGATGTGCCTGGCAGCGAGCCAGCAGGGGATCTCTGAGCTCACGGGCAAACAGGGAGCCGTTGTGGGTCAGTACCCGTTGCAGCGACTGCAGGGTGAAACGCCGATCGCTCCCGGTCAGTCCCATGGTGTCGGGGGTGCTGATGAGCTGGGCGTTGTAGCGGGTTCGCGGGCTGCGCACCGTCTGCTCCGGCCCGTAGAGGATGGAGTAACCCTCCAGCGGGGCCGCCAGGTTGGTCAGCCAGTGGCTGCTGTTGGCGTTGTAGACGTAGTCGCTGCGAGTCTGGCGGGGGGCCTGGCTCAGGGGGACAAGGCCGGGAACGCGGGTCTGGCCGCTGTCGACCCACTCGAAATCGGGGTCGTTGCCCGGCAACAGCACGCTGCCCTCGCCATTCAGCCAGATGGGGGCCAGCTGCGGCGTCTGGGACGCTGTTCGCCACCAGGCTTCTGCCTTGGTGCCGAGGCGGGGCACCTGGGTGGCATCTACATAGCTGGCCTGACCCGTCTTGTCGATCAGCAGTGTATTGACCCAGGGCACCCCCTGATGCTCGGCCAACGCATCGAAGAAGGCCGGGGTGCTCTGGGCCTTGGCCATGGCCAGCCACTGTTCCAGCATCTTGTAGTTGCCGGCGTTGGCATCGCGGAAACTGATGGCGCTGCTGCTGGTCCAGCCCAGGCTGGGCGAGAGGGTGGCGAGGTTGACCATGGGGCCGAAGTGGCTGGCATAGACGGTCTGGAGATAAGGTTGCAGGCTGCCTCGGCCTGGCGTACCTGTACGGTGATCGCTTTCTGACTCATCTCCCGCCACTGGTCGCCGTAGCGGTAACGCAGCGGGTTGGCGGGGTCCAGGGTGAGCTGATAGAGGGTGAAGCGCTTGGACTGGGAGACGGTGTGGGTCCAGCCCAGTTGCTCGTTGAAGCCGATCAGGATGGCGGGAAAGCCCATCATGGTGGCACCGGTCACGTTGAGCTCCCCCGGGATCTGCAGGTGCTGTTCATAGAATCTGAGTTCGCCATCCCAGGGGAAGTGGGGGTTGCCGAGCAGCAGGCTGTTGGCGTTGCTGCTGCGATCCGCCCCCAGCGCCCAGCCGTTGCTGCCGATCCCCTCCGAGGTCAGCAATGCGGCGGGATCCTGCTCGGGCACAGGCAGGGCGGTGCGCGCCCGTGCGCTGCTGCCGGGGGGCTGGGCACTGGCCATGGCGCCGATAAAGCTGCGGCCGCTGGCCAGCTGGGCGAGATCCAGGTGATAGGCCAGCAGCTGGGTCGGGGTGATGGGTTCGACCCACTCGGCCCCGCGGCAGGGGGAGGGGTAGTCCGCCGGGCCGGCTCGACCGCTGAGTGAGTGGTTGAACCCCGCCACGTAGCCTTCGATGAGATGACGGGCATCCGGCGCCAGCCTGCCATACAGATCGGCAGCCTGGGCTGGCAGGTCGAGCGAACGATAGCCCACGTCGGAGAGCAGGTTGCGCTGCTGCTCCCCGGCCCCCAGCCAGCGGGATTTTTCTCCCCGCAGCTTCATGATCTGCTCGCTCAGGGTACAGAGGTTCTCTTCGGCATGGGCATAGCCGGCGCCAAAGCCCAGGCTGGCGTAGTCGTTCGCCTTGATGTGGGGAACACCCTGCTCCGTATAGGTGAGGGTGACGTCGTAGTGGCGAGCGGGATCCGGCTCGCTGCTGTTCTCCTGGCAGCCGGCCAGTACGAGGCAGCCGAGCAGGGTAAGGGGGAAGGGCGTTCTCATCTTGGTTCCTTCTGTGGTCCTGACTTGTTATGGTTCTGTTGCTTTTCAGCCGCAGGTGACGGTATTTAAGAACAGCACCGGTTTGCTGTCGCCTCGCTGGATGGAACCGGTCGAGAGTTGGAAAACACAATAAAAACAAGGATAAGCAGGTACGGTTCGATGGAGCCGCACCTGCTGGAGGATGCATATGCAGTGGGAAGAAGTGGCCGCCGTGCTCAGTCTGAGCCTGACCGGCATGTTGCTGCTGGCCACGCTCGGCTGGCTGCGCCGCATGCGGCGGGATGCCGCCGCCGGTTATCTGCTGGCCCTGCTCAGCCTGAGCGGCTTGCAGGCGCTGGAATATCTCTATCACCAGCAGCAGTGGTTCCACCATTGGCCCCACCTGCTCAAGCTGGCGGATCCCCTGGTGGTGATGCTGCCGTTTTGTCTGTATGGCTATATCAGGGCTCTGCAGGGGGAGGCGGTACTCGGTGGCTGGCGTGACCGGTTGGTGCACGGCTTGCCCATGCTGCTGGTTGCCGCGCTGGCGCTGCCCTACTGGTTGCAGCCGGGGGCCGACAAGGTGAGCTGGATCCTGCTTGGCAAGCAGGGGGATGCGTTGTGGCCTGGGGTGACCCTCTATGGCAACCGCTATCTGGCCTGCATCGCCCTGCTGGGGCTGGCTTACTGGTGGCAGCAGCAGCGCCTTGGGGTGGTCAGCCGCAAGCCGGCGCTGCGGGCCTGGGTGGCTCAGTTGCAGGGGCTGCAACTGCTGGTGGCCTTGCTGTTGCTCGGCCGTATCACCTTGAGCTGGCTCGGCTGGCCGCTCTCTACCGTTTATTTGCAGGCTCCCGTCACCGCCTATCTGCTGCTGCAGGTGCTGGCCCATGCCCGCTTGCCCCAGCAGGGAGGCGCGCCGGAGGGGGGCGTGCGCGAGCGAGCCACTGACGCCGCTTCTGAGCCGGTGCGAGATGATGGTCTGCGCCCCCTGTTCGAGGAGCTGGAACGCCAGCTCGGGCGTGGTGCCTACCGGGACCCCGCGCTCTCCCTTGGCAAGCTGGCCGAGGAGTGCGGTCTGAGCCTCCATCAGGCATCCAGTGCCATCAACGCCTGTTCAGGGGGCAACTTCTACGACTGGCTCAACCGCCATCGGGTGGAGGAGGCCAAGCGGCTGTTGCAGGCGAGTGACGAGACGGTGGCCAATGTCTGCTACCGGGCCGGTTTCAACAGCAAGTCCACCTTCAACAGTGCCTTTCGCCGTCACACCGGCCAGACCCCCAGCGAGTTTCGACGCCAGGGGGCGCAAGTGGTGGTCGCCTCCTGATGAGCGGGCAACAAAAAGCCCGGCGTCGGGCCGGGCTGGCAGGATAAGTTGCTTATCCAGGTATTCGTCGAGGCGTCTATTGTGGATGTTGTTTGAGGATGTCGTAGATCTCCTCTTTCAGTTTAAGTTTCTGTTTTTTCAGATCCTTCACCTCGGAGCTGTAGTCGCTGGCGTGATGCTTTTCCAACTTTCTAATCTCCACATCCAGGTCGTTGTGCAAGTCAAACTTCTTTTGGAAATGGACATCACTGCTCTTCAGTTGCGAGATGAGCTCTCTGTACTCTGGGAACATGTAATGCGGCCTCCTTGGTTTCGTTTGATTGTGCCTGCAAGACCAAACTACCGCGTCCCCCGCGAGATAAATGTGATCCGGCTCCAATTCGGGACCAATGATTTGCTGCATGGGATGGGCGATTTTTAACTGTTTGAATCACAAGCTGATAAGGTTTTTATCGGTAAGCAGAGAGTCTGAAAAGTGCCGGATGGATCACAATTGTGACGGCCGGATGACAGCTTGTGACCACCGGGTGGGCAGCAAAAAGGGGCGCTGGGCCCCTTCTTGGTAACAGGTGCGGCGTTTACTCTTTTTTCTTTTTCTTCTCGGGCAGCGGCTTGCCGTCGCGGGCGATCACCTTGCCCACCTCGAAGCCGATCTGCGCCGCCAGCTCTTCCAGATCCGCGGCCTTGGCTTCGTTGCCGATGGCGTACTGGTAGTTGGCGATGGTGATCTTCTCGGCCACCGGGGTACCCGGGACGATGGGCTCGCGCCAGCCTTGACCCACATGGGCCACCAGGGTGCCGTTCATGATGAGCTCGCCGACGATCTCCTGGGTGGGGATGCCCTTGCCGTAGGTGAGGCCCTGCGGGTGCTTCTTGCCGACCAGCGGCTCTTGGCTTGCGGGCATCAGCTTGGTGCGGATCAGCCACTTGGGCGATTTGGTCTTGCCCACCGCCTTGCCGGTCTGGTACTCGTTGATCTTGATGGTCTTGATCATCTGGGCCATGAAGTCCTTGGTCAGCGCTTTTTGCGCTTCGCTGGTTTCATCGATGGCGATGGGGGCCACGTACCAGGTCTGGGCCGCCTGTGCCTTGGGGGCGGCGGGGGCGGTTTGCGCCATGGCGAGCGGGCTGAGCAGGATGGCCGCCAACAAGAGTCCTATCTTCTTCATTGTGATTCCGCTTATGTTTCAACAAGAATTTTGTTTTGCCAGCGACGACTGCGCCAGCGCCAGAACATGGCCAGACCGCGCACCCACTCGTCGCAGGCGAGCGCCAACCAGATACCGACCAGTCCATAACCCTGCATGATACCAAGGAAATAGGCCAGTGGAACGGCAATCCCCCACATGGAGACGAGCGCCATGTAGAGCGGGAAACGGGCATCCCCGGTGGCGCGCAGGGCGTTGATCACCACCAGATTGAAGGTACGGCCGGGTTCCAGAATGAGGCTTATCAAGAACAGCTGCGCCACCTGGGTGATGATGTCGGCGTCATTGGTGAACAGGCTGATGATGGTGCGGCCGTTGAGGGCCGCCAGCAAGGCGATGAAGGCGGTGACGATGAGCCCCAGCTTCAGGCTTTTGAGCAGCTGGCGGTAGGCCTGCTCGAAGCGGCGAGCCCCCGCCAGGTGGCCGATGATGATCTCGTTGCCAAGGCCGATGGAGAGGCCGAACAGCAGGATGAACAGGCAGATCTGGAAGAAGTAGGACTGGGTCGCCAGCGCCTTGTCGCCGAGCAGGCCGACGAAGGCGGTCACCACCATGAACTGCAGCATCCAGGAGAGGTTCTCGCCGGCGGCCGGCAGGCCGATGTGCAGCACCTTGCCCAGCATCAGTCGGCTGGGTTTGACGATCTCCGGCAGGCGCAGCCGGATGCCGGTCTTGCGTGCCACCAGCCACACCAGCAACACCACCCCGACGATGCGGCCCGCCACCGTGCTGATGGCGACCCCGGCCACCCCGAGCTGGGGCAGGCCGAACCAGCCGTAGAGCAGCAGCAGGTTGCCGACGAAGGTGATGAGGTTGACGATGAGGGTCACGTACATGGCCTGACGGGTGTGGCCGTGGGCGCGCAGGGTGGCGGCCAGGCAGAGGGCCGCCGCTTCCGGCAGCAGGCACAGGCCGATGATCTGCAGGTAGAGAGTGGCATCGCTCATCAGGTTGGCGGGCAGATTCATCAGCGCCAGCATGGTACTGGCCCCGGCGATGACGCCGACGGCGGCCACCAGTCCCACCAGCAGGTTGAAACCGATGGCGGTGTGGATGACGACGCGCGCTTTCTCCTTGTCGCCGGCCCCCAGATACTGGGTGATCACCACGCTGGTGCCGATGCTGACGAAGCTGAACAAGGTGATGGCGAGATCGAACACCTGGTTGCCGACCGCGAGCGCCGCCACCCCCTGATAGGAGACGTGGCCCACCATGAAGGTGTTGAGGGCCCCGGTCAGAAAGTGCAGGGCGAGATCGATAAACAGTGGCCAGGTCAGGGAGAAGAGGGTGCCCGGACCTGCGTGGGATTGAGTTTGCATGGGGTGTCCAAATACTGGGGATGGCCCTCGTCAGCGCCATCTGGACGGGCATTTAACACCAAGCGGGTGCGAGGCGCAATCGTGGCGGTGACCAAGAGGGGGAAGAGAGCGCAGGCCCTGCAGCCATGGGCAGGGCCCGCTCGGGATCAGGCCGGGGTGGCGCCCGCCTCCTGTTCGCTTGGCAGGGTGAGGCGCGCCGAATCGGGCAGGGCGTCATCCTGGGGCCAGCGCGAGAGGATGGCTTCGGTGGTGCTCTCCACCACCTCGTCATCCTTGAACACCGGCTCGCGGTAGCAGCGGGTCATGCGCAGCGCCTGATACATGTCGGGGCAGAGGATGATCCCCTCGTCGCCGACCCGGATCCCGGCCTGCTTGAGCCACAGGCTCATCTGGCCATGGCGGCCGGCCATTACCATGTGGATGCCGCGTCGTTTCAAATCCTTGTGCAGCTCCCCCAGCATGCTCATCACGCTGATGTCCTGATGGGTGAAGCAGGCCACCGCATCCACCACCAGGCATTTGGGGCTGTGGGGATCTTGCACCAGCAGCGCCAGTACCCGCCGCTTGAAGTAGGGGGCGTTGAAGTAGGTGAGCGGTGAGTTGAAGCGATAGACCAGGATGCCGGGAATGGCCTTGGCCTGCTCGTTGTCCCCCAGGGTGCGCACCACCCCCTCGTCGTCCATGCCGAGCAGCTGGTCGGTGGGTCGCATCACGTTGCGCAGGAACTGGAACAACCCCAGCAGCACCGCGAGGGTGATGCCCGGAATGACCCCCATGGCCAGCACGCTGATGAAGGTGATGAGCGCCAGCCAGAAGGCGGAGCGATCGGAGTGGCGCAGGGCCCACAGACCGCGAAAGTCGGTGAGGGACAAAGACGCCATCACCAGCACCACGCCGAGGGCGGCGGTGGGGATGTATTGCAGCGGCGCCGTCAGGTAGAAGGTGACCAGGGCGATGACGGCGGCGGCGATGATGGAAACCAGCTGGCTCTTGCCGCCGTTGGCGTCGTTGACCGCGGTGCGTGAATCCGCGCCGCTGATGGCAAAGCCCTGAGAGGCTGCCGCCGCCAGGTTGGCCATGCCGAGGGCACGAAACTCCTTGTCCGCATCTATTTCGTAGCCGTTCTTGGCGGCGAAGCTGCGGGCGGTCAGCATCATGGAGACGAAGCTCACCATGGCCAGGTTGAGCGCCGGCAGCACCAGCTCCCGCATCAGGCCGGGGGGAAACTCCGGCAGCTGGAAGGCGGGCAGGCCGGAGCCGATGGCGCCCAGGGTGGCGATGCCGAACTGGCCGAGATCGAGCGCCCACACCAGTCCCGCCGTCACCACCATGGCCACCATGGAGGAGGGCCAGGCGGGCTTGAAGCGCTTGGCCAGCAGCAGGGTGAGCAGGGCGGTCAGGCTCATGGCCAGGGTGGGCAGATGGGTCTGGGTGATGTAGCTGGCACCGCCGGCGATCCGCTCGATGAGGTAGCGCTCGCTGAAGGTGAAGCCGAAGATCTTGGAGAGCTGACCCACCATGATGGTGATGGCCACCCCGTTGAGCAGCCCCATCAGGATCGGGCGGGAGAGAAAGTCCGCCAGCACCCCCAGCTTGAAGCGGCTGGCGATGAGGCACCAGAAGCCGGTCATGGCGGTCATGGTCATCACCAACTGCCAGTGGCGGGTGGCATCCCCGGCGGCGAGCGGGGTCACCACGGCGGCGATCACCGCGCAGGTGGCGGCGTCCGGGCCGACGATGAGCTGGCGGGAGGTACCGAACAGGGCATACACCAGCATGGGCAGGATACAGGAGTAGAGGCCGACCAGCGGCCCCACGCCGGCCAGCTCCGCATAGGCGATGGCCACGGGCAGGGCCACGGCGGCCACCGACAATCCAGCGCGCATATCCGGCATCAGCCAGGCCCGCTGGTATTGCAGCAGGGCGGCGAGGCCCGGTAGCCAGCGTTCGAGTGAGAAGAAGTCGCGCATTATTTAACCCATTGAGTTACAAACAGCTTTTCCTTAGTGTGCCCAAGGTTATCGAAACATTGCAATCAAGTTATGGCCAGTTCACTACCAGGTCAGGCCACAGCCGTTGCCACCCCTTGGCCTTGACCCGCTCGGTAAAGACCCGGCGCTCTTGGCGGCAGCGCGGGTTGGGATCCACCTGCAGGGACCAGTTGGGGGCAAAGCCGTAAGGGGCCAGCCACTCGAATGAATCGTCTGCCAGCAGCCGGACCCCGATGCAGGTGGGCACTTCCACCCAGTGGCTGAGGGCCGAGAGCGAGCTGGTGAACGGGGGCACCAGCTGGCGCACATGCATGCGGGCCTGGTTGCGCACCTCCCACTGCTGGCCCGGCATCCTGGCGGCGAGCCGGGCTTCGTGATCGGCCTCCTGCAATCCAGTGGGATCCGCACTGTCCAGATAGATAAGGTCGATGTCGTTGAGGGCGGTCGGCACCGATTTGCGGTGAAGGTGATCCCAGATGAGGTTGCGGATAAAACCGGCCCCCAGCGCCCAGTCGGGCAGTGCCAGTTCACGGGCTGCCCGCAGGCAATCCATGCGCTGATCATCGGCCCGCAGCAGGGCTTCGGTTTGCGCCTGCAGGTCGGCTTCCAGGGCGCTCTGGCGAGCGTGCGAGGCTGGCGTGCTGTGACGCGTCTGGGTGTCAGCCGGCATTGCGGCGCAACCAGACGTCGATGTAGCTGCAGCTCGGCACTATGGTGAGCCCTTCCGCCTGGGTCCAGCTGTAGAAGGTGCGAGCCAGCTGATCGGCGATCCCCTGCACCCTGAGCTCGGGCGGGACGAAGGTGCTGTAGGCGTCGATGGTTTTGGCGTCGAGCCGCCGGTAACGCAGCCTGGACTCCTTGCCATCCACCACACAGATGAATTGCTGCTGGTTGGCCTGATGAATGATCTCGCTCATGCTTGCTCCTCGGTACGGGGGATGGGGTTATCTGACCATGTTGGCGCCCCTTTGCCAACTGTTCGGGGTCGCTTACACTGCGAGCCCGGCCGGGTATATACCCGCTAGCCAAGGTATAGAACAGTTCACGAAGGATGGATCCCATTATGGCTTTTGCCACGCTGGAAGAGTTGATCGGCAATACCCCCCTGCTGGCGCTGCGTCGCATCAATCCCCACCCCGGTGTCACCCTGCTGGTCAAGCTGGAGGGCAACAACCCGGCCGGCTCGGTCAAGGACAGGCCGGCGCTGAACCTCATCAAGTGCGCGGAGGCGAGCGGTCACTTAGCGCCTGGGGCCCGCCTCATCGAGGCCACCTCCGGCAACACCGGCATCGCGCTGGCCATGGTGGCGGCGGCGCGGGGCTACCGGATGCGGCTCATCATGCCAAATACCATGAGCCAGGAGCGGCGCGATGCCATGCAGGCCTATGGCGCCGAGCTGGTGCTGGTGGAGGGCGGCATGGAGGCCGCGCGCGACCTCGCCCTGGCGATGCAGGCGCGGGGCGAGGGGCTGGTGCTCGATCAGTTCAACAACCCGGCCAACCCGGATGCCCATTACCTCTCCACCGGCCCCGAGATCTGGCGTCAGAGCGAGGGGGCGGTCACTCACTTCGTCTCGGCCATGGGCACCACGGGCACCATCATGGGGGTCTCCCGCTACCTCAAGGAGCAGAACCCGGCGGTGCAGGTGATCGGCCTGCAACCGGCCGAGGGGAGCCAGATCCCGGGGATCCGCCGCTGGCCCGCGGCCTACTTGCCGGCCATTTTCGAGCCTGCCCGGGTGGATCGGGTGCTGGACGTGACCCAGCAGGAGGCGCTCGTCATGATGCGCCGGTTGGCGCGGGAGGAGGGGATCTGCTGTGGGGTCAGCTCGGGCGGTGCCGTGGCCGGCGCGCTGCGGGTGGCGGCAGAGATCAAACAGGGAGTGGTGGTGGCCATCATCTGCGATCGGGGGGATCGCTACCTCTCCACCGGGGTGTTCAGCGACGAGCAGGCGTAAGAGCACTGCGTCAGCGCGGTGATTAACGTGATATGTATCAACAGCTTGCTGATACATTGCACTGTGTACCCCTTGTAACAATCAACCCTGCTGGCAGGGTTGATTCCATTTGCCGCCTGTTTGACACTCGGCGCCCTTGGTTGACCGATGCAAACAGGAGCGTCCCATGATCTTGCCTTCCTCTCTTCGTCTTTCTCTGTCTGGCCACGGCGGGTTGTACCGTCGAACCCTATGCCTATCAGTGCGGCGATAAGCAGTGCTCGGTGATTGATCACCAGGGGCAGAAACACCAGCGGCCGCTGGACGAGGTAAAACCCGTCTGGGAGCGCAAGCAGGAGCGGGAAGAGGCCGTGCGCCGCAACAAGGAGTCCATCTGGCGCGAAAAAACACCCGAGGAGCGCGGCAACTACGGCGCTGGCGCCACCATCAGCTGGTAACAGGAGGCCCCGCGAGGCGGGGCCTCTGTCTGATTACTCCCAGGCCAGCTCGAGCAGGCCGAGCAGCTGGGTGCGGTCGGCATCCTTGCGGTTGTAGAGCAGGGCGCCGTCGTTGATGGCAAGATCGCGGATCTCGGGCAGCAGCGCCTTGTCGGTGACGCCGGCCTCGCGCAGGGTGCGCGGCAGCTTCACCGCCTGCCACAGGGTATCGCGCAGCGCCTGCAGCGCCTCGATGGCGGCCTGGGCCCGCGCGGCGGCCGGGGTCGCGGCAAAGCGCTCGGCCCCCACCAGCGGCAGCAGCAGGCGGGCCAGTTCGGGATCGATGCCCGGCCGGTTGTAGTCGAGCACGGTGGGCAGGAAGAGGTTCATGCACAGGCCGTGGGGCAGGTGGCAGCGGGCCCCCAGGCTGTGGCCGAGGGCGTGCACCAGCCCCACCATGGAGTTGGAAAAGGCCATGCCCGCCAGGGTGGAACCTTCCGCCAGCTGCAGCCGCAGCCGCTTGTCCTGCGGGTTGTTCAGCACCTGGGGCAGGGCACTGGCGATCTTCTCCACCGCCATCAGGGCCAGGGCGTCGCTGACCGGGTTCTTGGCGTTGCCGATGAAGGCCTCGATGGCATGGGTCATGGCATCCATGGCGGTGGCGGCGGTGATGTTGAGCGGCAGCCCCTGGGTGAGGCGCGGATCCAGCACCGCCAGCTGGGGCAGCAGGAAGGGGGAGGTAAAGGGCACCTTGCGCCCGCTCACCTCGTCCTTGATCACCGCCACCAGGGTCACTTCCGAGCCGGTGCCCGCCGTGGTGGGTACCACCGCCAGCGGTTGCAGCGGCCGGGTCAGGCAGCCGGCGCCGGCGTAATCCAGCAGCCGCGTTCCCCCCATGGAGGCGAGAATGTTGACCGCCTTGGCGGTGTCGATGACGGAACCTCCGCCCAGTGCCACCAGGCTGTCACAGCCAAGCTCCCGGTGACGGGCCGCGATCCGCTCCACCACGGCGGTGGAGGAGTCGGCCGGGATCTCGTCCCAGATGGCGGCCACCGGCAGCTCTCCTTCGGCCAGCACCCCGGCCAGCAGGGTGGCGAGGCCGGTGCCGCTGACCCCCTTGTCGGTGAGCAGCAGCGGCTTGCGCGCCCCCAATCCCGCCAGTTCGCCGGCCAGTTGCTCCAGCGCCTGCTCGCCCGCCATCAGTTTGACCGGGCAGAAAAAATCGTAATAGCGACTCATGGTGCTCATCCTCTCGTTCAGCCGGTCAACAGACCCAGGTAGATGTGGCAGGCCCGGCTCAGCTTGTGGCGTGGGCTCGGATAGTGGCGCAACAGCGGCCGCGCGATGAAGGCGGGCAGGATCAGGGCCTGCAGCTGTTCCAGCGCCCGCACCAGGTGCATGGCGACGGTGAGATCCCCCTCCACCAGCAGGCGGTTCTCGCTGAACGCCTGATTGACCCCGAGCCGAAAGCTGAGGGCGCGAAAGGCGATGGCGGGATGCTTGAAGCGTACCCGCAGCGGATGCAGCCCGCCGGTGTCGGGTGCGGGGCCGCTCTGCCAGCGGCCGGCCGCCTTGTGGATGGTCAGGCCGCGGGCCATGCCGCTCACCTCCAGCCGGATGGTGAGCCCGTCCGGCAGGGGGGCGAGCTCCTGGCTTACCGCCTCGTCGATGCGGGCGGCGTGGCACAGGGTGCGGCCGATGATCCAGAGCAGGCAGCTGATCCAGAGCCGGCGACCCAGCGCCGCCAGGGAATCAAGGTGTCGGTTGTGCATAGGCGTGAACTCCCGAGATGGCGGACCAGAACAGGGCGAAGGCGCTGGCTTGCCAGTGGCCGTCCCGTCCCAGTTCAGGTTGGTCGACAAACAGCGAGGCGCAGGCCAGGAACTGGCCCTGGCACACCTCCAGCATCAGGGCCGGTGGAGCTTGCATCAATTCGCCGCTGGCCTGGCCCTGGGCCAGCAGGCGGGGTAGAAAACGCAGGGTGTCGCTCAGGATCTGGCTGCGCAGCGGGCGAGCCAGCAGGGGGGAGTGAAAGAAGCCCAGCACGAACTTGAGCTCGTGGGGGTGGGCCTGCATCCAGGTCATCGCCTGGCTCCAGTAGTGGCGAGCCTGCTCCTGAAGGGGCAGGGCGGCGTCAGCCTCGGTGATGGCGGCGCCAAGGCGCAGCTTGATGTCCTGGTAGAGGCTCTGGATCAGCACCTCCTTGCTGGGAAAGTGGTGAAACAGGGTGCCGTTGGCCACCCCGGCCGCCTTGGCGATGCGGGCGGTGGCGGCGCCCTGCAAGCCATCTTCGGCACAGAGGGCAAGGGCGGCATCCAGGATCTGGCGGCGCTTGTCGGTCACGGGTGTGTTCATGCTGGCCTCGTCAGCGCAAAAACAGGGCCATCATCAGCCGCTGGTGCCAGCGCCGATAGGGAGGGTGCACCATGGTGCCGGTGCTGAAGCGTCCACGGCTCAGCACGGTCTTGGCCTTGGAGAAGGTGAGAAACCCCTCGTGGCCGTGGTAGTGACCCATGCCGGAGGCGCCGATGCCGCCAAAGGGCACGTCATCGGCCGCCACCTGGAACAGGCTGTCGTTGATGGCCATGCCGCCGGAGTGGGTCTCCCGGATCACCTTCTGCTGCAGGGCGGGGTCCAGGCTCATCAGGTAGAAGGCGAGCGGGCGGGGCCGCGCGGCTATGTAGGCGAGCGCCTCGTCCAGCGAGTCATAGGGCACGATCGGCAGCAGCGGGCCGAAAATCTCCTGCTGCATCAGCTGGCAGTGGTTTGGTACCTCGGTCAGCAGATGGGGCAGCAGGCGGTGGGCGCCATCGTCCCGGGCCGGGCTGCCACAGGGGTGTATCTGGGCGCCTGCCCGCTCGGCTTCGGCCAGCCAGCTGGTGAGCCGTTCATACTGGCGGCCATTGATGATGGAGCCGTAATCCGCGCTGGCCAGCCCTTGGGGGTAGAGGCGGGCGAAGTGATCGCGATAGGCCTCGACAAAGGCTTGCTCCTGACCGCGCGGCAGCAGCACATAGTCGGGGGCGACGCAGATCTGGCCGGCGTTGAGGCTCTTGCCGAAGATCATCCGCTCCACCGCCAGCGCCAGCGGCATGTCGGGGGCGATGAGGCAGGGGCTCTTGCCGCCGAGCTCCAGGGTGAGCGGGGTGAGCTGGGGGGCCGCCGCGGCCATCACCAGCCGTCCCACGGCGGTGGAGCCGGTAAACAGCAGGTGATCGAAGGGCAGGGCGCTGAAGGCGGCCGCCACCTGGGCGTCACCTTCAATCACCATCACCTCGCGCTCGTCGAAGACGCCGTCCAGCAGCTCGCGCAGCACCCGGTTGGTGTGGGGGGTGAATTCGGAGAGCTTCAGCATGGCGCGGTTGCCGGCGGCGATGGCGCTGATGAGGGGGCCGAGGCTCAGCATCACCGGGAAGTTCCAGGGCACTATGATGCCGACCACCCCGAGCGGCTGATAGAACACCTCTACCCGGGCCGGTGCCAGCAGCAGGCCGGTGTGGCGGCGGTGCGGGCGCATCCAGCGCTTGATCCGTTTCTGGGTGTAGTTGATCTGCATGACGCAGGGGAGGATGTCGGCAATCATGCTGTCGTAGTCGCTGCGCTGGCCATAGTCTTTGGCCAGGGCATCGCACAGCGGCTGCTTGTGGGCGATCAGGGCACGCTTGAGCTGGCTGAGGTGGGCTCTGCGCTCGCTCAGACTCGGCATGGGATGTTGCTGACAGGCGTCTCTGAGTCTGGCTAATCTGGCCGGGAGCGACAACTTGTCGGTGGCCTCCTGCAACTGCATCGCTTCCATGGCATACCCCGCTGGTTAGGGACCGACTGATTGGTCGGTCTAAATCTAGCGTCTTGTTAACTGGCTGTAAAGTTTTGCCCGTTGGCTTAGGATGGGGCGCGGATGACTCACCCGGCGACTGTGCTGGCCTCCACACTTTCGTGGATTTGGGGTTGGTGAATTATCCAATAAGGGGTAGTTTTTGGCTATCAACCGACAAGGAGAGAGTGTGATGACCAGGGAACTGAACAGCTTGTTGGCCCGCCTGGAAGATGTGGTCGAGCGGATGCCGGATTGCTTCAATACCTATGAATTTGCCCAGAAGCTGGCGTTGCAGCATCAGCGCGAGTTTTTTGCCGCGGGTCACTCCCTGGCCGAACAGGAGGGGCGCCTGCTGCGGGTGCTGCACGAGAAGATTGCCGAGGCCCTGGCCGGCAGTGACAAGGTGATCGAAGGGGCGCTGTTGCCCTGCGTGACCCCCTGGGGCGAGCGGGCCACCTCGCCACGCTGGCATCGCAAGCACTGAGCCAATCGGCTGGATCAACAACAACAGGGCCCGTCGCGGGTCCTGTTGTTTTATGGCGGTCACTGGGTGAGGCGGCGCGCCTGCCAGTAGCGGCTGTTCCAGTAGACGTTGTCGAGGCGTGAGCGGATCACCCCCTTGCTGGTGGAGGCGTGGATGAACTCCCCGCCGCCGGTGTAGACGCCGACGTGGTATTGCTGCCAGCCGGTCTTGAAGAAGACCAGATCGCCGTGCTGCAGCCGGTAGCGATCGACCGGTCGGCCCAGGTTGGCCTGGGATTCGGTGGTTCTGGGCAGGTTGAAGCCCATCACCTGCTGGTAGGCAAGCTGGGTAAAGGCGGAGCAGTCGAGGCCGGCCCGATCCGAACCACCCATGCGATAGGGCACGCCGCGCCACTGTTGATAGAAGCCTTCAAAGGCGCTGCTCTGCTGGCGCGGCGGGGCAGGCTCGGGTGTGCTGGAACAGGCGGCCAGCAACAGGGCCAGCAGGGGTAGCAGCCATTTGCAATCCATGGGGGCTCCTTCGAGACGACAACGTCTCCATCATAAACGGGGTTCGGGGCTCGAACATAGCCTTGCTTGCAAGAAACAGCCTCTGGCTACCTCAAAAGAGGCGCAAATGCAGAGGGTTATAATATTGTTTGTATTCATTTGAATAATATTTGGCGATTATCTTGAATGAGTATTTCAATATTAAAGTAGTTATTCCAATCAGCCCTGTCATGAAATGATAATTAACCTTGTTGACGCCGCTCCGTGATCTGTGTCACGTTCTGTCTCAGGGTTAATTCGTTATGATGGCGCCATCAAATAAATGGCAAGGGACTCCGCCATTTTCACCGCCAATATGATGGCAGCACCACAAGATATCTCTGGGTATATTCCCGCAACTGGTTCACATAATAATATTCGGCCAATGACTGGCGTCGGCTGACAATATCACCAGACAGAGGAGGGCCATCCCATGATATCCGGTCCATAGCAGTGAGTGTTCCCTCGCACCAGGAGGCCTGCGGCATCAGGCTGTCGCACCATCGTTCAGGCCGATGGGCGCCACCGCCAAGCCAACGGGCACTATGCGAGATGCAAGGCGCAGTCAGGCGACCTTGAGGGAAGATTGCCAACAGAGCGCGACTCCCGTGTAATAGCCTCGGCGCATGCCGAATCATCCACCTTAGATCGCATCGTGATCCTTGTCCTGTCAACAATATATGCATTCGCCGCCACGCTGTTAATTCACGGCGAGAATAATGAATGTCATGACAGGCAAGCAGAATAACGCCCCGAAATATAACCGTGAATAATATGGTCATGCCGTATTCGTTCATTGTTTAAATAGCTTGGCGTGATTCTACAAGGAGATAACAATGAAAAACAAAAAACCACGCAAATTCATCACGCAAGCCCCCACTCTCAGTCTGCTCGCGCTGGCCTTGTTGGCAGGCAGCGTGCAAGCCGAAGATATTGGCGAACGTACCGACCAAGGCACCGCCATGCTGGCCAGCCTGCAATCCGAACAGGGTCTGATTTATCTCAATGCCGATGTCTGGCTGAAGGGGCAGGAGGCGACGCCGCTCATGACCCGGGATCAGCTGCGCGAGCGGGTGCTGGCACGGGGCGAGCGTCTGTTCATCGATTTCAGCGCCGTCACCGACAAGAATGAGCGACAGCAGGCCAGAAAGGCCATGGAGCAGCTGGCCGGCATCTCTTTTGATGCAGACTGGGTGCTGGTGTCCGGCTACAAGGGGGAGCTGCTGTTCACCCCGCTGGGAGGCGTCGATGACCCGGCCTTCTATCAGGTGATGGAGCGGGTCGAGAGCCTGGAAGGGCAGGGCAAGCGCCACAAGCGCTCGCTGACCCAGCCGCCTGCCGCCGAGGCCGGCCTGCCCCACGTGGCCTTCTACCTCAACGTCAACCGCAAGATCAGCGATGCCGAGTGTACCTTCCCGCGCTCGCGCACCTGGAGCCGGGGCGATCGGCTGTTCTGCGATTCGCCGAACATTTCGCTGGTTTACCGGGTCAACCTGGAGCGCTCCCTGCAATTTGGCAACACCGGCTCCGCCACGCCGGATGCCAAGATAGTGCGGATCTCGCTGGACGAAGAGTCGGCCGGTGCCGGCATCCAGCTCAACGAAGATCTCAGCTGGAGCGAGAACATCGCGGACTACCTGCTGCTGGATGGCTGGGCCCGCGACTATGCCACCGATGCCATCGCCCAGGATTATCGCTTCAGCATCGAGGCGTCCAACACCAAGGCGGCGGTGCTCAAGAGCCTGCCGACCAACCTCAACAGCAAGTACGAGCATCGCGAGATCTCGGGTTTCGAGGTGGGGGTCACCGGCGGGGTGGAGGTGAACAAGGATGGGCCCAAGGCCAAGCTGGAGGCGTCGGCCAAGTTCAGCCAGCAGCGTCAGCTCGCCTACAACACCCAGGATTACCGGGTCGAACGCTCGGCGCCGAGCGCCCAGAAGATGAGTTTCAGCTGGGTGCGCGATCAATATGCGACTGCGGAGTCCCTGCTCTCCTCCAAGACGGCCACCGTCTGGGGCATGGGCTACGACGTGGATCACAACCGCATCCAGCCACTCAGCTACAAGGGGTTCGTGCCGAATCTGGACGTCATCTACAAGGCGGCACCGGACGAGACGGGCAGCACCGAGTTCAAGATCGACTCCTCGGTCAACATCCGTCCCATCTATACCGGCATCTACAAGCACTACTACGTGGTGGGGGCCCATGTCTCCTTCCAGGGCTTTGAAGATACCGACAAGCGTAGACGGGTGACGGCGTCCACCAGCTTCAAGGTGGACTGGAACCACCCGGTGTTTACCGGCGGTCGCCCGGTCAACCTGCAGCTGGGTGGCTTTGACAACCGCTGCCTGAGCGCGGATGCCAACCATGGTCTGAGCGCGGTGACCTGTGACGAGACCTCGGCCGCCCAGTCCTTCATCTATGACCAGTACGGCCGCTATGTCAGCGCGCAGGATACCCGCCGCTGCCTGGACGGCAACAACCTCGGCCAGCTGCAGAGCTGCAGCCTGAGCCTGGGTCAGCGCTGGGAGTGGAAAGCGGACAGCGATGCGCTCAGCAACCTGAGTGCCCACCAGCTGCTGGGTCATGACAAGCAGAGCGGGGCGCTGGGGCTCTACGACGAGAATGGCAACCCGCAGAATGTGAGCGTACGGACCCTGACCTCCTACACCCGCATCTTCGGGCCACCGGCCAGTCACTGACAGAGCAGGGCCTTGCGCCCAACACAACAACGCCGGCAAGTGCCGGCGTTTTTTATGAAGGACGGATCAGGCCTTGTTCTCGATGAGCGGGGCGAGCAGCTCCGCCAGCTTGTAGAAGGTCTGCACCCGGGTGGTG
The DNA here is from genome assembly GCF_027707985.1 of Aeromonas sp. QDB03. Lineage (NCBI taxonomy): Bacteria > Pseudomonadati > Pseudomonadota > Gammaproteobacteria > Aeromonadales > Aeromonadaceae > Aeromonas > Aeromonas sp. QDB03. The sequence continues at coordinate 376,110 of NZ_JAPCJG010000002.1, read as the reverse complement.
CTGGGGCGCCACACCAGCCCTATCTCGCGGTAGGGGTGCTCTCCCGGCAGCGGAATGGCCACCAGATCCGTGTTGTCGAGGATGCCGGCATCGATGGCCATCTGCGGCAGGAAGGTGGTGCCGAGCCCGGCGCCGACCATCTGCACCAGGGTGTGCAGGCTGGTGGCGGCAAACGGGTTGATCTTGCTCTTGTCCCGCAGCCGGCAGGCGCTCACCGCGTGTTCGGTGAGGCAGTGCTCCCGCTCCAGCAGGAAGATGCTCTGGTTGGGCAGCTCCTTGTAGTCGAACGGGGTGTGCAGGCTGGCCGCCATGCTGGCGGGCATCACCATGTGGAAGGGATCCTGGCCGACCGTCTTGCAGTGAAAGCCGCCGATCTCTACCGGCAGCGCCAGGATCAGCAGGTCGAGTTGACCCTGCTCCAGCTGCTTGAGCAGGTTGGTGGTGGTGTCTTCACGCAGCAACAATTCCAGCTCAGGATAGGTCTTGCCGCACACCTGCAGCAGCTTGCTGAGCAGGAAGGGGGCGATGGTGGGAATGCAGCCCAGGCGTACCGTGCCGTGCATGACGCCCCCCTGATGCTGACCGAGCTCCATCAGATCCCGCGCATCGGAGAGCAAATTGCGAGCTCGCTCGACGATTTCCATGCCGACCGGGGTCATAATGAAGCTCTTGTGGTCCCGTTCCACCAGTTGCAGGTTCATCATGTCCTCCAGTGTCTGGATCCCGGTACTCAGGGTCGACTGGCTGACATGACAGGCCTTGGCGGCGCGGTTGAAGTTCTTGTGCTCGTCGAGAGCAACCAGATATTGCAGCTGTTTCAGGCTGGGCCAACGTTGCATAGGAAAACCCGATTAATGCTATCTATTTAATTTGATTTAACTAATCTACCATCGGGGCTATAGTTTGTCGCTTTAATTAGACGGACTTGGCTCTAGGTAGCCTGATCCTGACAGGATTGTTCACTTCACATAAAGAGGAATTGAATATGGTATTGGTAGGCCGTCCCGCACCCGATTTCACCGCTGCTGCCGTTCTGGGCAATGGCCAGATCGTTGACTCCTTCAACCTGGCATCCCACATCAAGGGCAAGGCAGCCGTCCTGTTCTTCTATCCGCTCGATTTCACCTTCGTCTGCCCGTCCGAGCTGATTGCCTTCGATCACCGTCTGGAAGAGTTCAACAAGCGTGGCGTGGAAGTGATCGGTGTTTCCATCGACTCCGAGTTCTCCCACAACGCCTGGCGCAACACCAAGATCGAAGACGGCGGCATCGGCCCGGTCAAGTACCCGCTGGTTGCCGACATCAAGCACGAGATCTGCAAAGCCTATGACGTCGAGCACCCGGAAGCCGGTGTTGCATTCCGTGGCTCCTTCCTGATCGACAAGAACGGTGTCGTCCGTCACCAGGTTGTCAATGATCTGCCGCTGGGTCGCAACATCGACGAGATGCTGCGCATGGTCGACGCCCTGCAGTTCCACGAAGAGCACGGCGAAGTGTGCCCGGCTCAGTGGGAGAAAGGCAAAAAAGGCATGACCGCCTCTCCGGACGGCGTTGCCAAGTACCTGTCCGAGAACGCTGCTTCCCTGTAATCGGGTCAACAATCCGGATAGTGAAAAACCGATGCCCAGGCATCGGTTTTTTTATGGCCGTGATTCGGCACTCTCGTTTCGCAACGGTGTCCAGCAACCTTTGGCCAGCAACCCTTGTCCAGAACCCCTTGCTCAGCAGGATTGTGGTTGCCGGCAGATTGCCGATAAACGGCAGGCATAAAAAAGCGCGCCCTTTGGCGCGCTTTTGTCATGGGTGTCCGGACTACTCGTCAAAGATACCGAAGTGATCCTTGGCGAAGTTGACCCGCTGCTCCACGTTCATCTTCACCTGACCCAGCTTCTCGATGGTCTTGAGGTTGGGCACCAGACCACGGCCGTTGGCGATCTGGATGGCAAGGCCCGGGCGGGCGTTGAGTTCCAGCAGCATGGGGCCGCGGAACTTGTCCAGCACCATGTCGGTCCCGATGTAACCCAGGCCCGACATCTCGTAGCAGGAGGCTGCCAGGGTCAGCAGGGTGTCCCAGTGGGGCACCTTGAGCTCATAGAGATCGAGGCCGGTGTCCGGGTGGTGGCGCAGCGGATTGCCGAACTGCACCGCCCGCAGCGCACGGCCGGTACGCAGGCACAGACCCACCCCCACGGCGCCCTGGTGCAGGTTCGCCTTGCCGTCGGACGCGGCGGTTGAGAGGCGCATCATGGCCATCACCGGGAAGCCCTTGAAGATGATCACCCGGGCATCGGGGACCCCTTCGAACGAGTAGCCGTCGAACACGTCATCAAAGTTGATGAGGCCTTCCACCAGCGCCACGTCGGGCTTGCCGCCCAGCGAATAGAGCCCGGCCAGGATGTTGGAGACATGACGCTCCAGATCCTGCCCGTTGGAGGCGCTGCCGTTGGGCTTGTAGAACAGGCCCTCTTCCTGGCGCAGGATCACCAGGATCCCCTTGCCGCCGGAGCCGCGCGCCGGCTTGATGCAGAAGCCCGGCCAATCCTTCACCAGCTCGGTGATGCGGCTCACGTCGTGCTGGGCACGAATGGTACCGATCAGTTCCGGTACCGTGACGCCGGCATCCAGCGCGATGCGCTTGGTCTGCAGCTTGTCATCCACCAGCGGATAGAGGCTGCGCGGATTGTAGCGGCTGATGTAGGAGTGGTTGCGCTTGTTCATGCCGAGGATGCCTGATTGGGACAGGCTCCACGGGGTGGTGTACTTTTCCCAGAACCACATCTGTTACTTGTCCTTACCCGGAGTGGCACCCGATTTGATCTCGTCCACCAGCGGCTTGAAGCGTTTGAGTTCGCTCAGCTTGTAGCCGGTGTAGTTACCCATCAACAGCACGGTCGCCATCAGCACCAGCTGCAGGCCGAGGAAGTTGAAGGTGAGGTGACGGATCAGTTCGTTATCCATGGCCAGATAGGCGATGACAGCCACCAGCAGAGAGCCGCCACCCTGGCGGAACACTTCTTTCGGACCCTCTTCTTCCCACAGGATGGACATCCGCTCGATGGTCCAGGAGAGGATGATCATCGGGAAGAAGGTGATCTTCATGCCGTCAGTCAGCCCCAGCTTGAAGGCAAACGCGGAGAAGATGCCGATCATCGAGATCACCATGATGATGATGGCCGATATTCGGGCGACCAGCAGCAGGTTGAGCCGCGACAGGTAGGAGCGGATCACCAGACCGGTGCCGACGATCAACAGGAAACCGATGAGACCGGTGACCAGCGAGGTCTGGATGAAGGCGACCGCGATCAGCACCGGCATGAAGGTGCCCGAGGTCTTGATCCCCACCAGTACCCGCAGGAACACCACCATCAGCACGCCGATCGGGATCAGCAGCAAGCCCTTGAACAGAGTCTGCTCTTCCAGCGGCAGGCTGTGGATGGAGAAGTTCATCATCTCCGATTTTTCAAACTTCTGAGCCAGCGCCACGCTGACCGGCTGTTCCTGTTCGATCATCGAGAAGCTGACGCGGGAGTTGTGACCACCGGTCACGTCCAGCAGGGCGCCGGAGTTGTATTCCCACAGCAGCAGGTTGGCAGGGCGACCCTGTTCACCGGTCTGCGGGTTGAACAGCTTGTAGTCGGTCGGGCTGTTGAACACCTGCAGGTAATCCACCAGCTCCTGACGACGGCGACCATCTTCCAGGCTCAGCGCGTGAACGACACGGGTCGGCACGTCGGCGTTGTTGAGCAGCTCGGCGATCAGGTTGGCGCGGCTCTTGTGCTTCTTCAGCAGCTCGGCGTTCTGCTCCTGCTTCTCGATCTCCTTGATGATCTCGCGCGTCAGGGTGTAGCCGTCGGCGGAGCGCTCCTGGGCACGTTCCAGGATCTGCTTCATGGCGGTGGCGTAGGGCTCGCTCTCGATCTGCTTCTCGATGGCCGGCGGCAGCGGGTTGGCGGCCGGTTTGGCATGGGCATCGGCCATCATGTCGACGCGGTAGTAGAGCTCCTGACGGCCGGAGGCGCTGCGGATGGACCACTCGGCGCGGGCATCGCCATCCTTCTCGACGAAGGAGAGGCCGTAGCCCGGGCTCGCGGCGTTCTCGTTCATCAGGGTGAAACCGGGCTGGGTGCCCGGAATGGCCAGGGAGGCGATCACCGGCTCGCCGGTGGCCTCGAACTCCAGCTTGGCTTCGATGGACCAGATCTGGCGTTTTTCACCCGGCGTGAGCGGTACGTCCAGCGCGATGTGGTGATAGAACGTCATCCCCAGGCCGACAATGTACAGCAGGGCTACCAGCAAATAGAACGGCTTACGGGAAACCATGGATTATTTCACATCCTTGAGCTTGGGTTTGGGTTGGATATATTCGCGGGCCACATCAACCACGGCGATGTCTTTCAAAAACTCACGGCCCAGCAGCACGGGGAAGGCCATGTCGCTGCGGTCCTTCAGGGTAAATTCGGCCTTCTCGGTCATGTCGCCGATGCGTACCGCGAGGCGCACCACCGGACGGCGGTCGAGATCGTCGGCGGAAGCCTGACGCACCCGCACGTGGCGCACCAGCGGCGCTTCAATCTGGATCTTGTCGTCCATCTCCTGATGGCTCAGGAAGAAGCGCACCCAGTTCTTGCCGTTGCGCTCGAAGATGGTGATGTCCTGGGCGCTGATGGAGGAGGTGGTGGCACCGGTATCGACCCGCGCCTGGAAGGCGTCGTTGGCCGCGTCAACCCAGATCCACTCCGCCTCGCCGACCAGCAGCTTGCCGTCGACGGTGTGACCCTGGCTCGGGGCCTGGCACTTCTCGGTCGGGATCGCCATGGGTTTGGGCGGCTCGGGCGGCAGGGATTCGAGCTTGCTGCCGACTTTGTTCACGGACTCTTTCATGTTGTTGACATCAGTGTTGAGCTGAACCAGCAGGTGCTGTTGCTGCACATACTGCTTCTGTTGCTGTTCCATGGATGTTTGCAGGCGCTGCTCGCTCAGATTGATCTCGTTGCGAAGCTCGGCCAGCGTCAAGGTAGGTACCGGGGGCGCTTTCTCCATACTGACACACCCGCCGAGACTGAGCAGGGAGAGCAGGGTCATTCCTTTTAATTTGCTTTTCATGTCATTCATTTAACTGTGCTTCCTGGAATTGGGTCAGTGTAACTTCCACAGCCGCCATCGGCTAGTCTTTGGCCTTTCTGGCAATCAGTACGGCACGTTTCGGTGCCGGGTGTCCTTCTACCGTGAGTGCGGGATTGGTTGGATCCAGATAATCACTCAGGGATTCATTAATCATCCAGTCGGTACGACGCTGTTCGTCGGTGCTGGTCATATTCTCGTCGACAATCCGCACATCGGTAAATCCGCAGCGCTCGACCCACAGCTTGAGGGCCGCGCTGGAGGGGATGAACCAGACGTTGCGCATCTTGCCGTAGCGATCGGTGGGCACCAGCACGTCGTTGACGCCGCCATCGATCACCAGCGTCTCCAGCACCAGCTCGCCGTCGTCTTTCAACTGGTTGCGCAGCTGTTCGATGTGCTCGATGGGAGACTTGCGGTGATAGAGCACCCCCATGGAGAAGACGGTGTCAAACGCCCGCAGCTCCGGCAGCTCCTGAATGCCGAGCGGCAGCAGGTGGGCGCGCTGGTCGTTGCCGGCGAAGTGGCGGATGGCCTCGAACTGGCAGAGGAACAGCGGGCTTGGGTCGATGCCGACCGCCAGTTTCGCCCCTTCGCCCACCATGCGCCAGAGGTGGTAACCGCTGCCGCAGCCCACGTCCAGCACGTAGCGACCGGCCAGCGGGCTGATGTGGGGCAGCACCCGATCCCACTTCCAGTCGGAGCGCCATTCGGTGTCGATGTGGATGCCGTGCACCGTGAACGGCCCCTTGCGCCAGGGCATGAAGTGGCGCAGCAGGCTCTCCACCTTCTTGCGCTCCCCTTCGCCAAGGCTCTCGGCCGAGCCGATTTCGACCCGGCTGTGCAGCTCGATGTGGCCGGGGGCCACCTGCGGCAGCTTGTTGAGGGCGCGGTTCCAGCGCGGCAGATCGCCGTGCTGGTTGTCGTGCTGCCAGGCGTGCAGCTGGGCGGGCAGGGTATGCAGCCAGTGGCTCAGCCGATTCTTGGCGATCAGCTGATAGAAGTTGGCAAAGTCGATCATGGCTGGGCAGGCTCGCTCGATTTGATGGCAATCATGGAGCCGAAGTTGAAGCACTGGAACCAGAGATCCTGATGGGCGAAGCCGGCGTCTCGCAGGCGGGCTTGATGCACCGGCAGGCTGTCGGTGCGCATCACGTTCTCAAGGGCGGTGCGCTTCTGGCTGATCTCCAGCTCGCTGTAACCGTTGGCGCGCTTGAAGTCGAGGTGCAGGTCGATGAGCAGCTCGTTGACCGGTGCATCTTCGAAGCGGAATTTTTCGCTCAGGATCAGGATCCCGCCCGGGCGCAGCCCATCAAAGATGCGCTGGATCAGGGCGGCCCGTTTCTCGGGCTCGACGAACTGCAGGGTGAAGTTGAGCACCACCACGGAGGCGTTCTCGATGGCGATGTCGCAGATGTCCGCCTCCACCAGCTCCACCGGCACCTCGGACTTGAAGCCGGAGAGGTGGGCGCGGGCGCGCTCGATCATGGGGTGGGAGAGATCCACCGCCGTGATGTGGCAGCCGGGCTGGGTGACGTGGCGACGCATCGCCTGGGTGGCGGCGCCGAGCGAGCAGCCGAGGTCGTAGAGCCGGCTCTGGGGCTGGGCGTAGCGGGCGGCCATCATGCCGATGGCGGAGATGATGTTGCTGTAACCCGGCACCGAGCGCTGGATCATGTCGGGGAAGACATCGACGACCTGTTCGTCAAAGCAAAAATCCCCCAATCGAGCGATAGGGGCGGCAAAAATCTGATCTTTGGTATGCATGCTGGCGCAACCTGACAGCCGGTGCGCGAACCGACTGTTTTGTTCAATTGAATCGTTGGGTGACACCGGTCCGGGCCGGGTCGTCACCGGTTCACGAACGGGGTGGCGGGCCTTGAGATCCATCGGGCCGGTTCCGTTCGCAATGGACCATCATCCTGGTCCTTTCTGAGGGCGGCACCATCTGCGGCAACGAGTTGCAGCGCACTGGCGTCAGGGCCCTATTTATGGCGCCGGACGCCTGCCTGCATCGGATTGTGCTGGGCTGGCGGTCCGGGTCCTTACTTGGGGCGCTAGTGTAGAGGAAAGGTCGGCGTTTGTCTTGACGCCAAGCCCCGTCCAGCCACAAAAAAACGGCTTTTTTTCGCGGCGGGGAAGACGGGGTGAGGCGGCTGACTAAAAGGGCAGCACGCCCTGCTGCGCGCGATCGTTTTCCCCCGGCCAGGGAGCCATCTCTTCCCCCAGCAGGCGGGCAACCTGACGGGCCAGTTCGGGGGACTGGGCGTTGTCGGCGGTATGTATAAAGAGGTAGAGATCTTTGCCCTCCGCCAGCCACTGGCGCCAGTGCGGCAACCAGCCTGGCAGGAAGGGGTGGTTGGCGGCCGGATCCGGCAGGCCGATGAGCCGCACCACGGGGGCATTGGCAGTAGCAAGCAGGTGCACCGGCAGTCTCGGCTTCTTGCCCTGGGCATCGATCATGGCGGCCGTGGTGGCTGGCACCGAGAACAGCGGCCGGCTGTCGAGCATGATGCGGTTGATGCCTCTCTCCATCAGCAGCCGGTTCAACTGACGTTCCGCCTCGCCCTTGGCGAAGAAATCGGGGTGGCGCACCTCGAGGGCATAGCGAAACGCCGGCGGCAGCCGTTCGAAAAAGGCCGCCAGCCGGGGCAGCCCCTGTGGGCCGAAGCGGGCGGGCAGCTGCAGCTTGAGCAGCCCCAGCTTGTCATGCAAGGGCTCCAGCAGGCGGATGAAGTCGCTCACTTGCTTGTCGGCGCTCACCAGATCGCTCTGGTGGCTGATGGTTTGCGGAAACTTGAAGCTGAACCGAAAGTGGGCGGGCACCGCATCGGCCCAGCGCCGGACCGTGTCGGGGGTCGGCGAGGCGTAGAAGGTGGTATTGCCTTCCACCGTGTTGAATACCCGGGCATAGTGGGCGAGGTGCTCGGCGGGCTTGGCGCCCATGCCCAGCAAATGACCTGGCCAGGCCGGGTGCGACCATTGTGGCAGGCCCAAAAAGAGGCTCATGAGGGATCCTGTCTGCGGGTTTATCTCGTTTTACCCCCCTTTTTTGCCCCGGGATGTAAAAAACAAGGCAAAGGAGGCTGCTGGCCATTTTACCCAAATGGGGGTTTTCCTCTATAATGCCAGCCCTTTTGTTTGCCAATTTGTTGTGACTCACGCCGCTGTACGCATATTGTGACGACGGCAGCGGCCATGATGCGGCCAAACAACAATCGCTTGCCGATGCCTCCGCCCGACACCCCGGCCGCTTGCCAGCCGCCTCTGGTCGAGCCGATATCGGCGGCAGGTGTCCGATCCCGGCGGTCGGACGGTACGAGACAGATTTCAAACCGGGCAAGAACAGGATCTGGCCAGCTGTGAGACAGACGGTGCTTGCCAGTCGTGCCCGGCGACCCAGGTTAACCGTCTCTCTACAAATTCGAAGGAAGAAGTCCATGCGCTCTATCTATTGCGGACAGGTCAATGAGGCCCATGCAGGGCAGACCATTACATTGTGCGGTTGGGTCCATCGTCGTCGCGATCTGGGCGGCCTCATCTTTATCGACATGCGCGACCGGGAAGGGATCGTGCAGGTATTCTTCGATCCGGACAAGCCGGATGCCTTTGCCCTGGCCTCCGAACTGCGCGGCGAATTCTGCATTCAGGTCTCCGGCGTGGTGCGCACCCGTCCCGACTCCCAGCGCAACAGCGACATGGCCACCGGTGCCATCGAGGTGTTTGCCCACGAGCTGACCATCATCAATCGTGCCGAGCCGCTGCCGCTGGACTTCAACCAGGTCAACAGCGAAGAGGTGAGCCTCAAGTATCGCTACCTGGACCTGCGTCGCCCCGAGATGGCCAAGTACTTGAAGACCCGCGCCAAGGCCAGTGCCTTCGTGCGCCGCTTCATGGACGAGCACGGCTTCCTCGACATCGAGACCCCGATGCTGACCAAGGCCACCCCGGAAGGGGCCCGTGACTACCTGGTGCCGAGCCGCGTGCACAAGGGCAAGTTCTACGCCCTGCCGCAATCCCCGCAGCTGTTCAAGCAGTTGCTGATGATGTCCGGCTTCGACCGCTACTACCAGATCGTCAAGTGCTTCCGCGACGAAGACCTGCGTGCCGACCGCCAGCCGGAATTCACCCAGATCGACGTGGAGACCTCCTTCATGACCGCACCCCAGGTGCGTGAAATCATGGAAGAGATGATCCGCAAACTGTGGCTGCACATCCTGAACGTGGATCTGGGCGACTTCCCGATCATGACCTTCGACGAAGCCATGCGTCGCTACGGCTCCGACAAGCCGGACCTGCGTCTGCCGATGGAGCTGGTCGATGTGGCTGATCTGCTGACTGCGGTCGAGTTCGCCGTGTTCGCCGGCCCCGCCAACGATCCGAAAGGCCGCGTGGCCGCCCTGAAAGTACCGGGCGGCGCCGAGCTCTCTCGCAAGCAGATCGACGAGTACACCAAGTTTGTCGGCATCTACGGTGCCAAGGGCCTGGCCTGGATGAAGGTCAACGAAGCGGCCAATGGCATCGAAGGGGTGCAGTCCCCGGTGGCCAAGTTCCTCTCCGACGCTATCGTGCGCGAGATCCTGGCCCGCACCGGCGCAGCCGACGGTGACATCATCTTCTTCGGTGCCGACTCCAAGAAAGTGGTATGCGATGCCATGGGCGCCCTGCGTCTGAAAGTGGGCCGCGATCTGGGTCTGTTGGAGAACAGCTGGAAGCCGCTGTGGGTCATCGACTTCCCGATGTTCGAAGAGGATGGCGAAGGCGGTCTGGCGGCCATGCACCACCCCTTCACCGCGCCGAGCGGCCTGAGCCCGGAGCAGCTGAAAGCCAACCCGGTAGGCGCTTACGCCAACGCCTACGACATGGTGATCAACGGCTACGAAGTGGGTGGCGGTTCTGTCCGTATCCACAACAGCGAGATGCAGGCCACCGTGTTCGACATTCTGGGTATTACCCCGGCCGAGCAGCGCCTGAAGTTCGGCTTCCTGCTGGATGCCCTGAAGTACGGTACCCCGCCGCACGCCGGCCTGGCCTTCGGCCTGGACCGTCTGAGCATGCTGCTGACCGGTACTGAAAACATCCGGGACGTGATTGCCTTCCCGAAAACCACGGCGGCCGCCTGTCTGATGACAGACGCCCCCAGCTTTGCCAACGCCGCCCAACTGGGCGAGCTGGCGATTGCGACCACCGTCAAGGGTGATGAATAAGCCGTTACCGGCAGCAAAGGCCGCAGCAATGCGGCCTTTCCCTTGCATTAGTCATGACCAGTGTTACTGAAATTCAAAAATAACGGAGAGTCCCTATGGCAGGTCACAGTAAATGGGCCAACATCAAACACCGCAAGGCGGCGCAAGACGCCAAGCGCGGCAAGATCTTCACCAAGCTGATCCGCGAAATCACCACCTCCGCGCGTCTGGGTGATGCCGATCCTGCCAACAACCCGCGCCTGCGTGCGGCGGTGGCGGCTGCCCTGACCGGCAACATGACCCGCGACACCATCAACCGTGCCATCCAGCGTGGCGCCGGCGGTGGCGATGGCGAGCAGCTCGAGACCATCGTGTACGAAGGTTACGGCCCGGCCGGCTCTGCCGTCATGGTGGAGTGCCTGACCGACAACCGCAACCGTACCGTTGCCGAAGTGCGTCACGCCTTCAGCAAGTGCGGTGGCAACCTGGGCACCGATGGCTCTGTTGCCTATCTGTTCAGCAAGAAAGGGCTGCTGACCTTCGTGGGCGTCGATGAAGATGCTCTGATGGATGCCGCGCTGGAAGCCGGTGCCGACGACGTGGTGACCGAAGAGGATGGCTCCATCGAGGTGTATACCACCCCGAACGATTTCGGCACCGTGCTCGATGGTCTGGAAGCCGCCGGCTTCAAGCCCCAAAGCGCAGAAGTGACCATGATCCCGTCCACCGAAGCCGAGCTGGATGCCGAGACCGCGCCCAAGCTGATGCGCCTCATCGACATGCTGGAAGATCTGGACGACGTGCAGGAGGTGTACCACAACGGCTCCATCTCCGACGAAGTCGCCGCGACCCTGTAACCCGGTTCGTGAACACTCAGGTGGCGACGCTCTGCTCGCCCCCGCTAAAACGGCAGCCTCGGCTGCCGTTTTTCTTGTGATGACCTTACGCCTGAAGGCCGTGCCGGCCATGGCATTGCCCGCCTTAATTTTCCCTTAAGTTTGGCTTTTTAAGCTGCCTGCCGTGTCCGGGCCTCGCTGCCCCTTGCCGCCATCACCTCGGGAGGAGGGATCGGCAAGCGAGACTGCAACAAGAGGTGCCCTGTGTGGCCCCCTGTCCTGCCTGGTTTGTCGGAGTATCGTTATGCGCATCACCCTGGGTGTGATGAAGGTGAATCTGTTGCTGGTGCTGTTGTTTGCACTGGTATTCAACTGGCCCATTTTCCTGCACTTTTACACCATTCTCACCAAGCTGGAACACGTCAAGACGGGCTTCGCCCTCTCGATCCCCTTCGTGCTGCTGGCCGCGCTCAACGCGGTGTTCCTGCCCTTTACCTTCCGTTATCTGCTCAAGCCCTTCTTCGTGCTGCTGATCCTGATGGGATCCGTGGTCAGCTACGCCATGCTCAAGTACGGCGTCATCTTCGACGTGAGCATGGTGCAGAACATAGTCGAGACCAACACGGGGGAGGCGACTTCCTACTTCAATGCCTCCATCCTGCTCTGGTTCGTGCTGACCGGCCTGTTGCCGGCGCTGGCCCTGCTGTGGGTGAAGATAGAGTATCCCCGTCCCTGGTATAAGGGGCTGGGCCTGCGGCTTGGCTCCATCTCTCTGTCACTGCTGTTTCTGGTGGGGGTGGCGGCGCTCTATTACCAGGATTACGCCTCGGTCGGGCGCAACAACAAGTCCCTCGGCAAGGAGATAGTGCCCGCCAACTATGTGCACGGCCTCTATCGCTATGCCACCGACATCCTGTTTGCCACCCCGATCCCGTATCAGCCGTTGGGCACGGATGCCAGGGTGGTGGGGCAGGGCGGCAAGCCTACCCTGATGTTTCTGGTGGTGGGGGAGACGGCGCGCAGCCAGAACTACTCCCTCAACGGTTACGGCAAGGCCACCAACAGCTTCACGGCGAGGGAATCGGGCATGGTCTCGTTTCGCAACGTGCGCTCCTGCGGCACCGCCACCGCAGTCTCGGTGCCCTGCATGTTCTCCAACCTGACGCGGCGCGGCTATGACGACACCCTGGCCCAGTCCCGCGACGGCATGCTGGATGTGTTGCAGCACGCTGGGGTCTCCGTACTGTGGAAGGAGAACGATGGCGGCTGCAAGGGAGTATGCAAGAACGTGCCCACCATCGAGATCGAGGCCAAGGATTTTCCCCAGTATTGCCGGGGAGGCTCCTGCTACGACGAGGTGATGCTGGAGGGGCTGGATCGGCAGATCGCGCAGATGAAGGGCAACAAGCTGGTGGCCTTCCACCTGATGGGCAGCCACGGTCCGACCTACTATCGCCGCTATCCCGCCAGTGAGCGGACCTTCGTGCCGGACTGCCCGCGCAGCGATATCGAAAACTGCACCAATAAAGAGCTGGTCAACACTTATGACAACACCATCCGTTACACCGACAAGGTGGTGGCCCGTCTCATCGACAAGCTCAAGACGCTGGAGCAGGATTACAACGTGGGGCTGGTCTATCTGTCGGATCACGGCGAATCCCTCGGGGCCATGGGGCTCTACCTGCACGGCACGCCCTACAAGTTCGCCCCGGACGATCAGACCCGGGTGCCGCTGATGACCTGGTTCTCTCCCCAGTTGCAGGCCGATCGCAAGTTGGATCTGGATTGTCTGCAGCAGGAGGCGGCCAGCAAGCGCTTTTCCCACGACAACCTGTTCCACTCCATGCTCGGCATCATGGATGTGCAGACCCAGGTGTATGACGGTGCGCTGGATCTGTTCAAGCCTTGTCGGGCTGGGTGAACCGGCGAAAGTGACCAATAAAAAACGGCAGCCACTGGCTGCCGTTTTTTATATCGCAAGGCCGGGCCTTACTTCTGCTCCATGATGATCTGCAGCAGATCCCCTTCCAGCAGGGCCCGCTTCACCAGCGCGAAACCGCCGACGGTGGGCTGATTCTGGAAGCGTGCCTTCACGATGGGCAGGCCGCGATGAAAGCTTGGCAGCGACTGGTGCTCCACGCAGCGGCGGATGGCCGGGAACAGGATCTCTTCGGCGGCGGTGATTTCGCCCGCGATCAGCACCTTCTGCGGGTTGAACAGGTTGACCGTGATGGCCACCGCCCGTCCCAGATGCTCACCCACGTTCTCGATCACGCTGCGGGCCAGCTCGTCACCGGCCATGGCCGCCTTGCACACCTCCTGGATGGTGATGTGCTTCTCCTGCAGCGAGCTCAGGTGGCCGCGGCTGATGAGCTCCTTCACCTTGTCGACAATGGCCTCGTTGGAGGCGATGGTCTCCAGGCAGCCGAAGTTGCCGCAGTGGCAGCGCTTGCCGAGCGGTTCGACCTGGATGTGGCCGATCTCGCCGACGTTGCGGTTCTGGCCGAGAAACACCTTGCCCTTGGTGATGATGCCCGAGCCCGCCCCCTGGTGCACGCTCACCAGGATGGAATCCATGCAGTCGCGGGACTCGCCGAAGAAGTGTTCGGCCAGTGCCAGCGAGCGGGTGTCGTTGCCCACGTAGCAGGGCAGGTTGAAGTGGTTTTCCAACAGCTTGGCCAGCGCCAGATTGCGGATCTGGTACTTGGGGGTGTAGATGACCATGCCCGATTCCGGATTGACCAGACCCGGCATGGTCAGCGCGATGCTGATGAGGTTGCGGCTGCGATCCTGCTGGGAGTCGATGAAGGCACCGATCTCCCGCAGCAGCATGTCGACCACAGGTTGTTGCTCGATCTCGGTCACCTGGGTGATGTGCTGATCGAGCTCCTTGCCGTCGAGGTCATACAGGGCGAGCTGCAGGTAGCCGCGGCCGAGCTTGGCGGACACAAACTGGAAGCGATGCTTGATGGTGGTCAGGGAGATGGCGCGCCGGCCGCCGGTGGAGGCTTGTGGCGAGGTCTCCTTGATCAGGCCATGCTCGATCAGTTGCCGGGTTATCTTGGTCACGCTGGCCGGGGCCAGCTGACTCAACTCGGCAATTTTGACCCGCGAGATGGGCCCCTGCAGGTCGATGAGCCGATACACGGCTGCACTGTTGACCTGCTTGATAAGATCTACGTTTGCTATTTGTCCGCCAGTCATAGTGTCACTGTGTTGTGTAGTGTCCGTTAACCACGGTCCCGCAGACCGTGAAGGCCTGATCAAAGACAGTCAGGTTGGCTATTTTTCCTACCTGGATACTACCGAGACGTGAGTCCCATCCAATGGCGCGAGCAGGGTAAAGGGTGGCCATTCTCAGTGCTTCATCGAGCGGTAATCCGACCTGTTTGACCAGATTCTCCACCCCCTCAATCATGGTGAGGGCAGAGCCGCCGAGTGTACCATTCTCGTCGACGCACTGACCATCGCGGAAATAGACGGTTGCACCACAAAAATCAAACTTCTCAAAGCCTTCCGGTGCCCCTGCCGGTGCGGTCGCGTCGGTGACCAGCACCAGCCGCTCTCCCAGCATCTTGTGCGCGAGGCGCACGTTGGCCCAGTGCACGTGATGACCGTCGACGATGACGCCAGCGTAGACATCCTTGCGATCGTAGATGGCACCGACCACGCCAGGCTCGCGGCCGTTCACGGTCGGAGTCATGGCGTTGTAGAGGTGGGTGGCAAAGCGGATGCCGTTGTCGAACCCGGCCATCGCCTGGTCATAGTTGGCGGCGGTATGGCCCGCGGAAACCAGAATACCGGCCTCCACCAGCCGGTGGATGTGCTCCGGCTTGTTGCGCTCCGGCGCCAGGGTGATCTTGGCGATGGCATCCGCGTTGGCGCAGAAGAAATCGATCATCTCGTCGGCGGGCTGGCGGATCTGCTCGGCCGGGTGGATCCCCTTGCGCTTGAGGTTGGTGTAGGGCCCTTCCAGATGGACGCCCAGAACCTCGTTGGGGTGCTCAGCCATGTAGTCGCGGGTGACGGCGACGGCCTGCTTCATGTCCGCATCCGGACTGGTGATCAGGGTCGGCAGGAAGCTGGTGGTACCGGATTTCAGGTTGGCGGCCTGCATGGTCGCCAGGGTCTGGGTGGTGATGTGGCCGTTGAACATGACGCCGCCACAGCCGTTGAGCTGGACGTCGATGAAACCGGCGCTCAGGTTGGCACCCTTGAGATCAATGCGTTCGATGCCGGCCGGCAGTTCGGCCAGGCGGGAGATGGCGACAATCTTGTCGCCCTCGATGACCACCCCGTAACCGGTCAGCACGCAGCTGCCGGTGTAGAGGGTGCAGTTGGTCAATGCGTACATGGTGACTCCTTACAGACGGCCGATGTTGGCGGCTTCGAGCTGCTGGAAGTAACGCACCGTCTTGACCTTGAGCTCCATGGTGGAGGGCTCGTCACACACCATCATTCCCTTCGGATGCAGCTGCAGGGTGGAGATGGTCCACATGTGGTTGACGCTGCCTTCCACCGCGGCCTGCAGGGCCTGGGCCTTGCCGTGACCGGTCACCAGGATCATGATCTCTTCCGCATCCATCAGGGTGCCGACACCTACGGTCAGCGCCAGCTTGGGCACCTGCTCCATGTCGCCGCCAAAGAAGCGGGAGTTGGCGATGCGGGTGTCTTCGGTCAGGGTCTTGACCCGGGTGCGGGAGGAGAGGGAGGAGGCCGGTTCGTTGAACGCGATGTGGCCGTCGTTGCCGACACCGCCCATGAACAGGTGGATCTTGCCGTAGGACTTGATTTTGTCTTCATAGCGCTTGCACTCGGCCACCAGATCCGGCGCGTTGCCGTTGAGGATGTTGATGTTCTCGGGGCGAATGTCGATGTGGCTGAAGAAGTTGTTGTGCATGAAGCTGTGGTAGCTCTCCGGGTGATCTTCCGGCAGGCCGACGTACTCGTCCATGTTGAAGGTGACCACGTTCTGGAAGCTCACTTCACCGGCTTTATGCAGTTCAATCAGGCGCTTGTAAGTGTTGAGCGGGGTGCCGCCAGTGGGCAGGCCCAGTACGAAGGGGCGCTCGGCAGTGGGTTTGAACCCATTGATACGGTCAACGATGTAACGGGCAGACCACAGGCCCACTTGGCTGGCAGATTTCAACGGGATCAGGCGCATTGTAGATACCTCTGTACGGGTTGCTGCCGGGATGTCGGCGGCAAATAGACTGGGACGGATTCAAGTTGTTTTATAGCGTAAATAAAGATTGCGAACTAAGCCACATCTATCCGCCACCTTTATCTCGTTTGGGTGATAATGATCACGATTATAGGTTTATTAATTTGCGCAGCGAAATAAAAGCCCTAGACTGCCAATCAAGCCTTGATGGCTTATGCGTCAAACGTGATAAGCACTTAATTTCTAGAAAAACATTAACTAAGGAGAGGAACCGTGAACATTCTCGGTTATTTGCAAAAGATCGGCCGTGCCCTGATGGTGCCGGTAGCGGTATTGCCTGCCGCCGCGATCCTGATGGGGGTTGGCTACTGGATTGACCCGAATGGTTGGGGTGGTGACAGCGCGCTGGCCGCCTTCCTGATCAAGGCGGGTTCAGCACTGATCGACAACATGTCCACGCTGTTTGCGGTCGGTGTTGCCTATGGTATGTCCAAAGACAAAGACGGTTCTGCCGCGCTGGCCGGTCTGGTCGGTTTCCTGGTGGTGACCACTCTGCTGAGCCCTGGTTCTGTGGCGATGATTAAAGGCATCCCTGTAGAGCAGGTTCCGGCAGCCTTTGCCAAGATCAACAACCAGTTCGTCGGTATCCTGTGTGGTGTCATCGCCGCCGAGCTCTACAACCGCTTCAGCAGCGTAGAACTGCACAAGGCGCTGGCTTTCTTCTCCGGCCGCCGTCTGGTGCCGATCGTAACCTCCGTGGTGATGATCGTCGTCTCCTTCATCCTGATGGCCGTTTGGCCGGTCATTTACGGTGGTCTGGTGAGCTTTGGTGAATCCATCGTCAGCCTGGGCTCCACCGGCGCCGGTATCTACGCCTTCTTCAACCGCCTGCTGATCCCGATTGGTCTGCACCACGCCCTGAACTCCGTGTTCTGGTTCAACGTGGCCGGTATCAACGACATCCCGAACTTCCTGGGTGGTCAGGCTACCATCGATGCCGCTCTGGCTGCAGGCAAGAGCCTGGATCAGGTGAAAGGCGTGGTAGGCATGTACCAAGCTGGCTTCTTCCCGATCATGATGTTTGGTCTGCCGGGCGCCGCACTGGCCATCTACCACTCCGCCAAGAAAGAGAACAAGGACAAAGTTGCATCCATCATGATCGCAGCCGCCTTTGCCTCCTTCTTCACCGGGGTGACCGAGCCGCTCGAGTTCTCCTTCATGTTCGTGGCACCGGTGCTGTACGTCATTCACGCTTTCCTGACCGGTGTTTCCGTGTTCATCGCAGCCTCCATGCACTGGATGGCCGGCTTTGGCTTCAGTGCCGGTCTGGTGGATATGGTGCTCTCCAGCCGCAACCCGCTGGCGACCAACTGGTACATGCTGATCCCGCAAGGTCTGGTGTTCTTCGGTCTCTACTACGTGGTATTCCGCGCTGTCATTGCCAAACTGGGTCTGAAAACTCCGGGTCGTGAAGATGATGAAGCTGCTGCTCCGGCTGCTGCCCAGACCACCGACCGTACCGAACTGGCACGCCAGTATCTGGAAGTGTTGGGCGGTCAAGAGAACCTGGTGACCATCGATGCCTGCATCACCCGTCTGCGTCTGACCCTGAAAGACCGCAGCATCGTTGACGAGCGCAAGCTCAAAGCCCTGGGCGCGGCCGGTGTGGTCAAGCTCGGTGAGCAGAACCTGCAGGTGATTCTGGGCCCATTGGCCGAAATCATCGCCGGTGAGATGAAGGCCCTGCGTTAATCGGGCGCCAAGCTCGCCTCAAGTCTAAGTCCATTGTTGACATAACTAAGGGCCCCGCCTCGGGGCCCCATATAAAAAAAGCCAAGAAAATCCAACCTTTACTTCAAATGAGAGCAGCAGTTATGAACTTGAAACATTCTCTGTTAGCCATTGCCATGTCTACCGTTTTCGTCAGCCAGGTACAGGCAGCCGATGCCGCCAAGCAAGCCGTGGTCGACGCCCTCGCCAGCAACCTCGTCGTCAAGTACGAAGTCGTCACCAACGACGGTGCCGGCGCCGGCCTCGACTGCCAGGCGCTGGGCTCCGAGTGGGCGAGCTGTGGCGTTGCCAAGCTGCACCTGACCAATACCGGTGCTGACGTCACCTCCAAAGACTGGAGCATCTATGTATCCTCCATCCGCCGCATCCAGCGGGTGGACAACGATCAGTTCACCATTACCCACCTGACCGGCGACCTTTATCGTTTGACGCCGACCGAGAAGTTCCAGGGCTTTGCCAAGGATGCCACGGTCGAAGTGCCGCTGGTGGTGGAGTACTGGGTACTGTTCGAATCTGACATCATGCCGAACTGGTATGTCGCCAGCGAAGGGGCCGAGCCGAAAGTGCTGGCCAGCATGAGCAACATCGACGATGCCACCACCTACGAGAAGCCGATGCCGGCCGACGGCTGGAAGCGCACCAAGGATGACAACAACATCCTGATGAACAGCGAAACCCGTTTCGCCGCCAACCAGACCAGCACCTTGCTGCCGGCTGGCAAGGTCGACAACCAGATCCTGCCGACCCCGATGAAGCAGGTTGTCAAGGCCGGCCCGCAGGTCGACTTCTCCACCATCAAGCTCAATGCCCTGGACCTGCCGAGCGATCGCGCCGAAGCCCTGAAGGCTCAACTGACCAAGCTGGGTGTTACCCTCTCCGACACCGGCTACCCAGTGACCATCAAGCTTGGCAGCAAGCTCAAGCAGGCCGAAGGCTACGACATGACCATCGGCCAGAAAGGCACTGTGGTGCAGGGGCATGACATCGAAGGCGCCTTCTGGGGGGCCCAGTCCCTGATCTCCCTCCTGGGGGTCAACGACAAGCTGGTCAGCCAGATGCATGTCGAAGATGCGCCGCGCTTTGAATACCGTGGCATGCAGACCGACGTGGCCCGTCACTTCAGAAGCCCAGAAACCCTGAAGAAGCTGGTTGACCAGATGTCCGCCATGAAGCTCAACGTGCTGCACCTGGGGCTGACCAACGATGAAGGCTGGCGTCTGGAGATCCCGGGCCTGCCGGAGCTGACCGACGTTGGCAGCCAGCGTTGCCACGACGAGTCCGAAACCAAGTGCCTGATGCCGCAGCTGGGCTCCGGCCCGACCAGCGACAACCAGGGTTCCGGTTTCTACAGCAAGGCCGACTACATCGACCTGGTTCGCTATGCCAAGGCCCGCGGCGTGACCGTGATCCCCGAGATCAACATGCCGGCGCACGCCCGCGCTGCCGTGGTCTCCATGGAAGCGCGTTACAAGCGCCTGATGGCTGAAGGTAAAGAGACCGAAGCCAACCAGTTCCGTCTGACCGACCCGGCCGATACCTCCAACGTCACCTCGGTGCAGTTCTACGACAAGATGTCCTTCATCAACCCCTGCCAGCCGGGCGCCGCCACCTTCGTGGCCAAGGTGATGGATGAAGTGGCCCAGATGCACCAGGCCGCCGGCCAGCCGCTGACCGCCTGGCACTACGGTGGTGATGAGGCGAAGAACATCATGCAGGGCGGTGGTTACCAGGATCCGGCCGTCACCAAGAAAGAAGAGCTGGTGGCCTGGAAGGGCAACGTCGACTCCAGCAAGCAGGACAAGCCGTTCGGCAAGTCCCCGATGTGCCAGAAGATGATCGACGATGGCAAGATCAAGGATGTGGCCGAGCTGCCGGTGTACTTTGCCAAGGAAGTGAGCGAAATGGTCAAGGGCCACGGCTTCTCCACCCTGCAGGCGTGGGAAGATGGTCTGAAGTACGCCAAGGATGCCAGCGTATTCGCCACCGACAAGACCCGGGTCAACTTCTGGGAAACCCTCTACTGGGGTGGCTTCAACGAAGCGATGAAGTGGGCGCACAAGGGCTATGACGTGGTGCTCTCCAACCCGGATTACCTCTACTTCGACTTCCCGAACGAGGTACACCCGGCCGAGCGCGGCTACTACTGGGCCACCCGTTTCAACGACACCCGCAAGGTGTTCGCCTTCGCCCCGGAAAACCTGCCGCAGAACGCCGAGACCTCGGTTGACCGCGACGGTAATGCCTTCGTGGCCAAGGGTGACCAGGATCCGGTCAAGTTCAAGGGGATCTCCGGTCAGCAGTGGAGTGAAACCGTGCGTACCGACGCGCAATACGAGTACATGGTCTACCCGCGCATCTTCTCCATGGCCGAGCGTGCCTGGCACAAGGGCGGCTTCGAGCTGGACTACGTGAAGAACCGCGAGTTCTCCGGTACCACCAAGTTCGTCAACAAGGCCACCCTGAACAAGGAGTGGAACCAGTTCGCCAACGTACTGGGTCAGCGCGTGCTGCCGAAACTGGAGCAGGCCGGGGTGGAATATCGCCTCTCCGTACCGGGCGCCAAGGTGGTGAACGGTGTGCTGGAAGCGAACGTGGATCTGCCGGGTCTGCCCATCCAGTACAGCCTGGATGGCAAGAGCTGGAGCGCCTACGACGCTGCCGCCAAGCCGACCGTGGATGGCAAGGTCTACCTGCGTACCACCAGCTTCGATGGCAAGCGCACCAGCCGCGTCACCGAGCTGAACTGATAGTCCTCAATCCATAACGCAAGGTGGGTCGCAAGACCCGCCTTTCCCAAGGGCGATGGCCATCGGGCTTGGGAAAGGTTGACTGTGCGTGTGAGCCTTTGTTGTGTGTGTATTGTCTGTTTTTGTTTTTCATCACCTTGAACCCCGCCTCGCGCGGGGTCTTTTTTTCGCCAGTCAGTCAAACCGGCCACCAGTGCAGGGCGTTTTGCTGCGCCAGTACCCCGAAACGGGCAAATTCAGGTTGAGACAGGGCGCGTAATGAGGGATCATATCCGGCTTGACGGCGGGGGGATGAGGGTGCCAGCCGGCACAACTTCCGCCAGTGACGCATTTTTGAGGTGAGCCATGAGTCAGGCGAACAGCCCAACTAACTTTATTCGTCAGATCATTGATGAAGATCTGGCCAGCGGTAAGCACAGCAGCGTGCATACCCGTTTTCCGCCCGAGCCGAACGGTTATCTCCATATCGGTCACGCCAAGTCCATCTGCCTGAACTTCGGCATCGCCCGCGACTACCAGGGCCAGTGCAACCTGCGCTTTGACGACACCAACCCGGTGAAGGAAGATATCGAGTACGTTGAGTCCATCAAGCAGGACGTACAGTGGCTCGGCTTCCAGTGGAACGGCGAGATCTGCTACTCCTCCGACTATTTCGACAAGCTGCACGGCTATGCCATCGAGCTCATCGAGAAGGGCCTGGCCTACGTGGACGAACTCTCTGCCGAGCAGATGCGCGAATACCGTGGCACCTTGACTGCGCCGGGCAAGAACAGCCCGTTCCGCGATCGTTCGGTGGCCGAGAACCTGGCACTGTTCGAGAAGATGAAGAACGGCGAGTTTGCCGAAGGCGCCGCCTGCCTGCGTGCCAAGATCGACATGGCATCCCCCTTCATGGTGATGCGCGATCCCGTCATCTATCGCATCAAGTTTGCCCACCATCATCAGACCGGTGACAAGTGGTGCATCTACCCGATGTATGACTTCACTCACTGCATCTCGGACGCCCTGGAAGGGATCACCCACTCCATCTGTACGCTGGAGTTCCAGGACAACCGTCGTCTGTACGACTGGGTGCTGGACAATATCACCATCGATTGCCACCCCCGTCAGTACGAGTTTTCCCGGCTGAACCTCGAATACACCGTCATGTCCAAGCGCAAGCTGAACCTGCTGGTGACCGAGAAGCACGTGGACGGTTGGGACGATCCGCGCATGCTGACCGTCTCCGGTCTGCGCCGTCGCGGCTATACCCCGGCCTCCATCCGCGAGTTCTGCAAGCGCATCGGCGTGACCAAGCAGGACAACATCGTCGAGATGAGCATGCTGGAAGCCTGCATCCGCGAAGATCTCAACGAGAATGCCCCGCGCGCCATGGCTGTGCTGCACCCGGTCAAGGTGGTCATCGAGAACCTGGCCGCCGACGAAGTGCTGACTGCCCCGGCTCACCCGAACAACGCCGAGATGGGCTCCCGTACGCTTCCCTTCACCCGCGAGATCTTCATCGACGAAGCGGACTTCAAAGAAGAAGCCAACAAGCAGTTCAAGCGACTGGTGCTGGGTAAGGAAGTGCGCCTGCGCAATGCCTACGTCATTAAGGCCGAGCGGGTCGAGAAAGATGCCGATGGCAAGGTCACCTGCATCTACTGCTCTTACGATCCCGAGACCCTGGGCAAGGATCCGGCGGACGGTCGCAAGGTGAAGGGGGTGATCCACTGGGTCAGCGCCACTCACTCCCTGCCGGCCGAAGTGCGCCTCTACGACCGTCTGTTCAAGGTGCCGAATCCGGGCGCCGAAGAGGACTTCGAAGCGGCCCTGAACCCGGACTCCCTGGTGATCATCGAGGGCGCCCGCGTCGAGGCCTCCCTGAAGAACGCCAAGCCGGAGCAGGCTTACCAGTTCGAGCGTGAAGGTTACTTCTGCGCCGACAACAAGCTCTCCAGCCCGGAGCATCTGGTGTTCAACCGCACCGTGGCCCTGCGCGACGTGTGGGGCAAGGCCGAGGCCTGATAACAGCAGAGGGCAGGGGAGACCCTGCCCTTTCTTGATCTGGGAACCTGTTTAGAGAGGTTGTCAGCAAGGTGAAGAGCAGTACAGGAACCGGACCGTATGGATCGTATAGAGATACGTGAGGGGTTTGAGCAGCAGATGAGCCTTGAATCACGACCTCGGAGCAAGATCGTAAATGGGTTCTAAATGACGGACACAAAAAAGCCAGCGTGATGCTGGCTTTTTATTGCCTCTGTGTCGGGCGGGTCAATCTTCGTGCTTGCACTCGCCGGCGGCGCAGTGGCCGTACAGATAGAGGCTGTGATTGGTCAGCCGGATGTTGTGCTGCTGGGCGATATCACGCTGGCGCTGTTCGATCACCTCGTCGGAAAACTCGATCACCTTGCCGCAGTCGAGGCAGACCAGGTGGTCGTGGTGTTCCTGGGTGGCCAGTTCGAACACCGACTTGCCCCCTTCGAAGTGGTGACGGGTAACAATACCGGCATCATCAAACTGGTTGAGAACGCGATATACGGTAGCGAGACCAATCTCTTCACCCTGGTCGATCAGTCGTTTGTACAGATCTTCCGCACTGGTGTGCTGGCAGTCCGGCTGTT
This sequence comes from Aeromonas sp. QDB03, assembly GCF_027707985.1. NCBI lineage: Bacteria > Pseudomonadati > Pseudomonadota > Gammaproteobacteria > Aeromonadales > Aeromonadaceae > Aeromonas > Aeromonas sp. QDB03. The sequence continues at coordinate 352,663 of NZ_JAPCJG010000002.1, read as the reverse complement.
GCAGGATTTCCAGGATTTTGACACGGGGCAAGGTGATCTTGAGCCCGGCCTTTTTTAACGCTTGGTTGTTGTCTGCCATATTCTATTTATTCGCATTCTCGAAGGTGTGGTTATTCTGATTGACTGCCGCTGGAATGGCAACCACGAACTCGCTTGGCCTGTCATTATAGGTCGTAGCTCACCTAAAAATAAACCCAGTAATTCAAGGGCTTTAGCGCAGATAGCGCCATCCGGCGGAATTGGCCGGATTCTCGTGACGGCTTGCTCGTTTGGTGAATGTTGATAAAATGTAACCTTCTTCACTGTCTGGTCGGATGAGATCCATGGATTGGCTTTTTGACAATGCGGCCTGGGTGCGCCGCGCCCTCAACGCCTGGCCCCCCTTCTGGGGCGCCGGCATCAAGATAGAGACATTGAGCGATGATTTTCGCTTCTGCCGGGTTACTCTCAAGTCCCGCTGGTGGAACAAGAACGCCAACCGCACCCAGTTTGGTGGCAGCATGTTTGCGATGACCGATCCCATCTATCCGCTGATGCTGATGGGCTATTTCAAGAACCGCTATTACGTCTGGGACAAGGCGGGCAGCATCAACTACATCAAGCCGGGCAAGGGCAAGCTGGTGGCCGAATTCAATCTGACCGACGGCAAGCTGGCCGCCATCGTGGCGGCGACCGACGGGGGAGACAAGCACTTCCCCGAGTTCGAGGTGACGGTGCAGGATCAGAGCGGCGAGCTGGTGGCCCAGGTCAAGCGCACCCTCTATGTGCGGGCCAAACCGGAGCACCGAAGTGGCGAGAGAGCATGAGCCAGAAAACAACAAGGGCCCCGTGGGGCCCTTGTTGTCAGAGAGGCTGGCGAGCCTGGATCACTCCAGCTCGGCCAGGCACATCTCTTCGTGCAGCTGCTTGCACCAGCCCTTGACGCGCTCGGCGGTCAGCTCCGGCTGGCGATCTTCGTCGATGCCCAGACCCACGAAGTGCTTGTCGTCCACCAGTGCCTTAGAGGCTTCGAATTCGTAGCCGGCGGTTGGCCAGTTGCCGATGACGATGGCGCCTTTGGCTTCGACGATGTCACGCAGGGTGCCCATGGCGTCGAGGAAGTACTCGGCATAGTCTTCCTGATCGCCGCATCCGAAGATGGCGACCAGCTTGTTGGTGAAGTCGATCTCTTCCAGCTCGGGGAAGAAGTCGTCCCAGTCGGCCTGGGCTTCGCCATAGTACCAAGTCGGGATACCGAACATCAGCAGATCGAAGCTGTCGATGTCGGCCTTGCTGCTCTTGGCAATGTCACGGACTTCAATCAGTTGTTTGCCCAGTTCTTTCTGGATCATCTTGGCGACAGCTTCGGTATTACCGGTATCGCTGCCGAAAAACAGACCTACACTAGCCATAGTGTTTAGTTACCCGTATCTGGTGTTAATGCTTAACGGTCAGATTGTGATGCCTGCAGCATGTGCAGACTCAATCTGTTGCTTCAGGATAGATTGGATCAGCTCGGCTCGGCTGACGTTCTGTTGTAACGCAAGTTGGTTCAGGCGTTCCAGCAACTCGGCCTCCACCTTTAACTCTACCCGCTTCAAACCGTTCTCCCGATCGCGCTTGAGCTGGTTGCGCTTGTTGATCTTGAGCTGGGTCTCGCGGGGGAGTGGGTTGGTCTTTGGCCTGCCGGGGCGCTTCTCATTTGCGAACAGATCCAGTGTTGTTCGATCAGTTTGCTGTTTGGCCATACATCACAGATGAAAATAAGTTAGCCGATGCCTGAGCCTTCCCAGCCCAGTTCGATCAGCCCCTTGGCGACAAAACCTGCACAACCCAGGAAGAGTACCAACCAGACGATGAGTCGGCCAAAACGGGGCACGTTGCCGCGTTTGAGCACGTCCTGAATGGCCAGGCCAATCAATACGAAAATGGCCACAAAGAATAACTTCAGGCCCAGACTCTCAATCAGGTCGATATGTTCACTTAGCATGGATTGCGCACACTCCTTATGACGGGCGCACTATATCACAAAGGATTTGAAACTGTTAACCGCCTGTCGACAGGAAATCCACAACCAGTTTGTTGAATAAAACCGGCTTTTCTGCGTGTAGCCAGTGACCGGTACCGGCGATGCCCCGGGCCTTGGCGGCGGGGAATTGCGCCATCACAGTCTCGGTATGCTCGGGTTGCATGTAGTCGGAATCCCCCCCCTTGATGAAGAGCGCAGGGCCCTCGAAACGGCTCTGTGCATCGGGCCAGCCCATGATGTTGGCGTAGTTGCGCTCAAGGGCCGGGACGTTGAAACGCCAGCCCCAGCCGTGCCCGGTTTTGGCAAACGACTTGAGCAGGAACTGGCGTACGCCGGCGATCTCGATGTGCTGCGCCAGGATGGCTTCCGCCTCGCTACGGCTTTGCGGAGCGAGTTCGAGGGTGGCGTTGAGGCCGGCGAACACATTCTGGTGGCGGGCGTGAGGGTAGGCGACCGGCGCGATATCGGCCACCACCAGCTTGGCAACGCGCGTTGGCGCGAGCTTGGCCAACTGCATGCCCACCTTGCCCCCCATGGAGTGACCCACGATGGCCACCTGCTCAAGCCCGAGCCGATCCAGCAGGGCGAGCAGATCGGCGGCCTGGGCCGGGTAGCTCATCTCGTCGGAGTGAAAGGAGGCGCCGTGGTTGCGCAGATCGACGCTGATGACCCGGTATTGTTCGCTCAGCGGGCGCGCCAGCAGGCCGAGGTTGTCGAGGCTGCCAAACAGCCCGTGGATCAGCATGACGGGCTGGCCCTGGCCCTGCTCCTTGAAGTTCAATAATGGGTTTTGTTGCAAAATGACACCTTGTCGGTCGTGAGTGCGTTGCACGTTGTGATTTAACACACTGGAAAGAAAAGGATTTCACTCATTGCGGAGCAAAAAAGTGTGGTTTTTTTTCTAAAAAAAGTCTGCCAGATCGGCTATCAGTGCGACGGATCACACACTTGGCCCGCTATTATGCCGTATTCTCGATGAGATTCATGCACATCTGTCCGCCCCTTGCTTGGGCTGCCGGGTTTGCCTATGTATAATCGCCGCATCCGAATTTCGACGAGTCCAGCGCATCCCTATGAAAACCATCGAGCTTGATGACGATCTCTACTTCTATATCGCCAGCCAGACCCGGCACATCGGCGAGAGTGCCTCCGATATCCTGCGCCGCCTGCTGGAACAGCCCGCCAACCAGACAGCCCCGGTATCCGAGCCGGTGACGACGGCCCAGCCGCACGCTGTGGCCGATGCCATGGGGCTGGAGGCGCTGCTCGACTCCGGCGAGCTGCAAAAAGAAGAGAAGTCCATCAACCGCTTCATGCAGGTGCTCAGTACCCTCTACCGGGATGACCCGGTCGGGTTTACCCAGGCTACCGAAATCAAGGGGCGCAAGCGCGTCTATTTCTCGCGGGATCCCGATGCCCTGCGCGCCAGCGGCAGCACCACCAAGCCAAAGCCGGTGCCACAAACCCCGTTCTGGGTGATCACCAATACCAACACCAGTCGCAAGCAGAACATGGTGGCCCAGCTGATGACCAGCATGGGATATGGCGATGAGGTGATCGCCCGGGTGTGCGGCGCAATTTAACGCTTCATCAGACTCAGGCCTTGCCGGGCAAGGCCGCCATCAAGCAAGGACAACGCCATGGCACAGCATTCCCACGCCGGTCAGCCGGCCCGTTTGAGCGACCTGACCAACATCCCCCGTCTGGTCAGCGCCTACTACCTCAACAAGCCCGACATGAGCCGCCCCGAGCAGCGGGTTGCCTTCGGCACCTCCGGCCACCGCGGCAGCGCCCTGCACAACGCCTTCACCGAATCCCACATCCTGGCGGTGACCCAGGCGCTGGTGGAGTATCGCCAGCAGGCCGGCATCACGGGCCCGCTGTTTGTCGGCATGGATACCCACGCCCTGTCTGAATCCGCCTTTGCCAGCGCGGTGGAAGTGTTGGCGGCCAACGGCGTCGAGACCCGCATTCAGGCCGGTCTCGGCTTCACCCCGACCCCGGTCATCTCCCACGCCATCCTGCGCCACAATGCCAGCAAGCCTGCCGCGCGCGCCGACGGCGTGGTGATCACCCCGTCCCACAACCCGCCGGAAGACGGTGGCTTCAAATACAACCCGCCCCACGGCGGTCCTGCCGAAGGGGAGATCACCAAGTGGGTGGAAGACCGTGCCAACGCCATCCTTGAGGCGAACCTTGCCGGGGTGAAGCGCATGCCGTTCGCCGAGGCCCTCAAGAGCCCGTTCGTGGCCCTGCACGACTATGTGACTCCCTATGTGGATGACCTGAAGAACGTGCTGGACATGGAGGCCATCAAGCAGGCCGGCATCAAGATCGGTGTCGATCCGCTGGGCGGCTCCGGCGTCGCCTACTGGGACGTCATCGCCAAGACCTATGGTCTGAACATCGAGGTGGTGAACTACAAGGTCGACCCGACCTTCTCCTTCATGACCCTGGATAAAGACGGCAAGATCCGGATGGACTGCTCCAGCCCGTTTGCCATGGCCAGCCTGATTGCCCTCAAGGACAAGTTCGACATCGCCCTTGGCAACGACCCTGACTACGACCGTCACGGCATCGTCACCAAGTCCGGCCTGATGAACCCGAACCACTATCTGGCGGTGGCGATCCAGTATCTGTTTACCCATCGTACCGGCTGGTCCAAAGAGTCTGCGGTCGGCAAGACGCTGGTCTCTTCCTCCATGATCGACCGGGTTGCCGGCGAGATTGGCCGCACCCTCAAAGAGGTGCCGGTCGGCTTCAAGTGGTTCGTGGATGGCCTCTACAGCGGCGAGTTCGGCTTTGGCGGCGAGGAGAGCGCGGGCGCCTCCTTCCTGCGCAAGGACGGCACCGTCTGGACCACCGACAAGGATGGCTTCATCCTGGCGCTGCTGGCGGCGGAAATTCTGGCGGTGACCGGCAAGGATCCGCAGGCCCACTACGATGCACTGGAAGCCAAGTTCGGTCGCTCCAGCTACCGCCGTATCGACGCCCCGGCCAACAGCGCCCAGAAAGCGGTGCTCTCCAAGCTGGATCCGGCGCTGGTGGAAGCTTCCACCCTGGCCGGCGAGCCCATCGTCGCCAAGCTGACCAAGGCGCCGGGCAACGATGCTGCCATCGGCGGCCTCAAGGTGGTGACCGAGAACGGCTGGTTCGCGGCGCGCCCCTCCGGTACCGAGTCCATCTACAAGATCTACATGGAGAGCTTCAAGGGCGAGGCGCACCTGGACCTCATCCAGCAGGAGGCCCAGCAGATCGTCTCCGCCGCCCTGGCCAAGGCCGGGGTCTGAGTCCGACTCAAGCACCTGCGGAATGTGAAAGAGGAGCCTTGATGGCTCCTCTTTTTTATTGCGCTTGAGCTGGATGGTTCGTGCTCACGGCTTGCCGCACTGGCCGGTGCTCGCCCGGCGGGCCTGCCAGCGCTTGAAGAAGGGGCGGGCCGGCAGCTTCATCAGGAACAGGGAGAGCAGGATCACCCCGATGCCGAGCCATTGGCGAGCGTCCAGCGTTTCCCCCACCATCAGCACGCCGCAGGAGACCGCCACCATGGGGTTGGTGAGGGCCAGCATGCCCATCACCTCCGGGCCGTGGCGCTTGAGCCCCCACAGCCAGGCCCAGTAGGCCAGCGCCGTGTTGAGCAGGATCAGCCAGAGCAGGCCGGGAACGCTTGCCGGCTGCGGCATTGGCATGGGGCCGGCCAGCCACCAGGCGAGCGGGATCAGCATCAGGCCGCCCAGCAGCAGCTGCCAGGCGGTCAGCGCCAGCAGATCGCTCACCGGCCAGCGCTGCATCCAGCGGCTGGACTGGCCGATGAGCAGGGTAGCCAGCAAGGCGCAGGTCACGCCGACAGGATCCAGATTGGCGGAAGGGTTGAGCAGCAGCAAGACTCCACCCAGCCCCATCAGGCCCAGCAGCAGCCATTTCAGGGACGGCCTGACGCCATCCTGCAACCAGGCCAGCAACATCAAGACCAGCGGCAGGGTGGCACCCAGGGTGCCCGCCACGGCCCCGGGCAGCCGGAAGGCGGCCACGAACAGCAGGGCAAAAAATGCAGCGATGTTGCAAAACGCCAGCAGGCACTGCTTGCCCCAGGGCAGGGGTGGCAGGCGCGGGCGTACCAGCAACAGGAGCAGGCCGGCCGGCAACGCCCGCCACACCGCCACCCAGTAGGGGGAGTAGTCGGTCAGAGAGAGGCTGACGACGGCATAGGTGCTGCCCCAGAGCAGGGGGGCCAGCAGGGCGATCAGCATGGGCATGAACTTGTCTCTTTATGAAGTATCTTTAAGTAAAGATAAGTTAGCCTCAAATTGGTTTACCATCAAGTATCTCGATAAAAAGATAAGTGGCCGAAGATGGAATCAGATCATGTAGACCTGCTGCTGGCCCAGTGGGCCCGGCAGCGACCGGATCTCGACTGCTCTCCCATGGGCGTGCTGGGACGGGTGGCGCGAATGGCGGCGATCGCCGGACGGGAGGTGAGCGAGGAGCTCAAGGAGTGCGGCCTGCTTGGCAGCGACTTCGACATTCTGGCGACCCTGCGTCGGGCCGGCGAACCGCTCACCCCGACCGTGCTCTATCAATCCACCATGTTGAGCTCGGGGGCCATGACCGCCCGGCTCGACAAACTGGCAGAGCGAGGCTTGATCGAACGCCAGGCCGCCCCGAGCGATCGGCGCAGCCTGCTGGTCTGCCTGACCGATGCGGGCCGGGAATTGGTTGACCGGGCGGTGGAGCGGCACGTGGCCAACGAGCGGCGCCTGCTGGCGCCATTGACCCAGGCCGAGCAGGACCAGCTGGCCGCCCTGCTCAAGCGCTGGCTGCTGGAAAACGAATAAAAAAACGGGCCCGCGGGCCCGTTTTTGGTGTCGCTCAATCTTGGCTCAGTAACCGCCGCGGGCATCCTTCACCGCCAGCCCCAACTGCCACACCGCCATGGCGTAGTGGGTGCTGTGGTTGTAGCGGGTAATGGTGTAGAAGTTCGGCAGGCCGTACCAGTACTGATAGCCAGTGCCCACATCGAGGCGCAACAGGCTCGCCTCGCTGTGGTTGCCAAGGGTGCTGGTGGGAGTCAGCCCGGCGCGGCGCAGGGAGGCGACCGGGTAGCGGGTCTGGAAGCCGTGCTCGTAGCCGGGCAGCTGGCCCTGACCGCGCACCGCCACCGGCTGTCCCTTCTCCCAGCCGTGGGCCTTGAAGTAGTTGGCCACGCTGCCGATGGCATCCACCGGATCCCACAGGTTGGTGTGGCCGTTGCCGTTGAAGTCCACCGCGTAGCGCTGGAAGCTGGAGGGCATGAACTGGCCGTAGCCCATGGCGCCGGCGTAGGAGCCCTTGGGTTCGGTGGGATCCATCCCCTCGTCGCGGGTCATCACCAGGAAGGATTCCAGCTCGCTGGTGAAGAACTCGGCCCGGCGCGGGTAGTCGAACGCCAGGGTCGCCAGCGCATCCAGGATGCGGGTCTTGCCCATCACCCGGCCCCAGCGGGTCTCCACGCCTATGATGCCGACGATGATCTCCGGCGGTACCCCATACACCTGCTGGGCACGGTTGAGCTCGTTCTCGTACTCACGCCAGAAGCTGACGCCGTTCTGTACGTTGTCCGGGGTGATGAACTTGGCGCGGTAACGATTCCAGGCGCCGGTCGGACCGGTGGGCGGCGTGGTGGTGGGGGCCTGGGCATCCATCAGGCGGATGATCCAGTCGTAGCGTTCGGCCTGGGCCAGCACCCGGTGCAGCTCGGCACCGTCGAAGCCGTGCTTTTGCACCATCCGCTGCACGAAGTTGTCCACGTTGGCGCGATTGGCGAAGTCCCCCTTGCTGACACCCGGCTGGCTCACCTGCCCGTAGAAGGGTTTGCTCGGCGGCGTCTGGTTGATGAAGGCGCTGTTGGGCTGGGGCTTGACCACGGGCTTGGCAGCCGGCGTGCTGCTGCAGCCATAGAGCATGGGAAACAGGGAGAGGGTGAGCACGGAGACAAGGCGACGCATAAGGTTCTCATGAGCCTGAAAAAGAGTGTCGCCATGGTAAAACATTGTCGTCCATGCGCAAGTGTTCCGTAGCGGGCCCCTCCCGCCGTCCTGCCTCAACGCAGGGTGTGATAACCGCTCCAGAGCCGGGTCAGGGTGGTGATGGCGCAGAGCAGGGCAAAGCCGTAGGCGAGGGGGGCGAAGGCGGCGGGCCACAGGCACATCAGCACGAACAGGGCGATGGTCTCGCTCCCCTCGGTGAGGCCGCCCAGATAGTAGAGGGACTTGTGGTGGTAGACCGGATTGTCGATGCCCCGCTTGCCCGCCATGATGGCAAACGCCAGAAAGCTCGAGCCGGTGCCCATGAAGGCAAACAGCAGGGTGGCGGCGGGCAGCGCATTGGCGGGGGCGGCGAGGGCAAAGCCCAGCACCACGGCGGCATAAAAAATGAAATCCAGCGTGATGTCGAGAAAGCCGCCGCAGTCGGTGATGCCGGTTTCCCGCGCCACGGCGCCGTCGAGCCCGTCCAGCAGCCGGTTGAGCAGGATCGCCGCCAGCGCCCATTGATAGCAGCCAAAGGCCAGCAGCGGCAATGCCAGCATGCCGATGGCAAAGCCGGTGAGGCTTACCTGGTTGGCGCTGATCCCGGCGCGGCAGAGCGGTCTGGCGAGCCGGGTGAGGGGGCTGCGGATAACGGGGATCAGGTGGCGGTCAAACAAGGTGAACTCCTCGGTCAAAAACAGGATTCGGTAAGCTGGAGTATGGTGCCCGGCGCGTCATCTTCGTCGTGGGTCACCAGAATGGCGGGGATGGCCAGTGCCTTGATCTGCGCGAACACCAGTTCGCGAAAGGTGGCCCGCAGCGGCTTGTCGAGGCGGGAGAAGGGCTCGTCCAACAACAATGCCTCGGGCTCGGCCAGCAGGGCTCGCAGCAGGCTGACGCGAGCCTTCTGGCCGCCGGAGAGCGCCCCCGGCAGCTTGTCTGCCTGACTGGTCAGATCTACCTGTGCCAGCGCGGCCACTGCCTTTTCCCACCGCGCCCCGTGCCCCTTCAGGCTGGCCGGCATGCCGAACATCAGGTTCTCCGCCACCGTCAGGTGGTCGAACAGCAGATCATCCTGAAACAGCATGCCGATGCGCCGCGCCTGGGGCGGCAGCTGGGTGAGCCGGCGCTCGCCAAGGGTCACGTCCCCCTCCAGCCGGATCGGGCCGCTTGCCGGCAATACCCCCGCCAGCGCCGCCAACAGCGAGCTCTTGCCACAGCCGCTGGGCCCCATCAGGGTCAATACCTCGCCCGGCGCCACCTGCAGGGCGGGCAGCGAGAGCAGCAGGTTCTCCTCCAGATAGAGGTGAAGAGGCGTGGTGCTCAGCATATGGCTATTTCCAACATGAGAGTTCATCGTGAGCCGCTCCCTTTGAGCGCCGGGTTGAGTCGGGCCGGCAGCCAGAGCGCCAGCAGATAGATAACGAGCGGCAGCAGCAGTTGCAACAGGCCGTAGAGCCCCGCCAGCCGCCGGTTGAGGCCGCTGCCGATGGCCACTGCCTCGGTGGTGATGGTGACCACCCGGCCGGCACCAAACAGCAAGGTTGGCAGGTATTGGGCCAGACTCACAGCGGCTCCGACGCCGAAGGCAAACAACAGCGGACGGGCCAGCAGCGGCCCTTTCACCTGCCACCAGGCTCGCCACGGGGTTGCCCCCAGCAGCAGGGCGCTCTGGGTGATCCGCGAATCGAACTGGCGATAGGGGCCGTGCAGGCACAAATAAACGTAGGGAAAGACAAACAGCAGCTGGCTCCAGAGCACCCAGCCCCAGCCGATGCCATCGCCCCCCCACCCGAGGCTGAACCAGTCCACCCCGAGCCGAATGCCAAACAGCAGGCTGGCCTGCGGCAGCAGCAGCGGCAGGCAGATAAGCCAGAGTGGCCAGGGGCGGCGGCCCGCCTGCGCCTCCAGACTCAGCACCGCCATCACCAGCGCTATCGCCCCGCTCGCCAGTGCCAGCAGTATGCTGGTGGTCAACAGCGGCGACAGGGTCGGCAGCAGGTCGATCCAATGGCGGCCGCTCCACTGGCTTGGCCAGAGGGCGGGAAAGGGCCAGCGCCGGGTCAGCGACCAGAGCAGCAAGGCCCCCAGCACCGCCAGATTGAGGGCAATCAGGGTCGCCACGCTGCCGGTGGCAAGGGCGCGGCCAAGAGCGCTTGGGTTTGCTCGCCGGCCATCGAGCCAGCCGGGTTTGCCAAGGGTTCGATGGGCCAGCTCCAGCAGCCGCAGCAGAGCCAGCAACAGCGCCGTGATGGCGAGCAGCAACAGGGCGCCGCTGGCGGTGGCGCCGCGCCAGACCAGATCCGGGTCCTGATACCAGAGCCACAGGCGCACAGCCAGCGGAGCGGGGGCATCGGGCCCGAGCAGCTGGGCCAGATCCACCACCGCCACCCCGTAGGCGGCTACCGCATAGAGGGGCAGGCGCAGGGCGGGCCACAGCGCCGGCAGCAGCAGGCGCCACCAGATCTGGGGGGTGCTGAAGCCGAGGCTCGCCCCCAGCCACTGCTGGCGCGCCACCCTGGCGGGGTCTTGTGCGCCGAGCGCCATCAGCAGCAGGAAGGGAGTCTCCTTGAGGGTCAGGGCGAGAATGAGCCCGAGCCCGGCGGGATCGCGCAGGGTCTGCCAGTCGGGGGGCAGCTCGAACCCGGTGAGGGTCGGCGAGAGCAGGCGCAGCAACCAGCCGGAGGGGGTGAGCAGAAAGGCAAAGCCGATGGCAAAGGCGACGTGGGGCAGCGCCAGCAAGGGCGAGAGCAGCCGGCGCAGCCAGCCGACGGCCCGGCTGTCGCTGTGGGCCAGCAGCAGGGTGGTCAGCAGCAGACTGGCCAGGGTCGAGGCGGCGCCAATCCACAGGCTCAGCAGCGCCGAGTGCCACAGGCCCGGTTGGGCCAGCAGCCGTTGCAGGTGAGCCGGACTCAGCCCCTCAGCCAGCAGTTGCCAGCCCCCCGCCAGCAGCGGAAGGCCAAAAACCAGGGCGCACCCGGCGGCGAACAGGGGGCGCCAATCAAGCGAAGAGCGGCCGAACCGGCTCATCAGTGACCGTAGCGCTCGGCCCAGGCCGCTTCCAGCCTGAGCTGCCAGCTGGGGTGAGGTTCGGCCACCGCCGTGAAGCGCAGCGCCGGCACCGGCTGCTGGGTGGCGGGCAGGGCATCGGCCCGCAGCACGCTGGGATCGCCCCAGAAGGCGGGCTCGGCCTTGCGCGCCTGGGCGGCGGGGCTCAGCAGGAAGTTGGCCACCACCTTGGCGCCGGCGCGGGCGTTGGCGTTGAAGGGGATGGCGAGGAAGTGGCTGTTGGTGAGCGCCCCTTTCGTCATGGCCACCGCCATCACGCTGGGGGGCAGGGTGCCGTTTTGCACCGCGCTCTGCGCCTCCTGTGGGTTGAAGCTGATGGCCATCGCCAGCTCGCCGTCATCGAGCAGCTGGCGGGTCTCGGCGGCGCTGGTGGGGAACAGTTTGCCATTGCGCCAGAGCGTCGGGTGCAGCTCATCCAGCCAGGTCCAGAGCGGGGCGGTAATCCTGGCAAAGTCGGTATCGGTCGCCTCCCGATAGAGGGGGGCGGGGTCCGGCGTCAGCTCCAGCAAGATCTGCTTGAGGAAGCTGGAGCCGTGGAACTGGGGCGGCTTGGGATAGGTGAAGCGGCCGGGGTGGGCCTTGCTCCAGGCGAGCAGGGCCGCCGCCGAGGTGGGCTGCTGTTTGACCTCTTCGCCGTTGACCATCAGGTTGAGCTGGCCGATACCCCAGGGGGCTTCCAGCCCCTCCACCGGCACGGTGAAGTCCTCACTCACCGGCAGGGCGCCGTCGACCAGCGCCATGTTGGGCAGCTCCCGGGTAAAGGGGGCGCCGAGCAGCCCCTGCTCCTTGAGCGCCTTGAAGTTCTCGCCGTTGACCCAGAGCAGGTCGATGGGGCCGTCAGCTTGCTTGCCGGACTGCTTGCCGGCCTGCTTGTTGGCCAGCAGTTGGCTGACGCTCTGGGCGATGTCGTCCACCTTCACCTGCACCAGTTTGACCTGGTATTCGCGCGCCAGCTCCTGGCCGGCCCACACCAGATAGGCGTTGATCTCCGGGCTGCCGCCCCAGGCGTTGAAGTAGACGGTCTGCCCCTTGGCCTCCTCGAGGGTCTGCTGCCACTGCGGGTTGTCGGCGGCGTTGGCCTGGGTGAAGAGGAGGCTGCCTGCCAGCAGGGGCAGGGCACGCAGCAGCTGTGTGAACGAGGGCAATGAGTGTCGCATCTGGGTTACCTGGAGTTGGGTCAGGCGCCGCGGCGCCAGCGGTGATAACGGGTCAGCAGCGCCAGCAGGGTGGCGGGCTGACGGGCCCGTCGCCACTCGCCCGCCAGATACTTGTTCCCCTCCATCAGGGTGGGGTAGGCGTGAATGGTGGCGAGGATCTTGCCAAGCCCCAGACGGTGGCGCATGGCGAGCACGAACTCGGCGATCCGCTCGCCGGCGTGAGTGCCCACTATGGTGGCACCCAGGATCTGATCCTTGCCGGGCACGGTGAGCACCTCGATAAAGCCCTGACGCTCGCCGTCGGCGATGGCTCTGTCCAGCTCGGCCAGCTCGAAGCGGGTCAGCTCGAAGGGGATGCCCTGCGCCCTGGCCTCTTTCTGATTGAGGCCGACCCGGGCTATTTCTGGGGTAGTGTAGATGGCGGCCGGCATGACCCGATAGTCGGCCCGAAAGCGCTTGAACGGGCTGAACAGGGCGTTGATTGCGGCGTACCAGCCCTGATGGGCGGCGGCATGGGTGAGCTGGTAAGGGCCCGCTACGTCCCCCACCGCCAGAATGCTGGGGTAGTTGGTAGCGAGGAAGCCATCGACCGCCACCGTGCTGCGTGGCGTCAGCTCCACTCCCAGCGCTTCGAGCCCGAAGCCGCTGACGTTGGCGACCCGGCCCAGCGCCAGCAGCAGCTGATCCCCTTCCACCACCTGCATTTCTTCGCCTCGGCGCAGTTGCAGCCGGATGGAGAGCTCCCCCTCGGCCGCAGGCAGATAGTCGGCTCGTTCGGCGCGCCAACCGGTGAGCACCCGCACGCCATCGCGGGCCAGCTGCTCTGCCAGCAGCTCGGCCACTTCCCGCTCTTCGCGGGGCAGCAGCTGATCCGAGATCTCCACCAAGGTAACGGGAATGCCGAGCAGGGCAAAACTCTGGGCCAGCTCGCAGCCGATGGGGCCGCCGCCCAGCACCAGCAGCTGGCGCGGCGCAGTGCGCAGTTGCCAGAGGGTGTCGGAGGTGAGGTAAGGCACCTGCTCAAGGCCCGGCAGCGTGGGCACCAGCGGCCGGGCGCCGGTGGCGAGCACGATATGACGGCTGGCAAGGCGTTGGCCGTTCACCTCCACCTCCCAGGGGGAGACCAGCCGCGCCTCCCCTTCGATGCACTCCACTCCGAGTCCTTCATAGCGCTCTACCGAATCGTGGGGTTCGACCTCCTTGATGACGCGGGCGACCCGCTCCATCACGGCGGCGAAATCGGCGCTGGTTTGGCTTGGGCCAAAGCCCAGCTCACTGGCCCGGCGCTGCTCGGCGGCAAAGCGGGCGCTTCGGATCAGCGCCTTGGAGGGGACGCAGCCGCTGTTGAGGCAATCGCCGCCCATCTTGTGCTTCTCGATGAGCGCCACCTTGGCTTTCACCGCCGCGGCGATATAGCTGGTCACCAGGCCACCGGCCCCGGCGCCAATCACCAGCAGGTTGTAGTCATAGCGTGTCGGCTTGCGGTAGGGGGCGTGCAGCCGATGCAGGGCGAGGCGCCGCTGCAGGCCCTTGAGCAGCACCGGCATCAGCCCGAGCAGGGTCAGCGCCACCATCAGGCCGGGGGAGAGGATATTGCCGGTGCTGGTGAGGTTGGCGAGCTCGCTGCCCGCCAGCACGTAGACGAAGGTGCCGGGCAGCATGCCAAGCTGGCTCACCCAGTAGTAGGTGCTGACTCTGATAGGGGTTAGCCCCATCAGCAGGTTGACCAGAAAGAAGGGGAAGATGGGGATGAGGCGCAGGCTCAGCAGATAAAGCGCCCCTTCCTTTTTCATGCCGGCCTGCAAGCTGGCCAGCTTGTCGCCAAAGCGCCGCTCGACCCAGTCGCGCAGCAGAAAGCGGGCGCTGAGAAAGGCCAGGGTCGCGCCAATGTTGCTGGCAAAGGAGACCAGCAGCAGCCCCCAGACAACGCCGAACACGGCGCTGCCGGCCAGGGTGAGCAGGCTGGCGCCGGGCAGGGAGAGGGCGGTGCTCACCACATAGACGGCGACAAACAGCAGGGCGGCGCTGACGAAATGGCGGTCGACCAGGGCGGCCAGCTCGGCCTGACGTGCCTGCAGCTGGGGCAGGCTCAGGTAGTGACCAAGGTCGAAGGCGAAAAAGGCGCCGATGAGGCAGCCCATCACCAGCACCAGCAGCAGGCGGGAGCCGCTCATCAGGCGTCCTTGTTATCCGGTTGGGCCGGACGCACTGGCTGCACCGGCAGCTGGCAGAAGCCCTGCGGCGCGATATCGAGGGCGGCGTTGAACTTGGCCGACATGTTCTGGAAGGCGATGAGGCCGGTGAGCTCCACCATGGCGTCGTCGTCGAACCAGGGCTTGAGGCGGGCGGCCTGCTCATCGCTGACTCCATCGAGCCCGGTCATCGCCTCTGTGTAGTCGAGCACGGCCCGCTCCCGCTCGTCGAACAGCGGGCTTTCACGCCAGTTGGCGAGCGCCTCTACCTTCTCGCTGGAGCCTGCGCGCTTTATGAGGGTCATGGCGTTGATGTCGACGCAAAAGCGGCACCAGTTGAGCTGGGAGACCCGCACCGTCACCAGAGAGCGCAGCACGGGGTCGATGGGGGAGCGCTTGCGGTTGATGACGCCATAGAGGGTGGCGACGGCGGCAAACAGGCGCGGCGAGCGGCCCCAGCACTTGCCCGGAATGAGCACCTGGCCGTAGTTGCGTTTTTGCAGCCAGAAAAAGGGGCGGATGAACCAGGCATATTCCCGATCGGGCTTGACCTCGACGCGCATGGATGACCTTCTTATTGCTTCAAATTGGGTTTGTAGGCCTGACCCAGCCGCTCGTTGAGGCGGATCAGAAACTCCTCTATGCGGGCCCGGTTGGTGCCCAGGTCGCTCTGCCCCTGACGGGAGGCGGAGCGCATGTCGATGCGGGTCTCCTTGGGCCCGGCAAAGACCCGCAGCGCCACGTCATCCTGAAAACCGAACCAGCCGGTGGTGACCACCGCCTCGAGTCCTTCCTGGCTTGGCCGCACCTGCCAGCCGAGCTGCTCCATCAGGGCGTGGGCCTCGGTGATCACCTCGACCGGGGAGGCGCTGGTAAAGAGAGGACCGGGTTTCCCCTCAACTGCTTTCAAGGGGGCCGGATTAATCGGCAGATCCTGCGCCGTTCTGAGTTCGCTGGCCCAGCGCAACTGGGGCGGGTTGTTGGGGTCCGTGCTCACATCGTTGACCAGCGGGGTGCGCAGCGCCTGCACCACAAAGGCCAGGGGCAACAGCAGGGGGACGGCGCCCCAACCGTTGGCGCAGCGGCTGCGAGACCAGGGCAGGCGAACCAGCAAGGCGAGGGAGACGAGGGCCCCGAGCAGGCAGATGGCAAACCCCAGCCACCAGGGCCAGAGGTGAACACGGCTGCCGAGGGCGCCGGCGAGCGGCAGCAACCAGGCCAGAAGCGGCCACCACAAATATCTGGGCATAACGGGGATCCACTGGTTATGATGGACAAGTGCCCAGAAGGATAAACTTAATTGACTGATAACGTTAGTAAATTTATCTCAATCCTGCTGCTTTTCCCAAGCGTTCCGCTGTGGGCGGACAGTGCTGTGCTGGCGGCGGGGGACATGTGGCGCGCCGAAGCCGTCTACGAGACCCTGCCCGGGGTCAGCCGGGTGGAGCCGGGCTACGTCAGTCAGCTGGCGGCGACGGGGTCGAGCTGGCGGGAAGTGCCGCCGCGGCGCCAGGCGGTGCGCATCGACTATGACCCGGTCAAGGTGGGGTATGGCGATCTGCTCAACGTGTTTTGGCAGCTGGTGGATGGGCGCGATGGCGACGGCCAGTATTGCAACCGTGGCCTGGCATTTGCGCCGGCCCTGCTGCCAAAGGATGACTATCAGTGGCGCTTGGCCCAGGTGAGCCTGACGCGCTGGCAGGCGCTGCACGGGCGGCCGAGCCGGGTTGCGCTCTGGCCGCAGAGCCGGTTCACCCCGGCGCCGGAGATGGAGGACTGGGCGGCGCGCCATCCCTGGCGTTTTGGCTTCTATGCCCGCCGCTGCGGCGGCTGGCCGGTGGAGTTGAACCCAGAACCCTGAACCGGGCCCTGAACTCAGTTGCGGTAGAGCACCTTGATAAGGTGAAAGCCGAACTTGGTGCGCACCGGGCCGAGCACGGTCAGCAGCTCGCCCTTGAACACGGCATCGTCAAACGCCTTGACCATGTCACCCTTCGAAAACTCCCCCAGATCGCCGAAGCGCTTGCTGGAGGCGCAGGTGGAGAAGCGCTTGGCCATCTGGCCGAAGTCGGCTCCCTTGGCAATCTTCTCCTTGATCTCCAGACACTCTTTCTCGGTCTTGACCAGGATGTGCTGGGCACAGGCTTTTCTCATCGGGACGCTCCTCGGCGGTGGGCAAATCGGGGGCGCAAAGAGTACTCCAATTCCTGCCGCGCGTCAGCCGTCATGGCAAATTCAGCTGCGGGCACGGGCAGCAAGCCGGGTTCTGGGCCGTGCCTGCCAGAGGATCTCCAGCCCGAGCAGGGCATGCAGGCTCCAGATGGCCAGCGGATTGAGCCAGTTGCCCCCCAGTTGCAGGGTCGCCAGGGCGCTGCCCGCCAGCAGCAAGGTGATGCCCGGCAGGCGCCAGTGGGCCGGCAGCGGTGCCAGCATGGCCATGCCCAGCAGGATGGCGAGCCCGAACGGCAGGTTCAGCGCGGTGAAGGCCAGCGCCTGCTGGCCGTTCATGCCGGTCAGCAGGGCCAGCAGGGCGCTGCAACAGGCGAGAAAAGTGATGAATTCGAGTCGGTCGGCGATGTAGTCCGCCATCTGTTCGCTGCGTGCGTGCATGCGGTGTCTCCTCTGGTGGGATGCGAGCCTTGGTGCAATGACCCCAGTGTGGGCGAGAAGTGAGCAGGGGGGCAGCGGGATAAATCGATTGGGTTGAACGAGGCTTTGATTGGGCGATGGCAACTGTTTGATCCTGCAAGATAAAATGCACTACCTCTACGGGAGTGGGGCAAGGCGGGCGGCCCAGTGGCAAGGAGGATGCAGCTGGCGGGCCCGGTGAGAGAGGGAATTGCCGCTATCTTGACCAGTTGCCGACAGTTGATGTCGCGCCCATCGGCCAACAAGGGGTGGCGCGATACCGGGCCGGATGGGCCGCTAGGGGCCATCTGGCATGGCCGTGTTGGTCATGGATTGCCCTTTTTGGCCCGCAGTGGCATAAGTCTGCGGGGGAAAGTGTGAAAAATGCGCGGCCTGCGCGGGCAAAGGCTTCAATAATATGGCGAAATTCGGTGTCACCCCGCTCTGATGTCGGGCCGGGGATATGCTAGGATGAGGCGCGTTTGCGATCGAGTGAGCCTCATATTCGTTCTGAATATCGCATTATTTTAATCATGTTCTTCGGGGAAATTGACGTTTGACAGGATGCAATCCGCCCCTGCCTGCAGGGATCTCACCGCCCGCACGGGCCTTTCGTCGTGGGCTTCGCGCGCTGGGACTGAGCCTCTGTCTGCTGCTGTTCGTCACGCCCGCCATGGCGGCCAAACTCACCTATCAGATCAAGGGACTGAAGGGGGAGAACAAGGACAACGTCGAGGCCTACCTCAACGCCCTGCCGGTCTATCAGGAGCGCCAGTACCGTCCGGCCCGCGCCAAGATCACCGAGAGCGTGCAAAAGGCGCTGCAGGTTTATGGCTACTATCAGCCCAAGATCACCCTGAGCCGCGACAAGAAGGCGCCCGCCAAAGTGATCATCGAGGTGGAGCCGGGCAAGCCGGTCATCATCTCCCGTCTCGACATCCTGCTGGAAGGGGATGCCAGCAGCGATGAGCTCTACAGCGAGCTGTTGGACAAGCTGCCCCTGAAAGAGGGGGATCCCCTCAACCACGGCAAATACGAATCCATCAAGGCGGATCTGGGCAGCCTGGGGCTGGCCCGCGGCTACTTCGACGCCAAGATCAGCAAGAGCCAGGTCAAGGTGTTCCCGGATCAGGGCTCCGCCGAGATCTACATCCTGTTTCGCTCCGGTCCGCGCTACCACTTCGGCGAGATCCACTACGATGCCACACCGGAGGCGCTGCGCCTCATCCGCCCGCTCATCAACATCAAGAGCGGCGACCCCTATCTGGCGATCCGGCTGGCGGAGATGTCGCAGGATGTCTCCTCTACCAAGCTGTTCAAGCAGGTAGACATCAAGCCCCTCATCAGCCAGGCCGAGGGCAACCGGGTGCCGGTGCAGGTGACCCTCTCCAACCGGGTCGATCACGAGATTGAAACGGGTATCGGCTATGCCACCGACGTGGGGCCGCGCATGAGCGCCACCTGGGAGAAGCCCTGGGTCAACCGCTACGGTCACCGGCTCAACGCCACCGCCAAGGTCTCCCAGCCCGAGGCCGAGCTCAGCTTCGACTACCAGATCCCGGTGGGCAACCCGCTGCGGGACTACTACTCGCTGCAGGCCGGTTATCAATACAAGGACAACAACGATACCCGCTCCGACCTGACTACCCTCAGCGTGCACCGCTGGAAGCGGCGGCCGGAGAGCTGGGACCGGGACGTGTTCATCCGGCTGGAGAACGAGATCTATACCCAGGGCGCCGACGAGGGCAACAGCTTGCTGCTGATCCCCGGCGTCTCCTGGTCGCGGTTGCGGGTGCGCGGCGGTCTGGTGCCCGACTGGGGCGATCGCCAGCAGCTCACCCTGGAGTTTTCCGATCCCTACTGGGGCTCCGACATCAGCTTCGTGCGGGTGTGGGGGCGCAGCAAGTGGCTGCGTACCCTGGGGGAGGATCACCGCTTCCTGCTGCGGGCCGAACAGGGGGCCATCATAGGGGACAGCTTCTCGCTGGTGCCGCCTTCGCTGCGCTTCTTTACCGGTGGTGACCAGACGGTGCGCGGCTACGGCTACGAGACCATCTCACCGCGCGGCAGTGACGGCAAGTTGCTGGGGGGCCGCTACGTGAGCGTCGCCAGTGCTGAATACAACTACCGTTTCAGCGACAAGTGGCTGGGGGCCCTGTTCGTCGACAGCGGTACCGCCACGGTCGACTACAGCGAGGCCTGGAAGATAGGCACCGGGATCGGCGTGCGCTGGGTGACCCCCATCGGTCAGGTCAGGCTCGATCTGGCGGTGGGCATTTCCGAGGAGGAGAAGCCGCTGCGACTCCACTTCGCGCTGGGGCCTGAACTATGATCCGGCCGTGCTCCATTCCTCTTCTCTTCTCTTCTGTTCTCCTGACCGGCCGCTGCGGCTGCATCTTTCGCGGGGGTCTGCGCTGTGATCTGGGTAAAACGCATCTTTCTATGGCCGCTGTGGCTGCGTCTTTCGCGGGGGTCTGCACTGTGATCTGGGAAAAACGTATTTTTCTCTGGCCGCTGCGGCTGCGTCTTTCGCGGGGGTCTGCACTGTGATTTGGGTAAAACGTATTTTTCTCTGGCTGATGGGACTCATCTTCCTGCTGCTCATCGGTGTCAGCCTGCTGGGCTTCACCCATCAGGGCAACAAGTGGCTGTGGCAGCAGGCCAGGGCCGCCCTGCCTTCCCTCAAGGGGGAACTGGTGGCGGGCCAGCTCGGCTATGGCTGGACCCTGGAAGGGGTCGGCTGGCAGGACGAGCTGGTGGACGTCACGGTGGATCGCGCCGTGCTGGACTGGAATCTGGGCAAGCTGCTGCAGGGCAAGCTCTGGATCAAATCCCTTAACGTCACCCACCCGGTGGTCAAGGTGGCCGACTCCGAACCGACCCCGGAAGAACCGTCAGAGCCCTTCGTCTGGCACCCGCTGCCCCTGAAGATTCAGGTCGACAGCCTCCAGGTGGCGGATCTCGATGTGACGGTGCTCGGGGTGGGGGTGAGCCTCAAGTCCCTCGACATCGGCGCCACCCTCAGCCGCAAGGGGCTGATCGTGCAGGGGCCCGTGCTGGACGGCCTCAAGGTGACCCTGGCCGAGACGCAGGCCACCGAGGCTGCCAAACCGGCTGCCGCCAAGGCAAGCTCTCAAGACAAGGCTGCGGCCAAGTCGCCTGTCACCGCCAAGGCGAAACCGGCGGATGAGAGCAAGGCGCAGCAGGCAACCAAGGCAGCCCCCATCGCGCTGCCCGCCATCCGGCTGCCGTTCCCCATCCAGCTGGAGGGATTGCAGGTCACGGCGTTTCGCTATAAACAAGGTGAATTGATTGAAGGGCTCGACAAGCTGCTGCTGTCGGCCAGTGCCGAGGGGAGCGACATCGCGCTGCGCGAGCTCTCCCTGCGCCACGCCATGGCGGATCTGGCGCTCAAGGGCAAGATCCAGCTCAAAGACGATTACCCGCTCGCCCTGACTCTGGATGCCAAGGCCCGCAAGGGGCTGCTGGATGGCGAACTGCAGGGGCAACAGGCCAGCCTGACCCTCGGCGGTTCGGTGGGCAAGCTGGCATTGGCGCTGCAGGCCAAGGGACCGGTGGCCGCCAGCCTCAAGGGGTCCTTGGCGGCCCTCGACCCCGACTTGCCCTTTGATGCGGGGTTGGAGTGGAAGAGCCTGGGGTGGCCGCTGCACAAGCCTGCCAAAGATGAGCCCAGCTACCGGCTGGACAAGGGCAGTTTGAGTGCCAAGGGCAAGCTCTCCGGCTACCAGTTTGCCTTGAATACCGCCGGCAAGGGCACGGACGTGCCCCCCTTCAAGCTGGCGCTGACGGGCAAGGGGGATCTGACGCAGCTGAACCAGATCAACCTGCTGCTCAACGCCCTCAAGGGGGAGCTCAAGCTGGACGGCAAGCTCGCCTGGGACAAGGGGGTGCGCTGGCAGGGCACTACGGAATTCAAAGGGATCAACCCGGCCGAGCTGGTGCCCGAGCTCAAGGGGGCGCTGGCAGGCAAGATTGCCAGCCGTTTCGAGCTCGATGAGGGGGGCCACTGGCAACTGCAACTGCCCGAGCTGAAGGTGGACGGCAAGCTCAACCAGTATCCGCTGGCCATCAAGGGCAGCGCGAGCGGCAACGACAAGCTGGAGTGGACCATCCCGGCGCTGGCGCTGCAAAGCGGCCCCAACCAGCTGCAGGCCAAGGGCAGCCTGAGCCAGCAGGCGTGGAAACTGGATGCGGATCTCAATGCCCCCAACCTGGCCGGGCTCTACCCCGGGCTCAAGGGCGACATCAAGGGGCAGGTGCGCCTGACCGGCAATCAGCAAGCGCCGCGGGTCACCACAGATCTGGCTGCCAGCCGCCTCTATTATGCCGGCACCGATCTGAAGGGGATCGCCATCAAGGGCAATGCCCTGGTCGGTGACAAGCCGGCAGGGGAAGTGGCCCTGACGGTGGCCAGTCTGGTGCAGGGGGCGACCAGCCTCAGCCAGCTGGCACTCAACCTGAGCGGCGATCTCAACCAGCACGCCCTGTCGCTCACCATGAAGGGCGATCCGGTGGCGGGCAACCTCAAGCTGAGCGGCGGTCTGCGCGGGGATCGTTGGCGCGGCGCCCTCAGCGAGCTCAAGTTGAAGACGCCGCTGCGGCGCTGGGAGCTGAGCGCGCCCTGGGCCCTCGATCTCGACCTGCCGCGTCAACGGCTGACCATGGGGGATCTCTGCCTCGGCTCCCAGGGGGCCAGCCTCTGCGTCAAGGGCAGCCAGGTGTCGGCCCAGCAGGGCAGCCTGGAGTTTGCCCTCAACCAGTTTGACCTCAAGCGCCTGCGGCCCTGGCTGCCGGACAACTTCCGCTGGCAGGCGGTGCTCTCCGCCGACGGGCGGGCCAGCTGGCGCGGCAATCAGCCGACCCTGCACGCCACCGTGCGCACCACGCCGGGCATCTTTGTGGCCGACGAGCTCAAGACCGACTATCAGCGTCTCGAGCTCGGGGTGGACTTCGAGCGCCAGCAGGCGGCGATCCGGCTCGACTTTGCCTCCGAGCAGATCGGCAACATCGACACCAAGCTCTATATCCGGGATCCGTCAGGTCGTGGCAATCTCTCCGGCCAGCTCAAGTTTGACGACCTCAAGCTGACCACCTTCGCCCCGCTCATCCCCGAGGTACGCTCCCTGCAGGGGGTCATCTCGGCCGATGCCCGCTTCGACGGTACCCTGGCCTCGCCGCTGCTGTTTGGCCAGCTCAACCTGCTGGATGGGGAAGTGCAGACCCACTCCGACATGGTGACCCTCTCCAAGCTGGTGACCCGCCTCAAGATTGAAGGCAACCGGGCCGAGCTGGACGGCACCATGCTGGTGGGCAAGGGGCCGCTGGCGCTGGGGGGCTGGCTGAGCTGGGCACAGCTGCCGGTCACTGGCAGCCTCACCATCCAGGGCAAGGAGCTGGAAGCCCAGTATCCGGGCATGGGCCGGGTGCGGGTCTCTCCGGACATCGCCATCTCGCTGGGGGAGGAGACCCGGATCACCGGCCAGGTCGACATCCCCTGGGCGCGGATCCTGGTCAAGAGCCTGCCCGAGAGTGCGGTGGCGGTGTCGGACGACGTGACCGTGGTCTACGACGATCTGCCGCCGGTGCCCAAGGCGGCGCCGCTGCCGATGGCGATCAAGCTGGCCATCCGGCTGGGTGACGACGTGCGGCTGGAGGCGATGGGGCTCAAGACCAAGGTGGGGGGCGGCATCAACATCCGCCAGGATCCCTCGCGGCCGCTGGCGGGCAATGGCCAGCTGGTGCTCAACGATGGGCGTTTCAAGGCCTATGGCCAGAACCTCATCATCAAGGATGGCCGCATCCTCTTCTCCGGCCCCCTCGATCAGCCGTTCCTCAACATTGAGGCGTATCGGGATCCCGATACCATAGAGGACAAGGTGAAGGTGGGGGTGCGGGTGACCGGACCGGCCAGCAAGCCCAAGATCACCGTCTATTCGGAGCCGCAGCTGGCCCAGTCCGAGCAGCTCTCCTATCTGCTGCGCGGCAAGGGGCTGCAGACCAGCGGCGAGGATGGCGGTTTCAACGGCCTGCTGGTGG
Source organism: Aeromonas sp. QDB03 (assembly GCF_027707985.1). NCBI lineage: Bacteria > Pseudomonadati > Pseudomonadota > Gammaproteobacteria > Aeromonadales > Aeromonadaceae > Aeromonas > Aeromonas sp. QDB03. The sequence goes on along the minus strand of NZ_JAPCJG010000002.1, from coordinate 329,547 downwards.
CGGGCGCGGTCAGCCAGGCCAACGGCGTGGTCTCCAGTCTGGGGGAATCCCTCGGCATGAGCGACGTGGCCCTCGACACCGCGGGCAGTGGCGACAACACCCAGGTGACCCTGTCGGCCTACCTGCTGCCGGGGCTGCAGTTCCAGTACGGGGTCGGGGTGTTCAGCCCCATCGCTGAGTTCAAGCTGCGCTACGAGCTGATGCCCAGGCTCTACCTGCAGGCCATGAGCGGGGTGGCCCAGGCGGTGGATATCTTCTATCGCTTTACCCTGTAGCGGGCAGGAAGAGACAAAAACGGGAGGCACAAGCCTCCCGTTTTTATGGGCGGCATTGATGCGGCTGACGCTGATGTTGATGTTGATGAACAGAGAGGGGATGCTGAAAAGCGAAAACCCGGCGCGAGGCCGGGTTTTCTTGAATGATGGTGGAGGGAGAAGGATTCGAACCTTCGAAGGCAGAGCCGTCAGATTTACAGTCTGATCCCTTTGGCCGCTCGGGAACCCCTCCACGGGGTATTGCCAATTTTGTTCACGACGGGCGCCGTGACTGCACTTGAAATGGTGGAGGGAGAAGGATTCGAACCTTCGAAGGCAGAGCCGTCAGATTTACAGTCTGATCCCTTTGGCCACTCGGGAACCCCTCCACAAGTGCGAGGCGCATACTAACAGATCTGCCGGGGTTGTGAACCCCTTGGCGGGATTTTTCCTGCTTAAAGGATCGTATTTGCGGCCGATAAAGGATGAAACCACCGTTTCCAAGAGTTATCTCATGCTACCCAGCGCCATTCGTGAGCAGTGGCTGGTGGACGAGGCCCAGCTGGGGCAACGTCTCAACCAGGATCTCCAGCACGGAGACAGGGCTGACTTTCGCCTGCATCTGGCCCTGCTGACCGATGCGGTGGAAGAGCAGCCCTGGTTCGATCCCAGGCAGCCAGCAAAGGGTGAAAGCCGGGTCTGGCGCAGCCGCTTTGAGCTGCCGCCAGCCACGCCCTTGCAGGGCAGTGCAAACGATGAAGAGGCCGCTCTGCTCAACGAGCGGCTGCAACAGGGGGGCTCCATGGTGGATGTGCGGCTCTGGTTGGCGCTGCGGTCACCGCCGCTGCTCGGCACCCCGCCGGCGCTGGAGCCCGCCGTCTATGACAACCTCTCGCCACTTGGACGGGAGCGCTGGCAGGGCAAGCTGGCGGATCAGCCCAGACGTGACGATCCCCTGTTGATGCTGCCGATCCTCGATACGCTCAAGGTGGGGGTGGATGCCAGGCTGCACTGGCTCAGTGGTTGCTGAAGGAGACAAACGCCGGTATTCGGGCAGCAAAAAGGCGGGGAGATCCCGCCTTTGTCGTTGTTGACTGTGCCGTGGCGCCGTTTAGGCGTCGGCTTCATCCTCTTGCGGCACTTCCTTGCCAGCCGCTGCGGCGCGACGGGCGATGGGTTTCTCGGTGTGGCGGTTGAGCTGGCGTTCCAGCTTTTGCCCCAGTTCGGTGATGGCGGCGTACAAGTCCTCATGTTCTGCCTGGGCAAACAGCTTGCCGTTGGGGATGCCAGCAGTGGCTTCAACGATGAACATCAGACGCTCTTTGGAGACAATCACATGGGGTGTGATAAGAGGCACCTGAAGACGCTCGAGCTTGTCAAAACGGGATTCAATGCGCTCGCGGATAGCCGGGGTGATGTCGATGATTTTGCTGGTAATTTCGATTTTCATATTGGCCCCCTTCGGGTCGTCTTGCTTGTGTCTTCACCTTCAGATTACTCATGGCTGAACATTAAAATGTGATCTGCGTCACGAACTGTGGCCTTGCTTCCGAGGGGAGGAATAAATTGTGATCTTTTCCCGTTCTGCACCAAAAAGCGCTTGAGCTCCACGAAACTGGCAGGCAGTATGGAGAAACTTGGATCGTTTCTGTCCCTTCGTGGCAGCGCCGCATGTCGACCTCATGTCCGGTTTTCACCGCTTAGTCTCGCATCTTTTGCACTTTCTCCCCGCACCGCCCTTGCCGACGTGCGCGCTGTGAATGTGGGCGCTGCCAAGTCGTCAAGGGCTTGAACGTGGTTGTTGTGGTGTTGGAGTAGTACATGAAACAGCAGGCCACTCAGATGATGTGGTTTTATGATCGGCAACACGCCCAGTGGAGTCTGTCCGATCATGCCTCCTACCAGCTCTGGCAAGGAGAGGGGCCTCACCCCTGGTTCGGGCAATTGGCGGCAGATGACGAGGCCGGCTTTGCCGACTTTCTCGCCAGACTTTACCACTCACTGCAACCGGCCCAGTTCATCGGTCACCTCTGCGAGGAGGGCGGCGAGGTGCGCCACGTGCTCTGGAGCGGCCAGTACGTGCCGGCCCAGCAGATGTGCTGCGGCTGGATTGCGCCGCTCGACACCACCCGCAGCACCCAGCTGCCTGCCGATCTCTCCCAGCAACTGCCGCTGCTGCAAGACCCCTTGTTGACCCAGCTGGCGCAGGCGCTCTCTGCCCGGACCGGGCTTGATTTCTTCAATACCCTGGTCAACCAGCTCGCCCACATCCTGGTGGCGGACGCGGTCTGGCTGGCGGAGCGCACCGGCAGTGGACGGCTCAAGGTGCTGGCCTGCCACGGCATCGACCTCAAGGAGTACGAACTCGACGGCATGCCCTGCCAGCAGGTCTATCTGGCGGGGGAGGCCTGCGTCATTCCGCTGGCGAACGAGCTGCCCTCCTGTGCCGGTTTCAAGGCGGGGCAGGGCTACTACGGCCTGCCGCTGTGTGATCGCAACGGCCAGATCCTGGGTCACCTGGCGCTGCTTTTCTCCGATCAGAGCGCGATCCCCAATCTGGGGTCGGTGCTGACCACCTTCTCCATGCGGATGGTGGCGGAGCTGGAGCGGCTGCAGAGCGATGCCCAGCTGCGCCTGTCTGCCGTGGCGTTTGAAACCCATGAAGGGATCATCATCACCGACCCCGATTTCAAGATTTTGCGGGTCAACCACGCCTTCAGCCAGATCACCGGCTTTGACAGCCAGCGGGTGATCGGCCTGCATCTTGGCAACGATCTCTGGTGCGGGCTGGGGGGGCTTGGCTACGAGCTCGGCACCCTGAGCCGCTGGCAGGGGGAGACCCAACGGCTGCATGCGGACGGCTACCCCTATCCGCAGTGGGAAATAGTCACTCCGGTGCAGGATGACAAGGGGGAGATCAGCCACTTCGTCATCTGTTTCGAGGATATCTCCGAGCGCAAGGAGGCCGAGCGCCGCATCCAGGATCTCGCCTACTATGACGAGCTGACCGGCCTGCCCAATCGCCGCCAGCTGCACGAAACCCTGGCCCACGCCTTTGGCGAGGCGAGTCGCGATTATCTGATCGGCGCCCTGCTGTTCATCGATCTGGATCACTTCAAGACCATCAACGACTCCCTCGGCCACGCCACCGGCGACTGGTTGCTCAAGGAGGTCGCCAGTCGGCTCAAGCGGCTGGTACGGCAGGGGGATTGTCTGGCGCGGCTCGGCGGTGACGAGTTCGTGTTGCTGCTGCCCTCGCTCTCGGCGAGCCCCCCGCAGGCGGAGATGCAGGCCGACCTTATCGCCGAGCGACTCATCAGCGAGATTGCGGCCCCCTACAACCATGCGGGTCAGGTGCTGCACATCGGCGCTAGCGTCGGCATCACCCTCTTCCCCGGCCGGGAGCAGGGGGTGGACGATCTGCTCAAGCAGGCGGACACCGCCATGTATCAGGCCAAGTCGGCCGGTCGCAAGACCCGGCGCTTCTTCGATGCCTCCATGCAGTTGCAGGCGGATCGCCGGCTGCTTATCCACAACGAGCTGCGAAGCGCCCTTAACCAGCAGGAGCTGACCCTCTACTACCAGCCCCAGCACATGGTGGAGGGGGGCGACATCATCGGCGTCGAGGCGCTGATCCGCTGGCAGCCGCCCGGCCGGGCCCTGGTGTCGCCCGCCGAGTTCATTCCCATCGCCGAGGAGACGGACCTTATCGTCGACATCGGTAACTGGGTATTGTACGAGGCCTGCGCCCAGTACGTGCGCTGGGAGGAGAACGGCATTCACATCCCTCAGCTGTCGGTCAACGTCAGTGCCAAGCAGTTTCACGCCACCGACTTCGTCGACCGGATCCACGACGTGCTGGCCTCCACCGGCATGGATCCCGCCAGCCTGAATCTGGAGATCACCGAATCCGTGGTGCTGGGTCATGCGGAAGACACCATCAGCAAGATGAGCGAGCTCAAGGCGCTCGGCATCAGCTTTGCCATCGATGACTTCGGTGCCGGTTACTCATCGCTGAGCTACCTCAAGCGGCTGCCGGCGGACGAGCTCAAGATCGACCGCTCCTTCATCCAGGACATCCCGCGCGATGGCGACAACATGGCCATCGTCGAGGCGGTGATCGCCATGGCGCGCCACATGGGCTTCAACGTGACGGCGGAAGGGGTGGAGTCGCGTCAGCAGCTGGAGTTTCTGCAGGCCCAGGGCTGCCACTTCTACCAGGGCTACCTGGCCTCCAAGCCGCTGCCGGTGCCCTATCTGGAGCGCTACGTGCAGCGCCTTGCCCGCAGCGAAAGCCCGCTGGCCGGGGGTAAAAATAGTCTCGCCGGCGAGCTGTAGCCCCTCGGGTTAACGGGTAGAATGAGGGAATATGACACCACCGCCAACGGGCGGTGGCATTGCCTCTCAATGGAGACGTCTCTCGTGAAAGCCGTGCAGGGAATCATTTTATCGGCGCTGTGCGTGCCGGGGCTGCTGACGCAGGTTGCGGCGCAGACTCTGGAACAATCTCTCTATCGCCAGGCTTATGACGCGGTGCGGGCCGACGATCAGGCCCGTTTTCAGCAAATTCGTGCCCGTTTGACCCATTATCCGCTGTTGCCCTATCTCGATTACTACCAGCTGGCCTTTCGGCCCGGGGCGGCGGAGTATGACGACGTGACCCGCTTCATCCGCGAGCACGGCGACACCCCCCAATCCAACCGGCTGGAGCGCAGCTACCTTACCTATCTGGCCCAGAGCCAGCAATGGTCCCAGTTCCTGCGCTTCTATCCGGCCAAGCCGAACTCCACCGATCTGCTCTGCATGCACTATCAGGCGCGCTACTACACCGGTCAGCAGAGCCAGGCACTGCAGGAGGCGGGCAAGCTCTGGCTGAGCGGCCAGTCCCGCCCCGATGCCTGCGATCCCCTGTTCCAGCTCTGGCAACAGGCCGGCTTGCGCACCCAGGAGAAGACCTGGACCCGCATGACCTTGGCCTTCGAGGCGGAGAACCCGAACCTCATCCGCCACCTCGGCGCCCAGCTCGGCAGCGGCATGAAGGCGTACGGGGATCAGATGATTACCCTGTTCGAGCAGCCCGCCAAGGCGATGAACACGGCCTATTTCACTACCGCCGCGCCCTCCAAAAAGTTGCTGCTGCTGGGCTTGGCCCGCTATGCCAACCAGCAGCCGGAAGCGGTGCTGGGGCAGCTCGGCTATCTGCGCTCGCGTTTTGCGCTGAGTGCGGCCGAACTCAAACCGGTGGAGCGGGCGGTAGCCAGACGGCTGCTGCTGGATCGCTCAACCGCCCAGCGCAACTGGCTGGATGCTACCGTGGTGCGCCAGGCCGACCCGGATCTGCTGGAGCTGCGGGCCCGGCTCGCCATCTGGGAGCAGGACTGGAAAGGGCTCTCCGGCTGGGTCAAGCGGATGCCCATGGCCCTGCAGAAGGAGGATCGCTGGCGCTACTGGCTGGCGCGCTCGCTGGAGGTGCAGGGCCAGCAGAAACCGGCGCGGGATCTCTATCTGGAGACCGCCAATCTGCGTGGCTTCTACGGCTTCATGGCGGCGCAGCGCAGCGGCGTGCCCTATCGGATGAAGAATCAGAGCGTGGCGAAGAAGGTGCCGGACTGGCGCACCGCCAGCAGCCGCTGGCCCTTCCTGCTGCGGGTGCGCGAGTTGCTCGACATGAACGAGATCACGGCGGCGCGGGCGGAGTGGATCCACAACATGGATCGCAATCCGGTGGCCCAGCGCCTCGAGTTCGGCCACATCGCCCTCAACCAGGGCTGGCATGAACTGGCCATTCTGGCCAGCATCCGGGCCGAGGCCTGGGATGCCCTCGATTTACGCTTCCCGCTGCCGCTCAAGCACACCTTCTCCCAGATGGCGCAGGAGCGGACCATGAACACCAGCCTGCTCTACGCCATTTCCCGGCAGGAGAGCGCGCTCTACCCGCTGGCACAGTCGCCGGTCGGGGCGAGGGGATTGATGCAGCTGATGCCGACCACCGCCAAGGAGACGGCCAGCAAGCTGGGAGTGCCCTATCGCAACGAGCAGCAGCTGTTTGATCCCGCCATGAACATCCGCCTTGGCAGCGCCTATCTCAAGCGGCTGCTGGATGTGTACGACGGCAACCGGATCCTGGCGGCGGCGGCCTACAACGCCGGCCCCGGCCGGGTCAAACGCTGGCGCGATCAGAGTGCGGACAAGCCGATGGATGTCTGGGTCGAGAGCATCCCCTACAAGGAGACGCGCAACTATGTGCAGAACGTGCTGTCGTTCGATCTCATCTATCAGCACAAGCTGCAGCAGCCGCTGCGCTTCATGTCCGATCGCGAGCTGAGTCACGCTTATTGAGACGGCTGCCGCCCTGGCGGCAGCCGGATTCCCATTCCCTCCCCAAAATGGTTATTATCCCATAAGGTTTTGTTACAAAAGGAAACCTGCCAGGTGATCGGGCGCCATCTCTTGGTCTGGCAGGTTCGTTATAATCGCCCGTTCAACACAGACAGGCTCCCCCAACAAAGGAATTGATAGTGGCAACGATTAAAGACGTTTCCCGGTTGGCTAATGTGTCCATTTCAACTGTGTCGCGAGTCATCAACAACACGGCGCAGGTGGCACCAGAAAAGCGTGAGGCCGTCATGGCGGCCATGAAGGAACTCAATTTTCGTCCCAACAGCTTTGCCCAGGCGCTGGTCAGCAAGCGCTCCAACTGCATCGGTGTGCTGGTGGGGGATCTGTGTGGTGGCCCCTTCTTCGCCCAGATGATGCGCGGCATCGAGAGCGTGGTGGACAAGGCGGACAAGTTCACCATCGTCATGTCCGGCAACCACGACGAGGTGCGCGAGCGCCACGCCATCCAGGCGCTGCTGCAGCGCCAGTGCGATGCGCTGATCCTGCACAGCAAGGCGCTGCCCGACGAGGAGCTGAGCGAGCTGGTGGCGGGCAGCACCCCGGTGGTCTTCATCAATCGCCAGGTGCCGGGCGCCGAAGATCGCTGCGTCTGGCTGGACAACCAGGCCGGCATCACCACCGCCTGCCAGCACCTGCTGGATGCGGGCCATCGCAAGATTGCCTTCGTCACCTCGGACGATGAAGAGTTCGTCGATGGCCAGCAGCGGATGGCGGGGTATCATCACGCCCTGCAGCGGGCCGGCATCGCGCTTGATCCTGCCCTCATCGGCCGCGCCTTCGCCGACGAGAACGGCGGTTACGTGGCGATGGGCGAGCTGCTGGATCGGGGGGTTGAGTTTACCGCCGTGCTCGGTTTCAACGACGCCATGGTGGCGGGGGCCATCTCCTGTCTGCTGGAGCGGGGATACAAGATCCCGCAGCAGATCTCGGTGGTGGGTTTCGATGACATTCCCTATGCCCGCTACATCTATCCCAAGCTCACCACGGTGCGCTACCCCATCGAGGAGATGGGCGGCCGGGCTGCCGAGCTGGCGCTGAGCCTGCTGGATCACAAACCGGCCGAGGGGCTGGAGCTCAAGTTCGAGGCCGAGCTGGTCAGACGGGAATCCGTCGCCTGAGTGGCCGACATTGGCCCTGAATGGGCCAATGTCGCTCCCCTGTTTTGCGGAAAAATTGAAAGCGTTTTCAGAAATCCTTTTCAACTGTGATCCGCTTCAAAGCTTTTTGGACTGCCTGCCACTAGCATAGGCCCCACGAATTAGGAGCCTGCGCTCCCGATTTTCCCGCTGTGGGAGGTAACTGGTTAATCCAGCTATTTCCTTCGTTACTTTCGACGGTCATCATGGATGGCCGTTTTTTTTTGCCAGGATTTTGTCATGACAACAGAGAGTGAATACCAGACGGGGATCGTGGGCGCTGGCTGGCTGGGGTTGCCGCTGGCCCGGGCGCTGCAGGCCGAGGGCCGCGAGGTGGCGGTGACGGTCAGCTCGGCCCAGAAAGCCGCACAGCTGACGGCAGGGGGGTTGCAGGCCTGGCCACTGCAACTGGGCACCGGGCTGACCGCCCTGCCGTTTCGCTGCAGTGAGCTGGTTATCTGCGTGCCGCCGAGCAAGGTCGAGGATTACCCGGCCGCCATCGGGCGGGTGGCCGAACTGGCGCAGACCGCCGGCGTGCAGCGGCTGCTGTTCGTGAGTGCCACTTCGGTCTGGGCGCCGGGGCAGGGGGAGGATGAACACCCCATGCCTGCCCACGAGCGCGGGATGCGGATGCTGGCCGCCGAGCAGGCGGCGATGGGGGCCGGTATTCCCTGTGCCATGGTGCTGCGCCCGGCCGGGCTGTACGGGCCACAGCGCCATCCCGGTCGCTTCCTGGCGGGCAAGACCCTGGAAGGGGGCGGTCAGGCGGTGAACCTGGTGCATCTGGATGACGTGGTAGCCGCCTGTCAGCTGTTGCTGGCACAGGGAAAGGATGGGGATGCCTACAACCTGAGTGCGCCGGTGCACCCGCGCCGGGAGCAGTTCTACCCCTTTGCCGCACGTCAGCTGGGCCTGCCAGTCCCGGTCTTTATCGAGCCGGCGGGCCGGTTTGTCCCCGTCGAGGGGCTGCTCATCTGCGAGCAGCTCGGTTTTGTCTATCGCTGGCCCGACCCGGCGCACTGGTTTGCCGAGCTGGCGGCCCGGGGTCACTGAGTATCCCGCCCGGTGCTATAGAGCGGGGAGCGAGGTGGGGTACAGGTGGCTCCAATGGTGTGGTGCGGCGGGCAATTGAGGTTTGCCAAGGGGGGGCTCGCCCCCTATCATGCCGCCATCCATACAGAGAGAGCGGTAAAGATGGTAGATACAAGACGTCACCCCGATGGGGAACTGTTGCTGAGAACCCTGGCAATGCCAGCCGATACCAACCCCAATGGCGATATCTTCGGGGGCTGGATCATGTCCCAGATGGATATAGGTGGGGGCATCATGGCCAAGGAGCTGGCAAAAGGACGTATTTGTACCGTATCCGTCGAGGGCATGACCTTTCACAGCCCGGTCAAGGTGGGCGACGTGGTGTGCTGTTACGGGCGCTGCCTGAAGATCGGTCGCAGCTCCATGCGGCTGAAGCTGGAGGTGTGGGTCAAGCCGGTGCTGCGTGAAAACGAGGCCCAGCGCTACTGCGTGACCGAAGGGATCTTCACCTATGTCGCCATCGACGAACAGGGAAAATCCCGTCCGGTACCGGTCTGATCTGGCTCAGATAAGCCGGGCGTTGATGATGGATATTTCCTGCTCAAACCCGGTTTTTTGCCGTATCATGCGTTCCAGCATCTCTTCCGAGCCGACGCACTGCTGGGTGTCGAACAGGCAGAGATCGCACTGGGGATCCCGTCTGATCTGATAGACGGTGGAAAGCTCCACTTGATGACAATTTCCTTGTTGATCATAAAATGTCACGCGGTACTGGTGCTGTCTCGCCATCGTTGAATTCCTTCTGGAGGAGCCGGGCCGGACACGAGCTATCAGCCTAGTCGGCAGCGATGACATTTGTGATGGTCAGGACACAATGCAGAGGCAGGTGGTTGTTAGCCAATGAAAAATAGTTATCGCATTCTGGGTACGTCGCTGCTGACGTTGGGACTGGTCGGCTGTTTCGAGGTGCCGGATCAGGATCACCTGGTCACGGCGCAGGGCATCATTCCCGGCGCCAACTGCCAGAAGCCGCCGCTGGTGGCACTGGCCTCCACCGCCTTGCCACGCGAGTTCGGCATTACCGTCTGGAATCTCTACAAGGGTCAGCGTAAAAACTGGCGCGAGGGGCTGGACGAGTATGCCAAATCCCAGGATCTGGTACTGCTGCAGGAGTCGGCGACCCGCCCCGACATGCTGGAATGGCTGAAGGCCGGTGATTTCCAGTGGCAGCAATTGCAAGCCTTTACCCAGGGCGGTGTCTCCTTCGGCGTGATGACGGTCGCCAAGACGCCACAGGCGTTCGTGTGCGGTGTGCGCTCCCCCGAGCCGCTGCTGCGCATCCCCAAATCCGGTCTGGTCAGCCTCTACCCCTTGCAGGGGGATCCTGACGGCGTGCTGGTGGTGAACCTGCATGCGGTGAATTTCGAGCTGGGGATGGCGACCTTTCGCGAGCAGCTCAACGATCTGACCGCCCTCATCCATCGCCATCAGGGCCCGGTCATTCTGGCCGGGGATTTCAACACCTGGAGCGACAAGCGCGAATTCTGGCTGAACAAGCTGGTGGGCGAACTGGGGCTGCAGGAGGCGATCCCGGTGCCGGATCTGCGCCGGACCGCCTTCGGCCGACCGCTCGATCACCTCTACTACCGCAACCTGGACCTGGTGGAAGTGAGCAGCCCGGCGACCGATGCCTCGGATCACAACCCCATCATGGCCCGTTTTGCGGCTCAGGCCATCACTCCCTGAATCCGTACAGGCCACCAGGGTGGCCTGTGCCAGATAAAAAAATACCCCGCTTTTGGCGGGGTATTTTTTTATGCAGTGATGAACGATCAGCTGTTGTTCTTCACGAACAGGGTCAGCTCCTGACCCGGCTTGAGGTAATCGCTCTTGCCCAGCTGGTTCCAGCGCATCACATCCATCACGGCAACCTGAAAACGGGCGGCGATGGAGGAGAGGGAATCACCGCGGCGTACCTGATAGACCATGGACTTGTTGCTGCTCTTGCCCTGCTTGGGCCAGACCACCAGCTTCATGCCAGGCTTCAAGGCCGACTTGGCATTGAGACCATTCCACTTGGCCAGCTCGTCATGGGTGACCCCGTGCGCCTGGCTGATGCTCCACAGATTGTCACCGGCACGCACCTTGTACTGGATCTTGCCGGCACTGCGGCTGGCGAGCTGCTGTGGCTTGCTCTGGGCACTCTGACTGACCGCCGGCTTGCTGCCGCTGGTCGGGATCATCAGGGTCTGGCCACGGCGCAGGTGGTTGCCACTCAGGTTGTTGGCCAGCTTGAGCTGCTGCACGCTCACCCCGTGATTCTGGGCGATGCGGGAGAGGGTGTCGCCGCTGGTGACCTGATAGGAGCGGGTGCGGATGCGCTCGCTCTGGGGCAGATCGGCCAGGGCCAGCTCCAGGGTATCGGCATACTCGACCGGTACCAGCAGGCGATAGGGCCCCTTGGGTGAGGTCGACCAGCGCGTCAGGGCCGGATTGACCTCTTTCAGCTGAGCCGGACGCAGGCCTGCCAGCTGGGCTGCCACGTTCAGATCGATCTGGCCGCCGGTGTTGACCACCCGCAGCTGAGGCTTGTTGGCCAGTACCGGCAGGGTGACATTGTACTTGTCCGCATTGCGGATCATGTCGGCCATGGCCAGGATCTTGGGCACATACATCCGGGTTTCGCGGGGCAGATCGAGTGACCAGTAGTCGGTTGGTCGGCCTGCCTTCTGATTGCGGGTGATGGCGTTGCGCACCCGTCCTTCACCGGCATTGTAAGCCGCCAGCGTCTGCAGCCAGTCGCCGTCGAAGAAACGGTTCAGGTACTCCAGATAATCCAGCGCGGCATTGGTGGAGGCCAGTACATCGCGGCGGCCGTCGTACCAGTTGTCGTGGCGCAGGCCGAAGTTCTTGCCGGTCGCAGGAACGAACTGCCACAGACCCACCGCATTGCTGCGGGAACGGGCGTGGGGATCGAACATGCTCTCGATCATGGGGATGGTAATAAGCTCCATTGGCAGCTCACGCCGTTCGATTTCCTCTACCATCAGATACAGGTAGGGCTCAGCCCGGCTGGCAATGGTCGCCAGATGCTTATCATTGCGCAACAACCAATCACGCTGCTGGCGGACACGGTCGTTCTCCTGCGGATCAAACTGCATATCATCGCTGATACGCACCCACAGGTTATCGGTGTCATCCAGTTCGTCGATCTGTTCGTCTCCGAACAGGAAGCGCGCCGAATGTTTTTTATACGCTTTTTTGTTGACTTGGGGGGACTTGATCGGCTCGATTGCCGTTAGCGCCCGGTCATCCTGATGGCTCAGGTTTTGGCAGCCGCTGAGAAACAGCGCCGCCAATAAGGCCGTTCGTACCTTCATCTCGCTCAGGTCATCTTTAGGAAAAACAGCTCGCATCATAAGGGGCAATGGCCCCCTGATCAAGGTTTGTTCAAAAAACGTCCTTCCAGGATCGCAGCACGGTGAAGGTATCCTCTGGATTTTCCAAGCATTTTAAGGCGTGTTTCTCAGCAGAAAATTTCACGGAATCCTGTTCGCATCGCAGAAAAACGTTGAACTCCCGCTCATCCCCCAGCCGTGAGGGCAGACTCGGCAGACCCTGCTGGCGCAGCTTGCTGATCAGTCCAATCCGCTGCTGGATCGCCTGGTTGTCCGGCTCGACCGCGTAGGCGAAACGCAGGTTGGAGAGGGTGTACTCATGGGCACAATAAATGAGGGTATCGTCGGGCAGGGTGGCGAGTCGCTGCAATGAGGCGTGCATCTGGGCCGGGGTACCTTCGAACAGGCGGCCGCAACCGGCACTGAAGAGGGTATCGCCACAAAACAGCATGCCATGGCCGTAATAGGCGATGTGGCCATGGGTATGGCCGGGCACATGGATCACCTCGAGACTCAGCCCATGCCAGTTGATCTGATCCCCGTCATCGAGCCACTGGCCGTGATGAGCAGGCATAGGGTCAAGTTTGGGGCCATAGAGTCTGGCGTGGGGAAAGTGGCCGAGCAGGGCGGTGACGCCTCCCACATGATCGTGGTGGTGATGGGTCAGCAGGATCGCGTCGAGCTGCAGCTCCAGTGCAGCCAGTCGCTCCAGCACGGGTTCGGCATCGCCCGGGTCGACGACCAGGCAGTGATTTTCGTGTCGGATCAACCAGATGTAGTTGTCGTTAAAGGCAGGAACTGTGATCACTGGATACATGAGTCTGCTTCTCTTTATGGAGGGTATCTTATATAACTGGATGGCGTTCGAACCCCAAGTTGAGCCCTATTATGCAGGTGGCACGTACCGAACAACAAATCGAGATCCCGACCAGCTGGTCGGCACTGCCCATGGGGGACTGGGTAGCGGCCGAGATCCAGGAACGGCTCGACAGCTGGTGTCCACATCTGTTTGGTTATCATCTGCTTAAAGTCGGGGCACTGAGCGCCGAACTCTCCTGCGGCTGCTCTTCCATTCGCCACCAGATAGGGGTCGCCCCCAGCGGCAGATTGCTGGATCTCAAGGGCGACCCACTGGCCTTGCCGGTGCGCACCGGCAGCGTGGATGCCTGCCTGCTGGCCCACTGTCTCGACTTTTCACCCGACCCGCATCAGGTGCTGCGCGAGGCGGAGCGGGTGCTGACCGACGATGGATGGCTTATCGTCAGCGGCTACAATCCGCTCAGCCTGGTCGGTATCGGCCACTGCCTGCCTTTCCTGCGTCAACATCTGCCCTGGTCGGCCCGCATGTTCACTCCGGCGCGGGTCACCGACTGGCTGCAGCTGCTCGGGTGTGAAGTGATGTTTGACGAGCGCTTTGGCTACTCGTTCATGGGCAAGCAGAGCCGAATAGGCTGGTGGCGGGAGAGTGTGGGGCGGGATTATTGCAGGCCGTTTGCGTCCGTTTACGTGATAGCGGCGCGCAAGCGGCGCTTTCCGTTGACGCCGGTACGCCGCCGCTGGCGCTTGCCCGAGTCGATTGCGACGCCGGGCATGGCGCGTCAGGGTTGGTAGCCGGTATCCTCGGCCAGCTGTTTGCCGCTGGCGGCCTCGCGGGCCAGCTCGTCACAGCGTTCGTTTTCCGGGTGACCGGAGTGCCCCTTGACCCAGAGCCATTCGATCTGATGGCGCGCCACTTCCGCATCCAATGCCTGCCAGAGATCGACGTTCTTGACCGGCTGGCGGCTGGCTGTCACCCATCCTTTCTTCTTCCAGCCGATGATCCACTGGGTGATCCCCTGGCGCACATACTGGCTGTCGGTGGTGAGTCTGACCTGGCAGGGCTCGTTCAGGGTGCGCAGCCCCATGATGGCGGCCATCAGCTCCATCCGGTTGTTGGTGGTGAGGCGAAAACCGGCGGCGAGCTCCTTGCGGTGCTTGCCATAGACCATGACGGCACCATAGCCGCCAGGGCCCGGGTTGCCGAGACAGGAACCATCCGTATACAAATCGATCTTTTTTAGCATGAGTCTTGGGGTAAACTAGCGGGTAAAGCCGAAGTTTGACATAGATTGGATCATGAACACACCCCAACTGAATCGCCAGATCATTCTGGATACTGAAACCACAGGTATGAACACCGCCGGTGGCCCCGTCTATCTGGGACACCGCATCATCGAGATCGGCTGTGTGGAGGTGATCAACCGCAAGCTGACCGGTAACCACTTCCATGTCTACATCAAGCCGGATCGGCTGGTGGACCCCGAGGCCATCCAGGTTCACGGCATCACCGACGAGTTCCTGCGTGACAAGCCGTCGTTCAGCCAGATCGCCGACGAGTTCATCGAGTTCATCCGCGGTGCCGAGCTGATTGCCCACAACGCGCCGTTTGACGTGAGCTTCATGGACTATGAGTTCGGCAAGCTCGGCCTCAATTTCAAGACTGCCGACATCTGCGGTATCACGGATACTCTGGCGATGGCGCGGGACCTGTTCCCCGGCAAGCGCAACAACCTCGACGTGCTGTGCGATCGCTACGGCATCGACAACTCGCACCGTACCCTGCACGGGGCTTTGCTCGATGCGGAGATCCTGGCGGACGTCTACCTGCTGATGACGGGTGGCCAGACCAAGTTGAATCTGGCTACCGAGAGCAGTGAGAATGAGAGCAACCAGGACACCAGCATCCGCCGGCTGGAGAGCAATCGCCCACCGCTCAAGGTGATCCGTGCCAGCGCCGAGATTGAGGCGGTGCACGAGGCGCGGCTGGATCTGGTGCAGAAAAAGGGAGGAGCCTGCCTGTGGCGGCAATGAGCAAGCTATGGGGCGGCCTGCTGTTATTGGCCTCGCTGACGGCCTCGGCCAACGAGGTGTTTGCCCCCTCCGACATTCCCCTGCTCGACAATCGCTTTCGCATTGATTACGGGGTGAAAGAGATCACCTTCATCGTGACGCGCAAGCCGGGCACCCCGTCGGTGATCCTGGTGCGTCCGGACGGCAGCAAGCTCTATGTGGGCAAGGTGACGCCCCCCGATGTGGGCTGGCTGGCGCTCAAGGATCAGGATCTCATCACCATCCGTGATCCCATGCCAGGCCCCTGGCAGGCCATCGGCGAGGTGGACCCGGACAACCGGGTGCGCCTGCTGTCGAACATCAGGCTGGAAACCGATCAACTGCCGACCCAGCTCTATCAGGGGGAAAGGGTCAAGCTCAAGTCCTGGCTGCTGATCGACGATGCACCGCCCAAGGCGGGCTATTACCTCACCGACCTTGGCATGACGGTGCGATTGCAGCGTTTCAACGACGCCAAGCAGGAGGATGAGCCCATCGTTAACGAAGTGCTCGGCCACTATCGTGACGATGGCAAGGGGCTCGACGAGGTGCCGGGTGACGGCATCATGACCGCCGAGGCGGTGCTGGATGTGGCTGCGGGAAAATACCGGGCCATGTATAGCACGGGCAATCAGGTGTTCTCCCGCGCTCGCTATCAGGACGTGCTGATCTACCCGTTGCCGGTCAACTATACCCTGGCGCCTCCCTCGCAGGAGTTTGGCGCCAAGCTCTCCTTCCTGATCGATGCCGATGAGCTGGATCCGGCCTCCGTGGTAATTGAAGGTAAGGCGACCAACACGGTGGGAGCCAGCATGGCGTTCAATGCGGTGGCGACCGAACCCCGGGTGGAAGTGGATCTCTCCGCCATCAAGGAGGTCGGCCAGTATGAGGTGAACGCCACCCTGTTTGGCACGACCCGGCTGGGCCGCGAGATCCAGGTCACGCTGCCGGTGAAATCGTTCAATATCTTCCCGGTGCTTGCGGCTGAGCCATCGGCGGCCTC
Source organism: Aeromonas sp. QDB03 (assembly GCF_027707985.1). Taxonomy (NCBI): domain Bacteria; kingdom Pseudomonadati; phylum Pseudomonadota; class Gammaproteobacteria; order Aeromonadales; family Aeromonadaceae; genus Aeromonas; species Aeromonas sp. QDB03. The sequence goes on along the minus strand of NZ_JAPCJG010000002.1, from coordinate 313,457 downwards.
TGCGGCTTCTGAAACCTCGGCGGCAGTGCCCAACCAGGTGAAATTCGAGGAAAAACAGAGCAGCGGCTGGCTGATCTGGCTGTTGGGTGGAGTCGGCATCCTGCTGGTCTTGCTGGGCGGCATCGGTTTCATCTTGCTGCAAAAGCGGCGGGCACTGAAAAAAGCGATGGCGGCGCAGAAGGCCGAGAGCGAAAGCGCCAAGCCGGAAGCCAAACTGGATCTGAACCTGCCCGAACAATAACCGGGCAACCGCATGAAAAAGCCGCCCATCACGGCGGCTTTGTTATTCATGGGCAGACGGGTTAGCTACAACCTTTCAGCATCAATGTTCCCCGACGTAGATGTCCTTGTGTTGATCGCGGATCTCGAGGAATTTGTCGAGGTTGGCCAGCATCAATTCTACCAACTGGGGATCGAAGTGCTGACCTTTCTCTTCCTGGATCAGCGCCAGTACCTTGTCCAGCGGCCAGGCCTTCTTGTAGCAGCGATCCGAGCCGAGCGCATCAAACACATCGGCCAGCGCCACCACCCGCCCTTCCAACGGAATGGCATCACCCTTGAGGCCACGGGGATAGCCGCTGCCATTCCACTTTTCATGGTGGTTGCCGGCGATGGTCGCGCCAATCTGGAACAGCGCCAGATCGCTGCCGGAGAGCATGTCTTGTCCCAGCTGGGCGTGGGTCTTCATGATCTCCCACTCCTCGGGGGTCAGCTTGCCCGGTTTGTGGAGGATGGCATCCGGGATGCCCACCTTGCCGATGTCGTGCAGCGGGGAGGCGCGTTTGATGAGCTCGCTCTGCTCCTCGCTCATGCCAAGCAGCTGGCAGAACAGTTCGGTGTAGAGGGCGACCCGTTTCACGTGCAGGCCGGACTCCTTGGAGCGGGTCTCCACCAGCTCGCCGATCCGATAGATGATCTCGCGCTGGTTGTCGGCGATGACCTCGTTGAGCCGGATGTTCTCCAGCGCCACTATGATGTTTTCGGTAAACAGGCTGAGCAGCCCCATGTCCATCTGGCTGAGCTGACGAGTGGTCTCGATATGAAACAGCAGGTGATGACGGGGGTTCTGGCAGTAGAGCACCATCTGGTTGCCATCATAGACGTTGGCACGATTGGCCATGGCCTGGCGCAGAATAGAGGGGGCATCCGCCAGTCGCAGTGACGGGTGGCCCGGCAGCAGGGGCTCCAGAATTTGATCCCGCACTTCGTAGGCGAACTGCTTCACGTCGTAGATTTGCGACTCTTCCAGGCTGAGCAGGGCCCCGAGCTGTTCCTGAGCGCCTTCGACAAACTGGCGCAGCGCCCGTTTCTCGAAGATCCCCTTGGAGGCCTCAATGACTTTTTCCAGTCCCTGGCGATTGCTCTCCAGCGTGCGAATATCGCGATATGAACGCAGGCTGGCCCGCAGCAGGGTGCGCAGCTTCTGGGAGGTGAGCTCGGTCTTGTCCTTGTAGTCGTTGATGTCGTAGTTGGTGACCACGTCATCTTCCGGGGCCTGACCGGGTTGGCCGGTGCGCAGTACGATGCGCACCATCTTGTTTTGCAGATCCTCGCGCACGAATTTGACCACATCGAGGCCGGCGTGATCGACCTCCATGACCACGTCCAGCAGCAGCAGTGCTACGTCCGGGGTCTTGGCGAGCAACTCCCTGGCCTGGGCGGCTGAATAAGCATGCAAAAATTCAATGGGTCTATTATCGAATTCAAACTTGCTCAGGGTGATCTTGGTGATGCGATGAACCTCGGGTTCATCGTCCACAATCATCACCTTCCATCCAGCCTGCTGGTCATCGAGAAGGGGCAGATCGTCATCGTCAATAATCAGGATTTGGTCATCCATCATGCAATCCTGTTTGGGATCCTGTGCTTACATTAACTGCTTCACTAAGGATAGGAAACTTATTGAGAAATAAAATTTGATCTGTGAAATCTCTTTGTCGTCATCCTGTTCCGGCCCCCTAAAAAACGCCTCCACATGGGAGGCGTTTGACTATCTATGTGTCTGTCAGGCGGCTCTGTGATAGGCCGATGGCTCGAACAGCGCTTTGTTGGCCACCAGGTCGATGGGATCAAAATCATCGACGTTGATGGTGCGCAGGCGGCTCTCTTCGGCGCGGCGCAGCAGGTCCGCTTCGGTCTGGTTGAGAACTCCCTGCGCTAGGCCGATCTCTGCCACCTTGTCCAGTTGCATAAACGGACGCTTGATGCCGTCAGCCTTGCATACTTTCTCAAACAGCGGCTCGGCAGAGAGCACGTCGTCCAGCGCCTGCTCCAGCAGGCCGAAGGGGTTGCCCTCTTCGCGGGTGAGATACTGCCCCTGGGCCAGACGGCTGCGGGCTTCACTCGGAGTTTGCAGCAGGCGGGCGACCTGGCTGTCCAGCTTGTCGCTCGGGCGCTTCAGGTCGCGACCCAGCGGCAGCACGATGACGCGCAGAGCCAAGCCAATCCAGCGATTCGGGAAGTTGCGCAGCAATTCGTCGATAGCTTCCTGCGCCTTGAACAGGGCATCTTGCAGTGCCCAGTGCAGCAGCGGCAGGTCGGCGTGCTGACGACCCTCATCCTGATAGCGCTTGAGGGCACTGGAGGCCAGATAGAGCTGGCTCAGCACGTCGCCAAGACGGGCGGAGACCCGCTCCTTGCGCTTGAGCTCGCCCCCCAGGGTGCCCATCGCCATGTCTGACAGGAAGGCCAGGTTGGCAGAGAGGCGGGAGAGCTGCTGGTAGTAGCCCTTGGTCTGATCCTTGAACGGCGCGGCGGCGAAGCGGGCTCCGGTTAACCCTAAGCAGAAGCTGCGCACCAGATTGCTGATGGCAAAGCCGACGTGGCTGAACATCGCCTTGTCGAAGTCCTTGAGGGCCTGTTCCTGATCCGGGTGGCTGGCGGCCAGCATCTCCGGCAGCACGTACGGGTGGCAGCGGATGGCGCCCTGACCGTAGATGATCATGCTGCGGGTCAGGATGTTGGCCCCTTCTACCGTGACGGCGATGGGGGCACCCTGATAGCCGCGGGCCAGATAGTTGTTGGGGCCCATGCAGATGGCCTTGCCACCGTGGATGTCCATAGCATCGATGATGCACTTCTGGGCGCGGTCGGTGAGGTGATATTTGACGATGGCAGAGATGACCGAGGGTTTCTCGCCCAGGTCGATGCCGGTCACGGTCAGGTTGGCGGCGGCCCCCATGATGTAGGCGTTGCCACCGAGACGGGCCAGCGGCTCTTCAATCCCTTCCATCTTGCCGATAGGCAGCTTGAACTGGCGACGGATACGGCTGTAGGCGCCGGTCGCCAAGGCCAGCATCTTGACGCCGCCGGTGCTGTTGGAGGGCAGAGTGATGCCGCGTCCGACCGACAGACACTCCACCAGCATGCGCCAGCCCTGGCCAGCCATGGCCGGGCCGCCGATGATGAAGTCGAGCGGGACGAACACGTCCTTGCCGCGGGTCGGGCCGTTCTGGAACGGCACGTTGAGCGGGAAGTGGCGGCGGCCGATGTCGACTCCCTTGATGTGGGTCGGAATGAGGGCGCAGGTGATGCCAAGCTCTTCTTCGTCACCCAGCAGGTGATCCGGGTCGCGCAGTTTGAAGGCCAGACCCAGCACGGTCGCGATGGGGGCGAGGGTGATGTAACGCTTGTTCCAGGTGAGGCGCATGCCGAGCACCTCTTCTCCTTCCCATTCACCCTTGGCAATGATGCCGAAGTCGGGGATGGAGCCGGCGTCTGAACCCGCTTCGGGACTGGTCAGGGCGAAGCAGGGGATCTCTTTGCCGACCGCCAGACGGGGCAGGTAGTAATTCTTCTGCTCGTCGGTGCCATAGTGTTGCAGCAGCTCACCCGGGCCCAGCGAGTTGGGCACGCCAACGGTGGAGGCGAGCACGGCGCTGGCGCCGCACAGCTTTTGCAGCACGCAGGATTGGGCATAGGCGGAGAATTCCAGCCCGCCATATTTCTTCTTGATGATCATGGCGAAGAACTTGTGGTCCTTCAGGTATTGCCACACTTCGGGAGAGAGGTCGGCTCGCTCGTGGGTCACTTCCCAGTCGTTGACCATGCGGCACACTTCTTCAACCGGACCGTCCATAAACGCCTGTTCTTCGGCAGACAGCGTGCTGACCGGAATGGCGTGCAGCTTCTTCCAGTTCGGGTTGCCGGCAAACAGGTCTGCTTCCCACCAGGTGGTGCCCGCTTCAATGGCCTCTTTCTCGGTGCGGGACATCTCCGGCATGATGGATTTGTAGAGTTTGAACAGCGGCTTGGTCAGCTGGTTGCGACGAAAATCCACCAGGTTGAGGGGGATGGCGATCACGGCAAACAGCGCCCAGACCAGCAGGGGGACGTGGCCATAGAGGGTGCCGACAATCAGGGCTGCCGCAGTGGCAAGCGTGGAGGTGAACAGAGACGCCCGGCGATAAGCCATGGCGCCGATCACCAGGATCACTCCGAGCAGAGTGAGGGTCGTCGTCATTTTTCGCTCCTTGCATGAGTTGCCGAAGTTGGGTGAATATGGTTGAACTGATCCAGAGGTCTGACCTGTTGGATATGGTCCCTGTTGTAATTCATACGCACAAACTTATCAAGCTGTTTACAAGCTTGTTACCTTGGCTCTGTGATCGGCATAACGTCCTGCAGAGGGGCGCGTGACGGGCAGGGGGCGACTCCGGGATTGGCTTGTGCGACAATGGCGCGGCCCATATTTTGGAAGAGACATCATGTACCAAGAACTGATCCGCAATGAATTGACCGAAGCTGCCAGCGTGCTCCAGGCGTTCCTGGCAGATGAGCAAAATCTCAAGGACATCGAAGCGGCCGCCAAGCTGCTCGCTGACTCCTTCAAGCAGGAAGGCAAGGTACTCTCCTGTGGCAACGGTGGTTCCCACTGCGACGCCATGCACTTTGCCGAAGAGCTGACCGGCCGTTATCGCGAGAACCGCCCCGGTTATGCCGGTATCGCCATCTCTGATCCCAGCCACCTCTCCTGTGTGTCCAACGACTTTGGCTATGACTACGTCTTCTCTCGCTACGTAGAGGCAGTCGGCCGTCGCGGTGACGTGCTGCTCGGTATCTCCACCAGCGGCAACTCCGGCAATATCCTGAAAGCCATCGAGGCTGCCCACGCCAAAGGCATGAAGGTGATTGCGCTGACCGGCAAGGACGGCGGCAAGATGGCCGGTCTGGCCGATGTCGAGATCCGGGTGCCGCACTTTGGTTACGCCGACCGCATTCAGGAAGTGCACATCAAGGTGATCCATATCCTGATCCAGCTGGTCGAAAAAGAGATGGCCAAGTAAGGCAGGGGTCTCGAGCCGGGATAGTCGTGCCTTGTCTGGCCGTGTCCCGGCGGGATCTTGCGCAAGCGGCCGGTGTCAGCGCAGGCTGAGCCGGCCGATTGGCAATGAGATGGTCAAGTAAGCAAGGAGCCCGCAGCCTATGTGCGAACTGCTCGGCATGAGTGCCAATGTGCCGACCGATATCTGCTTCAGCTTCACCGGCCTGATGCTGCGCGGCGGCAAGACCGGGCCTCACAAGGATGGCTGGGGCATCACTTTTTACGAAGGGAAAGGCTTTCGTACCTTCAAGGATCCCGAGCCCAGCGCCCAGTCGCCGATTGCCAGGCTGGTGCAGGCGCTGCCCATCAAGAGCCGCGCCGTGGTCAGCCATATTCGGCAGGCCAACCGCGGCTGCGTCTCGCTGGAGAATACCCATCCATTTACCCGCGAGCTATGGGGCCGTTACTGGACCTTTGCCCACAATGGCCAGTTGACGGGTTACAAAGGGTTGGCCACCGGCCGCCATCGACCGGTGGGCGACACCGACAGCGAGCACGCCTTCTGCTGGCTGCTCGATCGGCTGGAACAGAAATATCCCCGACGCCCTGCCAACTTCCCCGCCATGTTTCGCTACCTGGCGACCCTGTGCGACGAGCTGCGCGGCCTGGGGGTATTCAACATGTTGCTGTCGGATGGGGAGTTCGTGATGACCTACTGCAGCAACAACCTCTACTGGCTGACCCGGCGAGCCCCGTTCGGGGAGGCCCGTCTGCTGGATGAAGATGTCGCCATCGACTTTCAGAGCGAGACGACACCGGACGATGTGGTGACCCTGATTGCGACCCGGCCGCTGACCGGTAATGAAGACTGGGTAAAAATGGCGCCGGGCGAGTTCAGTCTGTTTCGGCTGGGTGAGCGGGTTGGTGCCAATCAGCTGATCCAGAGATAAAAAAATACCAGGGTAGAATCCTACCCTGGTTCTTCGCAGCAGCCATACAGGCAAAAGGGATGAGAGAGGTGTTGCTGAGTCGCATCATTCTCACGGTCGCTATTGTTATTTAATTGTTAATTTCATGGCAACATTTATGTTGCAACTCGGCCATCTATTGTCTGGTTAGGCGATCCTGATCACACTTTTCTCATTCACGTCCCGTTTGAGTTCGATTTTCTGACGGCAATGAAAGGTGACTGAGTCGTGCCGGGCATCTATAGTATGGTCTGTTTGAATACCATCAGGAGGATGACGGAATGGAGTGGCTGGATCAGAAGGTGTTGCGACAGCTGGCGGAAGACATCGGCCAGGAGATGATGCCGGTGGTGATCTCGGTCTTCATCGAAGAGGTGGGGGAACAGCTTGCCCAGCTGCGCCCGCTCTATGAACAGCAGGACTGGCCCGCACTGGCCCGGCTTGCCCACAGCATGAAGTCCTCCTGCGGCAGCTATGGTGCCCAGCTCAGTTACCAGCAGGTGGTGGCGCTGGAACAAGCCTGCAAACATGAAGACGACGAGCAAGTCTCCCGTTTGCTGGCCGAGCTGGAGCAATCCCTGCCCCAGGTGCTCTCCCACCTCGCCAACTATCACTGAGCCCCTGCAGCCGGCGCATGGGCGCCGGACTTGCCATCCTCTACCCGCCCATTAGCGTTGATTAACCAGTTGCTGGATAACCCTGTCCAGTGCCAGCTTCAATTTCAGGCGATCGTGCCGATGGGGAAGGGCGGCCTCACCCAGCTCGGCCAGGATCAATCGGCCAGCCAGCTCTGCCGGGTATTCCCCCGCGGGTGCCAGAATGGCATCGACCCGACCCGCTCCGACCCGTGATTCCAGCCAGCGCCATTGGTTGTGCAGGCTGAGCTGGCTGGCAGGACCGTTTTCGGCGACCAGATTGCAGATGAACACCAGCATGGCATCACTCTCGTTGATGGCCTGGGCCACCTCAGCCAGCAGCAGGGGCGGCATGATGGAGGTAAGAAAGCTGCCGGGGCCGAGGATGATCATGTCGGCCTGTGCCAATGCCTGCACCGCCTCGCGGGTGGCCGGTACCTCCGGACTCAGGCTGAGGGAGAGCGGCGGGGTGTCGAGCTGATCGATGGAGACTTCCCCCAGTATCTGATTGCCACAGGCCGTGTGGGCGCACAGGTCGGTGGGAAATTCAGACATGGGTAGCAATTGTGACTCTATTTTCAGCATGTCGCTGATGAGCTTGATAGCATCAAGAGGGCGTACGCAGAGGTTGTCGAGCGCCAGCAGCATCAGATTGCCGAGGTTGTGGCCCGCCAGTTCACCGCGACCGGCGAACCGATATTCGAACAGCAGGCTGCCGATACTGGGATCGGTCACCAGTTGATTAAGGCAGTTGCGCAGATCCCCCCAGGCGATACACTCCTGGCTCTTGCGCAGTCGTCCGGTAGAGCCGCCATCGTCGGTGGTGGTGACGATGCCGGTCAGGCGCGATCCCAGAAACGAGAGTGAAGAGAGCACACGGCCCATGCCGTGGCCGCCACCGATGGCGACGACCCGGTCAAAATCATTGATGTTCTTCTGCCACATGCCGTTTTCCTGTGGTTGGGCTCAATTGAATGTGATTCTAATCGATAAGACGGGATAATTGTTTGATTAAGGTATGATTTTTGCTTACCCCCAGCATCATGAACAACTAGGAGATGGTGTTGAACTTCCTGACGGCTCACTCTCTTGAAGAGACTTCCCTGCTGGCTGCCCGGCAGGTCAGTGAGCGGCTGCTCGCTCAATCACCTCATTCCCCTTCGCTGTTACTGGTCTATTTTACTCAGGCTCACGATGCCGAGGAACTGCGCCATCACTTCAAACAGCAGTTCCCGTCGTCTCGGATGATAGGTTGCAGCTCCTGTGGCGGGGTCATGACCCAGACCGGCCATCATGCCCGCCAGGGGATCGGTCTGGCAGTGGCGGCCATCTACGATGACAAGGGAGCCTACGGCGTGGCGGGCCAGGCGGGGGATGCGGTGGATGTGCGCCAGCTGCTGCGCAGTGCCATCGCCGACGGGGGGCGCCCCGGCGAGCTGCCACAACTCATCTTGCTGCATGCCAGCCCGGGCCAGGAGGAGGCGATGCTGGAGAGCATCGAAGCCGAGCTGGGCACGACGGTCCCGGTTGTCGGGGGCTCCGCCGCCGACAACAGCGTCAGCGGTGACTGGCAGCTGTGCTGGGATGAGGGCAGTACCCGCGAGGGCGTCGCACTGGCCGTGCTCTATCCCGATTGCCAGCTGGCGTTCCAGTTTCACTCCGGCTATGTCCCCACCGAATATCGCGGCACCATTACGGCCCTGTCGGGACGGGAGATCCTCACCATCGATCATGAGCCGGCGGCCGAGGTCTACGCTCGCTGGAGCGGACGGACAACCCCCTGGCCGGTGGGTCCCATCCTGCGGGAGACCACCCTGTCACCGCTGGCCAGACAGGTTGGCACCCTGGATGACATGCCCTATTACAAGCTCTCCCACCCGGAAGCCGTGACAGAAGGTGGCGGATTGCGCCTCTTTACCGATACTCAGGTCGGGGAGCGGTTGCTGCTGATGTACAGCAGTCAGGAGGGCTTGCTGCAACGCAGTCTGAATGCAACCCGCATCGAACCCGAGTACGGCATGGCCACCGAGATGCAGCCGTTTGGCGCCCTTGTGATTTTTTGTGCTGGTTGTCGCTTGGCTCTTGGTGATAGCTTATGCCAATTTGTCGATCAATTTCATACCCGGCTGGGGGATATCCCCTTCATCACCCCGTTCACCTTCGGCGAGCAGGGCCGCCTGCCCCATGGTGAGCTGGCGCACGGTAACCTGATGGTCTCGAGCGTGATCTTCCTCGACAGCTGACATTGCGCTGGAAACAAGATGATAGGTAACACGGAACTGGAAGCCCTCGGCGACAAGCTGCAGACCACCTTGGTGGAGCTGGTGCGTTGCCGGGAACGCGAGGCCAAATACCGCCAGGAGTCGCAAACCCTGTTGTGCGGGGTGGCGACGCTGGCCGATGCCCAGACGCTGGAGCAGGTGCTGGACAGCCTCATTCAGGTGCTCAAGCCCTTCATCGGCTTCGAACATGCGGATGTGGTGGCCTGGGAAGGAGAAGGCGGCATCACCCACCTCAGCACCCAGGATGGTGAAGTGGGGCGCAGCTGGCAGCTGACCCCGCTGTTCTCTCGTGCCATCGAGGGAGAGACCTTGGTCATCTATGATCCGACCCAGTTGCCGGAACTGGCGCCGCTGGCCGATGTGGCGGGCTGGGCCAGCGTCATGATGACGGGCTTGCGCGCTCCCGGTTTTTCCGGCGTGCTCATCTGCCGTCACGCCGTGATGGGGACCTTCGATCTCAAGAGCAAGGCGGCCATGCAGCGCTGCCGTCCGCTCATCTCCCAGGCGCTGGTCAACATCGCCTATCGAGCCCGCCTGCAGGAACAGGTCGAGCTGAAAACGCTGGCGCTGCAAGCGGGCGAACAGCGTTTTCGCAGCTTTGCCGGCATGGCGTCCGACTGGTTCTGGGAGACGGATACCGAGCACCGGCTGAGCTATGTATCGGCCCCCGGCCAGCAGGGGGATATGCTGGTGCATCAACCCGGCCAGAGTCTCTACGATTACGCTCATGACAGGCGCGACCCCGAATGGGGCAAGTATCGCCGGCTCATCGGTCTGCACCTGCCGGTGCGGGCGGTGCGGGCCCAGGTCAGCCTGGCCAAGGGGCCGCGCTGGATGGAGATCAACGCCGAGCCCTGTTTTGATGCGGCCGGCGTCTTCATCGGTTATCGCGGCACGGCGCGGGATGTGGGCAACCAGATCCGCCGTGAGCAAGAGCTGGCCAGGGCGCGGGACGAAGCGGAAGCGGCCAACCGTGCCAAGTCGCAGTTTCTGGCCATGATGACCCACGAGATCCGCTCTCCCATGAACGCGGTGCTGGGCATGCTGGATCTGCTGCAACACGCCCAGCTCGAACCCCAGCAACAGACGCTGCTGGGCCACGCCACCCATGCCGCGCGTCTCTTGCAGACCATCATCGACGACGTGCTCGATTTCTCGAAGATTGAATCCCATACCCTGGAGTTTCACTGCGAGACGCTGCAACCGGCCCAGCTTTGTCAGTCCCTCATCGAGCCGCTGCTGGCGCAGGCGGGCAGCAAGGGTATCGAGCTGCGTTGGCGGGTGGATGACGCCGTACCCGCCCAGCTGCAGGGGGACCCGGTGCGCCTCTCCCAGGTGATCAGCAACCTGCTCGGCAATGCGGTGAAGTTCACCAGTCGTGGCAGCGTATTGCTGCAACTGAGCTGGCATGAGCAGCAGTTGAGGGTCTCGGTGACCGACAGCGGGATCGGTATCTCGGCCGAGGATCAGGCGCTGCTGTTCGAACCCTTCTCTCAGGTCGACAGTTCGGCCACCCGCCGTTTCTCGGGCACCGGGCTGGGGCTGGCCATCAGCAAGCGGCTGGTGGAGTTGATGGGCGGCAGCATTCAGTTGCGCAGTGCCCCCGGTGAGGGGAGCTGCTTCTGGTTTGATTTGCCGGGCATGGCGCTGCCATGTGAGTGCAGCAGCCGGCCCGAGCCGGATCAGCAGCCGATTCAGGATCTGGATGTGCTGGTGGTGGAAGACAGTCCGGTCAATCAGCTGGTGGTATCGCTCATGCTGCAAAAGCTGGTGAGCCGGGTCAGAGTCGCGGCCAACGGGCTGGAGGCGCTGGCCCAGGTGGCGGAGCAACGGCCGGATCTCATCCTGATGGACATGCGGATGCCGCAGATGGATGGACTGGAGGCGACCCGGCGTCTGCGAGAACTGGGTTGTAGCGTGCCCATCGTGGCGCTGACGGCCAACGCCATGGCGGAAGACAGGGCTCGTTGCCTGGCCCAGGGGATGGATGATTTTCTGGCCAAACCGATAAGCCTGATGCGGCTGCGGGAGTGCCTGCAACGCCATTTTCAGCCCGCAGCGCCGGATCGCAGCTAAAAAAAATGGTCAACCTAGGTGGTTGACCAATTCTTCAGCAAATACTGAAGAGAGCACGGGATAAATCGGGTTGTACGATTCTATATGAAAAAGTCGTGCCAACTTTTCAGAACCAGTTTATGCGGCTTGCAGCGCTGTTATTGATTTCTATTGGGCACTTTATTTGCAAAATGCGAAATTCTTTTTTTCATTATCGGAATATTCGCATTTTGCAATACACCTCTGACTCACTGTGCGATCAGTCGGCGCAAGAATTGACGGGCCGCTTCGCTATTTTGTTTGGCAATCAACATCTGCTTTTCATAGATCGGCATCGGCAGGATTTCGAGCCAGCGTTGGCAGAGCCAAGCCGCATCGTCAAACTGCTTGTCCGGGTAAAGTTCATCCAGTTCCGGATACTGTTCAAACACTTCCCGCAGCCGGGTCACCAGCGGCTTGTCGCTGAAGTCTGAATGGGTGCTCGGCCAGTTGGGCAGGGCTTCGACTCTGGCCCGGCGCAGACCCTGCTCGTCCGTTTCCATCTCGTGGATGCAGAAACGTTCCATGCCGAGTACGGTGACGCCGAGCAGGCCGTCATTCAGGGTGTAAAAGTCGGTGACTTTGACCCGGGTGCCGACCGGCAGGATCCGCCCGGACTTGCCAGTCGTCGTCGCTTCTTCCATCACGATGCCGAAGCCCTGGTCATCGATGAATGACTCTTTGAGCATCTGCAGGTGGCGCGGTTCAAACAAACGCAGAGGAAGCTTGCCACCAGGCAGTATGTGGGAAGGCAAGGGGAACAGTGCCAAGGGTTGAAGTTTCATGTTCCATCCTCCATTGAGTAGTTGCTGAATAGGACAATGCAGCGACTGTGCCAGAGAATGAAAAAAGCCACCGGAAGGTGGCTTTTTGCTGGATGGGATGGCGTTTAGTTGCGCTGCTCCAGGTACATGACAGCAGCTTCCACGCGGCTTTGCGCCTCGAGCTTCTTGAGCAGGCTCTTGACGTGTACCTTGACCGTGCCTTCGGAAATATGGAGCACGGAGGCGACCTGTTTGTTGGAGAGGCCCTTTGCAATTTCGCGCAGGATTTGCATTTCGCGACGCGTTAAGCTCTCCAGCTTCTGCTGCAGATGATCCAGCTCGTAGATGTTCTCGAGGTAGGGACGCAGCGGCTCGCTCAGGATCTGTTTGCCGGTCATCACGTCCGCCAGCTGGGCCAGCAGCATCTCTGGCTCGGTATCCTTGAGCAGGTAGCCGTCGGCGCCGGCCTTGAGCAGCGCCACCACGTCCTGACGGGCGTCGGAAACGGTCAGGATCACCACCCGGGAGGTCACTTCCTCGGTGCGCAGCGCCTTGAGGGTGTCCAGACCGGAGAGGCCTTTCATGTTGAGGTCGAGCAGGATCAGATCCGGTTCGGACTCCTTGGCCATGGCGACGGCATCGGTACCGTTGGAAGCTTCACCGACGACTTCGATGTTCTCCTCCAGGGCCAGCAGCTGCACAATCCCTTTGCGCATGAGGGGATGGTCATCCACGACCAGAACACTATATTTCATCTCGTCCATCAGGCATCTCTTGTTAGGCTGGTGGGAAAGGTCAGATGTACGCAGGTGCCTCTGGGCGGCCTTTCGCTGATGGTCAGCAGACCATGCAGCTTGCTGGCACGCTCGTTCATGATGCTCAGGCCATAGTGGTTGACCGCCGAGCTTGCGATCCCTATTCCGACACCATCATCTGAAATCTGAACCTGGATGTTACCATCGGCGAGGGTCTCACAGCTAACATCAATCACTTGCGCACTGGCATGTTTGATGGCATTGAGCACTGCCTCACGGATCAGCTGCAAGATGTGGATGTGCTGACCGGCTTCGAGATCGGTATCGGCCAGACCGTAATGGAGCCTGATGTCGGCCTGGGTCTGCGGCTTGAGCTGCTCCAGCATCACCTTGATGGCTTCACCGAGGTTGGCGTCGCCAATGCTGAGACGGAAGGTGCCGAGCAGTTCGCGCAACTGGGTATAGGCGCTGCCAAGCCCCTCGTCGATCTGCTGCATGGCGGCTTCGGCTTTGACCGTATCCCCTTTGGCGAAGGAGCGCTTGAGCAGAGTGGACTGGATTTTGAGATAGGAGAGGGCCTGGGCCAACGAGTCGTGCAGCTCGCGGGCGATGACGGCCCGCTCTTCCATCAGCAGCAGGCGCTGGTGTTGCAGCAGGGTCTGATCCTTGTGCAGCACCTGGGCCAGCAGCATGGAGAAGTTTTTCATCAGCCGCTCGTCGATGGGGTGGCTGCTGATGACGTCGAGCCGGCCATACTCCTGCTCGTCCATCTGCAGATAGAAGCTGACCACGGCATCCAGATCGCCGGGCCAGCCCTTGCGGCCGGTGATGTAGTCCGGCATGGCATTGTGCTCGAAGCGGGTCAGCCGGATATAGTCGATGTGCTGGTGGGCCGCCGCCCGCTCCAGCAGCTTGAGCAGGGTACGCCGGCTCAGCGGCGCCGCGTGCAGCTTCTGGGCGGTGCTGTAGAGGAAGGAGAGGGTGTCGTTGGCCTGCTGCAGCTTGGCGGTCTTCTCTTCAACCTTGCTCTCCAGCTCCCGGTAGAGCTTGCCGAGTTCGTCGGCCATGGTGACGAAAGCCCCCGACAGCTCCCCCAGCTCGTTTTCACAGTGGGGGGGCAGGGTCAGGTCGAACTCCTGGCGCTGGATCTGGCGGGCGCAATAGACCAGCTGGTTGAGCGGAGCCACCACCTGCTGGCGGGTAAAGCGCACCGTGAACCAGGCGATGGTGATGATGGAGAGCAGCCCCAGCCCTTCGGCCAGCGCCAGCATGCGCACCTTGAACTCCACGTGGTACTGCATCTGGTTGACGAAGTCGTCGATGGCCGCGACGAACTGCTCGGTGTTGTCGGTGTAGCGCCGTGGGGTGGCGTTCTCGATGTGTTCGCGCATCACCTGCCACTGCTGCAGCACCTCGCCATAGGTGCGACGCAGGGAGGCGGGAGTGATCCAGCGCTGGGTCTCCTGCAGTTCGGCGGCGTGCAGGGTCTGCTCGAACTGATCGAGCCGGCTCAGCACCTGCTGGCCCTGTTCAATCTCGTAGGCCATGCGGTAGGCCTGCATCCGCAGGGAGCCGGAGAGGTTGATCGCCTTGGCGTCGGGCACCGAATAGAACAGGGTCACCATGGCTACCACGGCGATCAGGCTTGCCATGAACAGGATGAGCACCATGGAGCGTCCGATGGCGCTGCTGACCGAATGTACCTTGAACCACTTTCCCATGCCGGCTCTCTTCCTCGACTTCAGACAATAACCCCACAAAGTAGCATGGGAGTGTACTCCAACTTGTGCTAGCATCGAAAAACTAGATGAACTCCGAGCGGTTTTGCCTAAGTCCTCATGATAGGGGGAAACCGCCGTCAGCCGATGTTCGAGCTGTAAGGGTCAGGAAAGAAATGCCCTGGCCTCCCGTATTTGGAAAGGTGTTTATGTCGCCACTGCAAGATGGTTTTTCCCGTCGTTTCTACTATTTGCGCCTGTCGATCACCGACGTGTGCAATTTTCGCTGTACCTACTGCCTGCCCGATGGTTACCGCCCACCGGCCGGTGACAAGGCGGGGCGTCAGCCCTTTCTCTCTCTGGAAGAGATCCGCCGCGTCGTGTCCGGATTTGCCGCCATGGGCACCCGCAAGGTGCGCCTGACCGGCGGGGAGCCCTCCCTGCGCCGGGACTTCACCGCCATCATAGAGACGGTGGCCAATACCCCCGGCATCGAGAAGGTGGCCATGACCACCAATGGTTATCGTTTGAAAGAGCGAGCCCAGGAGTGGTTCGATGCGGGCCTGACCGCCCTCAACGTCAGTGTCGACAGCCTGGATCCACGCCAGTTTCACCAGATCACCGGTGAGAACAAGCTGGCGGAGGTGATGGATGGCATCGAAGCGGCGCTGGTCGCCGGCTTCAAGTCGGTCAAGATCAATGCCGTGCTGCTCAAGGGGCTCAACGATCATCAGCTGGATGCGTTTCTGGCCTGGATCCGGCACAAGCCCATCGAGCTGCGCTTCATCGAGCTGATGCAGACCGGCGAGATGGATACCCTGTTTCGCGATCATCACGCCAGCGGGGCGCTCATCAAGCAGCGTCTGCTCGATGCCGGTTGGCTGCAGCAGCTGCGCGGTGCCGACGATGGCCCCGCCCAGGTGTTCATGCACCCGGAGTCGATGGGTGGGGTCGGGCTCATCATGCCCTACAGCAAGGATTTCTGTGCCGGTTGCAACCGGCTGCGGGTCTCTTCCCTCGGCAAGCTGCACCTCTGTCTGTTCGGCGATCACGGGGTGGAGCTGCGGGATCTGTTGACGGCCGACGACCAGCAGGATGAATTGCAGCAGCGGATCCGCAGCGCCCTTGCCGGCAAGGCGGCGACCCATCGACTGCACGAAGGCAATGCCGGCATGACCCCGCATCTGGCCTCCATCGGCGGCTGATCCACGGCAGCCGACAAAAATAGCCATCGATTAATAAGCAATCCTCAAATGGGGGTATTTTGCCTTGCCCCCATTGTTCTTTATTGCGCCAAGGGTTTGATCCAGCGCAAGAATCCCCCCTGATTATCTCCCTGGTGGTATATCCCTGAACTTGTCAGGGCCGCAATATACACCCACTCTTATAATAGGTATTGAAAATACCTGTCATGGGACTCACTCGTGCGCCATTACCAGCAGCAAGGAGCCGTTATGCCGGATGGGGTCAACCTGTCACGTCGCAGTCTGTTTCGGGGTCGTCTGACATCGAATGAGCCTCGGGTGCAACTGCCCTGGTCCGTCGCTTGGTCCGATTTTGCCGCCGATTGCACCCGCTGCGGTGACTGCCTCACGGCTTGCCCGGAACAGATCCTGGTCAAGGGCGACGGTGGTTTTCCGAGCGTGGATTTTCTGCGTGGCGAGTGCACTTTTTGCGGGGAATGTGTCGCCGCTTGCAAAGTGCCGATATTTCGCCCGACCACGGAGGCACCCTGGCAATACATCGCCCATATTGAAGCCAACTGTCTGGCCCATGGCCAGGTATTCTGCCAGCGCTGCCAGGACAGCTGCGAGCCCCGGGCGATCCGTTTCTCCCCCGTGCTGGGCCGGGTGCCGACCCCCAGCATCGATGCTGCAGCCTGCACCGGTTGCGGTGCCTGCGTGATGGATTGTCCGGTGGGCAGCATCCGGGTGGGGGCACCCGCTGGCGAGGAGTCCAGATGAAGCAGGATCTGTGTGAAGCAGGAGTCACAATGAAACAAGAGTTCCATGTATCGAGCCTGGTGGTGCTGACCCAGCCCTCCTTGCGTCACCAGCTCGCAGACGAGATCGCGACCCTCGAGGGGGCCGAGCTCCATGCCGTCAGTGATGAGGGCAAGCTGGTGGTGACCCTGGAAGGTCCGAGCCAGCGTCCCATCATGGCGGCCATCGACGCCATCAATGCGATGCCGGGCGTCTTGTCCGCCGCCCTGATTTACCACCAGTTTGATGAGCTCGAGGCCCAGAGCAAGGAGTAGCGCCATGAGGCCGAGCCTGCGTGACTCATCGTAATGGCCGCCATGGATGCAAAGATAAAGCGATGCCGGGGTACGAGTTCGCCGCCCTGAGCCAAAACCAGTTCGATACACTCGACAACTTACGCGATAAGCAATGTGAGGATATGCCATGAAGCTGAGTCGACGCGACTTTATGAAGGCCAACGCGGTGGCGGCAGCCGCTGCCGTTGCTGGTGTCAGTGCCCCTACGCTGGCGGCCAATCTGATCACCAGTACCGACAAGACCGCCATCACCTGGGACAAGGCACCGTGCCGTTTCTGCGGTACCGGCTGTTCCGTGCTGGTGGGTTCCCAGGATGGGCGCGTCGTGGCGACCCAGGGCGATCCCGATGCACCGGTCAACCGCGGCCTTAACTGCATCAAGGGTTACTTCCTGTCCAAGATCATGTATGGCCAGGACAGGCTGACCCAGCCCATGCTGCGCATGACGGACGGCAAGTTCGACAAGAACGGCAACTTCGCCCCCATCAGCTGGGATCAGGCCTTCGACATCATGGCCGAGAAGTTCAAGGCCACCCTCAAAGAGAAGGGACCGACCGCGGTCGGCATGTTCGGCTCCGGCCAGTGGACCGTATGGGAAGGCTATGCCGCCGCCAAGCTGATGAAGGCTGGTCTGCGCACCAACAACCTGGATCCCAATGCCCGTCACTGCATGGCTTCCGCAGTGGTGGGCTTCATGCGTACCTTCGGCATGGATGAACCCATGGGCTGCTACGACGACATCGAGCAGGCCGACGCCTTCGTGTTGTGGGGCTCCAACATGGCCGAGATGCACCCCATTCTCTGGTCGCGCATCTCCGATCGCCGTCTGTCCCACCAGGATGTGCAGGTGCACGTGCTCTCCACCTTCGAGCACCGCAGCTTCGAGCTGGCGGACAACGGCATGGTGTTCACCCCGCAGACCGACTTGGCGATCCTCAACTACATCGCCAACTACATCATCCAGAACGACAAGGTGAACTGGGAGTTCGTCAACAAGCACACCCAGTTCCGAAAAGGGGTGACCGACATCGGTTACGGCCTGCGTCCCACCAACCCGCTGCAGCAGAAGGCCAAGAACCCGGACAGCGGCGATTCCACCCCGATGAGCTTCGACGACTTCGCCAAGTTCGTGGCGGATTACGATCTGGAGTCCGTCTCCAAACTCTCCGGCGTGCCGAAGGACAAGCTCGAGAAGCTGGCCCAGCTCTATGCCGATCCGAGCAAGAAGGTGGTCTCCTACTGGACCATGGGCTTCAACCAGCATACCCGCGGTGTCTGGGCCAACAACCTCTGCTACAACATCCACCTGCTGACCGGCAAGATCTCTACCCCGGGCTCGGGTCCGTTCTCCCTGACCGGTCAGCCCTCCGCCTGCGGCACTGCCCGTGAAGTGGGTACCTTCGCCCACCGTCTGCCGGCCGACATGGTGGTGACCGAACCCAAGCACCGCGCCATCGCCGAGAAGATCTGGAAGTTGCCGGAAGGCACCATCCCGGAGCAGGTGGGCTACCACGCCGTGCTGCAAAACCGCATGCTCAAGGACGGCAAGCTCAACGCCTACTGGGTGATGTGCAACAACAACATGCAAGCCGGCCCGAATATGAACGAAGAGGGGCTGCCCGGTTATCGCAACCCGGCCAACTTCATCGTGGTGTCCGACCCTTATCCGACCGTGACCGCCCAGGCGGCCGACCTCATCCTGCCGACCGCCATGTGGGTGGAGAAAGAGGGGGCCTACGGCAACGCCGAGCGCCGTACCCAGTTCTGGCACCAGCAGGTCAAGCCGCCGGAAGGGGCCAAGTCCGACCTGTGGCAGCTGATGGAGTTCTCCAAGCGCTTCAAGGTGGAAGAGGTGTGGCCGGCGGAACTCATCGCCAAGATGCCGGAAGTGAAGGGCAAGACCCTGTTCGACGTACTCTATGCCAACGGCCAGGTCAACCAGTTCCCGAAAGAGCAGAGCAAGGGGGCGCTGAACGACGAGGCCGAGCACTTTGGTTTCTATGTCCAGAAGGGGCTGTTCGAAGAGTACGCCACCTTCGGTCGCGGCCATGGCCACGATCTGGCGCCGTTCGATCAGTATCACGAAGCCCGCGGCCTGCGCTGGCCGGTGGTGGACGGCAAGGAGACCCTGTGGCGCTATCGCGAAGGGTTCGACCCTTACGTGAAAGCGGGCGAAGGGGTGCGTTTCTACGGCAAGCCGGACGGCAAGGCGGTGATCTTCGCGCTGCCCTATGAGCCGGCTGCCGAAGCTCCGGACAAAGAGTACGACATGTGGCTCTCGACCGGTCGCGTGCTGGAGCACTGGCACACCGGCACCATGACCCGCCGGGTCCCCGAGCTCTATCGCGCCTTCCCGGATGCGGTGCTGTTCATGCACCCGGAAGATGCCAAGGCCCGTGGCGTGCGCCGTGGTGAAGAGGTGATCGTCTCCTCCCGCCGGGGCGAGGTGAAGACCCGGGTCGAGACCCGCGGTCGCAACCGTCCGCCCAAGGGACTGGTGTTCATGCCCTTCTTCGACGCGAGCCAGCTGGTCAACAAGCTGACCCTGGACGCCACCGATCCGCTCTCCAAAGAGACGGATTACAAGAAGTGCGCCGTCAAGGTCGTCAAGGCATAAGGCGGGGGAGCGCGAGATGAGTCGTAGTCGGCGCCAGTTTCTGGCCGACATGGCCAAGGGGGCCTGCGGTGTGGGCCTGCTTGGCGTGGGGCTCGGCGGCATGGCGCGCCAGCAGGTGCAGGCCGTGCCTGCCCAGGCGCTGCGCCCGCCGGCTGCCCTCGACGAGGCTGAGTTTCTCGGCGCCTGCGTGCGCTGCGGGCTCTGCGTCGAGGCCTGCCCCTACGACACCCTCAAGCTCGCCCGGCTGTTTGAACCCGTGACCACCGGCACCCCCTACTTCAAGGCGCGCGCCGTCCCGTGCGAGATGTGTGAAGACATCCCCTGCGTGGTGGCCTGCCCGAGCGGGGCGCTGGATCAGACCATGACCGACATCGATCAGGCGCGGATGGGAGTGGCGGTGCTCATCGATCACGAGACTTGCCTCAACTACCTGGGGCTGCGCTGCGACGTCTGCTACCGGGTTTGTCCGCTGATCGACAAGGCAATCACCCTGGAGCTGCAGCACAACCAGCGTACCGGCAAGCACGCCATGTTCCTGCCCACGGTGCACAGCGATGTCTGCACCGGTTGCGGCAAGTGCGAGCATGCCTGCGTGCTGGAGGAGGCGGCCATCAAGGTGGTGCCTCGCCAGCTCGCCAAGGGGGAGATTGGCCACCACTACCGGCTCGGCTGGGAAGAGAAGGCGAAGGCGGGCAAATCGCTCATCGGTGACAGGCTCACCCTGCCGACCCGCAAACCGGAGGGGCTATGAGTCGTTATCCGGGAGCCGAGGCCACGGCCAGGCTGGGCTGGTGGCGGTCACACCGCTTCCTGCTGCTGCGCCGGCTCTGCCAGTTCGGTGTGCTCACGCTGTTCCTGCTGGGGCCGCTGGCGGGCATCTGGATCCTCAAGGGCAATCTCTCCAGCTCGCTGTTGGTGGAGACTGTGCCGCTCACGGATCCGCTGACCCTGCTGCAGTCGTTGGCGGCGGGCCATTGGCCCATCCCCACCCTCTGGCTGGGGGCCGTCATCGTGCTGCTGGGTTACTGGCTGGTCGGGGGACGGGTGTTTTGCTCCTGGGTCTGTCCGGTCAACCTGGTCACCGATGCCGCGGCCTGGCTCAGGGGGCGACTTGGCCTCAAGGGCAACGGTCAGTTCAGCCGCACCACCCGCTACTGGTTGCTGGCCATGGTGTTGGTGGCACCGGCCATCGCCGGTGTACTGGTGTGGGAGCTGGTCAATCCGGTGTCGCTCACCCTGCGCGGCCTGTTGTTTGGCATGGGGGCGGGCTGGGCATTGCTGGCGGTGCTGTTCCTGTTCGACCTCTTCGTGGTGGAGCGGGGCTGGTGCGGTCACCTCTGTCCGGTGGGGGCCTTCTATGCCCTGGTCAACCGGGTCGGGTTCATCAAGATTTCTGCCAAGGGGCGCGAGCGGTGCAGCAACTGCATGGATTGTTATGCAGTCTGCCCGGAACGTCCCATCCTGCGCGGCCCCGTTCACGGTGCCAAGCGTGGTCACGGGCCCTTGATTGTGGCTCAGGAGTGTACCAACTGCGGCCGTTGCATCGATGTCTGCGCGGAGCAAGTTTTTGAAATCACTGTAGGTTTTGCCGTCAAGGCAGAGAAAACGTCGGAGAACACATAATGAAGAAGCTGATTGGAGCAATGCTGGCCTGTCTGATGGCAGGTTCCTTGATGGCGGCAGTCCCCGAGATCACCAACAGCACGGGGGGCATCAAATCGGAGCGGGGGAGCACGGATCTGGTGACGGATGCCGATGCGGCCCCCATGAAGAACTTTCGCAAGGATGGTGACCTCTACGATCGCCAGTACATGCATCAGCCTCCGCTGATCCCCCACGACACCCGCAACTATGAAGTGGACAACAAGGTCAACAAGTGCCTGGCCTGTCACAGCTTCAAGAACGCCAGTGCCATGAAGGCCCCCAAGATCAGCCCGACTCACTTCGAGACCCGTGACGGCATGACCCTGGGCGAGGTCTCGCCGCGTCGCTACTTCTGCCTGCAGTGCCACGTGCCGCAAGCGGATGCCAAGCCGCTGGTGGAAAACACGTTTAAACCAGTTGAAGCGCTGAACTGAGGAGCCCATAGATGAAATTACCCGGTTTTGTGCAGCGTCTGTGGACCACCTTCAAGTCTCCCTCGAAGGCCGCCCTCTGGGTGCTGCTGTTGATGGGATTCTTCGGCGGGGTCATCTTCTGGGGCGGTTTCAACACCGCCATGGAAGCCTCCAACACCGAGAAGTTCTGTACCGGTTGCCACGAGATGAAGGACAACGTGTTCGTGGAGTACCGCGACACCATCCACTACGCCAACCGTTCCGGCGTGCGCGCCAGCTGCCCGGATTGCCACGTGCCGCATGAATGGACCTACAAGATCATTCGCAAGGTGCAGGCGTCCAAGGAGCTGTGGGGCATGCTGACCGGCAAGGTGGATACCCGCGAGAAGTTCGAATCGCACCGGCGCGAGATGGCCGAACGGGAGTGGAAGCGGATGAAGGACACGGATTCGAGGGAGTGTCGCAACTGCCATAACTTCGAATACATGGATTTCTCCCTGCAAGGCAAGCGGGGTGCCCAGATGCACTCCACCAGTCTGGCCAGCGGCGAGAGCACCTGTATCGACTGTCACAAGGGTATCGCTCACCAGCTGCCCGACATGACGGGCGTGAAGGGCTTCTAAGCCCACCTGATGCAGGCCGGGTTCGCCCGGCCTGTTCATATTCCGCCCGGTCAGGGCAAAAGCGCCGCCGTGCGCCCTTTTAATCCCCCCTCTGGCGCGAGTTTTGGTAGAATCGGCCCGCCGTGAGTCGCAGCGCGTGACCGACTGGTCAAGGTTTGGTCCTGACGGACACGAGCCTCTCCTCGCAATCGAGCGCTGCCAGCCGGGATCCTGGCCACTTTTCTTCTCTTTGCTCACGGTCCTTTGCCATCAGGAGCTGCCCATGGGACAGAAAAACAACGCATTCATTCCCCTCAAGATCGCCGTGCTGACGGTCTCCGACAGCCGTACCGCCGCCGATGACAGTGCGGGCGACTATCTGGTTTCTGCCCTGACCGATGCCGGCCACGTGCTGGCCGACCGGGCGCTCTGCCCCGACAATCTGTTTCGTATTCGCGCTCAGGTGAGCGACTGGATCGCCGATGAAGGGGTGCAGGTGGTGCTCATCAACGGCGGCACCGGCTTCAACGAACAAAACCGGGTGCCGGAGGCGGTCGGCGTGCTGTTCGAGCGCACCGTACAGGGCTTTGGCGAACTGTTCCGCCAGCTCTCCTTTGCCGAAATCAAGGGCTCCGCCATGCAGAGCCGCGCACTGGCCGGGCTGGCCAATCGCACCCTGATCTGCTGTCTGCCGGGCTCCCCCGGTGCCTGCCAGCTGGGATGGGAGAAGCTTGTCCAGGACCAGCTCGATGCCCGCACCAAGCCGTGCAACTTTGTCTCCCATCTTTGAGGGCCTTTGATGAACCCGACTGAACCCAAGCAGACTCAGCCCAACCTGACCCATCTCAACCAGAGCGGCGAAGCTCACATGGTGGATGTGACCGACAAGCAGGTGACAGAGCGTGAGGCTCGCGCCGAGGCGTTTGTCACCATGGCCCCCGCAACCCTGGCCCTGATCCTGAGCGGTCAGCACCACAAGGGGGACGTGTTCGCCACCGCCCGCATCGCCGGCATCATGGCGGCCAAGAAGACCTCGGATCTCATACCCCTCTGCCATCCGCTGGCCCTTACCCGGGTGGAGGTAGAGATAGAACCCCAGGCGGAGCAAAATAGGGTCCACATTCGCACCCTCTGCAAGCTGGCCGGCAAGACCGGGGTCGAGATGGAGGCACTGACCGCCGCCTCGGTGGCGGCGCTGACCATCTACGACATGTGCAAGGCGGTGCAAAAGGACATGGTGATCGAACAGGTGCGGCTAGTGGAGAAAAAGGGCGGCAAGTCCGGCCATTTTCAGCTGGGTGTGACTGACGGAGAGCAAGCATGATCAAGGTACTCTTTTTTGCGCAAGTAAGAGAGCTGGTGGCCTGCGACGAGCTGAGCCTGCCGTGCGACTACGCGAGTGCCGAACAGCTACGCAGCGCCTTGAGCGAGCGCGGCGACAAGTGGGCGCTGGCGCTGGAGGCTGGCAAGCTGCTGGTGGCGGTCAACCAGACCCTGGTGCCGCTGGATACGCCCCTTCATGATGGCGATGAGGTCGCCTTCTTCCCGCCGGTGACCGGAGGTTAAGGATGAGCGAGGCAACCATGACCGATCGCATTCTGGTGCAGCGGGATGACTTCTCGCTGGCCGACGAATATGCCCGCCTCGCTGCCCGGCAGGACACCGGCGCCGTGGTCAGCTTTGTCGGCAAGGTACGCGACTTCAATCAGGGGGAGCAGGTGAAGGGGCTGGCCCTCGAGCACTATCCCGGCATGACCGAGAAGGCGCTGACGGACATAGTGGCCGAGGCCCGCAGCCGCTGGCCCCTGCAGGAGTGCACCCTGATCCACCGCATCGGCGAGCTGCTGCTCGGCGATCAGATCGTGCTGGTGGTGGTAAGCAGCGCCCACCGCGAGGCGGCCTTCGAGGCCTGTCACTTCATCATGGATTTCTTGAAAACCCGGGCGCCGTTCTGGAAAAAAGAGCTGACCGCCGAAGGGGTACAACGCTGGGTCGAGGCCAAGGAGAGCGACAACACTGCCGCCGCCCGCTGGCAAGCTTGACCTGTTCAAGGGGGCTGGCTCATCGGGAGCCGCGGCCCCTGTTTTCGGGGCCGCCCCCTTGTCTGGGGATCCATAAAAGCGGCCCCAGTCAGGAGGTAAAGGAATGAAACCGCTGTTATCCGTTGTCATCGCCGGGGTCTGCACCAGTGCGCTGCAGGCAGGTGCCGTGCAGGCCGACGAGGTCAAGGTGGCCGTGGCCGCCAACTTCAAGGGCACCATAGAGCGCATCGGCAAGGAGTTCACCGCCAAGACCGGCCACACCCTGGCCATCTCCTCCGCCGCGACCGGGGTACTCTACACCCAGATCAGCCACGGCGCCCCGTTCGATCTCTTCCTCTCCGCCGACGTGAAGACCCCGCAGAAGCTGGAGCAGGAGGGCAAGGGCAGCGAGCGTTTCACCTACGCCATCGGCCAGCTGGGTCTGTGGCAGAAGGGCGGGCCGGCTCCTGATGAGGCAACCCTGCGCAGCTGGAAGGGCAATCTCGCCATCGCCAACCCGAAAACCGCTCCCTACGGCACCGCCGCCATGGCGACCCTCGACCATCTCAAGATTGATCCCAAGCAGTACCGCCTGCTGACCGGCACCAACATCGGCCAGACCTGGCAGTTTGTCGACACCGGCAACGCCGAACTGGGCTTCGTCGCCTGGGCCAACCTGGTGGAAGCGGGCAAGACCGGCGAAGCCTGGGCCGTGCCGGCCGACTTCTATCCGCCCATTGAACAGCAGGGACTGGTATTGAAGAAAGGGGCGGCGGTCGAGGCGCTGGTAGCCTGGCTCAAGGGGCCGGGTCAGGCACAGATCAAGGCGGCGGGTTATGCGCTGCCCCACTGATGGCGCAATCACACACCTGCCTGATGAGTGGCCGGCCCTCGGGTCGGCCCACTTTTGCCATAAGGATGTACACCATGCCGTTGCCTGAATTCACCCGGGAGGTGGGCGATGAGTATTGAAAGAGATCTGCTGGCGATGACTTGTCTCACTCGGGATCAGCGCTACCGGGAGTGCGGCTTATTCGCCGTGTCTGGTGCTGGATCTACCGTTGGGAGTGAGTCCGATGAGTGAAGGGGATTTGCTGGCGGTCTGGCTCACCCTGAGACTGGCAGCCAGCACCACCGCCATCCTGCTGCTGCTCTCGCCGCCGTTGGCCTGGTGGCTGTCGCGCAGCCAGCACAGGCTCAGACCCGTGGTGGAGGCCCTGGTGGCGCTGCCGCTGGTGCTGCCGCCAACGGTGCTCGGTTTCTATCTGCTGCTTGCCTTTTCCCCCTCTTATGGCCTGGGCGCCTGGTGGCGCGACACCTTCGGGGCGCCGCTGGCGTTCAGTTTTACCGGCCTGCTGCTCGCCTCCATCCTCTACTCGCTTCCCTTCGTGGTGCAGCCTCTCACCTCCGCCTTCGTCAACATGGGCAACAAGGAGCTGGAGGCCGCCGCCACCCTGGGGCTCGGGCCGGTGGAGCGCTTCTTTCACATCATCTTGCCGATGACACTGCCCAGCTTCGTGATGGCGGCGGCGCTCGGTTTTGCCCACACCCTGGGGGAGTTCGGGGTGGTGCTGATGATTGGCGGCAACATCCCCGGCGAAACCCAGGTGCTCTCCATCGCCCTGTTTGATCATGTAGAGACGATGGACTATCAAAATGCCCACCTGCTGGCGGGTGGCCTGATGGGCTTCTCGCTGGTGATGCTGGTGCTGGTGTACGGCGTGCTGCAGCGCCGGCAACGGAGGCTGTTCGGATGAGCAACACCCGCAAGGCGCAACCGCTGCTGCTCAAGGCGAAGCGGGCGTTCGGCGCCTTTACCCTCGACTGTGAACTGGCGCTGGAGCTGGGGGGCATTCTCGGTCTGTTTGGCCCCTCCGGCTGCGGCAAGAGCAGCCTGCTGCGCATCATCGCCGGGCTGGACAGGGCGCCGGGCGACAAGTTGAACTGGCAGGGTAGGGCGCTGAGCGATCTGCTGCCCGAGGCGCGCCGCATCGGGCTGGTGTTTCAGGATTCGCGCCTCTTTCCCCATCTGAGTGTGCTCGGCAACCTGCAACTGGCGGCCCGCAAGGGGCGAGGGCGCTGGCAGCCCGAGGCGCTGGCGACCCGGCTCGGCTTTGCCGAACTGCTGCCCCAGCCGGCCCACGGCCTCTCCGGCGGCCAGCGCCAGCGGGTGGCACTGGCCCGGGCTCTGTTGGCCGAGCCTGATCTGCTGCTGCTGGATGAACCTTTTTCTGCGCTGGACAGGCGCAGCCGCATTCACCAGGCCCATGTGCTCAAGGGCTTGCAGCAGGAGAGCGGCATTCCGATGATCTTTGTCAGCCACGCCATGGAGGAGGTGAGCCTGCTGTGCGATCAGCTGGTGCTGCTGGCGGAGGGCCGGGTGGAGGCGCAAGGCCGGCCGAGCGAGATCTTCGCCCGCACCGACCTGTCGCTCGCCAGTCGCGACGACGCAGGGGTGATGCTGGCGGCGACCCTCTCTCACTACGATGACGACGAGCAGATGGCGACCCTGCAGCTCGGCGAACAGCAGTTGCGGGTCACCATGACCCAGGTGCCGGATGATGGCGGCCCCTTGCAGATCAAGGTGGCCGGGCGAGACGTGGTGATCGCCACCGCCCCCATCGAACACTCCAGCCTCTCCAACTGTCTCACCACTCGATTGTTGGCCGAACGCGAAGTGCGCCCAGGTCAGACCCTGTTGCAGTTGGCGCTGGGTCAGCAGATACTGCTGGCCCGGATCACCAGCCGCTCCGCCAGACGGCTGGCACTCGCCCCGAACCAGCAGATCTACGCCTACATCAAGGCGGTGAGCCTGGTCAGCGAGGGTTGAGTGGATTGCAGAAGAGGCAGAAAATCAGGATGGTTCAGCGGATGAGTCGAGAGGCAATGAACTGATGCGCCGCAATCAGGTGATGAAATCCAACGGTCTTGCCCTGCGCAGCGCGGGGGAGGGCCCCTTGTTGTTGCTGCTGCACGGGCTGGGCTCCTCCAGCCTCGACTGGCAGGCGCAGATCGAACGCTTTTCCGAGCACTACCGGGTGGTGGCGCTGGATCTGCGCGGCCACGGACAGAGCATGCAGGAGGGGCCGTTCGATGTGACGACCCTGGCGGCGGACGTGGTGAACTGGCTGGACGAACAGCCTGAGCCCGCCTGGGTGGTGGGATTGTCATTGGGGGCCATGGTGGCGCTGGAGCTGGCACTGCAACTGCCCCACAAGGTGCAGGGGCTGGTGCTGGTCAACGGCTTCAGCGAATTTCTGCTGGAGACGCCAAAAGAGCAGGAGCGCTTTGCCCAGCGCCTCAAGTGGCTGCGCTGGTTCGGCCTGCGGCCGCTCGCCTGGTGGCTTGGCCGCGAGCTCTTTCCCGGCCCCGACCTTGCCCAGGTGCGTCACACCTTCCGGCTGCGTTTCGTGCGCAACAAGAAGAAAACCTACAAGGCGCTGCTGGAGGCACTGCCCGGCTGGTCGGTGCGCGCCCGGCTCGGCAA
Source organism: Aeromonas sp. QDB03 (assembly GCF_027707985.1). Classification (NCBI taxonomy): domain Bacteria; kingdom Pseudomonadati; phylum Pseudomonadota; class Gammaproteobacteria; order Aeromonadales; family Aeromonadaceae; genus Aeromonas; species Aeromonas sp. QDB03. The sequence continues at coordinate 285,916 of NZ_JAPCJG010000002.1, read as the reverse complement.
CATCTGGCAGCCGGTGGCCATCATCTCCACCAGTCACGACTATCTGCCGCTGGCCAAGCGGGTGGAGCAGTTCGCCTCCCTGCCCAACGCCACCATCCACACCCCCAACGGCCACCACGCCTGGCCGGCGGAAGATCCCTCCGGCTTCAATCATTTGTTGCAGCGGATCCTCTCAACCCATTGAGGGGGGAGGTAGTAAAGGTGGATAAAAAAGCCGACTCAGGGGTCGGCTTTTTGTTAGTGCAAAGGCTCGCTGGGGTGATTCACCCGTGCGAGCAGACCGGGCAGTCGGGGCGTTTTGGCAGCTTCATCTCGCGAAAGGTGCCGCCAAGGCCGTCGATCATCAGCAGGCGACCACTGTAACTGCGGCCCATCCCCGCCAAGAGCTTGATGGCTTCGAGCGCCTGCAGGCTGCCCACCAGTCCCACTACGGGGGCGAGCACTCCCGCCTCGACGCAAGTCAGGGCCTGCTCGCCAAACAGGGCGCTGAGGCAGGCGTAGCAGGGTTCCCCTTCCTGCCAGGTGAAACTGCAGACTTGTCCCTCCAGCCGGATGGCGGCGCCGCTGACCAGCGGCACGCCGTGCTGGCGGGCTTTTTGGTTGAGCAGGTTGCGAATGGCCAGGTTGTCGGTGCAATCCAATACCAGCTGGTGGCGTGGCAACAGGGCATCGAGCAGCGTCTCGTCGGCCACGGCGGCGTGGGTCTCCACGTTGAGCCAGGGGTTGAGGGCGCGCAGGGACTGGGCTGCGGAGTCCACCTTGTAGTGGCCGATGCGCTCATCGGTGTGCAGCACCTGGCGCTGCAGGTTGGAGAGCTCCACCCGATCGAAATCGACCAGGGTGAGCTGGCCGACCCCGGCCACCGCCAGATACTGGCTGGCGGCGCAGCCGAGGCCGCCGGCGCCGATCACCAGCACCCTGGCCTGCTTGAGCGCCTCCTGCCCCTCGAAGTCGAAGGATTTGAGGATGATCTGGCGGTTGTAGCGCAAGAGCTCGGCATCGCTCAGGATCTCGCTCATAGCAGCAATCCCCCGAACGGTTCGACGGTGACCGTCTCGCCTGCCGCGACACGACCCCGCTCGCGCTCAAGGACGATGTAACAGTTGGCGCGCGACAGGGAGCTGAACACGGCGGAGTCCTGCGAGCCGGTGCTGCGCACCTCCAGGCCGTTTGGCCCCTGAGTCAGGATGCCGCGCTGAAAGTCGAGCCGGCCCGGCGCCTTCTTGAGCGGCTCGGCCGCGATGGCGTTGAGCTGGAGCGGGCGCTCGAAGCGTTGGCCGGCCAGCTTGGCCAGCGCCGGTTGCACCAGCTGATCGAAGGTGACCATGGCGGAGACCGGGTTGCCCGGCAGGCCGAAGAACCAGGCGTGGGGCAGGCGACCGAAGGCAAACGGCTTGCCCGGCTTGATGGCGAGCTTCCAGAAGCCTATTTCGCCGAGCTCCTCCAGCAGCTGTTTGGTGAAGTCCGCTTCCCCCACCGAGACGCCGCCGGTGGTGATGAGGGCGTCGGCCTCGCGATCGGCCTTCAGAAAGGCAGCGCGCAGCTGGGCCGGATCGTCCGGGATGATGCCAAGGTCGAGGCAATCACAGCCCATGCGATCCAGCATGGCTCGCACGCCGTAGCGGTTGGAGTCGTAGATGTCGCCGTGGGCGAGGGGAGTGCCGACCGGCTTGAGCTCGTCACCGGTACTGAAGATGGCCACTTTTAGCGGCCGACGTACCGACACGCTGGCAATGCCGAGGGAGGCCAGCAGCGGCATCTCCCGGGCGGTGAGGCGAGTACCGGCCGCGAGCACGCTGGCGCCCTCGCGGATGTCTTCGCCGCGGCGGCGAATGTTCTGGCCGGGCACCGGCGTGGTCAAAAAGGTGATCCTGTCGCCGTCGGCCTGCGTTTCTTCCTGCATCACCACCGCATCCGTCCCGGCCGGTACCGGGGCGCCGGTCATGATGCGCACGCAGTGGCCGGCGGGCCACTCACCCTGATAGGGCTGACCGGCGAAGGCTTTGCCCGCCATGATGAGGGGGGCGCCGCCAGCGAGATCCGCCAGCCGCACCGCGTAACCATCCATGGCGGAGTTGTCGAACGGAGGCACGGAGAGAGGGGAGGCGATATCCATGGCGAGTACCCGGCCAAGGGCCTCTGGCAGGGGCAGCTGTTCGCTGTCGCAGCAGCCGTCAAGCTGTGCCAGCATGCCCTGCAGGGCGTCGCTCAGGGGGAGTAGTCCGCTGGTATCAAATCCCATGTCATGACCTCATTGTGTGATGGAGGGGGAGTAGAGGGCGGATTATCCCAAAAATCCAGCTGGATGGGCAGGTTGCAGCGGGATAAAACCGACTGGCTGCACAGATAGGCTGCGACCGGAGCGAAAGGGTACCCCCGTATGGGGAGCGCCGGCGGGGTAAAATTCGCCGGATTGGCATAAAGTCAGGGAACAGGCTTGAGTTAGCTTGAATTATGACAATAATCGCCGTTTACTATTGCGCCAAAACAGAATGCCGTCATAGACAAGGCGGCCATCACAGTCCCTGAGCGTGGGAGAGGAACAAGATGACGAGCTTAAGTCGGGAAGCCCTGTTGGTCAGGGCCGCCCTCGAGGCCGAGGGCCTCGAAACACCTCTGGTGGCCAATGCACTGGACGGTCAGCAGAAGCGGGAGAAGATCGAAGGTCACATGCGCGCCATCATGGAGACGCTGGGGCTGGATCTGGCCGATGACAGTCTGGCGGAGACGCCGCACCGCATCGCCAAGATGTACGTCAACGAGATCTTCTCCGGCCTCGATTACGCCACCTTCCCCAAGGTGACGGTGATCGAGAACAAGATGAAGGTGGACGAGATGATCATGGTGCGGGACATCAGCCTCACCAGCACCTGCGAGCACCACTTCGTCACCATCGACGGGTTGGCCCACGTGGCCTACATCCCCCGTGGCAAGGTGATCGGGCTCTCCAAGATCAACCGCATCGTGCAGTTCTTTGCCCGCCGTCCCCAGGTGCAGGAGCGACTGACCCAGCAGATCTTGCTGGCGCTGCAGACCCTGCTCGGCACCAAGGATGTGGCCATCAGCATCAAGGCGACCCACTTCTGCGTGAAGGCCCGCGGCGTGATGGACTCCACCTCCTACACCACCACCACCTCCCTCGGTGGGGTGTTCAAGACCCAGCCCGATACCCGTGCCGAATTCCTGGCCGGCCTGAAGCGCTGATCTGCCCGGAGACGTGCCGCCGCGGCGGCATGTCTCCTCGCTTTTTCCCCCTTTTTTCCTTCTCCTGACTGCCCGCCGATTGCCCCGACGATTTTCCTCAAGGGATTGGCAGGCCCGGTCGATATATCGTTTCATGGCTTGGGTGCGCTCCTGGGGAGTGCACCCAAGCCAGCAAGGTGCCTGTTCCGGCGGCTCTCTCGACCGGGGTCTTGCTGCCGTTTCCCTGCCATGTGTCATTGTGGCTTGGGCTCGGCGCTTGGGCAGCTCGGCACTTTGGCAACACTGTTCGCCTCGTTCATGCAAGGACATAGATTCATCAAGGCTGGATGAGCCGCCATGGAGGCGGTGACCGCGGATCGTATCGCTACGGTCCAGACGAGCGTTATCTGTTCACTCATATCCAGGACATGCCATGAATACCAGTACCATGACCATTGGCAAGAAACTCACCGCCGGCTTTGCCGTGCTCGGCCTGATGATGGCCTTCATCGGCGGCTTCTCGTTGCTGCAGTTCGGCAACATGAACCGGGCGGCCATCGGCTTTACCGACAGCATATTGCCCGCCGTGGTGCGCACCAGCACCCTGGGTGAGACCATCAACACCCTGCGCCGCTATGAACTGGATGTGTTTCTGGTGGCGGCCGACCCGCAGCAACGGGCCCACTATCGGGATCTCAGCGAGCAGAGCCTGCAAGAGGTTGCCCGGCAGGTCAAAGCCCACGACGCCACCATCTGGGCAGAGGATGTGGAGGAGCGTCGCACCTTCGATATCGTCAAGCAGGATTGGGACAAGTACGTTGCCCTGCACCAGCGGGTGCGGTTGATGCAGGATGGCGGTCAGCTGGCCGAGGCCCAGCAGCTGTTCATGAGCGAGGGGGTCACCCTCTATACCAATCTGGCCAAGTCGGTGGCGGATCTGATCCGCATCAACCATGGCTACTCCGTCAACTCTCGTGCCCAGGTGGTGGAGGCGTTTGACAGCGCCAAGCTGAGCATCATCATCGCCCTGCTGCTGGGTCTGGGGCTGGCGGGCGTGCTCTCCACCGTGCTGACCCGCCAGATCCGCGATCCCTTGGTGATGCTGGCCCGTCAGGCGCAGCGCATCGCGAGCGGTGATCTGGGCAAGGGCGAACTGCAGGAGTGGATCCGCGGCAGTCGCTTCAAGCGTGACGAGCTGGGCCAGCTCGGCGCAGCCATCGATCGCATGCAGGGTGCGCTTGCGGATCTGGTGAGCGAGATCGCCGGCTCGGTGAGCCAGCTCAGCAGCGCGGTGGAGGAGGTGAGCGCCATCTCCGAGCAATCCGCCACCGGCATGGCTCGCCAGCAGAGCGAGGTTTCTCAGGTCGCCACCGCCATGAACGAGATGCAGTCCACCGTCAACGAGGTGGCCCGCAACACCACGGACGCCATGAGTGCGGCCAAGGATGCCTCCCGCACCTCGACCCAGGGCAACCAGGTGGTGCGCAGCGCCATCAGCAGCATCGAGGAGGTGTCGGTCAAGATTGAGCAGGCGGGTGCCGTGGTGCAGCAGCTGGAGCAGGACAGCAACAACATCAGCATGGTACTGGACGTCATTCGCGGTATCGCCGAGCAGACCAACCTGCTGGCGCTCAACGCGGCCATTGAGGCGGCCCGTGCCGGCGAGCAGGGTCGTGGCTTTGCGGTCGTTGCCGACGAGGTGCGCTCCCTGGCCCAGCGCACCCAGAACTCCACCGCCGAGATCAGCAAGATGATCGAGGTGTTGCAGGAGCGCACCGCCGAGGCGGGCAGCGCCATGCAGCTGAGTCGCCAGCAGATGCAGGAGAGCGTGGGGCTGGCCCGGGAAGCGGGCAGCAGCATCGACACCATCAACGGTGCCGTCACCCAGATCACTGACATGAACACCCTGATCGCCACCGCCACCGAGGAGCAAAACGCGGTGACGGAGGAGCTCAACCGCAGCATCGTCAATATCCACAATGCGGCCGACGAGAACGCCCTGGGGGCCCAGCAGACCGCCCAGGCCTGCGTGGAGCTGAGCAAGCTGGCCAATACGCTGCACCATATGACCCAGCGTTTTACCCTCTAAGGCTGACCCTTGGTCACAGATAACAGAAGGCCCCGCCAATCGGCGGGGCCTTGTTGTTTCTGGCAGGTTTGTTGATCGCAGGGTCGATGAGCGCAGCGCCATCGGCCGGCGCCAGACCCTTTATCCGACCATTTAGCTCAGGCCGACTATCTCGCCATCTTCATCGATATTGATATGGCGGTAACCGGTGGCAGGCTGTCGAGGCGGTGGCTTGGCCTGCAGCTGGCACTCACCATCAACCATCAGCTCAGGCCGACGATATCGCCGTTATCGTCGATATCGATATGACGGTAGGCCGGCAGGCTGCCAAGGCCCGGCATGGTCATGATGGGGCCCGCCAGGGCATAGACGAAGCCGGCACCGGCGCACAGCTTCACCTCCTCGATGGGCACCTCGAAGTCCGTCGGCACCCCCTTGAGGGCGGGGTCATGGCTGATGGAGAGCGGCGTCTTGGCCACGCAGACCGGCAAGTGATCCCATCCTTCGGCAGAGAGTTGCGCCAACTGGCGGCGCGCGCGCTCAGAGAGCTGCACGCCGCGCCCGCCATAACCGCACTCCACCAGGGTTGCCAGCTTGGCGTCCAGGCTCATCTCGTCGGGGTAGAGCAGTTTGACCTTGCCCGGTTGCTCACAGGCGGCCACCACGGCCTGGGCCAGCTCGCTGGCACCGGCCCCACCCTGGGTAAAGGCGCTGGAGATGGCGCTGCCACAAGCGCCGGCCCGCATCGCCGCGCGGGCCAGCAGGGCCAGCTCGGCCTCGCTGTCGGTGGGGAAGCGGTTGATGGCGACCACCACCGGCACCCCGTAGCGGCGGGCATTGGCGATGTGCCAGCCGAGGTTGGCGCAGCCCTGCTCAAGGGTCGGCAGATCCTCGCGCAGCAGGCTTTCCGGCAGCGGCTGACCCGGCCGAATGTCGAGCAGGCCGCTGTTGGCCTTGAGGCCGCGCACCGTCGCCACCAGCACCACGCAGGCCGGCGTGATGCCGGACTGGCGATGCTTGATGTTGAAGAACTTCTCCAGCCCCATGTCGGAGCCAAAACCCGCCTCGGTCACCACGTAATCGGTGAGGCCGAGGGCCATGCGATCGGCGATCACCGAGGAGTTGCCGTGGGCGATGTTGGCAAAGGGGCCGGCGTGCACCAGCACCGGGGTCTGCTCGGTGGTCTGCATCAGGGTCGGCTGCAGGGCCTCTTTGAGCAGCACCGTCATGGCGCCCGCCACTTCCAGCTGCTCGGCGGTGATGGGTTTGCCGTGCAGGTCGCGGGCCAGCTGGATGCGGCCGATGCGCTGGCGCAGGTCTTTCAGATCGCTCGCCAGCGCCAGAATGGCCATCAGCTCGGAGGCGGCGGTGATGACGAAGCGATCCTGGCGCTCGACGCCATCGGCGGCGCCCCCCTGTCCAATCGTGAGGTGGCGCAGGGCGCGGTCGTTCATGTCGAGGGTGCGCGGCCAGAGGATGTTGGCCGGGTCGATATCGAGGCGCTGCAGGCCGGTTCTGGTGCTGAACTGGTCACCGAGTTTGCGCTCATGGAACAGGCGGGCATCGAGGGCCGCCGCCGCCAGGTTGTGGGCGGCGGTGAGGGCGTGAAAGTCACCGGTGAGGTGCAGGTTCATCTCCTCCATCGGCACCACCTGGGCGTGACCGCCACCGGCGGCGCCCCCCTTGACCCCGAACACCGGGCCCAGGCTCGGCTGGCGGATGGTGGCGATGCTGGGCTGGCCGATATGGTTGAGCCCCATGGAGAGGCCGAGGGTGGTCACCGTCTTGCCCTCGCCAAGCGGGGTGGGAGTGATGGCGCTCACCAGCACCAGCTTGCCCGCCGGTTTGGGGAGAGACTTGAGCAGCTCGAGGCTGAGTTTGCCCTTGTAGTGACCGTAAGGATGGAGCTGGTGCGAAGGGATGGCGAGGCGTTCGGCCAGCGCGTGAATGGAGAGACGGGGGGACTGGCGGGAGATCTCGATATCGCTTAGCATCAGCACCTCGTTGGCATGTCAGGTCAAATATGCGGCGCAGTCTAGTGGAATCAACAGGGTTATCCAATGAGTAATAATATTTTGTCCGGCAATCGTGAGCTGCATCTAACGCCCATCGAGCTGGATCTCAACACCCTCTATCACCCGCCCAAACAGCCGTTGACCGCGCTGGGGGTCGTCAGCGCCTTCATCCCGCTGTTTGGTTATGGCTGGCAGGCGATGACCCAGGATCCCGAGACCCACTTTCGCCATGAACTGGGCAAGCGCATCAACAAGCACAAGACCGACGAAGCCAATCTCATCCTGACCCTGCAGCTGGCCGGCATGCTCGATTGCCACTGCCTGCACATCACCCTGCCCTATGCCTTTGACGAGGCGCAGCTGACGACCCTGCGCCAGCGCCTGCCGCGCTGGCAGCTGAGCCTGCGCGACTTGCTGCTGGTGGCCGAGCTGCCGCTGCCTGCCGATAGCGTCGCCTCATAGTTATCCCGTCACCTCGGTCGCTGCAAGTCTTAAGCCTTGCGATCCCAGTAGTGGGGGGCGAGATAGCGCTCCTGCACGAATTCGATGAAACAGCGCACCTTGGCCGAGACGAAACGGCGGTGCGGATAGAGGGCATAGAGCCCCACCTGCCCCTTCTCCCACTCCGGCAGCAGTGACACCAGGGCGCCGGAGCGCAGCGCATCGCCGACGATGAAGGTGGGCTGCAGTATGATGCCCTGATCGTCGCAGGCCGCCCGGGTCAGGGCCACCCCGTTGTTGGCCCGCAGCGGCCCCTGCGGGCGCACGCTCAGCTGCTCGCCATCCCGTTTGAACACCCAGTCCGGCTGGGTCAGGGTGTAGAGCAGGCAGTCGTGCTGCTTGAGATCCTCCGGGGTGCTCGGCGTGCCTCGGCGTGCCAGATAGGCCGGGCTGGCACATACCTCCAGCCGCATCATGGCCAGCGGCTTGGCCACCAGGGAGGAGTCCGGCAGGTTGCCGATGCGCAGCGCCAGATCGAACCCCTCTTCCACCAGCGCCACCCGTCGGTCGCTGTACTCTATCTCCAGCTTCAGATCCGGGTAGCGTTCACGAAACAGCGGCAGGGCGGGTGAGAGGTGCAGGTAGCCAAAATCCATCGGCACCGACAGCTTGAGGGTGCCCTGGGGCTGCTGGTTGTTGCGGGTCAGCTGGCTGTGGGTCTCTTCGAGTTCCGCCAGCAGCGCCTGGGAGCGCTGGTAGTAGAACTGGCCGGCCTCGGTGGGGTTCACCTGGCGGGTGGTGCGCGACAGCAGCCGGGTGGAGAGCGACTCCTCCAGCTGCTGCATCAGCTTGGAGGTCATGGCGACCGAGATGCCGAGCTGGTTGGCGGCCTTGGTAAAACTTTGACACTCCACCACCTTGATGAAGGTGCGCATGGCGGCTATCTGGTCCATCTTTCACTCTCAGTTGATAATTATTTTAATAAATCGCTGATTATCTATTCCGATATGGAGGTTAGCATCTTGGCTGTTGTTGTGAACCCCCAATATGAAGGAACGAACGGATGAAAATGACCAAGGCCCTGCTGGCCTCCTGCCTGTTTATGGCGGCTCCCCTGATGGCAGCCGATTACGACGTCGATGCGGCGCACACCACGGTGCAGTTCAAGGTGGGTCACCTCGGCTTCTCCGAACTGGTGGGCCGTTTCAATACCTTCAGCGGCACCTTCAGCATGGACGACGCCAACCCGGCGGCGGCCAAGGCGAGCTTCGAGATCGATGCCGCCAGCGTGGACTCCAACCACGAGCCGCGCGACAAACACCTGCGCAGCCCCGATTTCCTCGACGTGAAGCAGTTCCCCAAGATGACCTTCGTCAGCTCCGGCTACGAGGGCACCAAGGATAAGGGCGTACTGAAAGGCACCCTGACCCTGCACGGCGTCTCCAAGGAAGTGGCCTTCGAGCTGGTCCACATCGGTGAAGGCAAGGATCCCTGGGGTGGCTACCGCAGCGGCTTCAACGCCACCACCACCATCAAGCGCAGCGACTTTGGCGTGAACTACATGGTGCCGAACATCCCTGACGAGATGAGCATCAATCTGTTCGTCGAAGGCGTGCGCAAGTAATGGGCGCGGCACTCCTGCTGCAAACCCTGGCGGCTCCTTTGGGAGCCGCTTTGCTGTCGTGGCGCTGGCCGCGGCTGGGGTATCTGTGGGGCGCCCTGGCGCTCTGGTTGGTGGGCTGTCTGCTGGGCGGTGCCTACGGGCTGCCGGTCAAGGCGTGGCAGTGGCTGCCACTGACTCTGCTGGTGCCCGCCCTGGCGGCGCAGCTGGCTGACCAGCGGGCGGCACTTGCGCTGTTTGCCGCTCTGGGGGCGCTGGTGTGGTGGCAGGGGCTGGCCTCTGTGCTGGCGAGCGAGCCTGCCATCTGGCTGGCGTTGCTGCCTGCCATCGCCTGGCTGGGATGGACCGGGCTGCGTGGTGACAGCCGTGAGGGGCTCGGCTTTGCCCTCGGCTTCATCTGGCTGGCGCAGGTGATCGGCATCGACGGCAGCCTGCTGATTGCCCAGCTGGCCGGCGCGCTGGCGGCGTTCGCCGGTTTCCGTGCCCTGCTCGGGGCCTTTGCCGGCAGCCAGGTGGCGCCCGCGGCGCTCGGATTGGCGCTGGCCTTTGTGCAGATGCTCGCCTGGCAATACGTGGAAGTGCCGCTGCTGGTGCTGCTGCCGGTCTGGCTGCTGCCGCTGCTGGAGTGGACCTTGCGCAGCAAGCCCTGGATCCAGCGCTGGTTCGTATTGATCCTGCTGGCGGGCGTGGGGGCCGGACTCAGCCTCTGGAAGGTGTGGCCGGAAGCCTCGTTGTACTGATTTTTAGCATAAAAAACAGACAATTAACCCGAAAGTTGCCGACTTCGTCATAGTCTGCACAGATAAAGATTGAGCCCCATAGTGCTTTCAGATAAAAAGGATTTTCAATTATCTGGACACACACAGAACCCGGTCTGACCGGGTTCTGTTTGCCTGCTTGTTTGCGGCGCGCTAAGGAGGCCACAGTTGCGCAGTCAAGGATCTGAGCATCTGTTTTTTCGCCATTTCACCGAGCAGGGACGTCTCGACGGGCTCTGCATCCTGCTGGTTACCCATCTGCTTCCCGATCGCCCCCAGTTTATCCAGGCCCTCGATCAGATCGGGCGGATCGGCGCCATCCTGCCCAAACCCAAGTCGGTGCATGGACCGACCCTGACCTGGGCCCAGCAACACTACCCGGTACTGCCCCTCAATCGCCAGTGGACCAACACCCCGCAGGGGGTGATCGAGCACATAGCCCCGCTGGTGGCGCCCCATGAGCGGCTGATCATCCTCGATATCGGGGGCTATTTCGCCAAGACCCAGGTCACCCTCAGCGAGTATTTCGGCCCCCGTTTCCTCGGGGTGGTGGAGATGACCGAAAACGGCCATCAGCGCTACGAGCAGGAGGTGCTGGCCACCCCGGTCATCTCGGTGGCGCGCAGCCCCCTCAAGCAGGCCGAGGATATCCAGATTGGCCTGAGCGTGGTCTACTCCGCCGAATCCCTGGCCCGCACCCTCAACCGTACCTTCAATGTCTGCCAGGCCGCCCTGTTCGGCTACGGCAAGGTGGGCCGCAGCATCGCCCGCGAGCTCAGGTGCCGCAATCTGCACCTGGAGCTGGTGGAGACCGACGTGCTGCGCCAGGTGGAGGCGCTCTCCCACGGCTTCAAGCTGGTGGGCAAGGCCGAAGCCCTCGGTCGGGCCGAGCTAGTGATCTGCTCCACCGGCAACGGGGCGCTGGACTTGGCGGATCTGCAGCAGCTGCGCCCCGGCACCATGGTCGCCTCGGTCACCTCGGCGGACGACGAGTTTGCGTTCTGCCTCTCACAGCTACCCTGGCCGAGCGAGGAGGTGTGCCCCCACGTGCTGGCACTGACCCGCCCCGACGGCAGCACCATCTTCCTGCTAAACCGGGGCGAGGCGGTCAACTTCGTCCACGGCGCCGTCATCGGCGAATATGTCTATCTGGTGCTGGCGGAGATCATCGAAGGGGTGCGTCAGCTGGCGTTGCAGCCGCTGGCCCCCGGTCTGTTCGACCTGCCGCAGTCGACCATGCGCACCATTGCCCGCCACTGGCTGGCCGACTTCCACGGGGTCGCCCAGTGAGTGCCTTTTTCTTAGCCGCCATTGATGGAGTGACCACATGAGCGACACGACGCTGCCCTCCGCCAAACCCCGCATCGAGATCCGCTACTGCACCCTCTGTCGCTGGATGCTGCGCGCCGCCTGGCTGGCCCAGGAGCTGCTCTCCACCTTCGACAGCGATCTCGGCGAGGTGGCGCTGGTGCCGGCCAGCAAGGGGGAGTTCCGCATCCTGGTGGACGGGGTGCTGGTGTGGGATCGGGTGGCCGACGATGGCTTCCCCGAGGCCAAGGAGATCAAGCAGCGGGTGCGCGATGTCATCGCCCCCGAACGCGACCTGGGCCACGCCGATCGCAAGCCGGCCGCCGAGTAGGCCACAGCATCAATGACAAAGAGAGGGAGGCGCAGGCCTCCCTCTCTCGTTGTGGCGCCCAGTCAACGGTCGGCAGTTGTGCCCGGCTATTCCTCTGCGGGAAGGCCGATATAGCGGGCCCGCTTGTGGGGCTTGAGGCGGCTCACATCCACCCACACCAGGCCGTCGATGCAGTGGTTGAAGTCGGGGTCGATGCCAAAATCCATGAACTGCACGCCGCCCGGCTCGCACAGCTCGGAGTACTGCTTGTAGAGGGTGGGAATGGCGCAACCCAGGTTGTCGAGGCGGGCCTTGAGCTCCTTGAGATCGGCGCCGTAATCCAGCCCGGTAAACAGCGGCGGCGTGGCGGGGTAGGGGCGGCGCGAGGGGGCGAGCGCGAGCTCGGGGGCAAAGTGCTGGCGATAGAAGCTCACCAGCAGATCCTTGGCCGCCGCTGGCAGGCTGCCGGAGAGCGACACCGGGCCAAACAGGTAGCGATAGCGGGGATAGCGCGCCAGATAGGCGCCGATGCCGAACCAGAGATAATCGAGCCCCCGCTTGCCCCAGTAGGCGGGCTGGATGAAGCTGCGGCCAAGCTCGATGGCAAGCGCCAGCCTGGGCAGCAATTTCTCTTCAAAGCCGAACAGGGTGTGGCTGTAGAGGCCGCCAAGCCCCTTGCTGGCCAGCAGTTCGGCCACCGGCGCGAAACGGTAGGCACCGATGATCTCGAGCCGGGCTGGATCCCAGAGAATGAGGTGGTGGTAGTCATCGTCGAAGGCGTCGAGATCCCGCCGCCTGCCGGAGCCTTCCCCCACCGCCCGAAAGGCGATTTCCCGCAGGCGCCCCAGTTCGCGCAGGATCACCGAATGGCTCAGCTCGTGGCGCCGGTAGAGGTAGATCCCCTGGCCATCCGGGGTATGGCCGAGCGCCTCGCAGGCGTCGATGGCCTGCTTGAGCTGACGGCGTTCCTCCGGCAGGGCGATGGGGGCCTCGGTGGCCAGCAAACCCCGCTTGCCGCGTCCGATCCGGTAGAGGTGGCTGCGCACCAGCCGGGCCGCGCTCTTGGCGGGCAGCTCCTGCACTCCGCTCACCGGAATGCGGGCGCCGATGGTGACGCCGAGGCGTTTCCCTTGCTGGCGAAACAGCTGCTTGACCAGCAACAGCCCCGCCCAGTCGTTGTGGAGCCAGGCGGCGAGATAGAAGGAGAGGCCATTGCGCCCGTCCAGGTGGATGGGCACCAGCGGGGTGCGGGTGCGCTGGGCCAGCTTGATGAAGCCTGCCTGCCAGGGGCCGTCCTTGACCCCCTTGGGGCCGAGGCGCGACACCTCGCCGGCGGGAAAGATCACCAGCGCCCCTTCGCTCGCCAGGTGTTCCCCCATCGCCAGAATGGCGCGCCGGTCGGTCTTGCCGCTCAGGTTGTCCACCGGCAGCAGCAGGGGGCGCAGCGGTGTCAGCTGGGCCAGCAGCTGATTGGCCACTATCTTGACGTCCGGCCGGATGCGGCCGAGCAGGCGCAGCAGGGCCAGCCCGTCGAGGGAGCCGATGGGGTGGTTGGCGACGATGATGACCCGGCCGCTGGCCGGAATGTGCTCGAGCTGGGCCTCGCTCACCCGGTAGTCGAAGTCGAGCTCGGTCAGCGCCTGCTCGACGAAGTCGAGTCCGCGCAGGTGAGGATGACTCGTGGCAAAGCGTTGAAATGCCTGCTCGTGCAGCAGCCAGCGCAGCCCCTGCCGGAGCAGGGGGCGCAGCAGGCCGTGGGCCGAGAGACGGGGCAGGTGTTGTTGTAGCAGGGCATCGACACTGAACATGGGCTGGGCTCCGATGAGTCGTTGCCCTAGCCTGACGCCCTTCTGTTCCCGCCCCATGGCAGCGGGATGACAGTTTGATGGCAAAGAGGGGCGCCGGTTAACCGGCTCCCCTCTTGGGTCATGGCGGTGACGATGGCCGGTTTAGCCGCGCCAGGCCGAAGTCAGGCGCACCAGCTCCACCAGGGTGGTGACGGCTTTCTCCATGGATTGCAGCGGGATGAACTCGTGCTTGCCGTGGAAGTTGTGGCCGCCGGTAAACAGGTTGGGGCAGGGCAACCCCATAAAGGAGAGCCGCGCCCCGTCGGTACCGCCACGAATGGGTTTGATCCTCGGGGTGACGTCGGCGGCCTGCATGGCGGCCTTGGCCAGCTCGACGATGTGCATGTGTGGCTCGATCTGGCTGCGCATGTTGCGATAGCTGTCGGTCAGGGTGAGCTCGATGCGCGCCCTGGGGGCCTCCAGCTGCAGCGAGGCGACCCGCTCCTTGAGCTGGGCCTTGCGGGCGGCGAAGCCCTCGTCGTCGAAGTCGCGGATGATGTAGTGCAGGCTGGTCTCTTCCACTGTGCCGTTCATCTGGGCCAGGTGGAAGAAGCCCTGATAGCCGTCGGTCGCCTCCGGGGTTTGCTCGGCGGGCATGGCGGCGTGGAAGCGGGCGGCCAGGGTCTGGCTGTTGATCATGCTGCCCTTGGCGGTGCCGGGGTGCACGTTGTTGCCGATAAAGCGCACGGTGGCGCTGGCGGCGTTGAAGTTCTCGTATTCGAGCTCACCCAGCTCGCCGCCGTCTACCGTATAGGCCCATTTGGCCGGGAAGCGGTCCAGCGGGAAGCGGTCGGCGCCGCGCCCTATCTCCTCGTCCGGGGTAAAACCGACCCAGACATCGCCACGGGGGATCTCGGGGTGGGCCAGCAGGTGGTCGATGGCGGTGAGGATCTCGGCGATGCCCGCCTTGTCGTCGGCTCCCAGCAGGGTGCTGCCGTCGGTGGTGATGAGATCCTGCCCCAGGTAGTTTTTCAGGAAGCGGTAGTCGCGAATGGCCAGCACCTCGTCCCCCTTGCCCAGACAGATGTCGCCGCCCTGATAGTTTTCGATGATCTGGGGCACCACGTGCGCCGCCTCGTAGTCGGCGGTATCCATGTGGGCGATGAGGCCGATGGCCGGCGCGTCCGGCTGGTTGCCCGGCAGGCAGGCGGTGAGGTAGCCGTATTGGTCCAGGGTGACCCGGCTCAGCCCCATCTGCTCCATCTCGTCGCACAGGGCGCGGGCGAAGACGAGCTGTCCCTCGCTGCTGGGACAGGCGGGATTGGTCGCATCGGAGCGGGTATGAAAAGTCACGTAACGCAGAAAACGCTCAAGCAAGGTATCCATTGGCAAGCCTCGTACCGGTGGGGAGGGGCCATTGTGGCCAATCTGGCGGCGCGGCTTTTTGCGTCAGCGCAGTTTTTGCCGCATTTTTTGGCGAAGATCTGGCTGTAAACGTGTAAGGTGGTTCAGGCTCTGGTTGTTGATATCAAGCGCAGCATAAAATATCCAATTGCTGACATTTTTAAGCGGCTTGTGATGTGGCTCGGCAGGCGCTCAGTACTGAGGGTGTCGGGGGCGACAACGGATGGCGCAAACCGGCGTTATTTTCAGGGTGGAAAAGAGGGGGTGGACGGACTTGTTCCCCCGCATGCCAGGCCTGCTGGCAGCAAGATTTGATCGCCTTATTAAAAGCAGTTTTTGAACACTATTTTTTATTGTCACCGCTGGCGGTAAGTGTGTACACTCCGCGCCGATCCAAGGGTAACCCTGAGCAGGCAGAGGCCGCCAGACTCCCGGAAGATCAGACGCCTATAGGGCGAGGCACGCAGCAACGACAGACACTGCTAGGGTATGGTTTCTTTAATACCGGTTAGGCTCCGGTATCAGGGAGAACAACGGACACTCAATGTCCAGCTGACCGAGTGAGCCAACGGCTCATCATCTTCCCTTGTCATGGGCGGTCACTGGTGCTGAGCTGGCTGTGGTTGTTGTCGTCTATCAACACGCACGCGTGCTGACGCCTTCGCTTCTCTTCCTTGGAACCTTCCCTTGCTGTCGTGATGGCTGCCGAATGATGAACGGACCGCGTGGCTGATGCTGTCCGTCATCAAAGTACCGCGGCGCTGTTAGTGCAGCACCGCATACCGTTGAGCTTGATGTAAAGCCACCAGCCCCACATCAAGACTCGTTACTTCCCCAAGATCCACCAGGCAGCCTAGGCTTGCCGCGATGTGCAAGGGATGTGACGGAAGGGCCCGAGTCAACCCGCCGCGTAGTGCACGCAGGTTGCAGGAGTCGCCCTTCCCGAGCCGGCAGGCCGCCTCGGCGCGCCGCACCTTGTCATCGATGGTCTGGATGTGATTGAGGGTAACGAAGGCGGCCACCGGCCGCTCATTTGCGAGGCATAGCCCATGACTAACTGGTCCAGCAAGGACTCCTTGAAGGTCTACAACGTTCCCTACTGGGGTGCGGGTTTTTTCAACATCAATGACGCCGGTCATGTGACCGTCGCTCCCGACAAATCACGCCCTGATGCACAGATCGTGCTCTCCGACGCCATCGAACAGTTGCGTCAATCCGGGCTGACCACTCCGGTACTGCTGCGTTTCCCTGACATCCTCAAGAGTCGGGTCGATGCGCTGTTCAACGCCTTCGGTCAGGCCATCGAGAAGTCAGGCTATGAAGGGGACTACCTGTGCGTTTACCCGATCAAGGTAAACCAGCAGCGTCGCGTCATCGAGACCATCAGCCAGTCCTACAGCGACAAGCCCCGGCTTGGCCTGGAAGCTGGTTCCAAACCGGAACTGCTGGCCGTGCTGTCCCATCACCATGAGCAAGGCTCGGTGATCGTCTGCAACGGTTACAAAGACCGCGAATATATCCGCCACGCCCTGCTGGGCAACCTGATGGGCCACAAGGTCTACATCGTGGTGGAGAAGCCCTCCGAGCTGGAAATGGTGCTGGACGAGTCAGCTCGTCTCAACATCAAACCCAACATCGGGGTGCGTGCCAAGCTCGCTTCCACCGGCTCCGGTATGTGGGAATCGAGCGGCGGCTCCATGTCCAAATTCGGTCTCTCCGCCTCCCAGATCCTGGCGCTGATCGAGCGTCTGCGCGGGCTGGGTAAGCTGGACTGCCTGCAACTGCTGCACTTCCACCTGGGTTCCCAGATCGCCAACATCCGCGACATCCAGGGCGGCATCCGCGAGTGCGGCCGTTTCTACGCCGAACTGCGTCGCCTCGGTGCCAACATCGAAGTGGTTGACGTCGGTGGCGGCCTGGGGGTGGACTACGAGGGAACCCGTTCCCAGAGCCACTGCTCCGCCAACTACAGCCTCTCCGAGTACGCCAACAACGTGGTGTGGGGCATCGGCGATGTCTGCCGCGAGTTCGACCTGCCGCACCCGACCATCATCAGCGAGTCTGGCCGTGCCCTGACCGCTCACCACGCCGTGCTGGTTACCAACATCATTGGTGCCGAAGGGGTGGAGATGAACGACATTAGCGCACCGGACGACGATGCGCCCACCATTCTGCAGAACATGTGGAAAGGCTGGCTGGACCTGCGCAGCGAAGATCCCTCTCTGCTGGAGATCTTCCACGACTCGGTGGCAGACCTGGGTGACGTCAATACCCAGTACACCATGGGCCTGTTGAACCTGGAGCAACGCGCCTGGGCCGAGATGCTGCACCAGAACACCTGTCTGGCGCTCAAAGAGCTGCTCAACCCGGTCAACCGCAACCACCGCGCGCTGGCTGACGAGCTCTCCGAGAAACTGGCTGACAAGTGCTTTGCCAACTTCTCCCTGTTCCAGTCCCTGCCGGATGCCTGGGGTATCGGTCAGGTGTTCCCGGTGATGCCGCTGGCCGGTCTCGAGCGTCCGCTCACCCGCCGCGGCATCCTGATGGACATCACCTGTGACTCCGACGGTCAGGTCGAGCACTATGTCGACGGTCTGGGGGTCGAGAGCACCCTGCCGATGCCAGTGTATGGCGAGAACGAAGAGTGTCACGTCGGCTTCTTCCTGGTGGGTGCCTACCAGGAGATCCTGGGGGATCTGCACAACCTGTTCGGTGACACCCACTGCGCGGAAGTGTGGCTCGATGACGAAGGCAAGATGGACATTCGCAACGTGGTGCGCGGCGACACCGTCGACCAGCTGCTGCGTTACGTCAACATCGACCCGTCCGTCATCCGCGAGAACTACCAGCGCATCGTCTCCCACCCGGCGCTGGACGACGCGACCCGCAAGGCCCTGCTCGACGAGCTGGAGCTGGGTCTGCAAGGCTACGCCTACCTGGAAGACGAATAAGCCTGAGGCTTGTTCCCCCGCACCGCGAGACCACGTGGCGCGGAGATAAAAAACGGCGCCTGCGGGCGCCGTTTTTGTTGCGCACGATCTGCCGCAGCAGGCGCTGGTGCGGCGAGCCTTGGGCTGAATGCGGCTGATAGATGTCGGTGTTGGGCCCCATGGCCCGCAGATCCGGCAGATATCCGCGTCGGCCGTCGCTTCCCTTGATCTGCATCAAGTTTGCAGCGGCCGGGTTATCTTACGGTCAGAGTGATGTTGAGGGGATGTAACAAAAGGATGTGCGTATGGAACTTGAAAGGGACCCGAGATGCTATACCGACGTCTGTATCGACGGTAAGTGGTATCACTACGATCACTGCAGCACCCACGTCTACATGTTGATGGGGGGCGCTGCGCCCTGCCTGCAGCTCGCTTATGAGCCCAGCAGCGAAGAGGAGCTGATCGAGATGCTCCGCCAGCTCGCCCGCTGCTGAACTACATTGCCAGCATTGCCTGCGGCCATCGGCAGCTTGCCGCTGGCCGCGCTTCATTTATCTGCTCAATTGCCCTGCTTCTGCCCCAGCAGTCCCTTGCCGAGCGCCTGCACGGCAATGGCCGCGGCGTAACCGGCGTCCGACTTGCCTATCTCATCGGCCACGTAGAGGAAGTTGGAGCGATACTTCTCCACCGCCTCGCGCGGGTTGGCCGCGTCGATGAAATCCTCTTCCACCTCGAACCCCTGCGCCAGCAGCGCCTCTTTCTCGGGCAGGAAGGTGGGGGAGGCCATGTCGATAAAGGTGTACTGCTGCCGGTTGGAGGTCGGGATAGAGAAAAACTGGTACTTCGCCATTTGCGATACCTCGCCTGAACGGTTGTGTCGTGATGCGAGCTTCCTCTCGCCGGACTTTCGTCGAACTGTTTCTCGGGCGTCGAACTGATCCCCGGGCCTGTGGTAGGCAAAAAGGTAACGTTCGAATCTTGTTGTGGCTGAAGATTACCCCGCTTTCTCCTCATCGCACAATGGGTAGTCGATACTTTTTTCGCCAAGAAAAACAATGCTGCCCGATCGTCTGAATTGGCAAAAAAAACCAGCCCCGGCAGGGGGCTGGCGTAGGTGACGGGCGCCGGCTCAGAGCACGAAGCTTTGCACCATGGCACGCAGCTGCTCAGTGAGCTGGTGGATCTGGCGGGCGGCGTCGCGGGCGGCGTTGGCCACCTGCAGCGCCTCGTCGCTGCCATCGGAGATGCGCACCACGTTGCGCTCTATTTCGTTGACCACGGCCCCTTGCTGCTCGATGGCGCTGGCGATGACCGAGTTGGTGTCGACCATGCTGCCCACCCGCTCGGTGATGGCGCCAAAGGCCTGCTGGGCCTCTTGGGCCAGACCGACCCCCTCCTGCGCCTCACGGCTGGCCGCCGACATGGCGCTGACCGAGGCGCGGGCGCCGGTTTGCAGCTGCTCGATCATCTGCTGGATCTCGACCGTGGCCCCCTGGGTGCGGTTGGCCAGCGAGCGCACCTCGTCGGCCACCACCGCGAAGCCGCGTCCCTGCTCGCCGGCACGGGCCGCCTCGATGGCGGCGTTGAGCGCCAGCAGGTTGGTCTGCTCGGCGATGCCGCGGATCACCACGATCACGCCACCAATCTGGCTGCACTGCTGCTCCAGCTGGCCGATGGTCTCGGCGGTGCGCAGTACCTCGCGGTTGATGTGGTCGATGGCCTTGATGGTACGTTCAACCACCGCCTCGCCCTGACCCACCACGGCCTGCGCCTCCTGGGTCATGCGGGCGGCCTGCTGGGCGTTGCCCGCCATGTCGTGGGAGGTGGCGGCCAGCTCCTTGATGGCGGTGGCCACCTGATGGGTCTCCCCTTGCTGATCGGCGATCACCTCCTGGGAACGGCAGGTCCGCACTTCGATTTCGGTGGCGCTCTCCACCACGCTGACGCCGTTCTCCCGCACCCGCAGCATCAGGGTGCGCAGGGTCTGCAGGGTCACGTTGTAATCCCGGCTGATGGCGGCCAGCTCATCCTGGCCGACGATCTCGATCTGCTGGCTGAGATCCTGGGCGTTGACCCGGGCAGCGATCTCCCGCACCCGGCCCACGGTACCGCGCAAGGAGAGGTAGGCGCCGATCATCAGGTAGAGATAGACCAGCAGGATGGCGGTCAGCGGCCCGGTCACCCACCAGAAGTGGCGCTGGTTGGCGGTCATGCGCTGGTGCAGATCCGCCTCCAGCCGTTGACGCACCTGACCCGCCAGCGCCGTGATGGCGGCATCCAGCCCATCCCCCAGCGCCAGCACCTCCTTGCTGGAGAGCTGCACCTGCTGATCCTTCATCATCTTGTTTTCCAGAGTGTCGACCCCCTGATGGGCCTGTTGCAGCAGGGTGTCGGTCTGCTGGCCCAGCTCGCTGCGATAGGTGGGGGCCATCTCATAGAGCAGGGTCAGGTCGGCCTCCAGCTCCTGCAGGGTGGCGTTGATGAGGTCGAGGCGAAAGCGCAGGGCGCTATACCCTTGGGCCTGAAACAGGCCGAAGTCGGCGATGGTGGCGGCCCGATCCCGCACCTGGGCCAGCAGATCGCGCAGCTGCGGCAGCCGCTCGCTGGCGAGCACCACCATGTAGTAGGTGCCGAGCGCGGGATCCTGCACCAGGCTGCTGGCGGCGGTGATGCTCTTGTAGAGGTGGCGTACCTCGGTCAGCAGCTTGTCGTGGCGCAGGTTGCTCTGATCCACCTCGAGCCCGAGCGCCTCGTTTTGCAGGCTGGACCACTCCTGGGCGAGGGTATCGAACACGGGGTTTTGCTGTTTGGTGGCGGCAAAGGCGGCCAGGCTCGCATCGACGGCCCGGGCTGCGGCCTTGACCTCCTCTTCGCCGACCGGGTTCTGTTCATAGCTGTGCCGGGTGACCAGGTTACGATGGGTCAGCAGGGCCTGCTCGATGGCGGGCAGCGGCGCCAGCTTGACCACGCCGGCCAGCTCCTTGCGGGCCTGAGCGTTGTCGTCCTGCAGCCGACCCAGCAGGTTGGTCATGCTGTAGGCGAGCGGCAGCAGCATCAGGCAGGACCAGAGCAAAAACTTGTACTTGAAGGAGAGCTGATTGCCGAGCCGGATGGCGGGCGTGAATATCCATTTCATATGAAGCCTCGGGCCCCGACGGGGCGTGTAGCGGGATGGCTGGATATTACTCCTCGCCGGGGGGCTCGGCTGGGGGCGGGATGGAAGTTGTGATCCCCTTGGCTTTTTCCCGTGGCGAGGGGGGCTGAATGGGTCAGAAAAACGGGCCACCCTGAGGGTGGCCCGTTGCCGATGGGAGAAGGTCGCGGCTCAGTTGAACGCCAGGAAGGGCGAGACGCAGAGCAGCAGGCCGGTGACGATGATGATGTAGAGGGAGACCCCCTTGTACTTGTGCAGCGCTGGCACCTGATAGACCAGATAGGCCGGGATGAGGCACCCCACCATGCCGAAGATGGGGCTGCAGATGGAGGTGAAGCTCAGCACCGGGGCGTTGAGCACGATGGCCCCCCAGGAGAGCAGCACGGTGAACAGCATGATGCCCTTGCCCACCAGCCCCTTGTTGATGCGCTCTTCCGGCATCACCCGGCGCAGCAGGTTCATCGCCAGCCCCTGGCAGGCTTCACGAAAGCCGAGATAGACGCCGAAGTAGGCGGTCATCACCGCGAAGATGTTGAGGGTGAGGCTGAGCAGCTTGAGGGTCTGGCCCGGCATGCCCTGGGCTACCATGGCCAGCGCCGAGATGTTCTCCTCGGAGGCCTTGACCGCCTGCTCGTGGCCCATGGCCAGGGTGAAGGAGACGGCGTAGAAG
Organism: Aeromonas sp. QDB03; assembly: GCF_027707985.1. Classification (NCBI taxonomy): domain Bacteria; kingdom Pseudomonadati; phylum Pseudomonadota; class Gammaproteobacteria; order Aeromonadales; family Aeromonadaceae; genus Aeromonas; species Aeromonas sp. QDB03. Next base: position 264,267 of record NZ_JAPCJG010000002.1, on the reverse strand, counting down.
AACACCACCACGAACAGGATGCCGAAGGCGATGTTCATGGCGCGCATCGCCTTGAAGCGGGCCACTTCCAGGGATTTTTCCCGCGAGCGGTAGGAGATCACCATGGGGCTCAGGCTCTGGATGAAGAGAATGGAGGTGAGGGTGAAGGGGAGCATGACGATGGCATCCTTCAGCCAGTCACCGCTGGCCGGTATGGCGGTGATGTTGGCGGCATCCCACTTGCTCACCATCATCAGGCCGAGCACTGCCACCACGCTGATCTTGGTCAGCACCATGAAGGTGGAGATCTTGAACAAGAGGTTCTCGCCGCGCGACGCCAGTGCCACCAGGGCGCAGATCAGCACCAGGCCGTAGAAGGGATTCTCGGAGAGCAGTTGCTGGGTGACCCCGAAGCTTTGCAGGAAGGAGGCGCTGTCATTGGTGATGGCGGTGGAGTAGACGAACACCCAGATCACCAGCATCACGAAGTAGAGGGCGCCAAGCAGCACGCCCCAGTTCTTGCCGAGGTAGCCGCTGATGACGCTGGGGTAGTCCTTGCACTCGGGCGAGGTGGCCAGGGTATTGATGAAGAGGCGCTGGAACATGTACATGGCCGGGTAGCCGATCACCGCCGACAGCAGAAACACCCACAGCCCCATCAGTCCCACCTGCACCGGCAGGAAGACGATCCCCGCCCCGATGGCCATGCCGATGCTCATGATGACCCAGCCCCAGTCGGTGCTGTCAAAACGAACCGCTTCTTTCCATTCCAGCGTGCCCATCACGGGCCGGGTGAGTGTCGTACTGTGCGCGTCCATAAAATACCTTGTTTTTGTAGGGGTAAAAATCAGGCGCAAATATAGTTGAATAAAAAGCGGCAAAACAATGCTTTTTATCGCTCTTCTACCTAAAGAGGGAGACAGATCACGCTTTCAATTTGCGCCTGCTACCGAATTTATCGCTGTTTTTGCAGGTTTTAGTTGAATGGAATGCCTAATAAGCAAATAATGTTGAACAAGACGAGACTATTGATTGCAAAAATAATTGCATTTTAAGGAGTGGCGATATGAAAAAGATCATCGTGGCGGATGCCGCACCCGATGCCATCGGTCCCTACAGCCATGGCACTGCCTATGGCGACCTCATCTTTACCTCCGGCCAGCTGCCGGTGTGCAAACAGCAGGGCGGCGTGGTGGAAGGGGGTATCGAAGCCCAGAGCCGTCAGGCGCTGGAGAATCTCAAGCATGTCTTGGAGGCCGCCGGCGGCAACCTGGATACCGTGCTCAAGACCACCTGCTATCTCGCCGAGATCAGTGATTTTGCCGCGTTCAACGAGGTTTATAAACGCTATTTCCTGAAAGATTGCCCGGCCCGCAGCTGCTTTGCGGTGAAGGATCTGCCGATGGGTGTCAGGGTGGAAGTGGAAGCGATCGCTCACATCGCTGGTTAATGTTGATAGAAAGGGTGTTCTGATGAAGCAAGCGTGGCAGCAGTATCTGCAGATTATTCAACAGGTTGTCAAACCGGCGCTGGGTTGTACCGAGCCCATCGCCGCCGCTTATGCCGCCGCCGTCGCCGCCCGGCAACTGGACTGCAAGCCCGTCCGGCTGGAGGTGGTGGTCTCGGACAACCTCTACAAGAACTCCATGGGGGTCTATGTACCGGGCACCGGCAAGATTGGGCTGGCCATTGCCGCTGCCGCCGGTGCCATCGGCGGTAACGCCGAGGCCGGGCTGGAGGTGCTGGCCGCCATCACGCCGGCCCAGGTCGCAAAGGCGCAGGAGCTGATCGATGCAGGCCAGGTGCAGGTGAGCCGCACCTCGACCCCCGAGTTCATCTATTGCCGGGTCCGCTTGTTGGGCCTTGATGCAGAGGGCACCGAGCACAGCGCCGAGGTGACCCTGTGCGGTGGCCATACTCGCATCGTCGAGCAGCGCCGCAATGATGAAGTAACCTTCACGGCCGAGCAGGGCCAGGGCGGCGCCACCGGCGCCATCTGCGACGGTGTCGACATCAGCATCGCCGCCATTCATGAGTTCGCCACCCAGGTGGAGTTCGAGCCGATCCGCTTTATCCTGCAGGCCTCCGAGCTCAACGGCAAACTCTCCGACGAGGGGATGAACAACCCCTACGGCCTCGAGATCGGCCGCACCATGCAGCAGAACATCCAGGCCGGTCTCATCGGTGGGGACGTGATGAACCGCATCGTGATGCGCACCGCGGCGGCCTCCGATGCCCGCATGGGGGGCGCCAGCCTGCCGGCCATGAGCAACTTTGGCAGCGGCAACCAGGGCATCGCCGCCACCATCCCGGTGGTGGTCATCGCCGAGCGCTTCGGTGCCAGCGAAGAGCAGCTGGCCCGCGCCCTCATCATGAGCCACCTGGGGGCTATCTACATCAAGTCCCACTATCCGCCGTTGTCGGCCTTTTGCGGCAACACGGTCACCAGCGCGGCGGCCGCCATGGCCATGGTCTACCTGGCGGGCGGCAGTTTCGAGCAATCCTGCCACGCCATCCAGAACGTGCTGAGCGACAGCGCCGGCATGGTGTGCGATGGCGCCAAGGCCTCCTGCGCCATGAAGGTGAGCACCTCCTCCGGGGCGGCGGTGCGCGGCTTCCTGATGGCGCTCAACAGCCACGGGGTGTCGGGGCAGGGGATCGTGGCGGGCAACGTGGAGCAGACCATTCGCAACGTGGGCCAGATGGTCAAAGACGGCATGTCTGCCACAGACAGCACCATTATTGATATCATGTCCGCCTGAGTGTCCCTGTCGGCTGCCGCCCTTGCCCGGGTCGGCGGCCCTTTTATAAGGTTTCAATGTGAAGCTGCAAGAGCTGAGTCAGACCGATTTCGAGATCCTCAAGGCGATGGAGATCATCGTGGACGGCATCGCCGCCATGTATGGTCAGCACACCGAGGTGCTGCTGCACAGCCTGGATGCGCGCAATCCGTCGATCATCAAGATTGCCAACGGTCATATCACGGGGCGCAGCGTCGGTGCCCCCATCACCAACCTGGCGATGATGAAACTCAAGAGTGGGCAGGATATCTCCAGCCCCTACATGACCAAGTGCGCCACCGGCAAGACGCTGCGCTCCCTCACCACCGTCATTCGCAATGGCGAGGGGCAGGCCATCGGCTTGCTCTGCATCAACACCGACATGGATGCCCCGCTGCAATCCGTGCTGCGCACCATGATGCCGGAGTGCCTGCACGGCCACGATGGTCATGCCACCCCTGAGGTGTTTGCCCGCAACATCGACGAGGCCCTCAACAGCACCATCGACACCGTCAGTGCCGAGGTGCGCGGCAACGAGGCGGTGCCCCCGTCCCAGAAGACCCGGGTCATGGTCAACCAGCTGCACGAGCTCGGCATCTTCGAGCTCAAAGACAGCGCCCAGATAGCGGCCCGCCAGCTCGGCATCTCGGTTCACTCCATCTACCGCTATCTGCGGGAGATCAAGAAGGGCTGAGCACGGCGCCAGCCAGCATTAACGGGTCAGCATTGACCCGTTTTGTTTTTTCCGCCCCCCGCCTGCGCCTTGGCTGCCCCGGCGCATCTGTTATCATGCCTCTTCTGTTGTTGTTATCTCATTGAACCTGCTGGAGAAACCATGTCCCGTACCCTCTATCTGCTGCGCCACGGCCAGACCCGTTACAACGCCGAACTGCGGCTGCAGGGGCGCTGCAACTCCGAACTGACCGCCAAGGGTGAAGCCCAGGCCCTCGCCATGGGGGCCCGTCTGGCCAAGCTCCTGGCCGAGCCTGCCGACTGGACGATTTACGCCAGCCCCCTCGGTCGGGCGCGCCAGACCGCGGAGCGGGTGTGCCAGCAACTTGGCTTGGACCAAGAGCGTATCGTCTGGGACGAGCGGCTGGTGGAGCTGGGGATGGGGGAGTGGGAGAGTCGCCGGGTGCCCGAGCTGCTGGCGGCCCACCCCGAGCTGGATCTGGAACAGTCAGACTGGTATCTGCAAGCCCCCGCGGGGGAGAGTTTTCAGAGCATTCAAGGCCGGGCCCTGAACTGGCTGCAGGATGAGCAGATCGCCGAGCGCGCCATCGTGGTCTCCCACGGCCTGTTCGGCGCCATGCTGCGCGGCGCCTATGCGGAACTGGACTACACCACCACCTGGCTGCAAGAGTTGCCGCAGGATGCCTTCTTCAAACTGAGCGGCGGCCGTATCGAGCGGATCCCCTGTTGATCCCGACCAAAACGGCTCGCCATTGGCGAGCCGTTTGTTTATGAGTGCAGAAGGCGCGTTATTCTCGTACCAGCCTGGGCAGCACCTGGTAAAGAGCTTCACGCTTTTGTGCCTGGTTGACGCCATAGTGCAGCTCACGGTGGCAATTAGGGCAGAGCGCCACCGTGTTGCTGATGGTATCCGAACCCCCTTCGGCGAGTGTGCGCAGATGATGCACCTCTAAGAAGGCGTCCCCCGTGGTGGCATGAAAAGGGGCCGGTTGTGCGCAGCTTTCGCAGTGGCCCGCCGCCGTCATCAATACCCAAGCCTTCACCTTTGGATCTCGCCCATAGCTTGTGTTGGTAGCATAACGCTGCTGTGGTTCTTGGATGCCGATGGGCGTGGGGAGTACAGGCTTGGTCTGGTAGCGGCTCACTTGATGCTCAAAGGCAGCCTTGCCGGTATAGGGTTGGCCATCGAGTTCACAGAGCAGGCGCTCTATGATGGGGGCATTGTGGGGGCCCACGTTTTTAGCCGGCTTGAGACCTGATACCCAGGTCCGCCCTAGCAGGGCGCAGATATAGGAGATGTTCTGCATTCGATACTCGAATGCCTTCTCGGTGCGGCCAAACTGGTTAGCGAGTTCGGTGTAATAGCGCTTTTTGACGAAGGGGACGCCATTTTGTTCCATGGTGCGCATCGCCAGGTAGGCGCTGACCGTAGCCCTTAATTCCTCTTCTGTCCATGTCCCGCGCAAAACTGGCTCCTCAGCCCTGTTTCTCGGTCGCCTCAAGCCCCGATTTGATCGGGATGGCCCCATCCGAGTTACCTGATATGGCGTGCATCTTAATCCAATCGACACCTTATTTCAGCTGTATCGGTACAATAATGTGTTCATCATCAAGCAATTAGCTGATAGTAAGCGGTAGGCTAGAGTGGGTCCTTTCATTAGGGGCTTAGCGCAGGGGGAGTCACAAGCGTCAGTTGACCCAGGTCATCCACAAGGAGGTGGTGATGGATCCGGTTTCTTATCTTTTCTCGGCTTATCTCAATCTGGTACAGCAGCAGGTATCGGATATTTATGGCACTGAGCTCAAGTCGCTGGTGGTGGAGTATGAGGGGGAACAAATCCCCTTTGCCTTCCAGTTTTGGCAGTTGCAGCCGAAAAGCGTCTGCCGCAGTTACGAGCAGGATGCAAGGCGCTTCAGCCAATGCACCGTCAAGGCGGCAGCGCTATTTAGCAAGCTGTGCGATCAGTTATCGCGCCAGGATGACAGCCACTTGCAGCAGCCTCAGTATCGCGCCATGTATTGCGCAGCTTCAGTTAACTACCGCCCCATGATCGCCGATATTCGCGAGAGTAAACCGGATGCGGTCCGGCAGGCCGAACGCGCCTGCAATCAAGCCATTCTGGCCGCGATGGACAGTGATGATGAAGCCCTGCTGGCCCAGCGTGACCAGGCGTGTGGTAACCAACAGTGAAGGCCAATGCTGCCTTCACTCAGCTAGCGGCTTTGCGCCATTCAGCACAGATGCTGGGTGTGCACTTGGGTATGATGAGGGCGCCCACAGGTCAGTCTGTCGGGCCAGCGCTATCGACACACATAGACCAGGAGGGGACATGATCAGCCATATCGACCATCTGGTATTGACGGTCAGTGATATCGAGCGGGCCGTCGCGTTTTACAGCTCAGTGCTCAACATGGAAGCCATCACCTTCGGGGCGGGGCGCCGGGCCCTGCGCTTTGGCAACCAGAAGATCAATCTGCAACTGCTGGGACAGGAGTCGCGCAACCGGGCGCAGGTGGGCTCGGGAGATCTCTGCCTCATCACCCGCTGGCCGCTGGAACAGGTCATCGCCCAGCTCCATTGCCATGGGGTGGAGATAGTGGAGGGGCCGGTGACCAAGAGCGGAGCCTGCGGCACCATCGAGTCGGTCTACTGCCTGGATCCGGATCAGAACCTGATTGAGATCAGCCGTTATCCCTGATGGCGCTTGGCATCGGGTGACTGCCGGTGGATGCCGTCCTGCCGGGGCGATCGGGGCAAGTGGTGAGAGGCTCCGTGCTAACCCCATCCTGACAGACAGCCGCCACGGGTCCTGGCCAGGGCCCCTAGAAGGGAGCCTCGCTCTCCTGCGCATCCTGTAGAAACTGTTCCCGCTCCGCCTGATAGGCGGCCTCGTCTTCGCTGTCCCAGACCGGGGTTGGCTGTTTGCCGGCCGGCGGTTGGGTTGGCGCCGTCAGCGTTTCTATCACCTTCTCCTGCAGATAGGGGAAGAAGGGGTTGGAGGAGGTACGGGTGAGGGCGCCGGAGTTGACGATCAGCACCCCGCGCTCACCGCGCAGGGCCAACCCCCCCAGGTTGATGCCGTATTGCTCGCGCTGCTCGGGCCGTGGCGCCATGCCGTAGAGGGGGTCATCCATCGGGAAGGGCAGGGCCACGTGGGAGAGGGAGTAGATCTCCCTGGGGTAGTCGATGTCGAGGGGCTGGATCTGCTCAGGTCCGCCGCCGGCCGGCAGACTGCTGGCCTGGGTGCGGGTGCTGGCGGGAGCCTGGTTGCCCACCACCGTCAGCCGGTAGGAGAGCGGCGGGCGCGGCAACAGGTGGCTCAGCGCCAGCTCGGAGGCGCTGCTTAGCAGCGGGCCGAACAGGGTGCCGCGGTTGATGTCGAACAGCACCAGCTCGCTGCCGTTGGCAGGCAGGAAATGGTAGAGATCGGCGATGATGGAGCGGGTACTGACGGTGTAGTCCATCACCGACTGGAAAGTGAGGGTGGGCGGGAAGGCCGCCAACTCGCCACTGACGGCCTGCTCACGCACCTGCTGCTGGATGGCGTGAGTCAGCCGGTAGGACTGGCGCGCGCCGTTGACCGGAAACGAGTTGTACTTGAAGGGGTTGAACTCCGGCATGGTGTCGAGCCAGGCGGCGCTGGCAAAGGCGGGCAGCAGGGCGGGCACCGCCTTGAGACCGGCGAAACGGGCAAAGCGGGTCACCCCTATCATGGGGGAGATGAGCACCAGCCGATCGGGCCTTGCCAGTGCCCCCGTCTTGTCACCTTCCGCATCGAGCGCATATTTCACCGCCAGCGCGCCGCCGTTGGAAAACCCCACCAGATGCAGCGGCAGCGGGCTTGGCGCCAGCACTCTGGCCTCGCGCACCGCCAGCCGGGTGGCGGCCAGCCAGGTCTCCCAGTCGATGTCGACCAGCCCGGCCGGCACGGTGCCGTGGCCCGGGATGCGCAGCCCCAGGGCGATGAAGCCCTGCTCACGGTAGCGCTGGGCCAGGTGGCGCAGGCTGTAGGGGGAGTCGGTCAGACCGTGCAGGAACACCGCCACCCCTTTCACCTCGCCGCTCGGGCGCAGCAGATAGGAGCGGTTCCAGTCGGTTGCAAAATGAGCCGGATTGATGGGGGCATCCTGATAGTAGCGATTGCTGTCGAGCTGCTGCTCCGGCGGCGTTCTGGCGATCACCTCCTTGGTCACCAGCTCGAACAGCTGCTGCTCGTGGGCCAGATAGGCCTGCCAGTCGCTGTTATCGAGCTGCTCGGCGCTGAGCTCGGGCGGCACCAGGGTGTGCCAGGGCTGCAGCGGCGCCGCCTGCCAGGCGAAGTAGGCGATCAGGGTCCAGCCGAGCAGCAGCAAGCCCAGCAGGCTGAGAAGAAGGCGGCGAACGAGGCGGCGGGTGCGAGCCAGCATGGGAGAGTCCTTGGCACTGATAAAAGAGGGGCAGCCCCGCGTCCACGGCGGCCGTACTAAGGGTCGAAAGCTGGCTTAAAGCCTAAGGGAAACAAGGTGATAAGTACAGACAGTGAGCAGTTCATCCAATGAAACAGAGGGCAGCCCCGGGGCTGCCCTCTGTGGTAATGCTGTCCGTCTTCGTGGTCGCTGGCGGCGTCAGCAGACCCCTTGAGCCAGCATGGCGTCGGCCACCTTGACGAAACCGGCGATATTGGCGCCGCTTTCGTAGTTCACGTGACCCGTCTCATCCTGGCCATAGTGCACACAGGTGGCGTGGATGCTGGTCATGATCCCCTTGAGGCGGGCATCTACCTCTTCCCGACTCCAGCAGAGGCGCTGGGCGTTCTGGCTCATCTCGAGGCCCGAGGTGGCGACCCCGCCGGCGTTGGCGGCCTTGCCCGGGGCAAACAGCACCTTGGTCTCGTGCAGGCGGCGGATGGCGGCGGCGCTGCTCGGCATGTTGGCCCCCTCGGCCACCAGTTGCACGCCATTGGCAATCAAGGTGACGGCGTCCGACTCATCCAGCTCGTTCTGGGTGGCGCAGGGCAGGGCGACGTCCGTCGGCAGGTGCCAGGGAGTGCGGCCGCTGAAAAACTCCAGTCCCTCCTCGTGGGCGTAATCGGCGATGCGTTTGCGCTGCTCGTTCTTGAGTGCCATCAGCCGCGCCAGTTTCTCGGGGGTAAAGCCCGCCGGATCGTAGACGGTGCCGCCGGAGTCGGAGGCGGTGATGACCCGGGCGCCGAGGGCCATCGCCTTCTCGATGGCGTACTGGGCCACGTTGCCTGAGCCCGACACAGAGACCGTCTTGCCGTCCAGGGATTGCCCCCGGTTGGCCAGCATGGCCTCGACGAAATAGAGCAGGCCGTAACCGGTGGCCTCCGAGCGGATCAGGCTGCCGCCAAAAGAGAGCCCCTTGCCGGTAAAGACGCACTCGGCGCTGTTGGTGAGCTTCTTCATCATGCCTGCCATGTAGCTCACCTCGCGCCCGCCTACCCCGATGTCGCCGGCCGGTACGTCGGTATCGGCGCCGAGGTGGCGATGCAGCTCCAGCATCAGCGCCTGGCAAAAGCGCATCACCTCTCCCTCGCTCTTGCCCTTGGGATCAAAATCGCTGCCCCCCTTGCCACCGCCCATGGGCAAGGTGGTGAGGGCATTCTTGAAGGTCTGCTCGAAGGCGAGGAACTTGAGCACCGAGGTATCCACCGAGGGGTGAAAGCGCATCCCCCCCTTGAAGGGACCGATGGCAGAGCTGTGCTGCACCCGGTAGCCCCGGTTCACCTGCACTTGGCCTCGATCATCCACCCAGCTCACCCGAAACTGGATCAGCCGCTCCGGCTCCACCAGCCGCTCCAGCAGGCCGTGCTGCAGGTAGCGGGGGTGGCGCGCCACATAAGGCCAGATGGAGGCGATCACCTCGCTCACGGCCTGAATGAACTCCGGTTGGTGGGGATTGCGGCTGGCGACCTGGGCCAGAAAATCCGCCTGGGAGAGGGAATGACTCATCTGTAACTCCTGTAGTGAAGGGTAAAAGTGGCCTCTTGCCAGAGAAAAGTGCACACCCTGCAGCCAAATTTATGGTTTTTGTCAGGCCTGGATGCAGGTGAATATTTGGTGTTTTTCGCAATTGGGCGAAAATTGTTGTGTGAATCGCCGAAAACAGCAGAAAAGAGCGTTGATAGGGGCAGATAATTCGCGCGAATCAAAATCTTTTTATGCATTTTTGATTAATAAATAGCAAGTAAATGTTGCTGTCATTTGGCTTGGATTATCGTTAATTGCATATTTCATGCATCTTTATGGCGTAGCGACAGAACCCCGTACAACGGCGGAAGTGGCCATTGCCATGCTGACTTCGGCGGTGCTGGCGGCAATCGAATGGTCATGCAATTCTGGGGGTTGGCCGCGTGACAGGGGGCGCATTTTGCGAGAAGGGGACGGGCCGAGTGCAACTATCCGGCGTGTGTCAGGGGGCAATATGTTAATGTGTCGGCGCTTTTTGCCGGACAGGTCGGTAGCGGCCTTTTTTGAAGATGGAATGATATGCACAATTTTGAGTTAGTGAACCGGCAGCGTGCCGCCCTGATGACCCGGATCCAGGCCGCAGGCCAGTGGCAGGTGACCCATGCTGGCTGATGAATCCATGCGCCTGAACAAATACATCAGCGAGAGCGGCATCTGCTCGCGCCGCGAGGCCGACCGCTTTATCGAGCAGGGCAACGTCTTCATCAACGGCAAGCGGGCCGGGGTGGGGGATCAGGTGTTTGCCGGGGATCTGGTCAAGGTCAACGGCCAGGTGATCGAGCCGCGCGAGGCGGACAGCCTGGTCTTCATCGTTCTGAACAAGCCGGTGGGCATCGTCTCCACCACCGAGGCGGGCGAGAAGGACAACATCGTCGACTTCGTCAACCACAGTACCCGCATTTTCCCCATCGGCCGGCTCGACAAAGACTCCCAGGGGCTCATCTTCCTGACCAACCACGGCGATCTGGTCAACAAGATCCTGCGGGCGGGCAACGATCACGAGAAAGAGTATCTGGTGACCGTCGACAAGCCGGTCACCGACGAGTTTATTCGGGGCATGGGCGCCGGGGTGCCGATCCTGGGTGCCGTCACCAAGAAGTGCAAGGTGAAGAAAGAGGCGCCGTTCGTGTTTCGCATCACGCTGGTGCAGGGGCTGAACCGCCAGATCCGCCGCATGTGCGAGCATTTCGGCTTCGAGGTGACCAAGCTCGAGCGTATCCGCATCATGAACGTCAGCCTCAAGGGGCTGCCGGTGGGCGAGTGGCGCGATCTCACCGACGACGAGCTGATCGAGCTGTTCAAGCTGATTGAAGACTCCTCCTCCGAGGTGAAACCGGCCAAAGGCGGGCAAGCTGCCGCCGGGCAGGGCGGTAAACCCAAGGCATCCGCCGCGCAAGCCGGCAAGCCGGCACCGGGCAAAAAACCGCGCCGGGATGATGACCACGAGATTGGCGGGCGTCCCAACGTGCCGGGGCCGTCGGCATTCGAAAGCAAGAGCCCGGCCGGCAAGGGGGTTGCCGGTAAAGGCGGCGCAGCCAAAGGGAGCGCAGGCAAAGGTGCCCCGAGCAAGGGGGCCAAACCGGCCGCCGGCAAACCGCGCGCCGGTCAAGGTGGGCGGCAGAAGAAAGGGCGCTAAGCCCCCTCTCACTCCCCGCGTTGACAGTAAAAAACACCGGCCACAGGCCGGTGTTTTTGTATCGATGAACCGCAATTCAGAGTTCGTCGCGGGGCTGGGTGGCGTAATCAGGCAAGGTGCTGATGGCACTCTCTTCCTGAGGCACGCTGGCAGGATCCAGATCGCCGCCGACGTTGCGCGGATCCGTCGGTATGGTGGATGGGATCACCACTGCCTGCTCTGCCTGCTCTGCCAGCCGCCAACCCAGAATGGTTTCCAGGCGTCCGCCTTCCTCTTCCGGTCCTGTGATGGCTTCCAGCTGCAGCGGCAGGGGGTGACCAATCAGGCGGCCGACCTCATCGACGGCGCCGGGATCGGCCAGTGTCTGCTGGGTCGCGTAGAGGTGGGGCAGTGCGTCGCGCGGCACATATACCCGCAGCAGCACTCCATTGCGGATGCGGCCACGGGCATCCGCTTCCTGATCCTGGGCGTAACCATAGGCGAGAGCCGGATCGCCGGCGACATAGAAGCCTTGCCAGGGGGCGATGGAGGATTGATCCCGTTCATGCACCCCCTCAAACACTATGCTGTGGGCGGCTTCGAGGAAGGTGCCGTGATAACCGACGAAGAGATAACCGCGCGCCAGCAGCTGGCGATGGGCTTGCTCCAGGCGGGGCTCCGACCAGTTGCGAGTACCGGCCGTGCTGAAGCTGACCTCGTCCCCGTCACCCAGGAAGCTGGCACCGTTTGGATAGTCCCGCTCCTGCAGGGCATCGGCACTGTCGGCCGGCGCCAGGCAGTTGAGATCGGCGGCGGGGCAGGTGAGATTGACCACGTCGGCGCTGGCGGCCTGCTCTTGGCTATTGGCCGCCTGCTGGTGGCTGAAGGCATCGCTCTGTGCGGCTGCCATGCTCAGGGCCAGCCGTGCCTGGGCCGGGTTTTCCCGAATGGCTTGTGCCAGCTGCCCCCGGGGTGTTGAGCCCTCCTCTGGCGTGGTGTTGGCCAGCGCCTGGGTGATCACGGTATCAAGCTGGGACCATGGCAGGCGGGTCAGCAGATAGAGGGTGATGAGATTGTGGACCGGATAGCCGCACTGGCTGAGCTCTTCCCAGCCTCTGGGTTGACGGCTTCTGGCCAGGGATTCAAGCGGTATGGCGCAAACCTGATGAGTGGTGAGGGCCGCCAGACCGTCCCCCTTGGCAAAGTGCAGACGATGACTGATGGCGGTCGGCACGATATGGGTATCGTGGGAGGCGGGTGCGCCGGCCAATACCCGGTAGACCTTGCCTTCCCAGGTATCACCCAGGTTGCAGGTGCGCTGCGACAGGTAGTTGTAGACCGCATCCAGCGGATCCAGCAGGCACAACACCTTGCCGGTATGCCACTCGCTCCAGCGCTTCTGACGGCTGTGCTGGGTGGGCGCCGCCACGAAGCCGACACCGGCCGCACTGAGGGTGAGGTTGCGATTGACCTGATTGTTCTCCACGTGCCTGACGAAGAACGTCGAGTTGCTGGCCATGGTGCGCAGCAGGTCGTCGCTCACTTCGATGCTGTAGATGGGGGAGATATGGCTCACCTCGGATCCTGCATCCAGCTCGTGGAAGAAGACCTTGATGCTGGCGGGCGCATCGTCGCCGACGGGAACCAGCCAGTGCAACGACCAGTTGCCGCGTCCCTGGCGGGTATAGCTGTAGGTGCGCGGGCCCTTGCCCGCGGTGGCGCTGGTCAGGGTGATGGTGGTGCCATCCGTGCGCAGGGTCAGCGCATTGCCGAGGGCCAGTTTGAGGCTGTCTCCCCCTTCTTCCAATACCATGGAGTAGTGCAGTACCCCTGCTCCGGCCTGTTCACCCAGCAGGCCGGCGACATCGAGCTGGCTGGCGCGCACCCCTTGGGCCAGATCCAGAGTGCAGCGGGTGGCGCACTCCTGCCACAGGTTGAATGACTCGTCGGCCATGACCGGTGAGATGGCACCGCCTAGCATGGCCAAGCCACCGAGTAGAGAAGCCCATTTTGTGTTTGTCTGCATGTGATTTCCTTTGAGTAATGGCAAAGCCACTAACGCGTGGCGTTCTCCTCCTTGATGAATACAGCCTCTTCCCTGTCAGACGAAACGAGATTAATTCTCGTCTGAGTGCCTTACCTTAATGGGCTCATATGGCGGCGCAACCCACCATATGGGAAGGTTTAATATGTTACAAATCAAATGGATATGAAGTTTTTGCTGATGATTTGCTCAGCAGGCCCGATACCGGAAAGCGAGCAAGGAATGGGGAGAGGCTGGAGGGTGGTGAGCTTGCCTCCTCATTCGGGAAAGAGGAGGCAAGCACAGATCAGCTGATGGGAGTGGGGGCGGGAGACGGTGTGGCCAGCTTCATGGCGCTGGGGTAGCGGCGCGGATCCAGGCGCAGAACCAGCAGGCTCATCAGCACTAGACCGGCCAGCTGCCACTGCCAGGCGGCGGCGAAGTCACCGCTCAGGTGATGCAGGCGGGCCGCTACCCAGGGGCCGGTGGCCGCCAGCATGAAGCCGAATCCCTGCATCAGGGCGCTGAGGGTGCCGGCACGGCGCGGATCCGGCAGGTGATCGAGCGCGATGACCATGATGAGGGAGAAGCTGCCGCCAAGCCCGGCGCCGCACAACATGCACCAGAGGATGGGGGCGGCAGTCGGCGCCAGCCAGAGGCCGCCAAAGCCCGCCAGTTGCATGGCGATGGCCAAGCCCATCCAGGGCCGCCGGTCGAGCCGGCGGGCGGCCAGCAGCGGCAGGCCGAGGCCGCTCACGGTCTGGGCCAGCGCCAGCCAGGCCACCAGCTCGCCTCCCTGCTGGGGGCTCCAGCCCTGCGCCATGTAGGCCGGTGCCAGCCAGGCCACGACGATGCCGTAACCGCTGTTGATGATGCCAAAGCAGCTTATCAGCAGCCAGCTGCGGGGCAGGCTGATGAGGCGCTGCTCGCCGCCACCGGACACTACCACCGGTGTCGCGGGCAGTCGTACTCGCCAGCCGAGCCAGCCCATGGCCAGCAGCACCGGCAGGCTCCACAGCGCTAGCGCCTGGGACCAGTCGAGCCGGGCGGCGAGCTGTGGGGTGAGGCTGGCACCCAGCGCCCCGCCCCCCATCATACAGGCCGAGAAGATGCCCATCACCAGCGGCACCTTCTGCGCAAACGCCTGCTTGATGAGGCCGGGCAGTACCCCCTGCACCAGGGCCGAACCCAGCCCGCAGAGGGCGGCGCTGGCGATGAGCAGGGCGCCGCTGGCCGCCTCGAAGCGGATGGCGCTGCCCATGCCCAGCAGCAGCAGGGCCGCCCCCAGCAGCTGACGCGGCCCGGTGCGACTGCGCAGGGCCGGGGTGAGCAGCACGCCGCCGCCGATGAGCCAGAGCGGCAGCAGGGTCAGCCAGGCCAGGGTATCCATGCCAAGCCCGAGCGCCTCGGCAATGTCGCGGCTCAAGGGGCCGATGGCGGTGAGAAACGGCCGCAGGTTGAGCCCAATCAGGATCACCAGCACCAGCAGGGCCTGCTGCTGGTGCGCATCGATGCGGGCCTTAAGCATGGTCTGGTGCACCATAGAGCTCGGCGGCGGCCAGCGGGCTCGGCAGCTTGATAAGCGGCAGGGGGGCTGGCGCGAGGGGCAGGCCCAGTTTCTGGTAGGCGGCCGTGCTGTCAAAGCCGAACGGGGCTGCATCTTCGTTATCGAAGGCGTAATAGACGGCGGCAATGCCGTTCATCACCAGGGCGCTCAAGCACATGGGGCAGGGGTGACCGCTGGCGTAGACGATGGCGCCCGCCAGCGGCCCGACCTGGCTGGCCTGGCGCAGGGCTTCCAGCTCGGCGTGGCGGGTGGGGTCGCCATCCTGGTGCATGCCGTTGACGGCGCTGGTCACCAGCTGGTTGCCTTGCACCAGCAGGGCGGCAAAGGGGCGGCCTCCCTGCTGGCGGTTATGGAGTGCCAGTTGCAGTGCCTGCTCCAGCCACTCCTGATGGCTGGGGTTGGCGGTCAGCGACGCGATCAGGCGTGAGCCGGCGGGTTCGGCAAGGGAGTGGGGCATGACGGATCCTCGAGGCAAGGGGATGGGAGGAGACCAGCCTAGCGGGGGAATCAGTCATGGGGAAATTAAATGATAGAATGACATCCAGTGGTTTTGTAAATGGAGTCGCCATGCTGGATCCCCTCTTGCTGCGCAGCTTTGTCGCCATCGTCGACAGCGGCAGTTTTACCCGTGCCGGTGAACGGGTGCACCTCACCCAATCCACCATCAGCCAGCAGATGCGGCGGCTCGAGCAGCAGCTCGGCTGCCCGCTGCTGGACCGCTCCGGTCGCCAGGTGGTGACCACGGCAGAGGGGGAGAAGCTGCTGGGGCTGGCCCGCAGTATCCTGGCCTTGCTGGTCCGGGCCGAGGAGCAGGTGGCCGAGGCCAGCCTGCAGCTGAGCCTGGGGGTACCGGAGGATTTTGCCGCCGGCGCCATCGCCCCAGTGCTGGCTGCCTTTGCCCGCGATTACCCGCAGGTGCGGCTGGAGGTGCACAGCGGCCTCAGCCACGAGATCTGGCAGCGCTTCGAGGCCGGCGAGCTGGACTTGGCGCTGGTCAAACAGGCGCGGGGACAGGGGGCGCCGCGCGCCTGCTGGCGCGAGCCGCTGGCCTGGGTCGACAGCCGTGCCTGGCCCGCCAGCGAGCGGGATCCCTTGCCGCTGGTGGTGTTCCCGAGCGAAGGGCTCTATCGGCGGCAGGTGACCGAGGCACTCGACGGGATGGGGCGGCGCTGGCGCATCGCCTACGTCAGCGCCAGCCTGGCCAGCCTGCAGGGGGCGGTGAGCGCCGGGATCGGGGTCAGCCTGTTGCCCCGGCGCTTGCTGCAGCCGGATCAGCGGGAGCTGACCCACTGGCCGGCGGTGGCGCCGGTGGAGCTGGCGCTGCACCTGGGGGCGGAGCGCGGCGAGCCGCTCACTCGGCTCTGCGAGGCCCTCATCAGTCTGTGTGAGCGGGTGATGGGGCCCGCTGAGCGGTGAGGGGACACAGGCAGATGCCTGCTTAGCGCACCCTGGTGCGCACGATAAGCAGAGTGATAAGCGCCAGGGTGAAGACGAGCGGGGCCCAGGCACCGTGATGGCTCACCAGGGTGGCGCCGGCGGCAGCCACCCCGGCCACTCCCTGCTGCAGGAAGCCGCACAGGGCCATGGCGTAGGCGCCGTGCTCGCGGCCATCGCTCACCGCCAGCGCCATGCTGTTGGGAAAGAGCACCGCCTGCCCGAAGATGATGAGGCAGTAGCAGGTCATCATGGCCACCAATCCGCCGCTGCCCTGCAGGGCGCCCAGCGCCCAGAGCAGCAGCATGCCGCTGGCCGCCAGCAGTATGAGTGCGGCCCCCTGGCGCATCAGCTGGCGGCCTCCCACCCGGGCGACCCGCCGGTTGACCGTCATGGCGCCGGCGAAGTAGGCGATACCGATCAGCAACCCCAGGCTGCCGAAGGTGGTGACCTCGAGGGCAAACCCCTGCTGCAGCACGAAGGGGCTCACCTCCTGCAGGGTCACCGTGATGGCAAAGCCGATGCCGCCGGCGCAGGCCGGCCAGAAAAAGCCGGGGCGGCGCAGCAGGCTGGCGTAACGGGCCCACATGCCACCGCTCGCCGCCGCCGGATTGGGCCCCTGCAGCGGCAGGCTGCTCATCAAGAGCAGCGCCAGCACACCGACCCCGGCCATCAGCACGAATCCCAGCTGCCAATGGGCATAACGGCTGATGAGGCCGCCTATCCATTGACCGCCGCCGAGGGCGGTGATGAAGGCGATGGAGAGCACCGAGAGGCGGCGCGCCAGCTCATCCCCGTGCCAGTGATCCCGCACCAGGATGCGGGCGATGATAGCCGCCCCGCCGGCCGCCACCCCTTGCAGGGTGCGCAGGATCAGCAGCAGCGGCCCCTGGCTGGTGGTGGCCAGCAGCAGGCTGAGGCCGACAAACAGCAAGAGTGACAGGGCGAGGGGCAGCCGGCGGCCGTAGCGATCGGCGGCGGCGCCCCAGAACAGCACCGGCAGGGCGGCGCCGATGACGAACAACGAGATGGAGAGCTCGGCCCCTTGCCGGGTCATGGCGAGATCCGTCATCACCACGGGCAGGGAGGGGAGGTAAACGGTGGTGGCCATCTGGGCCATGAAGACGATGAGGCAGGCCAGCGTCATGATGCGGGCGGAGCGGCTCCAGAGACCGGCCTGGTCGAGACATTCCTGGTTATCCATAACAACTCTCGGGCAGTAAGGGAGCCATATCCTTGCACTGCCCGTGCGCCGAGTCAGCCCCTCGTCTGGGTTAAACCTTGCCGGTTTATCAGGACAGAGAGCGCGGAATGCTCAGGCGATGGCCTGGCGCGGCAGCACGGCGAGCCAGAGTTCGACCTCGCCGCTGCCGGTCTCCGGGTCAAAGGCGGCGCCATAGCGCTCGAAATCGGGCTTGTGGGCCGACTGGTAAGCGGACTGCGCCAGCCAGTCCAGCGCCTGCTGCCAGGTGTGCGGCATGGTCGAGACATGTCCCTGATGCAGGAAGACGGCATAGGTCTGGGGCTCGATGCGCATCCGCCCCAGTGTCTTGGGCAGCACCTCCAGCGCGGCGACCTCCACCGCACACATGTATTCGCACTCGGTGGAGGTCACGCCGCAGATGACACCATAGGCATGCTCGCCCAGCTGGCCCGGCAGCGGGCCGAGGGCGCTGAAATCGCGCCATTGGCCGCCGAAGTCGGCGTGGGCGAAGGCATGGTGACGACGCAGGCCGCCAAGCAGCATGGGGCGGCCGGTTTCAATACGGATGGGATCTGTCATGACACCTCCTGGGCAGGATGGGGTGGCAGCGCTGCGCGCTCAGCACTCCTTGCCTTCGTTGAGCTTGCGCTGATAGTCCGCGGAGACGATAGCCAGCGCCGCCAGGGCGAGGGCCGGCTCAATCCGGTTGGTCTCCAGCAGTTCGATGAGATCCACCGCGAGCTGAACCTCGGGCGGGGCAGTTTCCAATGACATGACAGACTCCGTAAAGGGGAAAACGCCATTATACAGGGCCGCTCCCGGATGGGGACCTGTCTGGTGTTGCGGGCGACCCGGCTAGAGGTGCTGGCGCATCTCCTGCTCGATCTGCTCGCGCAGGGCCATCAATTTGAGGGCGTACTGCTGCAACTGCCGATCGCTCTCGTTTTGCGGTTGCCACTGGGGCACCGGGGTCGGTTTGCCGCTCTCGTCCATGGCCACGAAGATGATGATGCAGTGGGTGGTCTTGTGGCGCTCCCGGCTGGCCGGATGGCGGCTGTAGACATCCACCGCCAGGTGCATGCTGGTGGTGCCTGTGTGGATCACCTGGGCGTGCACCTCCACCAGCTGGCCTATCTGGATGGGGCGCAAAAAGCGGATCCCCCCCACGTAGACGGTCACCGCGTAGCCGCCGCACCAGCCGGCGGCGCAGGCGTAGCCCGCCTGATCGATCCACTTCATCACCATGCCGCCGTGTACCTTGCCACCGAAGTTGACGTCGGCGGGCTCGGCCAGAAACTGCAGGGTCAGCTCGCGGGGTGGGGTCATGGGTGCTCCTTGATTGAGGGTCATTGTCGGTAGCTCTTGCGATAGGCGTCAGCCTGCTGGCAGGGTGCCAGGTTGTTGAGGTCGGGCCGCTTGTTGCCCTCGCGCTGACCAAAACTGGCGAACTCCTGCTGGCATTTGGCGGCCTTGCCGCCCGCCTTGATGCAGGCGTCGATCCGCTGTTGCTTGCCCTGCTCGACCAGCTGCTGCTGGGCCTGCTGGCAGGCGGCATCCAGCTTGGCTTGCTGGGCGGGGCGATCGAGCTCGCTGGCGGCATGGGCGGGGCCGCACAGCAGGGCCAGGCCGAGGGGGATCCATGGGGTGAGGGTGCGCATCCGGTTGCTCCTTGTTGACCTGTTTCAGGTATACCGCGAATGGCGACGGGATGCACAGGCTGTGCTGCGATAATGGGGCCTCATTCACTCTTGGTTCATCGGCCCGGCGCAAGCATGGGAGAGTCAATTGCGAGGAGTCATGATGAAACAGATGCTTGATCAGTTGTTGGGCGCTGGCAAAGGCTGGCTCAACGAAGGCGGCGACAGCCGCAAGGCGCAGATGAAGGGGATGGCGCAAGGGGGCCTCGCGGCCGGCGCCATGGCCCTGCTGCTTGGCAACAAGAAGATGCGCAAATATGGCGGCAAGGTGGCGGCGGTGGGGGGCGCGGCGGCGCTCGGCGGGCTGGCCTACAAGCTCTATCAGGATTGGCAGGCCCAGCAGTCAAGCCCGGCCCAGCCGACCCAGCCGCTCGATACCCTGCAAGGCAACGCGCTGGATGCCAGAGCAGCCCTTCTGGTGCGCGCCATGGTGGCGGCAGCCCGGGCCGACGGTCATATCGACGGCGACGAGCGCCAGAAGATCCAGCAGTACCTGACCGAGCAGGGGCAGAGCGATGCGGCCCGCTGGATTGATGCCGAGCTGGCCCGCCCGCTCGACCCCCACGCCCTGGCGCGGGAAGTGACCGACATGGAGCTGGCGACCGAGGTCTACCTCGCCTCCCTGCTCGCCATCGAGGTAGATCACTTTATGGAGCACGGTTATCTGGACGAGCTGGCGCGCGCCCTCAAGCTTGATGACAACCTCAAAGGCAGCATAGAGCGGCAGGTGGCCCAGTTGGCGCAGCCGGCCTGAACCCCACCAGGGACAAGGATTGTCGATGAGGCCCCGTTACGGGGCCTTGTTGTGTCTGGTCACTAGTCACTGCACTTCTTATTAGCGCGGGCAGCCACTATGATGGCTCTTCGGCCAAAAGGGAGCAGATGAGACCGTCTCATCGCTCAGGCACATCATCGCCAGGACACAGAGGCAAGGAGCATTCATTGGAAATACGCAAGGCACAAGAGCAGGACATCGACGCCATCCTCGAGCTGAACCGGCAGATAGGAGAGATCCACTTCGAGCAGGCCCCGCAGGTCTTTTGCCCTCCATCCCCCGAGGAGCGGACTTTCTTGCTGGCGGCCATCGCTGCCGAAGGGCGGTTGTTTTGTGTTGCCGAGCAGGAGGGGGCCGTGGTGGGCTTTTTGACCGCCCGCATCGATATCAACGAGACCATCCCGTTTCTCAGCAAAGAGCCCATCTGCCGCATCGGCACCGTGGTGGTCGATGAGGGGCGCCGCTCCCAAGGCATCGGCAAGGCGCTGATCGCCCATTGCGACGAGTGGGGCAAGGCGCACGGTGCCCACCAGATCCGGCTGGAGGTGATGTCGTTCAACGAACGGGCCAAGGCACTCTACGAGGCGTTGGGGTTCAAGATGTTGTCACAGACTATGGCCAGATAAGCCCGTTTCAATCAGATAATTTCGCAAGGAACAGGCCCCGTCATGGGGCCTTTTGGTCTTTGGCGGGAGCTGAGTCCAGCTGTTGGTGAATGAGCTCGGCCAACCGGGTGAGGGCCGCCTCCAGCTGCTCGCTCCAGGGATGGGAGCTGTTGAGGCGCAGACAGTGGTTGTGCAGCCCCTTGCTGGAGAAGAGGGCGCCGGGGGCCAGTGAGAAACCGCTGGCCAGCGCCTGGGCGTGCAGGGCGCGGCTGTCGAGGCGCGGGTCAAATTCGAGCCAGAGAAAGTAGCCGCCATCGGGGGAGGAGATGCTCACTTCCCCCGGCAGCAGGCGCAGCAGGGCCGCCCGCATCTGCTGCTGGCGCTGGGCCAGGGTGTGGCGCAGCCGGCGAAAGTGGGCATCGACGCCGCCGTTGAGCAGCATGTCGGCCAGCGCCAGCTGGCTTGGCACATTGGTGGAGAGGGTCGACATCAGCTGCAGTCGCTGCACCCGCTCGGCGTGGCGGCCGGCCACCACCCAGCCAACCCGAAAGCCGGGCGCCAGGCACTTGGAAAAGGAGCTGCACAGCAGGCTGTCGCCACTGGCATCCCAATACTTGATGGGCCTTGGCCGCTCGCGGCCGAAGTAGACCTCGGCATAGACGTCGTCCTCCACCAGTGCCACCCCGCGCCGGTTGAGCAGCGTCATCAGCGCCTGCTTGTGGCCATCCGGCATGGTGTGACCGAGCGGATGCTGGACATTGCCCATCAACCAGCACGCCTTGATGGGGCGCTGGGCCAGCGCCTCCTCCAGCAGGGCGAGATCGATGCCCACCCCCGGGATCACCGGGATCTCCACCGCATTGAGCTTGAGTCGCTCGATGGCCTGCAGGGCGCCGTAGAAGGTGGGGGACTCCACCACCACCCAGTCGCCGGGCTCGGTCAGCACCTGCAGGCTGAGGGAGAGCGCCTCCATGGCGCCGGTGGTGATGATGATCTGCTGGGGGTCGACCGCCAGCCCCTCGCCGGCGTAGCGCTGGGCGATGGCCCGGCGCAGCGCCTCGTTGCCGGGGGGCAGATCTGCCACCGTGCTGAAGGGGTCGAGCCGGCGCATGCAGCCGGCCAGCGCCCGCCCGAGCTGGGGATGAGGGAACAGGGTGGGGTCGGCCACCGACATGCCGAGCGGCACCAGTTCCCGCGACTTGCTCGCCTGCAACACCTCGAACACCAGATCGTTGATGTCCACCGAGCCGCTGTAGTGGGCCTGTTGGGGCAGGCTGACGGCCGGGCGGGAGGGGGCGGCCTTGACGTAGTAGCCGGACTGGGGACGGGCGAGGATCCGCCCCTGGCTCTCCAGCAACTGATAAGCCTGCAACACAGTCATGGGGCTGAGGCCATGTGTCTTGCAGCTCTGGCGGATGGAGGGGATGCGCTCGCCGGGTTGCCATACCCCGGCTTCAATCTGCTGTTGCAGGCGGTCGGCCAACTGACGGTAAAGTGACATGCGATAGGACAACTGTTATAGGTGTAATTCAATATAACTGCATCTGTTATAGGTGTCATGCTCTGTGGTGTACTTGTCACGCACAAAACGTGCAAGGTAAATACAACAAAAGAGAGTGACGCATGATCAATCCGGATGACGTGGTCAGCCTGTCGCGCCTGCAATTTGGCGCCACGGCCATGTTCCACTTCCTGTTTGTGCCCCTCACGCTGGGGCTGTCCTGGATCCTGGTGATCGCCGAGTCGGCCTATGTGATGACCGGCAAGGTGATCTATCAGGACATCACCCGTTTCTGGGGCAAGCTGTTTGGCATCAACTTCGTGATGGGGGTGACCACAGGCATCACCCTGGAGTTCCAGTTCGGCACCAACTGGGCCTACTACTCCCAGTATGTGGGGGACATCTTCGGCACCCCGCTGGCGGTGGAGGGGCTGATGGCCTTCTTCCTCGAGTCGACTCTGGTGGGTCTGTTCTTCTTCGGCTGGGACAAGCTCTCCCGTGGTCAACACCTGCTGGTGACCATGCTGGTGGCGCTCGGCTCCAACCTCTCCGCACTCTGGATCCTCATCGGCAACGGCTGGATGCAGAATCCTGTGGGGGCCGAGTTCAATCTGGTGACCCAGCGCATGGAGCTGGTGGACATAGCCGCGGTGATCTTCAACCCGGTGGCCCAGGTCAAGTTCGTGCATACGGTGGCGGCGGGTTATGTGGCGGCGTCCCTGTTCGTGATGGGGGTGAGCAGCTGGTATCTGCTGCGCCGAATGGAGGTGCGCTTTGCCCTGCGCTCCTTCGCCATCGCCTCCGGTTTCGGCCTTGCCGCCATCCTTTCGGTGATCGTGCTGGGAGACGAGTCCGGTTATCGCACCGGTGAGGTGCAGAAGGTCAAGCTCGCCGCCATCGAGGCGGAGTGGGAGACAGAGCCTGCACCTGCGTCATTCACCCTGTTCGGCTTCCCGGATCAGGGCGCCGAGACCACCCATGCCGCGGTCAAGATCCCCTATCTGATGGGCATCATAGCCACCCGCTCCCTCGATGAGGCGGTGACCGGCATCAAGGATCTCAAGGTGCAGCACGAGACCCGCATTCGCAGCGGCATGGTGGCCGCCGGGGCGCTCGAGCAGATCCGCGCCGGCAACGACTCGGCCGAGAATCGCGCGCTGTTCGATCGGCACGGTCAGGATCTCGGCTACGGGCTGCTGCTCACCCCCTATGCCAGCAACATCGCCAAGGCCGGTGAGGCCGAGATCGCCAGGGCGGTGGAAGATTCGGTGCCGCAGGTCGCGCCGCTGTTCTGGGGCTTCCGGATCATGGTCGGGTTGGGCGTCGTGATGCTCGGGCTGTTCGTGGCAGGCTTCGTCCAGCTGTGCCGCAACCGGCTGCTCGCCTCGCCCCGCCTGCTCAAGGCGCTGTTGTGGAGCATTCCGTTGCCCTGGATTGCTATCGAGGCCGGCTGGTTCGTGGCCGAGTTCGGTCGCCAGCCTTGGACCATCAGCGACGTGCTGCCGGTGTCGGCCTCGGTCTCCTTGCTGCAGCCGGGCCAGCTTTGGTTCAGCCTGATCGCCATCTGTCTCATTTACTCCTGCCTGCTGGTGGTGGAGCTGTTCCTGCTGCGCCGCGTGATCCACCAGGGGCCAGCCGTTCTGCATACCGGCCGCTACAACGGTGAACAACCTGAACTTGCGAGGATCGCCTGATGGATTATGAAACCCTGAAACTCATCTGGTGGGGGCTGGTGCTGTTCATGCTGGTCGGCTTCATCGTGATGGATGGCTTCGACCTCGGCATCGCCATGCTACTGCCGGTGGTATCGAAAGAGGATGAAGACCGGCGGCTGGTGATCAACAGCGTGGGGCCGGTGTGGGAGGGCAACCAGGTGTGGCTCATTGCCGGCGCCGGCGCCTTGTTCGCCGCCTGGCCGCTGGTCTACGCCGCCGCCTTCTCGGCGCTCTATGTGCCGATGATAGTGCTGCTGCTCGGCCTCTTCCTGCGTCCGGTCGGTTTTGACTATCGCAGCAAGCTCGCCGATCCCGTGTGGCGCCGCTGGTGGGACCGGGCCCTGGTGGCCGGTGGTCTGGTGCCGACCCTGGTGCTCTCTGCCGCCATCGCGCTGGTGATGCAGGGTCTGCCGTTTCGCTTCGACAGCGCACTGCGCCTGCATTACGGGGCCTTCGACTTCCACTGGGGCTGGCTTGTCAGCGTGGTGGCGACGGGGGTGAGCCTGCTGCTGCTGCACGGCGCCGGCTTCCTGCAAGCCAAGGTGGAGGGGACTCCGGCACTGCGCGCCCGTGGCCTCGCCATCCTGCTGGCACCTCTGGTGACCCTCTGCTATCTGCTGGCCGGCTGGCATCTCTTGGGGTTGCCGGGTTATCAGCTGACCGGCCTGGCGGGCCAGCCCTTTGACCCCAATGTCGCCATCAGTCCGCTGATGAAGGGGGTTATCCCCCACGCCAGCGGCTGGCTTGGCAACTACTTCGACTACCCGTTGCTGTGGTTGGTGCCGCTCACTGGCGCCCTGGCACCGCTGGCCAGCGGCATCGCTGCCTGGCTGGAGAAGGGCCGGCTGGCGCTGCTGGCCAGCGGCCTGGCCTGCGCCGCCATGCTCTGCTCGGTGGCCATCGCCCTGTTCCCCTTCGTGCTGCCCTCGTCGTTGGATCCGGTGAGCAGCCTGACCCTGTGGGACGGCACTTCCAGCTTCAAGACCCTGGCCATCATGTTCGGGATCGTGCTGGTGCTGATGCCCATCAACCTCGGCTATACCGGCTGGGTCTACCGGGTGGTGCGCGGCAAGCTGGATCGTGCCGGCATCAAGCGCAATAGCCATCAACTCTACTGACCCCAAGGGAGCCGCTATGTGGTACTTCACCTGGATTTTGGGCCTGGGCTTCGCCCTGCTGCTGGGCCTGTGCAACCTGCTCTGGCTGGAAGCGCGCTGGGCAGCCGATGAACGGGACGACGCTCAGTCCCGCTCCTGATCCCCCTCGGCCGGGGGGAGGCACGTACTGCCTCGCCCCGGCCCCTTTCTCTTGTCATCCAACCGACAGGTAATCCGATATGAAACAGACACTGAAAGCGGTCACGCTGGCCATCGGCTGCGCGCTTGCCACCGCGCCGGCCTGGGCCGAGCCCGTACAACTGACGCCATTGGACAAGGCATTCACCCTGCAAGTACTCGGCAGCGGCGGCCCCATCTCCGACGATCTGCGCGCCTCCTCGAGCGAGGTGATCTGGTGGAAAGGCAAATCGCGCATCCTGATCGATGCTGGTGGCGGCGTCTATCTGCGCTTCGGCCAGGCGGGCGCCAAGCTCGAGGAGGTCGATTTCATCGGCATCACCCACTTTCACACCGACCATGTGACCGATTTGCCGGCTCTGCTCAAGGGGGCCTACTTCTTCAAGCGCAGCGATCCGCTCGACTTGGCGGGGCCGCAAGCCGGCTCGGCCTTTCCCAGCATGAGCGGCTACTTTGACGCCCTGTTCAACCCGGACAAGGGCGCCTATGCCTACCTGAGCGGCTTCAAGGATGGCAGCGATGGCCTCTTCCCCATCACATTGCACGATGTGCCCTACCAGACACCCCAGCCCCATCAGGTCTATCAGCAGGACGGCTTGACCATCACGGCGCTTGGCATCCCCCACGGAGATGTGCCCTGTCTGGCCTATCGCATCGAGAGCGCCGAGGGGACCATCGTCATTTCGGCGGATCAGAACGGCAGCAACCCGGCCTTTGTGCCGTTTGCCAAGGGGGCCGACATCCTGGTGATGCCGCTCGCCATCCACGAAGGGGCCGACCCGGTTTCCGCCTCGCTCCATGCCAAGCCATCTGTGGTGGCCAGGATTGCCGCTGAGGTGAACCCCAGGCTGCTGGTACTGAACCACTGGATGGGGGTCGGCCTTCATCACAAGAAGGAGGCGATGGCCATCGTCAAGCAGCAGTTCCACGGCCAGGTGGTGGCCGCCCGCGATCTCTCCAGCTACCCCGTCTCATCCGTCAAGGAGTCCAACCATGAGTAATGCAAGCAACAACAAGAGCACCGGCAAACTGACTCTCTCCATCGCCATGACCGGCCTGATCGCCCTGACCCCCGGGCTGGCGCTGGCGGCCACCCCGAGCGAGGCGCCGGTGAAGGCGGCGCCGAGCGAACAGCATGGCGGCAAGTGTGCGGCCGGCAAGTGCGGCACCGAGAAGCGCTTCGAAAAGCAGGCTTTAGACAGCGATCCGCAGGGTCGGCTGGTGCGTGCCCGTGATGGCAAGTGCGGCGTGGCAGAACAGGGGATCGATGGCGATACCTCGCGCAAGGGCAGCAAGATGACGGAGGGGGTATGCGGCCAATAAGCTCCCGCAGTCGGGGGATAGGGCTGCGTCAGGAGCATCTGGATGCGCTCTGCTCCGGCCCCATCCGCCCCGGCATCGACTTTCTCGAGCTGGCGCCGGAGAACTGGATGGCCATCGGCGGCGCCAAGCGGGCGCAGCTGCATCAGCTGGCCGAGCGTTACCCGCTGGTGGCCCACGGCCTCAGCCTCTCGCTCGGCGATTGCCAGCCGCTCAATCGCACTTTGCTTGGCCAGATCCGCACCTTTCTGGACGAGTTCGGTGTCGACATCTACAGCGAGCACCTGAGCTTTTCCCGCGACCAGCAGGGCTATCTCTACGAGCTGCTGCCGGTGCCGCGCCAGTGGGAGAACATCCCTTATCTGGCAGCGCGGATCGAGCAGGTGCAGGAGGCGCTGGCGCGCCCGCTGGTGCTGGAGAATATCTCCTACTACCACGGCTATGAGCACGAGATGCCGGAGGAGGATTTTCTCGCCGAGCTGGTGGCGCGCAGCGGTTGCGAGCTGCTGCTCGATATCAACAACGTTTTTGTGAACAGCCGCAATCACGGCTACTGCCCCAAGCGGATGATCGCCGGATTGCCGGGCAGTGCGATCCGCTACTTCCATATCGCTGGCCATCTGGAAGAGGCGGACGGCACCTTGCTCGACACGCATGGTCGCCCGGTGTGCGAGGCGGTGGTGGCGCTGGCCCGTTATACGGTGCAGACCCACGGCCTGCGCCCCCTGCTGCTGGAGCGGGATCACCATCTGCCGCCGTTGCCTGAGCTGGAGGCAGAGTTGGCGCGGGTGCATGGCGCCTGTTGCGAGGCGCTCGACAGTCAGGTGCGGGAGGTGCGGTATGGATAGGCGGTTATCACTGATCACCGCGCCCAAAGTGGTCCCACAGCGGATGCAGCAGCAGACTGCCTGGCTGGCGAGCCGGGTGCGGCTGCCGCAGGATGGCATCGCCAGCCAGTATGCCCGCAGCGTGCGCGCCAATGTGGAGTCGGTGCTGGAGAGCGTGTTTCCACTCACCCACGGCCACTGGGAGCCGGTGGACAGATGGCAGCTGGTGGAGGGCTTTGTCGCCCACCACGGCGCCGATGCCCCCGAGTTTCACCATATTGCCACCGAGTTTGTCCGCTATGTGCAGCATCGCCACGGCGAGGGCTCCCTCAACTGGCCAAAGCAGTGGCTGGCGCTGCTGGAGTATGAGTGGGCCTGCCTGTGTGTCGAGATTGACGAAGGGGTGGTACCACAAGCGGTGCCGGGGGAGGATATGACGGCGAAGAGTCCACTTCGGCTCAATCCCACCCTGCAGCTGCTTGAGCTCCCCTTTGCCATTAGCCGCAGCGGTGTGGTGCCGACTAGGCAGAGCAACCACTTCTATGGCCTGTTTCGCAGTCCGGATCATCAGGTGGTGACCCAGCGGTTGCGTGAATGGGACGTGGCACTGATCCAGCTGTTGCAACCGCAGCAGGGGATCATCCAAGCCGCGTTCCAGCAACAAGTGCAACAGGTTCGCAGCGACTTTGATCTGGCCGAGTGGGCGCGCCATTTTCACCAGCTGGGTCTGCTGACGCTGCCTGTGGGTGAGCGCCAGCCCGCTACCCCCTTGCCCTCATTTAGCAAACACCAAGGAGAATTCCCATGAACAACACCCTGATTTCGTGGTACGAGCGGGCAGTCGCCCAGTGCAAGCGGCTCGATTTTCTGGCTCTGCTGGCCATTCGCCTCTACCTCATTCCGGTCATCTATGTGGGGGCCCACTCCAAGGTGATGGGTTTTGCCGGTACCGTTGCCTGGTTTGGCGCGCCGGCCTCGGAAGGGGGGCTCAACCTGCCGTTCCCGACCCTGCTCGCCTTTCTGGCAGCGGGCACCGAGGTGCTGGGCTGCATCTGCATCGCCCTTGGCCTCTTTACCCGTATCATGGCCATTCCTACCATCTTCCTGATGAGCGTGGCGAGCGCCATGGTGCACTGGAAGCATGGCTGGGATGCCATCGCTACCGGCAGCATGGAGGCGACATTGCGCCTCAACGGCTTTATCGAGTGGCTGGCCGCCAACTTCCCCGGTCGTTACAACTACATCACCGAGCTTGGGGATCCTGTGATGCTCAACAACGGGATGGAGTTTGCTGCTACCTACTTCGTGATGCTGCTGGTGCTGCTGGTGTACGGCGGCGGGCGCTATGTCAGCCTCGATTACTGGCTAAAGCGCGCCGTGACCGGCAACGCTGGGCAGCAAGCTGCATAACAAAAAACAGAGTGAACAGAACGTGAAAGAGAGACGAGCGGCATCAGCCGCTCGTTTTTATTGTGAAGAAGGAAGACCTGCCGCAGGTTGGTGGCTTCAGTACTGGGGGCAGACTGGTGCCATCCGAGCGGCCTGCCGCTCGCTGACATGGGTGAGGCCGTAGGCCAGCAGCACGATCAGTGCCCCGATCCAGGGGGTGTGCATCAGACCCAGGTGTTCCACCACCAGGCCGCCGACGACGGAACCCAGTGCGATGCCGACGTTGAAGGCGGCGATATTGAGGCCCGATGCCACGTCCACCGCCCTAGGGGTGTGTTGCTCGGCCTGCTTCACTACCAGTACCTGCAGACCCGGCACGTTGCCAAAGGCAAAGGCGCCCCACACCAGCACGGTCAGTACCGCCAGCACCGGATGGGGCGCGGTGAAGGTGAGCACCAGCAGCACCAATGCGAGACCGGCAAACAGCAGCTTCAGCGCAGGCAGCGGGCCCATCTTGTCGGCCAGCTTGCCACCCCAGATATTGCCGACGGCGACCGATACCCCGTACACCAGCAGAATGAGGCTCACCGCGCCGGCGCTAAAGCCGCTCACCTGCTGCAGGATGGGGGCGAGGAAGGTGAACGCCGTGAAGGCGCCGCCGTAACCGAGCGCCGTCTTGGCGTAGACCAGCAGCAGCGGCTTTTTGGTCAGTACCGAGAGCTGCTCGCGAATAGTCGAGGCCGCCCCCTTGGGCAGGTTGCTCGGGATCAGCAGCAGGCTGCCCACCATGGCGACCAGCCCCAGCAGGCTCACTACCAGAAAGGTTTCGCGCCAGCCGAAGACCTGACCAATCCAGGTACCGAGCGGTACACCGGTCACCAGCGCTATGGTGAGGCCGCTGAACATGATGGCGATGGCGCTGGCCGCTTTTTCCTTGGCCACCAAGCCGGTGGCGATGGTGCTGCCCACCGAGAAGAAGACCCCGTGCGCCAGCCCGGTCAGGATGCGGGCCACGATCAGGCTCTCGTAACCGGGGGCCTGCCAGGCCAGCAGGTTGCCGGCGGTGAAGAGCGCCATCAACCCCACCAGCAGCCACTTGCGCGGCACCTTGCCGGTGAGCGCCGTCAGCACGGGAGCGCCGATGGCCACGCCAAGGGCATAGAGGCTGACCAAGAGACCTGCAGAGGGGAGCGAGACATTCAGCTGTTCGGCGATGGTGGGGATGAGCCCCACGATCACGAATTCGGTGGTGCCGATCGCAAAGGCACTCAGGGTAAGGGCAAATAACGCCAGTGGCATAACAACTCCTTGGATAGGGACTCCCGACGGGAGAATGGCGCCAGTATGCCGAGGGCGTTTGTTGGTAAAAATGACGGTGACATCAAATTACTTTTGCCAAATTAGCATCAATGGTGCCTTGGAAGGAGGAGTGGCTGAGGCAACGCGGCAAGAACAGGTCGTAGCGTGCGAGGTGGGTGCGGAGATAACGTGTACGGCAGCAATCAGTACATAGCGAACCGGGACAAAGAGGAAAGAGGTAAGAAGTAAAGGGTTGAGAGAAGGCTCTGGGGGGGGCTGCGCGGGCTGCCGTGGTGCGGTGTTGGAGACAAAAAAGCGGGAGGCACAACGCCTCCCGCTAGGGGTTGGATAAATATCCCGGATCGTTATTGCCTCCCTTCTCCTCTGGCGGGAGAAGGGGCGGGGATGAGGGGGCATTCTGTATATGCAGCAAAACTAGCCTAGGGTAGCCTGCTATACCCTCACCCTAGCCCTCTCCCATGGGGAGAGGGAACAATCCAGTTGAACCTGCTTATTAGTCCCAATCTGGCGCAAAATCCGGGTTGGCGCAGCGCTCACCGCGATCCAGGGTAGCGATGGCGGCCATCTCCTCGGCAGTGAGCGTGACCTTCAGCGCGGCAAGGTTGGCGGCCAGATTTTCCCGCTTGGTGGAGCTCGGGATCACCGCCATATTCTGAGCCAGC
This sequence comes from Aeromonas sp. QDB03, assembly GCF_027707985.1. Classification (NCBI taxonomy): domain Bacteria; kingdom Pseudomonadati; phylum Pseudomonadota; class Gammaproteobacteria; order Aeromonadales; family Aeromonadaceae; genus Aeromonas; species Aeromonas sp. QDB03. Next base: position 233,896 of record NZ_JAPCJG010000002.1, on the reverse strand, counting down.
AGCCAGGCCAGCGACACCTGGGCCGCCGAGACGCCGTGGCGCTTGCCGATCTCCATCAGCAGCGGCTCGGTGAGCACCTTGCCATAGGCGAGCGGCATATAGGCGGTGATGGCGATGCCGTGGGCCTGGCAGAATTCGACCACCTTGCGGTTTTGCAGCAGCGGGTGGATCTCCACCTGCTGGTGGGCGATGACGCCCGGCCCCAGAATATCGATGGCTTCTTTAAGCTGGGCCACGGTGAAGTTGGAGACCCCGATCTCGCAGGTCAGACCCTGGGCTTTGGCCTCGACCAGCTGCTCCAGATAGACCGCCATCGGCACCTCATCCTTGGGGGAGGGCCAGTGGATCAGCGCCAGATCCAGATAGTCGGTGCCTAGCTTTTCCAGACTCACCTCCAGGCTCGGGATCAGCTTGCCCGGCCCGAACTCGCTGGTCCACACCTTGGTGGTCAGATAGATATCCTGGCGGGACACGCCGCTCTCGCTCATCAGCTGGCCCACTTCGGCCTCGTTGGCGTAGATCTGGGCGGTGTCGATGTGGCGGTAGCCAAGCTCGAGCCCTTGCAGCAGGGAGTCACGCAGGGGTTGGCCGGTCAGGCGAAAGGTTCCAAGACCCAGGTTGGGCATCTTCATCATGTTGTTCCTCAAATAGGTGGCAAAAGGGCGCTCAGCGGCGCGGAAAATCAGGCGTCCAGCGGCTGATAGCGGCGAATGGTGCTGCCGGCAAACCAGGGCTCGGCCTTGGCGACAAAGTCGGTAAAGTGGGGCTGGCCCTGATGGGCGCGAAGGGCAGCCTCGCTCTCCCACACCTCGTAGAGCATCCAGCTGTGAGGATTGTCCAAATCCTGATGCAGCTGGTAGCGCAGACAGCCGGCCTCCTGCAAGGTGGCGGCGATCAGTGGGCCTAAGGCTGCACGAAACTGGGTGGCAAATTCGGGTTTGGCTTCAAGCTGGGCAATCACAATCACGGGGGATGACATCTGAACCTCCTCGTTAAGACGGGAGTCAGTATGCCCACCGTGACTTGCCCGAAACAGGGCCGCAGTCGCAAAACACTATTGAGATAAGAGCAGCAATGAAGGGACCGGGGCGAGGTGGTGGTGAGGAAGTCAGGGCGGTAAAAGGAGCAGGGAGCGCCGGGGCGCCCCCTTGTCATCAGGCATTGGTCGGTTCGGACCAGACCGCAAACTCATTGCCGCTGGGCTCGACAAAGTGAAAGCGGCGGCCACCGGGAAAATCGAACAAGGGGCGAACAATGGTGCCCCCGGCGCCGGCTACCTTGCTCTGGGTCGCCTCAATATCGGCGCTGTAGAACACCAGTAGGGCGCCGCCTTGTGCGCTCTGGCTGCAGAGATCGGCGCGATAGAAGCCGCCATCCAGCCCTTCTCCCTCGAAGGCGCAATAATCGGGGCCATAATCGGCAAATTGCCAGCCGAAAGCGGCCTGAAAGAAGGCCTTGGTAGCGGCAAGATCCCTGGCCGCAAACTCCACATAGTTCAGTTTTTCATGGGCCTTGGTCATAAGGATCTCCTTGTCGGTGATTATTTCGGTTGCCAGCGTTTTTGCGTGCGGATCGTGGAGTGGGGCAAAGCGTCCCAAGGGGTCAGCTTGAGCTGCTTGCGACGAAACCAGAGCCAGGTCGCCATCAGCAGGCCGAGCCCTAAGCCGAACAGCAGACTCTGGCGCAGGGCGAATGCTGGTGTTACCTCATGTTGCCAGCCGAAGAACCACATCAACACCCCCCAGATAGCGCCAGTGGGCAGCCCCAGAGCAAGGACATTGACCAGAAAGCGTTCGTAGTGGGGCGGCCTGATGGTGAGCCCAGCCTTTCGCAGCAGCCAGGTGATCGGCGGGTTGTAGTTGAGCGTCTGCACGCCCTTCTCTGCCAGCTCCCTGTGGGCGGCGGCCAGCCTGTTGTCGAATATCATAGGTCGTCCTTGTTATGGTGTGGCGCCATACGATGCCGTTTTGGCCGCATTGTACCGGCAAAGGGCGAACCTGGTATGCGCTGGTCATCACGTTATTTATCCGTGGAAATACAGAATGCTGCGCCATACGCCCTTGCCAACTCAAGGACAATACGCCTATAAAGGCCTATTACTCTTGTCTGGATTGCAGCAATGAAGACCCATTCTGATGAACTGACCCTGTTTGTGGCGGTGGTGGAGGCGGGCAGTTTTCGCCAGGCGGCGGAGAACCTCGGCATGGACAACTCGGTGGTGAGCCGCGGCATCAAGCGCCTCGAAGAGAAGCTCTCCACCGTGCTGCTCAACCGTACCACGAGGCGGGTCAGCCTGACCGAGGAGGGGAGCTGGTTCTATCAGCGGGCGGTGAAAATCCTGACCGAGATGAGCGAGGCGGAGGGGCTGCTGCTGATGCGCCGCGAGCAGCCGGAGGGGGTATTGCGGGTCGATGCTGCTACCCCCTTTATCCTGCACCGGCTGGTGCCCATCATCGGCGAGTTTCGCCGCAGCTACCCCGCCATTGAGCTGCAACTGCACAGCTCCGAGGGCTTTATCAACCTGATGGAGCGGCGGGTGGACATGGCCATTCGCATCGGCGAGCTGACCGACTCCTCCCTGCGGGCGCTGCCGCTGGGCCGCTCACGGCTGCGGCTGCTGGCGTCCCCCGACTATTTGCGCGAGCGCGGTACCCCGCGCCAGCCGATGGATCTGCTGAGTGGGCACGAGCTGCTCGGTTTTTTGCACCCCGATCACCTCAACCACTGGCCGCTGCTGAGCCAGGAGCAGGGGGATCGCTTTCCCATCACCCCGACCCTGCGCGCCAGCAGCGGTGAGACCCTGCGCCAGCTGGCGCTGCGGGGGCAGGGAATCGTCTGTCTGTCGGATTTCATGACCGGGCAGGATCGGATGAGCGGCGCGCTGGTGGAGGTGCTGGCCCGCAGCAACAGCGGTGCCTCGCGCCCCATCAATGCGGTGTTCTACTCCGATGCCCAGCGCGACATCCGGCTGCGGGTCTGGCTCGATTTCCTCAAAGAGCAGCTCGGCAGCGAGATGCTGTAGCCCCGCGCTCTGACCGGGCTGCCCGGCAGAAGGGGCTCGCTGTGCTTGGGGTGCCTGCCGAGGGAGGATAGGGGGCGTCATCATCGGGGCTGCGCTAAAAAAAGAGAGGCCGACATCGCTGTCGGCCTCTCACATTTTTCAGCTCAGAGCTGTGTCGGTTGCCCGATCACTCCTCTTCTGCCCAGCGGCGTGAACGTTCCACCGCCTTCTTCCAGCCGTTGTAGCGCTTGGCGCGATCGTCGCGGTCCATCTGTGGGATGAACTCACGGTCCACGCTGAACTTGTCTTCCAGCTCGTCGGAGCTCTTCCAGAAGCCGACGGCAAGGCCGGCCAGGAAGGCGGCGCCCATGGCGGTGGTCTCGATACGGGTCGGACGCACCACCGGGGTGTGCATCATGTCGGCCTGGAACTGCATCAGGAAGTCGTTGGCTACCGCGCCACCGTCGACCTTGAGGGCGGCCAGCTTGATGCCGGAGTCCTGCTGCATCGCATCCAGCACATCGCGGCTTTGATAGGCGATGGATTCCAGCGCGGCACGGATGATGTGGTTGCGGTTGGCGCCGCGGGTCAGGCCGACCATGGTGCCGCGAGCATACGGATCCCAGTAGGGGGCGCCCAGACCGACGAAGGCCGGTACCAGGTAGACGCCGTTGGTGTCGCCAACCTTGGAAGCGAAATAGTCGGTGTCGCGGGCATCGTGAATGATCTTCAGCTCGTCACGCAGCCACTGGATGGTGGCGCCACCCATAAATACCGCACCCTCGAGGGCATAATTCACTTCCCCTTTCGGGCCGATGGCGACCGTGGTCAGCAGGCCGTTGCTGGAGCGAACCGGCTCGGTGCCGGTGTTCATCAGCATGAAGCAGCCGGTGCCGTAGGTGTTCTTGGCCATCCCTTTCTCGAAGCAGAGCTGGCCGAACAGGGCAGACTGCTGGTCACCGGCGATACCGGCGATGGGGATGCGGGAGCCGCCGCCACGGGTGGTGTAGCCATAGACCTCGGAGGAGGGCTTCACTTCCGGCAGCATGGACATGGGGATGCCCAGCTCGTCCAGCATGCGCTGATCCCACTTCAGGTCGCGGATGTTATAGAGCATGGTACGGGAGGCGTTGGTCGGGTCGGTGACGTGCACTTCGCCGTTGGTCATCTTCCACACCAGCCAGGTGTCGATGGTGCCGAACAGCAGCTCGCCGTTCATCGCCTTCTCGCGGGCCCCTTCCACGTTGTCGAGGATCCACTTCACCTTGGTGCCGGAGAAGTAGGCATCCAGCACCAGGCCGGTGTTTTCACGCACGTACTCTTCCAGGCCGCGAGCTTTCAGTTCTTCACAGATGGCGGCGGTGCGGCGGCACTGCCAGACGATGGCGTTGTAGATGGGCTTGCCGGTGGCCTTTTCCCATACCACTGTGGTTTCACGCTGGTTGGTGATGCCGATGGCGGCGATCTCTTCGCTGCGAAGGCCAGTCTTGGCCAGCACTTCGGTGAAGACGGAGGACTGGGTCGCCCAGATCTCCATCGGGTCGTGCTCTACCCAGCCCGCTTTCGGGTAGTGCTGGGTGAATTCGCGCTGGGAGGTACCGACTATGTTGGCGTCCTGGTCAAACACGATGGCACGGGAAGAGGTAGTACCCTGGTCCAGAGCGACGACATATTTCTTTTCAGCAGACATGATGTTCTCCACGTTTTTATTTTCCACGTTGTTACACGTTGGGGAGGGCCGCTCTTAGGCGGCGGCCTCTTCTTTGTTAGACAGCTTGGCGGCTTCTTCGGTGGCGACGCGGTTGCCCGGCACACAGGGAGCCAACACTTTTACATAGAGGGCAGTACCGATCTGGGCACCGACGATGGGGCCGAGGATGGGAACCCAGAAGTAGGGGTTGTCACGACCACCGGTCATGGCTACGTCACCCCAGCCGGCCAGGAAGGCGAACAGTTTGGGGCCGAAATCACGGGCCGGGTTCATGGCAAAGCCGGTTAACGGGCCAAGGGAGGCGCCGATCACCGCGATCAGGATACCGATCAGCAGGGCGGCGGCGAAGCCTTTGGGGGCACCGTTGTTGTTGTCACCCAGTGCCATGATGCCCAGCATCAGCACGGCGGTGATCACCATCTCGACTGCGAAGGCCTGCATGTTGGAGAGCAGGGCGTTCGGGTAGGTAGAGAAGATGCCGGCGCTGCCGAGGCTCTCGACGCTGCCGCGCACCACGTTGTGGGTCACTTCCCACTGGGTGAAAAGGTTACCATAGAGGAAGTAGACCAGCGCCGCGAAGCAGAAGGCGCCGGCAACCTGGGCGATGATGTAGGGCACCACTTTGCGCTTGTCGAACCCGCAGAAGGTCATCAGCGCCAGGGTCACGGCCGGGTTGAGGTGGGCACCGGAGATACCGCCGGTGACATAGATGGCGATGGCGACGCCCAGACCCCAGGTAATGGAAATTTCCCATTGCCCGAAGTTGGCTCCTGCCAGCACCAGTGCGGCCACGCAGCCGACACCGAAGAAGATCAGCAGGCCGGTTCCGATAAACTCGGCAATGCATTCGCCAAGCAGGGTATTGGGTCTTTGTATGCTCATACCGTTATTCCTTATATCCACCCAGAGTAGGTTTGATGTTCCGTTTTGTTGTTTTTCATTCCCATTATTGCGTCCGAAAACGTTTCTTCTTGTTTTTTGAGCTGACGCAAACGTTATGCTCGTTTACGCTCGTTCTCGGACGAGAGAGAAAATAAACCTAAATCGCCCATTCACCACACCCTCCCCGCAGGAAATGTGGACAAGATCCCACTCATTGCTAAGAAAATGTGACGGAAAGCAAGTTGATACAGTGGTTATACCACTTAGTGGGTAGCCAAAAGCCTTGCTACACAAGGGATTGCGGCTGATGAGTGATTGCTCATTTGGCACTTTCTTTTGTAATAAAACTGCAATATTTCAGCCTCCATCACAGATTAAATGTTCACATATGAGCACAATAGGCTCGCTTTCGAATCAGGACTCATCTGATTGGTCAGTATGGACAGGGCACCCTCAACCGCCCACAACAACAATAAGGAAGCAGAACATGCTTAGTCTCTTCAGGCCTGCACCACACATAGACAGGCTCCCGGCCGACAAGGTCGACCCCTTCTACAAACGCATGCGTTGGCAGGTGTTTTTCGGGATCTTCTTCGGTTATGCCGGTTACTACCTGGTACGGAAAAACTTCAGTCTGGCGATGCCCTATCTGATCGAGCAGGGCTTCTCCCGCGGCGATCTGGGTCTGGCGCTGTCTGGCGTCTCCATCGCCTACGGTCTCTCCAAGTTCCTGATGGGGAACGTGTCGGACCGCTCCAACGCCCGCTACTTCCTCTCCGCCGGTCTGCTGCTGTCGGCCGGCATCATGTTCATGATGGGGACCATGCACTGGGCCACCTCCAGCATCGCCATCATGTTCGTGCTGTTGTTCCTGAACGGCTGGGCACAGGGCATGGGCTGGCCGCCCTGCGGTCGCACCATGGTGCACTGGTGGTCACAGAAAGAGCGCGGCGAAGTGGTCGCGGTCTGGAACGTGGCCCACAACGTGGGTGGCGGCATGATAGGCCCGCTGTTCATTCTGGGGATGGGCTGGTTCAACGACTGGCGCAGTGCCTTCTATGTGCCGGCTGCCGCCGCCGCCGCCATCGCGGTGATCGCCTTCTTCGTGATGCGTGACACCCCGCAATCGGTCGGCCTGCCTCCCATCGAAGAGCACAAGAACGACTATCCGAAGGACTACAACGAAAGCCACGAGCAGGAGTTTTCCGCCAAGGAGATCTTCGTCAAGTACGTGCTGCACAACAAGCTGCTGTGGTATATCGCCATTGCCAACGCCTTCGTTTACCTCATCCGTTACGGTGTGCTGGACTGGGCGCCGACCTACCTGAAAGAGGCCAAGGATTTCAGCGTCGACAACTCCTCCTGGGCGTACTTCCTGTACGAGTGGGCGGGTATTCCGGGCACCCTGCTGTGCGGCTGGATCTCTGACAAGATGTTCCAGGGCCGCCGTGCGCCGGCCGGCATCCTGTTCATGGTGTTGGTGACCCTGGCCGTGCTGGTCTACTGGTTCAACCCGGCCGGCAACCCGACCGTCGACATGATGGCGCTGGTGGCCATCGGCTTCCTGATCTACGGCCCCGTCATGCTGATCGGCCTCTATGCCCTGGAGCTGGCGCCGAAGAAGGCGGCCGGTACTGCGGCAGGCTTCACCGGTCTGTTCGGTTATCTGGGCGGTGCGGTCGCGGCCAACGCCATGCTGGGCTACACCGTCGACCACTTCGGCTGGGATGGCGGCTTCATGGTGCTGACCGCCTCCTGCGTGCTCTCCATCATCCTGTTGGCGATGACCCTCAAGCACGAGAACCAGTCGATTGCCGCCAAAGCGGCTGCCCATAAGGCATAAAACGTGATCCTGCCCTTATCGATTGGAAAAGGGATCAGGTAAACTCCCCAAGGCCCCGCATCTGCCGGGGCCTTTTTTCGTCTCATCATCGGAGTTCAAGCGTGAAGCAAACCCAACGACATCTGGAGATCCTGGACGTCCTGACGCGGCAGGGCTTTGTCTCGACCGAGGATCTGGTGACCCACTTTGACGTCAGCCCCCAGACCATTCGTCGGGATCTCAACGATCTCGCCGAGCAGAACAAGATCCGGCGCCACCATGGCGGGGCCTCCCTGCATTCGAGTACCGTCAACACCGCCTACAGTGCCCGCAAGGTGATGCAGCTCAAGGAGAAAGAGCGTATCGCCCGTGAAGTGGCCGCCAATATTCCCGACGGCTCGTCGCTCTTTATCGACATCGGCACCACCACCGAAGCCATCGCCCGCGCCCTGCTCGATCACCGCGAGCTGCGCATCGTCACCAACAACCTCAACGTGGCCAGCATCCTCACCGCCAAGGATGACTTCACCGTCATCATCGCCGGCGGCGAAATTCGCAACCGGGATGGCGGCATCGTCGGGGAGGCGACCCGCGACTTCATCGGCCAGTTTCGCATGGACTACGGCGTCATCGGCATCTCGGGCATCGACAGCGACGGCTCATTGCTCGACTTCGACTACCACGAGGTGAAGATTGCCCAGGCCATCATCGCCCACTCCCGCCAGGTGTTCCTGGCCGCCGACCATACCAAGTTCGGCCGCAACGCCATGGTCAACCTCGGTAACCTCAGTCAGATCCACGCCCTGTTCACCGATCAGGAGCCGCCGGAGAAGCTGATGCGGTTGATGTCCCAACATCAGATCGAGTGCCACATCTGCTGAGTTGCCGTTAACCCGTTCCAGCACCAGGCCGCCATCGGGCGGCCGCTTCGTTTTCAGCCTTCCCGCGTTTCTGCCCGCCCTCATCCCACCGCCAATGTCGTGTTGATGTCCCCAAAAGCGCGATCTCGCTCACAGCCTTGCCCCCGTTTTCCCCAGACTGCGTCTCTTTATTACCGACCGGCAGCATTTTTAGCATTGCCAAAACAATCGCGATCACATTTTCTCCATAAAATGTTCGTTTATCATTTTTTCATGCTCTAATATGAGCGAAATCAAACATTGCGACGGTTTCGCAAGGTCAAAATAAGAAAGTAGGTGAACATGAGCGAACATTATGATCTGGTCGTCGTCGGCGGCGGCATCAACGGGGTAGGCATTGCGGCTGATGCAGCGGGGCGGGGTCTGAAGGTTGCCCTGTTCGAGGCACGCGATCTCGCCTCTGCCACCTCTTCCAACTCCAGCAAGCTGATCCACGGCGGTCTGCGCTATCTCGAACACTACGAATTCCGGCTGGTGAAAGAGGCGCTGGCGGAGCGGGAGGTGCTGCTCGGCATGGCCCCTCACATCGCCCGTCCCATGCGTTTCCGGCTACCCCATCGTCCGCACCTGCGCCCGGCCTGGATGATCCGCGCTGGCCTGTTCCTCTATGACAACCTGGCCAAGCGCGACAAGCTCAAGGGCAGCTGCGGCGTGCGCTTCCTGCCGCAGGATGGCCTCACCGCCGGCATCAGCAAGGGGTTCGAGTATTCCGACGCCTGGGTCGACGATGCCCGCTTGGTGGTGCTCAATGCCATGATGGCGCGCGACAAGGGCGCCGACGTGCAGACCCGCACTCGCTGCGTGAAGGCGGTGCGCGGCTCCAAACACTGGACCCTGACGCTGGAGCGGGAAGGGGGCGAGCAGTTCAACGTCACCTGCCGCGGTCTGGTCAATGCGGCCGGCCCCTGGGTCAAGACCTTCTATGACGAGAGCCTGCACGAGAAATCTCCGCGCGGCATTCGCCTCATCAAGGGCAGCCACATGATAGTGCCGCGCATCCATGAGCGCGAAGAGGCCTACATCCTGCAAAACGAGGACAACCGCATCGTCTTCGTCATCCCTTATCAGCAGGACTACTCGCTGATCGGCACCACGGACGTGGAGCACAAGGGCAGCCCGCGCGAAGCGAAGATCAGCGACGCCGAGATCAACTACCTGTGCAAGGTGGTCAACGCCCACTTCACCCGTCAGATCGCCCCCAAAGACGTGATCTGGACCTATGCCGGGGTGCGCCCGCTGTGCGATGACGAGTCCGACTCGCCGCAGGCGGTGACCCGCGACTACACCCTCGAACTGTCCGGCGAATCCGATGGTGCGCCGCTCTTGTCGGTGTTTGGTGGCAAGCTCACCACTTACCGCAAGCTGGCCCAGGCTGCCTGCAACAAGCTCAAGCCCTGGTTCAGCCAGATGGGGGATGACTGGACCGCCAACAGCCGGCTGCCCGGTGGCGAGTTCGACTGCTCGGTTCGCGAGCTGGCGCGTGCCTTTGCGCTGGAATTCGACTGGCTCGATGATCGCAGTGCCCTGCGCATTGCCGAGGCCTATGGCGCCCATGCCCGCCTCTGGCTGCACCAGGAGCGTGGCCAGCACTTTGGTGCCGGACTATACGAATCTGAGGTGCGCTACCTTATCGAGCGGGAGTGGGCCTGCAGCTTGGAAGACATTTTGTGGCGCCGCAGCAAGCTGGGGCTGCGACTCTCCGAAGCCGAGCAACAGCAACTGGCTGCCTGGCTCAGCGAACACCACCACGCCCTGCCCGAAGCCTGCTGATCACCCCCGGTGGGCGGCCCTGGCCGCCCGCCGTAAAAATGCAATAAACCTCTGTTATAACAATAACCTACATCCCATAAACAATAACAAAGAGCACCGCGCATGAAAAAACACACTCTCTCCCTGCTTGCCCTTGGTCTGGGGGCCGCCCTGGCATTGCCCGCACTGGCGGCCGATGAAGGCAAGATAGTGATCGCTCACCGGGGGGCCTCCGGCTACCTGCCCGAGCACACCCTGGAGTCCAAGGCATTGGCCTATGGCATGGGGGCCGACTATCTGGAGCAGGATCTGGTGATGACCAAGGATGACCAGCTGGTGGTGATGCACGATCACTTCCTCGATGGCATCACCGATGTGGCCGAGCGCTTCCCCGGCCGGGCCCGCCCGGATGGTCGCTACTATGTGGTGGATTTCACCCTGGACGAGGTGCGCTCTCTGCGCATGACCGAGCCGTTCCTGCTGGTGGACGGCAAGCAGGTGCCGGTCTACCCGGCCCGCTTCCCGCTGTGGAAGTCGAACTTCAAGATCCATACCTTCCAGGAAGAGATCGAGATGATCCAGGGGCTCAACAAGAGCACCGGCAAGAACATCGGTATCTACCCGGAGATAAAAGCCCCCTGGCTGTTCCGCCACGAGGGCAAGGATATCTCCAAGGCGGTACTCAAGGTGTTGAAGGAGTACGGCTACACCAGCAAGAACGACAAGGTCTATCTGCAGTGTTTCGATACCAACGAGCTCAAGCGCATCAACAGCGAACTGATGCCCGCCATGGGCATGGACTTGAAGTTGGTGCAACTGATGGCCGAGACTGACTGGAACGAGACCATGGTCTATGACGCCAAGGGCAAGGCGACCCCCTACAGCTATGACTGGATGTTCAAGCCGGGCGCCATGAAGGAGATTGCCGGCTATGCCGAGGGGATCGGCCCCTGGAAGCCGATGATAGTGCCGGAGCCGGGTACCTTGGGCAAACCGACCTTCACCGGCATGGTGAAAGAGGCACACGCGGCTGGCCTCAAAGTGCATCCTTATACCTTCCGTCAGGATGAGGGCCAGATCCCGGCCTATGCGAAAGACTTCACCGACCTGCTCAACATCTTCCTCTATCAGGCCGATGTGGACGGGGTATTCAGCGACTTCCCCGACAAGGCGGTCGAGGTGATCAAGGCTCACGGCAAATAATAAAAGAAGAGCAACACGGGAATGCAAGCGGGGCCAGGTGCCCCGCTTTTTTATGTCGGTTGGCAAGGGAAGACAGAATGAGTGTAATGATATGTTTACGATTTTGATGTGTGGAGCATGCGCGGAGCACTACTTTCTGGCCAAAAGGCTCTCTTTCGTGGTCGTTTATCCATCTGTCAGCGAATAAATCCACTGGTTTCACTTGATTGTTTGTTTTTAATTGGTAAGGTGAGGGCGGTTGCGTAACAAAGCGCTGACTTGTGTAAATAAAAGTGAACAGTCGGTGCGATTGGCTTAAAACAGTAGAGAGAATGAGAACATGCAAAGAGATCCCCTGAACAACATCCATATCCAGTCCGAACAAGTGATGATCACGCCTGCCCAGCTCAAGGAGAAACTGCCCATCTCCGATCGCGCGCTGGCATTCGTGCAAGGGGCCCGCAATACCATCGCCGACATCATCCACCGTCGCGATCACCGCTTGCTGGTGATCTGTGGTCCCTGCTCCATCCACGACATGGACGCCGCCAAAGAGTACGCAACCAGACTCAAAGCGCTGCATGATGCCTATCAGGACTCTCTCTACATTGTCATGCGGGTCTACTTTGAGAAGCCGCGCACCACGGTCGGCTGGAAGGGCTTTATCAACGATCCGAACCTGGACGGCACCTTCGACGTGGAGCTGGGGCTGCACCGTGCCCGCGAGCTGCTCTGCTGGCTGGCCGAGCTGGAACTGCCGCTGGCCACCGAGGCGCTCGACCCCATCAGCCCGCAGTACCTGGCGGAGCTCTTCTCCTGGTCGGCCATCGGAGCCCGCACCACCGAATCCCAGACCCACAGGGAGATGGCCTCCGGCCTCTCCATGCCGGTCGGCTTCAAGAACGGCACCGACGGCAACCTGGGCACTGCCATCAATGCGCTGCAGGCGGCCTCCAGCCCCCACGCCTTCATGGGGATCAACCAGCAGGGTCAGGTCGCGCTGCTGCAGACCCAGGGCAACCCGGATGGTCATGTGATCCTGCGTGGCGGCAAGCACCCGAACTACGACTCGGTCAATGTGTCGCTGGCGGAAGAGGCGCTGGAAAAGGCGGGCCTGCTGCCCGGTCTGGTGGTGGATTGCAGCCACGGCAACTCCAGCAAGGATCACCGCCTGCAGCCCAAGGTGGCGGACAACGTGATCCACCAGATCCAGGAGGGCAACCGCTCCATCATCGGGGTGATGCTCGAATCCAACCTGTTCGAAGGCAATCAGTCCAGCGAGCAGCCCAAGTGCGAAATGCGCTACGGTGTCTCCATCACCGATGCCTGCATCGACTGGGAGACCACGGATGCGCTGCTGGCCCGCTGCCACAGCCAGCTGGCGGCACCACTTTTGGCCAGAACCAAGGCATAAGCCGTGGTATCTTGTCAGCACTGATTGAACAATCGAGGTGTCACCGGCCGAGGCGGTGACACCTCGTTGCCTCTTGAATCACAGGGCGTCGCTGCGGGCGGCGCCGTAGGGACCGGATATGGCTGAAGAGTTGAATGCCCTCAGGGACAAAATCGATGCGGTGGACAAGCAGCTGATTGATCTGCTGGCTGCCCGTCTCGCCCTGGTGGGGGAAGTGGGGGAAGTGAAGAGCCGGCACGGCCTGCCCATCTATGCACCGGATCGGGAGGCGAGCATGCTGGCCCGCCGCCGCGCCGAGGCCGAGGCACTGGGGGTGCCGGGGGACCTTATCGAGGATGTGCTGCGCCGGGTGATGCGCGAATCCTATATTCTGGAGTCCGCCAGCGACAAGGAGCACCACTTCAAGTGCATGAAGCCTGAGCTCGGCAAGGTGGTGATCATCGGTGGTGAGGGGCAACTTGGCCGCCTGTTCGGCAACCTCTTCAGCCTCTCGGGCTACCGGGTCGAGACCTTGGGTCAGACCGACTGGCCGCGCGCCGACGAGATCCTGCACGGGGCCGGGTTGGTGATGGTGGCGGTGCCCATCGATGTTACCTGCGAGGTGATCGACCGGCTCGGCAACCTGCCGGCGGACTGCCTGCTGGTGGACGTGACCAGTGTCAAGAGTGAACCGCTTGCCCATATGCTGGCGGTACACCAGGGGCCGGTGCTGGGGCTGCACCCCATGTTCGGGCCGGATGTGGCGAGCCTCGCCAAGCAGGTGATCGTCTGTTGTCAGGGGCGCGAGCCCGCCGCCAGCCAGTGGTTGCTGGAACAGATGACCATCTGGGGGGCGCGTTTGCAGCAGGTGGAGGCCAAGGCCCACGACGAGGCGATGACCTTTATCCAGGCGCTGCGCCACTTCGCTACCTTCGCCTACGGCTGGCACCTCTCCCGCGAGCAGGCCAACATCGATCGCCTGCTGGCGTTGAGCTCCCCCATCTACCGGCTGGAGCTAGCCATGGTGGGACGGCTGTTCGCCCAGGATCCCCACCTCTACGCCGACATCATACTGTCGTCGCCGCAGAATCTGGCGATGATCCGCCGCTACTACCAGAACTTCGGCGAGGCGCTGGGTCTGCTGGAGCGGGGGGATCGGGAGGGCTTCATCGAGGCCTTCAGCCAGGTCTCCGGCTTCTTCGGCGAGCGGGCAGACGAGTTCCTGCGCGAAAGCCGTACCCTGCTGGCCCAGGCCAACGATCGTCGTCATCACGGCTGACGATAACGAAAAGCAAAAGGGGCCTGTCGGCCCCTTTTGCTTTTGCACTCCCGCTTGCGCGCTGCAGCGCTTTTATTCTGGCTGCGGCAAGCGCAGATCGGCGCCATCCCAGCCCAGCGGCAGGGTCAGCAACTGATCGATCAGCTCCCGGCGATCGGATTTTTCCAGATAGGCGAGGTAGAGCGGACGACTCAAGGCCTGGGCGCCTTCCACCAGGTGCAGGCGACCCTGTTCGAGGAAGGGGCTCACCATGCGCCTTGGCAAGTAGGCGGCGCCACCGTTGGCCAGCACGAACTGCAGCGCCATGTTGGCGGAGCTCGAGTGCAGCACCGGGGTCTTTTGCAGGCTCTGCAGCCGGCTGGGCTGGGGTTCGAAGCTGGTGCCCCAATCCAGATGAATGTGTGGCATCTGCATCAGGCTGTCGGCGTTTGCGGCGGCATCCCGGCTCACCAGCTCGAACACCAGCTCGCCGATGGGGTGCAGGGCAATCTCGTCGATCTTGGTCGGCTCGGAGAGCAGGGCGAGATCGAGGGAGCGCTCCAGCAGCTGGCGGCACAGGTGCTCGCGGGAGGCGGTTTCGAGCCGCACCGCGAGGCCAGGGGCCAGAGCATACACATGGTTGAGCCAGTCATTGAAATCGAGCTCCCAGAACACCGCGGGGGCGCCGATGGCGAGCTGCTGGCTGAAACCGGGGGAGAGGGCCACATCCTGCTTGGCGCGGCCCAGGGTATGCAAGATGGCGTCTGCGTAGGGCAGCAGACGCTCACCGGAGGCGGTCAGGCGGATGTTGTTGCGATGGCGGGCAAACAGACTGACCCCGAGTTGCTGTTCGAGCTGGCGGATCCGAAAGCTCACCGCCGACTGGGTCAGGTAGAGATTTTCAGCTGCCCGGCCGAAGTGCCGGGTCTTGCTGACCTCGATAAACGTCCGAAGCAGTTCGGTATCCATTAATCGATGGACTCGTCGCTGCCACCACCGCTGCCACCTTCAAAGCCGCCACCACCGGTTTCCTCGTTGGCACCGCCGGCGACGGTGCACAGCCGGTGCACGCGCTTGGGACCGATCACCTTCAGATACTTGAACCACACCTTGGCGTGGGGGTTGCTGCCGGCGGCGCCGGATTTGACCTGTTCGATAAAGGCGCTTTCTACGTCATCGCGCGGCGCCAGGTTGCCCTGATAGAGCGCGAGCATGGCGGTGCCGTATTTTTCCAGACTGTCCGCTTCGGCCACAGTGAATTCGCCACTGCGACGCAGGCCACGGGGAAAATGTTTGAAGTCGTTGAAACGCTTGTCTGATTCGAAGCTCATAGTGCTCTTTTTCTGGTTAGTTTGACCTTTGCGGGCAAGTATCATCAGGCCGTCGCAGAGTGCAAAATCAATTTTTTCACTATATGGATAAATATCTTTAATCGAAAGCGGTTTCGCCATGATCCAGTGGGTCTGAGCCGGGGGGAAGAGCAAAAAAGTGAGAAAAAAAGCGGAGTTATGTCAGGTTCTGTAAAGGTTCGAAGCTCTGGTCAGACGACATTTGGCTAAAAATAAAGCGCCATTCGGCGCTCTATTTTGTTGTATTCATGAACCAAAGCGGGAGGTTTGGTCTCGATGGAGACTCACTCTATCATGGCTGGCTGAGCCAGGGTGTCGGCACGCCACAGACGGTAGCGCACTTCATACTCCTGCGGTACGTAGAGCACGAACGGCAGCTTGGAGTTGTAGTTCACGAAGAAGCCCTGACCGTAGATCTGGACGAAGGTCTCTTTCTTCTGGCCATCCGGGCAGGCCATCAGGGTGCTGATGGGATCGGACACCTTGCCGAGCATCAGGTAGTTGTAGCCCCAGCCTTTGACACTGTGCTGTTCCAGGTTGCCGGCAAAGCGCGGCACATTGCAATCGACCATCATTTTCTTGCCGACCTGCAGCTCGACCATCATGTCGGCTTCGTTCTCGACTTCCGGCAGGCGGATCACCACACGTTCCTGGTTCACTTCGGCGGCCGGGAACATGCTGATATCAAATTTTTTCGGTTCGGCGGCGAAGGCATGGCCGCCCAGCAACAAGGCGCCCAGCAGGCTAAAACGCAATACGGTTTTCATCTGTACCTCATGGGGTTGGTTCAACGCCGCTAGACTAACCGCTCTGCCCGTTTCATGCCAGCGATCTGCTACGTAAAAACTGCGTAAAATGACGCAGATCCGGCACACAATGACGTGTTCTGGCTATTTTCTGACAGGACGGAAGAGAGGCTAAGCGACAGGCCGGGTGCCAAACGCGGGTGGCCAGCCGGGATCCTGTGCTCATCGGGATCCCCTGGCCACCCGGCTTCATCAGCGCACCAGCAACACCTGCTTGGCCCAGGCGCCGGGCGCCCGCATGCCGACGGCGCCGCTGGTGATATCCAGATAGGCGACCCCCTTGCTGGCCGGTACCGGGGTCGAGGACCAGAGATAGACGTAGCCGTCGTTCACCTCTTTTCCTTCACCGGCCATGGCGCGGGGGAAGATGGTTTCGTTGAGCGCCGGCTTGTAGCAGGCGGACTCCAGCACGCTGGCCAGCTCCTTGATGGTGGGCAGGCGCCAGCCGCCGTGGCCGCCGAAGTTGTAGAGGGCATGGCTCGGCTCGGTGCGGATCCGCTCGGCGGTCAGCAGGGCCTGCTGCCAGTAAAGCCGGGTCGGTTCGCCTTGACAGCTCTGGTTGCGCCAGGTCTGGCCGAGCTGGCAGCGCATCCAGGTCAGGCCGGTGGATCTATCCGTGACGGTGCCGTTGCCGCGGTCGATGAAGCGGGCGGTGGGGCTGGTTCTGGGCATGTTGTCATCACAGATGGCGGTGGCCAGGGCGAGGGGGCTGCCAAGGGTCAGCAGCAGGGTCAACATCAAGCGGTTCATCGGGTTACCTCCGCCACCAGTCGCAATTGCAGACCGTTGGCATCATCGCTGTTTTGAACTGTGGTGGCGTAGTCGGTGCCGGCGTCATCGCCAAGGAAGATGTGGGCAATGGCGCTGATGGGGGCGCTCTCCAGCCGGCGCGAGGGGGTCAGGGTCTGGCTCCAGTAGTAGCCGCTGAAATCCTTGCTGGTGGTGCCGACATCGGGGAAGTAGCGCACGTCCATGCTCACCGGCTGGTCGTCCTGGCGGGCGAGGGAGCCGTAGTGCTGCAGGCTCATCAGCTCGCGCGAGTGGGGCATGCGCCAGCTGGTAATGCCGCACAACTGCTGGGCGTTGAGCCACTGGCGGTACTGCTCCGTGGTGCAGATGGCTTCGCCATCCGGGCAGGCGTAGTCCAGTTCTTGCTGGGTGGGGTGATAGTCGCCAAGCTCCCAGGCGAAGGTACGGTGCAGATCGCGCGGGCTGGCGGGATCATCGAGCTTCTTCTCCCAGACCAGGCCGGTGTTGAGATCTTCCACGCACTCCCAGACGGGGGCGTCATCAGCCAGCGGCTGGCCCTTGCCATCCAGCTTGCGATAGTGCAGCGGCGCCTTGTTGAGGCTGGCCTCCTGCCCCGGGTGATCGGCGGGCTCCTGGGTGAGCAGGTAATCGACCCCGTCCGTGTAGGTGGTGACGCCACTGCCGGTGATCAGTGGATGGGAGTGCTGTTGCAGCAGCCGGGCGCTGACGTGCTCCTGCTGGCTGGCCAGCTCGCCGTGCAGGGCAAAGTGGCTGGCCAGCTCGGGCAGCAGGCTGCCGATGGCAGGCCACACCAGCATATGCAGGGTGGCGGTCGAGAAGCCCTCCTGCGCCTTCAGATCGGTCTCGACGACTGCCTGCAGCAGCTGGCCCAGCGCCAGGTTGAAGTCGCTCAGCCGGGAGAGGGCGGCCAGATCCTGGTCCGGTTGCAGCGGCGCCAGCGCACTCAGCAGCTGGTCGAGGGCTTGCCTCGGGGGCTGCCCCTCGGCGATGCGGTATTGCAGCAGGGTGCTGAGCGGGCTGGGGGTCAGATGCTGGCCGTCGAGCCGGGCGGCGGGGTGCAGCAGCACGGGGGCGGCCGGGTTGCTTGGTAAAAACAGCAAGGTACTGGTCAACAGCGCCGGGGCGCTGCCGCTCAACCGGTGAGTACCGGCCGCGCCGCTGACACTGGGCTCCCCCGCATCACAAGATGCATTCTGGTTGAGGTTGACGCAGAGGGTGCCGGCTTCGGGCAGGGTCACGGTCAGGCTGTAGTCGGGGGCCGCCAGCGGCGCCTCGTCCGAGCCGCCACCGCCACAGGCGGTGAGCAGGGGGGCCAGCAGGCAGGCCAGGCGGGAGTAATGTGGTGTCATCTCTTGTCCTTGGGCAAGGGGGCCTTGGCCCCCTCTTCTTATATATGGGATGGGGTGGATTCAGGTGCGCTGGCGCAGGCGGCGCCAGAGCGTCAGCGGCAGCAACCAGAGCAGGTTGGCTGACCCGCCGCCGCTGCCGTCGTCCACCTGGAAGTGGATGATGCCGTCATCAGGCGGAGTGACCGGCTTGCTGCACTGGGCGCCGGTGCGCTGGCTGATGCTCCAGCCGTTGATGCGGCCCCGATTGCCGGGCTTGCTGTCCACTATCTCCAGGGTCCAGCGGCCGGCCAGCGGCTCCCCTTCCAGCGCGCTGAAGGGCTGCAGGGGCAGCAGCTCGGTGGGGAACACCCCCTTGAGGCGCGGCAATGGGCTGTAGCCCTTGTTCCAGATCTGGATGCGGGTGCCGGAGGGGGAGTTGAGCCAGATCTCCAGCTCATCGAGCGCCGGGTGTTGCAGATCCAGGTTCAGTTGCAGCCGGTCGCTCACCCTGGCCTCGCTGTTCTCTATCAGCAGGCTGGTTTCACTGAGGCCACGCACCTCGTCGCTAATGGCATCGCTCAAGGTGAGCGGCTGGCCGCTGGCACGGCTGACGATGGGGGCGCCGATGGGCAGGGTCAGCGACTGCTGCCACTGGCGCTCGGTCGGGCTGGTGCCGCTCATGGCGAGGCTGACCGGCAGCGCTACCTCGTCGCCACAGGCGAGCGGGCTCTGGGCCAGCAGGCGCAGGGTGGTGGTCATGCTGGCACCCGCCGCGAGGGTCGCCGGTTGCCAGCTGTAAGGATCGGCCTGCAACCCGGTTGGCAGGGTGAGAGCCAGCTCATTGAGGGTGACCGGCGCCTTGCCCTGGTTGGTGAGGGTCAGCTGCACCGACTGGCGCTGCCCCAGCTCGATGACGCTGCCATCACTGAGGCCCACATTGACCGGAGCCTGCAACAGGCCATGCTGGCGAAACGCCTGCTCCAGCAGCCTGGCATAAGGGCGCGCCGGGTAGAGCCGGGCGGCGGTATCCACCGTGATGCGGGCCAGTTGCGGCATGCGGATGGCCGGGCCGAGACCGAAGTGGGACTCGATGATCAGGCGATCAAACTCGTCCCGCGCCCCTTCGCCCTGCTCGGCGACCGCGGCCAGCAGCGCCTGGAACAGCGGGGTGCCCCACAGCTGGTCGCCATTGCTGCCGTTGATGGTGCGGTGGGCCGGGTAGTTGTAATCCGGGTGGTAGCGGGCGCGCAGATCGTCCAGCTGACGTGGGGTGCGGTCGGTGAAGCGGGCATCCCAGTTGAACACCATGGCGGGTTCGAACTGGCGGCCGGCTTCGCTGCGCTGGCGGTGGCTGGCGGCCAGGTAGTCGCTAAAGCCTTCGCCGATGGCGCCCCAGTCAGCCTCGTCCCCGAGATCCGGCACTATGTGATGCTGCACCGCATGGCCGAACTCGTGCCAGATGACCATGGGATCCTCGGCATCGGGCACGCCGCTGCGACCCAGCTCCAGCCGGCGCTCGAACGGATCGTAGAGGGAGTTGTCCTGATAGCCGGCCTCGGTGTCGATGTCGAGCGCCCCCGGAATGAGATCGACAAAGCCGAGGCGCTTGAGGTGGCGCTGGGCCAGATCCAGGTGGTAGTAGGCGTTGATGTCGGCAAAGCCGCGATCATCGCGGGTGAGACGAAACGCCTGCGGGTTGTCGGCGCTGAAGGGGGCGGTGTCCGGCTCCATGGCATCCACCACCCGGGCGTGGGGGCCGCTCAGCAGATAGCGTCCACCCGCCAGAGTGACCGGCAGCGGCACCTTGTCCTGATAGGCGGCGTCCGCCAGTTGCAGGGCTTCGTGCCAGACCAGGCTGGCATCGCGCAGCTGGGTACGGGGATCCGGATCGAATACCCGAGCCTCCAGCTGGGTGTCGCCGGCGTCGGCGACGCGGCTGGCCTGGGTGGTGGCGGCATCCATCCAGCGACCGAGCTCGCGGCTGCCGTCACAGCTGGCGAAGAGCTGCACATAGCTGGCCTTGGCGTTGCCCGCCTGATGCTCGCGCACCCGTTGGCGCAGGGCCGGCACCAGGGTGTCACCGTCGCGCCAGTACCAGGCTTCGACCGGACCAAGGGTGTCGATGTCGCTGCCGCCATCGCGCAGCTGCTCCAGCAAGGGATCCAGATTGCCGGCGGCGTCGCAGCCGGGTTCGTGGCTCTGCAGCGGCCGGCTGTTGTGATAGATGCGCCAGGGCTTGCCTGTTTGATCGACGCTGACGGCGGCCTGAATGGTGGCCACCGGCAGGCCGTTGACCAGCTGGCGGAAGCTGTAGTGATGGCCGAGCAGGCTGGCCCGCTCGTAGTCGGGGGCCAGGCTCACGCCAAGACGCTGCTCGAGCCACTGCTTCGGCGTGGTGGTCAGCGGTTGCTCATCGACAAACTGCAACTCGGCCGCCAGCAGCGGCTGGGAGAGCAGGGTTGTCGCCAGCCAGAGGGCCAGGGAAGAGGGTTTCATGGTTTACTCCAACACAAAAATGAGAAAAGGGATCACCGGCCGACTCCCGCCAGGGTGAGCAGGAAGGCGTACTCGCGGGCCGCCTGCTGGCGCGCGTTGCCCGGGCTGGTGCGGTGGCCGCCGTCGAGGGCCGTGCTGAGCAGATAGGGGCCCGCTCCCGTGCTGTGTTCCCGCAGGCGGGCCACCCACTTGAGCGGCTCCCAGTAGGGCACCTGACTGTCGTACAGCCCGGCCGTCACATAGACGGGGGGATAGGGGGCCGCATGTAGGTTGTCGTAAGGGCTCAGGCGGCGCATGGCGGCGTAATCGGCGGCAATGGCCGGGTTGCCCCACTCGGCGTACTCCTGGCGGGTGAGCGGCAGTTCGGGATCGCTCATGGTGCCGATGAGATCGACGAAGGGCACCTGCAGCACGGCCCCGGCGAAGCGGGTCGGTGCCTGGTTGAGGGCCGCCGCCACCAGCAGGCCGCCGGCGCTGCCGCCCATGGCAAACAGCCGGGCGGGGTCGATGGCGGGATCCCGGGCCAGCGCATCGGCCACGGTCAGGAAGTCGTCCACGCTGTGCTGCTTGTGGCGACCGCGCCCGGCCAGATACCACTCATCCCCCAGCATGCCGCCGCCGCGCACGTGGGCGATGGCGTAGACGAAGCCGCGATCCAGCAGGCTCAGCACCTGCGGCTGGTAGTAGGGGCGCATGGGGGTACCGTAGGCGCCATAGCCGTAGAGCAGCAGCGCCTTGGGGGTGTGGATGTCCTTGCGCCACACCAGGGAGACCGGCACCTTGACGCCATCCTTGCCCACTACCCAGCGGCGCTCGCTCTGGTAGGGGGAGGGGAGGGCGGCCCGGGTGTCCGGCAGCCAGCGGCCGCTGGCGAGATCGAGCAGGCGTTGGTGCGGCGGCTCGGCCATGCCCTGACGGCGGATCAGGATCTGCCCGCTGGCGGGGTCGTGGGCGCCCTGGATCCAGGCCGTGCCGGCCCCCTCGGTCAGCAGCAGGCGATGGCTGAGCCGGCCGCGGCCATCCAGCACGTCGAGCCAGTCATCTCCGTGATGGCGATACTGCAGCACCGTGTAGTCGGCAAACAGGCGCCACTTCTCGAGAGTCCTCTGCTCGCCAGACCAGAGCGGCTGCCACTCTCCCTTGGCCACCTGGCTCAGGTCGGCCACCTGATAGAGGCCGAGGGCACCGTCCCGGTTGCTCTTGAGCAGTACCCGCTCCCCCTGGGTGTCCAGGTAGTACTCGAGGCCAGCCTGACGGGCCTTGAGCAGAGCCGGTGTGCCCTCGTCCAGCAGATACTGCTCGGCACTGTCGTGGTTGTTGCTCTGCAGCAGCAGGTGGCGCCGATCCGTGGTGCGATAGAGGCTGAGCAGCCAGGCGGGGTCTGCCTCCTGGTGGATTTGCTGCTCCTTGCCATCGCGCCAGGCCCACAGCTGCCAGGGGCGCAGGGTGCGGGGTTCGTTGGCGATGGTGTAGAGGGTCTTGCCGTCCAGGCTCCAGAGCAGATCGCTGGCCCGGTGGGTCAGGGTCGCCAGGGGCTTGCCGTCGGCCAGATCGAGCAGGGTGATGCGGTAATCCCGATCGCCTTGTAGATCTTCGGCCAGGGCCAGCCAGCGCCCGTTCGGATGCAGGGCCCAGCTGGCGAGCTCGTAGTAGCCGCTGGCCGGCTGGCGGGCTGCCAGCCGTTGGCGGGGCTCAGCCTGCTCGTCGCTGCGCTGCCACAGGCTGCCGTCGGTGTCCATCCGCCACTGGCTGCCTGCCTCGCGCAGCCACTCTTGCGGCATGGGCTCACCGCGCGCCTGCGCCTGCCACTCGGCCTGCAGCGCCTGCTCCAGCGGCCGCTGCGCGGCGAGCTGCTGCTCGGTCCAGCGGTTCTGCTCGCCGAGCAGGGCCAGCAGGGCGGGATCCTGACGGCTATCGTCGCGCCAGCCGCCATAGGGATCGAGCCGGGCCCGCTCCCCCTGCATTGGCGGCGGGCGGTGAGGGATAAGCGGGGCCACGATCGGCGCCGAGGTGGCGACAGCCTGGCTCGGGGTATCGACAGGTGCAATGGCGGTAGGCTGAGCCGGCGCCGGATTGGCCAGCAGGCTGGCCAGCATCAGGAGTGCGTGCATCAGAGCCCCACGAAGGTGTAGCGCAGGCTGGCACTCAGGGAGCGGCCCGTCTGGGTGTAGAGGCCCGCATCCGTGCCTGCTTCCAGCCCGGCCACATCCTGATAGCGGGTGTAGCGGGTGTCGAGCAGGTTGTCGAGCTTGAGGTTGGCCTTGAGGGCGTCGGTGATCTGCCAGTCGGCGGTCAGGGCGAAGCTGAGCCAGCCGGCGGTTTTCAGGCACTCGCCCTGCTGCTGGGTCAGGCTGTTGCCACAGCTGGGCACCCGGCTCATGGCGGCGGCGTAGTCGGCCTGCAGCCCCAGGCTCCAGTCGTTGGCCTGATAGCTGAGGCGGGTGTTGCCCTCGAGCGGCGTGAGGTTGCGCGGCGATTCGCCCTGGCTGGTCTTGCCGTCGACCCAGCCCAGCTTGGTGGCCAGCTCCCACTGCTGGGTCAGCCAGTAGCTGGCGGCGATCTCGGCGCCCCAGGTTTCAGACTTGGCGACGTTGCGGTATTGACGGAGCATGACCCCGTCGCTCAGGCGAAAGCCCACCTGGCGCCAGTCGACGAAGTTGTAGTAGCGGTTGTAAAAGAGGGCCGGCTTGATGCTCCACTCATCCCCTTCGCCGCTCACCCCCCACTCGAAGCTGTGGCTGGTCTCCTCCTTGAGGTTAGGGTTGGCGATGATCTCGAACGGCGGCAGGGCAAAGTAGTGGGGGATGTTGCCGTACACCTTGTCGTAGGAGGGGGCGCTGAAGCCGTTGGCGTAGCTCAGCCAGCTGCGCCACTGCTCGTTGAAGCGGTAGCTGGTGGCCAGGCTCGGCGAGATATGCCAGCTGTGGTTGCTCTCGCCCCGGCCATCCTGCGGGCTTAGCCACTGCTGATCCATACGCAGGGTCGGGGTGAACTGCCACTGGCCCAGGGTCGCCACGTCTCCCAGCCAGATGCCGGCCCGATCGGTGCGGGCGCTGCTGAAGGGGGCGGACTGGGTGGGCTGGGGAATGCCGGCTTCCAGCATCAGCTTTTCCACCGGGCGCTCGTGCCGGGTGCGCGCCAGCTCGATGCCGTAGCTCAGCTTGTGCTCGATGGGGCCGGTGACCAGATCACGGCGGATATCCAGCTCGCTGCCGATCAGCTGTTCGGTGAAGGTGGCCAGCTCCCGCTCGCTGCGATAGCGGGGATAGCCGCTCAGCTCGTCATTTTGTAGCAGGCTGCGCTTGTTGGCGGTGTTCTTGGCGTAGTTGCCGTGCAGGTTCCAGGTAAAGCGGTCGGCCAGCGGGTGGCCGAGATCCTGCGCCTCCCAGCTCAGCTTGCCGCCCTGGGAGCGCTGGGTACCGTTCTCGCGATACTGGCGCACCTGCCACTTGCCGTCGGGCTGGGGAATTTCGCGCGGCCCCTGATCCCGCTTGGCGTTGTCTTCGAAGTAGTCGAGCTCGAGGCGCAGCAGATGCTGTTCATTGAGGGTAAGGCTGGAGCTGGTGGAGGCGCTGAGGCCATCGAGATCCGCCGGGATGCGGCTCTGGTCGTAGTTGGCGGTCTCGTGCCCCTGCCAGCCGGAGAGACGCAGCAGGTGGGCGCTCTCACCCCAGCGGGCGGCGCCGGTGGCGCTCAGTTTCTGCTTGTCGCTGCTGCCGTCGTGCAGCACCTTGCTGCTGAGGTAGGCATCCTGTCCCTGCAGGTAATCTTCCGGCTGCTTGGTGGTGATGACCACGGTGCCGCCGATGGCGTCCGAGCCGTGCAGGGCGGAGCCCGCCCCCTTGGCCACCTCGATTTGCTTGACGTCATCGAGATCGAAGCTGAAACGGCCCACCTTGTCGTTGAGATCGTCGGCGCCGAAGCCGTCGCTGACCCGGACCCCGTCCTTGATGATCAGCACCCGGTTGCCACCGATGCCGCGGATGCTGATGTTTTGCGGTCGGCCCGCCGAGCCGGTCACCGAGACGCCGGGTTCGTTCTTGAACACGTCGGTGAGCTCGGTGGCGATCTGGCGCTCCAGATCCTCTTCGGTGATGACGGTGATGGAACCCGAGATGTCGGACAGTTTCTGTTCGACCCGCTGACCCTTGACGACTATGGTTTCGCGCGCCTTGGGCGGGGTGGTGCCGGAGGTGTTTATGCCGGCGTGATCGCCGGCGGCCAGCGCTGTACCGGACAGCAGCATGGGCCAGTAGTGAAGCAGTGTTTTCATGTTGAGAATAATTATTATTTGAGCCTGAAGGCCGCGGATTATTGCAGAGAGGTCCAGCCAGATCAACGATTGATAATCATTATCATTTTGTTTTTATGATCCTGATCAGACTGCATTTTTTGATGAAGGCATCAGTAGCAACGCGGGCCAACGTTTGCGCCGGCAGGGCACTGGGCGGGCAGACCGGGGATAAAACGGGGGAGGGGGGCAAGGTGTTGGCTGAGGGCTTGGCAGCTCATGCCAAGGTGATATCGGCAATAAAAAAACCCGCTGCAGGAGCGGGTTTTCAAGGGGCAGGAGGCGGCTATCAGGGGGCGCGATAGAAGCGGTTCAGCTCGTTCATCACCTGGATCATGACGCCCATGTCGGGGGTGCCGTGCTTGATGGGACGGTAGCTGTTTCGCTCCAGCAGCTCGAAGTCACCCTGTTTGTTGAAGTGGGTGATGGTGTTGCCCTGATAGATGGCAAAGTCGCGTTGATCCCCCGCCAGCAGCCAGTTGCGCGGGCTGGTGTCGAACAGGTTGCGGCCGATGCTGTAGTCCCGTGGCGCATTGCGCACTCCCAGCATGCTCTGCATCAGGGTCGGTACCAGATCCAAGTGGCTGCTCACCGGGCTCGTCGGCAGGGTATCGTTGCCCGGCCAGGCCAGCACGAACGGCACCTGCACCTGATAGGGCGAGTAGTTGGTGCCATAGCCCCAGCTGTTGTTCTGGGTCTCGTTGAACTCCTGACCATGGTTGGCGGTGACCACGACGATGGTCTGCTCGCCAAGCCCCTGCTGTTGCAGCTGGGCCAGCATCTGTTCCAGCAACTGGTCGGTATAGAAGACCGCGTTCTTGTAGCGGTTCTCCAGCTTCACCAGATTCTCGGCCTGATAGGCGGTGGCCGGGTTGAACTTGGTGAGCTCCGGCTGGAAGGGCCCCTTCACGTTGGCCGGCAGCTGGTAGTCACCCGGGCTCGACAGATAGACCAGCGAGAACCAGGGGCGGTCCGGTGAGCGCTTGGCAAGCCACTGCTGCCAGTCGCCGATGAGCTGGGTGTCGTCGGTCTGCTCGGAGACGAACACCTGCTTGCGCAGGCCGGAGAGAATGCTCTGACGGTACTTCTGGGCATCTTCCAGCGCGCCGAACAGGCCGAACTGGTAGTCCTGGCGCAGCATCTCGTCGAACAGCACCGGTGGCGTCTTGTCGTTGCGAATGTCGTCGTAGTAGTGGCCCGGCAGGCCGTAGAACAGGCTGAACATCCCCATCACATCGTCGTTGCCGCCGCTCATGTGGTTGGCAAAGTTGAGGTGCTGATCCGCATAGCGCTGCAGATTGGGCATGTTGATGTTGTTGAGCATGTCGGCCCGCAGGGAGTCGACCACCACGATCAGCAGGTTCTTGTGGGTCAGCGGAGCGTTGACGCTGAGCGGGCGCAGCGGGTAGCGCAAGCGGCTCGCATTGTCACCATCCTGTGATTCGGCCTTCTTCTCGTACTGATCCAGATCCAGCCAGCCGTGCTTGGCGAGGAAGCTCTTGGCGGTCATCGGGTAGGAGAGCGGGAAGTTGGCGCGCTGCATGGTGATGGGCTGATACAGGGTGGCATCGGCCCAGCTGTTGACCACGTGGGTCAGAATGAAGCAGACCAGCAGGGCCAGCCCCACCTGATTGCCGTACTGACGGCGCTTGCGCTTGTTGATCTTGCGCCAGACATAGGCCGACAGCAGCAGCTGCACCAGGAAGATGGTGGGCACGGCAACGAAGATGATGCTCCAGATCGAGCCCTCCTCGGTCTGGGCCTGATCCAGCAGCAACTGCCACACCTGGCCGTTGAGGTGGAACTTGAACAGCTGGAACACTTGGGTGTCGATGAGCAGCAGCACCAGCGCCAGGGTGGCGATGATGGCCGAGATGAAGCGCAGCGGCTTCTCTTTGGGCAGCACGAAACTCAGGGGGAAGATCGTCAACAGATAGGTGACAAAGCTCAGAAACGAGAAGTGACCGATCCAGCTGATGATGAGATAGGTCACGCCGAGCGTGGTCGACGGCCAGCTGATCGCCCCCAGGTAGCGGGTGGCAATCAGCATGGCCAGAATGATGTTGAAGAAGGAGAACCAATGCCCCCAGGTGATCAGGCGAGAAACATTATCACGATAGGGGTTGCCGGTTTCGACCATAGTGATCCATCTGCTTGAAAAACATCAAAGAATGCGAAGAGACTCAGTGAGCATCGTGGCGATGATCCACCGAGGCGGTGAGCGCCTGGATGTATTTTTCGGTGATCGCCTGACGCTGGGCCGGGGCCATGCCATTGATGATATTGGTGGTCAGGTTGCCGAGCACCATCAGACTCAGATCCACCGGCGCCTTGTGCTTCTCCAGGGCGGTGATCAGGTCGTTCATCAGGGCGTCAAACTGCTCGTTATTGTACTTTGATACGATGGGCATAATCTTGGGTTCATCTCGGTTCAAAGCGCCTTATAATACTTCACCCTTTCGGCTAACACTATGGCTTTGTGACATGAGTCTCGATATCGACAAGATCATTCTTCACTCCCTGCGCCAGGGCGGCGATGGTCAACCTCACGCCGACACCCGCAGCCAGCTTCTGCCTGCCGATGAGGCGGTACAGGGGCTGATGGCGGAGCTGCATCGCATTTACAACGGCAAGGGGGGCAAGGGCTTCGGCTTCTTTGCCGACCCCGAGGCCGCCGTCGCCGAGCTGGCGGAGGGGGAGAGCGCCCCCAAACAGCCTTCTCCGCTCTTTCGCATCGCCCTCGAACGGCTGCTCGGCGAACAGACCGACTTCGTCCCCTTTTCGGTCGAGATGACCCAGTTGCTGGTCAAGCAGCTGGTGGAGCACGCCCTCGACGAGCAGGGGGTGCTGCTGTTTGCCAAATACAACTACGTGGGGGTGGATTATCTGATGATCGCCCTGCTGGAGGGCAAGGAGAGCGTCACCGTCAGCGAGGCACTGGAGCTGCGTCACATCCAGTATCTGGATATCGGCAAATTGAACCTGGTGGCCCGCATCGATCTGACCGAATGGAAAACCCAGCCGGATTCACGCCGTTATATCACTTTCAGCAAGGGCCGGGTCGGTCGCAAGCTGGGTGACTTTTTCATGGATTTACTGGGTGCCCGCGAGGGGATGGATGCCAAGATCCAGAATAAGGGGCTGCTGCAGGCGGTGGACGATTATTGCGACAGCCGCCAGCTCGAGCCGGCCGAGCGCAACGACTACAAGAAACAGGTCTTCAAATATTGCACCGAGCAGGCCAGCGCCGGTGAAGAGATCGAGATCAAGGAGCTGTCGGCGGAATTGCCGGGCGATGGCGATCTCGATTTTTACAGCTTCATCGGTCAGGAGTATGAACTGGAAGATCGCTTCCCGGCTGATCGCTCCACCCTGCGCGGCTTGACCAAGTTCGTCGGCTCCGGTGGCGGGCTGACTTTGAGCTTCGAGCAGAAGCTGCTCAACAGCCGGGTGTTCTACGATCCCCAGACCGATACCCTGACCATCAAGGGGGTCCCGCCCAACCTCAAGGATCAGCTGCTGCGCCAGTCGTAATGTGATCTGCTTTCCAGTTTTGGCAAAAAGACACCGCACTTCGCTGCGGTGTCTTTTTATTTAACGGGGTAGGCAGCAGCGAAACCAACTCGGTGCTTTGTTAACAAATTAAACAGAATAATCCCCGTGAAAGGGTTTTCAGTGAGGTGAAAACCCTTTCATTCATGTTTTTTTATTTCTCTTTGGTAATTTACTTTCTTAATTTGGCGATAAATATGCCAATAAATGGCGATAACCCCCTGAAATAAGAAAATGTTTTCAGAACTTTCTGGAAGAAAATACGTAATTGCGTTTCAAAAATGCGAGTTGCGTCATGTGAGGCGGTAACGGCTTGGGATAATATTCATCTCGCACACAATGCTCTTACAGCGCGGAACTAATACAAGGAAAGGCTCATGAAAAAGAAATTGCTGTCATCCCTGATCGGTCTGGCTACTCTGGGCGTGGCTTGCTCTGCCACTGCCGCCATTGACGAAGGTCAACTGACCATCTGGATTAACGGTGACAAGGGATACAATGGTCTGGCCGAAGTAGGTAAGAAGTTTGAAGCCGAAACCGGCATCAAGGTGACGGTTGCGCACCCTGATCAGGTGGAAGTGAAATTCCAGCAAGCCGCTGCCACCGGCAACGGCCCGGACATCTTCTTCTGGGCTCACGACCGTTACGGTGAGTGGGTCAAGGCCGGTCTGCTGGTCCCCGTGACCCCGAATGCAGCCACCAAAGCCAAGTTTGAACAGTTCGCCTGGGATGCCATGACCGTCGATGGCAAGACCTACGGCTACCCGGTTGCCGTGGAAGCGGTCAGCCTGATTTACAACAAGGATCTGCTGCCGGAGCCGCCGAAGACCTTCGAAGAGATCGCCAAGATTGACGAGACTCTGAAGAAGAACGGCAAGCGCGCCATCATGTGGGCCTATGACACCCCCTATTTCAGCTACCCGCTGGTGGCTGCCAACGGTGGTTATGCCTTCAAGAAAACCGCTACTGGTTATGACGTGAAAGATACCGGCGTGGCCAACGCGGGTGCCAAGGCCGGTGTCGGCTACATCTCCGAGATGATCAAGTCCGGTCACCTGGAAAAAGGCATCGACTACGGTGTGATGGACGCCAAGTTCAACAAGGGCGAAGTGGCCATGATGATCAACGGTCCCTGGGCCTGGAGCAACCTGGACAAGAGCGGCATCAAGTACGGCGTAGCGCCGCTGCCGACCCTGAAGGGTAAACCGGCCAAGGCCTTCGTCGGCGTGCTGGGTGCCACCATCAACGCCGCCAGCCCGAACAAGGATCTGGCCATCGAGTTCCTGGAAAACTACCTGCTGACCGACGCCGGTCTGGCACCGGTCAACGCCGACAAGCCGCTGGGCGCCGTGGCGCTGAAGTCCTTCCAGAAGACCCTGGAATCCGACCCGCACATCAAGGCAACCATGCAAAACGCCCAGAATGGCGAGCCGATGCCGTCCGTGCCTGAGATGAGCCGTTTCTGGTCCTCCTTCGAAACTGCCCTCAAGAACGTAACCTCCGGCCGTCAGAGCGTTGACGAAGCCTTGGATACCGCTGCCAAGCGTATCGTTCAGTAAGCACGCACTACCCGGGAGGCCGCAACGGCCTCCCACTCTCTCAAATCTCTCTTGGCGTTATAAAGGTTAATTGGCATGGAAGTAGTACCTTCTATTGAATCCTATGCCGGTCCGAAGGATAAGCACACCTGGCTTAAGTGGACCATTGCTGCTCTGGTAGCCATCCTCAACGGTTATGCAGCCGTGATGATGTACGCCAGCGGTGAGTGGGTATTCGCTCTGCTGGATCTGGTGGTGGTCTCCGTCGGTCTGTATGTCTTCATGAACAAGAAGACCTATGCCCACCGCTATATCTTCCCCGGTGTGGCCGGCATGGTTGTTTTTATCATCTTCCCTCTTGCCTACACGATCGGCATCGCCTTCACCAACTATTCGGGATCCAACCTGCTCTCCATCGAGCAGGCGCGGGATTACCATCTGAAAAAAACCTACAAGGTGGCGGGCGGTGAATTCGATTTCACCCTCTTGGGTGGTGAGAACAATCAGTTTCAGCTGCTGCTGAAACAGGACGACCAATCCTTTATCAGTCAACCCGTTACCCTGATGAGCAACAAGGCCCGTGAACTGGCTGTCCGCGAGGGCAGAGTCCATGAACCGGTGCAGGTTGTTCAGCTGCAACACCTGGCAGGGGAGGCCGTGGACAAGGTGGCTCCCATCCGGGCCATCGTCGACCATCGCACCCACCTGAGCGCACTCGATCTGGTGCTGCCGGATGGCGGAACCCACCTGACCCTGAGCAGCCTGCGCAAGTTCGCCGCCCAGAAACAGCAGTACACCCGTCTGCTGGACGGTGCCGTGCTCAAGTCCGGGGTGGTGATCAAAGACAGCAACCTGCTGCGTGACAACCAGAGCGGCGAGCTGATGCTGCCCAACGGCGACACCGGCTTCTATCAATACATCGACGAGCAGGGCCAGTTTGTCGGCAAGAGCGTGGCGCCAGGCTTCGTGGTGAGCGTGGGCTGGAAGAACTTCGCCCGCATCGTCACCGATCCGGGTATCCAGGCACCGTTCCTGCAGATCTTCATCTGGACCGTGATCTTCTCCGCCTGTTCGGTGGGCTTCACCCTGGCCATCGGCATGGTGCTGGCCTGTCTGGTGCAGTGGGAGTCCCTCAAGGGGCGCGGCTTCTACCGGGTCATGCTGATCCTGCCCTATGCCATCCCGGCGTTCATCTCCATCCTGGTGTTCAAGGGCTTGTTCAACCAGAACTTCGGTGAGATCAACCTGTTCCTGGAAGCGGCGTTCGGCATCAAGCCGGACTGGTATACCAACCCCTTCCTGGCCAAGGTGATGATCCTCATCGTCAACACCTGGCTTGGCTACCCCTACATGATGATCCTCTGCATGGGGCTGCTCAAAGCCATTCCGGAAGATCTCTATGAAGCGTCCGCCATGGACGGTGCCGGTCCGGTGCAGAACTTCTTCAAGATCACAGTGCCGCT
This sequence comes from Aeromonas sp. QDB03, assembly GCF_027707985.1. Lineage (NCBI taxonomy): Bacteria > Pseudomonadati > Pseudomonadota > Gammaproteobacteria > Aeromonadales > Aeromonadaceae > Aeromonas > Aeromonas sp. QDB03. The sequence goes on along the minus strand of NZ_JAPCJG010000002.1, from coordinate 202,384 downwards.
CTTGATGAAGCCGCTGACGCCGCTGTTGATTGCCTCGTTCGCCTTCAACTTCAACAACTTCGTGCTCATCCAGTTGTTGACCAACGGCGCGCCGGACATCATAGGCGCCAGCACCCCGGCCGGTACCACCGACTTGCTGGTGAGCTACACCTACCGGATCGCGTTCCAGGGCTCGGGTGGTCAGGACTACGGTCTGGCCAGTGCCATCGCCACCGCCATCTTCCTCATCGTGGGTGCGCTGGCCTTGCTCAACCTGAAATTGTCCAAAGCCGACAAGCAACTGTAAGGAGGCTTCAACATGGCAATCGTACAACCCAAATCAGTCAAATACCGGGTGTGGGCAACCCACCTGGTGATGTGGGGCTTCCTGGCACTGATCATCTTCCCGCTGATCATGGTCATCGCCATCTCGTTTAGAAACGGCAACTTCGCGGTAGGGGAGATCATCCCCTCCAACCCGACCCTGGATCACTGGAAGCTGGCGCTGGGCATGTCCATCACCAACGCCGACGGCAGCATCACGCCGCCGCCGTTCCCGGTGCTGACCTGGCTGTGGAACTCCATCAAGATCGCGGGCATCACCGCCCTGATGATCGTGGTGCTCTCCACCACCTGTGCCTACGCCTTTGCCCGCCTGCGTTTTCGTGGCAAGTCCACCATCCTGCAGGGCATGCTGATTTTCCAGATGTTCCCGGCGGTGCTGGCACTGGTGGCCATCTACGCGCTCTTCAACAAGATTGGTGACTACATCCCCTGGCTGGGTCTCAACACCCACGGCGGCCTGATCCTGGCCTACATGGGCGGCATCGCCCTGCACGTCTGGACCATCAAGGGCTACTTCGAGACCATCGACTCCTCCCTCGAGGAAGCGGCGGCCATCGACGGTGCGACTCCGTGGCAGGCATTCCGCCTGATCCTGCTGCCGCTGTCGGTGCCCATCCTGGCGGTGGTGTTCATCCTGGCCTTCATCGGTTCCATTACCGAGGTGCCCATGGCCTCCATCCTGTTGCAGGATGTGAACAATCTGACCCTGGCGGTCGGGGCCCAGCAGTACCTCTATCCGCAGAACTACCTGTGGGGTGACTTTGCCGCAGCCGCCGTGCTGTCGGGCTTCCCCATCACGGTTGTCTTCCTGCTGGCACAGCGCTGGTTGGTAGGTGGTCTCACTGCCGGCGGCGTGAAAGGTTAAGGTTCATGGCCGGGGGAGCCGACTCCCCCCGCCATCACGATTTGCAAAGATTCAAGAGCGGAGCTCGACATGGCTGAAGTAGTACTCAACAACGTTCGCAAAAATTACGACCCGGCTGTTCACAAGGACACCCTGCGCAATATCAACCTGGCCATCAAGGAAGGGGAGTTCATCGTCTTCGTCGGTCCGTCAGGTTGCGGCAAGTCCACCTTGCTGCGGATGATCGCGGGTCTGGAAGACATCACCAGCGGGGAGCTGACCATCGGCGGTCGTTACATGAACGACGTGCCGCCGGTAGAGCGCAACGTGGGCATGGTGTTCCAGTCCTACGCCCTCTATCCGCACATGAACATCTACGAGAACATGGCCTTCGGCCTCAAGCTCAAGAAGATGGACAAGGAGAACATCCACAAGCGGGTGATGCGCGCCGCCGAGATCCTGGGTCTCGAGCCGCTGCTGGACCGCAAGCCCAAGGCACTCTCCGGCGGTCAGCGCCAGCGGGTCGCCATCGGCCGATCCATCGTCCAGCAGCCGCAGGTGTTCCTGTTTGACGAACCCCTCTCCAACCTGGATGCCGCCCTGCGGGTCAAGATGCGCATCGAGATCGCCAAGCTGCACAAGGAGCTCAACTCCACCATCATCTACGTGACCCACGACCAGGTGGAGGCCATGACGCTAGCCAACCGCATCGTGGTGCTGAGCCCGCTCAAGGGCGAGGCGACCACCAACCTGGAGCAGTTCGGCACCCCGCTCGAGCTCTACCACAACCCGGACAACAAGTTCGTGGCCGGCTTCATCGGCTCTCCCAAGATGAACTTCCTGGCTGGCGAGCTGGTGGAGATTGGCGAGCAGGAGTGCGTGGTCAAGCTGACCACCGGCGATACCGTGCGTGCCCGGGTCGATGCCCGCAGCGGCGCGGTCGGCGACAAGGTGGAGCTGGGCATTCGTCCCGAGCACCTGGTGCCGCTGGATCACCCCCATGCCGACAGCAAGGTGAGCGGGGTGGTGCAGGTGGCCGAACACCTGGGGGCCGAATCCTTCGTCTACATGGACGTGGCTGGGCACGACTTCACCGTCAAGGCCAGCTCCGACGTGGATGTGGCCACCGGCCAGCAGTACAGCGTCGGCATTCCAGCCGAAGCCTGCTACCTGTTCGATGCCAAGGAGCAAGCCTTCCCGCGCACAGCCAAATACATCCGCACCTGACCAGGGGCGGCTGCCGAGGTTTTCCTTTCTTTAGATTCAATGCCTTTTTGCCGGTCGCAAGACCGGCTTTTTATTGCCTGCCGTTTGGCGAGAACGGCAGGCGAAGTGGCAGGGCTCAGCCCTCGAGTGCGGCGGTAATGTCGGGCACGAAGTGCTGGCTGGTCAGCGGTGGGCGCTCATACCCCTCGGTGTTGATGGGGGGCAGGGTGATGGGTTCGTAGTGGATCGCCTCATAGGGCACCTTGCCCAGCAGGTGGGAGATGCAGTTGAGGCGGGCGCGGCGCTTGTCGTCCGCCTCCACCACGAACCAGGGGCAATCCTCGGTGTCGGTGTAGGTGAACATGTCGTCCTTGGCGCGGGAGTACTCCACCCAGCGCGAGCGGGACTGCAGGTCCATCGGGCTGAACTTCCAGCGCTTGATGGGGGTGTTGATCCGCTCCTTGAACCGTTTCTCCTGCTCCTCGTCGCTGACCGAGAACCAGTATTTGATCACCGTGATGCCGGAGCGGATCAGCATCCGCTCGAACTCGGGGCAGGCGCGCAGAAACTCGCGATACTCGTTGTCGCTGCAAAAGCCCATCACCCGTTCGACCCCGGCCCGGTTGTACCAGGAGCGGTCGAACAGCACCATCTCGCCGGCGGCGGGCAGGTGCGCCACGTAGCGCTGAAAGTACCACTGGGAGCGCTCGCGATCCGAGGGGGCGGGCAGCGCCGTGACCCGGCAGACCCGGGGGTTGAGCGGCTCGGTGATCGCCTTGATGACGCCCCCCTTGCCGGCGGCGTCACGGCCCTCGAACAGCACCACCACTTTCAGCCCCTCCTGCTTGACCCACTCCTGCAGCTTGACCAGCTCCTCCTGCATATGGGCCAGGTGGTGTTCGTAGGTCTTCTTGTCCAGGCGCGGGCGTTTCTTGCTCTTGTCCTTCGGCATGCTCTTCTCCTTATTGACACTTTTCCAGATTGCACCAGGCAGGCGTCACTGCCAAGAGGGTCGTGCTACACTGCCGCCCCGTCAATAGTCGGCACCAGAAACAGGAGAAAACATGAAGCAATTTATGGAGATCGCGGGCCGCCAAATGGCCTATCTGGACGAGGGGCAGGGCCCGGTACTGTTGTTTGGTCACAGCTACCTGTGGGACAGCGCCATGTGGGCGCCGCAAATCGAGGCCCTCAAGGGGCACTATCGCTGCATCGTGCCCGAGCTGTGGGGCCACGGCGATTCCGACGTGCTGCCCGAGGGGGCCTGCACCCTGGCAACCCTGGCCCGCGATCATCTGGCGCTGCTCGATGCGCTCGGCATCGATGAGTTCGTGCTGGTGGGTCTCTCCATCGGCGGCATGTGGGGCGTCGAGTTGGCACGCATGGCTCCCGCACGCCTCAAGGGCCTGGTGCTGATGGACAGCTTCGTCGGCCTCGAGCCGCAGATCACCTGCGAGCGCTACCTCGGCATGCTGGCGATGATCGAGCAGCTTGGCACCATCCCGGCCCCCATCGTCGAACAGGTGGCGCCGCTGTTTTTTGCCGACCAGCCGGATGCCAACCTGATGAGCGGTTTCAAGGCGCGTCTCGCCGCCTGGCCGGCCGACAAGGTGGCCACCATGGTGGCAGTGGGCCGCAGCTTCGTGACCCGCGAGGATCGCATCGAGTGGCTGGAAGCGATCAGCGTGCCTGCGCTGGTGATGACCGGCAGTCAGGACAAGGCGCGGCCAGTGCTGGAAGGCTATCTGATGGCCGAGGTGCTGGGTTGCCCGTTCAAGGAGGTCCCAGCGGCCGGCCACATCGCCTCGCTGGAGAACCCCGCCTTCGTCAATGAGCAGCTCGGCGCGTTTCTGGCTGCGCTCTAAGGCGTGTGCCGCAGATGAAAAGGGGAGCCGATGGCTCCCTTTTTGTTTTGCGCGGATGTGATCTTGTCGTTGCCTGCTATGCCGACTACCAGATGTAGCCGATCCCCACGCCGGCATAGAGTTCGCCAGTGTGCTGGACCAGCGGGCTGTGCTCGATATCGCCGTCGTACCATTCGTAGTTCATGGCAAACATGCCGATCCAGTCGGGACTGAAGCGATAGCTGGTGATGAGCGCCGCCATGGGGGAGAGGGTGGCGCCGGTATCCCAGGCCGGCCGCTGGGCGTTGGCCTCATGCTCGGCGATGCCGCCGAAGTAGTAGTTGGCCATCTTGTCGCTGCGCAGCATCAGCCCCATCCCCGGCATGATCAGCAGCTTGTCGCGCAGGATGGGAAAATCGGCCCACAGCAGCAGCTCCTGACCCTTGCTGCGGCCGCTGATGTCGCTGCTGGCCCGCACGGTCAAGAGGGCGTAGGGAGTGATGAGGTTGCCACCGATCCCGCCTTCCAGCTGCCCCTTGCGCTCGTCCATGCCGGTAAACGCCGGTTCATCGGCGGGATCCAGGTTGCCAAAGCGCACCCGGCCATAACCGTAGAGGGCGACGCGTTCATCCTTGTGCAGGTAGTAGCGGGCTCGGTCTCCCAGGTACATGAATTGCTCGCCGAAATAGAGAAAGCCCGGGATGGGGTAGAGGGTGTTGTCCTGTGCCTGATAGCGGGCCTGCCCGCCAAGGAGGACGGCGCCGCCCACCAGCCCCCGCGGCACCGGGCTGCTGGGGTTGGCACTGGAGAGCAGATCCAGCGAGCCGAGGTCGATGTCGGCCCGGGCTGGCAGCACGGTGAGGAGCAGGGCCGCCAGCCCTGCCCGCTTGATGGATTGCAATACGCGCATGGACACTCCGTTGTCACTGATGGTGGGACGACTATCGCACTATTTGGTCGCTGCGGGCAGCTCTTCGCGCTTGGGCCAGGCGTTGAGCACCGCCTTGACCAGGGTGGCGAGGGGAATGGCGAAGAAGACCCCCCAGAATCCCCACAGGCCGCCGAACACCAGCACGGCGATGATGATGGCCACCGGATGGAGGTTGAGCGCCTCGGAGAAGAGGATGGGCTCCAGCACGTTGCCGGTGAGCACCTGGATCACGGTGTAGACCACCATCAGCCAGGTGAACTCCGGGGTCAGTCCCCACTGGAACAGGGCCACCATGGCCACCGGCACCGTTACCGCCGCGGCGCCTATGTAGGGGATCAGCACCGAGAAGCCGACCGCCACCGCCAGCAGCACCGAGTAGCGCAGCCCCAGCATGGCGAAGGCCACATAGCTGATCACCCCGACGATCAGGATCTCGATGACCTTGCCGCGGATGTAGTTGAGGATCTGCTCGTTCATCTCCACCCAGACCCGGTTGACCAGGGTGCGGTTGCGCGGCAGGAAGCGGCGCAGTCCGCCCATCAGGATCTGCTTGTCCTTGAGCATGAAGAACACCATCAGCGGCACCAGGATGGCGTAGATGAGGATGGCCACCACGTTGATGAGGGAGCTGAGGGAGGCGCTCACCAGCTGCTCGCCCCCGGTCAGGATGCGCTGGCGGATGTTGTCGATGATGGTCTCCACCAGGGTGACGTTGATGAGCTCGGGGTACTGCTCCGGCAGGGTGCGCACATAGTCCTGGGCATGGGAGAGCATGGCCGGGGACTCCTTGGCGAGGTTCAGCCCCTGGCTCGCCAGGGTCGGGATGAGCCCGAGGAACGCCATGGCGGTGAGGGCGATGAACAGCAGCAGGATGAGGCTGGTAGCCAGGGTGCGGGAGAGCCCGGCCCGCTGCAGCCGGCTCACCGGCCACTCCAGCAGGTAGGCCATCACCAGCGCCACCAAGAGCGGTGCCAAGAGATCACCGAACAGCCAGAGCACGGCGAAACAGGCCACCAGCAGCAGGAACAGGGTGACGGCATCGGGATCGGAGAAACGGGTCTGATACCAGCGCTTGATGACTTCTAACATGGCGACATCCTTAGGTTACTGGGGCTTGCCGTGGTGCTGGGCCCCGACCACCAACTGCAAAGAGAGGGTATTGTCTGGCGCCTCCTGCAACGTGAAGGCATGACCCTGGCGTTGCAGATAGGCGGGAATGTCCTGCCGGGAGCCGGCATCGGCCAGCCGGATGGACAGGGATTGACCGGCGTTGGCCTGACGCAGCCAGAGCTTGAGGCGGATCAGCGGCTCGGGGCAGCGCCAGGGGGTCAGGTCGAGGTATTCCATGGAGGCTCCATTGCGCGTGAGGCGGCTATTATGGCCGTGATGAGAGCGCGAAACAACGCTTGTAGCCCTTGATGGGCAAGGGTATTCTGCCGGTGTCCCGGTAGGGTCTGATTGGAGATAGAGATAACGTGGCACGCTTTTCCCCCCTGATGGCATCGCTCCCCCTGCTGGCTTCCCTGATGGGTGCCACTTTCCATGCCCAGGCCAACAACCAGCTTCCCGACATCGGCACCGCCGGGGTGGCCGCCCTGCCCATCGAGCAGGAGGTACGCTACGGCAACGCCTTCATGCGCTTTGCCCGGGCCGGCTTGCCGATCATCGATGATCCCGTCTTGAGCCAGTACATCGACGATCTGGGCCAGCGGCTGCTCTCCAACGCCGACGGCGTGCGTTTCCCGTTCACCTTCTTCCTCATCAACGACCCCAGCATCAACGCGGCCGCCTTCCTCGGCGGGCGGGTCAAGGTGCACACCGGCCTGTTTCTCTATGCCGACAGCGAGAGCGAACTCGCCTCGGTACTGGCGCACGAAATCACCCACGTGACCCAGCGCCACATCGCCCGCTACATGGAAGCGCAGGCGAGCAGCTCCGCCATGACCCTGGCCGGGCTGGTGGGCTCCATCGCGCTGGCGGTGATCAACCCCACCGCGGGCATCGCCGCGCTGCAGACCACGCTCGGCCTCTCCATGCAGTCAGCCATCAACTACACCCGCGACAACGAATACGAAGCGGACCGGATCGGCATGAAGACCCTCTACGATGCCGGCTTCGATCCCATGGGCATGGCCAACTTCTTCCAGAAGCTGGCGGCCGAGTATCGCTACGCCAGCAAGCCGCCTGAGATGCTGCTGACGCACCCGCTGCCGGAGACCCGGATCAGTGAGGCGCGGGCCCGGGCGGGCAGCTATGGTCGCCGGGATCTGCCGCCGAGCCTCGACTTCTGGCTGGCCAAGGTGCGCATCCAGGTGCGTTTCGGCACCGAGAGCCCGCAGGCCCTGCTCACCTATTTTGACAACCGCCTGCAGAAGGGGGACTACCCGCTCAAGGATGCGGCCACCTACGGCAAGGCGCTGGCGCTGCTGCAGCTCAAGCGCACCGACGAGGCCGATGCCCTGATGCAGGAGCTGGCGACTCGCCACCCCGAGGATCTGTTCGTGGTGGATGCCCTCACCGACATCGACTTGGCCAAGGGGCGCAGCGCCCAGGCCATCGCTCGGCTCGAGAAGTTCCGCACCCGCATGCCGGACAACGAGGTGGTGGTGGTGAACCTCGGCAACGCCTATCTGGAAGGGGGCAATTACAAGAAGTCCATCGCCATTCTCGACCCCTATGCCCGCGAGCACGAAGAGAACAACCTGGCCTGGAGCCTGCTCTCCGATGCCTATCGCAAGGCGGGCAGGATGACCGATCTGCACATGGCACGGGCCGAGATGCTCTCCCTGCGCGGTGACTACCAGGCGGCTATCGACGAGCTGATCGTGGCGCGTGGTACCACCAACGACAAGTTGACCCTGGCCAGACTGGAGGCGCGCATCACTGAGCTGGAGCGGGCCAAGAAGGATCTCGACAGCCTCAAGGGTTGACGGGCCAGCGGCTCTCACTCATGACAAGGGCGCACCTCGGTGCGCCCTTGTTGTTTTATGATGGCGAAGAGAATGGCGGGAACGCCAGCCGTCTGGCGCCGCCACCAGCGGCGTTGGCGTCAGTGGCCAACCGCTTTGACGGATGCCCTGAGGGCCTCGACCCGCGATGGGGTGAGCTCGCCCACCAGGGTCTGCCGGAGCTTGCCCTTGCCATCAAGCAGATAGCTGGTGGGCAGCCCGGCGGGGCGGGGGAAGGGGAGGCTCGCCTCCTGCCTTGCGATGAGCAGCGGCACCTTGATGCGGTACTGCCCGGCCAGTTTGGCGAGCTCGGCAGGCGTGGCCGGGTCGTAGTTGACCATCACCACGGCAGTTTGCCCTTCCCGAGCCAGCGCCTCCAGCAGCGGTATCTCCCGCAGGCAGGGGGCACACCAGGGGGCGAAGTAATTGACCAACAGCGGCTTGCCGGCAAAGTCGGCCAGAGCCACCGGCTGGTTCTGGCTGTCGGTGAACTGGGGGGGCGGGCTGCAGGCCGTCAGCAGGCCGGCCACAATCAGCCAACAAATTCGTTTCAATTCCTGCACTCTCGCGCTTACCCTGACCATCAGTTTCCCCTACAATAGCGCCGTTTCTTGTCCCATCTTGCGATTAATCAGGGAGTTATCATGAGCGAGACCCAAATCTACCACAATCCGCGCTGCTCCAAGAGCCGTGAAACCCTGGCCTTGCTGGAACAGCACGGGATCGCCCCGGATGTGGTGCTCTATCTGGAGCAGGCCCCGAGCGAGGCAGAGATCCGCACCCTGCTGAGCCAGCTGGGGTTCAGTGATCCGCGTCAGCTGATGCGCACCAAGGAAGATCTCTACAAGGAGCTGGGGCTTGGCGAGGTGAGCGGCGATGACCTCATTCGCGCCATGCACCAGCATCCCAAGCTCATCGAGCGGCCCATCGTCATCAAGAACGGTCAGGCCCGCATCGGCCGTCCGCCCGAGCAGGTGCTGGAGATCCTCAAGTGAGCACCCGCTTCGCCCGCCTGCTGACCCTGGTCGGCTTCTTTGGCCTGCTGGGCTGGGTCATCCTCTGGCATCTGTGGCTCTCGCCCCACCCGGATCTCAATCCCTGGCTGCTGCCGGTGATCTGGACGGTGCCGCTGCTGTTCCCGCTCAAGGGGATTGTACAGGGCAACCCCTACACCCACGCCTGGGGCAACTTCGTGCTGATGCCCTACTTCCTGCACGCCCTGACCCTGATCACCACGGATGAGGGGGAGCGTTGGCTGGCGGTGGTGGAGCTGGTGTTCACCGTGCTCGCCTTTATCGGCACCATCTATTACGCCCGCCTGCGCGGCCGCGAGCTGGGCCTGAGCATTCGCAAGAAGAAGGGCGAGCCTTCGGCGCAAGATCACTGAGGCCCGCGTCAGCGTGCCTGCCCTGTGCAAACCGGACCTGGAGTCCGGTTTTTTTATGGATGAGCAGCCCAGGCATGATACGACCAGAATCGACGCAACAGCGGGTGGGCCAAGGGCTTGCTGGCAGCGTAGATGCCAGGTGTCTCTCGCTGATCTTGCAGCCACTATGTCGACCTGATCACATCTTGGCCGCCGCGAGGTGGGAGGGGGGCGGGCAGCTGACTATCCTCATTAAGCTCCCATACAGCGGCCGCCGTTAGCCTGTCCTTTTCACCAGCCTTGAGTGATGCACCCTATGAAACGCCAATCCCGCCCCCTGTTCCAGAAAACCCTGTTGGCCTTGACCATGGCCCTGTCGGTCAGCTCGCTGGCCGATGCCTGCACCCGCGCCGTTTATCAGGGCGATGGCGGTCTGGTGGTGACCGGCCGCACCATGGACTGGCGCACCGCCATGCCGACCAACCTCTGGGCCTTGCCGCGCGGCATCGAGCGGAGCGGGGCGGCCGGGCCGCACTCCATGACGTGGAACGCGCGCTATGGCTCCCTGGTCGCCGCAGGGTTTGACGCGGGTACCGCCGATGGCATGAACGAGAAGGGGCTGGTGGCCAACCTGCTCTATCTGACCGAGTCCGAGTATGTGACTCCGAGCGACAAGGATCCGCGCAAGACACTCTCCATCTCCCTCTGGGCCCAGTATGTGCTGGACAATTTTGCCACCGTCAGCGAGGCGGTCGCCGCCTTGTCGAAGGACGAGTTCTATGTAGTGACCACCCTGACGCCGGATGGCAAGCCGGGCCAGCTGCACCTCTCCATCTCGGATGCCAGCGGCGATTCGGCCATTTTCCAGTACGTGGATGGCAAGTTGCAGATCCATCACGACCGCAGCTATCAGGTGATGACCAACTCCCCCGTGTTCGACAAGCAGCTGGCACTCAACGAGTACTGGGAGGAGATAGGCGGGCTCACCATGCTGCCGGGCACCAACCGGTCGGCGGATCGTTTCGCCCGGGCCTCTTTTTATATCAAGACCCTGCCCAGGACGGATCAGGCCAATGAGGCCGTGGCCGGTGTGATGAGCGTGATGCGCAACGTCTCGGTGCCCATGGGGATCAGCACCCCGGATCAACCCAACATCTCCACCACCCTGTGGCGCAGCGTGTCGGATCAGCAGCATCGCCGCTACTTCTTTGAGCTGACTCATCTGCCCAACACCTTCTGGGTGAGCATGGACCAGTTGGACTTGAGTGCGGGCGCCCCGGTCAAGAAACTCCCGCTGACCGAGCGTCAGCTCTATGCGGGTGAAACGGCGGACAAGTTTGTGCCGGCCAAGGCGTTCACCTTCCTGCCTGCCACGCCAGGGGTCTGATGAAGCGTTGGTAGAAGGCCCCTCGCGGGGCCTTTTTTATGGCCGCAAGCCGGCGTGGCCGCCGGTCTCGCGATAGTGGGCCAGCTGCTGCACGCTGTGACTCATCAGCTGGGGGTAGAAGCGCAGAAAGCCCGCCTCGCACCCTTGCCATTGCGCCTCCTTGAGGGTGAGCAGCGCATCGCCGAGCGGCAGGGGGCGACGCAGCCGGCGGCCGATGCCGTTGAGGGCCTGCGCCAGCCCCTCTTTGTGCTGATAGGAGGCGATCCAGTCCTGCTCCGCCATCCGTCTGAGGGGCAGCGGCAACCCATCCGGCAGGCGGTCTGCATCCACCAGCAGGTGCCGGTAACTCTGTTGTAGGAAGCGGGGCAGGGCTTCGTCATGAAACTGCGGCCAGTGCAGGCTGAGCCAATGGTCGTAGAGCATGTCCACCAGGATGCCGCCAAAGCGGCGCCAGGGGGCCTCGAAGCAGGCCACTGCCGCCCTGTGTTCGGGGTGACTGTCGGTGAAGGCGTCTATCTTGCGGTGCAGCCAGATCCCCTCGTCGAGTTCGGTGCCGAGTGCGCTCGGCAGGGCGCCCTTGACGAAATCCCCCAGCAGGTTGCCGGTGAGGGAGCTGTGGCTATGGGCAGCCAGATGCAGGTGGGCGAGATAGTTCATGAAGGGTTAAGTCAGTCAGGGGGGATTGTCGCTGAGCCTAGCGGATCCGGCGGCCCTTGCCTACGGGAACGGGCGCTTGGCCGTGAGGAAGTGCTTCCCTCCATGACCGCCGGCTGGGTAGAGTGCAGCATGGCTGGCGCTTTGTGGCGCCCATCATCATCACGAGGAGCATGCACATGTTGACCCTGATCGAGGGCGCCGAACTCTATGGCCCGACTGCGCTGGGCCGCCAGGATCTGCTGGTGGCCGATGGCCGCATCGCCTGGCTCGGCCGGGGCTTGTCAGTCCCCGCCGGCTGGCCGCTGGCGCGGGTGGACGGCCGCGGCCGCTATCTGGTGCCCGGGCTGGTGGATCCGCTGGCCCACATCACCGGTGGCGGCGGCGAGGGGGGCTTTGGTTTTCGCACGCCGGAGCTGGCGGCAAGGGAGGCGCTGAGGGCAGGGGTCACTACCCTGGTGGCGGCGCTTGGTACCGACAGCCTGACCCGCAGCCCGGCCCAGGTGCTCGGCAAGGTGCGCGAGTTTCGCGCCGCTGGGGTGAGCGCCTTCATGTATACCGGCTCCTACCATCTGCCGGTCAAGACCCTCACCGGCACGGTGGAGTCCGACATCATGCTCATTCCCGAGGTGCTGGGGGTGGGGGAGGTGGCCATCAGCGATCACAGATCCAGTGCGCCGACCCACGACGAATTGGCCCGCCTGGTGAGCGAGGCGCGGGTGGCCGGGCTGCTTGCCGGCAAGAGCGGGGTCAGCTTCTTTCATCTGGGGGACGGGCGCGGGGCGCTGGCGCCGCTGCGGGCTTTGCGCGATGGCACTGACATCCCGCTGCGCCAGCTCTATCCCACCCATTGCAACCGCAACCCCTGGCTGTTTGCCGAGGCCATCGAGTGGGGGCGGGCCGGTGGCTGGGTCGATCTCACCACCTCGAGCTTTCCGGACTTGCTGGACGATGGCGAGCGGCTGGCGGCCGATGCCCTGGTGGAGCTGCTGGCGGCCGGAGTGCCCGCCGATCGTATCAGCTTCAGCTCGGACGCCAACGCCAGCCTGCCGCGCTTTGATGGCGAGGGGCGCTTCATCGAGCTGCGCTGCGGCCAGATCGGCAGTCTGTGGCAGGCGTTGGTGGAGGCTTGCGGCAAGGGGGTCGCGCTGGAGGTGGCGCTGGCGGTGGTGACGGCCAATCCGGCCAGGGCGCTGGGGCTGGCGACCAAGGGCACGCTGGCGGTGGGGCAGGATGCGGATCTGCTGCTGATCGATCCCGATACGCTTACCATCGAGCGGGTGATGAGCGGCGGCCGCTGGCGCACCTGAAGGCCGCTAGTTGATCGGGAGCCTGTCATGCCTGCTCCCCTCTTTTAAACGACAAGCCCGGCAGCAGTGCCGGGCTTGTCGTTGTTGGCGGTGGGTGGCTCAGGGGCAATCAGATGGCCAGGAAGCCCAGGATCAGGATGGGGCCGAGCAGGCTCAGGATAAAGCCGGAGACGATGGCCACCGGCACCACCTGGATGCCGCCGGATTTCTGGATGACCGGCAGGGTGAAGTCCAGCGCCGTGGCGCCGCCATAGCCGATGGCGGCGGAGGGGTGGCGGCGCATCAACATCGGAATGATCAGGATGGCGATGAGCTCGCGCCCCAGATCGTTGATGAAGGCGGCGGAGCCCAGCACCGGCCCCAGCTTGTCGGCCACCAGGATGCCGGAGAGCGAATACCAGCCGAAGCTGGAACTCAGGGCCAGGCCGTGGGTCAGCGGCATGCCGAGCAGTTGGGCGGCCAGCAGGCTGCCCAGCCAGCTGCTGAGAATGACGGTGACGGCGATCTTCATGCCCCAGGGGTTGAGCAGGATCTGGCGCAGCCGCATGCCGGAGTTGCGCATCTGCACCCCGATGAGAAACAGCAGCAGCATCAGTGCCCACTCGCTCCACTTGTCGATGGGCAGGGCGCGCAGGTCGACCAGCAGCCCCAGCAAGACGCCGCCCAGCACCACGAAACAGAGCTGCAGCGACTCCCACAGCAGGTGCAGCTTGCTCGGCATCTGGCCATCGCTGGCCTCGTGGGTGGGAGGTGAGCGTCTGTCCAGCCACCAGAGGGCCAGCAGGTTGCACAGGGTAATGGCGGCGAGCATCACCCCGGCCACCTTGAAGATCACCGCCAGGTTGCTGCCCAGGTTCTCCACGTAGGCAAGCCCCAGTCCCATCAGGAACAAAATGAGATAGACCATCTTGCCCAGCGATTGATTGACCAGCTTGATCAAACGGGCAGAGGAGAGGGGTACCAGATAGCCTATTACCAGCGGCAGCAGGATCAGCAACACATTGAGCAACATCGGGGCCTCGATCACAAAAACTGACAAAAATGACACCTTATCATCACTTATTGGGCCTGTGTCACATATTTGTGTGTTTGCCTGCTCCATCCGGAGCTTTTTTATCAATATGTTATGTTTTTGGTGCGAAATGAGGCCCGCTGTTGGGGCGCCGGTCCATTCTGGTGCAGCCAGAACAGGGTCTGACAGGCCCATTTTTCAACAGGATGCGCGTACTGCATGGTTGAATAAAGTCAATCTGGGTGGTTTGCGGCCAAAACGTAGGAATCTTCTTGCCAGCCTTGCGCTGTGGGTATAAAAAGGCGGTGTCGTCAGGCAGGGTAGATTAGCGTTTTATGCAGACAAAGTGCTGAAAAATACCTGTTTGACCAATAAAAATACAGACAAAACACCAAAGACCTCGGTTCTGTATTGTTTTTTAACTATCCGAGTGATATTTTCGCTGAAGGTTGCCATCGGTTAACTTTTTGTTAAATAAACGATGGCGTGAGTCACGCCCCAGCGGCGTCTAGGGACAGACAAGGTTGTAATGGATGAGCGACGTTGCCGCACTGGAAGTTCGTGATCTGCACAAGTATTTCGGCACCCACGAAGTGCTCAAGGGCATCGATATGACCGCCCACAAGGGGGATGTGATCTCCCTTATCGGCTCCTCCGGTTCGGGGAAGTCGACCTTTCTTCGCTGTATCAATCTGCTGGAAACACCCTCTTCCGGCACGGTTTCCCTCCATGGCGAACTTATTCGCATGAAAACCAACCGGGCCGGTGAACGGTTGCCGGAGGACGTGCGCCAGGTGGAGCGCATTCGCAGCCGCTTGGCCATGGTGTTTCAAAGCTTCAATCTCTGGTCCCACATGACCATCATGCAAAACATCATCGAGGTGCCGATCCAGGTGCTCAAGGTGCCCCGCGCCGAGGTGATGGCCAAGGCGGAACACCTGCTCAACCGGGTGGGACTGTGGGAGCGGCGCGACTACTACCCAGGTCACCTCTCCGGCGGCCAGCAGCAGCGGGCGGCCATCGCCCGTGCGCTGGCGGTGGAGCCCGAGGTGATGCTGTTTGACGAACCCACCTCGGCGCTCGATCCCGAGCTGGTGGGGGAAGTGCTCGGTCTGATGCGCGAGCTGGCCGAAGAGGGGCGCACTATGCTGGTGGTGACCCATGAGATGTCGTTTGCCCGCGATGTGTCGAACAAGGTAATGTTTTTGCATCAGGGCCGCGTGGAGGAGGAGGGCAATCCCAAGGAGATCTTCGCCCATCCCAAGTCCGAACGGTTCAAGCAATTCATCTCCTCCATCTATTGATGGCCGGGGCTGAACCCCAATAATCTGCAATTGCAACAGTCGATGACTTTATCAAGGAGAGATACATGAACAAGCTGATGCTGGCGACCGCCATAGTCACTGCCCTGTCTTCCGGCAGCCTGATGGCCAAGGAGTGGAAAGAGGTGCGGATCGGGGTGGAAGGTGCCTATCCCCCCTTCTCCTGGACCGAGCCGAGCGGCGAGGTGAAAGGTTTCGATATCGACATCGCCAACGCCCTGTGCGAGGAGATGAAGGTGAAGTGCACCCTGATCAAGCAGGACTGGGACGGCATCATTCCGGCGCTGCTGTCGCGCAAGTATGACGCCATCATCGCCACCATGGACATCACCGAAGAGCGCAAGAAGAAGGTGGACTTCACCCAGAAGTACCAGCACATTCCGGCTCGCTTCGCCGCCAAGAAGGGCACCGAGATCAAGCTCGACAAGGAGTTCATGAGTGGCAAGACGGTGGCCGTGCAGCGCGCCACGTCCATGGACACCTACATCACCGACAACTTCCCCAACGCCACCATCAAGCGTTATGGCACCGCAGACGAGGCCTATCTCGACCTGAAGTCCGGCCGGGTTGACTACGTGATGGCCGACTCCGCTGCCATCAGCGACGGCCTGCTCAAGAAAGAGGGTGGCGATGCGTTCGAGTTCATCGGCCCGAAACTGACCGATCCCAAGTGGTTTGGCGAGGGTGCCGGCATCGCGGTGCGCAAGGCCGACAAGGATCTGAAAGAGAAATTCAACGCCGCCATCCTGGCGCTGCGTGCCAACGGCAAGTACAAGGCGATCAACGACAAGTACTTCGACTTCGACGTGTACGGCGAGTAACCCCGAAGGCGCGCTACCCCGGTAGCCGCCGGCGCAATTGCGGCGAATCATCACGACAGGTTGACCCTAGTCTGTAGTCATCGGGCCCGTTGTCTCTCGCAAGGGAGCGATGGGCCCGCTTAGTTGCAATGGAGCTGCATGTGTTTGGTTTGAAAGGATATTGGGACGGGAGATCCCGCTCAATGAGTTGCAATGGAGCCGCATATGTTTGATTTGAAAGGATACGAAACCTCCCTGCTGGAGGGGGCCTGGGTCACGCTGGAAGTGGCGCTGGCCTCCCTGCTGCTGGCGCTGGTGCTCGGCATGCTGGGGGCGCTGGCCAAGCTCTCCCCTTATAAATGGGCCCGCGGTTTTGCCACCGCCTACACCACCGTCATTCGCGGCATCCCCGATCTGGTGCTGATGATGCTGCTGTTCTTCGGCGGCCAGGTGCTCATCAACAATCTCTGTACCTGGGTCAACGAGAGCTACAACAACTACCTGCTGGCGAGCAATCCCAACCAGGAGTGGGTCTCCCTGCTGCCCGATTACATCGACATCAGCCCGTTTGCAGCCGGGGTCGCCACCATCGGCTTCATCTTCGGCGCCTACATGACCGAGACCTTCCGCGGCGCCATCCTGGCGGTGGACAAGGGCGAGCTGGAAGCGGCCCGGGCCTTCGGCATGCGGGCAACCCAGGTGTTTGTGCGGATCCTGTTTCCCCAGATGATGCGCCACGCCCTGCCGGGGTTTGGCAACAACTGGCTGGTCTTGCTGAAAACCACGGCGCTGGTCTCCATCATCGGGCTCGATGACATGGTGCGCAAAGCGTCCCTGGCGGCGGGCTCGACCCAGCTGCCCTTCACCTTCTACATGGCGGTGGCCCTGATCTTCCTGATCTTCACTGCGGTCTCCACCTCGGCACTGAAATGGGCCGAGCGTCACTATGCGATAAAGACGAGGTAAGCCATGGATTTCTCAATCATTCTCACCGAATGGCCCACCTACTGGCAGGGCCTCTACACCACGGTGCTGCTGGTGGCGGCTTCCTTGATCCTCGGGCTGATGCTGGCGGTGCCGCTTGGCATCCTGCGCAACAGCCGCAACTGGCTGATCAAGGGGCCGATCTGGGCCTACATCTACTTCTTTCGCGGCACCCCGCTGCTGGTGCAGCTGTTCATCATCTACTACGGCGCCGCCCAGTGGGAGTGGCTGAAAAACAGCGTTGCCTGGGATCTGTTCGCCGAAGCCTGGTTCTGCGCCCTGCTGGCATTCACCCTGAACACCGGGGCCTACACCGCCGAGATCGTGCGCGGCGCCGTGCTCAACATGCCCAAGGGGCAGATTGAAGCTGCCAACGCCTTCGGCATGACCCGCTGGCAGACCCTGACCCGGATCATTTTGCCCAACTCGTTTCGTCGGGCACTGCCGGCCTATAGCAACGAGGTGATCTTCATGCTGCAGGGCTCGGCGGTGGCGGGCATCATTACCATCGTCGATCTGACCGGTGCCGCGCGGATCATCAACTCCCGTTACTACAGCCCGTTCGAGGCGTTCCTGACCGCCGGCCTGCTCTACATGCTGTTGACCTTCGTCATCGTCTGGCTGTTCAAGAAGTGGGAAGCTCGCTGGCACGCCCACCTGCGCCCCCACACCGTGTAAGCGCCATAAAAAAAGCCCGCAATTGCGGGCTTTTTTGTCGCTCAAGAAAGGGAACAAGCGTTACAGCATGCCAAGGGGCGCCAACATCTCGTCCGCCACAAACCCAAATGAACTCAACATGCCGAGGGCACCGATAAGCCCGGCTGGATTAATGGTGCGTTGGCTCTGCCTGTTCGGTATGCGCTGCTCGTCGTGCTGCTGGATCTTCTGCACCACGGCCATGGCGCCGATCTCCAGATGTCGATAGAAGCTGGCATTGATCTGGGTCAGATGCAGCAGGGACTGGCGCATGCGCTCGAACGTCTCGCTGCAGACCGGGCTCTGCTTGTGCCAGAACTTCTCCAGCGTACCGCGGGTCGTGAGCCCCGGCAGATCATAGAGGGCACGCCCCATGCAGAAGGTCGGCACATCGTGCAGCAGGGCGGAGAGACCGACCGTGCTGTTGATGGTGATGACCCCTTTGAGCAGGGGATAGAGTGCCGGCAGCGGCAGGTCATAGCCATAAAACACCCTCCCTTCCAGCCCGAGCAGGGTGACCAACCGGTTTATCTGGGACTGGTAGCTGACATAACCCCGGTCCATGGGGTGGTGCTTGAACAGCAGTACATCCTCATTGCGGGCATGCTCGGCAAACGAGTTCATCACCTGTGCCACCATCTCCTCGACGCCGCTCAAGTCCGAATGCTCGCGGATCTGGAAGTCTTCGGTGACCTGCAGAGGGACAAAGAAGATATGCCCTTTGTGTGCCGGCAAGGCTTTCAGCAAACGGCGGTCTGCCCAGCGGTAACGCCATTTCACCAAGCCACCTGCAACCCAGCCGCTGGCTTCCTGATACAGGCTCCAGGGTCTGTGGTTGACGAAGTGAGGATAGCGCCAGCGAAACAGGCTCTTGTTGATGTGATAGCGGCTGGCATACCAGGCTCGTCTGGCAAAGGTCTTGCCCACCTGCAACTGTGCCTGATAGGGCTCAGGCCAGGTCAGCTCGGCCAGCTTGTCGCGCTTGGCATAGAGCGGGCTGAAGGCGTTGACGCCCCCTTGCTCCAGCGTCACGTAGTCGGGACGCAGATACCCCTCTTCCATGGCCCAGACGGCGATTTTCTTCTGCTTGCAGATACGAATGGCCTGCAGATGGTAATAGCGGCAATCCCCGTAGCAGATCAGGCTGTCGATACCGTTGCGCTTGATGAAGCGGCGAAAAAAGGTGTTCCAGCTCTCCGGCTTGCCGGTAAAACGCTCGTTATGGCCGGCGCATGGCCAGCACTCATCCCCCCCGTTGAAATGGATCTTGTACACCTGGTGGCCGGCATCGCTCAGTGCTTGGCTCAGGGTCTGGAAGAAGGGGCCGAGCGGCCCTTGCAACAACAAAATCTTCATGTACGGCTTATCTCATGAGCTGGGGGAGGGATGGTCGTTGCCACAGGGTCTGGGCCAGATAACTCAGCTTGATCTGCCAGCGTTGCCAGCGGCTCGACTTCTGGGTCGAGGAGTGGCCCTGCTGCGCCAGCTGGCGGATCAACTGTTCCGGGCTTATCCAGAGCCCGGTCTGCCAGTCGATATAGAGCGGATAAGCCACCAGGGTCAGATAGACCAGGGCTGCCAAAGGCAGATTGCGCTGGCGACGAGCCGGAGGGTGGGCATCCGTGGTCAGGCCCCAGCCACTGTAGAAGGGTTGGCCCCAGGTCGTGACCTTGACCCCTTGCACCAGTGCCTCGAACCCGCTCAGGGAGGTCATGGTATGCAGCTCATCCACATGGGGATAGAGGCTGGTCAGGCCGATATCGAGCACCTGGCTGTCGACGCACTCCGCCAGGCAGGCTGCCGAAATAGCCCCGGCCCGATTGCCTGCCACCACATCCGGATGCGGCTTGTAGATGATATGGGCCTCGGGTTTGGCTGCCCGCACGGCCCACAGCAACTGCTCATTGCTGCGAATGGTCGGGCTGCCGGTCAGGATGGAGGCATCCCCATCGACCTGACCCACTACCAGTACCCGCGTGCGACCATCGGTCGGCGGTGTGAACGGCTGCACTGTGCCCACATTGTATTTGCTGACGCCGTGTCGCTTGAGCAGGTCAAGCAGAGCCTGGCCTCGCATGACCTCCTGTTCGGTCAGTTGCTGGTAATTGAGCAGCTGCTCGAGCCCGCTTGGGGTGCGGCAGTCAAAGTAGATCCCCACCGGATCGATGGAGAGGGAAGAGGGACGACACAGGTTGGAACCCAGCCCGCGAGAGCGAATAAAGCCATCCTCCACCCGGATGGCCGAGGTGAGATCAGGATGGCGGCTACCCCAGACCAACACCTGCTCATCGCCGGTCAACCGCTTGGGAGGCTTGCGAACAAAACGAAGCTCCTCGGCCAGGTGATGGCAAAACGCCTGCATAAAGGCGCGCTTCCACAGCGAAAAACCGACCAGATAGAGCCTGCGCCAACGGGGAGCGGGCTTTTGTTGGCGGGCGATGATGGCGACCACCTCTTCCACTTCGCAGCGTTGGCCAAGTACGGGGTCAAGGTAGCGCGGGTAGTGGATCAAGGCCGCCGCCACCAGCTGGGCCAGCGACACCTGCAGGTTGCGGCGTTCGCACTGTTTGCTGTCGTGGGTCAGTCCCCAGCCGGCATAAAATGGCATGCCGAAGCAGTAGACCGGCTTGCCCAGCAGCAGCCCTTCAAAGCCGAGCTGGGATGAGACGGTATAGACGGCATCCACCAGGCTCAGCAGCGCGTGGGGATGACAATGGTCGGCCACGATCTCCACATCGCTGAGCTTCAGTCTGGCCAACACCCCGCTCTTCTTGCCAAAGCGGGTATCTGGATGGGTGCGCAGCAGCAAACGGGCATGGGGGTGGTTGCGACGCGCAGCTTCCACCATGGCAACAAAATCGGCTTCGCTGGCGAGCGCGCCGGGGATGGAGAGATCACCGGCCACCTGATCGACCAGCAAGACTCTGGGTCTGGCGTCTTGCAGCAGGCGCTGAGCCAGTGCCGTCGGCAGCCCTTTCACTTCGGCCACCGACGGGCTGCGGGGCCCGGCGACTGAGACGGTATCGGGGCGACTGGCATAACAGTTGTACTTGGTCACCCCAAGGCGGACCAGCTCGCCGATCAGTCGCTCGGCCCGCGCCAGCGTATCGGCATCGCAAGGGGTGGCAATCAGCTGTTCGAGCCGACTGGGTTGGCGGGCATCGTAATAGATGCCCACCGGATCGGCGATCAGCGACACCGCCATCCCCCCCTTGGCAGGGTGGCCGATATAGCCGATAAAGCCGTCTTCCAGTTGCCAGTAAGAAAAACCCAAATCTTTGGCCGTTCTGATTACTTGACGTGTGTTGTTTTTTTGCCCCCAACCTACGAATACGTCTCCTGATACTGGGGTATTTGAGGAGGTATATTTATTCAATTTGCGCTCTAGACATGCACTAATTTGCAATTGACGTGCAACGATTCCAGATGATGTAGTCCATAGGACCATACTTAACACCCGATATTATTTTATATGAGAAGTTTTCATATGAACATAAACAATGCTAATCTGAAGACATCGTTGACCATCTCGCAACATCAACATGAAGAAACATTCAAGTTTAAGAAGTCTTCATATTCTGATGGAATACCACAAAAAATCACATCGGCACATGAAATTACGCTGTATCTTATATCTCCCCCCTCAGCAATTAACTGATTGTACATCGGCGCGATATAATACTCCCCTGCATCAACTTCACTCAGCGATGTCTGTTGATAGGTTTCAAAAACCCTAATGAAATCTCTTGCATAACGCCAGTAATATAAACCAGTGCAGCAATATTTAGAAATCTCTTTCTTCTCCGCGGTAAGAGCTACCGCATAATTTCCGCTTTCTTTTGGAAGAATATTACTCCAGTTTTTCCCTTCACCAATAAACGTCTCTAAATATCCATCTACATTATTGATGTCAAAGTGATCAGGGTAGGAAAATCCAGGTCGAAATGTATCTATGTTAAAGATAAGAAGTGAAGTGTTGGGGGCCACTCCGGCATCATTAAGCCCCATGTAAACAGTTTGTGCTTGCCCCTGAGTTGGTGAATTCAAGATGGCAATTTCATAATTTTTGATACCAAGCTTAATACACTCTGCATCAATAAATTCTCGAGTTCCATATACATCAAGAGCAATAAAAAGAAATTTCTCTGAATTAAAGTAGTTCTTAAAGCTATAAAGGGAATGACTGAAAAGGGTCTTGCCATGTGCTTCTAGCATATATTTTGGTTTTACATAACCAGCCTTTTTAAAGCGAGAGGAAAGACCAGCCATTGGGATAACAATCATAGATTACTCTTTTATAAGTTTTTTATAAAGTCGAAACGCATTGCTGATAAATGCCGTTTGGCGGTCAGGCCTGTCGGAATGCAATGGAAGCATAGAAAGAAACAGATGTATAGTTATTGCTGTAATCTCATCCTCATCATATTTCAAGCCAGCAAGAACAATGTTTTTAAATTCTTTTTCAAGATTGCATTGATACTCATCATCAAGATAAAATTTTATATCCCCAGCTTTACCACTATTTATAAGTTCATAGTTTCCACTAATTATAAGGTCATAATTACCAACAATTGAGTGATATAGTTTTGCTAGATCATAACGTCGGTCACCATATATAGTTAGCTCTCCATGAGCATTAATCCCTCGAGGATCTATACATTTTATGGCACTCACTCTACTATCAAACAATAGATTGCTGAAACAAAAGTCGCCGTGAACGATAGATACATCATCACGACTAGCTTTATTTATAAACTCAGCACTTTTTTTAGCAAGTTCAAAGAGTGTTAACGCCTCATGGTTATCAGAAAAATTAAATTTTTTCTCAATGAACTCTATGCCTGTTGCGCAAGAGTGCTCGTTTAAACGTTCCAACGTCTTATACAAATACAATTCATCAAGAGATGTCAGGTTACATGACTCGGAACTGTATTGATGTAGGCTACTTAACACATCCTTCAGAGAATAAAGGATTTCTTTCCAGCTTGATAATGGTAATGCACCAAAAACAAACAGGTCACTTAATGGAAGAAGATACAGATATTCAAGGCTATATTCTGAACCAGAATAATCTTCTTCTCCTTTACTAAGTGAGAGCAGTTGTGGAGTATGTAATCTAATATCAGATGGTATAGAGTTAAACCAATTGCCTTCTGCATAGATTTTCTTGCCTTTTGAGCTGGATTTTTTCAAGACGGTTCGTCTTGATATCGCTAAATCATTAAAGGCCCGTTGAGTTGTCAGAAAAGTTCTAGAGTGAAAAAAACTATTGATATGCCCTAGATCTAACCATTGTCCTGATGAGTTGAAAGTCAATGGTTTTTCAATATGGTAGGAATTAATAGCGCCGATAAAATCTGACTTGCTAGATATTAAAGACTTGATAAACAACAATGGATTATCAAATGAAAAGTATCCGGATATGACTCTGTTTTCATTTTTTATCCATCCAATCTCATCAACGCTACGCCCTCCCGTCATCGGGGGTTCTATTGATGCTCTCTTGTAAAACCCTTTATTTTTATGAATGCTAATCTCATTTTTATGATTCAACTTAATATCAATAAAAAGAGTATCGCCGTGTAATATTATAAAGTCGCTATGATAGCTTGCAGATGAGTTCCAGCAATGTAGAACTGATTCACCAAGAGACAAGCCATCAGGAACCCTGACGATATTAACCCCGAGGTTTTTTATTTTTACTTCATCATAGGCATTAATATTGAAGCTTTCAGGAATGGAAATATATATATCATCATTTAAATCTTGCTCACGCAGCATTTCCACCTGAAGTTCATATAGCCGGCGATTTTGAACGGGTAGAAAGCTAGGAGGGATTAATCCAATTTCGCTAACAAATTCTTGGTCTACGTAAGCAGCAGATGTGATCAGTATCATTTATTACCGCCATCTCTGAAAGGATTTTCTTTTGCAAGCAAGTCTTTAATTTGTTCGTAAGTCAAAGATGAAAACTCTGATGGCCGAATAGATTTGTCATCGACATAAAAACCATCAAAGCCACACCATGGTTTTGCCAACACAATTTCATCATAAGGAACATCATGTTTATTGAGCCATTCAATAATGACTGGCAATGTATGAATGTTAATTTTCCCAACATTACCTTCATAGGTTCGCATGTTTCGGCTAGTCAAGATGGTAATATTGAAACCTAGGGACTTATATTCTCTAAGTTTTTGTACAACATCAATATTCACGGGCTTATTTTCATAAGATGTATCCGCGTCAATAGTCAAAGTACCATCTAAATCGATAATAATGTTTTTCATTTTTCATCCATCAATAAATATTCAACAAATCCGGTAACCCTATGATTGTTTATCAAGTGAGATGCTGAATTTTTGAAGTCATGAGCAAAGGATTTCTTTAATTCTTCTGGGATGTTTGTTTTAGAATTTACAAGAGAAAAATCACGTTTAATTAAAGGCTTTACAGGTGTTATTTTTTGCTCCAACATTCTAAGATACATGAGAGCATGTGCATCATATTTAGGGAACGATTCGAATGGAGAAATTCGACCTGCTGTAGTAGAGTGTCTCCATAAGTCTGCCATCTTAATGTGAGTATCCCTTCTGGATATATAGAATTGATCAATCGGCCCCACATCTAATGCCATGTCAACTGAGATCTCATTCGCTTTCAATCTGTCTAATAAATCAAATGTTAATTTATCCACAACAGCACAATCTGGTCTAGCCCTGACAACATAGTCATATTTTATATCATTATCTATTTCATGTTGCATCATTAGTTTTGTAGATTTATATATTCCATAAAACATCTTAGCTTGATTAAAATTATCACGAGTCTGAAAGTTTTCTTTATCCATAAGGGATTGTAAAAAATCATCCTCATTCTCAATCAAGAATGATGTAGGCTTAAGAAACGACAGCATAAACTCCGAAGTAAATTTTTTATAAACTGGACTTTCTATCGTTTTAGCACTTAAAGGAAACGAACTTTTAAAGTTTGTAAATGATTTTAGCATGTCAGGACAAAGCGCTCTACCAGTCTCACCAAATAAACGCCAAGTCCAACTATCTAAACCAGCACCACAAATACCAGACCAAGATTGCCAAACATCCCAACTATGCAAAAAAACATCAGCGCCTAGAGGGTCAATGATATTTTTATATAGACTTCTTATCGCAAGGTCATTCCCTCTAAACATCCCAGATATACAAACAGCTACTCTTGGTTTTTTGTTAATTTTATCTACCACATTTGTGCTGTTATGTTTTAATATTGCAGAATTGAATGTTTCATATAATGAATATGCACCGCTCTCATTTATATTTTTATGTATTAAATGAGATATTTTTTGAATGTGATTATAGTGTTCATTTCTTAACTTGAAGAATGACGTGTAATTTTTCCTTATTGATAAATTTAGTACCTTAGATAAAAGATACTTTTTCCTCACGTTATTAACTTGTGGGTTTTCTATTACATTTTGAGTGATTTTTATACATAAATCACTATTAACTAAGTCTGCATCAAAAAGTTGATTCAGTGCATAGTTCAATACCATGTTATCCTGAGCACTTGATGACTTATTTATCAGCGAATTTGAATTTTCTGTCAAATATTCTAAGAGAGAAGACTTTTCTTTATTAAAAGATAAGTGAAGTAGCATTGATGATGCATTTTCTTGTATCGGGGAGTAACGGCTTGGTATAAACCTTTCTTTTATAAATTTAAGACAGAAATCAATCGCATCAGGATGTTTTTGATGTGAATCCTGCGTTAACTCCTCAATAAAAATAAATCCATGGCGGTCAAAAACATTATATATAGTATCTAATTTACCAAAGTCGGCAAGCAGTTTTATATAATCAGAGAAATACTGAAACGTATGTTTCAATAACTCTTCATGTTGATTACAGGCATTATCAAAGCGCCATTCATTTAATGATATATTAATTTTTTTGTAAATATCTTCAGTTTTCATAAAGTGTATCTTTTGCTTTTTAAATTTATCTATGTTTTATAGGGGAATTATTTTTCTATTATTTCCAGGATTCGTTTAGTATTATTACTATCTCTATATGAGAAAAATTTATTTGCTATTTTTGAAAATGTCTTATCCAGTGAAAAACCTTTCTCGATATATTCACTCAGTGTAGAGATTAACACATCCTCTCCTGTTATTACTGGGCCGGGAATACCGGTATGAGGGCATACCAAAGGCCCCCCACGGGTTGCGAAAAACTTCTGTGAGTCAAACCAGTAATATAAAACAGGCTTTCTTTGATACAACATATCAAACGATGCAGAAGAGTAGTCGGTGATCATGATATCAGATGAAGTAATCAGAGACTGGACATCAACATCGTTCATACTGTGAAGTCTAATGTGTTCTGATTTTGGTAATAAGCTTAAATGCGAGTGCATTTTATGATGCAGACAGATATCTGCTTCAAGATCATTATCTTTTAGTAGACGATTAAAGCGGTCAGATGTAATTAATGAATGTATTTTACTAAAATATTGTGACTTTTGAAATTGTTGTGGGTTTGCATTGGATAACCAATCTCGCCAGGTGGGAAGAATAAGTACCCGTCTTGATTTTTTTTGTGGATGTTTTGGTAATTTGTCGAAACGTGATAGTCCCGTAACAGCGACTTCGTCTTTATCAAATCCAAATTGACGGCAAACTAAGTTCTTTTCAAAGTCAGAGCTTACAATAAATTTATCCGGTAACTCATGCCGCTTTTCCATAGAGTTCTTGTCATAGTATCCCGTAGCTCTGTTAAGAGCAAAGATACCGTGTTGCAGAAAGATCTTTCTCTTATGCTTGTGCTCTTCAGCAACACGCTGCCACTGGTGGAATACATCCCTCATGCTATCGCTGAATACATATGTAGATGCTCTGTTAAAAATGACAAAGTGTTTTAAACTGCCATATCTTATTACATTAGTAAAGCCATCAAGATTTATTTTTGTTTTAGCTTTACTATCGATTACATAATAATAGTCTTTGTTCCCTTTATATTTTTTAGTATCTTGAACATGGCAAAATACATGGTAACTAGAGTCATTTGCAGTTTTCCCTAATCGTTCACCTACAAGAACAATATTATCACTGTCTTTATATAGTGTTGCACTGACTATTTTTGATATGCCGTATTTAGCTTTCCATGCCGTATT
The DNA here is from genome assembly GCF_027707985.1 of Aeromonas sp. QDB03. NCBI lineage: Bacteria > Pseudomonadati > Pseudomonadota > Gammaproteobacteria > Aeromonadales > Aeromonadaceae > Aeromonas > Aeromonas sp. QDB03. The sequence goes on along the minus strand of NZ_JAPCJG010000002.1, from coordinate 175,585 downwards.
GATGCATGATGACTTTACTTTATTTTTGATTTTTCTTATATTTACTTTGAATTTTTTGTTTTTCAAGCTGTGATAGTCTTGAATAATATCATTGTCGTTCTTTTCAATTCCCTTATTAAGGCATGACCTTTTAAATACGCCGTTCATGACTCTATGCGCTTCTGAATAGAAGCCATGGTAGATAAGTAATAAGGGTAGACGTCTCACTGGTGTAAAAACCCTCAAAGGTTTATCTCCAATATGAGAGGTTAGAAAATGTCTAAGATGTTTATATATGGGTTTTACTTCATCAATGGTAGAATCAACCGAATACTTGGTCAGACGGTATAATAGTCCCCGTAACACAAACAGTTTTGCAAGATATGTTTGTCGCTCCGGTAATCCAAATTGCAATGTCAATTCGTACACTTTGGTTAGATCATAGAATACTTTTTCGTTGACGATTTGTGTACATGAAGGATTATCCTCGTCATCACGTCCACGATAGAGGTAGCTTATATGTGGAGTCGTTGATATATGATTGGCCTTATACATAGCCTTCATTACAAATATCCAGTCCTCAGCTAATTTGATACCAACTGGAAACTCGATATTGTTTCTTAATAGCAGATTTCTTTTATACAACTTGGCCCATGGTGCCGGCGTTTTCACTAAAATAGAGTGATGAAAGAATTTAACCTTGCGAAGGGCCGCACTAGCTACTTCAGCATGGTCTTCAATAAACCAGCTTCTTCTAGAGTTAAATGCTTTGCTATGGGATACAATAACCTCCGAGCAAGTTTCCTTGGCCAGTTTATACAATGGCGATAGCGCATCGGCTGGTAATAAATCGTCAGAATCCAAGAAAAATATATACTCGCCAGAGGCGATCTTTATCGCATTATTCCTAGCTACCGACTGACCAGCATTTTCTTGCTGAATAAGATATATATTCTTATAAGTTTTCTGATATTCCCGTATTATCTCAACAGAATTATCTGGTGAACCATCATCGATGAGAATCACCTCTATTGAATCGTCAAAACAAAGGCCATCAACAGTTTGTGTTATTAATGAGTCGAGACAATCTCTTATATATTTTTCTACGTTATAGACTGGAATTATTATCGATATTAGTTTATGCACTTTTTTATCCCGATTACTCAGAAAAATAATTAGATAGCAATTTGCTTATATTGCATTTATGATTCAGATTTTTTGTATTAAAGTCATTTGCACAAAATGAGTGAGGTAGAGTTCCTTTCTTTTTCGCTAACTGGAGAGCATTGAAATAAGTTGCGGCCGCTGGAGATCTGACATTAAAGTAATAGCAGATATCTCTGGAGGGAACGGCAACTCCTCTAATATATGAGAGCCAAGGAACAAAAAAAGTTGCCAAATTCAAATCATAATTTGTCCTAAATCGATTTGGCAAAAACTCTTTCAGCTCTGTTCTATATAACCGCCAACTTGTCTCAAACATGCTCTTGCGTAGTGGTACATAAGTATGTACCAATGGGTGATCGATAAGAAAACTGAAATCATTATTCAAGATAGCGGCAGATTTCAATGAGGCCGACAAGGTCGGTGTGTCTGCTCCCTTCCCCTGCATAATGGTCAAGCTTTTCTTGGCCATAAAGAGGGAGGCGATACCATTGCTTCTGAAAAAATGCCCCGCAGGCAGTGGTCTGGCGACAAAGACATCGTCATTGAAATATATAAAGTGCTCTGCCAGATCAGGTATCTTGTGCAGATGCGCTTCAATCACGTGGGAATTGAATGTAGGTAGGTACTGTGACTCGATAATCTCGGAATGATCGACAATCCGGATTCTATCAGTGGGGGTCAACCATTTTGGGCACTGCTTATCAGTAACAATATATATTCGTCTAACCCATGGCAAGAACCTGAGCACACTACCAAGTGAATATCTCAATTCATCATGGTTACTAAATCGAGCCGAGTCAGTAGCATGCATACCGACGTGACTTTCATTTATTAATCGCTTGTAATGCTGGTAACGCTCTTGCCAGGAAGGATCTGAGTCATCTACCCATGTAAAAACCACATCAATAGGAAAATCAATTTCTATTTGACTTTCCAGTGCCAGATCATGGCGCATAAGGACATCTTCATCATTCTCGGCACATGCGATCTCGTTTCGGACGATTGGATATTTCTTATTCAGATGATCCCGAATAAAAATCCCCGGACTTTTGAAGAACTTTCTTAGTTTTCTCATGATGTTTAGCTTTATAAAGAGCGAGGAATCACCTCGCCCTGAATTTTATAAAATCAAACTAATGATGTTATAAACTCTCGGAAACTGTGCTGATAGTCTCTATGTCTAAGGCCATATTCAACAAAAGCTTTCATATACCCCAGCTTATCGCCACAGTCATGAGACTTTCCCTGCATACAGAAAGCATCTACTTGGCCATTTTTCAGCAATTCTGAGATGGCATCTGTTAGCTGAATTTCATCACCAGCACCAGGTTTGGTTGTACGCAGGTGTGGCCATATCTCTGGCGTTAACACGTAACGCCCAACAATAGCAAGATTGGATGGCGCTTCATCTTGTTCCGGCTTCTCAACAACATCAAATATAGTGGCAGACTCACCAGCATTCACATCAATAGAATGGCAGTCCACGATACCGTATTTTGATACATCTTTGATATCAACAGGTTCCACCATAATCTGGGAGTGACTTGACTCTTTATAATTTCGAACCATTTTTGCCAGATTATCTTTTTTCAGATCGCTTGCGGCGTCGTCGATAATCACATCAGGCAATACCACTACAAACGGGTTGTCACCGACGAGAGGATATGCGGAAAGCACTGCGTGGCCCAACCCTTTTGCCTCACCTTGACGGACATGCATGATAGTCACATCCTTGGGGCATATGGACTGGATCTCTTCCAGTAGTTGCCGTTTAACCCTGCTTTCCAAGGTCGCTTCTAGCTCGAATGACTTGTCGAAGTGGTTCTCTATGGCATTTTTGGATGAATGTGTAACAAGAATAATTTCTTTGATGCCTGCCGCTATGCATTCATTGACTACATACTGAATCAATGGCTTGTCTACAATAGGCAGCATTTCTTTAGGAATAGCCTTGGTTGCAGGTAACATGCGGGTACCCAGGCCAGCAACTGGAATAACAGCTTTCATTTTATCCCTTATTATTTATTTGTTTTTTATGTATAAAAAAGCAGGGCTGTGATTATTATTTCAGCCCTACCAAAAAGAATTAAAAGAATTACTTAAAGCAATACCAATGCTCTAGCCGAAATGGCGATCTGATAGAGCACTTCGGTAATATCCTTGGTGATCTGCAGTGACTTGGTATCGACCTGCGGCAGTACGAAGATCTCGTCACCCGGTTTGATGGCAATCTCTTTGTTGTCCAGATCGCTCTTCTCGATCTGGCTGAAGGTGCCATCACGGTGCAGCAACAGGATGCGGGAGTTGCTGGCTTTCTGGGTAAAGCCGCCGGCCAGATTGATGTAATCGGCCACGGTACGCTTGCTGTCCATCAGGATGGCGTTCGGGAACATTACATCCCCGTGTACCATGATGAGGTTGGTCTGGCGCGGGATACGGATGATATCACCCGGTTCGAGCCGCACGTCTTCCATATTGGTGCCGTTGGCAAGCACCACCTGGCCGTTGGGCTGAATGTCTTTGGCACGCTCCACCCACTGCATCAGAAGCTGAGCTTCGCTGTTGCGCAGCTTGGCCTCACCTTCAGACGAGGAGCGTGCGGTCAGGATGCTGGCTTCCAGCGCCTTGAGCGATGACTGCAGCATCTCTTTTTGACGAACCTTGACCGATTCCCGATAGAGCTGGATGGCACTGAGATCCGCATCCTGGGTCAGTTTCAAGCCGTTGAGGATGTCGCCAAGGCGAGCGCCGTACTTGAGCACATACTCCTGGGCACTGTCGTGTTCCCCTTCCACCCGCACCGCGATGGAGGCGTAACGCTTGTCGGCAATCACCTCCACGGTATCACCGGAGCTGACCATGTGGCTGCTCATCTGCTGATCATTGATGGGGTAGTAGTCCATGCGGATATCTTCCCCCTGATTGCGGCTCACCCGGATATGGGTGGCATCGGGGTCGGGCCTGGCCATCTGCATCAGCTCGGTCAGGGTGACATGGGGCTTGCTCAGCTCGAACTTGTTGGCGTTGGCAACCTTGCCTCTGACCGTGGTCTGATAACGCAGCGGTGCCACCACTATGATGTCGCCATCACGCAACTGGGTCGGCAGCAGGGTACCATTGATCAGGAACTGGTAGAGATTGTAGTGGCGCAAGGTTTGGCCATTGCGCTTGAGGGCCACATCCAGGTAGCTGCCACGCTCGGGGGAGATGCCACCCGCCTTGTCGAGAAAATAGAGGATGGAGTCCCCCGATTGGCCGGCAAACAGACCCGGCTGTTTGACAAAGCCGGTCACGAAGATCTTGACCGGTTGGCTGACATCCAGGGTGGCATACACGCTGACGTTCTTCTGATAAACGGTGGTGATGGCGCCCAGCAGGGTATCGTTGAGCTGCTCGTTGCGTACCCCGGCTACCTTGATGGGGCCCACCTTGGGCAGAAAGATATTGCCTTGATGATCGACCGTCAGCGGTTGATCAAACTCGACGCCGCCCCAGAGCTGTACCTGTACGCGATCGCCAATGGAGATGCGGTAATCCGGGTTGAAGCCATTGAAGGATTCGCGGGCGAATTCGCCGCGAAACAGCCAGTTGCCAAAGACCGGATCCTGGGTCTGGGTGTCGGTAATGACCTTGCGAACCGGGGCTGCTTCTTGCGAGATCTCGAGGGCGAACGCAGGTTGCAGCAACATGCTGAGGCCCAGCGCCAGCAGGCTGGGCTTCAGGTTCAAATGGGATAACATCTTCAAAAAATCACTCCTGATCAGTCCTGGTGTTCACGCAGGGTCGCCAGACCCATCACGACCAGACCGTAGAAAAGACAAAGCAGCACACCTATGGTTGCCAGGTTGTAGAGACGGCGGGGATATTCAGCCTCTTCGGCCAAGCTGGGTTGGCTGACCACCAGCAGATGCTTCAGTTTGCGATAGGCTTCGACGCGGGCCTGTTCCATGCTAACCAGGCCGGTCTTGTAGACATCGGCGGCCAGCTGGGTTTGTACTTGAACCGCCTGATAATCGGCGTTGACCTCGTTGAGGGCTTGCTTCTCGCTGCCGGTCAGTCGCTGTTTCTCTTGCGCCAGTTGGCGGGTGAGGGCATCCACCCGATCTTTTACCGCCACCACGTCAGGGGCATTGGGGTTCATGTAGATCTGCAGACGTTTAAGCTCGGCGTCCTGGCGTACCAGTTCCGCTTCCAGCTCAGACACCACGCCCATCATGGCGGTACTGGTAGCCTCGGGGCTCATCAGCTGGTGTTGGTTCTGGAAGGCGAGCATCTTTTCCCGTTCACTCAGCAGCCGCTCGTGGGAGCGGGCAACCTGAGATTCGACGAACTTGAGTTGCTCGACGGCGACCTGACGGCTCAGCCGGTTGATGAATCCTTCGCTCTCCTTGAGCATCAGTGCGACCACCTGCTTGGCATACTCAGGCTCAAAGGTTTGCAAACTGACGGTCAACACCCCGGAAAGCTCATCTAGGCTGACGGTCAGGTGGTCACGATAGAAGGCCAGAAACTCTTCGCGACTGGCGTCTGCCGGTAGGCGGGAGAAAAGATCTGCGTTGTCGCTCTGGTAGTGCTGTTTTAATTGCAGCTTTTTATCCAGTGTATTGAGCATGTCCCAGGATTTAAGGTAATCCTGGATCACCAGCACATCCTGATGATTGCTACCACCCAGCCCCAGCATGGAGAGGGCATCCGGCATCATCTTGAGCTGATCTGCCTGCTTGATGATAAGGCTGGCTTGACTGACGTAGCGATCGCTTGCCACAAAACTGTAATAGAAGGTTGCTAACATGAAGCAACCTAGGATCCATAAAAAACTGCCTAGCTTGATTGCTTTTTTCCACGACTGGCGGGCTACCCGATAACCCTTGGAATCGATGAGAAAGAGTTTTGGGTCCCGCTTGAATTTGCGAAGTTTTCGCTCAAGCAGGGCACTGAGATTGGCTTTGGTCATAGGTATCCGTGGCAAGGCTTAAAAGGAAAAATCAGAGCTTTTGATAGATGGTGATGGCGTCTTCAATGTCATCGTGCAGGGTCAATTGCCCATTTTGCAGCACGATGCCCATATCACACTGTTGGCGTAAAGTTTTCATGTCGTGAGAGACCATGATCAAGCTGGCGGTCTGCCGCTTTTGGGTGAAGACATCGATGCACTTTTGCTTGAATCTGGCATCCCCTACCGAGGTGATCTCGTCGGTGAGGTAGATATCGAAATCAAAGGCCATGCTGACGGCGAAGGAAAACTTGGATTTCATACCACTGGAATAGCCTTTAATGGGCAGTTCAAAGTGCTTTCCTATCTCCGAGAACTCCTTGACCCACTCTTCCACGGCTGCTGTATCGTGCACACCATGGATGCGGCAGACAAAACGGGTATTTTCCCGCCCCGTCATGCTGCCTTGAAAGCCGCCGCTCAAGGCCAGTGGCCAGGAAACCCGACTATGGCGAGTCACTTTGCCTTTGTTGGGCATATCCATGCCGCCGAGCAATCGCAGCAAGGTCGACTTGCCGGCGCCGTTGGCTCCGAGAATGCCGATATTGCGATCTCCCGGCAGGGTGAAGCTGACATCTTTAAGCACGTAATGACGGCCAAATTTGGTCGGATAATATTTTGAGACGTTTTCCAGCGTGATCATACGGTTAGCTTGCAATTAAGCGGCGATGGCTGAGGCGATAGGCACTCATGGCAAAGGTAAGTAATATCAATGTGATACCCGTGAGATAGCCCCAACTGCCTCCCAGAGTCTGGAAGCCAGCAATCCAGCCGGAGCGGATCAGCTCCAAGGCATGCACAACAGGATTCCATAGCAATAGATGCTGATAGTTCTGTGGCACCGCTGCCAACGGAAAGAATACCGCCGAGATCCACATCATAGGTCGCATTAGAATAGGGATTAGTTTGCGTGCTTCCTCGGAAAGCGAAGTCGCAACGCAGAACAAGGTTCCCAACGCGAATGAAAAAATCATCAGCAATCCATAGCCGGTCAGCACGGCCAGCGGATCGGCGGGCATAGCATCGAAGCCAAACCAGATAAGTCCCAAGATCAGTACAAAGGCGACCAGTACACCAATCAGGGTTTCCAGCAAGAAACGGGAAAACAGGGTGGCAAAGGGGGTCACCTGCCGATAGCAAAACAGTCCCTTGTTGGCACTGACTGCGGATTGCAGTTGACCGACCACGTTTTGGAACATCATAAAGGGCAGGTAACCGGCGGCGATAAAGACCGGTGCTTCCACCCCGCCGAAGCCGGTGCGCTGGCGCATACCAAAGATGAAACAGAATACTGAAATCGCAAACAAGGGATCGAGCACGGCCCAGGTGTAACCCATCCGGTAACTGCCGAAACGGGTCTTCAGTTCACGCATCAGCAGGCCGAAGGTGACATCCTTCAGCACGGCCAGCGAGGTTCTGCGATGAGTTGAGAGAATAGGGGTGTTCAATGTTTAATCTAATATCGACAATTGAATTTTAAGAAGGTGCGACTCTATCACAAACTGCTGATCCACTGACTACTGCAATGGTAGTAGGGCGTCAGTTCGTATTTGATTAGTACAGACATGTTGATGCCATGTTGCTTTGTTGTTATTTTTAGGGCTGCGATTAGGCATAGCTACCGCACGGCAATGACATATTCCCGAAGAAAGAAAGCAGATTGTGTTTAACGAAAATAAAATGGGGGTGATAGCGAGGCGTTGCTTGCTGTGAACAGCAAACATAAATGGACTTGCAAAGCAAGTAATCAACCCGTGCATATCGCGTCATTCTGTGATGCGCATCATGCTTAATTTTATTTGTGCTGCATACTACCCACCAGTTGCAATTGAGTCAACACGCAATATCAATTGGTGGAAAAGTCAACTGTCAAGTCTAACCATTTGTTGTTAATGTGTTTTTTTTGAAACTTTATGGTGATTGACACAGATCCGATGAGTATTAATGGTGAAAAAATGATTAATTAAGACTTTTCTTACATACGATGTTTTTTCATTGAAATACTGTTTTTGTGATCTTGGTTTCTTGTATTTTTTAATTTTCAAAGAAGTGCATCATTACTATTCCACTGCTCAAATAATATCCTTCCCATCTGATTTGTTCTGTAATTCATTGTTAATGTCTCCGCTTGCTAGACTATTTCCCCTGAAATGTTGAACTTTTTAGTTTTTCATATCCAATTGACAAACATCTTCCTCACTGACTATGCCTGATGTGTACCCATTCGAACTTGAGTGTGGCTACGCAGAACAACAAGGACAACAACAAGGACAACAACAAGGACGTTGGAGGGGAAGATGAACGCTAACATGCTTTTGCTTGCCGGGGCGCTGGCGACCTTGAGTGCCGGCACGAACGTTGTGGCCGGTGATGACATTATGGCGTTGCAGCTCGGCAAGCCCGCTGAAAATGAGAAACTCGACATCTATAGCGTTGATGTGAAATACCACCATATGTTTTGGCGTTGGGGCGACACAGGCTGTCAGCTTGGTCTGGGGGCTCGGGGTGGTATGTTGAAGGTAGGAGATGACAGCACAGCCAGACTCGGAACTGGTGCCAGGGCTGAGTGCCTGTGGGGCAACTGGGTGGTCTGGATCCCGGTTGAAGTGCTCTGGCTGGCGGAGCATGAATTCGGCCACCGTGGCAATGGCTTCAAGGACTACGGTGGGCCGTTCCAGTTTTCAAGTGGTATTGGTCTTGGCTATGCACTGACTTCAAACTGGCTGATTGGCTATCAATATGAGCACATGTCCAACGCCAACATGTATGAGCAGAACCCGGGTCTGGATAGTCACTCCATCCACATTGAATATCGCTTCTAGCTATTCCTTACTGCATTGCATGAGCCAAGCCCCTCTCCTCAGGGGCTTTTGCTTTGCGGGTGTTCATCAAGCCTAACATCTAGATCAGCGGCCCAGGTATTCCCGGTCGAAGAAGGTGTTGACCCAGTGGGGGCGGTAGATGGCGAGCAGGGTCATAGTCATGCCGTTGAGCAGCGCTTCGGGGAAGAGCAGCAGCGGCCAGATGGAAAGGTAGTCGGCGCTGATGGTGTACCAGGGATAGGTGTCGCTAAGGCCCATCAGGAGGGCACTGGCCACCACCTTGACCGAGATGGAAAGGGCGCCGCCAAGAAAGGCCACCACGAACAGGTAGACGAACAGATGGCGCGGTAGCCAGGCCCAGCTGGCCAGAAACAGCAGCCAGGTGGTGGCGACCGGCAGGGCCACGCCGATGAGGGCCTGCCAGCCGATCTCGGCTAGCGGGATGACGCCAAAATAGCTGAGCACCAGCAGGGTGAGGCAGGGGGCGAGCAGGGCGAGACGCCAGCCCAGCAGCAGGGTCAGGCTGGTGAGGCCGAGAAAGTGCACGTCCAGTCCCTCGTGCAGGCCGGCCCGCAGGGTCCAAAGCGGCACCAGCACGATGGCGCCGCCGAGGCAGAGATGCTGATAGAGCGGATTGTGGTAGAGGGTGCGCAGCAAAGCGCCGCGCAGGCTGAATATGAGCAGCAGTACCCAGAGCAGCAGGGCGGCGGCTTGTCCTTCACTCATGGCAGATCCTTGTCCGGTGACGGCATGCAGGTGGGCGAAGCCCGATGTGAAAGGGGCCGGCGTTTTCCCGGCCAGCCCCTGAGCTATCAGTATTTTACGTTGTTGTGGTACTTGGCGAGGATGCCCTGGACGCGGTCCATGGTCTCCTTGCTGGGCGGCTTGATCCCGTTGAGATCATAGGTGTCGCCCAGTACGTCCCACTTGTGCTTGCCAAGTTCGTGGTAGGGCAGCAGCTCCACCTTCTCGACGCACTCTCCCAGTTCGGCGATGAACTGGCCGAGCCCTTCGGCGCTCTCGTCGTCGTCCGACCAGGTCGGTACCACCACGTAGCGGATCCACATGGTCTTGCCCTTGGCGGCCAGATAGCGGGCAAACTCCAGGGTGTACTTGTTGCTGACGTGAGTCAGCGGAATGTGCTTGTCGTCGTTGATCTGCTTGATGTCGAGCAGCACCAGATCGGTATTGTCGAGCACCTTGTCGAGCTGCTCGTCGTAGTGGCGCACGAAGCCGTTGGTGTCGAGGCAGGTGTGGATGCCCTTCTCCTTGCAGGCGGCGAACAGTTCGGCGATGAAATTTTGCTGCAGCATGGCTTCGCCACCCGAGGCAGTGACCCCGCCACCCGAGGCATTCATGAAGTGACGATAGCTGGTGATGTCGCTCATCAACTCCGGCACTGTCACCTCGCGGCCGCCCTGGGTGTCCCAGGTGTCGCGGTTGTGGCAGTACTTGCAGCGCATCAGGCAGCCCTGCATGAACACGATGAAGCGTATTCCGGGGCCATCGACGGTGCCGCAGGTTTCAACGGAATGGATCCGGCCAATGACCCCGGATGCATCGGCGGTCACACTGGTTTCAGCGGCGGTGGCGCTGACTTCGACAGCGGGGATCCGATTAATGACAGACATAGACGACTCCAATGATTCGAGCAGGCCGTTATTTTATTACATAAAGCCCTATAAATCCTACATGTTTAGCCCGGTACCGCGGCACCCAGCAGGCTCTCGAGGGCTTTGGCGGTGAGCGGCCGGCTGGTCAGGAAGCCTTGATAATGCTGGCATCCGAGGGATTTGAGGATGGCGAGCTGCTCTTCGTCCTCCACCCCTTCGGCGGTGACGGTAAAACGAAAAACCTTGGCCAGTTCCAGGATCGCCTTGACGATGGCCTTGTCCTGTTCGCTGTGTACCAGGGTCTGAATGAAGCTTCGGTCAAGCTTAACCTCGTCCGCCGGCAGGTCGCGCAGGTAGGCGAGCGACGAGTAGCCGGTGCCAAAATCATCGATGGAGAGCAGGATGCCGAGCTCCTTGAGCTGGCGCATTCTGGCGATGCTCTCCAGCCGGTTCTCCAGCACCACGGATTCGGTCACCTCCAGCAGCAGGCGGGAGGGGGGCACCCCGGTATCGCGCAGTATGTATTCCACCTGCTGCACGAAGCCGACGGTGTGGAACTGGCGGGCACTGACGTTGACCGACAGGTGGGGAATGGCCAGCCCGCGATTGAGCCAGAAGCTGTACTGGGCGCAGGCGGTCTTCATCACCCAGTAGCCGATGTCCTGGATGAGGCTGGTCTCTTCGGCAATGGGGATGAACTCCGCCGGCGGCACCATGCTGCCGTCGCTGCGCTGCCAGCGCAGCAGCGCCTCGATGCCGGACAGTGCGCCGTTGTCGACCCGGTATTGCGGCTGATAGTGCAGTTGCAGCTCGTGGTGGCGCAGGGCGTCGCGTAGCTGGTTGTTGAGCGCGAGCTTGCTCTTCTCTTTCTCGGCCATCGCCTCGCTGAAGAACACATAGTTGCCCTGGCCGGATCGCTTGGCCATGTGGGTGGCGGTGTCGGCCTGCTGCATCAGCACCAGGTGATCCTTGTCCTCGCTGGAGAAGAGGCTGATCCCCACTGAAGCGCTGCAGTGCAGCTTGTGATCCTCGATGTCGAACGGAATGCGAAACAGCCCCATCAGCTCGCGGGCGAAGTGCTCGGCGAGGATCTTGGCGGTGACATAGCCCTGACCCAGGGCGGTGAACAGCAGGGCGAATTCGTCACCCGAGATGCGGGCCAGCACCAGGTTGTCCTGCGGCAGCCCCTTGAGCCGCTCCACCACTGCCTGCAGCAGCAGATCGCCGCAGGCATGGCCGAGGGAGTCGTTGATCGACTTGAAGTTGTCCAGATCCACCAGCAGCAGGGCGCCCCACTGGCCGCTGGCCTCCTGCAGAGTGCGCTGCATGATGTCGTTGAGGCTGCGGCGGTTGTAGAGGCCGCACAGATCGTCGTAGTAGGCGAGCTGCTCGATGTGGCGTGCCGCCTCCTTCTCCTTGCTGATGTCGTAGAAGCTGCAGACGTAGTGGCTGATCTCGCCGTGCTCGTCCTGCACCCCGCTCACCATCAACCGCACCGGGAACAGGTGGCCATCCTTGTGCAGGCAGCGCTCTTCCCCCATCCAGAACTCCTGGGCCGCCACCGCCTGGCGCACATCCTGTTTCAGGTGATCGCCATAGTAGGTGGGCCTGAGCCGGACGATATGCTGGCCGATCATCTCATCGTCGGCAAAGCCGGTGATGCGGGTAAAGGAGTTGTTGACCTTGAGGATGATCCCCTTGTGATCCATCACCAGCAGGCCGTCGTGGGTATTGAAAGCCACCTCGGCCAGCCGCAAGGCTTCGTCGGCGGCCAAGCGCTGTAGTTCGACGGCTGCCCGCTCGTGCTGGCTGCTGAGGGCATCGAGCAGTGGCATGGGGTCCGCCAGCGGCGTGTCGAGCAGCAGGGTGAGCTGGCCTATGGGGGCACCGTGCTGGCCGTGCAGCGGAATGCCGACATAGACGGGGGCATTGAGTGCCAGCAGCTGGCTGGCCTGAGGATAGCGCAGGGGCAGGTCTTCCACATAGACCGCCTGGCCGTGCTGGAACAGCTCCTGGCCGGGGCCCGGGTCCATCTGGATGGGTTTGAGCACCGAGAAGGTCTCCCCCTCCAGCACGCAGCGCGGGATCATCCACAGCTCCTGGCCGCGGGGCTGGTACTCGCCGATCCAGCCGATGCGGGCGCCACTGACGCTCATGCCCCAGCGCACCAGGGCGCGGCAATAGGCGATGCCGGTCAGCAGGGTGAGCTCGGCCGGCAGGGCCAGCACTGGGTTGTGCACAGGTTCGGGGAGCGGTTGCCAGTGGCCGAGCAGCTGGGCGCTGTGCCGCACCAGTTGCAGCATCTCCTCGCTGAGCGGGGTGGCGTTGAGGTATTCAAGGCTCAGCACGCCGATGAGTTTTTCCTGCTCCAGCAACGCGCCGTCCAGGCGCGAGCTCACCCCCGCATTGGCCAGATAGTAGTGTTGGCTCAGCATGGGCTGGTGCGCCGCCTCCGAAAAGCTCAGGGACTTGCGGGTGCGCAGGGCGCGGATGTAGCGGCTGTCGCCGCGAATGGCGGCCACTTCGTCGGCCCCCAGGGTGAAGACCGGGGTCAGCTGCTCGCTGCCGAGGGGCCCGTTGGCCTGATAGTGCCAGAGGATGAGGCGATCGGCCCCCAGACTCTCCTTGAGGGTCTCCAGCATGGCGGCAAACTGTTGCTGGCTCGCCATCTGGCTCAGGCGCGGCAGGTGCAGCGCCAGATCGGCCACCGGCTCCTGGCGCAGGGTCTGCAGGCAGATGAGCCAGAAGGCATCCTGCTCATGGGAGAGGGCGACGTGCCATTGCTGGCCGGCAAAGCGCAGCACCAGCTTGCCGCCATGGCCGCTGGTGAGCGCCTGCTCGATGGGCAGGCGCAGCGCATCCGGCAACTGGGCCGGCCAGGGGCCTCTGGGCTCATCGAGCCAGTAGAGCGGGGTTTGCATCACATCGGTCAGGGCGACCAGCCGCTGGCTGCGCACGTCCAGACGAAAGAACAGCGGTGTCTGGCTGGCAGAAGAAAGGTGACTGAGCGCGGTTGACGACATGAACTGATAACATCCTGTTGAACGACTGTCGGGTGGCAAGAATACTGCAAAATCGGTACAAACAAAATTTCATTGAATTCTAAATTAGGAAATACTAATTTAATGACAATCTGTCGTTGACTGGAGTCTTGCTGATGAAACGGATCCTGATTGTAGGCGGTGTGGCCGGTGGTGCCTCTGCGGCGGCCAGAGCCCGCCGTCTGAGCGAAGAAGCGGAAATTGTGATGTTCGAGCGGGGCGAGTTCGTCAGCTTCGCCAACTGCGGGCTGCCCTATCACATCGGTGGCGACATCCCCAACCGGGATGCCCTTCTGTTGCAGACCCCCCAGAGCTTCAAACGCCGCTTCAACGTGGATGTGCGGGTCTTTCACGACGTCATCGAGATAGAGAAGGCCGGCAAGAGCCTGCTGGTGCGCAACCTGCTGACCGGCGAAGAGCGCCGTGAAGCCTATGACATGCTGCTGCTGAGCCCGGGTGCGGCCCCCATCCGGCCTCCGTTCCCCGGCATCGACAGCCCGGGTGTGCACACCTTGCGCAATATTCCCGACATGGATCGCCTTCTGGCGGCGCTGGCGCACGATCAGCCGCGCCACGTCACCGTGGTGGGGGGCGGTTTCATCGGGCTGGAGATGATGGAGGCGCTGCACCAGCGCAAGCTGGATGTCACCCTGCTGGAGCTCTCCGATCAGGTGATGGCGCCGGTGGATAAAGAGATGGCCAACATGCTCCATGCCCGTATCCGGGAGGAGGGGATCGATCTGCGCCTGCGCACCGGCCTCTCGGCCATCGAGAGTCTGGATGTGTTGGCGGAAAAAACCGCTGCCGTGGCCACTGAACAACGGGGTGGATTACGCCTGACCCTGAGCGATGGCACCCGGCTCGATACCGGCCTGTTGATCCTCGCCATCGGCGTCAAGCCCGAGACCCTGCTCGCCGCCAAGGCGGGGCTGGAGCTGGGGCCGCGCGGCGGCATCAAGGTGGACGCCGGCATGCGAACCTCGGATCCCTTCATCTATGCGGTGGGGGATGCGGTGGAGGAGACCGACTTCGTCACCGGCGAGTCTGTGCTGATCCCGCTGGCGGGCCCCGCCAACCGGCAGGGGCGCATCGCCGCCGACAACATGCTTGGGCGCAGCGAAACCTACAAGAAGACCCAGGGTACCGCCATTTGCAAGCTGTTCGATCTGGCGGTGGCCAGCACCGGCCTCAATGAGAAGCGGCTGCTGCAGCTGGGGCTGCCGTTCGAGAAGGCCTATGTCCACCCGGGCAGCCACGCCGGTTACTATCCCGGCGCCCACCCGGTCAGCCTCAAGCTGCTGTTTGCCCCCGATGGCAAGATTTACGGCGCCCAGGCCATCGGCAAGGACGGGGTCGACAAGCGCATCGACGTGTTGGCGGTGGCCCAGCGCGCCGGTCTCACCGTGTTTGATCTGCAGGATCTGGAGCTCACCTATGCGCCGCCCTTCGGCTCGGCCAAGGACGTGATCAACATGGCCGGCTTCGTGGCCAGCAACCACTTGAAGGGGGACACCCTGCTCTGCCATGCAGCCGAGGTAGAGGCTCGTCACCCCCATCAGCAGGTACTGGACGTGCGCAATGTCCCCGAACTCGACAAGCTGGGTCGCATCCCGGGCGCCTTGCATATCCCCCTCGATGAGCTGCGCGGCCGCCTCCATGAGCTGCCCAGGGATAAAGAGCTGCTCATCAGCTGCCAGGTGGGTTTGCGCGGTCACGTGGCCTGTCGCCTGCTGAGCCAGCACGGCTTCAAGGTGAAGAATCTCTCCGGTGGCTTCAAGACCTGGCAGATGACCACCGCCGAATAGCGCTGACCCCGAGGGGGGATCAGGGGCAATGCCAACCAAAGGCCACTCGGGAGAGTGGCCTTTTTGTTTTGATTGCTTAACGGATGGATGGCTAGTGCGGCGTGTTGCCCAGTTGCTTGCGAACATGGTGTTGCAGGATCGCCAGCATGCAGGCACCGGAGAGGCCTATCATCAGGGCGCCATTGACCGCCTCGAGCGGCCCGAGCAGCTTCCACTGCGCACTCATGACGATGTCGCCATAGCCCAGGGTGGCGAAGTTGACGCCTGAGTGATAGACGGCCTCCTGCAGCGTGTTGAACTCGCCCAGCCACAGGAACAGGGCGCCCCAGATGCCGATCTGCACCAGGTTGCCCAGCATCACCAGGGTGATGATGCCAAACAGAGCCAGCACCCCGGCCAGCATGCCTTCCCGCTCGCTGAAGCGCTTGACGTAGAAGCGGATGCACCAGACGGACATCAGGGATTGCAGCAGCATGTTGGCCAGGATCACCGGGATGCCGACCAGAAAAATGGAAAACATATCACTCTCCTATTGATGCTTGTGCCAGTGGTCGGCCGACGGGCCAGCACTGTTCAAGCAGCCAGATACAGAGCCAGCCGTAGCCGGCCACCAACAGATAGAGACCGCAGCGCATCGCGGCTGCCAGCCAGACATCCTTGCCGGTGGCACTGTCCTCGATCGCCGGACCAAACAGGATCAGCGCGGTGATCCAGGCGTTGCTCCAGAACGAGGGTGGAAAGCGACTTGGCACCAGCCGTACCAGCCGTCGTGCCAGCCAGAGCGTCATCAGGACCAGCAGCAGTACCAGCATCAACAGCGAGGGCCAGAGGCCGAGCCCCTGCCAGAGCAGGAACGCCAGCAGGGCGCCCGTCAGGGTCGACAGCACCAGCTCCTTGCCCGCCTCTTTGGCAGTGAGCGAGCTGCTCTGCTGGGCCAGCATCACCGTCTTCATCACTGCCGGGATATAGAAGGCTGGATTGCCGAGCGCCAGCAGCCACACCGGCAGCACGATGGCCACGGCCCGTAGCGCGAGTCGCTCCGGACGTTCGGGGCGCTGAGGCTTGGCCCTGGTCTGGGTTCCCGTCACCGGCTGGGGCGGGAACAGGCTGTGGGCAAGTCGGTTGACCAGGGTGCCTATCAGGATCCCCAGCGCCATCAGCTGGGCAAGGGCGATGGCAAGTGCCTGCTCGATGAGGCCGGCCACCGGGATCACTGTGATGGCCATGATGAGCAGCATGGCGGCCGCTCCCTTGCCCGTCAGCGCCTGTTGCATCAGACCATGGAGCAGCAGTGCGACGAGCAGCACCGCCGCCAGCGCATAGTGGGTCAGCAGGGGCACCAGCAGCACGCCGCCGACCATCACGGCCAGCAGCAGGGCGCCACCCAGCAACCCTTTGCCAAGGCCGAGCGGCTCGCCGGGGCGACACAGTACTACCCAGGCCATGATGACCCCGAGATGCGGCATGGGCAGCGCCAGCCCGTAGCAGATCAGGGTTGCCAGTGCGATGCCGGTGCCAATGCGCAGTACTGTCCTGTCGGCGTTATGCATGGGAGCCTCAGTAGAGGAAGGAGCAGAGGCTCATCAGCCGGATATGGAGCGAGCCCAGCAGGTTCATCACCCAGCTGCCGCCGGCATTCCCACCGGTATAGACCAGCACGTCGGCCTGACCGCCGACCCGCAGCGCCTCGACCGGGGGGAAGTCAGCGGCCTTGAAGGCGATCTTGACCGGGAAGCGCTGAGCCTGGCGCAGCCAGTCGCGGTTGTTGTCCACGCTCGGCAAGGTGCCCGCCGGTTGACCCTTACCATCGCTCACCCCGTAGCCGATGCTGCGCACCTCCCCCTCGAACAGGCGGCCGGGCAGGCTGTCGAGCAGGATGGCGACCCTGTCACCGGCGTGAATGTTGCCGAGGTTGTTCTCCGTCAGATCCGCCGACACCCAGACGTCGTGGATGGCGATCAGGGTCATGGCCGGGGCACCGGCACCGATAAACTGGCCTGCATCGGTGTGAAGATCCGTGATGAGACCGCGGCCTGGCGCCACCACCCGGGTGTTCTGGCGATCCAGCTCGGCCTTGTGTACCGCCGCACGGGCGCTGAGCAGCTGGGAGTTGTGATCGCCGTTCGCCCCGGCGGCCTCGATGGCGCGGCGCACGTCGGCCTGGGCTGCCGCCACCTGGCTCCTGGCCGTCTCGCGGCTGGCCTGGGCCACCTCGAGGCGACGCACCGAGATGGCGCCCGGATCTTCCCGATAGAGCCGCTCCTGCCGCTCGGCGTCCTTGGCCGCGTTGTCGTAGGCGGCGCGCATGGCCATCAGGGCCGCTTCGGCCGCCTTGACCCCTTCGCTACTTGCTCTGACACCGCTCAACACCGTCTGGTAATCGGAGCGCGCCTTGGCCAGCGCGATGTCATAGGATTCGGCATCGATCTCGAACAAGGGGGTGCCGGCTTCCACGTCCTGATTGTCGCGTACATATACCTGCTTGATCTGGCCGGATACCTCGGCGGCGACGGGAACCACGAAGGCCTGCACGCGAGCCTGGGAGCTGTAGGGGGTCAGCCGGTCAGCCAGCAGATACCAGATGAGCAGCAGGAGGATGAGTACCAGCAACCCGAGCGTGGCGCGGCGGCTGGCCTGGCCGGGGGAGGCGGAGCTGTCAGTCATTCGAGGTTACCTTTCGGGCAGAGGTTGGGGTGGGCGGCGTCGAGCAGCGGGGCCCAGTCGGCACGCTGGCGCAAGCGGGCTTCCACTGCCGGGGTGACCAGAGGACGTTCTCGCCCCTGTTCCCAACCGCCACCCAGTGCCTTGTAGAGGGTGATGAGATCGCGCATCCGGGCACCGCGGCTGTTGACCAGCCGCTCTTGCTGATTGAACAGGGCGCGCTGGGAGTCGAGTACCCGCTGGAAGTCCGCCATCCCCTCGCGATACTGGGTGTTGGCGATGTTGAGGGAGCGGCGGGCGGCCTCGCCGGTCTGGGTCAGCAGGGCGATCTCGTCCTGGCCGTTGGCGTAGGCTACGGCCGCGTCGTCCACCTCTCTGGCCGCCTTGAATATGCTGTCGCGATAGCGTTCGTGCAGTTGCTGGAAGCGGGCATCCTGCACCAGGATCTGGTTGCCGAGCCGCCCCTGATCGAGCAGGTTCCAGCTCAGCGATGGCCCGGCGGCCCAGGAGAAGGTGCCGCTCTCCCCGCTGGTAGCGCTGATGCCCAGGGTCCCGAGCAGGGTGATGGAGGGGTAGAGTTCGCTCTCGGCCACGCCGATCAGCGCCGACTGGGCGGCCAGCTGTCGCTCCGCCACCCGTACATCGGGGCGACGGCGCAGCAGATCGGCCGGCAGTTCGGTGACCAGTGCCAGCTCGCCCCGGGGGATCTTGCCGGTATCGGCATTCATCTCGGGCAGGGGCCCTGGGGCTCTGGCGAGCAGGGTCGAAAGAGCATTCTGGCTCTGGCGCAGGCTGGTTTCGAGCTGCGGAATGCCGGAGAGGGTGCCCAGGTACTGGGTCTTGGCCTGCTGCACGTCCAGTTCGGCGCTGTTGCCGCTCTTGAACAGCCGCTCGGTGATCTCCAGGCTGCGCTGCTGGATGCGGGCATTCTCGCGAGCGATCTGCAGTCTGGCCTCGACGGTGCGAATGCTCACATAGAGCTGGGCCACCTGAGCCGCCAGCAGGACCTGGATGTCATCATATTGCGCCAGGGTGGCGAAGTAGTTGGCATCCGCCGCCTCGATCCCGCGCTGGAACTTGCCCCAGAAGTCGAGTTCCCAACCGAGGTTGAAGCCGGCGCCATAGCTGCTACCCGAGCTGCTGTGGCCGTTGCGGGTCTGGCCCGCCTGCAGCAGCTCGGCGGTGCCGATGGTGGCCTGGGGGCCGAGCAGGCTCTCGGCGATGCCGAGCTGGGCCCGGGCCTCGAGGATCCGCAGCCCCGCTATCCGCACATCCGGGTTCTTGATGAACGCCTCTTCCACCAGCGTGCTCAGCACGGGGTCGTGCAACCGGGTCCACCACTGGCGATAGTCGGTGGCCGAAGATATCTGCTGGCCCGTGCTGGCGGGGTGCCAGCCGGCCATCTCCTCGACGCGGGGGGCCTGATAGTCAGGGCCAAGCAGAGTGCAGGCACTCAACAACAGGCATGCGCCCCCCGTAAGCAGAGGACGCATGGTATGACGTTGGGCGGCCATGGGGCTATTTTTCCGCAGTAGCCAGACTTTCGTTGACCCAAGCCATGAAGATGCGATAACCGATGGAGAGCAGGGTGGCCCCGATGAACATGCCGAGGATGCCGCTGGTGGCCATGCCGCCAAGGGCGCCCAGCAATACTACCGGCATGGGCGCATCGACCCCGCGCCCGAGCAGCAGCGGTTTGAGCACGTTGTCGGCCATGCCGGCGACGATCAGCAGGACGCTGTAGAAGATGTTCAGCAGGGTGCCGTGATCGCCTGCGCTCCACATGTAGGCGATGGCGGGCCCCGTTACCAGGATCACGGGCACCTGGGCGATACCGAGGATCAGCGCCAGGACGAAGAAGATGCCGACCGCCGGGATCCCTGCCAGCATCATGACGATCCCTGCCAGCAGGGCCTGGATGAAGGCCACCCCGATGACCCCCATGGCCACGGCCCGGATGGTGCTGGTGCACAACTTGGTCAGCGACAATCCCTTGCGTTCATCCGTGATGCGCATGGCGATGCGATCGGCGCTCAGGGCGCCCGGAGCTCCCCAGGCCATCATGATGCCGGCCACGATGAAGGAGACGACGAAACCCAGCAGTCCACCCCCCATGCTGGCCAGCATGCCGACCACCTGCTTGGCGAGATCGCCGAGTTGCGGCTTGTAGCTGATGAGGAGGCTGGGCAAGTCCACCGATGCCTTCAGCCAGATGGCGTGGAGCTTGGTGCCGATCAGCGGGAGGCTGGCGATGTCGGCGGAAGGCGCCGGGATCTGCAGGGTGTTGTTGTCCATTCGCTCCATCAGGGCGCTGACGCTGTCACCCAGGGAACTCAGCATGGCCACGGTGGGAGCCACGATCAGCAGGATGCCCAGCAAGACCAGCAGGGTGGAGGCCCGCCCCTGCTTTCCCCCCAGCCGCACGGCAAAGCGCTGGTGGAGAGGATAGAGGGTGACGGCCAGGATCAGGGCCCACAACATCATGTTCATGAAGGGGGAGAACACGGTGAAGCAGAAAGAGCCCAACGCCAGGATCAGGCCGAACTTGATGAACATATCCAGGAACCGGGCAACCAATCGCTTTTCGACGATGGACAGATCGTTATTTTCCATTCTGGTATGACTCCAACGAGGGATGAGCACACAACCGTGCTTGTCTGACGTGAAGGACTGCCCAGCAAGCGGGTTGTACGGTAATAAATAGACTGAGTTCAGAGTGTAGGGGGTATTTCGAGGTTGCCCCCGGTTTATTTGTTGTGCCGACAATCCATGTTTAATAAATATTTAACTGATTGATATCTAGTCGATTGGTTCAATGGCGCTGATGAGGCTGGATAATAAGGAGTCCGATCACCTGCGGCACCAGAGAACAGTTGTTTCCAGTCTAGTCTGCAGCCAGAAAACGGGGCGGATTTGCCTATATAAAATAGCGTCGGCAGTGTGCGCAGTAGAATGGCGGATATTGCGGCCCTGTCATGGCTGGATATTTCTGTTGCCACAGATGGCGGTGAGGAAGACGTGTCCGCAGCCAGGTGCTCGATGTTGACAGTTGGACATTGACAGGAAGCATGCTGACGGCATCCATGTGTTGATGTGTACCAAACCGGTGCTTGTCATATTTTGAAACATGTTTTCCGCCGGTTTGCCGTTACAAATTAAACCCCGGTACAGCTTGCGGTGGTTATAACCCTGTCAACGTGAAGACAATACCGCCATTGGTAGGGTAGGTCTCACTGCGAACACTAACCGGCTTGTGGCGACTCGAACGCAACTTATTTCTCGCTGAGGTTGTTTGCCTGTGCCATGCTGGCAATCGCCATCCAGGGCGTTGCTTGGCGCGGGCTACCAGCACTGGCATCTACACGTGTCTTCCGCCCTTGACGGTCCACCCCGTTTTCATCTCATGCAAAGGGATCTGAATGAACAAATCCACATGTTGCCAGGGGCTCTCCATCGCCGCCATGCTGGCCCTTTCCTCGGCCATCACGCCGGTAACGAATGCAAGAGAGAGTTTGCCGACGCAGGCCCATCTTCTCTCCAGCCAGCTGCTGACCCAGCTCAATGATACAGTGGCAAGTGACAGCGAGCGTCTGATCGCGCTTTACAAGGACTTGCACCAGCATCCCGAAATTGGCTACACGGAGGTGCGTACCGCCGGTATCGTCAGTCAGCAGTTACGCGAGTTGGGGTTCGACGTCACCGAAGGGATCGCCAAGACCGGGGTGGTCGGGGTGCTCAGAAACGGGGACGGTCCGACGGTCTGGTATCGGGCTGACATGGATGCGCTGCAGGTACGGGAGGCGACTGGGTTCGATTATGCCGCCAAGACCAAACAACGCCTGGCAGATGGCAGCGAGATCGATGTGATGCATGCTTGTGGTCACGATGCCCATGTCACCTGGTTGCTTGGCATGGCCAAGGCCATGGTCGCGCTCAAGCCCGCCTGGTCAGGTACCCTGGTGGTATATGCCCAGCCTGCGGAAGAGCCGGGGACCGGGGCGCAGAGTATGGTGGATGACGGTCTGTGGCAGCGCGGTTTCCCCAAGCCGGATTACGCCTTTGGTGCCCACGTGGTACCTGGCCCCACCGGGCTGGTTGCCAGCGCGGCGGGAGTGCGGATGGCGGGGGTCGATCAGCTCGACATTACTTTTCACGGGGTAGGCGGTCACGGTTCGACCCCCGAGCTGACGCTGGATCCCGTGGTGATGGCGGCCCAGGCTGTGCTGGCCTATCAGACCATCATCAGCCGCAATCTCGATCCCCAGCAACCAGCGGTGCTGACGGTGGGTGCCATCGAGGCGGGGCGTGACAACAACGTGATCCCGGCCAGTGCCGTGCTCAAGCTCAATCTGCGCTGGTTCAGCCACGAAGTGCGTGAACTGCTGCTGCGGCGTATCGACGAGGTCAACCGGGGCATCGCCATCGCTGCCGGGGTACCGGATGACAAGTTGCCGACCCGGCTGATGAAAGGCAGTGCCGGTGCCGTGGTCAATGATGCCGAGTTGATGAGCCGAGTCACGCCTGTCTTGCGTCAGCTGCTGGGGGAGCAGAACGTGATCAGTGATTTCCCCTCTGCCATGGGCTCAGAAGATTTTGCCGAAGCCTTCAAGGGGATGAATGTCCCTTATGCCTATCAATTCATCGGAGTGGCACCGCCCGCGGTATTTGCCAAGGCCAGGGCGGAGGGAAAAACCTTCCCTTATGGGTTGCACAATCCCGACTTCTTCGTAGATCTGGCCGCCATTCCGGTCGGGGCCAGGGTCAATACGGCGACCGCGCTTAGCGTACTGGCCAAATCGGCGGGTCCGGCACAATAGCTGCGTTGAGCATTGACTACGGGTAAATAAAGGCAGGGTGTCTCGCGAGAGCACCCTGTTGTCATCGTGGCAGTTACCTCCTGTGTTGTCGCAAACATGGCAATGAGTTTTGTGTCAAGCGAGCCTGATCCCTTATCCTGTTGGCTATTGCGCTGCACTGGCAGCGAGCCAATCAGGGATGACATTTATGCGCCGCGTCGACTCTCACCCTCGCCTCTCTTGTTCCTCACCGCAACAGACGGCCGCCCCCGGGCGCCGCTGGCCGACCCTGCTGCTGGCGGGGCTCACGACATTGCTGCTGAGCGGCTGCGGCCCCGATAAGCCTGTTGTCGCCAATGGGCCGACCACACAAGCGGCTGTCCAGCAGGAGGCTGGGTCGCCGAGTTCAGTCGTACAAGCCAATGCCCGTCAATATCGCGATGCCCCGGCGCTGGCGTTGGTCTTCTCCGGCCCCTTGGTGCCCAAGGCAAACTGGCAGAGCTGGCTTGGGGTCAGTGAAGGGGGCAAGCAGGTGCAGGGGGAGTGGATCCTGGCCGACGATAGTCGCACCCTCTATTTCCCGAACGTCCAGCCCGATAAAAGCTATGAGGTGAGCCTCAAGGCGGGGCTGGGCCCATCCCCCCAGAGTTGGACCCTCAAGACCCGGCCGCTGGAGGCGGGGGCCTCCTTTACCGCGAGCGGCATGGTATTGCCGCTGCGCGACGAGCTGCGCCTGCCCATCAGCGCGGTCAATGTGGACGAGGTCAATATCGACTTCTTCCGGGTTGATGCCGAATATCTGCCCCGTTTCCTGGCCGAGTATCGCCCCGGTGCCGGCATGGGCAACTGGGAGCTTGAACAGATCACCAAGCGGGCCAAGCGGGTGTTCAGCGGCCGCTACGGGCTGGAGCTCGATGCCAATCGGCGCGAGACCCGCCTCATCAATGTGAAGGAGCCGCAGCTGGCCGAGGCCGGCGTCTACTTTGCGGTGATGTCGCCTCTTGGCAACTACGACTGGCGCAAGGAGACCACCTATTTCGCGGTGAGCGACATGGGGCTCAGTGCCCGTCGTTACCGCGATCAGCTGGAGGTGTTCGTGAGCTCCCTGGCCAGCGCCGACCCGCTCAAGGATGTGCAGCTCTCCCTGCTCGACGAGAAGGGCAACCGGCTGCAGGTGCAAACCACCGATCCGCAAGGTCATCGTCGCTTCGATCGGGTGCAGGGTGCCCGCCTGCTGCTGGCCGAACAGGGCAGCCATCTGGCGGTGCTGCGTCTCGATGGGGCGGCCCTCGATCTCTCCACCTTCGATCTCGGCACCCAGCCCTGGCAGGCCCAACAGTTGTATCTGTTCAGCGGGCGCGACCTCTATCGCCCCGGCGAGCGGCTCGACAGCGAGATCCTGCTCAAGGGGCAGGATGGCCAGCTGCTGCCGGGCATGGCGGTGGAGCTGGAGGTGAAACAGCCGGACGGCCAGCTGCTCGAGCAGAAACGGCTGCTGCCCGATAGCCTTGGCGCCGCCCACTACGGCCTGCGTCTGCCGGACGATGCGCCGCTTGGGCGCTGGACCATTAACCTCAAGACCGCCGCCGGTAGCCGCTTCGAGTGGCCCTTTTTGGTGGAGGAGTTCTTGCCGGAGCGGCTCAAGCTGCAGCTTGGCAAAGGGCCGGATGGGGAGGTCACAGATCTGGACGCCGCCCTCACTCTGCCGCTGCAAGGGGACTATCTCTACGGCGCGCCGGCGAGCGCCACCAAGGCCAAAGCCGAGGTGAAGTTAAGCCGCGCTACCATGCCCTTTACCCAGTGGCAGGAGTTCACCCTCGGGGACGTGCTGCTTGCCGAGCAGGCCAAGGATCTTGAGCCACTCAACATCACCCTTGATGCGCAGGGGCAGGGGACTTTTTCGCTGGCTGATGAGCTCGATGGAGTGCGCGCCCTTGGGCCGCTGGAGGTGGCCTATCGGGTGTCGCTTTCCGAGCCCGGTGGCCGCGCCGTCAATCGCAGCCGCACCCAGTATGGCTGGCCCGCAGGCAGCCAGTGGCCGGCACTCAAGGCCGACTTCGTGGCCGATCGGGTGGAAGGGGGCAAGTCGCTCCCCTTCCAGATCCTCAACCTCGATGACAAGGGGCAGCCGGTGGCGGGGGCGGTGAAGGTGCGCCTTGTCAACGAATACCGCGACTACTACTGGCACTACGCCGATGGCGAGGGGTGGAAGTACGAATTCAACAGCCAGCCCTATCTGGAGCAGGAGCAGACCCTGCAGCTGGATGGCAAGGGGCCGACCCCGCTCACGCTGCAGCTGGCGGCGGGCTGGTATCGGTTGGAGGTGGAGAACAGTCAGGGCCATCAATCGAGCCTGCGGGTGGAGATAGGCAGTTACGCCTGGGGCGGCGGTGGCGAGCAGGCACGGCCCGACAAGATTGCCATCACCCTCGACAAACGCGCCTATCAGGCGGGTGACAAGGCCAAAGTGACGCTGGTGGCGCCGCGCCCCGGCAAGGGGTTGCTGCTGGTGGAAGATGGCGACGGTCTGCGCTGGTGGCAGCGCATCGAGCTCAAGGGAGCAGGTGGCGAGGCCAAGGATGCCCGCGGCGAGTTCGAGATCCCGGTCAGTCCCGAGTGGCAGCGTCATGATCTGCATATCTCGGCCCAGATCGCCGCGCCAGACAGTGACTCAAAGCCGGTGAGCCAAAAGAGTGTGCAGAGCCTGCGCTCGGTCGGTCTGGTGCCGCTCACCCTGGATCGGGAAGCGCGTCGTCTGCCGCTCACCCTGAGCGCGCCTGATAAAGCGGTACCGCTTACCCGGCTGGAAGTGACCGCCACCTCTACCCCCAACAGTCAGGGGCGGGTGGTGCTGGCCGCGGTGGATCGGGGCGTGCTCAATATCAGCGACTACCAGCCTCTCGACCCGTTCGAGATCTTCTTTGGTCGCAAGCGCTTCGCCCAAGATTTGTTCGACAACTACGGGCAGGTGATCCCGCCGCAGGATGGCAAGCTGGCCCGCCTCAACTATGGGGGTGACCGGGCGCCGCTGAAAAAGGGCGGCGCGCTGGAGAGCCGGGTCGAGATAGCTGCACTCTGGAGCGGCGAGGTGAGTTTTGATGAGAGCGGCAAGGCGGTGATCCCGCTCGATCTGCCCAACTTCAACGGCGAGCTGGCGCTGATGGCGCTGGCCTGGAACGAGCAGCAAGTCGGCGAGGCCGAGCGTGCCGTCAAGGTGGTGGCGCCCTTGGTGGCCGAAATTGGCTGGCCGCGCTTTGGCGCCAGAGGCGATGAGACCCGGGCGCTGGTACAGCTGCGCAATATGAGCGGCGAGGATCAGACCCTCTCCCTTGCCTGGACCCTCAACGGCGGACTCAAGGCAAATGGCGAGTTGCCCCGCACCCTGGCCCTTAAAAACGGCGAAGAGCAGTGGCTGACCCTGCCGCTCACCGTGACCGGGGCGAGCGGTGTGGCAAGCCTGCAGTTGGCGGCCAGCGGCAAGGATTTTGCCATCAGCCGCGACTGGACTTTGCCGCTGCGATCCCCCTGGCCGGCCGAGACTCGCCAGCGCTACCAGATGCTGGCCCCCGGCCAAGAGATGGTTTTTGCGCCAGCTGAGCTGGCCGGGCTGGATCGCGCCAATCTGCAGGGGCTGCTCAGCCTCTCCGGTACTCCCCCCTGGGATCCGGCAGCCCAGTGGCAGGCGCTGGCTGATTACCCCTACGCCTGTCTGGAGCAGACCCTGTCCCGTGCCTGGCCTTACTTGCTGACCACGGCCGATGAGCGGGCTTTCTGGAGCAAACCCGCAGAGGGCAAGCAAGCGGCGAGCGAGGCGGATGTGCAACGCGCCCTGCTGCAACGGCTGCAGCGGTTGCAACTGCCAAGCGGTGGTTTTGGCCTCTGGGATGGTCGCTCCGACGAGGAGCAGTGGCTCACCGCCTATGCCGCCGACTACCTGCTGGCGCGCAAGGAGGCGGGCGATGCCGTGCCGGAGGCGATGCTCAATCAGGCTCTGAACCGGCTGCAAAGCTATCTCACCGACAGCCAGTATGGTGAGCGCTGGAGCAGTGCCCCCGAGCACAGCCGTCTTGCCTATCAGGCCTACAGTGCCTATGTGCTGGCCCGGGTGGGCAAGGCGCCACTCGCTACCCTGCGCCTTATCTGGGAGCAGCAGGCCGATCACGCCCGCTCCGGTTTGCCGCTCTTGCACCTCTCGCTGGCCCTCTCGGCCATGGGGGATGAGCAGAACGCCGCCAAGGCCCTCAGTCGGGCATTGGCGACCGAGCGCAGTGACGACTATCTGGGGGATTACGGCTCACCGCTGCGCGATCAGGCCCTTGAGCTCTCCTTGCTGCGCCAGCACAAGCTGGCTGTGGAGCGCTGGCCGGCCCTCAGTGCCAAGGTGGCCGATACCCTGGCTCACCGTCAGTGGCTCAGCACCCAGGAGCGGCTCGCCCTGTTGCGACTCGCCCGCTTCGATCCGGCCGCCGACTGGCAGGCCAGGGTAACTTCCTCTCTTGGCAGTGGATCCCTGAGCGGTTCGGCTCCGCTACAGCAGGGCACCCCCGAGGCACTGGCCGCCAGCGCCGTCACCAACGAGGGCAAGGGCTCCCTCTATGTGCAGCGCACCTTGATCGGTTACCCCGAGCAGGCTCCTACCCGGTTGAGTCAGGGGATAAGCGTGACCCGCAGCTGGTTCAACAGCGATGGTCAACCGTTTGATCCCGCCAAGGTGAAGGTGGGCGATCTGGTGGTGGTGCGGCTCAATGTCAGCAGCGAATCGGCGGTGCCCGATGCCCTGCTGGTGGAGATGGTGCCCGCCGGCTTCGAGCTGGAGAATCCGGCCCTTGGCAATAGCATCAAGCTGGAAGAGCTCTCCATCGAGGGGAAACCGGCGTGGCAGAGCGAGTGGAACGACTATCTCAAGCATCAGGAGTTTCGCGACGACCGCTACACGGCGGCGCTGGATCTGAGTGAGGGGAGCAACCAGCAACTGGTCTACCTGATGCGGGCGGTGACGCCGGGTCGCTATCAGGTGCCGCCGACCCAGGTGGAGGATATGTACCGCCCCGAGTTGCGTGCCGTGGGTGAGGATATCCATGAGGTAATCATCTCTGAGTAACATTCCCTCCCTTGAGCGGGTTCGCCCGCTCACTTTCTGGCAGCGTGGCTGGCTGAAATTGGGTCGCACTGGCCACGCTTGCTGGCGCTGGCTTGGTCGCCTGCCACGCTGGCTGCGTTGCTCGGTGCTGGGCGTTGTAGCACTGCTCCTGTCATTGCTGGCGCTGGATCGACTCTTCCCACCGCCACCGCTCGACCCTGCCTACGCACGGGTGGTGCTCGACATGAAGGGGCGGCCGCTGCGCGCCTTTGCCGATACCAGTGGCGTGTGGCGCTACCCCGTGACCCTGGAGCAGGTCTCCCCCCGCTATATCGAGGCGCTGCTGGGCTACGAGGATCGCTACTTCTGGCGTCATCCCGGGGTCAATCCGGTGGCCATGGTGCGCGGGGTCTGGCAGTGGCTGCGCTATGGGCGCGCCGTGTCGGGGGGCTCGACCCTCACCATGCAGGTGGCCCGTCTTATCGAGCCCTACCACAGGAGCGTGCCCGGCAAGCTGCGCCAGATGGCCCGCGCGCTGCAGCTGGAGTGGCACTACGACAAGCGCACCCTGCTCACCGTCTACCTCAACCGGGCGCCCTTTGGCGGCAATCTGGAGGGGGTGCAGGCGGCAAGTTTTGCCTATCTCGGCAAGAGCGCCGCCAAGCTGACCTATGCCGAGGCGGCGCTGTTGGCGGTGCTGCCGCAGGCTCCCAGCCGCAACCGACCGGACCGGCATCCCGAGCGGGCCCGCACCGCCCGTGACAAGGTGATGCAGCGGCTGGTGGCACAGGGCGTTTGGCCCGAACAGGTGTGGCTGGAGGGGCGCATCGAGCCGGTGCTGGCCCGCGGCCACTTTACGCCGATGGAGGCTCCGCTGTTTGCCCGCCTCGCCGCCGACAATCAGGCCGGAGCGCTGGTGCACACCACCATAGACGGCGATCTGCAGCGCTGGCTGGAGGGGCGGGTGGCAAGCTATATCCGGCGCTTCCCCGAGCAGACCTCAGCGGCGTTGCTCTTGGTAGACAACAAAACCATGGCGGTGCGCGCCTATGTGGGCAGCGCCGAGTATGGCAATTTGCGCCGCCACGGTTACCTCGACATGGTGCAGGCGATCCGCTCCCCCGGCTCTACGCTGAAGCCCTTTATCTACGGTCTGGCCATGGACGAGGGGTTGGTGCACTCGGCCTCTCTGCTCTCCGATGCGCCAAGGCTGGGCTCGGACTATCGCCCCGCCAACTTCTCCGGCGCCTTTCAGGGGCCGGTGACCTTGGCCCAGGCGCTGCAACAATCCCTCAACGTGCCGGCGGTGCAGGTGCTGGAGGCGCTGGGGCCCGACAAACTGGTCAGCCGTCTCGACAACGCCGGGGTGAGGCTGGCCCTTTCCGACAAGCCCAATCCGGCCATCGCGCTGGGGGCAGCGGGCATTCGGCTCGAGCAGCTGGTGGCCCTCTACAGCGCACTGACCCGGCAGGGGCAGGTGGCAATGCCGGTCTGGCTGGCGGGGCAGCAGGCGGTGTCGCGCCCCTTGCTGAGCCCGGGGGCCGCCTGGATCATCTGGCAAATATTGAGCGCGCAGGGGCGCTCAGATCAGCCCTTTGCCAGCGAAGCGACCGGCCGGGTCAACCGACTGGCCTGGAAGACCGGCACCAGCTATGGCTATCGCGACAGCTGGGCGATGGGGGTCTCCGGTCGCTGGACCATCGGCGTCTGGTTGGGGCGCCCCGACGGCACCCCCATGCCCGGTTTTTACGGCCAGAGCGCGGCGGTGCCGCTGCTGCTTTCGGTCTACTCGCGGTTGGCCGACAACAGCCCCCTGCCGGCACAGCCCAATACGGTGAGCGAAGCCGAGATCTGCTGGCCGCTGGGGCGCAAGGCCAGCGCGACCTTGCCAGAGGCCTGTTTGCAGCGCCAGAGCGCCTGGCTGCTGGAAGGGCGCGATCCCCCCACCTTGCCGGATCCCATGGATTGGTCCTCGCCGCTGCGGCAGGTCGCATTGACCGCTGGGGGTAAGCCGACTCTTATCCGTTGCCACGATGCTGCGCAATCTGCTTTTCGGGCGCTCTGGCCGCTGTCGTTGGAGCCGTGGCGGGCGCCTAGCGAGCGGCGGCAGGCGCTGCTGGCCAGCGGCTGTGCGGGGGAAGGGCAGAGTGCCGAGCTGCAGGCCCCCATTCGCATCGTGGCGCTGGGGGAGGGCAATCTTATCCGCAGCCAGCGTTACCGGCTGCAGCCCAAGGTGCTTGGAGGTGTTGGCAAGCCGGCCTGGTTTCTCAACGGCCAGCGGCTGCGCTGGGACGGGGATCAGGTGCTGAGCGAGGCGGGTCGTTATCAGCTGGTGGTGGTAGATGAGGCGGGCAACAGCGATCGCATCGAGTTTCGGCTGGAAAATCCCTCCTGAGGGGAGGCGCCTCTCTTCGGCGTGTCAGAATATTGACGACATCGGGGGATGGCTCCGATGCCGTCAGCGGATTGTCGATTTCCCGACAGGGCGTCGCGGAGTCAGGGCTTGACCTGACCCAGCCGGGTGAAAAAGTGCTGACTCTTGCGCTGGTGGAAGTGGCTCTTCTTGATGGAGTGAAACACCAGGTTGCTGTCCGGATGGCTCGCCTTGAGGCGATGGATCATCGCCATGGCAGGCAGGCCGGTACTCACCAGGGTAGTGAGCGGCAGGCTCTGGGTCTGCGGCCCCAGCAGCTGGTTGAGCCCCTGCTGGGCCTGCTCGAAGCGAGTCAGCACGGTGGGCTCGGCGTAGCCGCTGCCCAGCATGGCGAGCAGGGCATCGAGCGCCTGATTAAACTCGGCCAGCTGCTGGCGAAAGCCGCTGCGACTGCGCAGGGCGATCAACTCCTCGAACGGGATATCGCTCAAGTGAGTGGGCACTTGCAGCGGGATCTCGAGGTGGAAGCAATCTTGGCCACCGCGGTTGTGATAGCGGGATTCAAGCAGGTGGAGCAGCCGATCGAGATAGTCGTGATCGGTGATGAGGGCTCCCTCATTGGCGAGTGCCCACTCGCGGGCGAGTCGCATGGAGAGCAGGTTGGCAAAGCGCCGTGCCATCCTGAACCCGCCCTCTTCCTGGCTGGCAAAACCGTGCGCCAGGCAAAAGCCGTGCAGCCGCTCCAGCCCTGCCTGGGCCGGGCAGAAGCAGTCGTGGTTGGCCGGCGTGCGCCAGCGGCCGATCAGCTCCTTGTTGCCAAACACCTTGTGACGCACGAAGTCGGGGGCGAGCAGGCTGCTCAGCTGACTCTCCAGCTGGGGAGTGATGGTGGCAAAAAAAGCGGCATCCGGCCGTTCGGCCAGCAGATCTGTCTCCTGTTCGAGCGTCTGCAGCAGGGCGGTGAGGCCGCTCTTCTCACTGACGGTGAAGACGAAGGCGAGCCGCTCCAGATAGAGCAGGGCAAACTTGAGCCACAGCTCGTCGCGCACTTCCATGCCGGGGTAGTAGATATAGGTCTTCATCGAATGGGTCTGTGGTCAGGAATGTTGCCGGGACGCAGGTTCGGGAATATACGCAAGATTGCCTCGGTGCGGCAAACATTGCGTGGGGGAATGTGAGCAAACGCTCATCCAGTAGGCGCTGGCCACAAAGTTCTGATATAATTCGCGCCCTTAAATCAAGGTCACCCGAGTCATTACCATGAAGTTCATTATCAAGCTGTTCCCGGAAATCACCATCAAGAGCAAGTCGGTTCGCCAGCGTTTCATCAAGATCCTGCAGGGCAATATCCGCAATGTCCTGCGCCGCTTCGACGACGATGCCCGGGTGCGGATGGATTGGGACAAGCTGATCGTGAGCTCCCGCAATGACCAGTTCCGTGAACAGGCCATCGAAGCCCTGGCCTGCATTCCCGGCATCCAGGCTTTCCTCGAGGTGCAGGCCAGCAAGTTTACCGACCTGCACGACATCTTCGAGCAGGTGAAAGCCGTGTGGGGTGACCAGCTCGAGGGGAAAACCTTCTGCGTGCGCGCCAAACGCCACGGCAAACATGAGTTCTCCTCCCTCGAAGTGGAGCGTTACGTGGGCGGTGGCCTGAACCAGCATTGCGTGAGCAACGGCGTGCGTCTCAAGAACCCGGATGTGAAGATCAACCTCGAGATCGACGGCGAAGAGCTCTTCATCGTCAGCGCCATTCATCAGGGCCTGAGCGGCATGCCCATCGCT
This sequence comes from Aeromonas sp. QDB03, assembly GCF_027707985.1. NCBI lineage: Bacteria > Pseudomonadati > Pseudomonadota > Gammaproteobacteria > Aeromonadales > Aeromonadaceae > Aeromonas > Aeromonas sp. QDB03. Next base: position 143,469 of record NZ_JAPCJG010000002.1, on the reverse strand, counting down.
ACCCAGGAAGATGTGCTGAGCCTCATCTCCGGCGGTTTTGACTCCGGTGTGGCCTCCTTCCAGTTCATCAAGCGCGGCTGCCGGGTGCACTACTGCTTCTTCAATCTGGGTGGGGCCGCTCACGAGATCGGCGTCAAGCAGGTGGCCTATCACCTGTGGAACCGCTTCGGATCTTCCCACCGGGTGCGTTTCACCGCGGTGGACTTCGAGCCGGTGGTGGCCGAGATCCTCGAGAAGATCGACAACGGCCAGATGGGCGTGGTGCTCAAGCGGATGATGATGCGCGCCGCCGCCAAAGTGGCCGACGAGTTCCAGATCCCGGCACTGGTGACCGGCGAGTGCGTGGGTCAGGTCTCCAGCCAGACCCTCACCAACCTGAACGTCATCGACCGAGTGACCGACAAGGTTATCCTGCGCCCGCTCATCACCTGGGACAAGCCGGACATCATCAGCGAAGCCCGCCGCATCGGTACCCTGGAGTTCGCCGAGACCATGCCGGAGTATTGCGGTGTCATCTCCAAGAAGCCGACCGTGAAGGCCGAGCTCTCTCGCATCGAGGCGGAAGAGGAGAACTTCGACTTCGCCATTCTGGACAAGGTGGTGGCCGAGGCCCGTTACCTCGACATTCGTCGCATCGGTGAAGAGACCGCCGCCGAGGTGCAGGAAGTGGAGACCACCGCCGAGAGCGGCGACAACGAGGTGATCCTCGATATCCGCTCCATGGACGAGCACGACGAGAAGCCGTTGCAGGTAGAAGGGCGTGAGGTCATGCATATCCCCTTCTTCAAGCTGGCCACCGCCTTTGGCGATCTGCCCAAGGAGAAGACCTACCTGCTTTATTGCGATCGCGGCGTGATGAGCAAGCTGCAGGCTCTCTATCTGAAAGAGAAGGGCTTTGCCAACGTCAAGGTGTACCGTCCGTAATGTGACGTTCAAGCGTGCATAAAAAATCCGGCCAATGTGCCGGATTTTTTTATTTCACTCGGGGGAGAAGATTTTCGTTAAGGGCAGGGCACCGGGGTAAAGGTGGATTGCCCCTGACAGCGCCACCCCATCTCCGCCTGGCGCATCTGCCACAGGTTGTTGCTGCGAAACAGGGTCAGGATGTAGATCATGTCGCTCTTGGTGCCGTCGAGGGCAACCGAGAGCACCAGATCGTTGTCCAGCTGTTGTGCCTGGATGCGACTGGGGATGTCGCTGTGGCCGACAAAACGCAATGCCACTTCACGATAGTCATTGACCCAGCTCTGCTGGGCAGTGCTTGCCTGTCGGATCTGCTGGTTGAACTGCTGCACCGGGGTGGAAGCGAGCCGTCCAAACAGTACCTGTGCTTCGGCCTGCGCCGTTGCCACATTCATCAATAGCAGTGATGTGATGAGTCCAAGTTTTTGCATGAGGGATTCCGGCTTACAACACTGGACCTTATGACAACAGAAAAGCCTGCTTGGTTCAACGCAACCTGACCAGGAGTGCGACTCTACCCCTGGCCACGGCATCAATTGCGCTGCAGGGAGAAGGTGGGCAGTGACAGATGCCAATAGATGGCCGCCACCCGCAAACCGAATACCGCCGTCATGCAGATGAGCATGGCGGTCACCCGATCCACGTTTATCTCCAGCGCCAGGGTATAGAGGATGCCCCCCAGGATGCAGGCGGTGGCATAGATCTCTTTTTGCAAGACCATGGGCACCTCCCGGGCCAGCACGTCCCTGATCATGCCGCCGGCCACCCCTGTCATGGTGCCCATCAATACGGCGATCAGCCCCGATGTACCAAAGTTGAGGGCTTTTTGCGCCCCGATCACGGTAAAGAGTGCCAGCCCGAAGGCATCGGCGACCGGCAGCACGTACCAGGGCATGCGACGGGGCAGCTTGACCATCCACATCCCGATGAGTGCCGTTGCTATCACTACCCAGATGTAGAGCGGGTCGCGTACCCAGAAGACGGGGGTGGCCCCCAGGATCATGTCGCGAATGGTACCGCCCCCGATGGCGGTGACTGCCGCCAATACCATGACGCCAAAACCGTCCATCCTGAGACGACCCGCCACCAGAACCCCCGAAAACGCGAATACCGCAGTACCAAACATGTCGCTGATGTAAACAATCTGCTCAACCAGTGTTTGCATGGAGAACAACTCACGTCCAATTGTTGATGGGGTCGCGATTTTAGGGGGATTGCGGCGTCTGACCAATGGCTGCCAGCAAGAAGTGGGAGCCAGACCAAGTTTTTGCCGGCGGTGATGATGCCGGTTGGTGTCATGGCGCCAGAGTTGTGCCAGATCGCCGGCAAGGCGCACGCTGCTTCACCCACCGCCCTCGGTTGTTTGCATCATGAACCTTGCAGGAAAAACAGAGCATTTTTTTCCTCAAGTTCAACGAGAACATGCCGATAAATAGGGTAAGCGGCGTTAATGCGATGAAGCGTTGAAAATAATGCTAAAGACATCGAAAAAGAGGCCGTTAAATAAGAGGCATCGAACAGGAAAGACAATAAAGTTCGAGCAAATTAAATAGTAAATTTAATAGCTTAGGAGAATAGTCATGGGTCTTTATATCAATACGAACGTTTCATCGCTTAACGCTCAGCGTAACCTGATGAACACCAACAAATCTCTGGATACATCCTACACCCGTCTGGCATCCGGTCTGCGCATCAACAGCGCCAAAGACGATGCCGCCGGTCTGCAGATTTCCAACCGTTTGACCTCCCAGATCAATGGTCTGGATCAGGGCAACCGCAACGCCAACGACGGTATCTCCGTCGCCCAGACCGCCGAAGGCGCCATGGAGGAAATCACCTCTATGCTGCAACGAATGCGTACCCTGTCCCAGCAATCCGCCAATGGCTCCAACAATTCGGATGACCGAGTGGCATTACAGGCTGAGTATAAACAACTGAATACAGAAATTAACCGTATTGCAAAAGACACAACGTTTGGCGGTCAAAATTTACTCGATGGTAAGTACAAGGGCACTTTTCAAGTCGGTGCGGATGCTGGGCAAACTATTTCTTTTAGACTAGACAAATTCGCATTCTCGCTAAGTGGAATTGCTGGTGGTACTACAGGTAAAGCAACAGTAGTTGCTGATACGACCACTAGTGATGCTTTCAAGGTAACTAAATCAACTACAGGGAATGTAAATTTTAGTGATATCAAGTCAATTACCAGCTCATTAAATGCACAAAAATCAATGGCTAACCTAGACTTTATGATTAAAGCAGTTGATAGTAAAAGGGCTGACTTGGGCGCAGTACAAAATCGTTTTGATTCTACCATTCGTAATCAGGCTAACGTGTCTGAGAATGTCAGCGCTGCGCGCTCACGTATCCGTGATGCTGACTTTGCCACTGAAACTGCCAACTTGACCAAGCAGAACATTTTGCAGCAGGCAGCCTCGACCATACTGTCTCAGGCGAACCAGCGGCCGCAGTCTGCACTTTCCTTACTACAAGGCTAACAAAAGAAAACAGGGCGGTTGTTCAGGCCGCCCTGGTCAAGAGATGGAACAAAGGGGTGTTCGGGTCGCACTCTGTTCTATCGTGAGAGAAATGCTTCTCTACTACTTATGTATTATGCAATGCCAAGTGTTGTCCAGTTGTTCAGTTCTGTCACGCTTGGTCATATTCTCCTGAGCGTATGCTCGTTTTAGGCCGGTTTACCGGCCTCTTTTTATTGTGCCGTCAAATTGACGCCACCCCACCATAGAAAGCACAAACTGTGCCAACATTCTGATTTCATCTCCTTCGCACCAGCGTTAGGGCGTACTCCCGAGCACTGGGGACGGCTTGCCACCATCTTGCCGCTTGCCGGATAAAACTTGCCGCTTTAGGCAACAATTTTCCTAAAGCTTATGTGAATGTTGCCGCTAACTAAGATGAAGCAATCGAGGGGTGTTCGGAATCCAACGTTTGCACTACTGCGGGTGGCCTGTTCGTTCAAACAGACACCCGCCAGAAGAATCAGGCTCGTTCAACCTGTTCTTCTAACGGTGGGACGCCGCTTTGGCGGCGCAACCCGCAGTCGCATGTTCTTCGGGAGAATATTTTATGGCCATGTATATCAACACGAATACTTCATCACTGAACGCCCAGCGTAACTTGATGAACACCAACAAGTCCCTGGATACGTCCTATACCAGACTGGCTTCCGGTCTGCGTATCAACACCGCCAAGGACGATGCTGCTGGTTTGCAGATCTCTAACCGCTTGACTTCACAAGTCAACGGGTTAGATCAGGGTAACCGTAACGCGAATGATGGTATCTCTGTTGCGCAAACGGCAGAGGGTGCAATGGATGAGATTACCAACATGTTGCAACGTATGCGTACGTTATCACAACAATCGGCTAACAGCTCCAACAACTCGGATGATCGAGTAGCATTACAAGCTGAATATAAGCAATTAAATACAGAGATAAATCGTATCTCCAAAGATACAACTTTTGGCGGTCAAAATTTACTTGATGGTAAATATAAAGGCACGTTTCAAGTTGGTGCTGATGCTGGTCAAACCATTTCATTTCGATTAGATAAATTTGCGTTTACTCTAAGTGGCATCGCTGGTGGGACAACAGGCAAAGCAACAGTGGTTGCTGACACAACGACTAATGATGCTTTTAAAGTGACAAAAGCCACTACGGGCAATGTGTCTTTTACTGATATTAAATCTATAACAAGCGCCTTAAATGCACAGAAATCAATGGCTAACTTGGATTACATGATTAAAGCTGTGGACTCAAAGAGGGCAGAGCTTGGTGCGATTCAGAATAGGTTTGATTCGACCATTCGCAACCAGTCCAATGTGTCCGAGAACCTGAGCGCTGCACGTTCTCGTATCCGTGACGCAGACTTTGCGACCGAGACAGCCAATCTAACCAAGCAGAACATTCTGCAACAGGCAGCGTCCAGCATCCTGGCGCAAGCCAACCAAAGACCGCAATCTGCTCTGTCCCTGCTGGGCTAACAGAAAAGCAGTGATGAGAAAGTAAAAGGAGCGACGATATGGCCAATGAAATTGGGATCCCGTCATCGGTCACTCCTTCTTCTCTTCAGTCAAGTAGCAAGAGCGGCCAATCGGCCGCTCAAGTGCTATCTGGCACGACGGAAGAGCAGCGGGTGACGGCACAACAGGATGTGAAAAAACAGCAGGATGCTCTGAATGGTGAAAAAATCGCCAAACAGGGTGTATCCAATGCCGATATTGAAAATGAGGTCCAAAACTTGCAGGAGTTCAGCAAGTTGCAAGGTTGGACTGTCAATTTCAGTGTTGAGAATGATCTGGATCAGGTGGTCATCAAGGTGATGGACGCCGAGACCAAGTCAATGATCCGGCAGATCCCGAGTGAGGAGCTGCTGGCCATCAGCAAGCGGATCAAGGATCTGCGTGAGGGTGATGTATCCGGCGGCGGTTCGCGGGTCGGGCTGCTGCTCGATAACGAGATCTGATACGAAAAAATTAAGAGGAGAGAGAGTATGCCCACCATTACGTCTGCCGGTGCCGGCTCCGGACTCGATTTGGAGTCAGTGATTGCTGCCAGTGTCGATGCCAAAAAGGCACAACTGATGCAGCCCATCACCACCAAGAAGACCAACACTCAAATCACTCTCTCCGGTGTGGGGCAGCTGAAGTCTGCCATCGCCTCGTTCGTGACCACTCTGCAGGCCATGGCGAAGGATGATGCGTTCAACAAGCGATCCATCAACATTACCCAGGACAAGGACAAACCCGTGCTCAAGGTGGAGAGCAAGGCGGGGGCCTCCAACGGTCAATATGACATCAGTGTCGAACAATTGGCGAAGTCCAGTAAATTTGACGGTACCTTCGACTCGTCGACGACCCCCCTCATCACCCAGGACGGGAAACTGACGTTCAAGGCTGGCGATAAAATGTTCGATGTCGACGTCAAAGCTGGCGATTCGTTGCAATCCATCCGAAAGCGCATCAACAATGACGCAGACAACTTCGGTCTGAGCGTCAACATCATGAATACCTCAGATGGTAAATCCAAGCTGATGATCGACTCCGGGGTCAGCGGCGACGGCAAGGATCTGCAGATCACCGGCAGCACCACCGAGTTGACCGACAACCTGGTGTCCAAGTTGACCCAAAGCCAGAGCGCTCAGGATGCCAAGATCAAGGTAGATGGCAACGCCCTGACGAGTGCGACCAATACCTTTGATGGCACCATAGTCGGGCTCAAACTGACCGTGCTCAGAGAGTCGGATAGCACGACCTCTACCGATGTAGGTGGCAATCCGGTCAAGACCTACAGCTCGAACAAGGTTGACATTAGCACTGACAAGGCCGGTATCAAAGATATGGTCAAAAGCTTTGTCGATGGTTACAACGCGCTGGTGAAGAAGAGTAATGAGTTGGGCAAACGTAGCTCTATCGTTGCTGGAAAAAACCAAAATGATGGTGGAGCGCTGGCTGGTGATGCGACAACACGCGCAGTGATCAACATGATGGGCGGTGCTATCAACGAGCCCTCACAAAAATCCTCAACCTATTCAACGATTTTCCAGATGGGTATCAAGATGGATAACAAGGGGGTATTGTCTATCGACGATACCAAGTTCAGCGAGGCCATCGACAAGAACTTTGATCAGGTGGTTGCTGTGTTTGGCGGCAAGGATGGGGTTGCAGGCAAGCTGGCCAGCCAGCTGGAAACCTACTCCAAGACCGGTGGCCTGTTGGCCAAACGGGAAGATTCGCTCAATACCGATCTGCGCGAAGTAAGCCGCAAGGAGTCGGATATTACCGCCCAGCTGACCAAGTATCAGGAGACCTTGCGGGCCCGTTATGGCAGCCTGGACAGTATGCTGGCTAAGATGAACAAGTCGGCCTCTTATCTGAATCTGCTCAATACCAAAACGAATTAATACGTAGTCAGGAGCCGTGCCTCTTATGTATCGGAAAAATATCAAGGCTTACACCACCCAGAATCTGCAGTCCGAGCTGGCGGTGGCAGATCCCTACCGGGTGATCCAGCTGTTGATGCAGGGTTGCCTCGAGCGTCTTGCCCAGGCCCGTGGTGCCATCGAACGTCGTGATTTCGAGGCCAAGTCCCAGTCCATCTCCAAGACCATGGCCATCATCAACGGTTTACAGGACTCTCTGGATCTTTCTTATGGTAAAGTTCCAGAGGATCTTTTTGCTCTGTATGACTATATGAAGGTACGGATGATGGATGCCAGTCGCGACATGGACATGGCCGCCATCGACGAGGTGATGAACCTGATGCTGACCATTAAAAGCGGTTGGGATGCTATACCTGTCGAGATGCGTGAAAAGGCTTTAGCTCAACAACATATTGGTAGACAAAATGAGCTATAACCGTTTCCCTGAATTAATGACAGTAGGTCGAGAGTTGCTGACCTTATTGGAAAATGGGGAAGTGAATGCAGCTGAGTTGTTAATTGATCGTTACCTAGAAATGTTTAATGATTTTTTTCAGAATGCTAAATTAGAACTTGTGATTGACATAGAGCAGCAGCAAGCATTGTTAGAATTTCAATCTATCTATAAACAAGTAGAAAATACTAAGAACCAGACTGAAGCTGCTTTGTTGAAAATTTCAAAAGCAGGTCGAGCATCTGATCTTTACAAGCTGAATCTAGGTTAGTGATCTATGATGGATTTTAATAAAAAAATTAATGAAATAGAAAGTGAGTTAACCCGTCTCGAGCGCCAGAAAGAGCAGGAAGCTGCTATGCTCGATGTACTACCAGTTCGTTATGAACTGAATATGATGGCATTAGAAAAATACATGCCAGATATATATAATTTTTTCAAAGATTATGTACCCGAACGTGCATTTCGATTTTTTTGTACTGAAAATGGAGAGCCAAATGTTCTCTGGTTATCAGAAAATAAGGCTCTCTATGGTAATGAGCCATTTAAAGATGCTGAGGAACAAGTTAAATATATATTTCAACACAATAAGTTACAATGCGTTAATTTTGTAAAGGACTGGTTCGTTGGTGGTCGTATACATATTAAATATAACAATGCCATTGCTGATTTGAAACCAGATATAACACGCTGTGATATGACTTTAAATAATTTTGTTGGCTTTGATATACCAATGGTAGTCATGTATGGTATAGGCCTTGGTTATCAGCTTGGATATTTGTATGAAAAGTTTAAGATAAAAAATCTTTTTGCTTTTGAGCCTGACTTAGATATATTTTATGCTTCTCTTTTTTGTTTTGACTGGAGTGCTCTTCTTGATTTCATGAGTAGGGAATCAATAAGTTTGCATATATTCCTAGGTGTTGATGAAAACCTCCTTGTGGGAGATATGATTAATGCCCTGAGTAGTAAAGGCGCATTTTGGTCATCAGCATATTTTTCGTTCGCACATTACAATTCAGATAAAATAAACAAATTGGTTGCTAGGGTTGAGAAGGAGTTTCACTTACTCAGGAGTGGGTGGGGGTTCTTCGATGACAATATATATTCATTGGCTCACAGTCGTATCCATCTATTAAATGAAGATTTTTTCTTAAAAAAAGAAAGAGATATGTCTTTTTTGAAAGATATACCAGCTTTTGTTGTTGGGAATGGACCTTCTTTAGATAAAAACATAAATTTTATTAAAAATTTATCAGATCAAGTAATTATTATTGCATGTGGTTCTGCAGTTAGTGCACTTTATAAAGAAGGAATTCAGGCTGATATATATGTTGCAGTTGAAAGAACCAAAAGTTCAGCTGACTTTCTAGACATAATGAATGCACGAAACTACTTGCGTGAGATGGCTTTCTTAAGTGTTGATGTCATTCATCCAGATTGTAAGAAGTTTTTTAGAAAAACAGGTTTAGCTTTTAAAGCAGATGAGCCTATTTATACATACTTATCGGCTTTATCAGAACAGAAATATGATACTCTAGATTATTCCAATCCTTTTGTTGGTAATTCAGGTTTAAATTATGCCTTGTTGTTAGGGTTTAAAAATGTATACTTGTTTGGTATTGACAATGGCTATAAAAATATAGAAACCCATCACTCCATATTAAGCCTATACTATAATGATAAAAAAGAAAGTAAAATTAAATCACATGTAGAAGATGCATTTTTATCCCCTGCAAATTTTGGCGGTGTAGCCTATACCAATAGGTTGTTTTCTCTTTCAGCATACAGAATGTCCCAACTCATTAGTGAATTTAAAAATACTATGTGTATGAATTGTAGCGATGGGATATATATTGATGGAGCAATTCCTCTTCATGCGGAAATGCTTAACCTTCATTCAAGAAAAATAGATAAAAAGAAGATAGTTGATAATATTTTTGATTGTGGGTTTATCAAGTTTGATGCCAGCAATCTAGATTTTGACATCCTACTAAATAAACCATTGTTTATTGATTTGATGGATATGTTCAGAAAGGACTGGAATGATGTATCTAGAGATTTCAATGATATATTATCATTGATGCAAAAACACCATGATTATTTGTATTATATTGGGCGTACCAGAGAAAGACACATATACAGAGTGCTAATTGGTTCATTGAATTATTTTTATGCCAATATGATTACACTAATGCTAATTATCATTGAGGTTGAGGGTAGCCTATTTAAGGAGAAGGTTGAGCAGGCGTTAAAAATATTAGATTCTTTTTTTGTTGAGGCTTGCGACCTATATTGTAATGCTTTTGAAAATGTCGATGATAATTATTTTACAGGCTTGAATGTTTTTAAGCATGACTGACAGTTTTAACGACATATAATCTGCTGGTTTGATACCTAAGTTGCTGTTCAGAATAGTATAGTACTGAATAAGGATGGGTTTACCTCACAACGGTAGATACATCCTATCCTCACGACGAGACCTGTTCAAAGGCCTCCCGGCTGACAGCAACTAACGTGGTTGTACCTTAGAACCCCGTTAAGAAAATTTCAATGTAATCTAAGATATTATCAGTACGGTAGCGGCATTTCTAATGCGATCTTTTTTCTTCAAACTGAAGAGCGATTCAGCTACCGCATTGTCCAGTTGTCACGTCGGCTCATAATTGGTGCTAGGTTGTTGGCCTGGCAGAAAGGCTGCTAGTCGTCACTATCATATTAGTTACTCTGGCCCCAGAGTGCACGATGACCTTGCTGTCTGGTTTACGCTGTCATTCGGCCATCAGCTGTGCACCCAACGCGAACTCGCGTGAAAGGATCTGTTTTATCCACCAGACCACCATTTTACAAGTAAAATATCTATAACTATAGCCAGATACAGCCAGCCAAATCAAGTGCGGATATAGGTGGTATTGGTAACCAAACCTGATTTACCCATATAACAATAACTTATCGCTGTATACAATTAGGTGCAGTGGTGGAAGATCTACGGGATACCCTACGTGGCGATTTATAGCCGAAAACCGTTGTGATCTGATTTATTTGCATAAGCTATCCCACCCGTTTTTACCACAGGTTTTGCCGTACTCATTCAGGTTGCCATCAATCTAGCGATAGCCATACACTGCGGCCTAAAGTGTGTGGGTCACGAATGAGTGTTTCTGGGGGCAGGTTGTTTTGAACACGTGAATAGCATCGAATGGTGCTGCTATGTATAAAAATAAGCCCAAGCGACATTTATTACCAGACACATTGTCATGACACTCCATACAGAGCGTGCTCGCTAATAAAATGATACTTCAGTCGGGCTCTCTTGTAAATTTCTGAGCGACCTTTTCAGTATATTCCACTTTTCTTTGATGCATTTTAACTGTACCCATAGCCTCAGGACCTCACTCTTTTCTTCCAGTAAGTCTCGAGCATGCTACTCACTATTATCCGGTTTGATGGCCCTCAGCCATTTATAAAAACTGTGTGCAGAAATCTCCAGCAAGTCATAGATTTCTACTCATTGAATAACCAAGAGCAGTTATCTAACGCACGGCTTTTCATTTAAAATTCAGGTGTAAATCGTGGAGTGCCCATACGCCCCTCTTATGCTAAAACTCTAGGGCTGGATCGTCTACTAGGGTGGGGACAGTCCACATTGTTACAATTATTGAAGTTGATGGTCGGACCAATCACGAAGAAGTCGTCGAACTCGAACGCGTAATAATGGTCCCCATTTGGGAATATTATTTGGTGAAATTTTCCTCGGAATGAATATCGATGATCTTATGTGACAGGTTTGGCGCCGTAGCACTGGTAAGATCCGAGATACGGACCAATGGCAATTTTGGAACAAAAATTCTTCCACCTTCATGCGATCAGAATTATTCAACATGAAGTATATCCCTTGATGCAAGGTGATATAGGCGCGGGTCATTTTTCTAATTGATGGTGGGTAAAGTATCTTCGCACTAGCCCATCTTCTTTGAAAAAATGGGGCGATAGAACAACTATAACTGACCATATCGCCATAGTGGGTTATGACAAAACTGGTAGGATTATAATGTATAATTGTAATATAGTTTGCTGTCATGAAGGATTTATTGGATGCCGGCAGTGGCGCCGTAGGAATGGATTGGGTTTGCGTCCTAGATGAGTTTTCAGCAATATGAACATTGGTTTTGATGCACTCTACTGGGTTGTATTCAGCAGCTGTAACCTGTTGCAAAGCTACTGCATGGACCACATAATAGATGCAACACATTGACTTGGTGAGCCGGCTATTACCTCTTAGATCACCAATAAAATACATTGAGGAGTTGTTGGGATTCCGCGTTACTTCGAGCGACTTCAGTTCGTCACGAGATTGAATAATGGTTATTTCCGTTTATGTTTATAAAGTTTCTGTGCTGTTTTGACCAATGTTTGTCCAAACGAGCTGGTACTGCCTGTGAATAGTAACATTTTATTGTGGCATCTAGTCATACAAACAGTAGATTCATTATATTCCAACAAGAAGAATACCCGCATTTTGGAATAATGTTGACTGTTTTTCACAAAACAGTGTGAATGATAGGGGTCTCAAGCCGGCAAATCGTTATGTCCTAATCAGAGTTAGCTATCAGGAAGAATCGCGAGTTTGCATGCAGGTCTGGATTGCTTGACATATCTGCTCCACCGCATTGAGTGCTCTTGGGGTGAAACGGTGCAGCTCATCCGAGTTGATGAGTTGCAGACGCTGATGGCGAACGGCATCCACCATGGGCCACTGTTGCCAGTGGCGCAGGGCGTCAGCGTCTTGACTCCCTGCCAGGATCAACGCCGGATTGGCCTTGATCACCTGCTCCAGGCTGACCTGGGGATAGGGAGTGGGGGCATCCGCCATCAGGTTATCCCCGCCACACAACTCGATGGCCTGGGCGGGCCAGGCGTTGCCGCTGACGCTGGTCAGCGGTGGATACCAGAGCTGGTAGAACACCTTGATATGCTTGGGTTTGCCGTAGCGCTGCCCAAGGTTGGCTAGGCGGTCGAGATAGGCGTCGGCCTCGGCATTGGCGGTTTTTTCCACCCCCAATGTTTTTCCCAAGGCCCGCATTTCGGTGGCGAGGGAGGCAAAGTCGGTCGGTTCTGAATAGAACACCGGGATCCCCAGCTGCTCGACGGGGGCCAGCATACGGGATTGGGCGGAGCGCCAGGCGACGATCAAATCGGGCTTTTGGGCCAGCAGGGCTTCCAGATTGATGCTGCGGTAATTGGCCACCTGGGGCAGGCGTTTGACCTCGGGCGGATAATCGGAGGCATCGTCGGTGGCCACGATGCGATCACCGGCACCGATGGCAAACAGCAGTTCGGTCAGATGAGGAGTGAGGCTGACGATGCGTGCAGGCGTCCCGGCCAGCAGGGCGGGCGACATGCACAACAGGCAGAGCAGGGTGAGCCATCTAGCCATGCAGGTGCTCCAGCACAGTGAGCAGCAATGCCAGCGCCAGCCAGCCCCAACCGGCTTGTTGCAGGCGGTTTAGCAGACGCAGGGCTGTACCGACATCCGGCTCGGCGGCGGCGTCAAACACGGGAAAACGGATCAAGCTGCCCTGATAGTAACGGGGGCCACCAAGCTTGCAGCCCAGCGAGCCGGAGAGCAGCGCCAGCAGTATTCCCATGGCGGGGTAGGGCCAGAGCATGGCTGTACGCAATCGGCTGGCCAGCTTGCGCAGCTGGGTCAGGCACAAGGGCAGCGCCAGCAACAAGATGGCAGGGGTACACAGGGCCTGGTAGAGCACGGCGGCGGCCCGGCCAAAGTGGGCAAAGGCTGGCAGTTTCGGGCTCCAGCCCTGGTTCATCAGCTGGGCGAGGCGCCACAACAGGGCCCCCTGCACCCCCGCCAGGGCGAACCCCAGCAGCGGGCCGGCCCACTGCCCGACCAGGCGCAGGGCGCAGCTTTCACTGACCGCCTTGGCAAGCCCCATCAGGGAGAGTTTACCGGTATCTCGTCTGAGCCAGGGGGCGGCCTGCAACCTGGCCACCACCAAGGTATCCTGGTCTGTCAGTGCGCGAGTGGCACGGGCCAGCTCCCGCAGCGGACGCGATTCCAGCATCAGCAGCAGAAACAGCAGATCGAACAGCTGCTCCGAGAGCGAAAGATTGCGAACCGCCCAGAGTCCGGCGGCGCACGGCAGCCAGACAATCAGCATGGCCAGCAGACCGGCCTGCAATTGCTGACCGGGGGCGCCATCGGGGCGACACACCTTGTGACCCAGCCGGGTCAGCAGGGGCACGACGGCGGAGAGCCGATAGTGGGCCGGCCAGGGCACGATGGCCTCCAGCAGCGCGGCCCCGAGCAAAATGGCCGCCGGAGTGGCGGCCATCTGTTCCAGCGTGGTGAGTGGGATCACAGCTTGCCGAGCATCTTGATGATCACCTCTGCGGAGTGCTTGCCGGCCACCTCGATGAAGGCATCGAAGGATTCGACCTGTTCCTTGCCGGCGATGTCGGACATGGCACGCACCACCAGATAGGGCACCTTGAACATGTGGCACACCTGACCGATGGCGGCGCCTTCCATCTCGACCGCCAGCATCTGCGGGAAATCGGCGCGAGCCTTGGCGATGGCGTCGGGCTTGCACATGAACTGATCGCCGGTGCAGATGAGGCCAACCTTGGTCTGATGCTTGCCTTGCTCGGCGATGCAATCTTGGGCGACAGCGATGAGCGTTTCGTCGCAGGGGAAGGCGGCCGGTTGCTGCGCCATCTGGCCCATCTCGTAGCCAAAAGCGGTGACATCCACATCGTGGAAGCGCATCTCGCTGGCGATCACCACGTCACCTATGTGCAGGTCCTGGGCAAAGCCGCCGGCAGAACCGGTATTGATGACGTAGTCGGGGGCGAATTTTTCCAACAGCAGGCTGGTGGCGACGCTGGCGGCGACTTTACCGATGCCGGAGCGGGTCAGGATCACCTCTTTGCCTGCCAGGGTGCCCTGATAGAACTCGCAGCCGCCCAGTTGCAGGGTGGTCGGGTTGCTCATCTGGCTGCGCAGCAGGGCCACTTCCTGTTCCATGGCGCCGATAATACCTACTTTCATCACTCACCTCGTCTTGATGGCCATGCGGCCGAATAAGTTGTTGTGGATCATAACAAAAGTTGGCGATGGCGCCGAGCATTCCGATACTGCGCGATGTGAAGGGGCGCTTAAGGGTAGCGCTTGGCGAGGTTAGCCAGCTCGCCGCTGTCTGCCAGCCGTTGCAGGGCATTGGCGAACAGGGCCAGCCGGGCAGGGGAGGTGCGCTGGTAAAACAGGATGTAGAAGGGAATGGTCTCCATGGCGGTGGGGAGGATGCGAATTTGGCCGCTCAGGTGGTGGCGCAGCAGGTCGGCCTCGAAGCCGGGTGAGCGGTAATAGACGAAGCGCCCTCGTTTCATCAGCAGCTTGTCATAATTGGCAGCACTGCTGATCCCGCCGCTGTCGATGACGAGTCCCTGCAGGGCCTGCAGTCGTTCGATGGCGCCGCTGCCGTGATTGATGAGGATGATGCCCTCTTCGCCAAGAGCCCTGACGTCGTTCCACTGGCGGATCTCGACCGGATCATCGCTGCGCACCGCGAGGTGGTAGCGCACGGTGAAGATGGGGGGCTGCAGATAGAGGAAGTGGTTGCGACGGTCCGGGTTGTCGCCCACGCCGCAGATGAAGTCGAGCTGGCCGAAACGCACCTGTTTCTCCAGTCGCTTGAGGGGCACAAAGCGCTGATCCCCCTGGATGCGCAGGGCGGGCTCCTGGCGCTCCAGCAGTCGAAACAGCTCGACGCAGAATCCCCCGATGCGGCCATCCGCCATCTGGATGTATTTGGGGGCGGATTCGGGCTGCGCCGCCGTGCGATAGATTTCGGTGGCAGAGACGGCCCGGTGAGCGACTGCCAGCAGACAACCCAGCACCATCACCCGGAATATCATGTCATGCTGGCCCTCAATGCGTGGGGAAATGCGACGTTGCCCGCGGATGTCACGGCGCTAGTGATCAAACATTACGCCATATATCAGGATCTTATCAACCAAGTGCCGTATCGAGGGTCATCATCAAGGCAAACCCGGCCATCAGGCCCAGGGTGGCGTGGGTTTGGTGGCCATTGCGGTGAGTCTCGGGGATCACCTCGTGGGAGACCACGAACAGCATGGCACCGGCGGCCAGTCCGAGGCCGATGGGATAGGCGATGGCCAGCCCGCTGGAGAGGCCGACGCCGAGCAGGGCCCCGAGCGGCTCAAGCAGACCGCTGCCGATGGCAACCAGCACGGCTTTGCCGGGGCGAAAACCGGCGGCGCACATGGCGAGCGCCACCGCCAGCCCTTCCGGTATGTCCTGCAACGCGATGGCGGTGGTGAGCGGCAGACCCACCGACATGTCGCCCTGCGAGAAGCTTACCCCGATGGCCATCCCCTCCGGCAGGTTGTGCAGGGCGATGGCAAACACGAACAGCCAGACCCGGGAGCAACTCTCGTGGCCGGGACCACAGGGGCCGGTCTTGTCATGCTCATGGGGGGTGAATTGGTCGAGCCCCAGCATCAGCAGCACCCCGAGGGTCATGCCTGCCACCACCACGGCAGCGGCGAGAAAGCCGTTGCCGGTGAGCCCCTCTGCCGCCTCGAGCCCCGGCAGCAGCAGGGAGAAGGCGCTGGCCGCCAGCATCATGCCGGCGGCAAAGCCCAGCATGCTGTCCTCCACCCGCTGGGGGACCGAGCGCAGAAAGAGGGCTGGCAAGGCGCCGAGCGCGGTGGCGGCAAAGCCGGCCAGGCCGCCGAGCAGGCCGTAGCGAACGCCGGGGCTGATGTCGCCGGCGGCCAGCATCACCAGGCTCTGCAGCAGCAACAGCACGACGGCCGCCAGTGCAACGAGCAGGCCGATGGCGATCACCGGGCGTGCCCGCAGTTGCTCGCGCAGCTGGGCAGACCAGGAGGAAAGGGGCAGGGCCGACGCGTTATCCATGAAGATCACCTCTCTTGCTTGATGGCGGGGACGGCGGGGCGCCATCCGGGGACTCTTGCATTACAGCGAGCCGGGCCTGACTTGTCCATGCCGGCGCATCGATAGCATTCATCGGCTAACTATTTGAAATGATTTGGTCGCCTTGAATAGTTTGTGATGAAGATCGGGTTGTACGGAAAAACAACTTGCTTTGTTACGGCGAAAGCTGGTGAAGGAGTAGGCAGGTTTGTGGTAAAGTGCCGCCCTCGCGAAACCCACCCTTCCCTTGGTCTTTCGCAACGTCCCATCTCCCGCCAGGAAAGCCCGGGTTACCAGTTCATACGGATGTGATCGCCACTGTGCACCTGCTTGTCAGCAGTCGAGGATCACCAGCCACCATGTTTTACAAAAATCTGTCTATCGGCAAAAAGATTGCCGTGGTCTTTGCGGTCATTGCGGCCGTCAACGTGATATTCGGTATTTTTCTCTCCAGCGAGCTGCGTGGCGTGCGCGATCGCGTGCTGAATTTTACCGATTCCACCCTGCCGAGCGTACTCTCGGTCGAGAACCTGCTCTACGACGTATCCTACGTGCGCCGTGCCCAGTTTGCCCTGCTGATGGTGGATGACGCCAGCGATCTGCAGGCGCGCCGCGGCCGGATCCAGGCTAGCGTCCAGAAAGTCGAGCAGGCCTTTCGTGCCTATGAGGCCACGGTCGGTGCCGACCATGAGCGCCAGGTGTTCAACCGCGCCAAACAGGAGTGGCAACGCTATCTGAACTCGGTCAATCTGGTGGATCAACTGCTGGTGCAGGGTCAGCTGGCCCAGGCCAAGGATCAGCTGTTCCAGTCCAACCCCATTTATGGCGAGCTGGAGCAGGCGGTCAACGGTCTGGTGGAAGTGAACCTCGGCTTTGTGAAAGAGAACCGTGGCAGCCTACTTGGCAGCGTCAACATGGTGACCAGTTTTGCCATGGTGAGCATCGGCAGCCTGCTGCTGTTCATGGTGGCCATGACCTGGTTCCTGACCCGCCAGATCTGCGTGCCGTTGCAGGCCGTGGTGGCGCAGGCCAACGCCATCGCCGCCGGCGATCTGACCCATCAGCTGGACCGCCAGCACATCGGTCGCGACGAGCTGGGCATGCTGGCCAAGGCTTCCCTCAAGATGCAGGACAACCTGCGTGGCCTGATTGAAGAGGTAGTCGCGGCTGTGACTCAGCTGGGTGCCGCCATTGAAGAGGTGAGCGCCGTCTCCGAGCAGTCGGCACAGGGGATCCAGAGCCAGCAGCAGGAGATCTCGCTGGTCGCCACCGCCATGGCCCAGATGAAGGCCACCGTGGCCGATGTGGCAGGCAACACCGAGACCGCGTCCGAGTCGGCCAGCTCCGCCAATGCCTTGGCACGCCGTGGCAATCAGGATGTGCAGAGCTCGCTGATGTCCATTACCCGGGTTGCCGAGGAGATTGAACAGGCGGGCACCCTGGTCACCGAGCTGGAGCGTGAATCCGCCCAGATCAACGTGGTAGTTGACGTGATCCGCGGCATCGCCGACCAGACCAACCTGCTGGCACTCAATGCCGCCATCGAGGCTGCCCGCGCTGGCGAGCAGGGGCGCGGCTTCGCGGTGGTGGCAGATGAGGTACGCACCCTGGCGGGCCGCACCCAGGCTTCCACCGGTGAGATCGTTGCCATCATCGAAACCCTGCAGGCACGTGCCAACCAGGCCAAAGAAGTGACCGGCCAGAGCTGCGAGATGATCCGCCAGTGCGTGGAGCAGAGCGAGCAGACCAGCAATGGCATCCAGCAGATTGAAGAAGCGGTGGCCCAGATCGCCGACATGGCCATTCAGATCGCCAGCGCCTGTGGCGAGCAGGATGCGGTCTCCGATGAGCTGGGTCGCAACGTGGAGCGGATCAACGAATCCTCCAACGAGGTCGCCGTTGGGGCCGATCATACCGCCCGCGCCTGCCTGGAGCTGAGCCAGCTGGCCGCCGGTTTGCGTCAGACCATCGGTCGTTTCCGTCTGGCGTAATGCTGCTGCGCGCCAGGGAGGGCGCAGCAACCGCTGCCTGTATTGGCAGGCACCCAAACAACCCGGCTCTGGCCGGGTTGTTTGTTATTGGCTGGCGGCTACTTGGACTAGTCATATGGTTTGCAATGAAGGGATAACAACACGGGTTCGGTGAACGGCGCTGCAAGTCTGCGATGGCAGAAGCTAGCAGCCGGGGTGGTTCGAGAGCCGCCTGAGGGAGGAGGCCGGGTGGTGGCGCAGAGCTGGTTCTGGTTCGAAGGGGGAGCATCCTCTTGCCGCGTTGACGAGATATCTACAAAGGCCGCCTTGGCTGGGCAACGGATGCAGTCACCCCGATGGGATAGGTAGGGCAATGACGTGTGGGGATAGGACGCAGACTGGCAAGCTTTCTGTGCTGACGGCCATAAAAAAACCCGGCCTGGGCCGGGTTTGTGGTACGTGCGCTGCGCGAGGCTGGCTTATTTGGCCAGGGACTCCGGCAGGTTCTCACGGATCTTGCCGAGCATCTCTTTCAGAACGCGCGGGTTGGCAACCACGATGTTGCCGGAGTTTTCGTAGTTGTGACCACCGACGAAGTCGGTGACGATGGCGCCGGCCTCTTTGGCCAGCAGCTCACCGGCTGCGGTATCCCAGGGCTTCAAGCCGATTTCCCAGAAACCGTCGACACGACCGGCAGCCACGTAGGCCAGATCCAGCGCCGCAGAGCCAGCACGACGGATGTCGGCACACTCGATGAACATGCTCTGGAATATCTTCAGGTACGGCTCGATGTGGTGCTTCTGCTTGAACGGGAAACCGGTGGCCAGGATGGTGCCGGCCAGCTCTTTGGCCTTGCCGACACGGATGCGATAACCGTTCAGCTGGGCACCACTACCACGGGTAGCAGTAAACAGCTCGTCACGGATCGGATCGTAAACAACGGCTTGTTCAGTCTTGCCCTTCACGCGCAGGGCGATGGAGACGGCAAAGTGCGGAATGCCTTTGACCAAGTTGGTCGTGCCATCCAGTGGGTCAATGATCCATTGGTAGTCCGGATTGGTACCGGTAATCTCACCAGACTCTTCAGCCACGATGCTGTGTTCCGGGTAAGATTTCTTGATGGTGTGAATGATGGCCGCTTCGGCTTCACGGTCAACGTTGGTCACGAAGTCATTGCTGCCTTTCTGGATAACCTCGATGTTCTCGGGTTGAGAGAAGGCTTTTACTACTACTTGACCGGCGTTGCGCGCAGCGCGCACGGCGATATTCAGCATCGGATGCATAGGTTCACCACTGGATGTTAAAGAACGGGGAATAAAAGGACGCGGTATCATACCAGTCTTCGCGAGAATGGCAACCGTTATACGCCATCCCCCCAGCCTTGGCGACTGCCAGATCTGACGGCTCCAATATAGGCTCCTTTTGGTCTAGTCTTATGGGCAGCAGCCGAATAACAGGCTGCATTGAGCATAGGGACGTGGATCATGAATTTGTCATTAGTCAGTCAAAAACCGTCGGCAATCACTACCCAGGGGCTGCTGGTTGCTTTGCGCGCATCGACCGGATATGGCGACTACTTCAACGAGGTGAGTATTGCCCAGCCTTGCCAATGGCAGCCAGGCAAGGAAGAGGCGGCGATCTTGCTGCTCGATGGCGATGCGGCCTGGCCGGAATTTGCCTGGCAGCGCAACAGCGATACGTTCGGCTTGCCGGTGTTGCCGCTGCTGATGCGCAAAGGCGATGCCACTCTCACTATTCAGGGGCCGGACGTGCGGGACCCGCGCTTCTACTTCGTCTCGAACGGCATCGTACTGGAAGAGTCAGAGCTTGCCGATCCCGCCTGCAGCCGGGTGCTGCTGAGCAAACTGGAGTCCTACTTCCCGCTCTTGTCCCGACTGATCCTGCTGCGCCAGCGCCAACCCATGGGGCTGTGCAACTAGTCGCGTCCTTCCCTGCGTCAGGGCTGTTCAAGCGGCACAATATTTGTCATAACTGACCAGTATTGTGCCGCTTTGCCATGCAGGCGCCGGAGCAAATGCCGGTGCGGCATCCACTCTATGTCCGTTGTCGTCTCGTATGAGCGAGGCTGTGGCCGTCTTTGCACAATGTGTGAATCACAAGGAGTTCATGATGATCGACTTTTATACCGCCGCTACGCCCAACGGCTTCAAGGTGGCGATTGCCCTGGAAGAGCTGGGCTTGCCCTATCGGGTGATCCCGCTCGATCTGTCGGCGCTGGATCAGAAGAAGCCCGAGTTTCTGGCCATCAACCCCAACGGCCGTATCCCGGCCATCGTCGATCGGGATAATGGTGACTTCGCCGTGTTCGAGTCCGGCGCCATCCTGCTTTATCTGGCGGAGAAGGCGGGCAAGTTGCTGCCGGCAGATCCCAAGCGCCGCTCCCAGGCCATCCAGTGGCTGATGTTCCAGATGGGCGGGGTCGGTCCCATGATGGGGCAGGCCAACGTCTTCTATCGCTACTTCCCGGAGAAGATCCCGGCCGCCATCGAGCGCTACCAGAAGGAGGGGCGCCGTCTGTTCGAGGTGCTCGACAGCCACCTGGCCCATCACGAATATCTGGCCGACGAGTACAGCATCGCCGACATCGCCACCTGGCCCTGGGTGCGCATTTATGACTGGAGCGGCATCTCCATCGAGGGGTTGCCTCATCTGCAAGCCTGGATGGACCGGATGGCAGAGAAGCCCGCCTGTCAGAAAGGGATCACCATACCGCCGCGCAACGAGAAGCCGGAGGATCTGGTCAAACAGGCCCAGCAGATGGTAACACGTTGATTTTTATTGCTGACGGGGCTAAAAACCCCGTCACATTAGAAAAACTAGGGAAAGCTGATTATAAAGATTCGTTCGTTTTTCGTGATCTGAATCACTAAGATCACCGCAAGCCTAGGGAGTGTCCTGCTCCTGGCCGGTGCGGGTTCTCCGCCTTGTAATTTCACCTTTTATTGACTCTGTGTTTTTGGATCCCCTCTGCAGGTTTCTGCCAGGGGTGCGGCAGCTTTTTGATGATTTTCGGGACTGAGATATGTATCGGCACAGTTTTTATTCGCTGTTTTTTCTGACCATTCTGATGGTCGCTGTGGGCCAGATGACCCAGACCCTGTATGTGCCCTCCATTCCCATGATGGCGGGGGACTTCAACGTGGCCTCCGGCCAGTTGCAGGCGGTGATGGCCTGTTACCTGATCCCGTACGGGCTCTCCCAGTTTGTTTACGGCCCGCTGTCGGATCGTATCGGCCGTCGCCCCATCCTGCTGATCGGCATGATGGTGTTTCTGGTGGGCACCCTGACCATTCAGTTGATCCCAAGCTTCATGGCGCTGCTGGTGGGCAGCTTCATCCAGGGGCTGGGCACCGGGGCGGGCGGCGCCATGAGCCGGACCGTGATGCGCGATCGCTACAGCGGCGCCGAGCTCAACCGGGCCAACAGCCTGGTGAGCATGGGGGTGATCTTCTCCCCGCTGCTGGCGCCGGTGCTGGGCGGCTGGTTGACCGAGCTGTTCAACTGGCGTGCCGGGTACTGGTTCCTGTTCGGCTTCGGTGCGGTGACGACTCTGGCGCTGCTGGCCTGGTTTGCTGAAACGCTGCCGGCGACGGCGCGCCAACAGCCGCTGCGAGTCGGTGCCGCCTATCGCCACGTGCTCGGCAACCCGCGCTTTCAGGGCAACCTGCTCTGTCTGATGGCGACCTTTGCCGGTCTGGCGGTGTTCGAGGCGGCGGCCGGCGTGCTGCTCGGCGATGTGCTCAAATTGAGTGCCCGCACCGTCAGCGTGCTGTTCGTGCTGCCGTTGCCCGGTTATCTGTTCGGTGCCTGGCTCTCTGCCAAGCTCAGTTTTCGCCTGAGTCAGGGCAAGTTGATGCGCCTTGGCATCGTCTTCCTGGCGCTGGGGTCGCTGATCATCCTGCTGCCGGGTCTGTTCGGGGTCGTGAGTGCGGCCTCCCTGGTCGGTGGCGCCGCCGTCTACTTCATCGGCAGCGGCATTCTCTATCCGACTGCTACCTCCTGCGCCATCGAACCCTTCCCGGGTCAGGCGGGCACCGCCGGTGCCATCCTAGGCGGCATGCAGAACCTGGGGGCCGGTATCGTGACGCTGCTGGCAGCCTGCTTCCCGATGGAAGGGCAGGTGACTCTGGGGGCCATCATGACACTGATGGTGCTGATCGTGGCGCTGAGTTTCCTCTGGCTGCGCCACCACGGCTCACCCCATCAACAGATGGCTGTCTGAGCCGAGCGCATAGAAAAGACCCGCCTAAGCCGGCGGGTTTTTTATGGGCCGCTTCTGGTGTGACTGGTGCCGCGGGCAGTGTCGAAGGGGGGCAGCGGCAGGGGAGAGGGATGGCGCAGGAAATAAAGAAAAAGCCCGTCACGTTGGTGACGGGCTTTTTGCTGTTGGTACCCCGGAGATGCCGTTGCCGGTTTGGGCCCTTGAACCGTCGGTTCAAGGCGGGGATCGGATCTGACCGCAGGCTTCTCGGTCGTGCCGAGCATGCGCAATAGCCAGAAGGCAGATCCCCTGTTTGGTATGAATATCGGCTCGGGGACTTGAACCGGCTGACAAACACCCCAGGGAATTTTAAAACGGTGGACGATTAGGGCTGCAGGCCTTCGTCGCTGGATTCGCCATATTGTCCGTGCTCGATCAAGGCCGCTTCGATAGTGCGTTGCAGCATCTTGATCCGCTTGTCCATGGTCTCAGAGTATTGGTGATTTTTCTCTTTTTCAAGGCAGAGCTCATGGCAAAAATTGAGCGCTGCCATCACCGCCAGCTGTTCGTTGCTGGAGACCTTGGAGCGTTGACGCAGCTCGATGAGTTTATCAGTCAGCTGGTCGGCGGCCTGGCGCAGGGCATCCTGCTGTCCCAGGGGACAGGATACCTTGTAGGGACGTCCCAAAATGACGATTTCTACGGCCTCTGTGCTCATGCCTTCCTCAATACGGCGGAGCTGATTTCCGCCTTTATCCACGTGGACAACTGGGCGGGACTATATAGCGCAGATGCAGAAGTTTCAAGGCCTTGCTGGCTCTGGAAGGGGGAGAATGCTAGGATCCTGACCATTAATTCTGCATATTTGCCTGAACTTTGAGCGGATCTTCGATGAGCAAAACGAACCCCCTGAAATACGCGGCCGTGGCCGACCTGATGGAGCAGCATGAGCTGATGGCGACGGCTGTAGAGGCCCATGGCGTGATCTGCGGTCTGGTGTGCGGTGGTGTGGCACTGGACGACAAGAGCTGGCTGCCCCATTTCAATGATCTGGTCAACGACGGTTTCGGTCTGCCGGCCCCGGTGCGCCAGGTGATGACCGATCTCTATCACCAGGTGATCGAGAGCTTGATGGCCCAGAAAGGGGTCGAGCTGCTGTTGCCGAGCGACGAAGCGCCGCTCGACGAGCGCATCGACTCGCTGGTGGATTGGTCCCAGGCCTTCCTGGCCGGTTTCGGCGTGGTGCAGCAGGAGCTCTCCAAGGCTTCCGAAGAGCTGCAGGAGATGATCCAGGACATCGCCAGCATCACCCAGGTCTCCGCCGAGTTCGATCAGGAAGATGAAGAGAACGAAGCCTCCTTCCTGGTGCTCTACGAGCACGTGCGCCTCGGGGTGATGATGAGCTTCGAGGAGTTCGGCAAGCGGCCGGATGCCCCGAGCACGCCGCCGACCCTGCACTGAGTCGGCCGAACCCTAAAAAGAGCGCCTGGTGGCGCTCTTTTTACATCTGGATGTTGCCCACGCCGACCCGCCGTGATGAGGCAAGTGACGACAGGGACTGCGCTTTTTTGCCCGTAGCTTCGCATCCCGACCCCACGCTTTGTGTTAGCATGACCCCACGTTTTCAGTCTTTCCCCTCATCTCATGTCTCAATCTGATCTGAACCACGTCGATGTGGCCATCGTCGGTGGTGGAATGAGCGGCGCCGTGCTGGCGCTCTCCCTCGCGGCCCTGCCAGGGCCCAAGCCCCTGCAGATCCTGCTGCTGGAGGCGAGCGTCCCCGAGCTCAATGTGCATCCCGGCTTCGATGCCCGCGCCATCGCGCTCTCCGCCGGCACCTGCGAAGCGCTGGCCCGGCACGGGCTCTGGTCCCGTTTTGCTCCCCATTGCAGCCCCATCAGCCAGATTCATGTGTCGGATCGGGGCCACTTCGGCCAGGCCGGCTTGACGGCGGCGGAGTATGGCCTGCCAGCCCTTGGCCAGGTGATCGAGCTGTCGGCGGCGGGCATTGCGTTGCAGCAGGCGATTGCCGCCAGCCCGCAGATCCGCATGCTGTGTCCGGCCCAGCTCGAGCGCGTGGAGCCATTGGCGGAGGGGGTTAACCTGACCCTGGCCGGTGGCGAGCGTTATCAGACCCGCCTGCTGGTGGCGGCCGATGGCGGCAACTCCTTCGTGCGCCAGCAGTGCAAGCTGGCGGTAAGTCGTCACGACTACGGCCAGAGCGCCATCATCGCCACCGTCAAGACCGCCGAAGACCCGGCCGGACGGGCTTTCGAGCGTTTCACCCAAGGGGGGCCACTGGCCCTGCTGCCGATGCAGGGCGGGCTCTCCTCCCTGGTCTGGAGCGTGGCGCGGGATGAGGCGCCAGCCTTGATGGCGCTCGATGACTCTGCGTTTCTGGCCCGCCTGCAGCAGGCCTTCGGCTGGCGTCTCGGCCGCTTCCTGCAAACCGGTCAGCGCCACGTCTATCCGCTGGTGTTGACGGTGGCCGACTACCCGCTGGCCCAGCGCACCGTGCTGGTGGGCAATGCCGCCCATCTGCTGCACCCCATCGCCGGTCAGGGCTTCAACCTAGGCATGCGCGATCTGGACCTGCTCACCCAGGCGGTGGGCCGGGCGCTGACGGCGGGGGAGGATATCGGCAGCTTTGAGGTGCTCAGCGGCTACTGGCAGCAGCGCAAGGGGGATCAGGCCCAGACGGTCTGGCTCACCTCCTCGCTGGCCCAGCTCTTCTCCAATGATCATGACCCGCTGGTGGCGGGCCGCAACCTGGCGCTCTCCCTGATGGGACGGCTGAGCTGCCTCAAGGCGCCGCTGGCCTCCCGCACCCTGGGCTTTGTCGCCGATGTGTGCCGCCCCTGAGGCGAGGTGACGTCATGGGTATTGAACGGGTGCGCCTTCGGGCGTGCCCTCGCTGATCCCGGCGATCAGCCCTGAAAGGATATAAACGATGCAGATGCAAAACGTGGATGTGGTGATTGTGGGGGGCGGCATGGTGGGCCTGGGGCTCGCCGCCGCGCTCAAGGGAAGTGCGCTCAAGGTCGCCGTGATCGAGGGCCAGCTGCCGGAGCCCGCGCTTGACGAGGCGCCGGACAACCGGGTCAGCGCCTTGAGTCTCGCCAGCCAGCGCATCCTGCAGCAGGTGGGCGCCTGGCGCGGGATCGAGGCCCGCCGCCTGCAGCCCTACGGGCAGATGGAGGTGTGGGAGCAGGACAGCTTTGGCCGGATCGCGTTTGATGCCGCCAGCCTGCGCCAGCCCGAGCTCGGCCACATCGTCGAGAACCGGGTCATCCAGCTGGCGCTGCTGGAGGCGATCCTCGATGGCGACAACATCCAGCTGCTGAGCCCGGCCCGGGCGAGCAGCCTGCAAAGCGGCGAGGCGGGCTCCCTGCTGTTGCTGGAAGATGGCCGCGCGCTGTCGGCCAAGCTGGTGGTGGCGGCTGATGGCGCTCACTCCTGGGTGCGCCGGCAGGCCGACATCCCGCTCACCAGCTGGGATTACGGCCACCATGCGCTGGTGGCGACGGTGCGTTGTGCCGAGCCGCACGAGGCGGTGGCGCGTCAGATCTTCACCCCCGAGGGGCCGCTCGCCTTCCTGCCCCTGTGGCAACCGGATCTCTGCTCCATCGTCTGGTCGGTGCCAGCGACCCGGGCCGAGGCTCTCTGTCAGTGCGATGAAGAGCAGTTCAACCGCCAGCTCACCACCGCGTTCGACGGCCGGCTGGGTCTGTGCAAGGTGGAAGGTGTGCGCAGCGCCATCCCGCTCACCGCCCGCTATGCCCGCGACTTTGCCCGCGAGCGGCTGGTGCTGGTGGGGGATGCCGCCCACACCATCCACCCGCTGGCGGGGCAGGGGGTCAACCTGGGGCTGCTGGATGCCGCCGCCCTGGCCGAGCAGATCCTGCGCAATCAGGCGGCGGGCAAGGACATCGGCCGGCTCACCAACCTGCGCGGCTATGAGCGCTGGCGCAAGAGCGAGGCGGCCAGCATGCTGGCGGCGATGGAGGGGCTCAAGCGGCTGTTCGCCGGTGCCAATCCGCTCAAGAAGCTGGTGCGTGGGGCCGGGCTGTGCGCCTTCGATCTGTTGACGCCGCTCAAGCAAAGCGTGATCCGGGCCGCCATGGGGTTAGAGGGTGAGTTGCCGGCCTTGGCCAAGGGGAACAATTTGCCGACCCGGCCGAAGTAAGAGGGTGATCCGGGCCGCCATGGGGTTGGAAGGCGAGCTGCCCGCCCTGGCCAAGGGTGAAAAAATCTAATAATACCAGGCTGTTTTCACAACAAAACTAATGTGATGAGGCTGATGACCCGTTTTGGGCATCAGCCTTTAATCTGGGCGCTCGGCGAAACGTTTTTCTCCAAATTGTGACGAAACGGTAAAAATCGAAATTTAATATCGTCATTACCGGGTTTGGTCTGTTTTTATCACTGTTTTTACCTTAGTGTCTGGGGTCTGTTTACTGGCGGTGGATTAGTTTTTTTTGAGCGGCATGCGCGTCCGCTTGGCTTATAATCCGCTGCGTTCAAGGAATCACTCTTGCCCTGCGGGGCCGGAACGAGCACAGACTCAGGCACGTCGCTTGCTGCCACCCAGGTAGACAACCATGGTGGCTGCCGGGCGAGCGATGCGTGAGTGTTGTCGCGAACGCTTAAGGAAACACAGCGATGATCCAGACTACAGTACTGCATCCCAAGCACCTGGAAGCCGGCGCCAAGATGGTGGACTTCCACGGTTGGGAAATGCCCATCAACTACGGCTCACAGCTGGAAGAGCACCATCAGGTGCGCACCGATGCCGGCATGTTCGACGTCTCCCACATGACCATCGTCGATTTGACCGGCGAGCGGGTCAAAGCCTTCCTGCAACACCTGCTGGCCAACGACGTGGCCAAGCTCACCGTCTTCGGCAAGGCCCTCTACAGCGGCATGCTGACTCCGGAAGGCGGTGTGATCGATGACCTCATCACCTATTACCTTGGCGAGACCTTCTACCGCCTGGTGGTCAACTCCGCCACCCGCGAGAAGGATCTGGCCTGGATCCGCCACCACGCCCAGGACTTCGGGGTGACCGTGACCGAGCGCCCCGAGCTCGCCATGATCGCGGTGCAGGGCCCCAACGCCAAGGCAAAGGCGGCCAAGGTGTTCAGCGCCGAGCAAAATGCCGCAGTGGAAGGCATGAAGCCCTTCTTCGGCGTGCAGGCCGGCGAGCTCTTCATCGCCACCACCGGCTACACCGGTGAAGACGGCTACGAGATCGTGGTGCCGCAAGAGCAGGCGTGCGATCTGTGGCAGGCACTGCTGGACAACGGCGTGGCCCCCTGCGGCCTGGGTGCCCGTGACACCCTGCGCCTCGAGGCCGGCATGAACCTCTACGGCCAGGACATGGACGAAACCGTCTCTCCCCTTGCCGCCAACATGGCCTGGACCATCGCATGGGAACCGAGCGATCGCCAGTTCATCGGCCGCGCCGCGCTGGAAGCCCAGAAAGCCGCCGGCAGCCAGCCCAAGCTGGTGGGTCTGGTGATGGAAGAGAAGGGCGTACTGCGCAGCGGCATGCCGGTCACCTTCACCACCGCCGCTGGAGAAGAGCGGGAAGGTGTGATCACCTCCGGCTCTTTCTCGCCCACCCTGGGGTACAGTATTGCGTTGGCGCGGGTGCCCCGTGATATCGGCGAGCAAGCCTCGGTGGAGATCCGCAAGAAGCTGGTCACCGTCAAAGTGACCAAGCCGGCTTTCGTGCGCAACGGCCAGAAGCTGGTGTAACGACCCTATTGCGGCGAAGGGGCTGCCCTTCGCCAGACCCCCTTGCCCCGGCAACGCCTGTCGAACGCGCCGGGACAAGTGATCCAAGTGAATAAAGGAAGCACAAATGAGCCATATCCCGAGCGAACTGAAATATGCCACCTCCCACGAGTGGATCCGTGTCGAAGCCAACGGCGAGGCCGTGGTCGGCATCACCGAGCACGCCCAGGAGCTGCTGGGTGACATGGTGTTCGTCGATCTGCCGGAAGTGGGCAAAAAGGTCGGTGCCGGTGATGACTGCGCCGTGGCCGAGTCGGTCAAGGCCGCCTCTGACATCTACAGCCCGGTGAGCGGCGAGATCCTGGCCGTCAACGAAGAGCTGGAAGGCAGCCCCGAGCTGGTCAACTCCGACCCCTACGGTGCCGGCTGGCTGTTCCGCATCAAGCTGGACGACGCGGGCGAGCTCGCCAACCTGCTGGATGCCGAAGGCTACCAGAACGTGGTGGACGAAGAGTAATGCCCCCGGGCCCTGCCAATGCGCAGGGCCCGCTTGTATAGGTGCCCGTCGGCCTGGAGGCCGACCGGCGAGGGTGAAGTCGTCCGCACCGGTTTGCCCGCGGCAACCCGGTCAGCCGCAAGACGGCCCCCTGTCGCTATGAGCGACATCCGGTGCCGGCAGGGGCCACCCTGCCAGCCGAACATGAGTGACGCCGGTCGAGGTCGGCTGTCAGGCACTTAGTTATCAGGACTTTTTATCAGGAATAGGGAAATGACCCAGTCACTGTTTGAACTCGAGCAAAAAACCGATTTCATCCGCCGTCACATCGGGCCGGGTGAGGAAGATCTGCGCGCCCTGCTGGCCGTGGTGGGCGCCGAGAGCCTGGATGACCTGATTGAGCAGACCGTCCCCGCCGCCATTCGCCGGCCGGGTCCGCTCGGCATTGGCGCCTCCATGACCGAGGTGGAAGCGCTGGCCAAGCTCAAGGGCTATGCGGCTCAGAACAAGGTCGCCAAGAGCTACATCGGCATGGGCTATCACGATACCCACGTGCCCCACGTCATCTTGCGCAACGTGCTGGAAAACCCGGGCTGGTATACCGCCTACACCCCGTACCAGCCCGAGCTGGCGCAGGGTCGTCTCGAAGCCCTGCTCAACTTCCAGCAGCTGACCCTGGACTTGACCGGCATGGATCTGGCCAGTGCCTCCCTGCTGGATGAGGCGACCGCCGCCGCCGAGGCGATGGCGCTGGCCAAGCGGATGGCCAAGTCCAAAGCCAATCTCTTCTTCGTGGCCGACGACGTGCACCCGCAGGTGATCGACGTGGTCAAGGAACGGGCGGTCCACTTCGGTTTTGACGTGGCCGTCGGTCCGGCCGCACAGGCCTGCGCCGAAGAGGTGTTCGGTGCCCTGTTCCAGTACCCCACCACTACGGGTGAAGTGAAAGACCTGCGGGCGCTTATCGCCGCCGTGCAGGCCCAGAAAGGGCTGGCCTGCGTCAGCGCCGATCTGCTCTCCTTGCTGCTGCTCAAATCCCCGGGCGAGCTGGGAGCCGACGTGGTGCTGGGCTCGGCCCAGCGCTTCGGCGTGCCCATGGGCTACGGTGGCCCGCACGCCGCCTTCTTCGCCACTCGCGATGCCTACAAGCGCTCCATGCCGGGCCGCATCATCGGTGTCTCCAAGGATGCCCGTGGCAAGGCTGCCCTGCGTATGGCGATGCAGACCCGCGAGCAGCACATCCGCCGCGAGAAGGCCAACTCCAACATCTGTACCGCTCAGGTGCTGCTGGCCAACATGGCGAGCTTCTACGCCGTCTACCACGGCCCGGTGGGACTGAAAACCATCGCCTCCCGCGTGCACCGTCTGACCACCATTCTGGCGCTCGGCCTCAAGGCCAAGGGTGTGGCCCTCAAGCATGCCAGCTGGTTCGATACCCTAACCGTGCAGACTGCCGACAAGGCTGCGGTGATCGCCAAGGCCGAGGGGCTGGGCATCAACCTGCGCGCGGATCTGGATGGTGCGGTGGGCGTGTCGCTCTCCGAAACCACCACCCGTGGCGATGTGGCCGAGCTGTTTGAACTGTTCCTGGGCACAGGCCACGGCCTGGACATCGAGGCCCTCGACCAGGCGGCCCAGGCCCATCACGCCATCCCGCAGGATCTGCTGCGTACCGACGCCGTGCTGACCCACGAGGTGTTCAACAAGTACCACTCCGAGACCGAGATGCTGCGCTACATCCACCGTCTCGAAGCCAAAGATCTGGCCCTCAACTACGCCATGATCTCCTTGGGCTCCTGCACCATGAAGCTTAACGCCACCGCCGAGATGATCCCGGTGACCTGGCCCGAGTTTGGTAAGCTGCACCCGTTCGCCCCGCTGGCCCAGGCCAAAGGCTATCAGCTGCTGCTGGCCGACCTTGAAAACTGGCTGGTGAAGGTGACCGGTTACGATGCGGTCTGCATGCAGCCCAACTCCGGTGCCCAGGGCGAATACGCCGGCTTGCTCGCCATCAAGAAGTACCACGAGTCCCGTGGCGAGGGGCATCGCGACATCTGCCTCATTCCGGCGTCCGCGCACGGTACCAACCCGGCTTCCGCCCAGATGGCGGGCCTGCGGGTCATCGTCACTGCCTGTGACAAGTCGGGCAACGTGGACCTGGACGATCTGCGCGCCAAGGCCGCCGAGGCGGGGGATCAGCTCTCCTGTCTGATGGTGACCTATCCCTCCACCCACGGGGTGTACGAGGAGACCATCAAGGAGGTGTGCGACATCGTTCACCAGCACGGTGGCCAGGTCTATCTGGACGGTGCCAATATGAACGCGCAAGTCGGGTTGACTGCGCCGGGCTTTATCGGGGCGGACGTCTCTCACCTCAACCTGCACAAGACCTTCGCCATTCCTCACGGCGGTGGCGGCCCGGGCATGGGCCCCATCGGCGTGAAGAAGCATCTGGCGCCGTTCGTGGCCGGTCACGCCGTGGTCAAGACCGACAAGGAGAGCCGCAACAACGGCGCCGTGTCGGCGGCTCCGTTCGGCTCGGCCAGCATCCTGCCCATCAGCTGGATGTACATCGCCATGCTGGGAGACGAGGGGCTGAAGAAATCCACCCAGGTGGCCATCCTCAACGCCAACTACCTGGCCAAGAAGCTGGGTGAGTCCTTCCCCGTGCTCTACTCCGGGCGCAACGGTCGGGTAGCTCACGAGTGCATCCTGGATATCCGCCCGCTCAAAGAGGCGTCCGGCATCAGCGAGATGGACGTGGCCAAGCGGTTGATGGACTACGGTTTCCACGCACCGACCATGAGCTTCCCGGTAGCGGGCACCCTGATGGTCGAGCCGACCGAGTCGGAATCCAAGCGCGAGCTGGACCGCTTCGTCGAGGCCATGACCGCCATTCGCGCCGAGATTGCCAAGGTGCAGGACGGGCAGTGGAGCCTGACCGACAACCCGCTGGTCCATGCGCCGCACACCCAGGATGACGTGATGGACGCTGAGTGGTCCCGTGGCTACAGCCGCGCCGAGGCGGTATTCCCGTCGGAGGCCGTGCGCGCTGCCAAGCTGTGGCCGTCGGTCAACCGCATCGACGACGTCTACGGCGATCGCAACCTGTTCTGCTCCTGCATCCCGACCGAGGATTACGCCAAGTAAGGGCAGCGTTGCTTCGACCCGAACAGAGAGACCAAGGGCCTTGCATGTGCAAGGCCCTTTTTATTGGCGGGGACGATGGCGCTGAAATGGCGGGGGAGTTTGATCATTTCAATGTTTCTTGTATAGTTGAATTCATGCAAAGATAGACGGAGGTTTGCATGAACAAAGCGATCGCTACCAAGGTGTTTGAGTCCCTCGCATCCGGCATTCGTCTCGATGTGTGGCGCCTGCTGGTCAAGGCAGGTCTGGAAGGCATGGTGGCCGGCCAGCTTGCCAGCGAGCTCGACATCGCCCCGAATACCCTCTCGTTTCACCTCAAGGCCATGTTGCACGCGGGCCTGCTCTCGGTGGAGCAAGAGGGGCGTTTCTTGCGCTATCGCGCCAACATCCCCCTGATGCTGGATCTTATCGGTTACCTCACCGAGGAGTGCTGCGCCGGTCATCCAGAGGCCTGCGGGGTGGCAGGGGGCGAGTCCCTCTGTGCGCCTGCCTGTTGTGATAAAGAGTAAGGGCTCTGTCTGCCCGCCATTCGTTACCCTTCTGGGAGTCTTTTCATGAGTACCAATGCCTGCTGCGATCTGCCCGTCAGCAAAAAAATGCGTTTTCTAGACCGTAATCTGACCCTCTGGATCTTCGTCGCCATGGCCATCGGGGTTGGGATTGGCTATTTGTTTCCCCAGGTCTCCGAGTGGAATGAGGCGATGTCGGTCGGGACTACCAATATCCCTTTGGCCATTGGCCTTATCCTGATGATGTACCCGCCGCTGGCCAAGGTGAATTACGCCACCATGGGAACCATGACCCGGGATCGCCGCGCCATCACCCTCTCATTGGTGATGAACTGGCTGGTGGGCCCCATCTTGATGTTCGTCATCGCGCTGGTGTTTTTGCACGATCAGCCGGGCTATATGGTGGGGCTCATCTTGATAGGCCTGGCGCGCTGCATCGCCATGGTGCTGGTGTGGAACGATCTCGGCGGCGGCAGCAAGGAGTACGGCGCCGGCCTAGTGGCGCTCAACAGTGCATTCCAGATCCTCACCTACAGCCTGATGGCCTGGTTGTTCATTACCGTGCTGCCGCCGCTGTTTGGCCTGCAGGGCTTTGCGGTGGACATCACCATGCTGGATATCGCGCAAAGCGTGCTGATCTATCTGGGCATTCCCTTCCTGGCAGGGTTCTTGAGTCGTCACTATCTGGTCAAGGCGAAAGGGGAGAAGTGGTACACCGAGCGTTTTATTCCGGCAATTTCCCCCATCACGCTGATCGCCCTGCTGCTCACTATCGTGCTGATGTTCAGCCTCAAGGGGGAGATGATCGTCGAACTGCCCATGGATGTGCTGCGGGTCGCTGTACCCTTGGTGGTCTACTTCGTGCTGATGTTCTTCACCAGCTTCCTGGTTGGCAAGAAACTGGGCATCCCCTATGACAAGAATGCCTCCATCGCCTTTACCGCCACTGGCAACAACTTCGAGCTGGCCATCGCCGTCGCCATCGCGGTGTTCGGGCTGAGCTCGGATCAGGCCTTTGCCGGGGTGATCGGCCCGTTGGTGGAGGTGCCCGTACTGATCGCCCTGGTCAATGTCGCCCTGCGCATGAAGCGCTCTTATACCAACCCAGAGAACCCATCATGAATGACGCTCAAATCACCATCTACCACAACCCTGCCTGCGGCACTTCCCGCAATACGCTGGAGCTTATCCGCAACTCAGGCGTTGAGCCGACCGTCATCCACTATCTGGAGACACCGCCCAGTCGCGACACCCTGCTGGCCTTGACTGCCGCCATGGGGATGCCGGTACGCGACTTGCTGCGCCAGAACGTGCCCCCCTATGAGGCGCTGGGACTGGCCGAGAACAAGTTCAGCGACGATGAACTGGTCGATGCCATGCTGGCGCACCCCATTCTGATCAACCGGCCCATCGTGGTGACTCCGCTTGGCACCAAGCTGTGCCGCCCGTCAGAAGTGGTGCTGGATATTCTGCCGAGCCCCCAGCAAGGGGCCTTCAGCAAGGAAGATGGGGAGCAGGTGGTGGATGCACAAGGCAGGCGCATCGGCTGACCCGGCACTCAGGTGCGTGGCGATGATGTTGGATCGCCATGACGGGGCGATTGCCTTGCCGGTTGCGTTCGGGGCAGGATGAGGGGCGGGGCGATTGACTCGGCCCTGATCCCGCACAGATCCAGCACAAGGAGTGGCAATGGACAGTACCCAGCGATTCTCGACCCGGGTCGAGGCCTATGTGAAATATCGGCCAAGTTATCCTGCCGCCATGCTCGATTTTCTGACCAGCGAGTTGGCCATGGGGCCATCTGCCCGGGTGGCCGACATCGGGGCCGGCACCGGCATCCTGACTGCGCTGCTGGCCCCCCGGGTGGCGCGGGTCTGGGCGGTCGAGCCAAACGCGGATATGCGCGGGGCGGCCCGGCACCAGCTGCAGGCAGTGGCCAATATCGAATGGCGGGATGGCAGTGCCGAAGCCACCGGTCTGGCGGACAGGGCGGTGGATCTGGTGACGGTGGCGCAGGCGTTTCACTGGTTTGATCGCGCCGCCTTCAAGCAGGAGTGCCGGCGGCTGCTCAGACCCGGTGGCCGGGTTGCCCTCATCTGGAACGACCGGCTGACCGACACCCCATTTCTCAAGGCTTATGAGGCGGGGCTGCGCACCTATTCGGGGGACTACGAGGAGGTCAATCACCGCAATCTGGGTGAAGTGGATTTTCAGGCCTTCTTCGAGGGGGAGTACCGGCTCGATCGTTTCGCCAACCGCCAGCTGTTCGATCTCGACGGGGTGCTGGGGCGGCTCAACTCCTCTTCCTATGCCCCGGTGGCCGGCTCGCAAGCCCATGCCGAGCTGACGGCGCTGATCGCCCGGGAATTTGCCCGCCATGCGGTCGATGGCGTGATTGCCTTCAACTACGACACCTTGCTCTACAGCGGCCGGGTGTAGCGGCTGGGTGTAGCAGGGGCCCAGATAAACAGCGGGCCCTTGCCACCGGTGGCGAGGGCCCGCAAGGGCATGGCTGATCCTGTTCGCAGCGGTGGGCTGTGGTGCCTGCGCTAACTCTTGTTCAACCCCAGCATGGCCATCGCCTTGGCCAGGGTATCGACGGACTCCTGATGCTTGCCTGCCTTGTGCAGGACTTCCCCCTCGGCGCGCAGCTTCTTCACCTCGGCCAGCTTGTCGGCGCTGAGGGCGGGTTTGGCGGCGAGGGCATCATCGATCTTCTTCATGTCGGCGGGGCAGTGAAAGGCGAGGGCGCTGCCGGTAAAGAGCAGGCTGGCCAAAAGCAGGGCTGGTTTCATGTCGGCTGTCTCCACTGTGATGACCATGATGGGACGCTCCATCATGGGATACCCAGCAAGCATAGCCCGCAGTCCGCGCCCTGGCGGGGCGCTCGGGTTGAAGTGGGCGGGAAGCTGACGGTACCATGGTTGTTTTGCTCACGATTGAGCCAATCAGGGAGACCCCATGACACTCGCAAGGTTCCTCTCACCCCTGACCAGTCTGGTGATCTTCATTCTGGGCCACGGCATGTTCAACACCCTGCTGACAGTGCGCCTGTCTGCCGAGCAGGTATCGGCCCAGGCCATCGGCCTGGTATCGGCCGCCTACTTCGGCGGTCTGGTGCTGGGGGCCTTCGTCAATGCCCGCCTCATCATCCGGGTCGGTCACATCCGGGCCTATGCGGCCTACGCCTCCCTGCTCTGCTTTCTGTTTCTGCTGCACGGCATGGTGGTGGAGCCGCTGAGCTGGGCAGTGCTGCGGCTGGTGGGGGGCTTTGCCACCGGCGGTCTGTTCGTGGTGCTGGAGTCCTGGATGCTGGTCTCCAGCACGCCGGCCAACCGGGGCCGGCTGATGTCCCTCTACATGATCCTGCTCTACGGCTCCCTGGCCATGGGGCAGTTGCTGCTCAAGTGGGTGGATCCCATGGTGCTGACTCCGTTCGCCCTGTGCGCCATGGCGGCGACCCTGTCGGTGATCCCGCTGGCGGTTTCCCGGGTAGCGACCCCGGCCATGGTAGCGCCCCAGTCGGTCGGCGTGCTGGAGCTGGTGCGCCTCACCCCGGCGGGGATGGGCAGTAGCTTTACCTCTGGCCTCATCCTCGGGGCCATCTACGGCCTGCTGCCGCTCTATTTTACCGACAGCGGTTCGTCGCTCTCCAAGGTGGCGGACATGATGGCGCTGGTGATCCTGGGGGGCATGTGCCTGCAGTACCCCATCGGTCGTCTCTCCGATCGCTACGACAGGCGGCTGGTGATCCTGCTGCTCGGCGCCGTGCTGGCGCTGCTGGCCCTGTTGATGGTGCTGCTGCCCGCCGGCTGGCGCGAGCCGCTGATGGGTGGCCTGGTGTTCCTGCTGGGCGGCATGGCGTTCTCTATCTACCCCTTGAGCCTCAGCCACGCCTGCGACGAGCTGCGCCCGGATCAGGTGCTGGGGGCCAATCAGGGGTTGCTGCTCGCCTATAGCTTGGGCGCCATGACCGGGCCGTTGCTGGCGCCTTTTGTCATGGCGCAGTTCGGGCCAGAGGGGCTATTCGTCTACTTCGCTCTCTGTGGCCTGCTGCTGGCGGGGTATCTCGGCTGGCGCAAGCGGCAACGAGCGCCCATTCCGCTGGCCGATCACCAGGTGTTCATCCCGGTGCCGCCCAATACCCCCATGACGGCGGAGCTGGAGCCGAGAACGGATCTGGCTGGGGAGGCGGTACCCGCCAGCTATGCCATACCCGGATCGGAGGAGGGTCAGCAGACGAAGGCCGGCTGAGTCGCGGGTTAGTAGCAACAAAAAAAGCCGACTCACTGAGTCGGCTTTTTGTTTATCTGGTCGCTATCAGGCGGTGACGGCGTCAGCTTTGGTCGCTTCCGGCGCCGGATTGCGAATGAGGTAATCAAACGCCCCCAGTGCGGCGGTCGCCCCGGCGCCCATGGAGATGATGATCTGCTTGAACGGCACCGTGGTAGCGTCCCCTGCGGCGTAGACGCCGGGCAGGGAGGTGGCGCCCTTGGTGTCGATCTCGATCTCGCCAAAGCGGGTCAGGGCCACGTCGCTCCCTTTCAGGAACTCGGTGTTCGGCACCAGACCGATCTGGACGAAGATACCCGCCACCGCCAGATGCTTGATCTCGCCTGTGGTGCGATCTTCGTAATCCATGCCCACCACCTTGCTGCCATCACCGATCACTTCGGTAGTGCGGGCGCTCATGATGATGTCGATGTTGCCCATGGAGCGGGCTTTCTTCTGCAGCACCTCGTCGGCACGCAGGGTGTCGGCAAACTCCACCACGGTGACGTGTTCGACGATACCAGCCAAGTCGATGGCTGCTTCGATGCCGGAGTTACCGCCCCCGATCACCGCGACCCGCTTGCCCTTGAAGAAGGGGCCGTCACAGTGCGGGCAGTAGGCCACGCCCTTGGTGCGGTACTCGAGCTCGCCCGGCACGTTCAGGTCGCGCCAGCGTGCACCGGTCGCCAGGATCACGGCACGGCTCTTCAAGGTGGCACCAGAGGCGAGATCCACATTGACATAGCCATCCTTGCTGATGGCGGCGGCGCGCTGCTCGGTGATCACTTCCACGCCGTACTGCTTGACGTGCTGCTCCAGGCTTGCGGCCAGCTTGGGGCCTTCGGTGTAGGGCACGGAGATGAAGTTCTCGATACCGACGGTGTCCATCACCTGGCCACCGAAACGCTCGGCGACGATGGCGGTGCGAATGCCTTTGCGAGCGGCATAGATGGCGGCGGCTGCGCCAGCCGGGCCACCACCGACGACCAGTACGTCGTAAGGGGCTTTTGCGCTCAGCTCTTCAGCTTTGCGTTCTGCTGCGCCGGTGTCGAGCTTGGCGACGATCTCTTCCAGCGAGATACGGCCCTGGCTGAACGGCTGACCGTTCAGGTAGACATTCGGTACCGCCATGATCTGACGCTCGTTGACCTCGTCCTGGAACAGGGCACCGTCGATCATGGTGTGGGTGATGCCGGGATTCAGGGTCGCCATCAGGTTCAGCGCCTGCACCACATCCGGGCAGTTGTGGCAGGAGAGCGAAATGTAAGTCTCGAAATGGAACTCGCCCTTGAGGTTGCGGATCTGCTCCTGCACGGCCGCATCGGCCTTGGAGGGGTGACCGCCGCTTTGCAGCAGGGCAAGGACCAGGGAGGTGAATTCATGACCCATGGGGATGCCGGCAAAATGAACGCGCGGGGCCTGGCCCTTCGGCGCGACGCTCATGGAAGGCTTGCGAGCGGCAGTGCCATCTGTCATGGCAATCTTGGGGGACATCTCGGCGATCTCGCTGGCCAATGCCAGCAGTTCGGCGGATTTGTCGCTGTCGTTGCCGGACACGCTGATCTCGATGGGATTGACGATGTACTGCAGATAGGTGTTCAGCTGTTGTTTGAGGTTGGTATCCAACATCTTCGAATTCCTTCTTTTGATTGCGGGTCGGCGTTTTGTCAGGCCAGAAAGCAGACCGGCCCTTGAACGGGCCGGTCTTCAGAGCGGGGAGGCTTAGATTTTGCCTACCAGATCCAGGGACGGGGCCAGGGTGGCGTCGCCTTCTTTCCACTTGGCCGGGCACACTTCACCCGGGTGAGCGGCAACGTACTGGGCAGCCTTGACCTTGCGCAGCAGTTCCAGTGCGTCACGGCCGATACCGCCGGCGTTGATTTCAACGATCTGGATGATGCCTTGCGGGTCGATGACGAAGGTACCGCGGTCAGCCAGACCGGCTTCTTCGATCATCACGCCGAAGTTGCGGGTGATGGTGCCGGTCGGGTCGCCGATCATCGGGTACTGGATCTTCTGGATGGTGTCAGAAGTGTCGTGCCAGGCCTTGTGGGTGAAGTGGGTGTCGGTGGAGACGGAGTAGATCTCGACGCCCAGCTTCTGGAATTCGGCGTAGTTGTCGGCCAGGTCGCCCAGCTCGGTCGGGCAGACGAAGGTGAAGTCAGCCGGGTAGAAGAACACCACGGACCACTTGCCTTTCAGGTCAGCGTCAGACACCTGAACGAATTTGCCATTGTGGTAGGCGGTGGCGTTGAACGGCTTGATTTCAGTGTTGATGTAGGTAGACATGTATTTGCTCCTTGGTGATGTACATATGCCCGTCTGGGTTTGAAGAGTCGTGCCGGACGAGGCGTTTAACTTTCGATGGATTCATCATAGGGACTTTTCCTAATCGATCAAAGCCGCAATTTTGA
This sequence comes from Aeromonas sp. QDB03, assembly GCF_027707985.1. NCBI lineage: Bacteria > Pseudomonadati > Pseudomonadota > Gammaproteobacteria > Aeromonadales > Aeromonadaceae > Aeromonas > Aeromonas sp. QDB03. Next base: position 104,361 of record NZ_JAPCJG010000002.1, on the reverse strand, counting down.
ATCACTTAAATCTACTTATTAGATAAACCATGGCTGCTGTACCTAACATGAATATCGCCGGCATGCCGGGATAACTCCTTGTCGAGATTCAACATCTGTGCACGGCTTCGGTTTTTCAAGGGGCAAGTGGCAGTCTGCCAACCGCAGAGAGGTGGGGTCTGCCACCTTGCAATATGCAGGCGCCAGTACGCACTGGGCGAGGGGAGGGGAAACGCGCAGATAAAAAAATCCCGGCGTCGTCGCAAGGACAAGGCCGGGTCATCAAACAAGGAATGGCTATATAAACAAAAGCTTTACAGCAAAGACTAACTACGGGGTGTGCAAACTTGCAGACATATGAGAGGAAGAGGACGGGTGCACAATCCCTCGTCTTCCGCTCGGCAACTATTGCATGACGGTCATGATAGTGTGATGCAGATCACAAAGCAAGGTTGTGGTGTAATTTTTCAATCAAAATGAAAGAGTTTCAGCTTTATTGCCGATCAAGTACGCTGAAAACGCTTTTATTGTAATTTTATTACATGAAATTCAGATCAAAAGTCGCCAGGTGGATCCTGCTCCTCCATCAGTTCCAGCAGGTTGATGGCGACGGCAATGAAGTCCGACTCGGTGACGATGCCGATCAACTTGCGCCCTTTGAGTACCGGCAGGCAGCCGTATCTGTGTCGTTGCAGGTAGAGCGCCGCCTCCTTGATGCCGGCATGGGGATCCACGCTGGCCACCTGGCGGGTCATGATCTCGTCGAGCTGCACGCTGTCGGTGAACTCCGCCTCCCGCTCCGGATTGATCAGCAGCAGTTTGGACTCGCGGGTGGCCAGGATGTCGGAGAGGGTAACCAGGCCCAGCAGATGATGCTGTTCGTCAACGATGGGGATGTGGCGGATCCGCTCCTGCTGCATCAGATCCATCGCCTGTTTGACGCTGTTTTCCGGACCCAGGGTGAAGGGGTGTTCAGTCATGATCTCGGATAGGGTCATCATGGTGGGCCTCCTTGTGTATCTGCTTTCACCCTAGCCCAGCCCCCCTCGGCAAAACATGATCAGGGTCAATACAAAACCTTAAAGGTTTTTTAACTGGCCCTGCTTCACATAATTGCTCGCTATCCCTTGTCTCCCTTGGGTTTTTGGTCTTTTGGGTTGCCTTGGAAGAAGGGGATAACTAGACTAGCCGCCGATTCCCCCCGAGGTGAAAGATGCAAGTATCCGATTTTCATTTTGATCTGCCAGACGAGCTGATTGCCCGCTATCCCATGACGGAACGTACCGCCAGTCGTCTGTTGCAGCTCGATGGTCAAACTGGCGCGCTGCGCCACGGTCAATTTGTGGATGTGCTGGACCAGCTCAACCCCGGCGATCTGCTGGTGTTCAACAACACCCGTGTCATTCCGGCGCGCATGTTTGGCCAGAAGGCCAGCGGCGGCAAGCTGGAGGTGCTGGTGGAGCGGATGCTGGACGAGCACAGCGTGCTGGCTCATGTGCGTTCTTCCAAATCGCCCAAGCCCGGTACCCGGCTCATTCTGGATGGCGGGGCCGACGGCGAGAAAGTCGAAGCCGAGATGCGCGCCCGTCACGATGCCCTGTTCGAGATCCACTTCCTCGACCCCCGCCCCGTGCTGGAGATCCTGGAAGCCATCGGCCACATGCCGCTGCCCCCTTATATCGACCGTCCCGATGAGGATGCCGACAAGGAGCGCTACCAGACCGTCTACAACCAGAAGCCGGGTGCCGTGGCGGCGCCGACTGCCGGCCTGCACTTCGACGAGCCGCTGCTCGAGAAGATCCGTGCCAAGGGGGTGGAAACGGCGTTCGTCACCCTGCACGTCGGGGCGGGCACCTTCCAGCCGGTGCGGGTGGACAAGATTGAAGATCACCACATGCACTCGGAGTATGCCGAGGTGCCGCAGGAGGTGGTGGACGCCATCGCCGCAACGCGCGCCCGCGGTGGCCGGGTGATTGCGGTGGGGACCACCTCGGTACGATCGCTCGAGAGCGCGGCCAAGGTGACCCTGGCGCAGGGCAAGCCGCTGGCGCCGTTCTTCAGCGACACCGACATCTTCATCTTCCCTGGTTACCAGTTCCAGGTGGTCGATGCCATGGTCACCAACTTCCATCTGCCGGAGTCGACCCTGATCATGCTGGTCAGCGCCTTTGCCGGCTACGACAACGTGATGGCGGCCTACCAGGCGGCCGTGGCGGAGCAGTACCGTTTCTTCAGCTACGGGGACGCCATGTTCGTCACCCGTTGCCGGGCGCAGGCATAAGCCGCGCCCTTTATACCGGGCCCTCGGGCCCCCTACTGTCAGACTGTTTCTCTGACGCAACGAGGTAGCAATGAAATTTGAACTGAAAACCACTGACGGCCGTGCCCGTCGCGGCCAGCTGGTATTCGAGCGCGGCACCGTGCAGACCCCGGCCTTTATGCCAGTCGGCACCTACGGCACCGTCAAGGGGATGACCCCGGAAGAGGTGCGTGAGACTGGCGCCCAGATCCTGCTTGGCAACACCTTCCACCTCTGGTTGCGGCCGGGGCAGGAAGTGATGCGCGCCCACGGCGATCTGCATGACTTCATGAACTGGCAGGGCCCGATCCTGACCGACTCGGGTGGTTTCCAGGTGTTCAGCCTGGGGCACATCCGCAAGATCACCGAAGCGGGGGTGCACTTCCGTCACCCCATCAATGGCGAGAAGATCTTCCTCGACCCCGAGAAATCCATGGAGATCCAGTACGATCTGGGTTCCGACATCGTGATGATCTTCGATGAGTGCACGCCGTACCCGGCCACTTACGAAGAGGCGCGCAAGTCCATGGAGATGTCCCTGCGCTGGGGCAAGCGTTCGCGCGACAAGTTCGATGCGCTCGGCAACAAGAACGCCCTGTTCGGCATCATCCAGGGTTCCGTGTACGAAGATCTGCGGGATGTGTCGCTGGAAGGTCTCTTGGAGATCGGCTTCGACGGTTACGCGGTCGGTGGTCTGGCGGTGGGTGAGCCGAAAGAGGACATGCATCGCATCCTCGAGCACGTCTGCCCGAAAATCCCGGCCGACAAGCCGCGCTACCTGATGGGCGTGGGCAAGCCGGAAGATCTGGTGGAAGGGGTGCGCCGCGGCATCGACATGTTCGACTGCGTGATGCCGACCCGCAACGCCCGCAACGGCCACCTGTTCACCACCGACGGGGTGGTCAAGATCCGCAACGCCAAATATCGCGAGGACACCAGCACCCTGGATGCCGACTGCGATTGCTACACCTGCAAGAACTACACCCGCAGTTATTTGTACCATCTGGACAAGTGCAACGAGATCCTCGGTGCCCGTCTGAACACCATTCACAACCTGCGTTATTACCAGCGTGTGATGCAGGGTTTGCGGGACGCGATCGAGCAGGGTAAATTAGACGACTTTGTAACTGAGTTTTACCGTCGGCAAGGGAAGCCCGTGCCTCCGTTAGCTGAAAATGACGTGAAATAACAACGATATATAAGCTAGTTTTCAAATCTACATCAATAAGAGGTTGTTAAATGAGCATTATCTCCAAGGCGTATGCAGAAGGCGCAGTTCCGGGTGCACAGGGTGGTGGCATGGAAATGATCATCATGCTGGCCGTATTCGGCCTCATCTTCTACTTCATGATCTATCGCCCCCAGGCCAAGCGCGCCAAAGATCACCGCAACCTGATGAGCTCCCTCTCTAAGGGTGACGAAGTCCTCACTTCCGGTGGCCTGGTTGGCAAAATCGCCAAAGTATCCGCCGACAGCGAATACCTCGTGCTGGCCCTGAACGATCAGACCCAGGTCACCATCAAACGTGACTTCGTCTCTGCCGTTCTGCCCAAGGGTTCTATCCAGTCCCTCTAATCTCCCGAGGAGCACAGCGTGTTAAATCGCTATCCGCTGTGGAAATACCTGATGGTGGTCGTGGTGATCGCCATCGGTTTTCTATATGCAGCCCCCAATCTTTACGGCGAAGACCCGGCCTTGCAGATCTCTGCCAGCCGGGGGGCCGAAGTCAAGCTGGACACCCTTGACCTGGTGAAAGAGACGCTCGATGCGGCTCAGATCCCGGTCAAGCATGCGGCGTTCGAGCACGGCTTCATCCTGGTTCGTTTCAAAAATACCGAAGAGCAGCTCAAGGCGCGCGACATCGTCGCCAACAAGCTGGGCGACAACTTCATTACCGCTCTCAACCTGGCCCCTTCCACGCCTGCCTGGCTCGAAGCCATCGGCGCCAACCCGCTCAAGCTGGGTCTGGACCTGCGCGGTGGTGTGCACTTCCTGATGGAAGTGGACATGGCCGAGGCGCTGACCAAGCAGCAAGAGCAGATGGTGCAGGATTTCCGCTCCGAGCTGCGTACCCAGAAGATCCGTTATTCCGGCGTGCGCCGGGCCGGTGATCAGGTACAGGTGCTGTTCCGTGACGAGGCCGATCAGGCCAAGGCCATCTCTCACCTGCGTCGTCAGAACCCTGATCTCACCTTCACCACCGAGCAGAAGGGGGACGAGTTTGTCCTGCTGGCCGGTCTGAGTGAAGCCAAGATCAAGGAAGTGAAGAAGTACGCCCTCGAGCAGAACATCACCATCATCCGCAACCGGGTGAACGAGCTGGGCGTGGCCGAGCCGCTGGTACAACAGCAGGGTGCCGAGCGCATCGTGGTGGAACTGCCCGGTATCCAGGACACCGCCCGTGCCAAGGAGATCCTGGGCGCGACCGCGACCCTGGAGTTCCACATGGTCGATGAGACTGCCGACATCCAGGCCGCGGCCGATGGTCGGGTGCCGCCGAGCTCCAAGGTCTACAACGATCGCAACGGACGTCCGGTGGTGCTGCAAAAGCGCATCATCCTGACCGGTGACCACATCGTGGGTGCCCAGTCCGGTTTCGACGAATACAGCCGTCCCCAGGTCAACATCAAGCTTGATGGCCAGGGTGGCAACAAGATGGCCAACTTTACCAAGGACAACGTTGGTAAGGGCATGGCTACCGTGTTCATCGAATACAAGCCGGTCGGTCAGCCGGGTCCGGACGGCAAGCGTAAGTTCCGCAAGCAGGAGGAGGTGATCAACGTCGCCACCATCCAGTCGCGTCTTGGCAGCCAGTTCCGCATCACCGGCATCGACAACGCCAACGAAGCCCACAACCTGGCGCTGCTGCTGCGTGCCGGTGCACTGATCGCCCCGATCCAGATCGTCGAAGAGCGCACCATAGGCCCGAGCCTGGGTCAGCAGAACATTGACAGCGGTATGGAAGCCATCGGCTGGGCCATGCTGGTGATCGTGCTGTTCATGGGGATCTACTACCGTGCGTTCGGCTGGGTGGCCAACATCGCCCTCACCATGAACCTGGTGCTGATTGTCGGTATCATGTCGATGATCCCGGGGGCCACCATGACCCTGCCGGGCATTGCCGGTATCGTCTTGACGCTGGGTATGGCGGTGGATGCCAACGTGCTGATCTACGAGCGTATTCGTGAAGAGATCCGCAACGGTCGTGGGGTACAGCAGGCCATTCATCTGGGCTTTGATCGGGCGTTCTCGACCATCGCCGACTCCAACGTCACCTCGCTCATCACCTGTGTGATCCTGTTCGGTATCGGTACCGGCGCCATCAAGGGCTTCGCCCTGACGCTGGGGATTGGTCTGAGTGCTTCCATGTTTACCGCCATCACGGTCTCCCGCTCCATCATCAACCTGGCCTGGGGTGGACGGCGCCTCGACAAGCTGCCGATCTAAGGAAGAGACATGTTTCAGATTCTACATTTTGAAAAGCCCATTCCCTTCATGCGCTATGCCAGGCCGGGTGTGGTCTTCTCTACCCTGCTGATGGTGATCTCCCTGTTCTTCCTGTTCGATCGGGGCCTGAACTGGGGTCTGGACTTCACCGGTGGTACCACCATCGAGGTGGGCTTCCAGCAGTCGGTGAGCCTGGACAAGGTGCACCAGGTGCTGGACGAGCAGAAGATTGAAGGGGCGACCCTGCAACACTTCGGCTCCAGCCGTGACGTACTGTTCCGCCTGACCCCGAAAGAGGGGGTCAAGGTGGAGCAGCAGGGCAACGAGGTGCTGGCGGCGGCCAAGCTGATCGATCCTGCGGCCGTGCTCAAGCGCGTCGAGTTCGTCGGCCCTTCGGTGGGTGACGAGCTGGCGACCGACGGTGCGCTGGCCATGCTGGCCTCCATCCTCTGTATCCTGATCTACGTGGCGGTGCGCTTCGAATGGCGTCTGGCCATGGGGGGGATTCTCTCCCTGGTGCACGACGTGGTGATCACCCTCGGCGTCTTTGCCTACTTCCAGTACGAGTTCGACCTGACCGTGCTGGCGGCATTGATGACCCTGGTGGGTTACTCCCTGAATGACACCATCGTAGTGTTCGACCGGTTGCGGGAGAACTTTCGCAAGGTGCGCAAGGGGGATACCGAGTACATCCTGGATCTCTCCATGACCGAGACCCTGAGCCGGACCATCATCACCTCGGGGTTGACCTTCGTGGTGGTGCTGGCGCTGCTGCTCAAGGGCGGTCCGCTGATCCACGGTTTCTCGGTGGCCATGGTGATCGGTGTCGCCTTCGGTACCTACTCCTCCATCTATGTGGCGAGCTCGTTCGCCATGTTCTTCGGGGTCAAGCGGGAGCACATGCTGCCGACCCAGGTGGAAAAAGAGGGCGCGGATCAGCAAGAGATCCTGCCGTAAATGACAAGGGCGCCGTGAGGCGCCCTTTCTCTTATCGTCCGGGTGAGTCATTATGACGGTTTCACCAACGGCTGTTGGCCAACAGGCAAGGAGCAAGCCATGCAACACAATCCCCGTTTTCTGGCACTGGTAGAGGCCATTCGTCCTCATGTACAGGAGACCGACGTGCACCAGATCAAACGCTGGCAGGATGAGGGGCGTACCTTTCACCTGGTCGACGTGCGGGAAGAGAGCGAGTGGGCCAAGGGCCATCTGCCGGGGGCGACCTACCTCGGTCGTGGCGTGATCGAGCGGGACATCGAGACCCGTTACCCGGATCCCGACACCGAGCTCTACCTCTATTGTGGTGGGGGATTTCGCTCCATTCTGGTGGCGGAGAACTTGCAGAAGATGGGCTACGGTCGGGTGGTCAGCGTCGATGGTGGCTTTCGGGGCTGGTGTGATGCCGGATACCCTGTCGAATCCTGATTTATTTGAGGGAGAGAGGCTCAGCCACATGACAAAGTGTCGGCTGACCTTTACCATATGCCGGGTCAAGCGTAAGCGTCGGAGTGTTCATTGAACGTCAGGAAAGGGATTGGATACCTCCTTGGTATCCTGTTGCTGCTCCCCATGTGGGGTTGCAGCAGTAGCAGTCAGGTTGAAGCGCCTCAAGTTCCCAAGCCGCAACCCGCTTCACTGGTATTGGCGACCCCCCTGCAGGTCTCTTACCAGAGCGAGTTGGCGTTGGCGCGACTCGGGCAGATGCTCAGCGAGATGGAATTGACCACGGAGCAACGGGCTGAACTGTTTTATGAGCGTGCTGTCGTGTTTGACCGGGTAGGCTTGCGCTCCCTGGCGCGGCTGGATTTCAACCGCGCCTTGCGGGAGAAGCCGGATTTTGCCGAAGCCTACAACTTCATCGGCGTCTACTTGGTGCAGCAGCAGAATTATGACGAAGCCTACGAGGCATTTGATTCCGCCCTCGAGCTGGCTCCCGATTATGACTATGCCTACCTGAACCGTGGCATTGCGCTCTATTACGGTAATCGTCCCGAGCTGGCCGCGGCCGATATGAAGCGCTTCTACGAGGCGCAGCCGGAAGATCCCTACCGGGTGATCTGGCTCTATCTGGCCGAACAGAAGCTCAATGCACCGGCCGCCATGAGCCGGATGCGCGAGCGGCTCAACAAGTACGATGATGATGCCTGGAACTGGGATCTGGTGCGCCTCTATACCGGCGAACTCAATGCCACCCAGTTGATGGGCAACGTGGTGAAAGGGGTGAAGGACAACCGGGAGCTCGCCGAGCGCCTGTGCGAAACCTACTTCTACCTCGGCAAGTTTGAACTGGCCAAGGGCAACCGCAAGGAAGCCATCAGCTACTTCAAGCTGGCGCTCGCCAACAACGTGTATGACTTCATCGAGCACAGATATGCCCTGCTCGAACTGGAGCTGATGGCGCGCAAACCCCTGCCGCCCGGTGCCCAGAGTGCCCAGGGCAAGAGCAGCAAGCAGGCATCCTGAGCTTGCCCTGTTGCCGGTTTGAATGATGTAGAAAAGGCCTCACTGCGAGGCCTTTTTGCTATCTGGGTGTCAGACGTGGCGATGTGATTCACCCCTTCTGATGGGTCTGCCGCCGGCTCACAGGGCCAGCATCATGCCGGGGATCTGGCGCCAGTAACCGTTGCAGTCCCGCTCCTGCTGCAGGGGCAGGGGAGCCTGGCCCTGCTGGTTGGCCTTGAAGCGGTCCAGCATCGTCAGGGTGTCCAACCCCTCGGGGGAGAGGCGCACCACATCCACCAGACCTTCCATCCCGGCCAGGTCGTTGCCCAGGTTGTAGCAGTAACCGGACTGGGTCTGGATGCCGTTGAGGTTGAACACCTTCTGCCCCTCGCGGCTGCTGGCGAGCCGGCCGGTGGGGTAGTCGATGCAGGCCAGTTCGCAGTTGTCCTTGGGCCGGTCGAGGGAGCGGGCGGTGAAGCAGCGCGCCGAGTAGGCGAGTGGCAGGTGGCCGTAGGCGAACACCTCCACCTCGAACTGCTGGCGGGCACTGCCCAGATCCTGATTGAGCTGTACCAGCCAGTCTCGTGACAGCTCCACCGGCATTACCCAGCGCTGCATCCCCTGTGTGAGCAGCATGCGCAGCACGTCGGCGTTGTAGGCGTTGATGGCGGGGCCGCAGACGAACGGCAGCCCGGCTTCGCTGGCAAGCTGGACCGCCCCCAGATCGTTGGCCTCGATCATCAGCTCGCCGTTGTCGACCAGCCGCTTGACCTCCTTGAGCTCGGAGGGGGCGGAGATGAGCGCCAGCGTGGAGAGCACCGCCTGCTTGCCCGAGCCGGCCACCTGACGGGCGAGGGCAATCCAGTCATCCACTTTCAGTTCGCGGCGCTTGCTGCAGACGGTTTCCCCCAGATAGACGATGTCGGCCTGGCTGGTGGCGGCCGCCTGATAGAAGCCCTGGGTGTCGGCCTTGGGCCAGTAGAAGAGCAGGGGGCCGAGAGAGAATTTCATGAACAGGGCTCCTTATTGCCACTGGCGATGATAGGCACCGAGGGTGGTCTGGCTCCCCTCGGAGACGCGGGCGAGCTGGGCATCCCACTCGGCCTTGACCTGATAGGCTTCCGGGTTGGCCTGATAGGCGTCGATGGCGGCGCGCCAGACCCGGGTGACCTGCTCCACATAGGCGGGACTGCGTTGGCGCCCCTCGATCTTGACCGACTGGATCCCGGTCTGGAACAGCTCGGGCAAGAGGCCAAGGGTGTTGAGGCTGGTGGGCTCCTCCAGCGCGTGGTAGGTCTGGCCATCCACCTCGAAGCGGCCCTTGCACAGGGTCGGGTAGCCGGCGTTTTCCCCCGGGCCGTAACGGTCGATCAGCACCTCGTTGAGGCGAGACTCGAGGCCGCTCGGGGTCTCCTCCCAGCGCACGAACTTGGCCGGTGAGCAGGCGCCGACGGTATTGGGGCTCTCACCGGTCATGTAGGAGGAGAGGTAGCAGCGCCCCTCCGCCATGATGCAGAGGCTGCCGAAGGCGAAGACCTCGAGGCCGACGTCGGTCTCGCGGGCCAGCTGCCTCACCTGATGCATGGAGAGGACCCGGGGCAACACCACCCGACCGACGTTGAAGTGCTGCTGGTAGAAGCGGATGGCGGCGGCGTTGGTGGCACTGGCCTGCACCGAGACGTGCAGCTCCAGATCCGGGTAACGGCGGCTGGCATAGTCGAGCACGGCGAGGTCGGCGATGATCAGGGCATCGGCCCCCAGTGCGGCGCCCTTGTCCACCGCCTGCTGCCAGCGGGCATCGGAGCCTGGGTGGGCGAAGGTGTTGATGGCGATATGGAGTTTGCGGCCATGCTGGTGCACATAGTCGACCGCTTTCTCCAGCTTGCTGTCGGTGAAGTTGAGCCCGGCGAAATGGCGGGCGTTGGTGTCATCCTTGAAGCCGATATAGACCGCATCGGCCCCGTTATCCACGGCTGTTTTCAGTGCCGGCAAACTGCCTGCCGGACAGAGTAATTCCATCGGGTACGCTCCGAGAGGGCAAAAAATGCAAAAGTGGCCCGATTGTATTCACCGGCGTCCTTCCACTTTTTGACCTGAGGCAGCTTTGTGTGGCTTTACCCTTCTTGAGGTAAGTGGGCACAAGTTTGATTTCCAACAGGATCATGGCTGCGGCCCTGTGCTTGAATGCGCAAAAAACTGGGAGTTTATCGTGTTTCAACAACTGCAACGTCGCCTGGTCGAACAGGCTCCCCGCATTCTGCGCCACCCTCTCAAACTGGTGCCATTTTCCTTGCAGCAGAACCTGATGGAGCGCCTGCTGGCCAGCGTGTTCAAAGAGGCCATCGCAGATGGCGACTTTGAATTTCTGGCGGGCAAGTGGCTCAAGGTCGAAGTCTCGGATCTGGAGCTCTGCTGGTTCATCAGCGAGCAAGATGGCAAGCTGGTGGTGGCTCGTCATTGCGAGCAGGCCGATGTCTGTTTCAGCGGCACCACCAACGACCTCATCCTGATCGCCGGTCGCAAGGAAGATCCCGACTCTCTCTTCTTCCAGCGCAAGCTGAAGATTGAAGGGAACACCGAGCTGGGGCTGGAGGTGAAAAACCTGATGGACAGCCTGGATCTGGACGGTTTGCCAAGCCTGGTGCGTTATCCCTTGCTGGATCTTGCCACCTTCATCGAGCGGGCGAAGGCGGGATCAGCGCAAGAGGCGCACTCTGCGCCGGCGGGTGGGGTTGCGCCTCAGCTGTGAGACCAGCCCATCGGCATGGTGGCGGTAGTGATTGCGGGCCCACAGGCAGCGACAGGCCCACAGGCAGGGCAGCAGAGCCAGCAGGGCGCCGGCGCTGGGAAGGCGCGAGAGCAGCAGACCCAGCGCCAGCCAGATGAACGGCTGGGCCTCGTAGAGCCACTCTGGCTGAAACCAGCGTTTGGTCGGAAAGATGACCAGATCGGTACGCCGATAGCTGGATCGCATCATCCAGACGGTGGCGCCAGCGACAAACAGCAAGGTGCCCGCCAGCCAGAGCAGCGGGGAGTGGCTGAGCAGGATGATGCCGACCGCCACCAGCAGATAGCAGACCGGCAACCTCTCATAAAGCCAGCGTGGGCACATGTTGCCTCCACTTTTCACCTTCCCATCCTTCAAGTCTAGCCAGTCAGCACACCCGCCTCATACCGCTTTGTTCTGCAAAACGGCGTCATTGTTGTGAATTGGTGCGCCATTTACGGTGCCAAAATAGCGATTGGCTATGTTACAATTGCACGCCATTTTTGACTGAAGATTGACTGGGCATGTTGGATCAGATTCGTATCGTGTTGGTAAACACTTCTCACACCGGCAACATGGGCTCTGCGGCGCGCGCCATGAAGACCATGGGCTTGAGCCAGATGGTGCTGGTTGATCCGCAAGCACAGCCCGATGACAACGCGTATGCGCTGGCCGCCGGTGCCAGCGATCTGCTGGCCAATGCCCGCATCGTGTCGACCCTGGATGAAGCCATTGCGGATTGTGGTTTGGTCATCGGTACCAGTGCCCGCTCCCGTACCCTGAGCTGGCCCATGCTCGACTCTCGCGAAGCGGGCGAGAAGCTGGTAACCGAGGGGATGCAGCATCCGGTGGCGCTGGTATTTGGCCGTGAACGCACCGGCCTGACCAATGACGAGCTGCAAAAGTGCCACTACCACGTGGCCATTCCGGCCAACCCAGAGTACAGCTCCCTCAACCTGGCCATGGCGGTGCAGACCCTCTGCTATGAGGTGCGAATGCACTGGTTGCAGCAGGAACAGGTCGGCGAGACCGACATGGCGGTGGGTTATCCCAGCGCCGAGCAGCTGGAAGGCTTCTATCAGCATCTGGAGCAGACGCTGCTCAAGACCGGCTTCATCGCCGATGATCACCCGGGACAGGTCATGAGCAAGCTGCGCCGCCTGTTCAATCGGGCTCGTCCGGAGGCGGTGGAACTCAATATCCTGCGCGGCATTCTGACCTCGGTACAAAAACCGAGACCGCAGGATTAAACCCGACTGGATTACTCAACCATATACTTGACTGATTTAGTCGGGTATGTGACCATATGCCCATATTGATTGGTTCGCAAAACGGTAAGGCATATGAGACTGACCTCAAAAGGACGTTACGCTGTGACTGCCATGCTCGACGTGGCGTTGCATGCAGAGCAGGGGCCCGTGCCCCTGGCTGATATTTCGGAGCGCCAGGGCATCTCCTTGTCCTATCTGGAGCAGCTGTTTGCCCGCCTGCGCAAGCATGGCCTGGTGAGCAGCGTGCGTGGCCCGGGCGGCGGTTATCGCCTCGGTCTGGCGCCGAATGCCATCTCGGTCGGTCAGGTGATCACCGCGGTCGACGAATCGGTGGATGCCACCAAGTGCCTCGGCAAGGGGGGCTGCCACGGCGGCACCCAGTGCCTCACTCACTCCCTGTGGCGTGACCTGAGCGAGCGGATCTCCAGCTTCCTGGGGGACATCACCCTGGCCGAGCTGGTTGATCAGGCCGATGTGCGCCGGATTGCCGGCAAGCAAGATGAACAAATGAAAACCGTGTTGTCCCTGGTAGATCGGGCAGAACGCGGCGATGTGAGCTTGAAAGTCCAACTATAAACAAACGTGCTTTCCACAGCTGGTCGATGTATGACCCTGGCTGTAACGGAGAAAAACATGAAACTGCCTATTTACCTTGATTATTCGGCAACCTGTCCGGTGGACCCGCGTGTCGCAGAAAAAATGATGCAGTGTCTCACCATGGATGGCCTGTTCGGCAATCCAGCTTCCCGTTCCCACCGCTTTGGCTGGCAAGCCGAAGAGGCGGTCGATCTGGCCCGTAATCAAGTGGCAGAGCTGATCGGTGCCGACCCGCGCGAGATCGTCTTCACCTCCGGTGCGACTGAATCCAACAACCTCGCCATCAAGGGCGTCGCCCATTTCTACGCCGGCAAGGGCAAGCACATCGTTACCTCCAAGACCGAACACAAGGCGGTACTGGATACCTGTCGCCAGCTGGAGCGCGAAGGCTATGAGGTAACCTACCTCGAGCCGATGCCCAATGGCCTGTTCACCCTGGAACAGATCGAAGGCGCCCTGCGTGATGACACCATCCTGGTCAGCATCATGCACGTCAACAACGAGATCGGCGTGGTGCAGAACATCGCCGCCATCGGCGAGTTGTGCCGCTCCCGCAAGATCTTGCTGCACGTGGATGCGGTACAGAGCGTGGGCAAGATCCCGGTCGACGTGGAAGCGCTCAAGGTTGACCTGCTCTCCATGTCCGCCCACAAGGTATACGGCCCGAAAGGCATTGGTGCCCTCTACGTGCGTCGCAAGCCGCGTGTGCGCCTGGAAGCCCAGATGCACGGTGGTGGCCATGAGCGCGGCATGCGTTCCGGCACCCTGCCGACTCACCAGATTGTCGGCATGGGCGAAGCCTTCCGCATCGCCAAGGAAGAGATGATGAGCGAAGGTCAGCGCATCATGGCCTTGCGTCAGCGTCTGTGGGACGGCATCAAGGATATCGAAGAGGTCTACATCAATGGTGACCTGGAACAGCGTGTGCCGGGCAACCTCAACGTCAGCTTCGCCTATGTGGAAGGGGAATCCCTCATCATGGCGCTGAAGGATCTGGCGGTCTCTTCCGGTTCTGCCTGTACCTCGGCCAGCCTGGAGCCCTCCTACGTGCTGCGTGCACTGGGCCTGAACGACGAGCTGGCGCACAGCTCCATCCGTTTCAGCATGGGCCGCTTTACCACCGAGGAAGAGATTGATTACGCAATCAAGCTTATCCGTGACTCCATCGGTCGTCTGCGCGAGATGTCTCCCCTGTGGGAGATGTACAAGGACGGCGTCGATCTGAACACGGTCGAATGGGCTCATCACTGATCCGCGGGATCGGTGTTTAACGGAATTAGCAGGAGTTAGATATGGCTTACAGTGAAAAAGTAATCGACCACTACGAGAACCCCCGTAACGTGGGCGGCTTCGACAAGAACGATCCCAGCATCGCCACCGGCATGGTCGGTGCACCGGCCTGTGGTGACGTGATGAAGCTGCAGCTGAAGATCAGCGACGACGGCATCATCGAAGATGCCAAGTTCAAGACCTACGGTTGTGGTTCCGCCATCGCCTCCAGCTCCCTGGTGACCGAGTGGGTCAAGGGCAAGACCCTGGATGAAGCGGCCGGTATCAAGAACACCGATATCGCCGAAGAGCTGGCGCTGCCACCGGTGAAGATTCACTGCTCCATTCTGGCCGAGGATGCCATCAAGGCCGCCATCGCCGATTACAAGCAGAAGAAAGGTCTCTAAGGTCAGGAGCGCAGTATGGCCATTACCATGACAGATGCCGCAGCGGCACGGGTTTCCTCGTTTCTGACCAACCGGGGCAAGGGCATCGGCCTGCGCCTCGGCGTCAAGACCACCGGCTGCTCGGGTCTTGCCTATGTGCTCGAGTTCGTCGATGAGCTGGCAGATGAAGATCAGGTATTCGAGCAGGGCGGGGTCAAGATCATCGTCGATGCCAAGAGTCTGATCCACCTGGATGGCACCGAACTGGATTTCGTCAAGGAGGGCCTCAACGAGGGCTTCCAGTTCAACAACCCCAACGCCAAGGGCGAGTGTGGTTGCGGCGAAAGCTTCAGTGTCTGAGATGTGTGCAACACATGATCGCTTGTCCGTTGAACTGGTCGGCCACGGCCGGTTCAACCATGCCGCTTCGCCCACCTGAGCGCGAGCGGCATGGGGGCAGCATCAGTGTCTAAGAGGTCTGCATGAATTATTTCGAGCTGTTTGGGCTGGTTGAAGGCTTCGAGCTCGATACCCGTCAGCTGGCAGAGACCTACCGCCAGCTGCAAACCCAGTTTCATCCCGATCGTTTTGCCACCGCCCCCGAGCGGGAGCAGCTGGCTGCGGTGCAACGTGCCGCCCAGATCAACGATGCCTTCACTACCCTCAAGGCGCCCCTGCGCCGAGCCGAGTACCTGCTCTCCCTGCGTGGCACCGAACTTCGTGGCGAGCAACAGACGTTGCAAGATACCGCGTTTCTGATGCAGCAACTGGAGTGGCGCGAGCGGCTGGCCGACCTGAAAGGGGAGACTGACCCTGAGCGTGCCATCAAGGATTTTCGCCAGGAGATCAGGCATGATCACCAGTTGTTGATGCAGCAGCTGACCCAGGCCCTCGCCACAGGTGAGGATCCGCGAGCGGCTGATTGTGTTCGCAAACTCAAGTTTGTCGACAAGCTCCTCGAGGAGCTGGAACGATTCGAAGACTCGCTGTTCGAGTCTTGATCCTTTAACGCTGGAAGTTTGATTACCCATGGCATTACTGCAAATCGCCGAGCCCGGCCAGAGCGCCGCACCTCATCAGCACAAACGTGCCGTTGGCATCGATCTTGGCACCACCAACTCGCTGGTCGCCGCCGTGCGCAGCGGTCAGGCCGATACCCTCTGCGACGAGCAGGGGCGTGATCTGCTGCCCTCCGTCGTGCATTACCAGGCTGACACCATCCGGGTCGGCGTCGATGCCAAGCGCGAGGCCGCCCTCGACCCGCACAACACCATCGTTTCCGCCAAGCGGATGATGGGCAAGGCGCTGGTTGACATCGATACCCGCCAGCAACCCTATCAATTCGTGGCGGCCGACAACGGCATGCCACAGTTACAGACCCGTCAAGGGCTGGTCAACCCGGTTCAGGTCTCGGCCGAGATCCTCAAGAAACTGGCCGAGCGGGGCGCTGCCGCCCTCGGTGGCGATCTCGACGGCGTGGTCATCACAGTGCCCGCCTATTTTGACGACGCCCAGCGCCAGGGCACCAAGGATGCAGCCCGCCTGGCCGGCCTGCACGTGCTGCGCCTGCTCAACGAACCGACCGCCGCTGCCATCGCCTATGGCCTCGACTCCGGCCAGGAAGGGGTGATCGCTGTTTATGACCTGGGCGGCGGTACCTTCGATATCTCCATCCTGCGCCTGCATCGCGGAGTGTTTGAAGTGATGGCCACCGGTGGCGATTCGGCCCTGGGCGGCGATGACTTCGATCACTTGCTGGCAGACTGGTTGAAAGAACAAGCCGGTTTGACTGGCGAGCTGGATGCCCGTCTGCAGCGCGAGCTGCTGGATGTGGCCGCCGCCGTCAAGCACGGTCTGACCGACGCCGACGCCGTTCCCTGCACCTTTGCCGGCTGGCAGGGCTCTGTGACCCGCAGCCAGTTTGACCAGCTGATCCAGCCGCTGGTCAAGCGCACCCTGCTGGCCTGCCGCCGCGCCCTGCGCGATGCGGGGCTCGAGCAGGAGGAGGTGCTGGACGTGGTGATGGTCGGTGGTTCGACCCGGGTGCCGCTGGTGCGCGAGCTGGTGGGCGAGTTCTTCCAGCGTCCCCCCTTGACCAGCATCGACCCCGACAAGGTGGTGGCCATCGGTGCCGCCATCCAGGCCGACATCCTGGTGGGCAACAAGCCTGACGCCGAGATGCTGCTGCTGGACGTCATTCCGCTCTCCCTGGGTCTTGAGACCATGGGCGGCCTCGCCGAGAAGGTGATCCCGCGCAATACCACTATTCCGGTGGCCCGCGCCCAGGAGTTCACCACCTTCAAGGATGGCCAGACCGCGATGGCGATCCACGTGGTGCAGGGCGAGCGCGAGCTGGTGGCCGATTGCCGATCCTTGGCCCGCTTCACCCTGACCGGCATTCCGCCCATGGCGGCCGGTGCCGCCCACATTCGCGTCACCTTCCAGGTGGATGCGGACGGTCTGCTGTCGGTCAGCGCCATGGAGAAATCCTCCGGCGTGCAGGCCGAGATCCAGGTCAAGCCCTCCTACGGACTGGGTGAGGATGACATCCTCAACATGCTGAGCGCCTCCATCGCCAACGCCCAGCAGGACATGGACGCTCGCATGCTGGCGGAGCAGCAGGTCGAGGCCGACCGTGTAGTCGAGAGCCTCAACGCCGCGCTGGCCGCCGATGGCGAGGCTTTATTGAGCCCCGCCGAGCGGGCCGAGCTGGATGCCGCCATCGCCCATCTGCTGACCATGCGCAGCACGGGCACCACCAACCAGATCAAAGAGGCCATCGAGGCGGCGGACGCTGCCAGTGGCGAATTTGCAGCCCGCCGGATGGATGCCTCCATCCGCAAGGTGCTGACCGGACAAAACGTCAACAAGGTGTAATATGCCAAAACTGATTATTCTGCCCCATCCCGAGCTCTGTCCGGACGGCGCGGCCCTCGAAGGTGCGACCGGTGAAACCATTCTGGACATCGCGCTGCGCAACGGCATCGAGATCGAGCACGCCTGCGAGAAGTCCTGCGCCTGCACCACCTGCCACTGCGTGGTGCGGGAAGGCTTCGACTCCCTCGAGCCGAGCGACGAGCTGGAAGACGACATGCTGGACAAGGCGTGGGGGCTGGAGCCGGAATCCCGTCTCAGCTGCCAGGCCAGACTGGCGGACGAGGATCTGGTGGTGGAACTGCCCAAGTACACCCTGAATCTGGCGTCTGAGCGCCACTGATGACCCCTTAATTACACATGAGTGAATTGCGCGTACAGCATCTCGTGGTGCAGTAATGATATGGTGAAGGCCGTGACCCTTGAGGGAGCGGCCTTTTTTGTGCCCGTGATTTCCCTATTCGTTGATGAAAGTGCCAATAAAAAGGAAGCAAGAGAACATGGCTGACATGATGAACGTACGGTTGTCTTCCCAGGCTGCCGCCGCCCACTGGGGCGAGGGTGCCCTGCTCAGTTTCAACGGCGACGAAGCCCATCTCCATCTGGGCAGCGGCCAGGAGAAGGAGGCGCTGCGCGCCATCCAGCGCGGTGCCAGACGCCTCGAGTCGAGCGGCATCAAGCGCGTCAAGCTGGTGGGTGAGGGGTGGAATGGGGAGCGTCGCTACGCCTTTGCCCAGGGCTTCTATGCCGCCAAGGGGGTTCGCGAGCTCGATTTCGGCGAGCAGAGCGATCAGGAGGCCGTCGAGCTGGCTGCCTTGCTCAAAGCGACCCGCTGGGTGCGCGAAGTGACCAACGGCTGCCCGCAGGAGATCTATCCCATGAGCCTGGCGGAATCCGCCCTGCTGCTCATCCGCAGTCTCGCCGGTGACAAGGTGACCGCCCGTATTACCGCCGGGGAGGCGCTGCAGGAGGCCGGTCATATCGGGATCTGGTCGGTGGGCTGCGGCAGCGAGCGCGAGCCGGTGCTGCTGGAGCTCGACTACAACCCGACCGGGGATGCCAATGCCCCCGTGCTGGCGGCGCTGGTGGGCAAGGGGATCACCTTCGATTCTGGCGGCTACTCCATGAAGTCCTCCGACAACATGCTGCCGATGAAGTCCGACATGGGCGGCGCCGCCATGGTGACCGGCGCGCTGGCGCTGGCCATCAGCCGCGGCCTGAACAAGCGGGTCAAACTCATCCTCTGCTGCGCCGAGAACCTGGTCTCCGGCCATGCCTTCAAGCTCGGTGACATCCTTACCTATCGCAACGGCATCTCGGTCGAGATCCAGAACACCGATGCGGAAGGCCGCCTGGTGCTGGCTGACGGCCTGCTGGCCGCGAGCGAAAGCGGGGCTGCCTATATCCTCGACGCCGCTACCCTGACCGGCGCCGCCAAGACCGCGCTGGGTCGCGACTACAACGCCGTGTTTGCCCTCGATGAGGCCGAGCAGGCACGTGCGCTGGCAGCCGCCAAAGCCGAAAACGAGCAGGCCTGGGCGCTGCCGCTGGAGCCCTGGCATGCGGGCCAGCTCACCTCCGCCTTTGCCGAGCTGGGCAACGTGGCGTCCGCCGAAGGCACCGCAGGTGCGACTACGGCGGCAGCTTTCCTGTCGCGCTTCGTGCGTGACGAAGGCAAGGGCTGGGTGCACCTGGATCTGGCAGCCTCCTATCAAAAATCGGGCAATGACCTGTGGGCGACCGGTGCCAAGGGCCACGGTCTGCGCACCATCGCTCGCTGGTTGCAGGAGGTGAGTGAATGAGAGTCTGGCTGAATCAAGCATTTGGTGAAGGCTTTGGACAATCGGCGAAAAGCGCCACGGCCTGCGTATTATCTGACACCCGCTGGCTGCAGGAGGTGAGTGCATGAACATCTGGTTGAGCCGAGAATTTGCCGCTCCCGAGTGGGGCGAGGGGGCGCTGCTCTCCCACCGCGCCGACGGCATGGTGATCCATCTGGTGACCGCCAGCCCCTTGCTGGATATCCAGCAGGCGGCACGGCGTCTGTGCAGTCAGGGGATCCAGCAGGTGGTGTTGGCCGGTCACTGGGAGCGTGAGCAGCAGTGGGCTTTCGCCCAAGGGCTGCAGACCCCCAAGGTGGAGGTCGAGCTGCAGTGGGCTACCTCGTCCGAGGAGGATCGGGAAGAGCTGGAGGCGCGCTGGCTGTGCGGGCGCTGGGTGCGGGAGATGACCAATGCCACGCCGGAACAGCTGGGGCCGCTGGAGCTGGCGGTTGAAGCTGCCGCCTTCATCACCGAGCTGGCGCCGGACCGGATCAGTCATCGCATCCTCAAGGGGGAAGCCTTGCAGCAGGCGGGCTGGGTCGGTCTCTATCAGGTCGGCCGTGGCAGCGAGCGCGAGCCCGTGCTGCTGGAGCTGGACTTCAATCCAGGTCGGGATCCCAAGGCCCCGGTGGCCGCGGCCCTGGTGGGCAAGGGCATCACCTTCGACTCCGGCGGCTACTCCATGAAGACCTCCCAGGGCATGCTGACCATGAAGCACGACATGGGCGGTGCCGCCATCGTCACCGGCGCCCTGGCGCTGGCCATTCTGCGCGGCCTCGACAAGCGGGTGAAGCTCATCCTCTGCTGCGCCGAGAACCTGGTCTCGGGTCATGCCTACAAGCTGGGCGACATCCTCACCTACAAGAACGGCACCACGGTGGAGATCGTCAACACCGACGCCGAGGGGCGGCTGGTGCTGGCCGACGGCCTGCAGCTGGCCGGGGATTCCGGTGCGCCGCTGGTCATCGACGCCGCGACCCTCACCGGGGCGGCGGTGATGGCGCTGGGGGGGCGTTACAATGCCCTGTTCGGACTGGACAAGGGGCTGGTGAGCCGCGCCATGGGCTATGCGGATGCCGAACAGGAACCCGCCTGGCCGCTGCCGCTGGAACCCTGGCATCGCCAGCAGTGCCCGTCCCACTATGCCGACACCGCCAACAGCCGGCCCGTGCCGGGCGGCGGTCCGGGGGGGGCCTCCAACGCGGCGGGCTTCCTCTCCCGCTTCGTTGCCAATGAGGGGCAGGGCTGGCTGCACGTCGATCTTGCCGCCTGTTTCAGTGAGAACGGCGACAACCTGTGGGCGCCGGGGGCCAACGCCCTGGGGATGCGCACCATCGCCCACACCCTGCTGGCGGAGGTCCGCTGACCGGCAACGACAAGGGCACCTGCGGGTGCCCTTTCGACAGGGGGAGGCTGAGCAATAGCCTGGGTTTCAGGGAGTTAACATGACTATCGTGCACAAGCGCACATTTTTTCCTGCCAGCCTGGGCCAAGATGAGTGGTGATGTTGTTTTAGGGAAGAATTTGTTTAATAAAAAGTTGCTTTTCTGTGTGTTATTTCGCTTTTTGTTTACGTATAATCGCCGCCGAACATGGATTCTAACAATAAATCTCTGTAGTTAAGGAAAGATCTCAATGGCCATCGAACGTACCTTCTCCATCATCAAGCCGGATGCCGTCAGCAAGAACCTGATCGGTGCCATCTACAACCGTTTCGAGAGCGCTGGCCTGAAAGTCATCGCCGCCAAGATGCTGCACATGAGCAGCGAGCAAGCCGCCGGTTTCTATGCCGAGCACCAGGGCAAGCCTTTCTATGACGGCCTGGTCAGCTTCATGACCTCCGGCCCCGTCATGATCCAGGTGCTGGAAGGCGAAGAGGCCATCCGTCGCCACCGTGAAATCATGGGCGCCACCAACCCGAAAGAGGCCCTGGCCGGCACCCTGCGCGCCTGCTTCGCCGAGAGCATCGACCGCAACGCCGTGCACGGCTCCGATGCACCTGCCTCCGCTGCCCGTGAAATCGCCTACTTCTTCTCCGACGCCGAGATCTGCCCGCGCGGCTGATTTCTGTCGAAAGAACCCCAAGGGAGCCTCGGCTCCCTTTTGTTTTTTGGTCATTCGGTCAATATCCACTTATTCTCCAGGTGGAAAGCCGGACCCATAATTTGTACAATGCCGCCCCCTGACGTAGGTCAGCCGATAATTTATGAAGTGTGTGAGCTGAGGCCCTTGATGAGCGAAACAAAAACCAACCTGCTGGATCTTGATCGGGATGCCATGCGCGCCTTCTTCGTCGAACTGGGCGAGAAGCCGTTTCGGGCAGATCAGGTGATGAAGTGGATCTATCACTTTGGTTGTGATGATTTCGATCAGATGAACAACGTCAACAAGGTGCTGCGCGAGCGCCTCAAGGCGATCGCCGAGATCCGGGCGCCGGAAGTGAGCCGCGAACAGCGCTCCTCCGACGGCACCATCAAGTGGGCGCTGCAGGTCGGCGGCCAGGAAGTGGAGACCGTCTACATTCCGGAAGAGGATCGGGCGACCCTGTGCGTCTCCTCCCAGGTAGGCTGTGCCCTGGAGTGCAAGTTCTGCTCTACCGCCCAGCAAGGCTTCAACCGCAACCTGAAAGTCTCCGAGATCATCGGCCAGGTATGGCGCGCCGCCAAGATCGTCGGCGGCAAGCGTCCCATCACCAACGTGGTGATGATGGGGATGGGCGAGCCGCTGCTCAACCTCGCCAACGTGGTGCCGGCCATGCGCCTGATGATGGACGACTTCGGCTACGGCATCTCCAAGCGCCGGGTGACCATCTCCACCTCCGGCGTGGTACCGGCACTGGACATGCTGGGCGACCAGATTGACGTGGCCCTGGCTATCTCCCTGCACGCGCCCAACGACAAGCTGCGCTCCGAGATCATGCCGATCAACGACAAGTACAACATCGAGGAGTTCCTCGCCGGTGTCCGTCGCTACCTCGGCAAGTCCAACGCCAACGGCGGCCGGGTGACCGTGGAATATGTGCTGCTCGATCATATCAATGACGACATGCAGCACGCCCACGAGCTGGCCAAGGTGCTCAAGGATACCCCGAGCAAGATCAACCTGATCCCGTTCAACCCCTTCCCGGGCAACCCCTACGGCAAGCCGAGCAACAGCCGTATCGACCGTTTTTCCAAGGTATTGATGGAATATGGCTTCACTGTCATTGTCCGCAAGACCCGTGGCGACGACATCGATGCAGCCTGCGGCCAGCTGGTGGGGGAGGTGATCGATCGCACCAAGCGCACCATGAAAAATCGGATGCAACAGGATGGGATTTCCGTCAAAATGGTTTAACTTGCTAAGCCATTGTATAGTCAGGGAATGGATACACGTACATTGATCGTAGTGGCAGCGCTCTGCGCGCTGCCAGGCTGTGTTACCGAGACCACTTACGCTGGCCAGAATTCCACCCAGCGTGAAGTGGGTCCCGATCTCAAGGCGGCAGCCCAGACCCGTCTGGATTTGGGTATTCAATATCTGCAACAGGGCAATGCCGAGCAGGCCAAGTTCAACCTTGACCGTGCGCTGCAGTATGACCCTGCCAACCCTCAGGTTTACGTCGGTTTTGCCTACTTCTACCAGCAGGTGGAAGATTTCAAGGCGGCCGAAGAGAGCTACAAGAAAGCCCTTGCCATGGATCCGTCCAATGCTGACGCGATGAACAACTATGGCGCCTTCCTTTGCAATCGTGGTCGCTTCGACGAGGCGGAAAAGGCCTTCCTGCAGGCCGTCAGCCAGCCCAACTACATCAAGATTGCCGATACCTATGAAAACGCGGCACTTTGCGCCGCGCAAAATCGCAGAAATGATAAAGCAAGCGAGTACTATCGCTTGGCCTTGGGGTATAATCCCCGCAATCCAAGGTTATTGCTGGACATGGCGGAGCTTTCCATGAAAGATGGCAAGCTGCCTGATGTGCAGGCCTATCTCGCCCGTTTTGCCGATGTGTCAGACGAGAACGAGAACAGTCTCTGGTTGAGATTGCGGCTGGCGCAGGCCATGGACAAACCGGCACTACTTCACCAATTCGGGACTGAGCTGGTAAGGCAATATCCCACTTCGCAACAAGCCAAGCGTTACTTAGCCAATGACTACTGAACAGCCACACGATTTTCAAGACGACTCCCAGGCAGTTGGCCCAGGCCAGCTGCTGCGCAACGCCCGTGAACAGCTCGGCTGGACACGAGAACAGGTTGCGTCTCGCATTCACCTTCGTCTGACCCTGATTGCCGCGATCGAATCGGATACGTATGACAAGCATACGTCCCATACCTTCATTCGGGGTTATCTGCGTACTTATGCCAAGCTGGTCGGTATCCCGGAAGAGACCATCCTCGCGGCTTATGACAAGCTGGGGCTGACTCCCCCCGACAACATCGACATGCAGAGCTTCTCTCGTCGCTCCCGTCAGCAGGCCAACGACAGCCGCCTCAAGGTTGTCACCTGGCTGGTGATCCTGGTGCTGATCGCGCTCTCCGTCGCCTGGTGGTGGCAGAGCACGGCCCGTCGCTCCGCCGGTGACGAGGCCCTGGCCGCGACTGAAATGGGCGCAACCAGCAACACCCCGAGCGCCACCGTGCCGCCAGCGGTGGACGTGGCTGACCCTGTGGTTGCTCCGGCAATTTCCGCTGCGGCCGCGACCTCGGTTGACCCCGTGGCGAGCGCCGCCGCGACCACGCTGCCGGTCGATGCCAGCAGCGCCGTGGCGACCACGGCTGTTGCGAGCTCTGCCGCCACTGCCACGCAACCGGCTGCCGACACCGCCGCGAGCGAGCCGGCCAAGGTGCCCCAGCTGAAGATGAGCTTCACCGCCGACTGCTGGCTGGATGTCAAGGATGCCAAGGGCAAGACCCTGTTCAGCGGCCTCAAGAAGGCCAATGACGAACTGGTACTGGAAGGACCCGAGCCGCTCAAATTCATCATTGGTGCGCCCATGGCCGTCAATATCGAATATCAGGGCAAGTCCATCGACATGAGCCGTTACAACAACGGCCGGACTGCTCGCCTCTCACTGCCGCAGGAGTAATCTGTCCGCCATGTCCGCTCACGAATCTCCCATCATTCGTCGTAAATCCAGGCAGATCATGGTCGGTAATGTACCGGTTGGGGGCGATGCCCCCATCACGGTGCAGACCATGACCAACACCAAGACCACGGACGTGGCCGCCACCGTCGAGCAGATCCAGCGGATCGAGCGGGTTGGCGCCGACATCGTGCGGGTCTCGGTGCCCACCATGGAAGCGGCGGAAGCCTTCAAGCTCATCAAGCAGCAGACCCGCATTCCCATCGTCGCCGATATCCACTTCGACTACCGCATCGCCCTGAAAGTGGCCGAATACGGTGCCGATTGCCTGCGCATCAACCCGGGCAACATCGGCAACGAGGAGCGGGTCCGCGCCGTGGTCGACTGCGCCCGTCACTACAACATCCCGATCCGCATCGGCGTCAACGGCGGCTCGCTGGAGAAAGACATTCAGGAGAAGTACGGTGAACCGACCCCGGAGGCGCTGCTCGAGTCAGCCATGCGCCACGTGGACTATCTGGATCGCCTGAACTTCGACAACTTCAAGGTGAGCGTCAAGGCGTCCGACGTCTTCCTGGCAGTCGGCGCCTATCGCCTGCTGGCCAAACAGATTGAACAGCCGCTGCATTTGGGCATCACCGAAGCGGGCGGTTTTCGCGCCGGCGCGGTGAAGTCCGCCATCGGTCTTGGCATGCTGCTGAGCGAAGGCATCGGCGACACCCTGCGGATCTCGCTGGCGGCCGATCCGGTGGAAGAGATCAAGGTGGGTTTCGACATCCTGAAATCCCTGCGCATCCGTTCCCGCGGCATCAACTTCATCGCCTGTCCCTCCTGCTCCCGCCAGGAGTTCGACGTCATCGGCACGGTCAACGCCCTGGAAGAGCGGCTGGAAGACATCATCACCCCGATGGATGTATCCATCATCGGTTGCGTGGTGAATGGTCCTGGCGAGGCGCTGGTCTCGGATCTGGGTCTGGCGGGTGCGGCCAACAAGAGTGCCTTCTACGAGGGTGGTCAGCGGGTGGACCGGCTCGACAACAAGGATCTCATCCCGACCCTGGAGCGCCGCATCCGCGCACGGGCCGCCATGCTGGATCCGGCCAACCAGATCCAGGTGGACGAGGGTTGAGCAACCAAGGGCCACTCAGGGTGGCCCTGTCTTTAGGTTGCTGATTTTACATCCCGCATTGGAATACCCTGATTTTACCTCGGGGTCGAAAATCCCTATAATGCGGCCAAATTTTACCTCTTTTTCTCGAGTATCAACGTGGCAAAACAGATCCAAGCTATTCGCGGTATGAATGATTGCCTGCCGGAGCAGAGCCCGGTATGGCAGAAAGTAGAACAGATCCTGCGCCAGGTCGTGGCCAGCTATGGCTACAGCGAAGTGCGCATGCCGATTGTCGAGCAGACCCATCTGTTCAAGCGCGCCATCGGTGAAGTGACCGACGTGGTCGAAAAAGAGATGTACACCTTTGAAGACCGCAACGGCGACAGCCTGAGTCTGCGCCCGGAAGGCACCGCCAGCTGCGTGCGTGCCGGCATCGAGCACGGTCTGCTTTACAACCAGGAACGCCGGATGTGGTACATGGGCCCCATGTTCCGTCACGAGCGTCCCCAGAAGGGCCGCTATCGCCAGTTCCACCAGTTCGGGGTCGAGTTGTTCGGCATCAACGGGCCGGACATCGATGCCGAGCTCATCATGCTGACCCACCGCCTGTGGCGTCTGTTCGGCATCAGCGAACACGTGACCCTGCAGCTCAACACCCTCGGTCAGAGCAGCGAACGCGCCGCCTACCGCGATGCGCTGGTGGCCTACCTGGAGCAGTACAAGGATCAGCTGGACGAAGAGAGCCAGCGCCGCATGTACAGCAACCCGCTGCGGGTGCTGGACTCCAAGGACGAGAAGGTACAAGCCATTCTGGTGGGTGCCCCGCGCCTGTTCGATCACCTGGGTGAAGAGAGCCTGGCCCACTTCGAGGGGCTCAAGTGCCTGCTCGAATCCGCCGGCATCCAGTACGAAGTGAACGAGCGGCTGGTGCGCGGCCTCGACTACTACAACCTCACCGTGTTCGAGTGGGTCACCAACAGTCTGGGCGCTCAGGGCACCGTCTGTGCCGGTGGTCGCTACGACGGTCTGGTGGAGCAGCTCGGTGGTCAGCCGACGCCGGCTGTGGGTTTCGCCATGGGCATGGAGCGACTGGTGCTGATGCTCGAGACCCTCGAGCTCAACGGCGATATCCGGCCGGCGGTGGATGTCTACCTGGCCATGGTGGGCGAGGGCACTGAACAGGCCGGTTTCCAGCTGGCCGAGCGGCTGCGCGATGCCCTGCCTGACTTGCGCCTGATGAGCCACTGCGGCGGCGGCAACTTCAAGAAACAACTCAAGCGTGCCGACAAGAGCGGCGCGGCCATTGCCCTGATCCTTGGCGAGACCGAGGTGCAAAACGGGGAGATCACCATCAAATATCTGCGTGGCCAGGCCGAGCAACAGACCGTCACGGTCGACGCCGCCATTGCCCTGCTGGCAGCCAAAGGAGAGTAAGCTGTGGAAGTTTATACCACCGAAGAACAACAGGTTGAGGTCATCAAGAGCTGGTGGAAAGAGAACGGAACCTCGGTGATCGCAGGAACTGTTATCGGTCTGGTTGGACTCTTTGGCTGGCGCTACTACAACGAGCATCAGCAGACCAGCCAGGAGACCGCCTCCCAGGCTTACAACGAGATGGCCGCCCAGCTGGCCAAGGGTGATGCCGCCGGCTTCGAGCAGGCGCAAAGCTTCATCAGCGCCCACAAGGGTGACTCCTATGCCGAACTGGCTGCCTTGCAGCTGGCCGCCGCCGCCGTCAAGGCCGGCAAGCTGGATCTGGCTGCCGAGCAGCTGACCCAGGTGGCCACCAGCGGTGACGAGAGCATCCGTCCCATCGCTGCCCTGCGTCTGGCCCGGGTTCTGAACGATCAGGGCAAGGCTGACGAGGCGCTGGCCCAGCTTGGCAAGATCAACAACGATGCCTTCAAGGCCCAGGTCGCGGAAGTGCGCGGCGACGTGCTGCTCAAGCAGGGCAAGGCCGAAGAGGCGCGCGATGCCTATCAGGCGGCGGCCGATGCCGGCGGCCTGCAGGGCAGCGCCGAGCTCAAGCTGAAAATGGACGATCTGGCGTTGCCAGCGGTGACCACGGGTGAGGCTCCGGATGCGTAATCTGTTCAAGATGGTGGTGTTGGGGGCTGCGGTCTCCTTCGCCCTGCAGGGGTGCTCCCTGTTCAGTTCGGAAGAGGATCTCAACCCGATGGCGCCGTTGCCCAAGGTCGAGTCCGCTTTCACGGCCGATACCAGCTGGTCCTCCTCGGTGGGTGACGGCATCGGCGACTTCTACTCCCAGCTCAAGCCGGTGGTGGAAGAGGAGCGCATCTATGCCGCCGCTCGCGATGGCGACGTGACCGCCTTTGACCGCGAAAGCGGCAAGGAGCTGTGGAGCGTGGATCTGGCTGACTTGCCGATCAACGCCGACAAGCGCAGCGCCCGTCTCTCCGGTGGCCTGGTATCCCGTTACGGCAAGCTGTTCCTGGGTTCCGAGAACGGGGTGGTCTACGCCCTGAACCAGGAGAACGGCGAAGTGCTGTGGCAGACTTCGGTGCCGGGTGAAGTGGTGGCGAGCCCTGCCGTCGAAGATGGTCGGGTGGTGGTGCTGACCACCTCGGGTCGTCTGGTGGCGCTCGATACCGATGAAGGCAAGCTGCAGTGGACCCTGGCGGAAGAACAGCCGCCGTTGACCCTGCGCAGCGCCGGCGCCCCCATCATCACCAACGGTGCCGTGCTGTACGGCCGCGCCGATGGCAAGGTGGGCATCGCCCTGCTCAGCAATGGTCAGCCGGTGCGCCAGTCCAAGGTCGCCGACCCGCGCGGTGCCACCGAACTGGATCGGATGGTCGACGTGGACGCCACCCCGCTGATCGCCGGCGATGAGCTCTATGCCATCGCCTATAATGGCCAGCTGATGGCGCGCAAGCTGATGACCGGTGACGAGGTATGGAAGCGCAAGTATTCCGGCTACCGCGACATGGCGGTGACCGGCAATGCCATCGTGCTGACCGACAGCCGCAGCCACCTGTTTGCGGTCGACCGTCGCAATGGTCTCGAGCTGTGGTCCAATACCCAGCTGGAAAACCGCACCGTGACCGCCCCCGTCATCCTGGGTGACTATGTGGTGGTCGGCGATGTGGAAGGTTACCTGTATTGGCTGGATCGTACCGACGGTACCATCAAGGCCATGCAGCAGCTCGACAGCAGTGGTCTGTACGCCGCCCCTCTGGTGGATGGTGACACCCTGTATGTGCAGAGCCGTGGCGGCAAGTTGTACGCTATCAAGCGTCCCTGATCGCCCGTCAATCTGAATATCCGGCTCCTGGTCTTCGGACCCGGAGCCTTTGTCGTCTTGAGAATGAGGCTTTTATGACTCCTGTAGTAGCCCTGGTGGGCCGCCCCAACGTGGGGAAATCCACCCTGTTTAACCGCCTGACCCGTACCCGGGATGCCCTGGTGGCTGACTTCCCCGGTCTGACCCGGGACCGCAAGTACGGCCAGGCGAAGTTGGGCGAGCTGGAATTTATCGTGGTGGATACCGGCGGTATCGATGGCACCGAAGAGGGGATCGAGCTGAAGATGGCCGAACAGTCCCTGCTGGCCATCGAAGAGGCCGACGTGGTGCTGTTCATGGTGGATGCCCGTGCCGGTTTGACCGCGGCGGATCAGGCCATCGCCGAGCACCTGCGCAAGACCCACAAGAAGGTGTTTCTGGTGGCCAACAAGACCGACGGCATCGACGGTGATTCCGCCGTGTCCGAGTTCTACGGTCTGGCCCTGGGCGAGGTCTACCAGATGGCGGCCGCCCACGGTCGTGGCGTACTGAGCCTGCTGGAGCTGGCGCTGGCCCCCCATCTGGAGACCCTGGTCGACGCCGCCACACAAGAAACCGCGCAGGATGAGGAAGAAGAGGACTTCGACGAAGAAGCCCTGCTGCGCATGGTGGCTGCCGGTGAACTGGACACCAAGGAAGACACCAAGGAGACGCCGTTCGCTGACCTGCCCATCAAGTTTGCCATCGTCGGTCGCCCCAACGTCGGCAAATCCACCCTGACCAACCGCATGCTGGGTGAAGATCGAGTCATCGTCTATGACATGCCGGGGACTACCCGCGACTCCGTCTACATCCCGATGGAGCGTGACGAGCAGAAGTACGTCATCATCGACACCGCCGGCGTGCGTCGTCGCGGCAAGGTGCACGAGACGGTGGAGAAGTTCTCCGTCATCAAGACCCTCAAGGCGATTGAAGATGCCAACGTCTGCCTGCTGGTGATCGACGCCCAGGAGACCATCACCGATCAGGACTTGAGCATCCTCGGTTTCGTGCTCAACACCGGCCGCTCCGTGGTACTGGTGGTGAACAAGTGGGATGGTCTGGATCAGAAGGTGAAAGAGGACGTCAAGAACGAGCTCGATCGTCGTCTGGGCTTCATCGACTTCGCCCGCGTGCACTTCATCTCCGCCCTGCACGGCAGCGGGGTTGGCCACCTGTTCGAATCCATTCAGGAGGCCTACCAGTCTGCCACCCGCCGTACCAGCACCGCCATGCTGACCCGCATCATGCAGATGGCGCAGGAAGACCACCAGCCGCCGATGGTGAACGGTCGTCGGGTCAAGCTCAAATATGCCCACGCCGGTGGCTACAACCCGCCGCGCATCGTGATCCACGGCAACCAGCTCAATGACTTGCCGGATTCCTACAAGCGCTACCTCATCAACTACTTCCGCAAGTCGCTGAAGATCATGGGGACGCCGGTCCGGGTCGAGTTCCAGGAGTCGGCCAACCCGTTCGAGGGCAAGAAAAATACCCTGACCCTGAGCCAGGAGCGTCAACGCAAGCGCCTGCTCAAGGCCAAAGCCAAGAAATAAGGCCCAGCGGCTGCCCTCACCGGCAGCCGTTTTTTCTGGGGCCAGGGGAGGGGAATGTGCAGTGGGTGGGCCCACTGCACATTCACTTTGCAAGGAGCCAACCATGAGCCACCTTCACTGCCCTGCCTGTCAGGGCGAGCTGGACAGTCGCAGCCGCGAGACCACCTGTAACCAGTGCCAGGCCCGTTTCCAGATCCGGGCCCTCTGCCCGACCTGCCGGCAGGAGCTGGAGCGGCTCAAGGCCTGCGGCGCGGTGGATTACTTCTGCAATCACTGCAACAGCCTGGTATCGAAGCGGGCAGTGGTCTTTGAGGTGAGCCCGCTGGCGGGGAATTGAGGCGATAAAAAACCCGGCGATTGCCGGGTTTATGCTGTGTGTTCTGCTATCAGCAAGGTGAAGGAGCGGTTTCGCCGCCATATCTTGCGTTTGATGTCATTGAGCTTGAGTTTGCGTCTGGGGCTCCAGCCGCACTTTGCTTTTCTGACCAGTGTCGTTCTTCTGCGAGCTCGCATCTTGGTCTCCTCCCATTGGGTGGCCATCCCGGCCTTGGGTGATGATGGGAGCCTATCTGAAAGTGCTGTCATCCCGAGTGCAAGTGGATGAAATAGCGCGATAAAAACAATTTCGGATAGGCTCCGGTATGGTCGGATGGTAACAGAGAAACCACCCGAAAAACAAACCTGTCAACAAGGGATCAGCGCAGGGTGATCTGCTTGACCACTTCGGCGATGACGGTGGGGCGCTCGGCACTGGGCGGCTCGCTGCTGTCGTCATCGTCCAGCTCTTCACGGCGGTGGGCTTTCTGCTGCTCGTTGTCGAGCCAGAGCAGGCTCTGGTAGTACTGGCGCACGTTGTTGACGTAGTTGCGCGCCTCGCCGCCACGGGCATAGCCGTAGCGTACCTTGCGATGCCAGCGCGACTGCTGCAGCAGCGGCAGCACCTCTTTCACATCGCTCCAGGCATCGGGATTCTTGCCGAGCTCCTTGGTCAGGCGGCGGGCATCCATCATGTGGCCGTAACCGATGTTGTAGGCGGTAAGGGCAAACCACACCTTCTCGTCATCGGGCACCGAGGCGGGCACCTTCTCCATCATCTGCTCCAGATAACGGGCGCCGCCCTTGATGCTCTCCTCCGGGTGCAGCCGGTTGTTGACCCCCATCGCCTTGGCGGTGGGCTCGGTCAGCATCATCATGCCGCGCACCCCGGTGTAGGAGCGCGCCTCCGGATCCCAGTGGGATTCCTGATAGCTGATGGCGGCCAGCAGGCGCCAGTCCACCACGTTGGCGTGGGTCTTGAACAGATCCTGATACTTGGGCAGCAGGCTCTTGGCCCGCTGCAGGAAGGTGCGGGTGTCGACGAAGTCGAAATTCTGCACGTGACCGAAGTACTTCTCGTCGAGCTTGGCGATGGCGCCGTCCATGAAGCGCTGGCCGAAGAAGTCGATGATGCTGGCGTAGAGGCTGTCGTCCGGCAGCTTGGTCATGGCCCAGGCCACGGTCTGGTTCTTGGCCAGGGTCATCCCCTCGGTGAGCTCGGGGTAGTAGCGCTGGGTGCGGGCCAGCACGGTATCCTGCACCACCGTGTAGTCAATCTTGCCGTCGGCCACCTGCTTGAGCAGCTCCTCCACGTCGGCATCCCGATTGGTGCTCCACTTCAGGTTGGGGTACTGCTTGGCGAGCTCCTTGAGCAGATCTTCGCCGGTGGAACCGGCCGGCACCACTATGTTGCCCTTGAGATCGCCGATGTCCTTGGGCTTGGGAGAGCCGTTGCGATAGACCAGCTTGGGGGAGACCTGGTAGAAGCCGGGGCCGAAGCGAAACAGCTGGCGCCGCTCCGGGGTGACCACGATGGCGGCGGCAGCCAGATCCAGCTTGCCCTTTCTCAGCAGTTCCACCAGCTCGGCGGTGGAGTAGACCGGCACTATGGTCAGCTTGACCCCCAGCCAGTCGGCATAACTCTGCGCCAGCTCGTAATCGAACCCCTGGGCGGTGTCGTCACGCTGGTAATAAGAGGTGGGGCCGTAGATGGTGCCAACCCGGATCTCGCCTCGCTGGCGGATCTGCTCCAGCTGGCTGGAGGGGGTGTAGAAGTCGCAACCGACCAGGGTCAGCAGCAACGTCAGCCCGATAAACAGTCGAAAAATGCAGCGCAAGTAGGTGAGTACCCTTGTTGAAAAAATCGGCATTTGTCAAAAAAGAGGCACCTTTATACCAGAGAGTGTGCACCGAGTCACACTGGGAAAAACAAGAAAAACGTTTGTCCGGCATGGGCCTGATCCCTATAATACGCGCGTCTCAATTCCCCCCCACTTCAACACTTGGTGAGAAAGGTCATATGGATATCTTGCGTGGTGCCCCCGCACTGTCTGAGTTTCGTGTCCAAAAACTGCTGCAACGCTTCGCGCAGATGAAACAGGAGAGAGGAGTAGAGATAGAGGATGTCTATGCCGAATACGTGCACTTTGCCGAGCTCTCGAGCCCGTTGTCGCCCCCGGAGCGAGCGACCTTGGGCCAGCTCCTGCGCTACGGCCCGACCATCCCCGAACACACCCCCAGCGGTCAGCTGTTTCTCGTTACCCCCCGCCCCGGCACTATCTCCCCCTGGTCTTCCAAAGCAACCGACATCGCCCACAACTGCGGCCTGAATCAGGTCAAGCGGCTCGAACGTGGTATTGCCTATTACGTGCAGGCTAAGGGTGAGCTGAGCGCCGCCCAGCGTGCCGACGTGGCCGCCGTGCTGCACGATCGCATGATGGAGACGGTGTTTGGCGAGATGAACGAGGCCGCCGCCCTGTTTGCCCATCACGAGCCGCGCCCCTTCACCCAGGTGGATGTGCTGGGCGGTGGTCGCGCCGCGCTGGCCGAGGCCAACGTGGCGCTCGGTCTGGCACTGGCCGACGACGAGATTGACTACCTGGTGGAGAACTTCCAGCGTCTGGGCCGCAACCCCAACGACATCGAGCTCTACATGTTTGCCCAGGCGAACTCCGAGCACTGCCGCCACAAGATCTTCAACGCCGACTGGACCATCGACGGTGAGCAGCAGCCCAAGTCGCTGTTCAAAATGATCAAGAACACCTTCGAGCAGACGCCGGATCATGTCCTGTCTGCCTATAAAGACAACGCCGCGGTGATGGAAGGGAGCCAGGGTGGCCGCTTCTTCCCGAGCCCCGCCAGCGGCGAGTATCACTATCATCAGGAACGCGTCGACATCCTGATGAAGGTGGAGACCCACAACCACCCGACTGCCATCTCCCCGTTCCCGGGCGCCGCCACCGGCTCCGGCGGCGAAATTCGCGATGAGGGTGCCACCGGTCGCGGTGCCAAGCCCAAGGCGGGTCTGGTGGGCTTCTCGGTCTCCAACCTGCGCATCCCCGGCTTCGAGCAGCCCTGGGAGCAGGATTTCGGCAAGCCGAGCCGCATCGTCAGTGCGTTTGACATCATGCAGGAGGGGCCACTCGGCGGCGCCGCCTTCAACAACGAGTTCGGCCGTCCGGCCATTCTCGGCTACTTCCGTACCTTCGAAGAGCAGGTGCCGAGCCACAACGGCGTCGAGGTGCGCGGCTACCACAAGCCCATCATGCTGGCGGGCGGTATCGGTAACATCCGCAGCGAGCACGTCCAGAAAGGGGAGATCCCGGTGGGGGCTGCCCTCATCGTGCTGGGCGGCCCGGCCATGAACATCGGTCTGGGTGGCGGCGCCGCATCAAGCATGGCCTCCGGCCAGTCGGCAGAAGATCTCGACTTTGCCTCGGTGCAGCGCGACAACCCCGAGATGGAGCGCCGTTGCCAGGAGGTGATCGATCGCTGCTGGCAGCTGGGTGACGACAACCCCATCGTCTTCATCCACGACGTGGGTGCCGGTGGCCTCTCCAACGCCATGCCGGAGCTGGTGAGCGACGGCGATCGCGGCGGTCGTTTCGACTTGCGCGCCATCCCGAACGACGAGCCGGGCATGAGCCCGCTCGAGATCTGGTGCAACGAATCCCAGGAGCGCTACGTACTGGCGGTGGCCAAGGAGAAGCTGCCGCTGTTCAAGGCGCTGTGCGAGCGCGAGCGCGCCCCCTATGCCGTCATCGGCAGCGCCACCGAAGAGAAGCATCTCACTCTCTCGGATGAGCACTTTGACAACCACCCCATCGATCTGCCGCTGGACGTGCTGCTGGGCAAGACTCCCAAGATGCACCGCGAGGTTGCAAGCCTGCCGGCGCAGGGCAAGCCGCTGATGCTCGATGGCATCACCTTGGGTGAAGCTGCTGAGCGGGTGCTGCGTCTGCCCACCGTGGCGGAGAAGTCCTTCCTCATCACCATCGGCGATCGCAGCGTAACGGGCCTCGTCAACCGCGACCAGATGGTCGGCCCCTGGCAGATCCCGGTGGCTGACTGCGCCGTCACCGCAGCCACCTACGACAGCTACCATGGCGAAGCCATGTCCATGGGCGAGCGCACCCCGGTGGCGCTGCTCTCCCACGCCGCCTCCGCTCGCATGGCGGTGGCGGAAGCGCTCACCAACCTGGCGCCGGCCCACATCGGCTCGCTCAAGCGGGTCAAGCTCTCCGCCAACTGGATGGCCGCTGCCGGTCACCCGGGCGAAGATGCCGGCCTCTATGAGGCGGTCAAGGCGGTGGGCGAGGAGCTCTGCCCGGCCCTTGGCATCACCATCCCGGTGGGCAAGGACTCCATGTCCATGAAGACCCGCTGGCAGCAGGATGGCAAGGAGCACAGCGTCACCTCGCCGCTCTCCCTGCTCATCTCGGCCTTTGCCCGGGTGGAGGACGTGCGCAATACCGTCACGCCACAGCTGCGAACCGATCTCGGTGAGACTGACCTTATCCTCATCGACCTTGGCAACGGCAAGCAGCGCCTCGGTGCCTCCGCCCTGGCCCAGGTCTATCGCCAGCTGGGTGACAAGGCGCCGGATCTGGACAACCCGGTCCAGCTCAAGGGCTTCTTCAACGCCATCCAGGCGCTGGTGAGCGATCGCAAACTCGTCGCCTACCACGACCGCTCCGACGGCGGCCTGTTTGTCACCCTGGTGGAGATGGCCTTCGCTGGCCACTGCGGCCTCGACCTGCAGCTGGATCGCATCGGTGGCGAGCTGCTGCCGGCCCTGTTCAACGAGGAGCTGGGCGCCGTCATCCAGGTGCGTCGTGAAGATAAAGAAGCGGTGATGACCCTGCTGGCCGGTCACGGTCTGGCGGCTTGCTCCCACGTGCTCGGCACGGTGCGCGAGGGGGATCTCATCACCCTGCAGCGGGCCGGTCAGGAGGTCTACCGCGCCAGCCGTACCGCCCTGCGTACCATCTGGGGCGAGACCAGCTGGCAGATGCAGCGCCTGCGCGACAACCCGGAGTGCGCGGATCAGGAGCATGCCGCCCGTCAGGACGCAGCCGATCCGGGCCTGCAGGCCAAGCTCTGCTTCAACCCGGCCGAGGATGTGACTGCTCCTTACATTGCCCGCGGGGTCTCCCCCCGTCTGGCGGTGCTGCGCGAGCAGGGGGTCAACTCCCACGTGGAGATGGCGGCGGCGTTTGACCGCGCCGGCTTTGCGGCGGTGGACGTGCACATGAGCGACATCCTCGAGGGGCGCATCAAGCTGGATGCGTTCCAGAGCTTGGTAGCCTGTGGCGGCTTCTCCTACGGCGATGTGCTGGGGGCGGGCGAAGGCTGGGCCAAGTCCATCCTGTTCAACGATGGTGCTCGCGAGCAGTTCCAGCGCTTCTTCGAGCGCGGCGACACCCTCTCCCTGGGTGTGTGCAACGGTTGCCAGATGATGTCCAACCTGCGCGAGCTGATCCCGGGTGCCGATCTGTGGCCACGCTTCGTGCGCAACCGCTCCGAGCGCTTCGAGGCCCGCTTCAGCCTGGTGGAAGTGCAGGACTCCCCGTCGGCCTTCTTCGCCGGCATGGCAGGCTCGGTGATGCCTATCGCCGTCTCCCACGGGGAAGGGCGAGTGGAGGTGCGCGATGCCGCTCACCTGGCTGCGCTGCAACAGAGCGGACTGGTGGGGCTGCGTTTCGTCGACAACCGCGGTCAGGTGACCGAGCAGTACCCGGCCAACCCGAACGGCGCTCCGGCGGGTATCACTGCCGTCACCACCACAGATGGCCGTGCCACCATCATGATGCCGCACCCGGAGCGGGTGTTCCGCACCGTGGCCAACTCCTGGCACCCGGACAACTGGGGCGAGGATGGCGCCTGGATGCGGATGTTCCGCAACGCCCGGGTACGTCTGGGTTAAGCGCGCATCGCAAACAAAAAACCGGCCCCTGTGGCCGGTTTTTTTATGGCGGCTTGCCCGTTAGAACTGGCCGTGACCCAGCTCATGGGGGGTGAAATCCCCGCGATCGAGGATGCGCAGGCAGGCATCCACTACCGCTGCATCCAGCTTGCTGCCACGCAGTTCGATGATGTGGGCCCTGGCCTGGGGAATGCCGAGGGCGGCGCGGTAGGGACGATCGGAGGACATGGACTCCACGATGTCGGCCACCGTGAGGATGCGGGCCTCCAGCAGGATCTGCTCGCCCTTGAGCCCCGCCGGGTAGCCGGAGCCGTCGATGAACTCGTGGTGCTGGTGGATCATCTGGGCGACGGGCCAGGGCAGGGCGATGTCCTTGAGCACCTGATAGCCAGCGCCCGGATGCTCCTTGACCAGGTTGAACTCCTGCGGGGTCAGCCGGCCCGGTTTGGTGAGGATATCGAGTGGCACCTGGATCTTGCCGATGTCGTGCACCATGGCCCCCAGATAGAGCCCCCGCAGCCGCTTCTCGTCCAGCTTCAGCTCGCGGCCGATGGCCAGCGCCAGGGTGGCGACATGCTTCTGGTGGCCGGCGGTGTAAGGATCGCGCTGCTCCAGCACGGCGGCAATGGCACCGAGGGCATCTTCCAGCGCCAGCTCCAGCTGGCGGGCGTGCAGCACCTTGTCGCGCTGGGCTGTGAGATAGGCCTGCTGGG
Source organism: Aeromonas sp. QDB03 (assembly GCF_027707985.1). Lineage (NCBI taxonomy): Bacteria > Pseudomonadati > Pseudomonadota > Gammaproteobacteria > Aeromonadales > Aeromonadaceae > Aeromonas > Aeromonas sp. QDB03. The sequence goes on along the minus strand of NZ_JAPCJG010000002.1, from coordinate 67,238 downwards.
TCGCGCGGGCCTGCAGGCCGTAGGCAAGGTAGTCCGCCAGCTGGCTGAAGAGGTGCACCTCTTCGTCGGTGAACGGGCGGGCCTGTTCACTGTGAATGAGCAGGCCGCCATGCCCGCCGGCGTGCCACTGCAGCGGCAGCAGCAGACGGGCGCGCAGGGTGGCCGAGTGGTGTACCAGCGCGCTGGCCAGGGCTTCGTTGCACGGCGTCCCGGTGCCGATGGCCTGATGCAGGGCGGGATCCCGGGTTAGCCAGTCGTCGCTGGCAAACCAGACCGCGTTGCCCGCCTGCGCCAGCACCTGCAGCGTGTGCTGGTCACTGTTTTCCTGCAGCACGGTGACCAGGGGAAAGCGGCCGTCGAAGGTGATGGCGTCGCAGATCTCCTGCAACAGGGTCTGCTCATCATCCTGCTTGAGCATGGCGTGGTGGGCGCGGCCGATGGCCTCCAGGGTCCAGGTGTATTGTTGCAACCGCTCCTGCTGCTGTTTCTTCTCGGTGATGTCGTCGAAGAAGACACCGACCCCGACCACCTGGCCCAGCTCGTCGTGCAGAGGAAACTTGGTGGTGCTGAGCCAGCGGGCCTCGCCCCCCTTCAGATAGGGCTCTTCATGGCGCTGGGTGGTGCCGCTGGCCATGACCTTCAGATCGTCATCCCGGTAGCGCTTGGCCAGTTCGGCCGGGAAGAAGTCGGCATCGCACTTGCCGACCAGTTCGGCCGGGGTGAGGGCGAGATCGTCTGCCAGCAGCCGGTTGCAGGCGATGAAGACGGAGCGGGTGTCTTTGAGCAGCACCCGGTAGGGCAGCTGATCCATCACCTGGCCAAGCAGGGCGGCCGTGGGCAGCGGGGGAAAGGGCGATGCGGGTCTTGAGCTCATTTCATCCTGCCTCGGTCAAAGGGGGGGCAAAGCGATAGCCCGCCTGCCACACGGCGAAGCAGGCGCTGACCACCTGCTCGTCATAGTGGACGCCGGCATAGCGGGTCAGTTCGGCAAAGGCATCGGTGAGGGACATGGCTCGCCGGAACGGGCGGTGGGCCGTCATGGCGGCGAGCGAATCGGCCACCCGGATGATGCGCGCTTCCAGCGAGATGGCATCCCCCTGCAGCCCCTGCGGATAACCGCTGCCGTCCAGGTTCTCATGGTGCTGCTGCACGATGGCGGTGATGGGCCAGGGGAAGTCTATTTGCTGCAGGATTTCACAGCCCGCCTGCGGGTGCTGCTTGATGAGCTCGAACTCCACCTCCCTCAATGCGCGGGGGCGGGTGAGGATTTCCGCCGGGATCTGCAACAGGCCTATGTTGTGCACCATGGCGGCGAGGCCCAGCCCGTCGAGGCGTTCTTGGGAAAGTTGCAGATGCTGGCCGATGGCCAGTGCGAGATCGTGCACACGCTGCTCGTGGCCCGCGGTGCCGGGATACTTGTGGGCGATGGCGGAGGAGAGTGCCGCTATGGTCTGGAACAGCAGGGTGCGTTGTTGCTGCTCGCTCTCCTTGATATGGGTGATGTCGACCAGGGCGCCGATGATGCCGGCCACCTCACCTTGATGGTCGTAGAAGAGATCCTTGAAGTTGAGCACCTGATAGCGGTGGCCGCTGCGATCAAACAGGGTGTGCTCGAAATATTGCGGCTGCCTGCTGCGCAGCACCTCCAGGTCGCGCTGGGTGTATTCGTCGGCCATCTCGGGGGGGAGGATCTCGTCCACCCGCTTGCCCTGCAGCTCGGCCTTGCTGATGCCGGTGATCTGGGTAAAGGTCGGGTTGCAGCTGATGAAGCGTCCCTCGACATCCTTGTAGAACACCGGGATGGGGATTGCCTTGAGCAGGGATTCGTTGAAGCGCTGCATGTCGACCAGCTCCGCCTGCTGGCGCAGGGCCAGCAGCTCGCTGTCCCGGCACAGCTGGATGGCGCGGGCCAGGTTGCCGAGGATGGGGCTGAACAGGTGACAGATCTGCTCCCCCTGCAGCTCCGCATTGGGGGAGAGCAGCAGCATCAGGTAGCCCCCCTCGATCCGCAGCCGATAGGCAAACGGGTAGGGGCGCGAGCCTGGCAGCGGCAGCGCTGCCCGCAGGATGCACTGCTCCCCGTCGCTGACCCAGTGGGGCAGCGCGAGCGGCTCTCCCTGATGGCGAAGCAGCTGCTCATCGCCGATCGCCTTGATGATCTTGTACTCCCCCTGCGGCAACTGCTGCAGCACCAGCCCGACCGGGCAGGCGCAGTGAAACAGAAAGCGCTGCAGCACCTTGGTCAGCAGGGCATCCAGCGTGACCTCGCGGCCGATGCAGAGGGCGAGATCGCAGACGATGGCCATGGCGTGGTCGTTGTTCATCGCAATCCCTCCCCATTGCAGAGAATGGCGCCGTTGTGAAACAGCGGATAGTCCCCCGGCCGCAGGCTGCCAATCTCGCCAAGGGAGAGGGCGCCGACCAGCTGGTGGGCGCCGCTGTGGCTGAAGAGGGTCTCCAGCTCCAAGGTGCTTTGTTCGCCGAAGTGCTGCTGGCGGCCGGCGCAGTAGTAGATCTCGAGGCGCTCCGGCGCCCCGTGCCGGCTCAGCTTTTCGGCCAGCTCGATGGCGTGGGCGGTCGGGCTGTGCGGCGCCTTGAGCAGGGTGAGGATGCTGTGATCCGGCACTTCCCCGACGCAGAGCAGCGCCCCCTCGTCGGTGACGGCGACCGGGATGCGCACGATGACGTCGCCGTTGGCCCGCAGCAGCCCAAGCGGCAGGTGGACGCCGTACTGGTAGAACTGCTCCGGAGTCAGGCGCTGCTGGAACTGTTGCTGGACCAGGGACTGGTAGCGGCTGAAGGCGGGCTGCCAATCGATGAAGGAGATCTTGTTGCCCTCGCTGCTGGTAGCCAGCATGGGCTGGGCGGTGAGCTGATAGCCGTGCTCGAGCAGGGGGTAGCTGCGATGGGGCAGCAGGGTGCAGCAGACCGCCTGTTCCAGCAACCTGTGGTTGTCGAACAGGCAGGGCATGGGGCGAAACTGGCCACTGCCGGCATTGACGCCGGCATAGTGGACCCTGTCCGCGAGATGCAGATAGATCCCCTCGAGGAGGGAGGCGATGTTGGGGATCATGGCATCGAAGGTCAGAAAGAGGGTCGGTATGCCTTCGGCTGACGGCCACTGTGCAAGACGAGGGGCCAGCGCGTCGCAGAGGATACGGGCCTGCTCATCGACGCTGGCGACGGGATCGAGCGGGATGAGCAGCGGGACGTGGGAGGCCGGGCGCGGCAGCAGCCAGGCGCCGCGCTCATGAAAGCCGTGACGGCTGAGGAGGCGCGGAAAGAGGGCGCCGCTTAGTTGTATTTCGAGGTGGCTACATTGCTGCTGCAGGTCGGCTACGTGCTCTGCATCCTGCTCGGCCAGCAAGACGTCGAGCCGCTGGCCACGATAGGGGCGCAGTACCTCGGCCAGTGGCTGCGTATCGAATGAATGAAACGCGGGCTGCATCATCGCTCGGAACTCCTTTCCTGCCAATCATCAATATATCAGCAAGGGGGGCGCGGTGGATACCCGGTCGTGTCCGGCAAGTAGCCATAAGCCGTTATAAAGGCAGATAAATTTGAGACAGCTGGTCAGGCATCCCGCTTTGAGCAGATAAAAAAACCGGCCACTTGGGCCGGTTTTTGAAGTGGAGTGAAATCAGTGCAGCACCACGTTCTGGAAGCCCTGCACCAGGCTGATGACCGGCTGGGGATAGAGACCCAGCGCCACCACCAGCGCGGCGGAGAGCAGCACCACCAGACCACCGGAGGTGATGGCCCAGTCCCCCTTGGCGTCGCGCAGCTGCATGCCTGGCTCGCGCAGGTAGAGGGTGACCATGACCCGCAGGTAGTAGTAGAGACCCAGCGCACTGCCGAGCACGATGGCGCCGGAGAGCCACCACAGCTTCGCATCGACGGTCACCCCGATCAGGTAGAACTTGCCGATGAAGCCGAGCGTCATGGGGATACCGGCCAGCGAGAGCATCATCACGGTCAGCACGGCGGTCAGGTAGGGACGACGCCAGAACAGGCCGCGGTAGCTGTGCAGGGAGTCCGCATCCTTGCCGCGATAGGGGCTGGACATCATGCTGATGACGCCGAAGGCCCCCAGGCTGGTGAACAGATACATCAGCAGATAGACGCCGGCCGCTTCCACCGGCATCTGGCCGAGACGGCTCGCCACGATCACCGCCAGCAGGTAACCGAAGTGGGAGATGGAGGAGTAGCCCATCATCCGCTTGATGTTGGTCTGCAGCAGAGCCAGCAGGTTGCCGATGACGATGGAGACCACCGCCATGGCGGCCAGCAGCCAGTGGAGCATGGGATCCGCGGCGGCAGGCACCGCCAGATAGAAGCGCAGCAGCACGCAGAACACCGCGATCTTGCTGACGGTGGCTAGGAAGGTGGCTACCGGGGCCGGCGCCCCTTCGTACACGTCCGGGGTCCAGAGGTGGAACGGCGCCAGAGAGAGCTTGAAGGCAAAGCCAACCAGCATCAGACCCAGACCGCCCATCAGCAATGGGTGGTGGGCCGGGGTGGTGGCCAGGGTCAGCCCCAGATCGCTGAAGCTCAGGCTGCCGGCCTGGGCATAGAGCAGCGCCATGCCGAACAGCAGGAAGGCGGTGGCGGCGGCGGAGAGCACCATATACTTGATGCTGGCCTCCAGCGAGTGGCGCTCGCGATAGGCGTAGCCCACCAGACCGAACATCGGCAGGGTCAGCATCTCGATCCCGATGAACAGGGAGGCGAGGTGACGGGAGCCGGCCAGCACCAGGCCACCGGCGGTGGCGATCAGCAGCAGCAGGTAGAACTCTTCCCGGTTGTCCGGATAGCCCTTGAGCCAGGAGCGGCCGAAGGTACAGGTCGCCAGGGCGCCGATGAGCACCAGCCCCATGTAGAAGACGGCGTAGCCATCGATCTGCAGCAGCGGGGTGACCCCCTGATCTCCTTGCGCCATCACGATGGGCAGGGAGAAGAGCGCCAGGTTGAGGCCGGCAATGGTGACCACGAAGGCGGTGTCATCGCACCGTTTCCAGGCGATGGCCAGCATCAGGGCCACCATGGCCCCGGTTGTCAGCAACAGGGGCAGCAGGGCCAGCAGTTGCGAAGCGGTGAAGGTCATTGCAGTGCTCCTGTAAGGGACAAGGAAGGCAACAGGGCCAGCGGTTTAACAGCGGTCACTTTCATTGCAATGCTCCTGCGAAGGGCAGGGCGTACCAGTGCAGCACGCTCAGCAGGCTGTTGCCCGCGGTGTCGAGCACAGGTTGGGGATAGACACCGAGCAGCACCAAAAGACCGGCAATGGTCATCATCATCACCAGCTCGCGGCTGTCGAGCCCCTTGAGGACGCTCTCGTCCTTGGGGGTACCGAAGCAGGCGCGCTGCAGCATGATGAGGGAGTAGACCGAGGCCAGCACCAGCCCGAAGGTGGCGATGATGGTGAGCACGGGGGCAACCTGGAAGCTGCCGATGAGGATCAGGAACTCGCCGACGAAGTTGCCGGTGCCCGGCATCCCCAGAGAGGCGACCGAGAAGAACAGCATCACGCCGGGCAGGTAGCGCAGACGGCCCCACAGCCCGCCCATCAGGCGCAGGTCCCGGGTGTGCAGCCGCTCGTAGAGCTGACCGCACAGGATGAAGAGGCCGGCGGCGGAGAGGCCGTGGGCGATCATCTGTACCACGGCGCCCTGCAGGGCCAGCTCGCTGCCAGAGTAGATGGCGATCATCACGAAGCCCATGTGGGAGATGCTGGTGTAGGCCACCAGCCGCTTGATGTCGGTCTGGGCGAATGCCACGATGGCGCCGTAGACGATGCCGATGAGACCCAGCACCATGGCGTAGGGGGCAAATTCGGCGGACGCCTCGGGGAACAGCGGCAGGGCGAAGCGCAGCAGACCGTAGGCGGCGGTTTTTAGCAGGATCCCCGCCAAGTCCACGGAACCCGCGGTCGGTGCCTGGCTGTGGGCATCCGGCAGCCAGCCGTGCAGCGGCACCAGCGGCATCTTGACCGCGAAGGCGATGAAGAAGCCCAGCATCAGCAGCCACTGCACACCCTTGCTCATCGGGGTATTCAGCAAGTCCTGATAGTCAAAGGTGAACACGCCGGTGGCGGCATGGTGAGTCAGCACCAGGCCCAGGATGGCGACCAGCATGATGAGGCCGCTGACCTGGGTGTAGATGAAGAACTTGGTGGCGGCGTTGATCCGGGATTTGCCGTCGGTGACCGAGTGGCCCCACAGCGCAATCAGGAAGTACATCGGTACCAGCATCATCTCCCAGAAGAAGAAGAACAGGAACAGGTCCAGCGCCATGAAGACGCCGAGCACGCCACCCAAAATCCACAGCAGGTTGAGGTGGAAGAAGCCGATGCGCTGCACGATTTCCTTCCAGGAACAGAGGATGGCCAGCACGCCGATGAAGCAGGTAAGGATCACCATCAACAGCGACAAGCCATCCACCGCCAGGTGCAATGAGATGCCGAAGCGGGGGATCCAGGGCAGTTGCAGTTCGGCGGCCCAGACGGGCACGCCGCCCTGGGCTGCCAGGGTGAAGTCACCGCTCCACCAGATGGCGCAGGAGAGCAGCAGGCAGGCGCTCATCGACAGCAGGGCGACCCAGCGTACGAAGTACTCGCCGAATCGCTCGGTCTGCCAACAGAGCAGACCGCCGATGAAGGGTATTAACAAGATCCAGAGTAAGGTCACGATATCAGCTCTCGTCTATGTTCTAGTCACTGTGCAGGCCCGTGGGCTTGCTGCGAGTTCAGGGGCTGCATCACGGGATCAGCCGAGCAGCAGCAGGGCCAGGATCAGGGCGGCACCCATCCCCATGGAGGCTGCATACCAGCGCAACTTGCCGGAAACGGTCCAGGCCAACAGCTGGTGGCCACTCTGTGCCAGCCAGGCCGGCAGGTTCATCATCCAGTCCAGCGGATCCTTGCCGAGCAGTCGGGTCGCCAGCAGATACGGCTTGACCCACAGCTGATCGTAAAGCCAGTCAAAGCCCCAGGCATTGAACCAGAGAGTGCTGAGCAACTTGCCCGGCGCGCTGTTGGCCACGCTGCTGGCCAGACGACGCTGGCCCAGGAACAGGAAGGCAGCCAGAGCGATGCCGGCGATGGCAATGATGGCGGAGGTGATCTCCAGCCCATGGCGCCCCTCTTCGATGTGATCCCCCGGCCCTGCCGGCAGCACGCCCGCCAGCGGCGGCACGATCAAGGCACCGATGCCGGTGGAGAGCACCAGCAGGACCAGCAGCGGCAGCTGATGGGCCAGCCCGTGACCGGCGTGAGCCTGGGTTTGCTCCTTGCCGTGGAAGGCGATGAAGATCAGGCGGAAGGTGTAGAGGGAGGTGAGGAAGGCACCGCCCAGACCGGCCCACAGCAGGGCGCTCTGGCCGCTGGCCTGCACCTGCCACAAGATGGCGTCTTTACTGTAGAAACCGGCGGTCACCAGCGGCAGCGCGGCCAGGGCCGAGCCCCCCACCAGGAAGCAGGCATAGACCAGCGGCAGGCTCTTGCGCAGGCCCCCCATCTTGAAGATGTTCTGCTCGTGGTGGGTCGCGACGATCACGGCACCGGCGGAGAGGAACAGCAGCGCCTTGAAGAAGGCGTGGGTCATCAGGTGGAAGATGGCCCCTTCCCAGGCGCCAACGCCGAGGGCCAGGAACATGTAGCCGATCTGGCTCATGGTGGAGTAAGCCAGGATCCGCTTGATGTCGGTTTGCACCAGGGCCGCAAAGCCTGCCAGCACCAGGGTGATGGCACCGACCAGCGCCACCAGATGCAGGATCTCGGGGGCCAGCAGGAACAGGCCGTGGGTACGGGCGATGAGATAGACACCGGCGGTCACCATGGTGGCCGCGTGGATCAGCGCCGAGACCGGGGTCGGGCCCGCCATCGCATCCGCCAGCCAGGTTTGCAGCGGCAGCTGGGCCGATTTGCCGACGGCGCCGCCAAGCAGCATCAGACAGGCAAACGACAGGGCAGGGGAGCCCTCGGCAAACATCAGCGGTGCGCGTACCAGCAACTCGTGAATGTTGAGGGTACCGAGCTCCCGGTAGAGGACAAACAGACCGATGGCGAGGAACACGTCGCCGACCCGGGTCACCACGAACGCCTTGAGGGCGGCGGCGCCGTTGGCCGGGTTGCGGTAGTAGAAGCCGATCAGCAGGTAGCTGCACAGCCCCACGCCTTCCCAGCCGAGGTAGACGAACAGCAGGTCATCGGCCAGCACCAGAAACACCATGCTGGCGATGAACAGGTTGGTGTAGGTGAAGAAGCGCGAATAGCCCTCTTCCCCGCGCATGTACCAGGAGGCGAACAGGTGGATGAAGAAACCCACCCCGGTGACCACGCCGAGCATGGTCAGCGACAGACCGTCCAGCGCCAGGCGGAAGGTCGGGGTGAAGTTACCCACCGTTATCCACTGCCACAGGGTCTGGGTATAGACGCCGCCCGTTGGCATGGTATTGAGGAAATCGATGCCGACCCACAGGGTAGTGAGGGCCGACAGCCCTATGCTGCCGACGCCGATGAGCGCAGCAGTGCGCTCGCCGAAACGACCGATGGAGAAGGCCAGCACCAGCCATCCCAGCAGCGGAAACAGAAAAGTCAGGTATAGGAGGCTCATCCGCGCATCTCGCTCACAGTGTCCACGTTGAGGGTGTGGTAACGACGATAGAGCAGCAGTAACAGGGCGAGGCCGATACTGGCCTCCGCTGCCGCCAGAGAAATCACCAGTATGTACATGATCTGGCCATCAGCCTGGGCCCAGCGGCTGCCAGCCACCACGAATGCCAGTGCCGACGCGTTCATCATGATCTCGATACTCATGAGGATAAACAGCAAGTTGCGACGTATCAGCAGGCCGCACAGGCCGATACAGAACAGCACGGCAGCCAGCAGCAGGCCGTGTTCCATCGGGATTCCGTTCATCATTGACCTCCTTCTTGAGACGGATGTGCCGAGGCTTTTGGCACGGAGAGCACTTCCCCGCTCTTGTCTTCACGGCCCAGGTGATAGGCGGTGACCAGGCCCGCCAGCAGCAGGATGGAGGCAAGCTCCACCGCCAGCACGTAAGGACCGAACAGGGCGATGCCGACCGCTTTGGCACTGACGTCGGTCAGACCGAGTTCACCGCCGGTGACCCCGAGAATGCCGTAGGCCAGAAAACCCAGCAGAATGAGCGAAAGCAGGCCGGGGCCCACCCAGGTGGTGGGGGTGAGCCAGTTCTTTTCCTGATCCTGGGCCGAGCCCAGGTTCAGCATCATCACCACGAACACGAACAGCACCATGATGGCGCCCGCATAGACGATCACTTGCAGGGCTCCCGCGAAGGAGGCGCCCAGGCAGAAGAAGATCATGGCCACGGCGATGAGGGAGATAATGAGATTGAGCAGCGCGTGCATCGGATTGCTGGTGCTGATCACCCGCAGCGTGCTGTAAATGGCGACCAGGGCCGCGGCATAGAATGCCAGTTCCATGATTGACTCCTCAGGGCAGCAGGCTCTTGACATCGATGGGTTTGGCTTCGTTCTCGGCATCCCCTTTCGGCTTGCCGTCGATGGCCATCCCGCTCATGCGGTAGAAGTTGTAATCCGGATACTTGCCGGGTCCGCTTATCAGCAGATCTTCCTTCTCGTACACCAGATCCTGGCGGCGGTACTCGCCCATCTCGAAATCCGGCGTCAGCTGGATAGCGGTGGTGGGGCAGGCCTCTTCGCACAGGCCGCAGAAGATGCAGCGGGAGAAGTTGATGCGAAAGAACTCCGGGTACCAGCGACCATCTTCCCGCTCGGATTTCTGCAGCGAGATGCAGCCGACCGGGCAGGCCACAGCACACAGGTTGCAGGCCACGCAGCGTTCGTCGCCGTCCGGATCGCGAGTCAGCACGATGCGGCCGCGATAGCGGGGCGCCGCATAGACGGCCTGTTCCGGATAGTTGAGGGTCTCGCGGGGGCTCCAGGCATGGGAGAACACCATCCCCAGGCTGCGCAATTGGGTGCCGACACCCTTGATGATGTTAATAATTTTCATAGTCGTGCCTCACTGCACATTCATCAGCACCACAGCCCGCACCGGCTGCATCCCGAGCGGGATGCAGGGCGGCGGGCAAGCAGACGTTCCAGCCAAACGGCATCACAATTTTTCTGTCCATTACGGCCTCACTGCGCATTCATCAGCACCACGGCGCCGGTGACCAGCATGTTGAGCAGGGTCAGCGGCAGGCAGACTTTCCAGCCAAACGACATCACTTGGTCAAAGCGCGGGCGGGGCAGGGAGGCCCGCAGCAGGATGAAGAACACCATGAAACAGGCGGTCTTCAGGGCAAACCAGATGAAGGGCGGCAGCCAGGGGCCGTGCCAGCCACCGAAGAACAGGGTCACGATGAGCGAAGAGATCAGCACGATGCCGATGTACTCGCCCACGAAGAACAGACCCCATTTCATGCCCGCATACTCGATGTGATAACCGTCGGCGAGCTCCTGCTCGGCTTCCGGCTGGTCAAACGGATGGCGGTGGGTGACGGCGACACCGGCAAACAGGAAGGTGATGAAGCCCAGGATCTGGGGGATCACGTTCCACAGTCCTGCCTGGGCTTCCACGATATCCCGCAGGTTGAAGCTGCCGGTCTGGATGACGATACCCATCAGCGACAGGCCCAAGAACACCTCGTAGGAGAGGGTCTGAGCCGAAGCGCGCAGGCTGCCGAGCAATGAGTACTTGTTGTTGCTCGACCAGCCGGCGAACAGCACGGCGTAGACCGCCAGCCCCGCGATAGCCAGGATGTAGAGCAGCCCCACGTTGAGGTCCGCCACGCCCCAGGTGGGGGTGATCGGCACCACCGCAAACGCCAGAATGAAGGCGGTAAAGGCGATGATGGGGGCCAGCACGAAGATCCGGCGATCGGCGAACGGCGGGATCCAGTCCTCTTTGAAGAACATCTTGATCATGTCGGCCGCCAGCTGCAGTAAGCCGAAGGGGCCTACCCGGTTGGGGCCGTAACGATCCTGCCACAACGCCAGCAGTCGGCGCTCGATGAAGCTCATGAAGGCGCCGGCCCCCACGATCCCCACCAGCACGATCAATGCCTTGCCGATTTCCAGCAACAGATCGATCAGAGAGTCACTCATGCGATGGCCTCCTGCAGGTTAGCGAGATATTGCTGGTGCAGGGCGGTCGGCAGACCGTTGACACCAAGCGGCAGGCCCACCAGACCTATGCTCAGATGCTCGCTCAGACGCAGGGTCAGTCGCCAGTGGTGGCCACCCCAGGAGAAGGCAACCTGGCTGCCGGCATTGAGGGCGAGACGGTTGGCGTCGGCCGGGTTCAGTACCAGCACGGGCTCGCTCATGCGGGCCTGGATGACCGGGCTTCTGGCGGACAGCTCTTCGCCGCCAAACAGCTGGTCATAGCTCACCACCTGCAGCGCCTCTTTGGCGCTGAACGGGGCGGGGACGGCGTCGAACCAGCCGAGGCTGTCCTCGCCCGCTTCCAGCAGACGGCGACCGGGATCCCCGGCGCGCAGGTTGCCACCCACTTCATCCTGGAACTTGTTCCAGGCGGACGGGGAGTTCCAGCCCGGCGCCCAGGCGAACGGCACCTGTTGCAGCGGCTGGCGGGCACCGGCGTAGCCTTCCATGGAGAAGTTGAAGGGCGAGTCGGGATCCTGAGCGACTCTGGGCTCGCTCACGTTCTGATCCGCCAGCATGGAGGTGCGGCCACTGTAGCGGTGCGGCTCGCGGGCGAGCTTCATGCCACGGATGCGCAGACCCGCGTTGGGTGCGGCTTCGCGCATGCTGGTCAGCAGCGGGGCGCTGGCGGCGCAGGCACTGCTCACCTCGTCGAAGGTGTTCCAGCGCAGCGGTTTGCGATCCAGCACGCCTTGCAGGGCGGCCAGCCAGCGCCAGCTCTCGCGCACCTGGATGTCGGCGTTGTAGAAGGCGGGGGCATAGACCTGGAAGAAACGCTGGGCGCGGCCTTCCATGTTGATGAGGGTACCATCGGCCTCGGCGAAGCTGGCGGCAGGCAGCACCAGGTTCGCCTTCTGGGCGGTGCCGGTATCCTGATGGTCGATCACCAGCAAGTGCTGAAGATGGTCGATGGCTGCATCGACCCGGCTGCGCGGTGCGCGGCGGTAGAGATCGTTCTCGAGCATCACCAGCGCGAGCTTCTCTTCTCTTTCGATACGATCAAAAGCGGCTTCCAGCGGGGCGGCATTGCCGGCCAGCATGGCCAGCCCCAGGCTGTTGGTCTCCTGAGCTACCAGAGCGAGCTCCACGGCCTGGCCACGGCCCTTGAGGGCGCGGGCGATGTTGCTGGCCGCCTCGAGCAGGGCCTGGCTGCGGGCACCGGTGCCGGCGATAATGAGCGGCTTCTTGGCGTTGCCGAGCAGCGCTGCCCAGCGGCTGGCTTGGGCCAGCTGATCGGCGTCCAGATCCTGCGGGGCAGGGGCGCTGCCATCGAGCAGATGGGCGATGGCGAAGCCGAGGCGCGCCTGATCCGCGTGGGGGGCATGCAGGGTATCGGCGGCCACGTCGTCGAGACGGGTCTGATCCAGGCTGGTGATGAGCAGCGGGTAGCGCTCGTTCTGGGCCAGTGTCTGCACCGCGGCGACCTGCCACAGGTCCACCTTCAGCTTGCGGGCGATTTCGCGGCCCTTTCCCTTGACTGCCTGACGCAGGGCCAGGGCAATGCGGGCGGCGGTCTGGGTGACATCCTCGCCGAGCACCAGCACGGCGTCGGCCTCTTCCATGTCACGCAGGCTGGGGGTGCGCAAACCACCGTGCTGCAGGATCTGCAGCATCTTCTGCAGGCATTCCCATTCGCTTTGCTCGACGCCGCTGTAGAAGTTGGCGGCTCCCACCAGTTCGCGCAGGGCGAAGTTGCTCTCAAGCGAGGCGCGGGGCGAGCCGATGCCGATGACACCGGCAGCGGTGCGCAGGGCATCGGCGGCCCGGTTCAGGGCACCGTCCACCGTGATGGCCAGCTTGTCACCGCCATCCTGCAGCAGGGGCTGGCGCGGGCGGTCGGTCAGATTGACGTGGCCGTAGCCGAAGCGGCCGCGGTCACACAGGAAGTAGTGGTTGAGGGCACCGTGATAGCGGTTCTCGATGCGGCGCAGCTCGCCATAACGCTCACCCGGGCTGATGTTGCAGCCGACCGAGCACCCTTGGCAGATGCTGGGGGCGAACTGCATGTCCCATTTGCGGTTGTAACGCTCGGAGTGGGTCTTGTCGGTGAACACGCCGGTGGGGCAGACCTCCACCAGGTTGCCGGAGAACTCGCTCTCCAGGGTGCCGTCTTCGACCCGGCCGAAATAGACGTTGTCGTGGGCGCCGTAGACCCCGAGATCCTCGCCGCCGGCGTAGTCCTTGTAGTAACGGACGCAGCGATAGCAGGCGATGCAGCGGTTCATCTCGTGGTTGATGAAGGGGCCCAGATCCTGATTCTGGTGGGTGCGTTTGGTGAAACGGTAGCGGCGGCTGTTGTGGCCGGTCATCACCGTCATGTCCTGCAGGTGGCAGGAGCCACCCTCTTCACACACCGGGCAGTCGTGGGGGTGGTTGGTCATCTGCCACTCCACCACCGTCTTGCGGAACTCCTTCGCCTCTTCATCCTCGATGGAGATATAGGTGCCATCGGTGGAGGGGGTCATGCAGGACATGACCAGGCGGCCGCGTTTGTCGTCGGCATTCTGATACTGTTTCACCGCACACTGGCGGCAGGCGCCGACGCTACCGAGCGCCGGGTGCCAGCAAAAATAGGGGACGTCCAGACCAAGGGACAGACAGGCTTGCAGCAGGTTATCTGCCCCGTCTACCTCGTACTCTTTACCGTCTACATGAATGGTGGCCATACAACTTCCCTGACTTCAATGAGATAAATTCTTTGGCTCGCGCCGGTTCAGCGGGCCCGCGGCGGGCGCCCTGCGTGCCTTACCAGCGCTCGCCCAGCAGGTTGGGCTGGATACCCTTGAGCTGCTTGCGATTATCCTGCGGCGCCTTGACGCCAGCCTCGAATTCCGACCGGAAATACTTCATCGCACTGCCCAGCGGCTCGATGGCGCCAGGGGCATGGGCGCAGAAGGTCTTGCCTGGGCCGAGGAAGCTGACCAGCTGCTCCAGGGTGGCGAGATCCCCTGGCTGACCCTCGCCCCGCTCCAGCGCGCGCAGCAGCTTGACACTCCAGGGCAGGCCATCGCGGCAGGGAGTGCACCAGCCGCAGGACTCGCGGGCGAAGAACTCTTCCATGTTGCGCAGCAGGGAGACCATGTTGATGCTGTCATCCACCGCCATGGCAAGGCCCGTGCCCATCCGGGTGCCGACCTTGCCGATGCCGCCGGCGTACATCTGGGCATCCAGGTGCTCGGGCAGCAGGAAGCCGGTACCGGCTCCGCCCGGTTGCCAGGCTTTCAGGCGATAGCCGGGCTTCATGCCGCCGGCATAGTTCTCGAACAGCTCGCGGGCGGTGATGCCAAACGGCAGCTCCCACAGGCCGGGGTTGTTGACCTTGCCGGAGAAGCCCATCAGCTTGGTGCCGTGATCTTCCGAACCCGGCAGCGCTAGCCCCTGATACCAGGCCACACCGTTGCCGATGATGGCGGGTACGTTGCACAGGGTTTCGACGTTGTTGACGCAGGTGGGCTTGCCCCAGACGCCGGAAACGGCAGGGAAGGGGGGCTTGGCGCGCGGGTTGGCGCGACGCCCTTCCAGGGAGTTGATGAGCGCCGTCTCTTCGCCGCAGATGTAACGACCCGCGCCGGTGTGGACGAACAGCTCGAAGTCAAAGCCCGAGCCCAGGATGTTCTTGCCGAGCAGACCGGCAGCCTTGGCCTCTTCGACCGCGCGGCGCAGGTTGGCGGCGGCATCGACGTACTCGCCGCGCAAAAAGATGTAGCCACGGTAGGCCTTGAGGGCCTTGGCCGAGATGATCATCCCTTCGATCAGCAGGTGGGGCAGCTGCTCCATCAACAGCCGATCCTTATAGGTGTTCGGCTCCATCTCGTCGGCGTTGCAGAGCAGGTAACGGATGTTCATGCTCTCGTCTTTGGGCATCAGGCCCCACTTCACGCCGGTGGAGAAACCGGCGCCGCCGCGACCCTTGAGGCCGGCATCCTTGACGGTGCCGACGATCTCGTCCGGGCTCATCTGGCTCAGTGCCTTGCGGGCCGCATCGTAACCCTGCTTGCTCTGGTATTCATCCAGCCAGACCGGCTGACCGTCGTCGCGCAGCCGCCAGGTGAGTGGATGGGTCTCGGCCGCGCGGGCGATGCGGTTGGCGGTACCAAGGGATGCCAGACTCATGGGTAAGCCTCCAGGGTCTTGAGCAGGCTGACGGCGTCGAGCCCACCGTAGGTGTCATCGTCGATCATCAGCGCCGGCCCCTTGTCACAGTTGCCGAGGCAGCAGACCGGCAGCAGGGTGAAGCGGCCGTCGGCGGAGGTCTGGCCGGGGGCCAGGTCCATTACCTCTTTCAGCCCGGCCAGCAGTTGTTCGTGGCCGTTGATGTAGCAGACCATGCTGTCGCAGACGCGGATGATGTGGCGACCAACCGGCTGGCGGAAGATCTGGCTGTAGAAGGTGGCGACCCCCTCCACGTCGCTGGCGGGGATGCCGAGCTCGGCGGCGATGGCGTGGATGGCACCGTCAGGTACCCAGCCGCGGGCCTGCTGCACTATCTTGAGCGCTTCAATGCTGGCAGCACGGGGATCTTCGTAGTGGTGTTTCTCATGCTCGATGGCATCGCGTTCTGCCTGGCTCAGGACGAAATCGTTCCCCTTGCCCTGACATGAACTCTGTCCCTGCGGGGACTGATTGTGTTGGCACTGACATTGCTGGCTCATGGCTTAACCTTTTGTGGCTTGTCCTTTTTGTCGTGTAACGGGTCTTGGTAACAGCCGTTACTCAACGGTCCACATCCGACATAACGAAATCGATACTGCCCAGATAGACGATGAGGTCCGACACCATCTGGCCACGGATCACCGAGGGGATCTGTTGCAGGTGAGCAAAGCTCGGGGTGCGGATCCGGGTCCGGTAGCTCATGGTGGAGCCATCGCTGGTCAGGTAGTAACTGTTGATCCCCTTGGTCGCCTCGATCATCTGGAAGGACTCGGCGGCCGGCATGACCGGGCCCCACGACACTTGCAGGAAGTGGGTGATCAGGGTCTCGATGTCCTGCAGGGTGCGCTCTTTGGGCGGCGGTGTGGTGAGCGGGTGATCCGCCTTGAACGGCCCTTCCGGCATGTTCTTCATACACTGCTCGATGATGCGCATGCTCTGGCGCACCTCCTCGATGCGCACCAGGGCGCGATCGTAGGCATCACCGTTGGCGCCGACCGGCACCTCGAATTCGAACTGATCGTAGCCGGAGTAGGGGCGCCACTTGCGCACGTCGAAGTTGAGGCCGGTGGCACGCAGACCACCGCCCGTGGTGCCCCAGGCCAGCGCCTGCTCGGTATTGTAGGCGGCGACGCCGATGGTGCGGCCACGCAGTATGCTGTTGCGCATGGCGGCCTTCTCATAGTCCATCAGCCGCTTGGGCAGCCAGCTCAGCAGGTTGTCTTGGACCAGTCGCTGCCAGCCGACGGGCAGATCGTGGGCCACGCCGCCGATGCGAAACCAGGCCGGATGCATACGGGCGCCGGTGATGGCCTCGATGATGGTGTAAATCCGCTGCCGGTCGGTGAAGGTGAAGAAGACCGGGGTCATGGCGCCCACGTCCTGGATATAGGTACCGATGAACAGCAGGTGACTCTGGATGCGGAACAGCTCAGCCAGCATCACCCGGATCATGTCGACCCGCTGTGGCACCTTGATGCCGGCCAGCTTCTCGACCGCCAGTACGTAGGGCAGGTTGTTCATCACCCCCCCTAAGTACTCGACCCGGTCGGTGTAGGGGATGTAGCTGTGCCAGGACTGGCGCTCGCCCATCTTTTCGGCACCGCGGTGGTGATAGCCGATGTCGGGCACGCAATCGCGGATCTCCTCGCCATCGAGCTGCAGCACCAGACGGAAGGCACCGTGCGCGGAGGGGTGGTTGGGGCCGAGGTTCAAGAACATGTAGTCCTCGTTCTCGTTGCCACGGGCCATACCCCACTCTTCCGGTTTGAACAGCAGGTTGTCCTGCTCCTGATCCTGCTTGACCGCATCGAGCATGAAGGGATCAAATTCGGTGGCGCGCGCCGGATAATCCTTGCGCAGCGGGTGACCCTGCCAGCTCTTGGGCATCATGATACGGGTCAGGTGGGGGTGACCATCGAAATTGATGCCCATCAGATCCCACACTTCCCGTTCATACCAGTTGGCGTTGGGGAAGTGGCGGCTGACGGTGGGCAGCGTGAGGTCACCCTCCTTGAGCGGCACCTTCAGCATCAGGTCGGCGTTGCGATCGATGGAAATGAGGTGATAGAAGACGGTGAAGTCGCTGTCGGGCAGGTCGTGGCGATGGCTGCGCATCCGCTCGTCGGTGGCGCTGAGATCGAACAGCATCACGAACGGGGAGGGGAGCTTGCGCAGGAAGCCCATGACATCCAGCAGCAGCTCGCGGGAGAGCCAGACCACCGGTACGCCGGTGCGGGTATTCTGGATGGTGAAACGTTCGGCTCCGAAATGGGCGAACAGCTCGCCGATCACCTGAGCGTCTTTGTGATCACTCGGTTGCCACTGGGCCATGGCGTAGTTGCTGGGAAATTCTCGAGTCAGTTTCATGGTCAGATCTCATCCGGCGTGCGCAGGTTGGTGACGTTGATCCGCTCGCCACGCTTGCGGTCCTTCTCGGCAGGCATTTGGGGGCGATAGATACCCTGATCGCCAACCACCCAGGAAAGTGGACGGCGCTCCTTGCCGATGGAGTCCTGCAGCAGCATCAGCGCTTGCAGGAATGCCTCGGGACGGGGCGGACAACCCGGAATATAGACGTCGACCGGCAGGAACTTGTCGACGCCCTGAACGACCGAGTAGATGTCGTACATGCCGCCGGAGTTGGCGCAGGCACCCATGGAGATGACCCACTTGGGTTCGAGCAGCTGTTCATACAGACGCTGGATGACGGGGGCCATCTTGATGAAGGGGGTGCCGGCGATCACCATGAAATCGGCCTGGCGCGGTGAGGCTCGAATAACTTCGGCGCCGAAGCGGGCCACATCATGGGGGGAGGTGAAGGCGGTACACATCTCTACGTAGCAGCAGGAGATACCGAAGTTGTAAGGCCAGAGGGAGTTCTTGCGGCCCCAGTTGACAGTGTCTTGCAGCACCTCTTCGAGGCGCCCGATCATGATGCCGCGGGAGGCCTCTTGAGCCAGAGGATCCTCGACGGTCTGGCGCTGTTCCTGGGGGTAGCGCTCAACGGGCGCATCTGGGTCGATCCGGGTCAGGGTGTACTTCATGGTGCAACCTCAAAGGGATAATCAGTAATTCAGTCTGGCTTCTTGTCGGTCAGGACGCGTTTTTTCGGTGCCCAGTCGAGGGCGCCAATGCGCCACAGGTAGACGAGTCCTACCAGCAGCAGGGAGATAAAGATGGTGGCTTCGATGAAACCGACCCAGCCGCTTTCTCGAACGGAGACGGACCAGGCGAAGAGGTAGAGTGCCTCGACGTCGAAGATGACGAAGAACATGGCAACCAGATAGAACTTGGCGGAGAAGCGTAGACGGGCATTGCCCACCGAATCGACGCCAGATTCGAAGGGTTTGTTCTTGGCACGACCATAGGCTCGACCACCCAGCAGGGCGGCAAGGCCGATCATGGTCAGGCAGATGCAGATGGCCCCAACTACATAGACAGCAAAAGCCCAATGCTGGACAGCAATATCAGCAAACATAGGAGTTTTCCCTAACCGAATTAATCACGCGACTTAACAAGGATGTTACGTATTATGCCACTTTCGTACTGATTTACATGTCATTTCAAAGGATTAATTATTAATCAGCGGGAGGAAAATCGTATTTTGCTAGCGGAGTCAATGTTCCTGTTTGAGAATCATTTTCAATTGCTTTTAGGGTGTGGCGGAAATGGCGGGATCGTGTGAAAAATAAACTAATCGTGAAAGGAGAGACCCCGCCAGGCGGGGTCTGCTCGATCAGGGTTTGAGGATGGGTAGCGCCTCTTCGGCTGCCTTGCCCTGGGAGAGGGTGATCTCGACCCGGCGGTTGGCCTGACGGTGCTCGGGTGTGTCATTGGGATAGCGGGGCTGGGCATCCGCTACCCCCTGAGCGATGACCCGGGTGGCATCGAGTTTGGGGTTGGTCAGCAATGTGTGCACGATGGAGGCGGAGCGCAATACCGACAGTTCCCAGTTGCTGCGATAGAGCTCTACCGGGGCCTGGGAGTTGTCGGTGTGGCCGGTGACCACCACCTTGCCCGGAATGTCAGCCAGAATGCCGGAGATCTTGTTGACCAGCGGGATGAACTGGGGCTGCAGGAAGGCGGAGTCGGCCGGAAACAGTGCCTTCTCGCCGATGCGGATCACCAGCTGGCTGCCCAGTTGTTCCACTTCCAGATCCTTGGATTCAATCTGTGCCTTGAGCTGCTGCTCCAGCTTCTTCTTGGTGACCTGTACCCACTCCTGTTCCTTGGTTTTGTGAGGCCATGACTCCGTTGCGCTCGGCTTTTCCGAGGCGCCGATGGTCTCGTTGAAGGGGTCCGAGGCGGCCATGGGGGCATCCTTCTCCAATACCGTCTCTTTCTTCGGGCTGCTGGGGGTGGTCTTGGACTCGGGTTCCAGGATCCCGGTACCGCCCTGCATCACGGGGGAGCCCGCGGGAGGGGAGATGAGGCCAATTTTGCCCAGCGATTCGATGAAACCCTGGATCAGCACCCGGGTTTCAGACTGTTTGGCCATGGCAAAGGAGTAGAGCACCACGAACAGGGCGAACAGCAGTGTCATGAAGTCGGCATAGGAGACCAGCCAGCGTTCGTGGTTCTCCGGCGCTTCAGCTTTTTTCTTTTTTGCCACCATGGCCTCCGAGGTAGGGTTCTAGGGTGACTTGCAGGCGTTGCTGTGATTCGCCGTCCACGATGCAGAGGATACCGGTGAGGGTCATCTCCTTGTAGTGGCGGATCTGATGGGCAAACGCTTTGTAACGGTTGCCGAAGGGCAGGAAGATCAAGTTGGCGGCCGATACCCCATAGATGGTGGCGATAAAGGCCACCGCGATGGCGCCACCCAGTTTGTCAGGGGCATCCAGCAGGCCCATGGCGTGGATCAGGCCAAACACGGCGCCGACGATCCCCATGGTCGGGCAGTAGCCGCCCATGGCTTCATAGAATTTGACGGTCTGCTCGAGATCTTCTTGCTCGAACTCGATCTCGTTCTCCAGCACCTCGTGGATCTTGGTCTTCTCGTAGCCATCTACCATCATCTGCACCCCTTTTTGCAGGAAGGGATCTTTGATCTCGTCGATCATGCCTTCAAGGGCCAGCATGCCGCTGCGTCTGGCGTTACCGGCCAGGTTTTCCAGCAGTTCGGCCTGCTGCTGCATGTCGAGTTTGAGGGGGGCCAGCAGCCACTTGAAACGCTTGAGAGTGCTGCCGACAACGGAGAAGGGGAACTGGGTCAAGGCGGCACCTATGGTACCTCCGATCACGATGAGGAAGGCGGGCAGATCGAGCAGGGCGCTGGGATGTCCACCCTCGATCATGTTGCCGCCCAGGATGGCGATCAATGCCAGGACCAAGCCGATTAAACTCATTTTTTATACATCCCTGAATATTGATAATGGCTAGTGTAGCTATTTAAGTATCAGTTTTTCAAAATGATATCCAATCGATGAGCAATAAAGTCAGAGCCTTGACCTTGATGGACAGATTTCTTTCCCGGGTGGCAAGGAGCCGGGCCACGAAGGGCGTTTTACCGAAAAAGAGGGGGCTGTCGCGGGATTTTGACGAGAAGGGGGTCTGGCATATCAGACTGCAAATGCTGAAAGGTAAAAACCGGCACCTGAGCCGGTTTTTTTTAGATTGGGTGATGGGGAGAGATGCGTCACTCTGCGTGATCCTTTCGGGGTGGAAGCCAGCCGTTCGCCACAGGTAACGTTGCTTGCCCCTGTGGGGGGTTGCTTTTTCTAACGGGAGTTACGCATCTGAAAACCCAAAAAGCAAAAAACCGACCATCAGGTCGGTTCTTTAAATTTGGCGGTGAGGGAGGGATTCGAACCCTCGATACGTTGCCGTATACACACTTTCCAGGCGTGCTCCTTCAGCCACTCGGACACCTCACCAAATTTTCGATCACAGCGCCGTTGCGCTGGAACGGGGCGTAATTTAGGGGAAAGGGCTGCCTGGGTCAACCACTTTTCCCCTTATTTTTCATAATCTTTATCGAATGCCTATCCCTTGAACAGAATGCCGGTTTTTTAAACCCGCTCAGGGCTTGGGGAGGATGATCAGGCTGTCCGGCAGCTCGTTCTGGTCGCGGGTGGCGGGGAAGGCGTCGGTGAGAATGGCGCTGGTCCGCTCGATGCACTCGAGGAAACCCTGCTCTACCTCCTTGTTGCGCACCCGGCGGGTGAAGTCATCGATGATCTCCTGCCACTGGCCGTTGTCGATGTGCTGGGCGATGCCGTCATCCACCAGGATCTCCACGTAGTGCTCGGCCACCGAGACGAAGATCAGCACCCCCAGCCGATCCTGGGTACGATGCAAGCCCTGTTCGACGAACTGCAGGCGTGCCATCAGGGCGGCCCTGTGCTGGCGAACCTGTTTGGGGATCAGGTACATCTTGATGGGGGTCCAGTGGAACAGGATGCTCAGCACCAGCCAGACCGACCACTGCACCAGCAGGATCTCGTACCAGCCGAGCCAGAAACCGAGCTCGAATACCAGCAGCGGGGTGAGCATGGCCAGCAGCGCCGCCCACAGGGTGGGGATGTAGCGATAGCCGTCGCTGGCGGGGGCCAGAACGGTCACCAGCTCGGCATCAGTTGCCTGCTCCGCCTGCTTGACCCTGGCCTGCAGCGTGTGAAAGAACTGTTTCGAAATCATGTGTCGTCTCTTAATCCCTGTTACCAACCACCGGAGGCACCGCCGCCGCCGAAACTGCCGCCCCCTCCACTGAAACCGCCGCCACCAAAGCCGCCACCGGAGCGACCGGCACCGAAGCCACCGGCAAGGTAAGCGGCGCGGCGCCGGCCACCTCTGCCACCGCCACCACCACCACGCAGGTTGTGCAGCACGATCATCACTATCACCATCAGGATGAACAGCCAGGGCCCGCCCAGCTTGTCCTTACTGGCGTTGTCTACCGGTTTGTACTCGCCCGCCAAGGCCTGCATGATCGCCTGGCTGCCAGCGACCACCCCGGCCACCATGTCGCCGCGTTTGAACGCGGGCAGGATCCGGGTCTGGATGATGTTGGCGGCGATGGCATCGGGCAGGGCACCTTCCAGCCCGTAACCCACTTCGATGCGCACCTTGCGTTCATCCTGGGCGATCAGCAGCAGCACCCCGTTGTCCTTTCCCTTCTGGCCGATGCCCCAGTGACGGCCAAGCTGATAGCCGTACTCCTCGATGGTGTCGCCCGCCAGCGTGTCGATGGAGACCACCACCAGCTGGATGCCGCTGCGCTTCTCGAACGCCGCCAGCTGCTGGGTGAGCTGGTGGGCCTGCTTGCGGGACATCAGGTTGGCCTCGTCCACCACTCGCCCGCTCAAGGCGGGGAAAGTGGGGGCGGCGGATACCACCGCCGTCCACACCAGCAGGCAGGACAACAGGGCATGGATCACGCGCTTCATTGGAAGCTGACCTTGGGCGCCTCATCGGCACCAGGCTTGGCGCTGAACGTGGGTTTGGCCTCCAGATCCGAGTAGAGCAGCTTGGACCAGATGACGCCGGGGAAGGTGCGGATCTCGGTATTGAACTGACGTACCGCTTCTATGTAGTCGCGCCGGGCCACCGAGATACGGTTTTCGGTGCCTTCCAGCTGGGCCTGCAGGGTGAGGAACTGCTGATCCGCTTTGAGTTCCGGGTAGCGTTCGACCACCACCATCAGCCGGGAGAGGGCGCCGGAGAGCTGGTTCTGGGCCGCTTCAAACTCCTTGAGCTGGGCGGGGTCGCTGACCTGCAGGCTGCCTACGCGGGCTCTGGCATCGGTCACCGCCTTGAGGGTCTCCTGCTCGTGGCTGGCGTAGCCCTTGACGGTGGCCACCAGATTGGGGACCAGATCGGCGCGGCGCTGATACTGGTTTTCGACCTGGCCCCAGCTCGCCTTGACCTGCTCATCCAGGGTCGGAATATTGTTCATGCCGCAACCGGTCAGGCCCAGCAGCAGGGTCATAACCAACAGGGACTGGGTTGCCCTCTGCCAGAGTGAAGTGGCCATCTTGTTGTTCTCCATTGACATTTTTTGCAGATAACGGCTCACCATACCAGCTTGTGGTCAACCGCCACAACGGGCGGGCAGCCTGGGTTTGTGGTAAGCCATCGAAACCTTGGGCAGTTGCGGCTTGTCTTTGAGCCAGGACGCCAGCTCGGCGCCGCAGCCGTTGCCGGGCGGGATCGGCGCCTGAGGCTGGCAATCCGGGCTGCCGGCCGGGCAGCGCAGACGCACATGAAAGTGGCTGAAGTGGCCGACCCAGGGACGCAACTTGCCGACCCAGGGTTCATCGGGCGCCCGTTTGCACACCTCGGCCTTGAGCACAGGGTTGATGAAGATGCGGGCGACCTCAGGCTTGCTGGCTGCCAGGCGCAGCAGGTTTAGCTGCTGGGGGCCGAAGCGCCCGGGCAGTACCCGGTAGCTGGGCTCATCGATCAGAGCCCACTCCTTGGGGGCATCCTGCTCCCATGTTGAGATGGGCTGGTTGGCCATGCGAAACCAGATGTCGGCGTCGAGGCCGGTCTGGTGGCTGCGGTGCCCGGAGGTGAAGGGGCCACCGTGGGCCATGGCGAGATCGGCGATATAGAGATCCGGCATGCCGGCCATGCGGGTCTGGTTGGCCAGGGTGGTCAGGTAGGCGATGAGCTCGGGGTGGCCGTAGTAGCGCAGTCGCTTGGTGCGGATCACCTGATAGCCGGGGCCTGTCAGCGGCAGCGCTACTCCATTTTTGAGGCAGCCGGCGGAGTAGCCGCCAATCGCTTCGGCCTGGTGGGGATGAGGTTCGGCAAGAAAAGTACTGGCCATGAAGAGCAGGGTGGTGGCAAGCATGAGACTCCCGACAAGCATGCGAATGGGCTCAGATGAAGAGAATGATACCAAGAGTCCGGTGAGGCCGTCACCCGATGAGCGAGCCCGGTTGCATCCCTGTGTCGGGCTCGCGCACAATGCGCGACAAAATTGGCGCATCCAGGGCGTGTAAACGCACAGGCAAGAGGAGAAGAGAATGAAGGTCAGTGAGCTGGTGAACAAAGAGGGACTGGTCTGGCTGATGCCCCCTGCTCGCCGTTTCTATCCGGTGATGGTTGTGCTGTTGCTGGCGAGCCTGATCACCGTGCTGGCCGCCGTCGGTCTGGGTTATCCGCACATGGGTCTGCTGCCCTGGGTGGGGCTGGTGTTTGGCGGCATAGTGCTGCTGATGATGATACTGCCTCGCAGCTGGCAGCGCTGGCGGCTGGCGGAGCTGGCTTGGGACGAGGCGCATCTTTACCTGCTCAATGGCAGCAGTGATCGGGCACAGGCCTTGCCAAGATCGGTACTGGTCGGGGTCGAGCGGGATCGCAAGGTGGGCCACGATGGTCAGTGGCTGGCCTTCAGCCTGGATCTGGCGCTGAACGATGAACAGCTGGCGGCCGCCACCGCGCTGATGGGACTGAGTCGGGAAGGCACCCATGTCGTGGCGCCCGGCATCTATCGCTTTGGCTTTAAGCGCGCCTGGCATGGTCGACGCACGCTGCAGGGGCTGCTGGATACCCTGCTCCCCATATGAGCTGACTATTTTCTCGACAATCTTCCCCAAAGCTCAGATACTGCCAGTGACTCGAATTGATCTTGCCCGTTCTGTTCACCCAAGAGATCAATGACTTGAGTGAACCGTACGGGGGAGTGCCTAGGCATGATGCCCTGGCAGGTCCGGCATGGGGGTTGTGCCCTTACCTTTGTGTTGGTGATTGGATAGAGAAGGCACCTTGAATCGAGAGTGGATGGCATGAAGATTTACGTAGGTAATCTGTCGTACCGGATGACGGCCGACGAACTGACAACCGTGTTCAGCCAATTTGGGCAGGTAGACAAGGTCGATATCATCATCGATCGCGATACCGGTCAGTCCAAGGGGTTTGGCTTCATTGAAATGCCTGTCAATGGCGAGGCTGAAAAGGCCATCGCCGGTTTGCATGGCACCGAAATCGGTGGCCGTACCATCACAGTCAACCAGGCCAAGCCGAAGACAGATGCACCACGTGGTCGCCCCCAGCGTCATCGCTGAGCTGCCTCGATAACGCAAAACGGCATGGGTTTCCCCCATGCCGTTTTTGTTTCTGGCGTTTGCCGGATGAATCAGGGCACGTCGTAGCCGAGCGCCGCCTTGCGGATGCGGAACCACTGCTGACGATTGAGGACGATGGATTCAGCGGCCACGGCGGCGGCGATGCGCTCCCGTTTGCCGGAGCCTATCAGCGGCAGCGGCTGGCTTGGCAGCATCATGACCCAGGCGTAGACCACCTGTTCGATCTGTTTGGCGCCCACTTCCTGGCGGATCTGCTCGAGCTCGGCGCGCAGCGGGGCATATTCGGGGGCCTGGAACAGGCGCCCGCCACCGAGACAGGACCAGGCCATCGGCTTGATGCGCAGTTGCTGACATTGGTCCAGGGTGCCGTCCAGGGTAGTGCTCTGGTTGAGCGGCGAGATCTCCAGCTGGTTGGTCACCAGCGGGAAGGGCAGGCGCGACTGCAGCAGCTCGAACTGGCGAGGGGTGAAGTTGGAGACCCCGGCATGCTTGATCTTGCCTGCCTGCTTGAGGGTGATGAAGGCATCGGCCACTTCGTCGGCATCCATCAGGGGATCCGGGCGGTGGATCAGCAGCAGATCCAGATGGTCGGTGGCGAGCTTTTGCAAGGAGGCCTCGGCACTGGCGATGATGTGCGCCTTGCCGGTGTTGTAGTGATTCAGCGCGTGTTCCGGCTTGGCGGTGAGGGCGATGCCGCACTTGCTGACGATCTCCATCCGGCTGCGCAGAGAGGGGTCAAGGCGCAGGGCGTTGCCGAAGGCCTCTTCGCACTGGTAGCCACCATAGATGTCGGCGTGATCGATGGTGGTGACCCCCAGATCCAGGTGGTACTTCATCAGATCCAGCAGGGCGTTTGGGGAGAGTTGCCACTCCATCAGACGCCAGTAACCCATGATGAGGCGAGAGAAGGTCGGGCCCTGTGGATGCAGGGAGAGGCGGGATACGGACATTGTGGCTCCTTGGCGGATAAGGGAAAAAATGCTGCCAGCATCTTGGTCTCTTCTGGCTGGCAAGGCAATAATGCGGCGTTTGTTAATTCGAACTTTGGTTCTGAAGGGGAAGGAAATGGACGGTTTTGCCGAGCGCTTGCACAGCCTGATCGGGGCGGGCAGCATCAGTGCCTTTGCCCGCAAGGTGGGGTTGAGCGAAGCCCTGATCCGTAAATATCTGAAAGGGGCTGAACCCGGCCTTGGCAAGGCCAACCAGATTGCCATGGCCGCCAACTGCTCGCTGGAGTGGCTCGCCACCGGCTGCGGCTACCTCTATCGGCAGGCGGAAGTGGTGGACAGAGAAGCGCTGAGCGCCGCCGGCACCCTGTTGCAGGAACAGTTGCCGCAGCAGCGCCTGCCCGCAGAAGACGAGTTGGTAACCCTGCTTGCCTATTACCAGTTCTTGCGCAGTCACAAGCAGGCTGACGGATTTCTGGATCTGGCGCGGGCGCGCGAATTTGGCAAACACCTGCATGAGGCGTGAGCCTGAATGGGGATGGCCGGGAACGGCCGGGGATTATTCTGATACCCTCTAAAGCAGATGAGGGCAGCGGGGAGAGGGAGATGGGCTATCTGATCTTGGGCAGCGGCGGATTGGGCACGGCGCTGGCACATGCGCTATCCGCCCGTGGCGAGGAGCTGGTGCTGGCTGGCAGGCAGCTGCCCAAGGGCGTGGATCCCGCCTGCTATTTTCCGTTGCAGGAGGTGGATGTGCTCTCCTTCGATGCCCTGTTCACCCTCTATGACACGGCGCCGTTGCCGAGCGTGGTGATCAACACCATCGGCCTGCTGCACGACATCAACTTCATGCCGGAGCGGCGGGTGGAGGAGGTCAATCCCAGATGGCTGTGCGACAGCCTGCTGGCCAACGCCTGGCCGCAGCTGGCTCTGGCCGCCTGCTTGAGCCGCCGAATGACGGTGGATACCCGCCTCTGGCTTTGCTCTCTTTCCGATCTGGCCGGCAGTCTTGGCGCCAACGAGACGGGCAGTCGTTACAGCTACCGGATGAGCAAGGCGGCGCTCAACATGGGGGCAAGAACGCTGGCCCATGAGTGGCGGGAGCGCTTCCCCGCCGCCGGGGTTGTCACCGTGCACCCGGGGCTGATGGCCACCCCCATGAATCAACCCTTTCTCGATGAACTGGCGGCCGAGACCTTGCAGGATCCGGCGCTGGTGGCGCCGCGTCTGCTTGATCTCATCAACCAATTGTCGCCGGCCCAGTCCGGCGGCTTCCTCGACCTGCAGGGCCAGCCGCTGCCCTGGTAAGCCGTCACCGGCTTCACATTCCGGAAACGGCCCGCTTGCCAAGCCAGCTCCTGCTGGCTAACGTCATTCTCCTGCTTCAGGAGGGATGTCATGCGCTATATCGATTTACGAAGTGATACGGTCACCCAGCCCACGGATGCCATGCGCCAGAGCATGCTGCATGCCGAGGTGGGGGATGATGTCTACGGGGAAGATCCCGGCGTCAATGCACTGGAGGCCCGCGGGGCCGAGTTGCTTGGCAAGGAGGCCGCACTGTTTGTCCCCTCGGGCACCATGTCCAACCTGCTGGCGGTGATGAGCCACTGTCAGCGGGGGGAGGGAGCCATTGTCGGTCAGGCGGCTCACATCTATCGCTATGAGGCGCAGGGGAGCGCCGTGCTGGGATCGGTCGCGCTGCAGGCGGTGCCGATGCAGGCCGACGGTTCGCTGGCAGTGGCCGATGTCGCCGCGGCGATCGCCCCTGATGATGCCCATTTTGTGCAGACCCGGCTGGTCTGCCTTGAAAACACCCATAACGGCAAGGTGCTGCCCCTTCACTACCTGCAGGCGATGCGCAAATTCGTCGACGAACGCGGGTTGCAACTGCATCTGGATGGTGCCCGTTTGTTCAACGCCGCCGTGGCGAGCGGTCATGGGGTAGACGAGCTGGCCGCCCCCTTTGACAGCATCTCCATCTGCCTCTCCAAGGGGCTAGGAGCACCGGTAGGGTCGCTGTTGGTGGGCTCCCGCCCCTTCATCGACCGCGCCAGACGGCTGCGCAAGATGTTGGGTGGTGGCATGCGCCAGGCGGGGATCCTGGCTCAGGCCGGTCTGTTTGCCCTTGATCAGCATGTGGCCCGGTTGGCGGACGATCACCGCCGTGCCAGACGGCTGGCCGAAGGGTTGGCCGCATTGCCCGGGATCGAGCTGGATCTCGCGCTGGTGCAGACCAACATGGTATTTCTGCGGCTGGTGAAAGGGGAGGCCGAGGCGCTGCTCGCGTTCATGAAGGAGCGGGGGATCCTCTTCTCCGGTTACGGCGAGATGCGGCTGGTGACCCATCTGCAGATCACCGATGACGACATCGACGAGGTGATCGATGCCTTCACCGAGTACCTTGTCGTACGTTAAGGTTCACTCAATAAAACAGGGCGCCAAGGCGCCCTGTTTTATTGTTGAGAAGAAAGCAGGTCACGCCTGGCGCTGGCCGCTCATCAGCATGGCCTCGTCGGTGGCGTCATAGATCATTACCGCGATGTGAGTCACCTGACCGCCAAAGTCGGCCAGCGGCACCAGGGTCAGGTTCTGGAACATGTGGGGGGCTGAGCCGGTGATGGGGCGGTAGTTGGAAAAACGCAGCAGATAGGGTTTCTGCTCCCAGGTACTGAAGGCGCGGTTGTTGAGCTTGAACACCATGTTGGCCTTGCGCTCGAACCAGGCCCGATCCACATCGGGGAAGAGCTCGAACAGCACGCCATCGCGCACCTCGCCGGCCAATCGGCCGCTGTGGCTCTCCATGAAGCCGTTCCACACCTGCACCTTGTACTCCTTGTCGAGCACCACCAGCCCCACATCCAGATTCTGGACTATGTTCATCAGCCAATGAAATTCACGGATTTCCATGGTCACTCCTAGAGCATGTGCATGATTTTGTTGTTCATGGTGGCGATGGAATCTTCGGTAAACAGCAGCAGCAGATCGCACTGCACCGCGTAATCCTGGACCCGGTAGTTGATCTCGATGGCCAGGGTGCGGCGCCAGCGGCTCTTGTTGGTGTTGATGAGCTCGTTGATGGGCCTGTGCTGGCCGAGTACCACAGGATGGCCCTGACTGAAGGGGGTATCGAGCTGGCTGGCATAACCGCGCAAAAAGGCGCCGATCAGCACGTTGGCAGTATCCATCAAGAGCTCCAGCTCTGCATTGCGATCGAGCACGCCCTGATGGTTCATCAGCCGGGCCAGATCCTTGAAGCTAGAGTCGTGGAACAGGATCAGCGCCTCGCCGGCGATACCGGCGCCGATGAAGCCCTGGCAGACGGCGGAGAGGGTATCCGAGTCGGCGGCGGCCGAGAGGGCCATATGCAGCTCGGACACTTCCAGCACGTTGACGTTGGGAATGGGCAGCACCACGAAGGCGTTGAGCAGGCGGGCCAGCAGGTCGGCGGCCTGGCCCATGGAGACGTTGGCGAGCTCCTGATAGACATCGCGCACCTCGGGGCTGATCTTGATGCCGGTATCCAGACTGCCGACATCACTGACACTCTGGCCAGCGGGCCGGATGTCATGTGCAGTGGCGGCACCTTTGGCCTGCCACAGCTCATGCTGTTTCAGCAGGGCGCTGAGGGTTTCCGGTGCGGCGGGTTTCTTGATGAAATCCAGCGCTCCCAGCCCCATCACTCGCTGATAGGCTTCCGGCTGGATATCGCCGGAGACCACGAAGACCTTGTTGCGCAGTCCCTCCCGCTGGAGGGTTTCCAGCACGCCGTAGCCATCCATTTCCGGCATGGTCAGGTCGAGAAAGATCAGATCCCCATGACCCATCAGCACCTGCTCTATCCCTTCTAGCCCGTTGGCGGCGTAATGCAGCGTCACGTCCCAGTCGGCGGGAAGGGCGCGGGCCAGCTGTTTACGGGCGAATCCTGAGTCATCACATATCAATACATTCATAGTGTTAGGCTGGCCTGGTCAACGAGGATTGCTATAAGTGTGGCCCGCCAACGGTCAGATGCAATGGGACAGGCTGGTCGCCGGTGAAAATTGATTGTCCCATTGGCGATTCCGGTAGCGCGCTGAATATTTTTCAACAAATTCAGCGAACATCTTAACACGCAGCGGGGCAAACTGAGGGTGGCAGCGCAACATATAGAAGGGCCGGTTGCCGGTTTTCCAGTCGGGCAGTACCGGGACCAGCTGCTCATCCTGCAGGAAGGGATGCACGTAGTGGAGCGGGGCATTGACGATCCCCAGGTGGCGCCTGGCCGCCCGGACGGCAGCCTGGGTCTGGTTGACGGTCAGTTTGGCGGTACGCTTGATCTGTACCGTCTGCTCGTCCCGATCGGTCAACTGCCAGTGCTGGTGTGGCCAGCAGTAGATCAGCGCGTGCTCTTCCAGCTGGGCGGGATGCGCCGGTGTGCCCATCTTCTCCAGATAGAGCGGGGAGGCAAACAGGCCGTATTCGATGTGGCCAAGGCAGAGTGCGTTGGGCAAGGATTGCGGCAGCTCGCCGTTGAAGAACACCAGATCCCGGTCGTTGTCGAACAGATGCTGGTGGTCATTGGTCTGGGTAATGTCGAACTGCACTTCTGGGTAGTGCAGGCCAAAGTCCGCCAGCATGTCGACCAGGATGGTGTTGGAGAGGGCGATGGGGGCCGCCAGACGGATCACCCCGTTGATGTCGGCCTCTTTGCCCTGGATCTCGCCGGTGGCCTGCTCGATCGCGGCCAGCGGGGTGCACAGGCGCTCGTAGTAGCGCAGCCCTTCGTCGGTGAGGCGGAGTTTGCGGGTGGATCTGTGTAGCAAGGAGCAGCCGAGCTGCTCTTCCAGCTGAGAAATACGTCGACTGATGGTGCCGGTTGGCATGCCCAGTGCGGCAGCCGCGTGGGAGAAGCCTCCCTCTTGCACCACCTTGACGAACAGATAGAACTCTTCGATGTACTTCATAAGCGGTGTTCTGGGTGTAACAAGCCAGTGACCTTAAGAAGAGGCGCCTGCCTTGGCAAGCTCAATCCGGCGTTTAATTGATCTGGATTAGATTCGACTCCCGCTGATACTGGTGCAACAGCCGGACAAATTCGACCGGATCCCGGTCAAGGCTGTTGTCCGGCACCAGCAGATCGTAGCCGAGCAGCTCGCGCAGCCGGGTCATGCGGTTGGCCAGCATGGCGATCACCCCCTCATAGCGCTGGCCGGAGGGAGAGCGAAAATGGCTCTCTTCCAGCAATCCCTCGCCCTGAAAAGCACAAGCACAACCCCCGCCGCTGCAGGCCGGTTGTTCGCTGCGCAGTGCCTGCAGCAAGACGCTGCGTTGCTCGGTCAGCAGGCGTACTGCCAATCTGGGTGTGATCAATGTCAAAAAATCGTCGTAATCTTTTATTTTCAAACCGATATAGGGCAGGGGGACCAGATCCCAGCCCAGATGAATGCGTGGCTGGTCGATTCGCTGAATATTTCTCCATTTCAGGATCCAACCGCCGTATTTATGGTGATATTGCAGACAATCGTGACAGAGCGAGAGACTGAAGTGAGGCTCAATCAGCTTCAATGAGCCGATAAATATCATCATCAGCCCCGCCAGCAGGCCGGAGACGAGGGGGATTAGTGGTTGTTCACCGAATAAAAAAAGTATAAAAATCATAGCAATGGTTACTATGATGCCCAACAATACCAACGTGAGTCCGTTTTTTCTGACCATGGGTTTCACATGTAGCGTTTTCATATGAAGTCAGCCCTTTGCGCATGCTTGTTTCACATTATGGGCTGGATCCGATTTTGTACCAGCACCGGGTGCCCGGGAGGGCCCTCCGTCGCTGGGTTTCCCTGTGATCACACATCATGAATCACCATATTAGATGAATACGCTAGACGAACGGTTATTGAACGGGATGGATGTGCTGCATACCCCAATCTGGGTTTATGACATCCGGCATCACCACATCTATTGGGCCAATCGCGCCGCCTTGAGCGTGTGGGAAGCGAGCTCGCTGGGCGAGCTGCAATCGCGCGACTTCTCGGCCGACATGGCACAGGCCATCGATCTGCTGCTGCAGCGCTACCTCGGGGATTTCCAGCAGGGGCGCAGCTACAGCGAGTGGTGGACCCTTTCCCCCAAGGGCGTGAAAAAGCAGATCTACCTGCGCCTCTCCGGCATCCAGCTGGCGGGTCGGCTGATGATGATGACCGAGGCGGTGATCGACGCCGATACCCTCTATCAGGAGTCCTCGCTCGCCACCGGCGATACCCTGGCCTGTCTGTTTGACAATCAGGGCCAGCTGGAGAGTGGCAACCACCATTTCGACATGTGTTTCGGCAACCAGATCCGCTACCTCTCCCAGCTCTTCTCCGGCAATGACGAGGCTTTCTACCAGAAGCTCTCCCGCCTCGATGAAGTAGTGGCCGAGGGGGAGTGCCGCACCCTCAAGGGGATGCGCTGGTTTCAGTACCAGTTTCGCCACATTCAGCAGGGGGCCCAGATCCTGCTCACCATGCGCGACATCACCGACCGCAAACTGGAAGAGCTGGAGCACCGCCACCTGGCCTGGCACGATTCGCTGACCGGCCTGCTCAATCGCTATGGCTTGATGAAATCGCTGGAGGCCTATTGCGGGCTGGGCGGGCGTTTTGCGCTGGTGTTCATGGACTTGGACAACTTCAAGCTGGTCAACGACAACTACGGCCACAAGGCCGGTGATCGGCTGCTGGAGCGGGTTGCCGGTCGGCTCAAGCAGATCTGTCCGCGGGATGTGGAGCTGGCCCGGCTCGGTGGCGACGAATTCACCGCCCTGGTGCCGCTCAGCCACTCGAGCGATCGGGCGCAGGAGGTGGCCGACCTCATGCTCTCCCAGATGACCAAGCCGCTGCAGCTGAGCGGCGTGCCCGAGGTGACCATCGGCGGCAGCATCGGCATCGCCATCTATCCAGACGATGCGGACGACGGCGACAACCTCATCACCCGCGCCGACATGGCCATGTATCAGGCCAAGCAGATGGGCCGGCTGCGCTGGCAGCGCTTCACCCCCAGCATGCAGCAGACTCTGCATCGCAAGCTGACGCTGAAGCAGTTCTTGGCCAAGGCCATCGGGCGGGGGGAGCTGAGCCTCTGCTACCAGCCTCAGGTGGATGTGGCACAGGGCAAGCTGCTCGGGTATGAGGCGCTGTTGCGCTGGCACAATCCCGTGCTGGGCCACGTCTCGCCGGTGGAGTTCATCCCGCTGGCGGAAGAGATGGGGCTGATCCGCGAGATAGGCAGTTGGGTGCTGTCGACGGCGCTGGCCCAGATGGCTTACTGGCAACGGGAGTGGCGGGTAAACGTGCCGGTGTCGGTCAATCTCTCCGGCTTCCAGCTCTCTTCCGCCCTGCCTGAACTGGTGGCCCAGCAGCTCAAAGAGTTCGGGGTGGCGGCCAGCCTGCTGACGCTGGAGCTGACCGAGACGGTATTGATGCTGGACATGAAGGGGTGCATCGAGATCCTCGACGCCCTGAGTGCGCAGGGGATCAAGATTGCCATCGACGATTTCGGTACCGGCTACTCGTCGCTGGCCTATCTCAACCGGCTGCCTATCGACACCATCAAGCTGGATCGCTCCTTCGTGGTGGGCCTCAACCTGCCGGTGATCCGCGCTACCGTCGCCATGGCCACCAGCCTGGGTCTCGGCATCATGGCCGAAGGGGTGGAGGACGAGCACGAGCTTGCCGCCCTGCGCACCCAGGGCTGCCACGTGTTTCAGGGGTTCCTGTTCAGCAAGCCGATGACGGTGGCGCAGGTGGAAGAGAGCCGTTTCATGGTCAGCTGCAAGGCTGGCCGCTATCCGCTGGCAGGCTAGCGGATTACTCTGCTGCGGTGTTAATGCGAGGGGCCTTGGGCCCCTCGCTGTTTTTGGGTAGAGTGTGGGCTTCGTCTCTGGAGGCAACATGAACCCGACTCTCGACCTTATTCTCGCCCATCGCTCCATTCGTCAATTCACCGCCGAGCCCATCACCGACATTCAGCTCGACCAGATCCTGAGCGCGGCCCAGGCCGCTTCCAGCTCCAGCTTCCTGCAGGCCAACAGCATCATCCGGGTGACCGACAAGGCACTGCGCAGCCGCCTGGCCGAGCTGGCGGGACACCAGGCCTATGTGGCCCAGGCCGCCGAGTTCCTGCTCTTTTGCGCCGACTACCATCGCCACTGCGACGTGGTGCCGGATGCCCAGACCGGCTTTGTGGAGCAGCTGCTGATCGGTGCCATCGACGGCGCCCTGATGGCCCAGAATGCCCTGCTGGCAGCCCAGTCCATGGGTCTTGGCGGCGTCTATATTGGCGGGATCCGCAACAATCCGGCCGCCGTGAGCGAGGCGGTGGGCTTGCCGCATCAGGTGATCCCGCTGTTTGGCCTCTGCCTCGGCCATCCCGCCCAGGCACCCGAACAGAAACCCCGCCTGCCTCGGGCCCTGGTGGTGCATGAAAACCGCTATCAGACCGAACTGGATCGGGATCTGCTTGCCGGCTACGACCAGCAGATCGAGGCTTACTACCAGTCCCGCAGCAGCAACAACAAGCAGCAGAGCTGGAGCGGCCAGATCCGGGGCATCCTGGGCAAGGAGGCACGCCCCTTCATGCAGGATTTCCTGCGATCCAGGGGGTTCAACCTCAAGTAATGGGCCCGATGGGCGATACTAAGGGGTAATGGCGGTGTCGCCAGCGCCGCGTGATCCTGGCTTTCCCTTGTGCTCCTGCCCGTCTGGGCACAACAAATCGGGGGCAAGCTCCGCGCTGCGGACTACCTTAACTAGGTAAGCTGTTGTAGGATCACGCAATTGGATTGGGACAGGAGTTTGGACTTCCTATGATTTTAACCCTGGTATTGCTGTCTATTGGCGCACTCCTGTTTCTGGTCATCGCCTATAACGTGGTGCAGCAATATAAGCAGAAGGCAGAGGCCGACAAGCGTCACGCCATCGCCCGCCACAAGTCGGTGGTGGATGAAACCGAAGAGATGCTGCTCAACGTCAACCTGGTGCCCTTCTCCAAGAACATAGTGTTGCTGTTGCAGCACCGGATCCTCGATGCCTATCGAGCCATCGCCCTGGTGATGCCGAGCGGCCAGCTCAAGCAGCGCATTGCCGACGTGCAGACCCAGATCAAGAATGTGCAGGAGAACTACAGCAGCCAGGATGAGGGGCACTTCAAGACCCCGGAGTCGGATCGCCAGGCCATCCAGATGCTGCAGTTGGTCAAGAAGATGCGGGCCGTGCTGCGGGTTGAACACAACAAGGGCAAGATAGATCCGCAGGGCTTTGCCCAGGAGGATCGCCGCCTCGAGCTGATGCAGCTCAAGATCAACATCGCCAACCTGGTGAAACGGGCTATGGATGCCCAGATCCAGGGGCAGTTCGGCACTTGCCGGCAACTCTACACCAAGGGGCTTGCGGCCCTGGCCAGCGTCACCGACAAGGATCCCTACCTGATGGCCCGTGAAGAGGACATGCGGCAGGGCCTGGCCGGACTCGATGCCCATCTGCAGGAGCACAGCGAGAAAGAGCTGCAGAACATCAAGGACAAAGAGGCGGACGAGCTGGACGTCCTGTTCCAACCCAAGAAGAAATGGTGATTATGTCGCACTCACTCGATACCACACTGGGGCCGATGGCCCCATTTGTTTGTCAGCTGTTGACCGAGCTGGAGGCCCTCGCCATCCATCCTGCCACCATCGAGGTCGACCACCTCTGCTACCGGGCCGCCACCTTGCCTGAGTACCAGGCCCTGAAGGCACTGTTGGCAAGCCATGGTGACCTGCTGGTGGAGGGGATGATCGGCGGACGGCCTATTGCCACCTACCGCCTGCATCAACCGGTGCCCCACGCCCACGGCATCGTGCCCTGCATCGAGCTGGCGGCGCCCAAACCGGGTCGCAGCCACCAGGCGGGACTGGAACATATCGAACTGGTGGTGCCTTCGCTGGACGCCTTGCTGGCGGCCCATCCCGAGGTGCCCTTCAAAACCGGCAACCTGCGCGATGAGCGCAATCCTGACGTGGCGGTGGTGCTGGCCTCGGGGCAGATCAAATTTCATCTGCGCACCTTGGCCGAGGTGATTGAGGAAGAGCTGGTGAGCGGCGCCGTGGTGCCGGTGCCTGCCGGCTACTACGACCAGGATTGATGAGACGGGGCTGCTTGATTGGCCCCGTTTCATAGCCGAGATAGCATCAGGGATGGCAGATGCGGGGGCGGGCGGGGCGCCCCTTCAAGTGGCCGAGCCAGAGACTCAACCCCGCCGTGATGACCAGTACCAGCTCGATGCCGAGCACCAATCCCCCGAGCCCCCCTTGCACCCAGAAGGGGTGCAGATAGAGCCCCCCCAGACTGGCCCCCAGATAGTAACCCACCAGATAGAGCGACGAGGCGAGCGCCCGGTTGTGCTCCACGTGCTGGCCGACCCAGGCGCTGGCGCAGGCGTGGGCAAGGAAAAAGCCGAAACTCGAGATGAGCAGGCCTGAGAGGATGGCGCCGAGCGAGCCACCCAGCAGCAGGGCGCTGCCGAGTGCCATCAGGGCTATGCCGACCAGCAGCAGGCGCTGCGCCCCCCAGCGATGGGCGCAGCGACCGCTGAGGGAGGAGGCCACCGTCCCCGACAGATAGGTCAGAAACAGCATGCCGAGCCATTGGGTCGGCAAGGAGAAGGGGGGGCTGGCCAGCAGGAAGGTGAGGTAACTGTATTGGTTCAGAAACACCATGAAGTTGAGGCCGCCGATGAGGTAGGCCCCCACCAGCAGCGGGTTGCTGAGGTGGCTGGCGATGGCCTGGCGAAACTGGCCCGGCTTGGCGATGACGGGCACGAAACGGGTCTGTGCCGGCAGCAGCCAGATGACAAGGGGCAACAATGCCAGGCTGATGAGGCCGATGCCGAGAAAAGTGTGCTGCCAGTCGTCAAACCAGCCGGCCAGCAGACCGCCGACCACCCGGCCGGCGATGCCCCCTAGCGAGTTGGCGGCGATGTAGACCCCGACGGCGGAGAGCAGGGCCCGCTTGCTGAACTCTTCCCCCATGTAGGCGATGGCGGTGGCGGGCAGCCCCGCCAGCAGGACCCCCTGCAGGATCCGCAGCAGCAGCAGCTGTTCAAACTGACTGACCAGGCTGATGAGCAGGGAGAGCAGGATGGCGCCAGCCAGACTCCATAGCATGATCCGGCGCCGGCCGAAGCGATCCGCCAGTCGGGCGCAGACGAGCAGCGAGACGGCGAGCCCAGCGGTGCAGCCGGCCAGGGTCCAGCCGGCCGACAGCGAGCTGACGGAGAACACCTCGGCCAGCAGCGGCAGCAGCGGGTGGGTTTGATAGAGATTGAGAAACACCAGGAAGGAACCCAGGCTGAGGGCCAGGGTGGCGCGGATCCATTCACGACTACCGACTTCGATCATATGCAATTGTCCTGACAGCTTTGTTGCAGGCTAGTGCGCGCCAGAACATAAATATAATATATTTAAGTTATCCATCTGATAAATTGAATTGATATGGACCTGAAACAGCTCACCTATCTGCTGGCAGTGCGGGATGCCGGCTCCTTTACCAAGGCGGCCAACGGGTTGCACGTGGCGCAACCCGCCATCAGCATGGCCATCGCCAAGCTGGAGCAGCAGCTCGAGCTGCGCTTGTTCGACCGCCAGGATCGCAACGTGCGGCTCACCCCGGAAGGGGAGGTGCTCTGCCGCCATGCCGAGCGCCTGCTGCGCCAGATGCATCAGGCCGAAGCCGAGATGGCCGAACTCAAGGGGCTGGAGCGCGGAGAGGTGCGCATCGGCATCCCCTACATGATGGGCTCCTATTACTTTCCACCGATCCTGATGGCCTTCAAGCATCGCTACCCCGGCCTCAAGATCCGGGTGGAGGAGGCGGGTACTCGCGAGCTGTTGAGCCGCATGGTGGACGGCTCGCTGGATCTCGCCATCCTCATCACCAGCGATCTGCCGCCGGCACTGGAGGGGGCCCAACTGCTGCGTGAAGAGATGTTGATGGTGGTGGGGGAGGAGCATCCGCTGCGTCAGGCCCGGAGCGTGTCGCTGAGCGAGTTCTTCAGCCAGGAGCTGGCGATGTTTCGCCGCGGCTTCTATCACCGCGAACACATGGAAGCGCTGGCCCAGGGACTGGGCTGCGAGCCCGACATCGCCTTTGAGAGCAACCTCATCCCGCTGCTCAAGGCGGTGGTGAAGCAGGGCTTTGCGGTGACCACCTTCTTGCGGATGGCGCTGGACGAAGAGCCCGCCCTGACCGGGATCCCATTTGCACCCCCGATCTTTCTCGATCTGTGCGTGGCGTGGCGGCGAGGGGATCCGCTCTCCATGGCCAACCGTGCCTTGCGGGATTTTTTGCTGGCACAGGCACGGCCATAAATGGCCAAGAAGGAAGGGCTATCAGGCAAAAATTTGTTAGTATTAGTTCAAGTCGCCTTTAGAGCCTAACATCATGAAACTCCAACAATTGCGTTATATCGTTGAGGTTGCCAACCACAGACTGAACGTGTCGGCAACGGCAGAGAGCCTCTACACCTCTCAGCCAGGGATCAGCAAACAGGTGCGCATGCTGGAAGATGAGCTGGGGATCCAGATTTTCGAGCGCAGCGGCAAACATCTGACCCAGATCACCCCGGCTGGCCGGGATGTGATCAAGATTGCCAACGAGATCCTGGGCAAGGTGGAAAGCATCAAGTCGGTGGCGAGTCAGCACACTCACCCCGAGCAGGGCACGCTCCACATTGCGACCACCCACACCCAGGCCCGTTATGCGCTGCCTGACGTGATCAAGGGCTTCATCAAGCGCTTTCCCAAGGTCTCCCTGCACATGCACCAAGGCACGCCGACCCAGATCAGCGAAGCCGTGGTCAAGGGCCAGGCCGACTTTGCCATCGCCACCGAGGCGCTGCACCTGTACGAAGATCTCATCATGTTGCCCTGCTACCACTGGAACCGCAGCGTGATCGTGCCCAAGGGCCACCCGCTGACCCAGGTCGGCAAGCTCTCCATTGCCGACATCGCCCGCTTCCCGCTGGTGACCTATGTGTTCGGCTTTACCGGCCGCTCCGAACTCGACACCGCCTTCAACCGTGCCGGTTTTGAGCCCAACATCGTCTTCACTGCCACCGATGCGGACGTGATCAAGACCTATGTCCGGCTGGGGGTGGGGATCGGAGTAATGGCGACCATGGCGCTGGATCCCCAGGTCGATACCGATCTGGTGGCGCTCGATGCCAGCCACCTGTTTGCCCACAGCACCACCAAGATCGGCTTTCGCAAGGGCTCCTTCCTGCGTACCTACATGTATGACTTCATGACCCGTTTTGCCCCGCATCTGACCCGGGATGTGGTGGAGCGTGCCATCGCCCTGCGCTCCAGCGACGACGTGGATGCCATGTTTGCCGATATCGAGCTGCCCATCCGCTAGCGCTGCGGCGATACGAGAGCAACAAAAAACGCCTCCCGATGGGAGGCGTTTTTCATGGCGACGAGCGGCGAGGCGGGATCACTTCTTGAACATGTGATCCAGCTTATTGGCCTTGGTCGAGAGGTAGAACTCGTTGTGGGGATTGCGCCCTTCCTGCAGGGGGACCCGTTCCGCCACCGGAATGCCGAAGGATTCCATCGCCTTCATCTTGCGCGGGTTGTTGGTCATCAACTTGAGGGATTTCACCTCCAGCTGCTTGAGCATGTCGGCGCAGATGGTGTAATCGCGCATGTCGGCAGCAAAGCCGAGCGCCACGTTGGCCTCGACGGTGTCGGCGCCCTGATCCTGCAGATGATAGGCCCGGATCTTGTTGAGCAGGCCGATGCCGCGCCCTTCCTGACGCACGTACAGCAAGACGCCGCGGCCGGCCTTGGCGATGTTTTCCAATGCAGCCTGCAGCTGGAAGCCGCAGTCGCAACGCAGACTGAACAGGGCATCGCCGGTCAGGCACTCGGAGTGAATGCGGCCCAGCACCGGCTCATCGCCCGTGATATCGCCCATCACCAGTGCGGCGTGATCCTTGCCGGTGCCGGTTTCCTGAAAGCCTACCAGCGTGAAAGTGCCCCAAGGGGTCGGCAACTTGGATTTAGCCACGAGGGTAACGCTGCTCATAGGTTGCTCCTTACTACAGCTGCTTAAAAAAGGGCGGCCAGTTTAGCGCGCCTTGTGCGGAACAACCATAAGAACAAAACATTGCACAACTTAATGGTTTGCCTGGTGGTACACAAAGAGGACAGTTGCGACTGGTTTTGCGCAAATGTGTGCCACGACGACTGCCAGGCTCGGCACATTTGGGTATAATCGGCGCCCATTACCCCATCCCTCCCGGGATGTGTGCAACAAGTGTGCAGGAGAGACGTTATGCCGCAGATGGCCCCCGTGATGACAATTGATGGCCCGAGTGGTGCAGGCAAGGGCACCCTGTGTCAGTTGCTGGCTGAAAAACTGGGTTGGCACCTGCTCGATTCCGGCGCCATCTATCGGGTACTGGCCCTGGCCGCTCTGCATCACGATGTAGAGCTCGATGCCGAAGCTGCGCTGGTTCCCCTGGCTGCCAATCTGGACGTGCAGTTCCAGGTCGATGCCGAGCAGGTGAAAGTCGTGCTGGAAGGGGAGGATGTCTCCCGTACCATCCGTACCGAGGAAGTGGGCAATGCCGCCAGTAAAATCGCCGCGTTCCCGCGGGTGCGCGAAGCCCTGCTGCGTCGTCAGCGTGCATTCCGCCAAGCTCCCGGCCTCATCGCCGACGGTCGTGACATGGGCACCGTGGTTTTTCCGGAAGCCGAGGTGAAGATTTTCCTCGACGCCAGCGCCGAAGAACGGGCTGCTCGCCGCTATAAGCAGTTGCAAGATAAGGGCTTTGATGTTAACTTTGAGCGTCTTTTAACCGAGATTCGGGAACGTGACGATCGCGACAGAAATCGCGCCGTTGCCCCCCTTAAACCGGCAGAAGATGCTCTCGTGGTGGATTCAACCGCCATGTCCATAGACGAAGTGCTGGTAACGGTACTTGCCTATGCAGAGCAACAACTTGGTGATGTCAGTACAAACTGATGTCAGTCGTCTGCACCATGGATGGCGCAGATAATTTAAAACAACCCCGCTTGTGCCGGATTGCAAGTGGATGTTTCATTTGTGACATAAACAATGATCGAATCTTTTGCTCAACTCTTTGAAGAGTCCCTGAACGCCGTTGAAACCCGTCAAGGTTCCATCGTCAAGGGTACTGTCGTTGCTATCGAAAATGGTTTCGTTCTGGTTGACGCCGGTCTGAAATCCGAGTCCGCTATCCCGGCTGAAGAATTCAAGAACGCCATGGGCGAGCTGGAAATCAACGTAGGCGACTCCGTTGACGTGGCTCTGGACTCTATCGAAGATGGTTTCGGCGAAACCAAGCTGTCCCGCGAAAAAGCCAAGCGCCACGAAGCCTGGCTGCAGCTTGAAAAAGCTTACGAAGAGCAAGCTACCGTTATCGGTATCATCAACGGCAAGGTCAAGGGTGGTTTCACCGTTGAACTGAACGGCATCCGTGCCTTCCTGCCGGGTTCTCTGGTTGACGTGCGTCCGATCCGTGACACCGCTCACCTGGAAAACAAAGAACTCGAGTTCAAAGTCATCAAGCTGGACCAGAAGCGCAACAACGTTGTTGTTTCCCGTCGTGCCGTGATCGAGACCGAGAACACCTCCGAGCGCGAAAGCCTGCTGGCTAACCTGCAAGAAGGTCAAGAAGTTAAGGGTATCGTCAAGAACCTGACCGACTACGGTGCATTCGTAGATCTGGGCGGTGTTGACGGCCTGCTGCACATCACCGACATGGCGTGGAAGCGCGTTAAGCATCCTTCCGAAATCGTCAACGTTGGCGACGAGATCGCAGTCAAGGTTCTGAAGTTCGACCGCGAGCGTACCCGTGTATCCCTGGGTCTGAAGCAGCTGGGCGAAGATCCCTGGGTTGCTATCGCCAAGCGTTACCCGGAGACCACCCGTCTGTCTGGCCGCGTGACCAACCTGACCGACTACGGCTGCTTCGTTGAAATCGAAGAAGGCGTGGAAGGCCTGGTACACGTATCCGAGATGGATTGGACCAACAAGAACATCCACCCGTCCAAGGTTGTTAACGTTGGCGATGTGGTTGACGTGATGGTTCTGGACATCGACGAAGAGCGTCGTCGTATCTCCCTGGGTCTGAAGCAGTGCAAATCCAACCCGTGGCAGCTGTTTGCCGAAACTCACGCCAAGGGCGACCGTGTTTCCGGCAAGATCAAGTCCATCACTGACTTCGGTATCTTCATCGGTCTGGATGGCGGCATCGACGGCCTGGTTCACCTGTCTGACATCTCCTGGAACAACCAGGGCGAAGAAGCCGTGCGTGAATTCAAGAAGGGCGACGAGATCGAAGCCGTTGTTCTGCAAGTGGACCCGGAGCGTGAGCGCATCTCCCTGGGCGTCAAGCAGATCGAAGAAGACCCGTTCAATAAGTACCTGTCTGACAACAAGAAAGGTGCTATTGTGAAGGGTAAGGTTACCGAGGTTGATGCCAAGGGTGCCGTGATCGAACTGGCTGACGGCGTAGAAGGCTACCTGCGTGCCTCCGACGCTGCTCGTGACCGTGTAGAAGACGCCACTCTGGTGCTGTCTGTTGGTGACGAAGTTGAAGCCAAGTTCATGGGCGTTGATCGCAAGAACCGCACTGTAAGCCTGTCTGTCCGCGCTAAGGACGAGGCTGATGAGCGTGTTGCTATCGACAGCCTGAACCAACAAGAAGAAGTTGTGTTCAGCAATGCCATGGCTGAAGCGTTCAAAGCCGCCAAGGGTGAATAATCCTTGATGCAAGAAAAGGGCGGCGTGTCACGCCGCCCTTTTTTATCATTGGCGTAATGAATATTGCATGTGATCGGGGAAGGAGATTTAACGTTATGACCAAATCAGATCTCATCGAACAATTGGCTGCCAGCCGCATGCATATGCCGGCCAAGGATGTCGAAGCTGCCATCAAGGAGATCCTTGAGCAGATGGCATCGACTTTGCAAAACGGCGACCGGATTGAAATCCGCGGATTTGGAAGTTTTTCACTGCACTATCGCGCCCCCCGCGTGGGCCGCAACCCCAAAACCGGGGACAAGGTTGAACTGACCGGGAAATATGTTCCCCATTTCAAACCTGGCAAAGAGTTACGCGAGCGAGTGAATATCGCT
The DNA here is from genome assembly GCF_027707985.1 of Aeromonas sp. QDB03. Taxonomy (NCBI): domain Bacteria; kingdom Pseudomonadati; phylum Pseudomonadota; class Gammaproteobacteria; order Aeromonadales; family Aeromonadaceae; genus Aeromonas; species Aeromonas sp. QDB03. The sequence continues at coordinate 23,766 of NZ_JAPCJG010000002.1, read as the reverse complement.
GAATAATGCAGAAAATGGCATACTTGGGTATGCCTTTTTTGTTTTTATGGTTTGCCTTGTGGCAATTGTCCGGTTTCTCCAAGTCTTTTCCCATTCGCTCTAGAGTCTGCCGGTGATTTTAAGGATAATCAGCCTTTCATTAGATACTGACAGGGAGCTCCTATGAAGCGTATCTTGGCCCTCATTCCACTGGTGCTGGTGTTTATTCTGACCCTGGCCGTCGGTTCGCAAAATGGCCAGCTGGTGCAGTTCAACTATCTGATTGCCCAGGGCGAGTTTTCACTCTCCATGTTGCTGGGATTCTTTTTTGGTGGTGGCTTCCTGCTGGGCTGGCTGGTATTTGGTCTCTTGTTCCTGCGTCTGAAGATGCAGAATCGCACCCTCAATCGCACCATGCGCCGTCAATCCCGCGAGTTGGAGCTGGCTCGGTCGGCTGCCAAGGAATAATGTCCCTCGATGCTTGAACTGCTTTTCCTGCTGTTGCCCATTGCTGCCGGTTACGGCTGGTACATGGGGCGCAGGAGTGTTCGCCAGGACACCCAGAAACAGAGTAACCAGTTTTCCCGCCAGTACGTGGCGGGCCTCAATTATTTGTTGTCCGATGAGTCAGACAAGGCGGTGGATCTCTTTATCCAGCTGCTGGAAGTGGACAGCGAAACCATCGAAACTCACCTCTCCCTCGGCAACCTGTTTCGCCAGCGTGGCGAGGTGGACCGTGCCATCAAGATCCACCAGAACCTGGTGACCCGCCAGCTGACCCGGGAACAGCGCCAGCTGGCGTTGCAGGAACTGGCACGCGACTTTCTTGCTGCCGGTCTGCTGGACAGGGCCGAGGCGCTCTGGAACGAGCTGTGTGATGACAGCGACTATGAAGAGACGGCACTGGCCCAGCTGTTGATCATTCATCAGCAACTGCGGGATTGGGACAAGGCCATCGACGTGGCGGTACGGCTGCAGAAGTTTCAGGGCAAGAAGCTGGCCGAACCCATTTCCCATTTTTACTGCGAGCAGGCAGAGAGCGCCTTGCGTGAAGGGGACAAATCCGCCGGGCTTGCCAAGCTCAAGCGGGCGCTCAGCGTCAACCCCGCCTGTGCCCGTGCCAGCCTGCGTCTGGCGGAGCTGGCCATGGCAGCAGGGGAGTACGAGCAGGCCAGCAAGGAGCTCTTGCGGGTGTTCGAGCAGGATATCGACTTTGCCTCAGAAGCCATTCCCTCCCTCAACGAGTGCTATCAGCGGCTTGGCCGTGCCCACGATCTCATTCCTCTGCTGGAGCAGGCGGTGGAGGATCATGCCGGCGTCAGCGTGACCCTGGCACTGGCCAAGTTGGTGGAGGAGCGCGATGGTCTGAGTCAGGCCCGTGCGCTGGTGCTGCGCCAATTGCGCCGTCATCCCTCCATGAAGGGCTTCTATCAGCTGGTGGGTTTCCAGCTGGCAAGCGCTGAGGAGGGTCCCGCCAAGGAGAGCCTTGAGCTCTTGCAGCAGCTGGTTGGCGAGCAGATCAAGATCAAATCCACCCACAAGTGCCGGCAGTGCGGTTTTGCCACCCACTCCTTGTTCTGGCAGTGCCCCTCCTGCCGTCAGTGGGGATCCATCAAGCCGATCCGCGGCCTGGACGGGGAGTAAGAGCCACCACAAGATCATGAGCCAGGCTGCTGCGGCCTGGTGTTTTCAGGTCGAGCCGGGGCCAAGCTCCGGGCGGCGAATAACCATCGATAGGAAGTGAGATGCTAGATCCCAAAGTACTGGTTGCGCTGGATTATCAGCACGAGGCCGATGCCTTCGCCTTCATTGAACGTATCTCCCCGGCCCAGTGCCGTCTCAAGGTAGGCAAGGAGATGTTTACCCTGTTTGGTCCCCAGTTCGTGCGTCAGCTGGTTGCCAAGGGATTTGATGTCTTTCTGGATCTGAAGTTTCACGACATTCCCAACACCGTCGCCAAGGCGGTGGCCGCCAGTGCCGAGCTCGGTGTCTGGATGGTGAACGTGCACGCCAGCGGTGGCGAGCGGATGATGCGGGCCGCCAAGGAGGCGCTGCTGCCCTATGGCGACAAGGCGCCGCTGCTTATCGGGGTGACCGTGCTGACCAGCATGGAGCAGGCCGACATGGCGCCGCTGGGGCTCACTGTCGGCCCGGCCGAGCAGGTGATCCGGCTGGCCAAATTGACCAAGGAGGCGGGGCTCGATGGGGTGGTCTGCTCCGCCGAAGAGGCGCGTGAATTGAAGGCGCTGCTCGGCGCTGACTTCAAGCTGGTGACGCCGGGGATCCGTCCCACTGGTTCAGCTGCCGGGGATCAACGCCGGGTCATGACACCGCTGGCGGCGGTGGAGGCGGGGGCCGACTATCTGGTGATTGGCCGCCCCATCACCCAGGCGGCCGATCCTGCCGCCATGCTGGCAGGTATCAACGCAGAGCTGGCAAATCGATAACGGACAGGATGCCGGCCCGATGGGGCCGGCATTGCATCAGGGGCGGCTCACTCCTTGGGAGCGGGCTCACGCAGGGTGATCGGGAGCAGGCCGAGCAACAGGCCGGCGCCTGAGCCAATCAGATGTGATTCAATGTGTACCCTGGCGCCGATGAGGGCGGACACCGGGCTTTCCCCCGCACTGTAGAAGTCCACCCCGAGCTTGATCGCCACCCCTGCCAGCATCAACCAGCCGGAGTAGCGGCGATAGCGGATATCCTGCAGCGCGCCCCAGACGAACAGGCCGTGCAGCGCGCCCGACAATCCCATGTACCACTGGGTCTGCGGACACCACCACCAGATACCGAACCCGACGGCGGCGCCGAGCAACAGCAACAGCAGCGGCAGCCGACAACCGGTCAGGTATTCGCGAAACAGGCTGTAAAGTACCCACAACCCGCTCAGATTGAGCAGCAGGTGCCACAGATTGGTGTGGGCCAGATTGCCTGTTATGATGCGCCACCCTTCACCCTGGGCTATCAGGGTGCGATCGAAGGAGAGCTGGTGATTCGGCACGATGAAAAAGAGCAGCAAACTGGCGAGTGAAAGCGTGATGACCCAGAGCAATCCTGATTTTTCTGACAACATGAAACAGTCCGACGACAACAAGAGCCGCTACTGTACACGTTGCACCAGAGCCCTCAAAGCCTGTCTGTGTGATTATATTCGGCAGGTGCCGCATCTCGCCCCTCTTCATATTTTGCAGCATCCGAGCGAAGTCGGGCATCCCAAGGGAACCGCCATCCTGCTGGCCGCCTCGCTGGCGCAGGCCCGCCTGCATGTGGGCGAACAGGTGGCCGACGCTCCCGAGCTGGCGGCCTTGCTGGCCGATCCCGCGCTGCAGTGTTATCTGCTGTGGCCGGATGAGGAGGCCATCTCGCTTGCCAGGGTGCGGGAGAGGGAGACGGCTGAGCCGGCTCGCCGGGTCTGTTTTTTGCTGCTCGATGGCACCTGGCGCAAGGCCTACCGGATGCTGCACAGCAACCCTGAGTTGCAGCAGCTGCCGCGGATAAAGCTGGACGCCGTCGCGGGGCAATATTCCATTCGCAAGAAGCCGTTTGGAGAGGCGCTGTCGACCCTGGAAGCGGGCTACCATCTGTTGTCGCAGTGGGAGAGGGCGCCCGATCGCTTCGCCCCGCTGATGACCCTTTTTACCCATTTGAACCGGCAGTGGCATGATTTTGCCCAGGGCCGGCGCAGTTGAACTGCCCAGAGGAGAGTTATTCGTGAAAAAAGCCGTCGTGGTATTCAGTGGTGGTCAAGACAGCACCACCTGCCTGGTTCAGGCCTTGTCCCGTTATGACGAGGTGCACGCCATCACCTTCGATTATGGTCAGCGCCATCGGGAAGAGATCGAGACGGCGCGCCGTCTGGCCAGTGGGCTCGGCATCGCCGCCCACAAGGTGATGGACGTGACCATGCTGGGCGAGCTGGCCATCTCGGCCCTGACCCGGGACGAGATCCCGGTGAGCTTCGAGCTGCAGGACAACGGCCTGCCCAATACCTTCGTACCGGGCCGCAACATCCTGTTCCTCACCCTGGCCGCTATCTACGCCTATCAGGTGGGTGCCGAGGCGGTGATCACCGGGGTGTGCGAGACCGATTTCTCCGGTTATCCCGATTGCCGTGACGAGTTCGTCAAGGCGCTCAATCAGGCAGTCTCCTTGGGGCTGGATCGCGCCATTTGCTTCGAGACCCCGCTGATGTGGCTCGACAAGGCCGAGACCTGGGCACTGGCGGATCACTACGGCCACCTCGACACCGTGCGCCAGCAAACGCTCACCTGCTACAACGGCATTGCCGGCGACGGTTGCGGTGCCTGTCCTGCCTGCGATCTGCGCAGCCGCGGCCTGCAGCAGTACCTGGCCGACAAGGCGGGCGTGACGGCACGCTTGCACCAAAAAACCGGGCTGGGCGAGAAAAGCGGATGCTGAACCTGCGTCTCGGCCATGCTTGGGGTATAATCCGCGACTTTTGCAACCAGCCGTGACCAAGATGCACTACCCAATCAACGAGATATTCCAGACCATCCAGGGGGAGGGGGTCTTCACCGGCCTGCCCGCCATCTTCGTTCGCCTGCAGGGCTGCCCGGTGGGGTGCCCCTGGTGCGATACCCGTCATACCTGGGTGGTTGATCCGGCTCGTGAAGTGGGGGTACAGGCGGTACTCGACTGCTCCAACGAATCCGATGGCTGGAGCAAGATGAGCACGGCGCAGATCCTGGCCAGCTTCCAGCAGCTTGGTTATCAGGCGCGTCACGTGGTGATCACGGGTGGGGAACCCTGCCTCTATGATCTGCAGGATCTCTCTGCCGCCCTGATTGAGGCGGGTTATCAGGTGCAGATCGAAACCAGCGGTACCAGCGAGATCCAGACCCATGAGCAGACCTGGGTCACCGTATCCCCCAAAATCAATATGAAGGGAGGGCTGCCGGTGCTGGTCTCTGCCCTCGAGCGAGCCAACGAGATCAAGCATCCGGTGGCCACCGAGCGCCATGTGGAGGAGCTCGATGCGTTGCTGGCCACCGCCAGCTTGCGTGAAAACGTGGTGATCGCGCTGCAACCCATCAGCCAGAAACCCAGGGCCACTCAATTGGCGATGGCAACCTGCATTGCCCGCAATTGGCGGCTCTCCATCCAGACCCATAAATATCTGGATATCGATTGAGATGGAGTGGTTGTCCGACGAGCGGGTATTGTTGTCCCTGGCCAACAAGATGCCTTATGGCAAATATCGGGGACGTCGCATCATCGATATTCCGGAGCCTTATCTGGTGTGGCTGGCCCGCACCGGTTTTCCCGCCGGTTCACTGGGTCAAACGCTGGCGCTGGCCTATGAAATCAAGCTCAACGGGATGGAATCCATGATTGTTCCCATTATTAACAGGATGTCGGTATGAGGATATATACGAGGCAGGGCGACAAGGGCATGACTCGCCTGGCCGATGGGCTGCAACTGGCCAAAGACGATATGCGGGTAGAAACCTATGGTTATATTGATGAATTAAATTCTCATATAGGTCTTCTTATTGCCGAGGTGCCTGCGGCCGAAACCGGATTATTGGCTGACTTGTTATTATTGCAACAGGAATTGTTCGATCTGGGCGGGGAGCTGGCATTTTCCAGCGCCGCTCAGGAAGCTGCCATCTGGCAGGTGAATAATGAGTGGACCTTGCGGCTGGAGCAACAAATTGATGCCTACAGCGCCAATTTACCTGTGCTGCGCAATTTTATTTTGCCCAGTGGTTCCCGTGCGGCGGCACAAGCCCATGTGGTACGAACCCTCACCCGGCGCTGCGAGCGACTGCTGCTGACCCTGAGCCGCAGCGAGCAGCTCAATCCGGCCATTCTGCCCTACATGAACCGGCTGAGTGACTGGTTCTTTACTATTGCCCGTTACCTGCTGGCCTGTACGGCGACCCCAGAAGTGCTCTGGGTCAAGGCGGCGGAGCGGGGCTGATAGCCAGGCTACAGACAATAAAAAACCTCGCGATGCGAGGTTTTTTATTGCGCCTGTGTGGCTTTATCAGATGGCAAATTCTTCGACGGATTTACCTTCGGCAACGGCCTTGGCAATCACGGAAGGCATGCGGCCCTGGCCGGTCCAGGTTTTTTCCACGCCGTTGTCCATATAACGGTATTTGGCCGGGCGGGGAGCACGTTTACCCTTGCTGGCCTTGGCGGGTTCAACGGCCACGGTGCCAACCAATTCGGCCGGATCGATGCCGGCGGCTTTCAGCATTTCGGCATATTCGTTAATTTTACGCAGATGTTCTTCGCGAGCCTGACGCTCGGCGGCTTCATCCTGCTGGCGCTCGCTGACAATAGCGGAGAGCTTTTCCAGACCTTCTTCCAATTGTTCCAGCGTCAGCTCACGGCAAGCGGCACGCAGGCTACGGACATTCAGCAGGACTTTCAAAAATTCGTTCATAGTGTTCACCACGCGAGCAAAAGAGTGAATTAAATAGATATAGTAATTTTGGCTAATTTATACGGCCATTTATGATCAAGTCAAGTCAGCTGAATTAATAAATTCATAGTGGAAATTAAGTGATCTATTTTGGATTCAGGCCCGATTCAGCAATATTGGCAACGTACATACTCGACTGAGTTCTTGATAGATGAAAATAGCGACAAAATCATAATGTTTGCACCATTTGACTACCACTATGCCATTTTAAGCCACGCCATTTGGTGATTTAATCAAAAAACTTGCTATAACGTGCCGGCACGATAAAATGTGCCTCGAATACCTTTAAGTAGAGGCGCGCTGCCTATGACTACTTGTGCGGAGGGTGATGCCTGTGATGCACGAGGAAAGGAGTCAGCGCCGAAGTGGCCAGGCCATCATACCGGGCTGCTGGTTCTGCATCTAATAGGTGCAGGACTGCCATAGTCATCCACTATGGAGCGCTACCTGAAGGGGCTGAGGAGTATTACCTCCCCATGGGTTTTGTTTCTTTATCCTCTCGGTAGATCTCCACCTGCTGTCTTTAGGTGCAAAGAGATCATGGACATCATTCACTACGCCGACTCCGGTTGGTCAATCATTCCACCCCTGCTGGCCGTCGCCCTAGCAATCCTGACCCGCCGCGTCCTGCTGTCGCTGGGGGTGGGCATAGTCACTGGCAGTTTGCTGCTGAACCAGTTTTCTCCCCTCGATTCCCTGCATTACATGTTGAACACTGTGCTCAAGATCTTCTGGGTCGACGGGGCACTCAACCGTGACAACATCAACATGTTGCTGTTCATGCTGCTGCTGGGCGGTCTCATCAGCCTGATGAGCGTTTCCGGTGCGACCCGTGCCTTCGCCGAGTGGGCCGCCAAGCGCGCCAAGACCCGCAAGGGGGCCAAGACGCTGACCGGCATGATGGTCTTTGCCTTCTTCATCGATGACTTCTTCCACAGCCTGTCGGTGGGGGCCATCTGCCGTCCGGTGACCGACCGCTTCCAGATCTCCCGCGCCAAGCTGGCCTACTTGCTGGACTCCACCGCCGCACCGGTCTGCGTGCTGATGCCCATCTCCTCCTGGGGTGCTTATATCATCGCCCTGGTCGGCGGCATCATGGCGGCTCACGGTATCACCGGGCAGAGCCCCATCTCCGCCTTCGTCGAGATGATCCCGATGAACCTCTATGCGGTGTTCACTCTGATCATGGTGCTGGTGGTGATCGCGTTCCAGCTCGACATCGGTCCGATGCGTCAGCACGAGCAGTGGGCGCTGGAAGGCAAGCTGTGGGATGAGTCCAAGGGGCGCCCCATCGGCCTGGACATGGAGAGCCCGGAGGAGAGCAACGGCGGCATGATCGACATGGTACTGCCGATCCTGACCCTGACCGCGGCCACCGTCTATTTCATGATTGACTCCGGCGCGGCCGTGCTGGCCGCCAATGGCGAGCCGTTCAGCGTGCTCGGCTCGTTCGAGAATACCAACGTCGGCTCGTCCCTGGTGTATGGCGCCCTGTGCAGTCTGGTGGTCTCCATCGGTCTGGCCATGCGTCTCAAGCTCGGCGCCAAGAACTGGATCAAGGCTGCGCCGCAAGGGGTCATGGCCATGTTGCCGGCCATCAACATCCTGCTGTTTGCCTGGACCATCGGCGCCGTGGTGCGTGACGTCGAGACCGGCAAGTACCTGGCATCGCTTGCCAACGGCAACCTGCCCATCGAAGTGCTGCCTGCCGTGGTCTTTATCCTCTCCTGCGCGATGGCGTTTGCCACCGGCACCAGCTGGGGTACCTTCGGCATCATGCTGCCGCTGGCCGGCGACATGGCGGCAGCCAGTGACATCACGCTGATGCTGCCGATGCTGGCCGCCGTTCTGGCCGGTTCCGTGTTCGGTGATCACAGCTCGCCCATCTCCAGCACCAGTATTCTGTCGGCCACCGGTGCCGGCTGCCACCACATCGACCACGTGATGACCCAGCTGCCCTATGCCCTGGCCATCGCCTTTGGTGCCGCCCTCGGTTATCTGGTGATGGGGCTGATGCACTCGGTGCTGGCAGGCTTCAGCGTCAGTGCGCTCTGGTTCGTCATCTTCTCCAGCTACCATTTGCGCAAGGCAAGGTCCCAAGCGGACCTGGCCATCGCATAAAAAGAACAAGGGGCCGCCAGGCCCCTTGGTTTTGTTGGGGGCTTTGGTTAGCATGCGCCCCATAAATTCAGTTTCGGAACAGTACCATGGCTTCACTGCACTACAAGTTTGCCACCATGAATTCAGGCAAATCGACCCAGCTCATTCAGGCGCACTTCAATTATCTGGAGCGGGGCATGCATCCCTTGGCCATGACACCCGCCATCGACGACCGTTTCGGGGTCGGGGTGATCAGTGCCCGGGTGGGGTTGGAGCTGAGAGTCGAGGTGTTCAGCGATAGCTGCGATCTGTTCGAGATGGTAAAAGCCCGTCATGCCGAGCGGCACATCGACGTGTTCATCGTCGATGAAGCCCAGTTCCTGACCAAGGAGCAGGTCTATCAGCTGGCCCGCATCGTCGATGAGCAGGACATTCCGGTGATCGCCTACGGCCTCAAGACCGATTTTCGCGGCGAGCTGTTTCCCGGCTCCTACCACCTGCTCTGCCTGGCCGACAAGTTCGAGGAGCTGAAAAGCATCTGCTGGTGCGGCAACAAGGCGCACATGAACTCCCGGGTCAATGAAGCAGGCCAGGTGATGCGCGATGGCGAACAGGTGGAGATCGGCGGCAATGATCGTTATGTCTCTCTGTGCCGCAAACACTATCTGGAAGGACGGGCCTTCAAATAACCTCCTCTTCATCGGGATGAGTGGATAGAAAAAGGCGCCAATCTGACGCCTTTTTTGTTGCTGGCGGTTCAGTCAATCTCGATGTCGACGGGGGCTATGATGGGATCGGCCACCGGCAGGCGGTGGAACAGCTGGCGAAAGTGCTGCTGTACCCGGCCGATATCCACCAGCGACATGCCGGAGGCGAAGCCGAACCAGACGTAGAGGCCGGTGAGATCGCGAAACATGGGGGGCAGATAACGGGGCGCACTGATCAGCCCCTCCAGATAGTGCTGATAGAGCACCGGGATGTCGTCCAGGGTCACCTTGCCGACAAACAACATGGGCAGGATCTCGGGCACCCCCTCCAGCACGGCGCTGCGGATGAAGTTGACCGTCTCCACATAGCCCTTCACATAGGAGAGATCCTTGGTGAAGCAGGCGCCCCCCTCGACCATGCCGCCGCGAAACACCCGCTGGGTGATCTTGTAGGCGTCGTGTTCGCTGGTGCCCTGGCCTACGAAGTGCTGGAACACCTCGATGAAGTCGGCGCCGCGCTCCGCCATGTCGATGGCCATCACCCGATCCGAGATGCGCTTGGCCCGGTCCGGGAAGGAGCTGAAGGTGAGGGTTTCTATCAGCACCGCCAACCCCTCCTGGCAGGCGGTGATGCGCGGCGAGCCGGCACTGAGCCAGGTGGCATAGGGTTGCTGGCGCCCGTTGAGGGTGGTGCCCACGTGCACCCAGCCCTCATGGACCTCCAGCACCTGCAGATCCAGCTCGGAGAAGCGGGCGTGGGAGTTGAGCTTGATGTAATCGCCGCCGGCCGCCGCGTCCGAGACGATGCCATCGCTCAGCTTGACCTGCACGGTGCCGTCACTGAAATAGCTCGACAGCTTGCCCTGCAATTTGGCCACAGCCGCTTCTCCCTCGAACTCTTTGGGGTAGGGGCGGACCAGGTGGCGGGCGCCGGGCAGGGAGAAGATATCGCACAGCCTTGCGCCCAGCTCCTTGAGGGTCTTGCGATCGCCGCGCAGGTGATCGCCGGCCGAACCGTACAGCAGCTGGCTGTAGCGCAGGAAGTCCGGTTGGCCGCGCTGGCGCAGCATCTCGATGACCACCATGTATTGATCCACCGTCTCCTGCAGGATGCGGCCAAGCTCGTCCTGGGGGCCGAGCCGGCGGCGGATCCTGTCCCGCAGCTCCTTGAGCTCCAGATACTTGTTGCGAGGATCGAAGCCGAGGGGCAGGCCATCATAGAAGGCTTTGTCGACGGTCGGCAGCGTACGTCCTCCACTGGCCAGAAAGTCGGCCTGCAGGTGACGGGGCCACTTGATGGCATCCAGAATGCGGATGGGCTTTTGCAGGATCAAGAGTTCATCCGAGAGGGATTTCAGATGCAGGCGGTACTTTTCTTGGATGGTCATTTAGCCCCCTGTGGGGCGAGTGTGGCGCTGGAATGGGCTGAGTATATGCAGGCGGCTTGCCAAAAAGAAGCGAGGCATGTGCTTATCCGGCCAGTGCGCTTTTGGTTGCCGGAAAATTGGTTTAGACTGCGCCCCTTGATCCCAATTGTGTCGTGGAAATGATGAATATCCCCAGCTCCGAAATGATAATGCGTTGGTTGCAGCAGGCTCGTATCGAGCACTACGTCTGTGATCAGTGCCACGGTATCCACATTGTCTCTCTGCAGTCCGTCGAAGGCATTCAGGAGAGCCGGATCTTCGTCGAAGAGGAAGGGCTGCTGTTTTCATCCGAGCTGGAGGTGCGTCCCTCCGCCTTGCTGCCGCTGGTGGCCGAACTGGGTCGTCTCAACATGCAGTACCCGTCGCTCAAGGTGTTCCTCGACATCATCGATGACAACCTGCCGCGTCTGGTGGTGGGCCACACCGTCTTCACCAAGGCCGGTCTGTCGGTCGAGCAGTTCCTGCTGTTCGTTGAAAGCACCATCGCCACCACCCATGAAGTGGTCTCCGAATGCGAGCGGTTGGGCTTCCTGAATCTGCCGGAAATCCAGGTTGCCCCGGAGTCTGTGCACTGATTTGTGCGTTAAATGTGCGAACGGCATCGCCTGATGCAAAAAGCCGTTGACGCCGGCGGGGCTTTCCCCTAAATTACGCCCCGTTCCAGCGCAACGGCGCAGCGAACACCGTGCTGGCTGAGCACGTTAAACAACAGACCAAAATTTGGTGAGGTGTCCGAGTGGCTGAAGGAGCACGCCTGGAAAGTGTGTATACGGCAACGTATCGAGGGTTCGAATCCCTCCCTCACCGCCAAATTGAAAGTGAATCAACCCCATGAATTTCATGGGGTTTTTTCGTTTCAGGAGAAGCGAAAATGCCAGTGTCACTATGAGGTGTCACTATCATGTCGAGCTACCTGCTGAAAAACCGAAACGGGAACTACTACACCCGCATTCCGTTTCCCCAATCCCTCCGCCAGTTAGGCTGCCCACTAGAGATCAGGGTATCCCTGCTTACCAAGGTGCGCAGTGAAGCCACGCTACGCAATTTGGTGGCTGCCCACGGTATCAAGCTGCTGATGAGCAGATTGCCCTCACTCTTGAATACCGATAGTCATCAGCCCATAACCCGCTTTCGAGACCTTATCGCGCCGGATCTGGCCCGCTTACGTCAACAACTACTCTCCTCTGGTGACGAGCTTATACAGCCATCTCTAATCCCTGATAGTCAGCCCTATGATGCGTCATCGGCGCCCTGCTGCGACTCTCCAATGAAGGTATCGCAGATACAGCCGCCTCTTGTACCGCGTCAGCATCATGAGTCAGCTGGTACAGTACCTAGGACCATGAGCCAGTTGCAGGGTGAGTTTCTGGAGCGCAAATCGAATGAAAAAATTTCGCCACGCTCGCTCCAGCAGCTCAAGACTCGTACGGCAACACTGATCCAAGCGGTTGGTGGTGGCTCCTTCGTACAGTCATTGAAATTCAGGCATGTAGATCAGTTTGTGCAGGATCTGGCGGCCAGCAAGGGTCTAAAGACTGTACGTGAATACAAGGCGGCCTGCGCCCAGATGCTGAGCTTTGCTGTGCAGATGGAATACACGGCTAAAAATCCATTTGACCAAGTCAAAATTAAACATGCTCAGCCAACCCCACGGCAGCGCTGGGAGCGCCACCAGATCAGGGCTTTGCTCAGCTCGGAGAATTTCACCCAACATGCGTATAGCAACGTGGATGACTATTGGATACCTCTACTACTGCTGCACACGGGGGCTCGGCCAGCGGAAGTCTGTCAGCTGCGCGTCAGTGATGTGGTGACCCAGGATAATATCGCCTGCCTCAGCATTACCAACGAGGGAGAAGCGCAATCGGTCAAAACCGACAACAGCAAACGCCTAGTGCCTATCCACAGCAGGCTGATTACGCTGGGGTTCCTGCATTATGCCGCATTACGGCGTCAGCAGGGCCACGTGCAGCTATTCAGTTGCACAGCCACAGGAGAGTTTGGTGAATGGACCAAAAATTTCGAGTGCCGGTTCTCTCGCTACCTGAGCAAACTGGGTTTTGTGGCGGGGCAGCGCCCCACTGCCTACGGGTTCCGCCATACCGTTATTGATGAGCTGCAACAGCTGGACACGCCCGAGCACGCGGTAGCTGACCTAGCAGGGCACAGCAAAATTGGTTTTACCTATCGCCACTATGGCAAAAAATCCACAGTGCAGCGTTTGCAGACAGTGGTGGAGCAATTAGATTTTTCTGATGAGCTGAAATTTGTTCGCGCCCACCTCCCAGAATAAGATTATTGTTATTTCAGCATTATCTCCTGTGGTAATTTAAGAATATTTAAAATATCTAATGGCCGGTTTCAATGTCTCTGAAAATATTTATAAAAATTAATATTGACAGGCCGTAAAAAATATGAAAGAAACGTGTTGACATGTCGTTGTGGTGCGGTTAGCCTCACCGCAAATGACATGAGGACGGGGTTAATGGCATATAAAAAAAACAGGATGGCGATGACGATTGAAATGGCTCTCAACAATAATGTGCTTATTATGGAACCGACATATGCGCCGGCGACATTTAAGGCGTTTCGTCGAAAATCAGAGCAGTTGAAACAATGGATTGGTAGACAGAGGCTTACTGATGTAACGGCAACAGATATGGGGCTGTTTTTGGCTAAATTGCATCGTGAATACAATAACAAAACCGTAAATCACTATCTCTCGATCCTGCGGCAAATTTTCACACGAGCCGTGGACGATAGACTGATTGCCATGAGTCCGATACAAAATATCAAAACCTATAAAACATCTTCTAACGATCCTGACCCATTTTTACAGAGTGAAATACAGGCATTGATGAGCGGTGAGGAGTGTAATCCAATGGAGGTGGCATTAATCACGCTGGGAATTGGTACTGGGCTGCGGATTAGCGAGCTCATGGCACTCACTGTAGAGTCCATTGACCTGAATAAGCAACGGCTATTTATCGATTTAGCGCTGGTAGATAAGGCATTCAAAATCCCAAAAACCAGAGAGTCAAAAAGAGTAATTGAACTGTGTGGTTGGACTCTCAGAGCTGCCAGAGCACTGGTTGAGCATGCCCATAACAGACAGCCGCAGTTAATTACAGCATTACAGGAGGATAATAAAAAGACTGTACAGATGTATCGAACACTATTGGCGTATTCGCAGGAGGAGGGCAGACCCTATGTATCTGTCGATGAGTTTCGGGAGATATTTTTTAGGCCTTACTGTGAACGAGTTGAGGTGCGCTATCGAGGGCCGAGTCAGTTCCGCCACACCTATGCGAGTCAGATGCTCACTGCGGGAGTATCTGTAGAGCGGATTGCTCGTAAAATGGGGCTCACTAGTACCGCCATGATATATAAGCATTACGGAAAATGGATTGTCGAGGACGCGCCTGATTACGATGCTGTTGAGCATACAGTGCTGAACCGTTGCTTCCATGGCGGTATGAATACAGCTTCGGCTACGATAGTTCAGTCCCATGTGAAGAACAGCACAGATTGTATATCCATTGACGATAACGGTTCGAGAGCACAGGATGTGTCAGTTAATAGCGTGCCTATATCATCGATGGGAAATCCGCGGATGATGGCCATCCATAAATTGAGCCAGCGCTGGGGGGTTGACGCGAAAAATTTAATTTTATAACTCAAGCAATCTCATTTTACTAGCAACCAGTTTACGATATAATTTTTACAGCTCTATTTTAACTTAATAATATTGTTAGCGTACCACTATGCCATACATGCTACGTGTGTTGCTGTCCTATATATTGAAAATAATCTTTATCATCGCATTAATATATACGATTTTCAAATAGGAGCCGAGAAGAGCTCTGGGAGATATATGACTACAAAAAAGACTGAGCTTGAATATACGAAATTGGCTAGATTTTTTTATCAACGCCTAGAGAATAAATCGTTGCCACTCACTGCAAAAAATATCGCTCATGAGTTACTGACATGTGCACCAAATTATCGTCCTGGGTATTGGCAGCGACTACGATGCGCTCTGGTATATCACCAGAATACGCTGGGCTATGTTGATGCTGCCGAGCGCATTAGGGGGACGAAAAATCCAGTGACAGCATATGGTAGTAAATTATCAGTGAAATCCAGACAGCCCCGAGTTAGATCTATCAATCCGACAGATGAGGCCGCGCTTATTTTATATTTCAATCAGCGTGGTGATATTAGTATGGTTTCTACCATCCTTATATTTAAAAACACAGGCATTAGGCCCGCTGAACTCGCAGGGCTAAGAGTGGATGGGAATCGGCTCATTGTGATGGGAGCCAAAAGGAGCCATGATGGAAAACGGGGAGCAGACCGGATTTTGCTGTTGGATGGCATTGACTCTGGCATGCTCAAATATTGTGTCATGCAGGCACAACGGGTAGATGTCGGTGTGATGCAGGACAGGCTGCGGGCCGCTGGTAAAAAACTATGGCCTAGGCGTAAATCGCTACCCACATTTTATAGCTGGCGCCACCAGCTCGGTTCTGAGCTCAAGGGGTCAGGGCTGGACCGCCAACGTATTGCATATGTGATGGGGCATCAGGCAACAGCATCTGTTGACCGCTATGGCAATAGAAAATCGGCTAGGGGTGGGCGACTGCCGAGTTGCCCCACTGATGCAGACCTGATCGGCATTCGGATTACTCACAGTCAGCTATCAGCGGATAACACACATTATATCAAACAGAAACCTCCGGTAATAAATCAGGTCAATAATAACTCAGTGGGGCGTAGGGGATTGGCCGCATTTATACGCAGAGGGAAAAATGAATCCAGTGGGAATGATTTATCATAGTCAAAAAACTCAGGGCTAATTATCTTAATGCAATTATTTTAAAATGGGAGGGAATTGACAAAACACAGCATGGTAATACCGACGTGCCACACACGTAAGTGCGAGGCGGGATACCACGTAAGAACGCGTTTTAAAACCATACTTACGCGCACAAAAGTGCGTAAGTATGTGGATGTGTCGAGGCACGAGACCGGAACCCCGTAGAGAGCTTGCGAACGGAGTGGGTGGAGAATCCATTTTTATGGATGGCATGAAGTGATAAATGTGGAGTGACCGAGAAGCCTGATATATGTGTCAAGGTGGAGTCTGACGAAGCATGAGGAAGAACGACCTTGATACGTATATCGGTGACGGTCATCCATATTTATTACGCAATGCCATTCATAAAAACTGTTTAGATTTAATTGAGTGGGACGGTTAATATGCTGGTTGCTCACGAAATTAAAAAGTAGAAAATGACAAGGGCTTATATATAACAACAATCAGGCGATAAAGCCGAGGACAACAAAAATGAAAAATAATAAAAATACAACAGCGGGGCATGATATTCCGTCATATGACGGTCAGAGCGACGACATTGCCACACAACAGACCCAGCAGACTGTCAGGTCGGTGATGCAGGGAGAGCTGCTGACCCTGCCGGACATGGGCCCTACTGGCCGCCCCATCAAAACCAGCGCGAATTTGTTCGCCCTTATCAAATTCAACGGTTGGTATCCGCGCTACAACGAGATGACGGGTGAGGCGGAACTGGAGGATGCTGATTGTGAGCGCCTGGGGGGCTCTGAGGCTGGACAGCGTTCAGCCCTGGTTGATGCCTGCCAGTTGGCAGGTGTGCCGGATGCGGCGATTGAGGAGCACCTGATCGCGATTTGTGAGCGCCACAGTTATCACCCTGTACGTCACTGGCTCGAACGTGGGGCTCCGTGGGACGGGATACCGCGCATCGATGCGGTGATTGCTACCCTCAATGCCGCAAATCCTGCCTATGCGAGAGCGGTGTTACATGCATGGCTGGTCGGGTGTGTCGCAGCACTGTATCAACCACGCTGGCACTCAAAACTGGTGCCAGTGTTGGCGGGGGGGCAGTCCTATCGAAAAAGCGCGTGGGTGAGCCGTCTGGCTGCCGTGGTGCCAGGTTCGACCCTTGATTGCTCCATCAATCCAGACAAACCGGATGATGTACGCCGCGCGGTGTCAGCGTGGATTGTGGAACTGGCTGAGTTGGAAAGTACGACGAAGCATGAGGCTGGCTCACTCAAAGCTTTCCTGACAAGGGAGAGTGACTGTTTCCGCCTGCCCTATGCCCGCAGCATGACCACTAAAAAGCGCCAGACCGCATTTATTGCCACGGTTAACGGCTCGGATTTTCTCAGAGACACGACAGGTAACGCCCGATTTGCGGTTATCGAGCTAGCCGCTGCGGCTGATGTTGATCGCCTGAATGCGATCCTAGGCTGGAGCTGGAATGCAGGCCGACTATCCTTGGCTGATCCTGAACAACTGCGCCAGTTCTGGCTGGAAGTTCTGGCCCATTATGAGTCTGGCTCGACGTGGTTTCTGGATGATGCGACTGCTGCACTGGCCGCCTCTGTAAACGATGCCCACACCGATAAGGGGGCGTACTATGAGGTTATTTACCATCGCCACTTGTCGTGCTCGCTGCCCTCAACTGAGTGGTTCACTGCAAGCGAGCTGTGCGCCCGCCATGGAGAGAAGCTGAGCATGGCGAGCAACTGGGGTAAGGCGCTCAGGCTGCTCGCGAGCGAGGGCAAGCTCCAGAGCCGCCGGGGGCGTTCTAATCGGACTGAGTACCAGCTTCCAGTCGATAGCCCCAAAGAGAAGAGCAAAGCCGACAAGGCGTGACTCTAAAGCCCTGCCGATAAGGCGGGGCTTTTTCTGCCTGTCTGTTGGGCAGGTGATTAAGTGGTTAAGCACGGGTTAAGTGCAATGTCGCTTGCTTAACCAGCCTCAAATCCGCGCCATTACTGGCCTACAGTGGGTTTTGGTTAATTGATTAAGTGATTTATATATAAAGTCACTGAGTAAGCCTTGATAAGGGCCCCTCCAGCACGCACAGCGCTTTATAGCAACTTCACCTAACCGCTTAACCACCATTACATCAAACGCAGTCATGGCAAGGGTTTGAGGCTGGTTAAGAGGGCTTTGGCTTGCTTAACCAATACTCAACCACAACAACCGTTCTCACTCCATAACGATTACCGATCACCATCACAACTCGGCAGGTGAATTAGGACCTAGAGGCTGTACAACGCGAACAGGGGGAGACTCTGATTTTCTTATTGCCGTTGAATGCTCAACGGCAGATTAGCCATATCAACCCCTCAGTGCCCTTGTTGGTGATTATCAGACAGCACGAGCCATGCCAAGCAGTAGAGCAGATTCATTGACAATATTGGTTTTAGTCGTGATATGGCTCATATTCATGGTGGTAACACCATGGTATGGTTGAAAAATTAATGAGCAAGCGCCCAAATGACTACGACGATACTAATACCCTGACAACGCAGTCAGTCGGGGGCGGTAGCCATGGCATTATAGAGAGCAGCTAAAAGCCTAACTGGAGCTTGCAAACCAAAATGACTCCCTTTGGAGCTCATTGGTGTAGATCTTATGTGGCTTGACGTTGGTATGGCCCGGTTGCCCCTGTACGTTACGGATAACGATCTTTGTGCCAATTGGTGCATAGCAAAGGAGCCTCTTTTAAGGAATATGCGTATCACAAATAACTTTCTGGGCCAAAACAGACACTCCGTGCAATCTGCCGGTTGGGCTCGGCATTGGCACCGGGTGCAGCATAAAGCTGGGTGATCTGTTGGCTCAAGGAAATGCGAAATGTAAGTAGGAACAAGTTCGAAATAATGCACTGAACTGTTCATGCCATACGAGTATATGCGTGCATCGACAAGAACTCTATTCCTTACAATCGGGAGTTATGAATATAAAGTGGTGTTTTTTAGTTGATTTATTTTAACCATTTTAAAATGGAGTGCCTGCATGCAATTCATTAAATTCAATATTTTAAAATACAAATATTACATCATGGTTTTTTGTATAGTTGTAATTATAACTGCATATGCCTTATCCGTTTACATGCCTCCTTTTCGGTCATTTTTCGTGGCAGGCCAAAAAATAACGATAGATATGAGAGAGGTAGATGTGTCTCTTGCATTTGGTAGGAAGTCTGATTGCCCAGAAGCGTTTGATGGTGAGACTAAAACATTAAGCTATGCTGTAGCTCTTAATGAGTTGGATCTTAATATTTGTCGGTATGATATAACTCTTCGTAAGGGGACTGATGGTACGTACAGAGTCAAGACGATTTGCTTTGACAGGGTGTGGAATAAATATATGCCGACACGCGAAGCTTTTATTAATTATGAGCACCCTAAAAAAAATTGGTCGAATGATTTTTATGTAGTACCAAGAACAGAAAGTGAAATTATTGAAGATTTAGGCCACCCTTCTTACACAAGCATAGATGCAGGTGGCACTCTGAAAATAATAAGTTATTCAAATCTCAACGTTGCATTTATGACGGAAGGAAATGAGCTTATCAAAGCTTGTATTTCAAATGAGTTACCACAACGTTTTGCTAATGAGTATAAGAATTGATATTAATTTTTGCTATCAGACCCTGCGTGATACCGGCTAGGTGCGCCTAAGTGACCCGTTCAGTTGAATTCTTTTACCAAATAGGAGAAAAAGATGAAGGTTATGAATGAAATTTTGGAATCTTAGAAGAGCACTCACACACCGGATCCAGCGGGGTGCTGGCTGCTGCGCTGGCATCGGCTTGCAACTCTCACTATTCAGTATCACTGCTCGATGTGTCTACGGGGCTCGATAATAATGGCAGACGACTGGTTGATCGTCTCGCTCAGATCACTCAGGAGCCTGACTATTCGAACGATGCGCAGGATCAGTCTCTCCAGCGCCTTCGGGCGCTCGGGTTCATCCACCGATCGAGGAAAGACGGTCAAATGCCGCCATTATTGGCGGTATTTTTCTATCTATAGGATGGCACTTTATTTTAATCCCACAGTAGGCCTATGATGAGACTTGGCATTAAAGTTTCCTTATATTTTCAGGGGGTGTCCTGCCTTAAATAAATTAGAAATATGCTTGTGTATAGAAAATTTAAGTCCTGGCATGAGAAAGACAGCTAACAAGTTACTTAATTTCGTTCTGGTCATAAACAACGTGGCCTCCACTGGACTGCCTACGCTACGCTGCGGCAGTCCATTAGCTAAGCGTTATGCATTTAGGATGTAATTATGTTCATCGTAAATATTGAATATCCCGGTACTTGGCTAGAACTTCCTGATAAAGACAAAGCATTTGAGGTTAAAAATCTCATATCATCGATGGATTTAGCTATTATTGACATGGCAATCGCACTTACGATGTTTATCGATTGCCAGCATAGAGAATTAGAAGGTTACGCATCCGAATCTCATCGGAATTTATGGGAGCAAGATAGACAATTACGTATGCGTATAGAGCAAGACTACCGTAGAGGGCTGGCTAGTGAGTATGATTTTTATAGTGAGCATGAACATCATCGTTTAGAAACGGAGAAACTTTATCGACAAGAAAAATTGAAAGCCGGAAATATACCTAAAAGTTACAAGCATCGTTTTCCATTTATTCATGCGCATAGCTTTTTATCTTCAGCAGACGCATTCTACAAATATTTATCTGTTCTTTATGAGGAGACGGAACTTGAGCATGTGGCGTTTATAAAACAACAATTAGAAAATGAACTTCCTACATTATCTAAAATACGCAATAGTGCTCAACACTCCGAAGACCGAAGCAGAGGTTATGGAAAACCAGCGGATGTAAGAAAAAAAATAAAAATGGACTTAAAGCCGATAGATAACAGTTTTATAAAAGCAGAAGGCGGTGGAGTTCTTGTGCTCAGCAACTTAAATGGTAATAAACTTGGATACACCATAGATGATGGTTCTTATCAAGAGTTTGAAATTAGCAAAAATACACTAGATCTTATTGCTGAGTCATTTCAAAAATTAGTCAATGGTTTTCAATGGACTGGCTCTCCAGAGTTACGGCCCTATATATAAAATGCATAACAAAAAATTGATGTCAGATGGCTTTCAGTCACCACACAATTCGAAGTGATGTACTTATTCACTTCGGTGTAATGGCCATTAAGTATAAATGACCATGATTGCTGTATCTATTAGCTAAACGATGTCATAAATAATTTAGCTGATACTATTGCGGAGCTGATTTTTTCTAAAGTATCAGAAGACAGTTTAACTGTTTCCGCTGTTTGTGAAATTCGAGTGAGCCATTTGTTAACTCTACTTTGAGTAGGTTTTTCTTCGTTTAATTCATCAGTAAGGTCTTCAATATTGCTTGTTAAACTAGTCGCACCTTCAACTCCATTTAGTGAGTCTAAAATTTCATTTAGCTCTTTAATTAATAGGTCTTTCGTGAAATCGAAGCCTGCTTTATTTTCGCTAGCTATGATATTTGTAGTGTTATCAGCTTCAAGAAATTCAGTTGATGTTGTTTCGTTTTTGGTGAGCGTGACATTGTCACAATTTTTGAGCTTAAACATTGTCATATGTACGACTCCTATTTGTATGGATTATAATTCATGGCGGATAAGTAATTGAGCGCATGAAGCATTGGAGTAGATAGCTGGTAGGTATTGTTTCTTTGGTTTGTATGTTGCAAATATGAATAATCCTGTTTAATGCTTCCGTGTTGATTATTTGCAAAGTCCAGGTCTGTACAGTTTTCAGCATCGATACCTGTGTTGGTATTCATCAACATACCTTTGACACTAATCCCTTGTGAGTTTCTTGCGACTACAGCAGCTTCTAATCCACTGATGCTGCCTCCTATTACTCTACAGTTGATACAGTTTTCAAATAATATTCCAGCACTCATGACAGTTATCTCGTTAAGTTATTTAGGATAGAATATACATTCATGTATATATGGTGTCTACTTATTCTAAGTACATAACAAACGCTTCAAGCGGGCGTTATGCATAAGGAGATGCATCTTGAACTTCCTCCAATATGATCTGGGAAATAGAAAGCACGGAGAAGTTGTAGAGGTCACTTAAGCCTGAGCCAATTGACAATGTCACATAATTGTGACACGATCTTGTCTTCTTTTAACCATAACTGGTTGATTCACAACGTTTTAGTGAGTGATTTCGAGGGTTCGAATCCCTCCCTCACCGCCAAATAAAGTAAAAGGGCCTGTCGCAAGACAGGCCCTTTTACTTTATCCGGTGACGGGCGGCGCGGTTCGGGCCCTGGTTCGACAGGCGGGCAGGATAGTCCGCCTGGACGGCCAGAGGCCGCCCGCAGGGCGAGCGCCATGGATGGCGCGAGTCAATCCCGACCCAGCGTGCAGATTGAAAAACCGACCTGATGGTCGGTTTTTTGCTTCTGGGAGCACAGCAAATCTGATGACCACAGAGGGAGGGTGAGAACCCTCACCGGGTTCGAGCAGAGTAGCTTGCAGTGATGAACGGCGCAGGCCCCCGAAGGGGTGAGCCACGCAGTGGCGAATCATTCTTCCTTCATCGCCAAATAAAGTAAAAGGGTTTGTCGAAAGACAGGCCCTTTTACTTTATGGGCTGAAGACAGCCGGTTCTGACCCAGGCTCGACCTGCGGGCAGGGTAGCCCGCCTGGACGGCCGCAGGTCTCCGAATGGCGCGAATCAACCCTGATCCACTTGCCCAATTTAAAAGCCCGACCTGATAGTCGGGCTTTTGCGTTTCTGGCCAGTGATTATCTGCCGATGCCGATGCCGATGCCGATGCCGATG
Source organism: Aeromonas sp. QDB03 (assembly GCF_027707985.1). NCBI lineage: Bacteria > Pseudomonadati > Pseudomonadota > Gammaproteobacteria > Aeromonadales > Aeromonadaceae > Aeromonas > Aeromonas sp. QDB03. Next base: position 1,418 of record NZ_JAPCJG010000002.1, on the reverse strand, counting down.
CCGATGCCGATGGTAAGGGGCATTGAGCCCAAGCCATGTAGTCGGTTCGATGCCGGGTGATGCTGTGTATGGTGTCTTGGCTTTATGCTGGGGAAGTTACCAAGCTGCCCCATCTTGTTAAGCTGTGCGCTCACCACGTTGCCTCTCTTCTTCCTTATTACGCTGGCGCTAAGAGACCTCTTTTTCGAAGACATCTTGGCGCGCTTCTTTCTGTTTCTCTCTGCCAATGGTGAGAGTCTTTGGTCGCCCACGCTTTGATTGGCCAAGTTCCTCTCTTCAGTAAGAGATCGCCGGGTAATAGGTGAGGGGTAGAGATAAACTCTTCCCTGCGCAATGAATTGCCATTTATTCAGTGATTGGTGCTGGTTGTGCAAAGTCGTGTAGTTTTATGTGCCACCTACGCAACTTGTTGCGCCGCATGGCGGCTGTGCAAGTGAGAGTTTATTTTAATTATTTGTTTTTTAAAGAAAAAACTGTTTGGCATGGTCACTGCTAACGGATTCGGTCGAGTGTCATTACCGTTCAACCAATCAGGAGCATACCCATGCCAACTCCATGTTATATCAGCATCGAAGGTAAAACTCAGGGCAACATCACCGCCGGTGCCTTCACTTCCGATTCCGTCGGCAATATCTTCGTGCAGGGTCACGAAGACGAGATGCTGGTACAAGAGTTCCAGCACGTCGTGACCGTCCCGACCGACCCGCAATCCGGTCAGCCTGCTGGTCAGCGTGTCCACAAGCCGTTCAAGTTCACTGTTGCGCTGAACAAGGCCGTGCCGCTGATGTACAACTCCCTGGCCTCCGGCGAAATGCTGCCGAAAGTGACCCTGAAGTGGTACCGCACCTCCGTCGAGGGCAAGCAGGAGCACTTCTTCTCTACCGTGCTGACCGATGCCACCATCGTTGACATCGACTGCCAGATGCCGCACTGCCAGGATCCGGCGAAGTCTGATTTCACCCAGCTGATCCAGGTCTCTCTGGCCTACCGCAAAATCGATTGGGAACACACCGTTGCCGGTACTTCCGGTGCAGACGACTGGCGTGCGCCGATCGAGGCGTAACTTGCCCATCAGGGGGCACTGCGTGCGGTGCCCCTTGTTTTCTTAACGCTTAGCCTGTTGCTTTCAACCGAGTCAGCTTATTTCCCCCTCATTTTTCTTATGTCCGTTTGCCTCGCGTGAGCGGGTACAAGAAAAAATCCGGGTTTACGTCTTGCCGCGCGCCGTCAAGGGCGTGCGGTAGCCATGGTGTCAGAAAAACCGGGGCGATGGCGGATCTCTCACCCGGCTTGCAGTGCCCCGCCTGATGGGGCTACACGACATCTCAGAGGCGCTCAGCGATGGCAGACAGCACAGGATTACAATTTACCGTCAAGGTGGGGGCCCTGCCCGAGAGCACCTTCGTGGTGGCCGAGTT